>CAYUZU010000008.1:100818-189714 GCA_964448675.1 uncultured Planctomycetales bacterium
GATGCGGCAATGGTCTCCAGGGGCTGGCGCCCCTGGTGCGGGTTGAAACGATGCGGGGCAGCCCCAACGGGGCGCCGGTCTGTAGCCAGGGGCGCGAGCCCCTGGTAGGCGTCGCAATGGCGGCGTTCAGCCCCGAAGGGGCGACGGGAAGCTGCCTTGCGGCAGGGGATCGGATCGCTTACGCACCGCCCCGCACCGCCCCGCGCTCCGCGGGGCGCCCGGGCTCCCGAATCCCGGATTCCGCTACTTCAACGCCTCCGGGTTGAGCCCCTGCAGGTCCTTGGCCACGAACAGCCCGTCCTTGCGCACCAGCTCATCGTCGAAGTAGATCTCGCCGCCGCCGTACTCCGGCGTCTGGATCATCACCATGTCCCAGTGGATCTCGCTCTCGTTGCCGTTGGGGGCCTCGTCGTAGGCCCGCCCCGGGGTCAGGTGGATGCTGCCAGAGATTTTCTCGTCGAACAGCGTGTCCTTCATTGCGCGCGTGACGAAGGGATTGACGCCGATGGCGAACTCGCCGGTGTAGCGGGCGCCCTCGTCGGCGTCGAGCACCTCGTTGAGCTTCTCCGTGTTGGAGCTGGTGGCCTCGACGACCTTGCCGTCCTTGAAGACCAGGCGGATGTTCTCGTGGGTTTCGCCGCGGTACATGGACGGGGTGTTGAAGTGGATGACGCCGTTGATGCTCTCGCGCACCGGCGCCGTAAAGACCTCGCCGTCGGGGATGTTGAGCTTGCCGGCACAGGGGACGGCGGGGATGCCCTTGATGCTGAAGGTCAGGTCGGTGTCCTGCGGCCCTTTGAGGTGCACCTTGTCCGTCTTCTCCATGCGCGACTTGAGATACTCCATCGCCGCGCCCATCTTGGCGTAGTCCAGCGTGCAGACGTTGAAGTAGAAATCTTCGAAGGCCTGGGTGGACATCTGGGCGAGCTGGGCCATGCTCGGGTGCGGCCAGCGCAGCACGACCCAGCGCGTCTTGGGCACGCGCACTTCGCCGTGCACGCGTTTCCAGACGGTGGACTCGAAGACCTTTTGGCGGTCGGCGGGGACGTCGGATAGTTCAGAGACGTTCCAATTGCCGCGCGCGCCGATGTAGCACTGCACGTTCTCCATCTGGTGGCGCTCGACGTCGGCGATGAGGTCGAACTGCTCCCTGGTCGCGGTGCGCATCAGCGCGCGGTTGATGACGTTGCTCTTGAGCAGCACCAGCGGGTGGGCACCCTTTTCGGCGGCCAGGCGCACGCACTCCATGGTGAACTCGTGGGGAATGTCGATCGCTTCGATGAGGATCTTCTCGCCGGACTGAACGGCGCAGGAGTAATTGACGAGGACGTCGGCGAGCTTGGTCACGCGTGGGTCAACCATCGAAGGTCCTTTCGTTTCGTTGCAGGCATGGGTTGGCAGGGCGTAAGCGTGCCCGAACGGCTGATTATGCGCGATGGCGGACGTGAACGCCAGCGAGGGGCGGTGGGCCGGGCGTGTGGAGTTGTCAGGGGGAAACAACACGGGGCCGCGCAAGACGGCCCCGGGCAGACGATATGAATGCACCGCGCAAGTCCACTCGCTGCGGGAGAAGCGCAGAAAAAAGCGACGCGAGGTCGAGCGATGCTCGCGGGGCCCTTCAGAGTATTCAGTCGAACTGGTTGCCGACACCGGGCGTCGCCGCCCGGGGGCGTCCTCTCGGAATTAGCGACCGGTTCAGAGTATCTCACGCGACGAAGTATCGCTCGTATTGGTTCCGCGATACCGCTTTGCCGTTAGCCCTTGCCTCGGCTGTGCGGTTTTTCCTCGTCGCGCTGCCCCGACGGCAGTTAAGTCGCCGGTGCGTCCTCTCTTCAGGTTTCGCCTTCCTCCAGAGACTCGCCAGCTTGACCTAGTCCATCGACCACAGTCGACGAACTCCTCTCATGGGCTTTCGGTCCCTTCAGCACTCAAGGGCAGGGCGGTCCACTCACGCGGGCATGCCGGCCCGCTACGTTCCGCCTTCAGGGTTTGGTCACCCTCTTGGCGGCTTACTCCCGCCGAGCCCGTGCCGGTCCTGTTTCATACCGGCGGCGCTCCTGGGATTCGCCCTTCGGAGCTTTCCCCTCTCGAAAGGTATCCGGGCGTTTCCGCACGGATGGACCCGCTTACCGTTTCACCTGTCGGTTGCTCCCACCGACGAAGCGGAGGGCCGGCCCAACAGGCCGCGGTTTCCGGGCTTTGACCCTTCCGAGAGTCCCTGGCGACCGGCCAGGCTGTTAGCAGGCCGATACGCTGGCTGCTCCCTTGGGCTTCACCCTCTTAGGGCATGCCGGGCAGTGCCTTGTCCAGGATTTCGCCTGAACTCCTCTCACACGCTTTGCCACAGTCGCCGCGGGTGCGAATGCGGCCGGCGTCCCAGAGTCTCGATCGGCACTGACCTGACCACGACCGCCGAAACGGCCATGGCAACCCTTCCAGGGTTTCGCACCTTTGCAGACCCGCACACGCGAGCGGGGTGCCATCCGGGCTATGTGTTCACCTTGTGTCGCGCCGTGCATCGCTGCCGACAGCCGACACGCTTTGGATGGTCTTGCAAACCTCGCTCTACCGGAGCTGCCCGGGCCTCGCATTGAGGTGCCGAACATCTGCGACCTCTACGTCGCAACCTAAATATAGCACAGGATTTACCGGATGCAAAAAGCGTAAGTCTTTGACAGCTTGTCAATTACGACTTACGTTCGTCCGATATTCAGTAAGTCTCGCAGCGAGCGAAAGTAGGCGCAGGTATCGTGAATGTAAGAATTGCGCGAGAAAACCGTCATCAACTGGTTTTCCACAGCTTGTGCGCCAAGGGGTGGCGGGTTGCGCGGAGAGGTATGGAAACGCGAGCGCATAAAAAGGTCCGAGCGTGGGGCCGACAGGCCGGGGGGGAAGCCTGTGCGTGCCGCGCGCCGCTCGGACATCCATATCTTCGGGTCTGCGAGGCGCAACGTCGATGGGCAATTCGGTCCATTCCGACCAGAAAAACGGCCTGTTGATGCTATAACCATGCGGCATGCAAGCGCTTGCGATGCGTCGACCGGCATCCGGGATCGGTTGTGGTGTCGGCTTGTCGTGAACGAGGCGTCGCGAACGAGGCCTGGTCAGCTCGGCGGAGTCGAGGTGGTGGAGCGTGGCGAAGACTGCGTGTACCGCGCGAGTAGCGGACATTCGCCGCGAACGTCGTCGGGCCAGCGTTGGTCGCCGGCGAGACTGTCGATGCGGGCCATGAATGCGAGCTTCAGGCCGAGGCCGTGGGAGCGCCAGCGGTCGAGGAGGTATTCGAGGGTCTGGTGGACGTTGGGGGGCGTCTGGGCGCTGGCGCGGGCGTTACGGAGGACCGCGCGGATGTGGTCCTTCTGGGCTTGCGAGAGCTCACGGAGGCTGGTTTCGAGCTTGCGGACGTCCGGGAGCGGCAACGCCTGCAGGATGGTCTGAAAGTGGCCGACGTCTTCGCGGAATCCATCCATGCTGCTTGCCTCGCCGATCGTTGCAATCCCGTTCCCGCCGTCTGACGAGACCCCGCTGGTCCCGCCCGCCTGAGACGTCTATCGGCGGGGTCGGGGCCGAGAGGTAATGGATAAAATGGTCCAGCTTTTGTCTGGTCGGGCTGCGAAAACGGCCTGGCTGGGGCCGTCAGGGGGGGCCACTCAGGCTTCGGCGAGGCCTTCGCGGATGGCGAAGCGGGTCAGCTCGACGCGGTCGTGGATGTCGAGCTTCTCCATGAGGTTGGCGCCGTGGCGATGAATGGTCTTGACGCTCAGGTGGAGGACTTGGGCGATCTCCTTCTGGGACATGCCGCGGGCGATGTAACGGAGCACCTCGAGCTCGCGCTGGGTCAGGGTGGCGGCCCGAGACTGCTTGCGCTGGGCGAGGCGGGTTCCCGTGGCCTCGACCACGATGCGGGCCTGCACCTCGGGCGAGAAGTAGCTGCCGCCGCCGGCGACCGATCGGATCGCGCGGACGACGGTGTCGAGGGGTTCGTTCTTGGTGACGTAGCCGGCGGCGCGGACGGCGAGCGCCTGCTCGACGTACTGGTCGTGGAAGTAAGCGCTGAGAAAGATGATGGCGGGCCCGGCACAGCGCTGCTGGATGGTGCGGGCGGCCTCGAAGCAGGTCAGGCCCGGCATGTCGATGTCCATCAGGATGATGGTGGGGCGGTGTTCGATGGCGGCGGCGATAGCGGTTTCGGCGTTGTCGACGACGGCCACGACACGGATGTCGTCCTCCCGGTTGAGGCGGTCCGCGAGGACATCGCGCACGAGGGCGTGATCATCGGCGAGCAGGACGGTAATCCGCGTGGTCATGAGCGTGCTTCCGTCTCACCCCCCGGTTGACCCCCTATCAGATGACCGGCCAGCAGACCCAGGGCCGAAATCTCGAACGGCTTGCGCAGCAGACGCGTCTGGGCGTCCAGGCGGCGTTCGAGGTCCGCGTCGGGGCTGGCGGTGACGATGATGGCCGGGGTTTGCGCCCCCTGGGCGCGAATGTCGGCCAGGCAGTGCAGGCCGTTGCCTTCCGGCATGTCGATGTCGGTGACGATCAGGCGGATCCGGTTGCGCTCGCGGGCGAACGCCGCCCGCAGGGCCGCGCCGTCGGCCACGGGCAGCACCTGGTAGTCGAGCGAGCTGAGGGCCGACGACAGGATGCGGCGGACGTGTTCGTCGTCCTCGGCGAGCAGGACGAGCTCGCCCCCGCCGCGAGGGATGCGGGCGGTGGTTCGGGAGGCACGGCGCAATTCCCGAGACTTCATGGCGGGCAGGCGGACGGTGAAGATGGTGCCCTGGCCCGGGGTGCTTTGGACGTCGATGGTCCCGTCGTGGTCCTTGACGATGCTGTGCGTGATGGACAGGCCGAGGCCGGTGCCTTCGCCGCGCGGCTTGGTGGTGAAGAACGGCTCGAAAATGCGGTCCCGGATCTCAGCCGGCATGCCACAGCCGCTGTCACGCACCATCAACTCGACCAGGCCGCGTTGTGCTGCCGCGTCGTCCGGTCGACGGGCGAGGCGGGCGATGATCTCGAGCCGGCCGCCGTCAGGCATCGCGTCGCGCGCGTTGATGGCGAGGTTGAGCACGACCTGGAGGGTCTGGCTACTGTCGGCGTTGACGAGCAGGGGCTCGCTGTCATCGAGGTCGGTTACCAGCTCGATGGACGCCGGGAGGAGCCGACGCAGCAGCTGGCCGGCGCGGCGGACGATTTCGGCCAGGTTGAGCGGCATCTTCTCGGCGGGGGCTTTGCGGCTGAAGGTGAGCAGGCCGCGGACGACGCCGGCCGCCTGCTCGGCGGCGACGGCGACCTGGTCGAGCGAGCGCATGGCCGGGTGATTGGCGGCGAGCGTTTCGCGTGCCAGGGCGTTGTAGCCGAAGATTGCCGCCAGCAGGTTATTGAAGTCGTGGGCCACGCCGCCGGCGAGCTGGCCGATGGCCTCCATCTTCTGGGCGTGGCGGAGTTGGGATTCGAGTTCGCGGCGTTCCTGGTCGTCGCGTTTTCGTTCGGTGATGTCGTAGGCGGAGCCGACGACGGTCTCGACCCGGCGCTCGTCGTCGAGGATGAGCGTGGCCCAGTCCTCGAACCAGCGATATGTGCCATCCCGGGTGCGTCGCCGGTACTCGACGGTGATCGAGGCGGTGCGGCCTTTGGCCCTGGCGATGGCTTCCGCCGAGACCGCCTGAATACGCGCCCAGTCGTTGGGATGGGTGTCGCGTTCGATGTCGGCCACGCCGCGCCGGCAGAACTCGGCCACCGTCCCGCCGAAGACTTCGGTGACGCGGGGGCCGGCGTAGTCGTAGCAGTCACGGCGGACGTCGAAGCGGTAGGGGAAGTGGCGCGCGTTCTCGAGCAGCTCGCGGAAGCGGCGTTCGTTCTCGCGCGCGGCCTGCTCCGATTCGCGGTGGGCCGTGACGTCGATGCCGGTGCCGAGGAGGAGCTTGGGAGCGCCTTCCGGCGTACGGGCGATGATGGTCTCGACGGTGCGGATCCAATACCAGCGACCCGAGCGATCGCGGGCCCGGGACTCGCGCGTGACGTTTTCGCCGTCGCGGAGGTCCTGGTAGGCCGCCGGGTAAGCCTGCACCACGTGTTCATAGTCGGGATGCAACGAGGTGAAGAAGTGGCTCAGCGGCACGCGGCCGACCTCGTCGCGGCTGACGCCGAAGAACTCGGCAGCGCGGCCGTTGACGTAGATGACACGCTCTTCGGTGAGGTCATAGACGTACAGCAGGGCCGGCATCCCGTCGCTGATGTTCTCGATGAACTGCCGGCTGCGTTGCAGTGCCCGTTCCGTGCGTTTGTGTTCAGTCAGGTCGACGAGGTGCACGACGACCAGGTCGGGCGGTGCGAAGCCGTAGCTGACCTCGAGCCACTTCCACTCGCCGGTGGTGCGCATGCGGCGTTCGGTCTCGCGTCGAATGGCGGTCTGCTCATGATAGCAGCGGTGCAGGTCTTCGAGGACCTGCGGGTCCGCGGCGTGGAATTCGCTGGCGCGCACGCCGGCAATGCTGGCGACGTGGCCCTGAGTGAACGTGACGGCGGCCTCGTTCCAGTTGGCGAGGCGGAAGTCATCGCCGTCGCGCTGCCAGGTAATGGTGGGGATCGGCAGGCCTTCGTACTGGCGGCGCAGCCGGTTCTCGCTGTCACGCAGGGCCTGTTCGGCTTGCTCGCGCTCGGTGATGTCGCGGACGATGGCCAGCACCTCTTCGTCACCACAGGGCACCATGCGCCCCTCGTAGTAACGTCGCGCCCCATCCACGAGCAGCGCGTACTCGACGATCTGCGTCTCGCCGGTGTCGCAGGTGCGTACGATCGCCGCCAGCAGGGCTTCCGCGACGTCCGCCGGCAGGATGTCCGCCAGCGGGCGGTTGAGGAACGCCTCGGGGGCGGCGACGGTCCGGGCGCCCTTGGCGGGTTCGAAGCCGACCGTGACGCCGTCCCGCGTATAGCGGAACATCATGTCCGGGATGGCTTCGATGAGGGCCCGCGACCAGGCGACGGTGTCCTGCAGTGCGCGCCGTGACTGGACAGCCGCCGTGGAATCGTGCATCACGCCGAAGCCGTAGCACATCCGCCCGTCCGCGTCGCGCAGCGAGTCGGCGCGCTCCCACAGGATAAAACGCTCGCCCGCCGCGTTGATGGCCTCGAGTTCTCCTTCCCAGCTCTCGCCCCGGGCGAGGGCGGGGGCGACGACGGTGTCGAGGATCTCGATCGATTCGGGTGGGTAAAGGTCGCGATAATTGACTTGCCGGGTCTGTTCGAGCGAGAGCCCGAACAGTCTGCGGTGCGCTGCGTTGGTGTAGAGCAGGCGGCCGGTGGGATCGCTGATCGCGATGGCCTCGTTCGAGTTCTCCACGATGGTCTGAAAGAGGCGGAGCTGGTCCCCGTTGGCCGTTCCCTGGTCGCCTGCGGCGGCCTCGAGCTCGGCCACGCGTTGGCGCAGCCGCTGGCGTTCCGCCTGCAGCTCCGACTCGTTCGGCTGTCTCGACTGCTCTCTCATCGCTCCCCGGCTGTGTCGATGCGCTTCCGCCAAACTCCATCGGCAGTTCGGTGGCCGCGAACGTACGTCCCTGCACGAATGACACGATTCCTGGGGTCGGCGAGCGCTCCAGCGGGGGGCAGTCCGGAAGTTGCCACACCAGCGCACGGTATCCCCAGTGCCGCTGATCTTACTCGGTTTCCGCCGGAAGACGCAAACGGAAACCGGGATCGCGACTCAGAGCAGGTTGGCGGCCAGCTCGGCCAGCGGGCTGCGCTCGCCCTTGCGCAGCTCGACGCTGGCGGCGATGCCGTGGCCGCGGAAGCGGTTGATCAGGTAGGTGAAGCCGTTGCTGTTGCGGTCGACGTACGGGTTGTCGATCTGCCACGGGTCGCCGGTGAGCACGACCTTCGCTGCCTGGCCCATGCGGGTAATGACGGTCTTGACTTCCAGTGGGGTGAGGTTCTGGGCCTCGTCGATCACGACGAAGCGCTTGGCAATGCTGCGACCACGGATGTAGGTGAGGGGCTGGATCTCGATCAGGCCGGCCCGGATCAGGCTGGCGCCGTCGTGGTGCCCCTTGAGGCCGCCGCCGGTGTCGAGCAGGAAGTCGACCGTGTCCACCACCGGCCGCATCCAGGGCTCCAGCTTGCTGGTGATGTCGCCGGGCAGGAAGCCCAGGTCGCGGCCCACCGGCACGACGGGCCGGCAGACCAGGATGCCGCGGTAGAGCTTGCGTTTGAAGGTCAGGTGCATGGCGGCGGCCAGGGCCAGCAGGGTCTTGCCCGTGCCGGCCTTGCCCATCAGCGCCACCAGGTTGATGTCGTCGTCGAGCAGGGCGTCGATGGCGTAGTACTGCTCCTTGTTGCGCGGCTTGATGCCCCAGGGCCCGTTCTGCAACTCGCGGAGCGCGACCAGCTCCTTGCCGTCGGCGGCCAGGCGGGCCAGGGCGGTGCTGCGGCTGCCGCCCGGCGGTCGCAGCAGGACGTACTCGTTGGGGTGAAGGCCATTCCGCGGGACGGGCAGGCGGCCTTCCGTGCGGAAGAGCTCGATCTGGTCGGTCGGCAGCTCCACTTCGCCGTTGGTGTCGGTGACCTCATTCAGCCGGACGTGGTCGGTCTCGTAGTCCTCGGCGCGAAAGCCGGCGGCGTCGGCCCGGATGCGCAGGTTGATGTCCTTGGTGACGATGACGACGGGAGTCTCGGGCTCGGCGGTATGGATGACCTGGGCTACGCGGAGGATCTCCGTGTCGGCATGGCCCTCGCCGGTGGAGAGGACCCGTTCCGGCTCGCAATAGACCTTGAGCGTGCCGCCATTGTCGAGCGAAACGCCGTTGGCGAGGCTCTGTCCGGCACGGAGGCCGTCGAGAAGGCGCACGACGGTGCGGGCGTTGTACCCGCGGTCGGTGAATTCCTTCTTGAACCGGTCGAGCTCGGTGATTACGCCGACCGGAATGACGACCGTGTTGTCCGCGAAGTTGAAAATCGAATATGGGTCATGGATGAGAATGTTCGCATCCAGAATGTAGTTCTTCCGCATAACCACGCCAGTGTAGCGGCCGGCAGACGGTTGACAACAAGCGTTTCACGAATCGTTGGTGAGTCGTGCGCAACCCGCTATTGGGGCTGTAGATACTGCACGCTGAACCACGAGCGCGGATCGGTCCAGAACGCTGCGACGCGCAGGTCCGCCTTGGCGGCCAGATCGGCGAACGTCTCCGGGGTGTGCTTGTACGAGTACTCCGTGATGATCGGTTCATCAGCGGCGAGGTGTATCCGCTCGCCGTTGATGCGGATGGTCTGGGCGCGGCGGCTGACGAGGGACATCTCGATGCGGCCCTGCGCTTCGTTGTAGGGGGCGGCGTAGAAGAACGCGTCGGGATCGAGCTCGGCGTGCAGCTCGTTCGTCAGACGGGTGAGGTAGTTCAGTGCGAAGGCAGCCGAAACGCCGGCGTCGTCGTTGTAGGCCGGCTCGAGCACGGCGCGGTCCTTGCGCAGGTCCACCCCGATGAGAATGCGGCCTTCCGCGCCGGCCAGGCGGGCCATGCGGCGCAGCAGGGCGACCGCGTCGTTGGGCAGGAAGTTGCCGATGGTCGAGCCGGGGAAGAACACGCAACGGTGCGTGGTGCCGAAGTCTTCGAGGCAGACGTCGCCGAGGGCGCTGAAATCGGCGCAGATCGGCTGTACGTGCACGTCGGGGAAGCGCGCGTTGATCCGGTTGGCGACCTCCTGGAGTTGCTCGGCGGCGATGTCGATCGGGACGAAGCCGGCGGGCTGTCGCATGTGGGACAGCACGAACTCGGCCTTCTCGCCGCTGCCGCTGCCGGGTTCGATCAGGATCGCGCCGGGGCCGATGGCGTCAACGATCGCAGGCATCTGGCGCTGCATGATTGCCGCTTCGGTGCGCGTGGGGTAGTACTCGGGCTGCTCGCAGATCTGCTCGAACAGGCGGGCCCCGATCTCGTCGTAGAGGTAGTGGCTGGGCAGGCGCTTGGGCTGTTCGCGCAGGCCGGCCAGCACTTCGCGGCGCATGGTCTGCAGGGCGGGCGATCGATCGTCGACCGCGACGGGATCGTGGGGTAAGGTTGCATCGTCGTTCATGATATCCTCGGCCTTCTTGGGCGGTTGTGGCGCCGACCAGCGGCCGACGAGCAGGGTGTACGTGGAGCTTGGTTTGCGATTCGGCGGACCGAACCGGATTACAGGTGCGTTATCAAGTTGGGAAGGAAGAACCGGCCTAAACTGTCTTGTTGAAGTGTAGCCGATTTTGGCGCCGAATGCACGGTGACCCGGAGAATCGTCTGCCGGCGCGGGTGTGAAAGTGCCGTCAGGCACGATTTGCGATAGACTGGCGCGGGATGGGGGCTGACCGAAGAACGACTGGATCACGCGAGGAGTGCCGTATGTCGAGGCAAACGCTGGCGATCACCGATGCGCTGCATCAGTACCTTCTCAATAACACGTTGCGCGAGCCCGCGGTATTCCGCGAGCTGCGCGAGGAGACCGACCGGCTCGAGAACGCGGAGATGCAGATTGCCCCCGAGCAGGGCCAGTTCATGGGGTTCCTGGTCGAACTGCTCGGTGCCACACGGGCGATCGAACTCGGCACGTTCACGGGGTACAGCGCGCTGTGCATCGCGGCCGCGTTGCCGGCCAGCGGGCGGCTCATCTGCTGCGATACCAGCGAGGAGTGGACGTCGATTGCGCAGCGCTACTGGAAGAAAGCGGGGCTGGGCGACCGGATCGAGCTGCGCCTGGGGCCCGCGCTCGAGACGCTGGATCAGCTGCTGGCGGATGGTGAGGCGGGCACGTTCGATTTCATGTTTCTCGATGCCGACAAGCCGAACAACCCGCACTACTACGAGCGGGCCCTCGCGCTGCTGCGGCCCGGCGGCGTGGTGGCGGTGGACAACGCGCTCAACGGCGGACGCGTGCTCGACCCGGAGGATCCCGCAGCGCCGAACGCGGGGGTGACCGACGCGCTGAACCGGCAGGTGTGCCAGGATGAACGCGTGACGATGTCGCTGGTGCCCGTCGGTGATGGGGTGTTGCTGGCGCGGAAGCGCTGAGCCGGGTCGCGGCGCGGGGCGCTACGGTGTCGCGAGTTGGTGCAGGACGATGCCGCCGACGGTGAAGTAGATGACCAGGCCGGTCGCGTCGACGATGGTCGCGACCAGGGGGGCGGAAGCGCTGGCCGGGTCGGCGCCGACCCGCCGCAGGAGGAACGGGAGCATCGATCCCGCGATCGTCCCCCACAGCACGATGCAGAGAATGCTCAGGGCGACGGCCAGGGCGACGTGCGCCGGGACGTTGTCTCCGAAGCGGCCCGCTTCGCCCCACATGCCCGACGCCGCCTCCCACAGCATCGCGGCCAGCATGCCGGTGGTGGCGAGCATGGCGCCGAGCGACAGGCCCATGGCGATTTCGCGGCGGATGACGCGCCCCCAGTCGCGTGGGCGGACCTCGCCGAGCGCCATGGCGCGGACGATGAAGGTGGATGCTTGCGAGCCGGTGTTGCCGCCGCAACTGATGATCAGCGGGATGAAGAGCGTGAGCACGGCCAGGCCGCTTTCGAGTTGCGATTTGAACTGGCCCATCGCTTCGACGGTGAGGAAGCCCAGCAGCATCAGGCCGACCAGCCAGCCGCTGCGTTTCTTGAGCATGTCGAGCAGATTGACCTGCAGGTAGGGCTCGTCGAGCGCTTCGGTACCACCCATCTTGTGGATGTCTTCGGTGGCCTCTTCCTGGGCGACGTCGAACACGTCGTCGGCGGTCACGATACCCATCATCCGGCCGTGCTCGTCGACGACCGGCAGGCACAGCAGGTCCTCGTGGGCGAAAATGCGGCTGACCTCTTCCTGGTCCATGTCGTCGGGGATCTTCACGACGTCGGTGGTCATCAGTTCGCTGACCTTGGCGTCGGGGGAGGAAATCACCAGCTCGCGAAACGACACGACGCCCACCAGGCGCTCATCGCTGTCGACGACGTACGCGTAATAGACCAGCTCGACGTTTTCGCTGCGCTGCCGGCGCAGGTATTCGATCGCCTCCGTCACCGTCATCTCGGCCCGCAGCCGCGCAAACCGCGGCGTCATCAGGCCGCCAGCCTCGTCCTCTTCGTATTCGAGCAGCGCCGACGTTTCGCGACGGGCGTTGGCGTCCAGCAGCCGCAGGATGTCGCCCTGCTTCTCCTCGGGCAGCTCCTGGATGATGTCGACGACGTCGTCCGGCGGCAGCAGCCGGAGCCAGTGACGCTTCTGCACTTCCGGGAGTTCGCTGATCAGGTCGACCGCGTCGTGCGCCGGCAGGTGCGAGAGGAACTCCTCCGCTTCTTCGGCGGTGAGCATGCGGAATCCCTGCAGACGCTCCTCATCGGAGAGCGCGGGCCACGCCTCGTTGAGTTCCTGCGGGCCGAGTTTTTCGAAGCTCTCGACACTCATTGCGTGCTGCCTGGGCCGGGGCCGATCGGTACTCGGGTGAGTGTACCGGACCAAATCGGCACGTTCCGAAAAAACCGCGCACGGGTGGCACAGCATGGCGATTGTGCGCGGGGGCCTTGTCAGCGTCCAGCGCGGAAACCCCGACAATATGGAATACTTGGGATAGTGGAACGGTTTTCTCTGTTGGCGAAAGCTGCCAGCGCTGGGTGGCCCCGCCAGACAGATTGATCTCCACGGGCTGGCACGAAAGTCTGCGCGACGACGTGCCGGCTCGCTCAGGTTTGCCCAATGCGATGCGGAGATCAATAGCGCTCGACACCAGCGGCGTTTCGCACGTCGCTCGTGAAGACCTCGCTTGTTGATCCCCGCGAAATGGCGGCGAGGCGAGCTCCGGGACTCAATCCCCTCCGAGAGTCCCAACATGAGCCAACCTCGCCGCCCTTCTTGTAGCGGCCGGGTGTCAGGTTCGGTCGTCCGGCGGATCCGCTTGGGTCGCGTCGGCGCCCGGCTCGATCTGGGTGTGTTCCTCGTCGAGCACGATCTCTCCCTTGCGCGGCTTGCGGCGCTTTTGCTGCTTCTTCGCGGTGGCGGCGGCCGGCGGGCGGCGGCCGGCGCGGACATCCTCATCGAGTGTGCGTTTCCGGCGCAGGATGTGGTGATAGTGCTGCCCGAATCGGTGGGCCTCGTCGCGAACCTGCTGCAGCAGGCGCAGCGCCTCGTTGTTGCGCGGCAGGGTCAGCGGCTTGCTTCGCGCCTGGACGTACACCAGTTCCTCCCGCTTGGCGAGCGAAACGACCATTGGCGGCTTGATCGCTTCCGTTCCTTCCGCTTCGATCGAGCGCTGCATGTCGTCGAACGTTGCCAGGGCTGCGTGCAACTGTCCCAGGCCGCCGTCAATCAGAATCACGTCGGGGTACAGCTCCTCGGCGATGGCAGCGTGCCGATAGCGCCGCGCGATGACCTCGCGGATCATCGCGTAATCGTCCACGCCGGCCACGGTCTTGATCTTGTACCGCCGGTAGCCGCTCTTGAACGGTCTGCCGTCGATGAAGCAGACCAGCGACCCGACCGAGTCCTCGCCCTGAAGTGTGGCGATGTCGATGCCCTCGACGATCCGCGGCCGCTCGGGCAGGTCGAGGAGGTCCTTCAGCTTGTCCAGGCCGGTCGCCGGGTCGACGTAGAACACCTCCGGCTGGACGTCCTCGTCGACGGTGCCGCTGAGTGAGAGCGATTCGATCGCCTGGAGGCGGTCGCGCAGCACGGCGGCGTCTTCGTAGCGCTTGTCCTCCGCAGCCTGCTGCATTTCCTTGCGCAGCTGGCGCGTCAGCACGCTGCGCTTGGTGTTCAGCAGCTTGCGCAGCCGGTTGATGTCGGCCAAGTAGGCTGTGCGGCTGACCTTGTCACCACAGGGGGCCGTGCACTGGTTGATCGCGTGCAGGAGGCAGGGGCGAAAGAACCGCCGCTTGTCGTCGTCGGCGCGAATGTCCAGTTCGCAGGTGCGGAACTTGAAGATGCGCTGCAGGGTGTTGACGGCGTCACGCAGTCCGGCGGGGTTGAGGAACGGGCCGTAAAGCTTGCTGCCCCCGGCCCGCGGCTTGCGAGTGACATAGACGCCGGGAAAATCGTCGCCGGTGGTGATTTCGAGATAGGGGAAGCTCTTGTCGTCCTTGAGCCGCTCGTTGTAGGGTGGCTGGATGTCCTTGATGAGGCGGCTCTCCTTCAGGAGGGCGTCGACCTCGGTCTCGCACTCGAGAAAGTCGATGTCCTCGACCATGGTGGCCATGTGCTCGATGCGAGGCCCGCGGGTGGCGAGCAGGTCGGCCGCATCCTGGAAGTAGCTGGACACGCGGGCACGCAGGTCGCGGGCCTTGCCGACATACAAGACCACGCCGTCGCGGTCCTTCATCAGGTACACGCCGGGCGACTTGGGAAAGGTGGCGATCTTCTCGCGGAGCCTGGTGATGCGCGGATGGTTGCTGGGCATGGCACGAGGATTATAGACGGTTGTGCAATGGCTGTGCGTGCGCGATCACGGTAGCTGTGAGCGGTTGTGGCAGTGCGGCTGGCCAGCGGGATAGAAACGGCCTTATGGCTGGCTAAACCGTGTTCAAAGTGCTTGCAAAGCCCGCCAGGGGGTGCTAGAACTGCGCACCACACGAATTCCGAGGCGGGCGAAAGCGCGGTTTTGCCCGCCTGCGGCCGGGACACTGCCGATGATACAGGCGGTATCTGCTTGGGCCGAACTGGTACCTGTCGCGCCACAGCGCACGGAGAAAACCATGGAGGAGTATCAGAAACTCAGGCAACTGGTGGAAGAAGTGGCCGACGACGTCTACAAGGCGCAGGGAGGCAACAAGGCCGCCGGCACGCGTGTCCGCAAGGCCATGCAGGATATCAAGAACACGGCGCAGGAAGTCCGCAAGAAGGTGCTCGAGCTGCGCAGCGACGAGGACACCGGCGGACAGCCGCCGCAGATGTAACACCGCCCGTCGATTTCAGGCGACCGCCGATGCCACCACCGCCGATCCTCGACCCCAGTCAGTTGGACGAGACCAACCTGGTGGCCGACCGAGCGGCCATTGAGCAGTTTAATCCGCACCGGCACGAATTCAGCCTGCTGGACGGCATTCTGCTGTTCGCCCCCGAGCGGCAGCTCGTCGCCGGCTATGCCGACATCCGTGCCGACGGATTCTGGGCCAGGGGGCATATCCCCGGGCGGCCGCTGTTCCCCGGCGTGCTCATGATCGAGGCGGCTGCTCAATTGGCGAGTTACGGCTATCATCGCATGATCGAGGTTTCGGCCCGCTTCATGGGCTTCACGGCGGTCGACGATGTGAAGTTCCGCGGGGTGGTCGAGCCGCCATGTCGGCTGGTGCTGGTAGCCCAGGCGTCGGAGATCAAGCGGCGCCGCTTCATCAGCGAGACGCAGGGTTTCGTGGGCGAGACGATGGTCTATCACGGGCGGATCACGGGCATGCCGGTGTAAGCCTCGGGGGTACGGTCGGGATAGACCGCCTGAGGAGTGGCATGTGCGGACCAGGACCGGTTCCGGACGCGTTGGTCGCTGCCCTGCCCGAGCTGCACACCTGGACCTTGCGCCCTTCCGAAGAGAAACTCGGCGATCTCCCCAACAAGCCGGCGGTGCTGCTGTTCATTGATGAGCAGCAGCGGCCGGTGCAACTGCTCACGACGCAACAGCTCAAGCGCTTCGCCTGGTCACGACTGAGCGAGCCCGATGAGGCACGCCGCGGTCGCGCCGACCTGGCCGCCGTCGTGCGCGGCTTGCGCTATCGGCTGGTGCATTGCCCGTTCGAGGCACGCTGGCGCTACTGGCAGCTGGCGCGGCGATTGCACCCCGACGAATACCGCAAGATGATCGGTTTCGGGCGGGCGTGGTTTCTGCACATCGACCTGAACGACGACCTCCCCGAGCCACGCGTGACCGAGCGGGTATGGGAACGCCCGGGCTCATTCGTCGGACCATGGCCCACCCACAAGGCCTGCAACGAGGCGCTGGACGGGCTGCGTGACCTGTTCGAACTGTGCCGCTATCCGGAGCAGGTCCGCAAGGCGCCGCACGGGACGCGCTGTGCATACGCCGAGATGGGACGCTGCGATGCACCCTGCGACGGCTCCGCCAGTCTGGCGGCCTATCACGCCCGCTGCGCGGCGGCGTGGCGCTTTGCCAGCGGCGCGGTCCAGCCATGGCTGGACGACGCGGAGCGACGCATGCGCGACGCCGCGGCGGCGCTGCAGTTCGAGCTCGCGGGCCAGATCAAGCAGCAACGGGCTTTCGTGGACCGCTGGCAGAAGCAGTGGCGCGGGGTGGTGGCGCCTGCCGACGAGATGCGCTACTTCCTCGCGATACCGATTGCGCGGCGTCAGGCGTCGAAGCTGTTCGTGTTTCGGACGGGATCTCTCTACGATGGCCCGGTGATTCAGCATCGCCACCTGGCGGAACGCGGCCCGGCGTGGGTGACCGACGTCATGGGGCCGCCGCCGCCGCCGTGCTCGCCGGAAGAGCGCATGGAGCAGACGTGGTTGCTGAGTCACTTCCTTTTCAATCGCGAAGCGAGGGCGTCGTGTGTGGTTCGCTTGCCGGCGGCGCCGGGCGTGGCAGCGCTCAAGGAAGAAGTAAGACAGCAAGCCGAGACATTACAGTGGGGCGTGCGAGTGGCGCAATCCGCGCCGGCGCGGGAGGATGCGCAAGCGTCGCCGCGGGAAGACGACGCGCCCGCGTAAGCGGGGTTCCGGATTTCTTCGATTCGATTTGACTGGGGGGCAAACGTGGTGGATATTCTGTCATTGGAGAGGCATACGTTTCTTCCATCTCCGGGCCGCCGACCTGTATGGGCGACATTCTGGCATCGCGATAGAGGTTTGGGGAAAGGGGTTCGCGGGCAGTGTCTGCGCCGGCAACGGACAAGGCTGCCCGCATAAATGCAGGAGCCGGATCGACTGACAAGAGACCATGCCGACAGGTGACGCCTCGTCGCGGGGTGAAGGTGCCCGCAGGGGACAAATACGGGCGATTCGTCCTGTCCAGACAGCCTCAAGTCGATCCGGCCCTCTTTTTGCGCACAGCACGTATGATCGCGCCCAGGGGTGTTCGGCAGCGGTATCCGGTGATGACGGGGGTGTGCCCGCGCGACGCGCACGGCTCACCGACTACTGGCACGCGGCAACACGGCTCACAGAGCCGTGGCACGCGGTGGCGCGGCGCGACCGGGTGGGTTATGCCTTGATGACGCGCTTGGCCGGGCGTTTCTTCTTGCCGGTGGCGTTGCGCGTGTCGATGACCAGGTCGGCGTGCTTGCACACCAGGTCGTAATCGACGCGCGTGTGGTCGGTGGCGATCAACACGCAGTCGTACTTCTTGAGGTTCGCCGGCGTGAGTGGCACGCTCTTCATGTGCGTGATGTTGTGCTCGCGCATCGGCTTGGCGCTGGGGATGTGCGGGTCGTGATAGTCCACCTTGGCGCCGGTCTTCTGGAGCAGCTCGATCAGGATGACCGACGGCGACTCGCGCACGTCGTCGACGTCCTTCTTGTACGCCAGGCCGAGCACGAGCACCTTTGAACCCTTGAGCGACTTGCCGCGCTCGTTGAGGGCCTCGCCGACCCGCGTCACGACGTACTCGGGCATGAAGGTGTTGATTTCCCAGGCGAGCTCGATGAAGCGGGTGGGCTTGCCGTATTCGCGCGCCTTCCACGCCAGGTAGAGGGGATCGATCGGGATGCAATGGCCGCCCAGGCCGGGGCCGGGATAGAACGGCTGGTAGCCGAAGGGCTTGGTCTTGGCGGCTTCGATGACCTCCCATACGTCGATGCCCATGCGGTCGAAGAGGATCTTGAGCTCGTTGACCAGGGCGATGTTGATCGCGCGGTACACGTTCTCGACGATTTTGCATGCTTCGGCGACTTCGCAGGTGGACACCGGCACGACCTTGGTCAGCGCCTCGCCGTAAAGCGCCGCAGCCACCTTGCCGCTGTCCTTGGTCAGGCCGCCGACGACCTTGGGGATGTCCTTGGTGGTGATGTCGGTGCGGCCGGGGTCCTCGCGTTCGGGCGAGAAGGCCAGGAAGTAGTCCTGGTCGATCTTCTTGCCGGTGGCGTCCAGGACCGGCTTGACGATCTCGCGCGTCGTGCCGGGATAGGTGGTCGATTCGAGCACGATGAGCTGGCCGCGGCGCAGGCGCTTGGCGATGTCTTCGGCCGTGCTGCGCACATACGTCATGTCGGGCTCGCGCATGCGATCGAGCGGGGTGGGGACGCAGATGAGGATCGCGTCCGGCTTGTCGAGCTTGCGCATGTCGGAGGTCGGGTAGAAGACGCCCTGTTGGATGTACTCCTTGAACATCTTGCCGGGCAGGTGCTCGATGTAGGTCTTGCCGGCGTTGAGCCACTTGACCTTCTGGTCGTCGACGTCGAAGCCCCACACGGTGAAGCCCGAATTGCAGAACTCACGCACCAGCGGCAGCCCGACATAGCCCAGGCCCATCACGCCGACGACGGCCTTGTGGTCGGCGATCTTCTTGGCGAGCGTCTCCGTCAGTTTCATCCTGAGTCTCCACTCCAGCAGGGTTCGGATCGAGGTGACGTTGTACCGTGCGGCCGGCAGGTGGGCAAGCCGGCACCGCCGCCCTCCCGTGTTCTGTCGGCAGGGCGCACGCCGTGCTGGAGCGTTTTCGGTGTTTTTCCGGGTGTGACCCTCGGTGGTCCTTACCAGCCGGCCATGTCCTCGCCGATCAGGTGCCGGATCTGTCGCTCGATGATGGCCTCGCGTCGCTGGCTGCGTTGCTCGAATTGCTCGCGCAGATGTTCGAGGTGCCGCCGGAGCTGCATGATCTCGTGCTCCAAGCGTTCCAGCTCGAGTTGCCGCAGCTCGGTGCGCACTTCGAAATGCTCATGGACGGTGCGCTCGAGCTCTTCGTGCACGCGGCGCTGTTCGCCTTCCGGGGCCCCACGCGCCCGCAGTTCACGGTACGCGGCGGTCAGCGCATCCGAGCGGCGCTCGAGATCGGCGTGTCGCTCTTCGAGCTCGCGCAGGCGCGGCGGCAGCGCCGGCGGGCCGAAGCCGCCTGCAGGCCCCGGATGTGCGCCTGGCCGCATGCCAGGATGGGGGCCGTGGGGCGGACCACCCTCGGGGCCGGGTCGATGCGGGTCGCGCGGGTGACCCGGCTCGTGTTCGGCCGTGTCGGGACGCCGTTCGTGGTGCTCGTCACGCTCACGCTCATGCTCGGCCTCGGCCTTGTCGAGGGTCGCTTCAAGCCGCAGCATCAGGGCGTCGAGCAGCACGTCGTGGAACCGCTCGGGGGATTCGTGATAGAGGCGACCAAGGCGTTCGGCGAGCTCGGGACGTCTCTCCGCAATCATGCGCAGCAGCGGGGCCACGGGCGGTTCGCCGGGGCCACCCGGGCCGCGGCGGGCGCCGGGGCCGTGCGGCGGTCCACCCGGGGGTCCAACGGGATGGCCCGGGCGGGGTCTGGGCGCCCGCCGGTCTTTCCATTCGCCGGTGGCTTCGTCGTGTGGCACGCCGCGGTCGGGCTCGGCGCGGACGTTCGGGCGCTCCTGATCGCCGGGCCGGCGTGGCTCGTCCTGTGGCTCGGCCGCTGTTGCGGCCGTGGCGAGGCCGGCGGGCACGATGAATGCGACTGTAAGCAGAACAACGAGTAGACGGTTCATGACAATACTCCGAGTTCAAGCACGCTGGTGCGCGGCGATTTGGTGTTGGCAGCCGCGGGACTAGAGCCGCAGCGGCACGGTCCGCGCCGCCACCGCGACGGCGGGCGACGGTGCGGCGGAGGTATCGGTTTCGTTCGAGGCCGGCAGGTCCCAATCGTCGTCGGAATCCCACGGCAGATAAGACTCGGCTTTGGCCCGGCGTTGCACCTGCTGAGTGACGTCGTCCACCTGCTCTTCGAGCAGTTCGACGGAGTACTCGGTCGGGCCTTCCCAGGCGAACTGGCTGTAGGCGGCCACGATGACGGCCGCGTCGTCCGCGGAGAGGGCGATCCCGCCGTTCGTGCTCGCGGTGACACGGGCGGTGTCGGTTGACGTGCCGGGCCAGGCGAGGGCGAACAGCAGGCAGGCCGCCACGGCCATGCCGGCGAGCCTGAGCGACCAGAGGCGATACGTGGCGCGGTGCGTCACGCGCGGGTCGAACGCGGCCCGGATGCGCTGGGTGGTTTCGGCGGTGAGCGGCTCGGGCTCGACCAGTTCGCGGACGGTGCCCACGAGGTCGGCGGTCTGGTCGAACGCCGCCTGGCAGCGGGGGCACGCGTCCAGGTGCTCGGTGAGCGCCGGTGACGGGTGCTCGTCGTCGCCGCAGCAGAGGCGGAGCAATTCGTCGGCGAACGCGTCGCACGGATTGTGATGCTTGTCAGGCGTCATGGATCGGACTCAGCGTACGCTTGAGGTGCTTCATTGCCGAATGCATGCGGGAGAGAGCGGTGCCCAGCGGCACATGCAGCAACGCGGCGATTTCCTCGAATTTCAGGTCACTCGACAAACGCAGCACGACCACCTCGCGCAGGTGCTCGGGCAGTTCGTTGATCGCGGTCTGGAGCTGGCGTTTGCGTTCGTCATCCGCCAGGGGGCGCAGCGGGTCGCCGACGGGACGCGTGTGGTGCTCGAGGCGGTCTGGCGTGGTCGGCGTGGGCCGCTGGCGCCGGAAGCCGTCGCGGCACAGATTGCGTGCCGTCGTCAGGAGGTAGAGGTCCGGGCGGGTGCTGGCCCGGACGGCGGCGATGTTGGCGGCAGCTCGGCAAAAGGTCTCGGCCACGATGTCCTCCGCGTCATGGTGATTGCCGAAGGTGCGGCGAACGTAGCCCAACAGCCGCGCGCCCTGCTCCTGGAGCAAGCGCTCGAGCAGCTCGCGGTCGTCGGGCGTCAGCAGGCCGTCGGCTTCCGGTCGTGCACCCATGACCATTCATCCCGAGTAGACGCAGAGCAGAGACGTTTATTCGTGGGCGGCGCCGATTCTCAGGCGCGTGTTTTGAATAGACTTATCGGAAGCGAGCCCACTCAGCCCACAGCGACGAGGCCGAGCGGCCCGGCCTCGGCCTGCAGGGCGGCCACACAGTTCCGGATATGTTCATCCAATTCGAGGCCGATGAGCTCGGCACCGGCGTAGATGTCCTCGCGCGAGACGGCCGCCGCGAAGGAGGGGGTCTTGAGTTTCTTTTTCACGCTCTTCGGCGTGAGGCCCTCGAGGCGCTGCGGGCGGACCAGCGCGCATGCGACGAGAAAGCCCGCGAGTTCGTCGACGGCATAGAGCGTCTTGCGGATGGGGCGGTCGCGCGGATAGTCGTCG
The DNA here is from genome assembly GCA_964448675.1 of uncultured Planctomycetales bacterium. Classification (GTDB taxonomy): domain Bacteria; phylum Planctomycetota; class Phycisphaerae; order UBA1845; family Fen-1342; genus CAYUZU01. The sequence goes on from CAYUZU010000008.1 coordinate 122,040, forward strand.
AGGTTCCACGGCACGTGCGCGAGGATGGCGCCGACGAGCTCTTCGTCGAGTCCGCGGTCGCGCAGCACGCGTGCGCCCTCACGGGTGTGGGCCGGCGGATCGGGCCAGCGCTCGTAGTCGAAATCGTGCAAAAGGCCCACGATTGCCCAGGCGTTCTCATCAGCGTCCTGGCGGCGCGCGTAGAAGCGCATGCAGGCTTCGACCGCGAGTGCGTGCTTCTGCAGCGATTCGTTTGGCGAGTACTCACACAGGAGTTGCCACGCTTCGTCCCGATGCATGATCGTGCTCCGTCCGCGCCGCCGTTTTCCGCGTACAGCATAGGACATTTCTGCTCGCGCCGCTATTGACGCGCGCCGCCTGAGTCTCTAGCCTTTCCCCGTTCGTAATCCCGATGGGTGAGTTTTCATCCGAGATGGGGCTCGTGTGCTCACGAAAAAGGAAGGAGACGTCAGATGTCGAAGAAGATGATGTTGCTCGTTGCTGCTGTTGTTCCGACCGGGATGGTGATGGGTTGCGCTGGTACGTTCCACCAGGCGTTCATCCACATCAGCGAGCTGACCCAGTTGGTCGGTGCGCTGAACCAGCTCGGCGTTGTCTAAGACCGCAACGAGCCAATGAGCGACGATTGGGCCGAAGGCGCTCCGTGTTGAGGAGCGCGTTCGGCCCGTGCCATTTCTGCCCGCAGAATCCCATCCCGCCTCAGGGCCAGATCTGGGCGTCCGCGACATAGCCGCGCACGCGCCCCAGGTAGCGCCGCGCTTCGTTGTACGTGGGATAGCGTCCGACCAGTACGACATGATACGTCCGATCGCCGCGCGGCTGCTGCTGCACGGTCGCCGGCAGGTCGCCCGCCTTCAACTCGCGCGCGAGCTTGTCCGCATGCGCGCGTGCCTCGAAGACGCCCGCCTGGATCGCGAAATGGTCGGCACGCAGTGCCAGGCGGCGCGCGGCAAGCTCGGCGTAACGCCCGCGCGGGAACCGGTCGCGAATCTCGAGATAGGGCGGCAGCGATTGCGACCACTGCCCCAGCCGTTCGTGGCACATGCCCAGGCGGAACAGCAGGGCATCCATCGGCGGGACCTTCGGCATGAGCGCGGTGGCCTGCGCCAGATCGCGCGCCGCGCCGGCCCAGTCGCCGTCCTCGAAACGCATGATGCCCAGCACCGCGTGGCTGCGCCAGGCAACATCCGGTACGTCACTGCGCGCGGCCACTTCGAGGTCGCTGTACGCCAGGGCGCGCTTGCCCAGCCGCGCATACGCCAGGCCGCGCACATAGCGCGCCCTCTCGGCCGTCGGGCGCGCCGGAGCCTCGCTGAGAAACGCCGTCAGCCGATGCGTGGCCGTCGACAGGCGTCCGGCGTCATAGGCTTGTTCACCTTGCGCCAGCAGAACGTGCGTGTTCGGGGCCGTCGCTTCACAGCCGGTCGCAGCCGCGAGCATGCCGCCCGCGAGCCACGGCAGCAGCGACGCGACCAGCCGACGCGCTCCAAGGCCGGCATGTGTCATGATCCGAAACATGCCCGCCAGAATACAGCGCGGTGGCGGTCGGGCCAAACGACCGAGGCCCTGATTGTGTCCGCCGGACCGGGCGCCTATAGTCCAGGCGCTCGCGGCGTGACTGGCGTGTCCGGGGCCGGCCGCGAGCCTGACCATGAACCAAGGGAAGCGGATTGCGATGGTGACCCGATCAGACTTGCAGACGCCAGCGGTGCCGCGGGGAGATTTCGCCGATCTGCCGGCCACGCTCGAGTGGGTGGGCGGCGTCGACGGGGTGCTGCGCCTGGTGGACCAGACGTTGCTGCCGCAGCGCGTGGAGCTGCGCGATTGCGCCACCGTGGAAGATGTGTGGGAGGCGATTCGCGTGCTGCGTGTACGCGGGGCACCGGCGATTGGTGTGGCGGCGGCCTACGGCCTGTGCCTGGGCACGCGGGCCGCGCGCGAGGCCGACCGCGCCGCGTTTCTCGACAAGACGCGGGGGGTCGGGGCCTACCTGAAGGAGTGCCGACCTACGGCGGTCAACCTCGCCTGGGCGGTGGACCGTGTGACGGCGCTGGCTGAAGCGCAGGAATCGCCCGCCGGCGGCCCGATCTGGGAGGCGATGCTCGCCGAGGCGCACCGGATGGCGGTCGAGGATGCCGAGATCTGCCGCCAGATCGGCGTGGCCGGGGCCGACCTGGTGCCGGAGGGTGGCGGCGTGCTGACGCACTGCAATGCCGGAGCGCTGGCGACTGTGGCGTGGGGGACGGCGTTGTCGGTGATGTATGTTGCACACCAGCAGGGCCGGCGCTTCCAGGTCTATGCGGACGAGACCCGACCCTTGCTGCAGGGCGCGCGGCTGACCTCATTCGAGTTGCATGCGGCGGGGCTGGACGTGACGGTGCTGTGTGACGGCGCCGCGGCGAGCCTGATGCAGGCCGGCCGGGTGCAACTGGTGGTCACCGGGGCCGATCGCATTGCGGCCAACGGCGACGTGGCGAACAAGATCGGGACCTACAGTGTGGCGCTGGCCGCCAGGCATCATGGCGTGCCGTTCTACGTGGCGGCGCCGCGCAGCACGTTTGACCTGGGTCTGCCATCCGGCGCCGACATTCCCATCGAACAGCGGCCGGCGGACGAGGTTCGGGGCGGCTTCGGACGGGTAACGGTGCCGGAGGGCGTGGCCTGTTACAACCCGGCGTTCGACGTGACGCCGGCGTCGCTGGTTACGGGCATCGTGACGGAGCGCGGCATTGTGAAACCGGTCACGGCCGCTACGATCGAGCGGATTTTCGCGGGTTGATTCTTGCAGCGGCCCTCCTCGGGCCTACACTGGGTCGTTGGTATTGGCGGCGCGGTTGAGCATGCAGCGTTGCATCCCCCATTGGTAGGGCGGGTTGCGCGCGGGCCGCTGAGTTTGTTCCGTATGTGCTAAGACGCTGATGGCGCGCCGTGGTGCGCCGGCGAACATGGATGTCCGTTCCGTTCTTTGCAGCGACGGCGCCAGAAAAGGAGTCGCGTAATGAGAAGAAGCTGGCTTTGGTGCAAGAGCACGGCCCTGGTCCTGACGGGGACTGCGCTGGGGCTGGGCTTTGATGGCGGGTGCCTGGCTGCGACGATGCAGCGCGTGCTGGTCGCCGCCGCACTGGACTGAGGTCGACGCGTCATGCGCGTGAAAGACAGGTTTTCTGGAGAAACACCATGAAGTTCCGTGTGAAGGCCACGTTGTTCGCGCTGAGCGCCGGCATGATCGCCCTCAACACCGGCACGTGCATCTTCCGGTGGCTGGGCGATTTTGTTGGTGACACCATCTGGCTGCGCAACATCGACTAATGACAGGAATCGCCGGTACCGATCCGATGCGCGGCCACGCGGTGTCGGGTGACCGGGCTGAAATGGTTCCGCTGACAGGAGATACCGAAGATGACCAAGAAGTGGCTGACGCTGACACTGTTTGCCAGCGGCGCGACGTTGCTCAATGGCTGCCTCAGCGCGTTTTGGGACGGACTGTGGAACTCGGGCTGGCCGACCGACAATCCGGCCCTGAACCTGGGCATTGATATCGCCAACGAGATCGTGTTCGGCTAGCGGACGTCGGCCCGCGGTGACAGGAGAGCGACGATGCTGAAGCGTAAAGCCTTTTGGCTGCTGGTGTTGGCGAGCGGGGGGGTCATGCGGTTGGGGCTGGACTGTTTCCCGGAGCCGGATATCGCGCTCGACCTGCTCAACTTCAACCTGAGTCTGTGATATCGCCTAAAGCACGCGGACGTCGTGCACCGATCATGAAACGCCGCCGGGCCGCCTCACATCGCCGGGGTCGGCCCGGCGTTTTTCTTTGCTGGCGGGCCCTGAGGCGGGGTTGAGGGGCAAGCAGGGGGCTCGTATACTTCACCGGTTCCGTCGCGCGGAACGAGTCCGACCCAGGAGTATGCTCAATGTCGACGAAACGCAGAATCAGGTCATGGGCTGTGATGGTGGTCCTCAGTGCGGGCATGGTGTTCCAGATGTTGCCGAGTGGCTGTCTTGATTACGCATTGATTCAGTCGATTTCGGCGTTCGACATCTGCTCCGTGGTGAACTGCACAGGCGGGCAGTACTTCGACTTCTGCAGCCCGGTGCCCATGTTTGAGGACTGCCCGAACTTCGAGGCGACCACGACCGAACCGTAAGTACCTTGGAGAGTGCGCTCATGTATCGTTCCAACCGTTGCCTTCGTTACGCCGCTCTGGTGGTCACGCTCGGAACCTGCTTCCAGTTGGGCAGTTGCATCGGCGGGGCGACCCGCTACGTCGCCAACTTCAACCCCTGCGGCACGATTCTGAATTGCGATCCCACGCTGTACGACGCAGAAGCCGCCGCCTATCGCTTCATTACGTCGGGCTACGAGGGCCCGGGCGTCGATCCTGACATCGACCCGGCCTGCACCTACCCGCCGTTCTGCGATGGCGATCCGTTCGCTCCGAACGCCGGTGGCACGGCGCCGTAGCCGCCGCGCGGAACGGATGGGTTGCGCCGCGCCGCGCAACGACCACAAGCCTGCTCACGGGGCCGACCACGTGCCGGCCCCGTTTCGTTTCCCAATGCCCGAGCGCAGCAGGATCGCGCCGGTGCGACGGGCGCTGACATGGGGGCCTTTCGGTAGCCGAACCTACTCCGGGGTGTTTTGCGGTTTGCCGACCGCCACGTACGTTTTGCCCCCGATCCGCAGGCGATCCTTCGCCCGCCGGTAAGAGAGTCTCGCCGGGAGTTGCAGGGAGGGCGGCTCGATGCGGGCTTCGCCGCCATCGGCCAGCGGCACGCGGAGCACGCGGCCGCCGACGGCGGGTTCTTCGGCATCGTCCGCGCTGATCGTCAGCGTGTTGTCGCTGCCGACGGTGTAGGCGTACTGGCTGTCGGTGCGGATCTCGCCGTCGCGGCCCCACCAGCGTACCACCTCGAGCACGCCGTTGGTGCGAAACACGAGGACGGTTGCACCGTAGCCACCCTCGGCGAAATCGGCCGTGGGCTGGCCAGCGACCTGCTGCCAGACGCCGACAACCGCTCGCTTGGGATCGGTCGACGGCAGCGACAGCGCGTCGATCTGCTCGCGAGAGACCGCCACGGGCTCGGGGGCCTGCGGATAGGCGATCTGGGGACGATCGCTGCTCTCTTCCACCTCGGCGGGGATGATGGGCGTCGGGCGGCGCGGCGTGCCGGCGACACCTTCTTCAGTGGGGCCCGCGGCGACGGCGTCGGTGTCGGACGCATCGGCCGGCGGAGGGCTGGCGTCGGCCGCGGGTGGACCGGGGGCCGGGTCGGTGGGGGACTGGCCCGGCTGCATGACCGCGGTCTCGCGGCTGGCATCCGGGCTGGCGGCGTCGGTGGCTGCCGTCGTCGCGCTGCTGGCCGACCCGCTGTCGCGGCCGTCGCCCGTGCGCGTACCGTCGGTTTGGCCGGTGCCGGGCTGACCGGGGGTGGCGGTGCCACGGCCCGCGGCACCGTCGTTCGGATGGGCGGTCGGGGCTGCGCCGCCTGTCTGCCCCGCGGCGCCGGTTTGTGCCTGCGCGCGTTGCCGCCGGACGGCCGCGCGTTGAGCGCGGAGGCTGCGGCGCCGATCGGCGTCGGGTGTCGCTTTCGCCGCAGGCGCGGGGTCGGGTTTGCGGGCGGACGGAGACGCGGCGGGATCCGGCTGAGGCGACTGGCAGCCGGTGAGCAGGACGCCACAAGTCAGGGCTGCAAGCAGCAGGACTGTTGAGCCGAGCGCGGAGCGCATCACATTCCTCCCGTAGCGGTGCGTGCGAACCGGTTTGCTGATGGCCGCGGCGCTGTCGGGGGCAGCGCAGGTCCATTGATCCGGGCTCGTGCGTCGCGTACGGCTCACACGACTGCCCGTTTCATTCGCTATTCGCTACGCGCGACGCCTAGTGAATCCCGTGCAGCAGCGGCTTCAGCACGCGGATCAGCAGCAGCATGATCACGGTTGCGATCAGGCCGAGCACACCGAAGATCATGAAATACTCGCCCGGGGTCATCGTCCCCCAGTAGCCACCGACGTAGTGCGCCAGGAAGTTCGACACGGCGCCGGTGGTGAAGAACCAGAAGCCCATGAACAGGCCGACGTACTTGGGCGGGGCGGCCTTGGTCACGAGGGACAGGCCGACCGGCGACAGGCAGAGCTCGCCGACGGTGATGACCAGGTAGAACGCCAGCAGCCAGGCGATGGAGACCTTCAGCACCGACGATTCCTGGTAGATCTCGGTGACCGCGTCGCGGAAACGGGGGTCGGCGCCGGCGGCGCGGAGCTGGGCCTCGTCCTTGGCGGACAGCGTTGCGGTGACGCGGATGGTGCGCGTGTCGGCATCCCAGAAGGCGACCTGCGTTTCTTCCGTGCCTTCGGTTTGTGTGGGCAGCCCAGCGAGGAACTGCACCTCGCCGGCCTCGGGGGGGACCTTGGCGGTGACTTCCCAGGTGGCATCGCGCGGCATCTCGCCGGCCTGTTTGGCGACGCGGACCTCCTCGGCGCGGGTTTCGATGCGCTCGAGCAGATCGTCGATGGTCTGTTCATAGGTTTCGTTGCTGGTCGCGCCGAGGACGCGCATCCAGTCGAGGTCGGTCAGCACGCCGTTCATGACGAGCGTGTTGTCGTCGTAGCGCAGGCGGGTCGCGCCGAAGTAGACCGGTTCCTGGCGCAGGACACGGACGTACCCGTCTTCGTCGATCACAGCCGGGAGTACTTCCGGCTCGCCGACTTCCGGATCGGACGTGGGATAGGCAACGACGTGGATCTCCTTCCCGGGCACGTCTTCCTCCACGAGCTCGTAGACATGCCCTTCAGGATCCGTGAGGAGCTGCTGCGGCAGCTCGGCCAGCGGCGCAGAGGACTTCTGATTTTCCGCCTGCGCCGCCATCAGCATGATGCCGTAGGCGCACGAGAGGAAGAACACGCCGAACATCATCTTCACCGGGGTCGACGGTTGCCGGCCGCGCTTTTCGAGGAACTGCCAGAACCATGCGAACACGGCGGCGAGTGTGATGATGAAGAACGGGTTGATCGACTGCGTCATCTCCGCGGTCATCTGGAAGTTGCCCAGGCCGCCACCACCTGCGGCCGGCGCGACATCGCCGCCGGTGACCGGGGCGGGTGTGCGATCGGCAACGGTCGCCTCGGGCGCGACGCCCTGGAACACGAAGAGGTTGGTGTGCTTGTCGGCCCAGAGGTTCATGACGTTGGCGGCCTGCTCGAAGCCGACCCAGAACAGGATCGCGAACACGCAGATCACGACCAGCACCATGCTGCGGTCGAAGTAGATCTTGGCCTGGCTTGGGGCATTGGGGTCGGGGATGCGGCCGGGCTCGGTCGGCGGCGCTGTCGGGCGCTGGGCTGCGGGCTCGTCGACGGCGGGCGCGCCGGTCTCGGTTGGTGCTGCGGGCGTCGCGCTGGCTTCCTCTTCGCCCTCGGCAGCGGCTTCTTCGGCCGCGATCTGCTTCTCGCGGCGCACGACGGAGCCCATGCCGAGAATGTAGACGATCAGGCCAATGACCATGCCGACGCCGGCGGCGGCGAAGCCGTAATGGTAGTTGTAGTTCAGGCGGAGCCAGCCGCAAACGAGCGGGCCGAGGAACGCGCCGAGATTGATGCCCATGTAGAAGATGGTGAAAGCGCTGTCGCGGCGTTCGTCCTTGGAGCGGTACAGCGCGCCGACCTGCGTCGAAATATTGGGCTTTAGAAAGCCGGTGCCGACCACCAGGCAGGCGAGGCCGGAATAGAAGAAGGGCAGTGGTTCGAACGCCAGCAGGAAGTGGCCGATGGCGATGATCACGCCGCCGATGACGACGGCCCAGCGGGCGCCGGTGAGCTTGTCGGCAACGATGCCGCCGAGCACGGGCGTGGCATAGACGAGGCCGGCGTACCAGGCCATGACGGTCGAAGCTTCGCCCTGGCGCCAGAAGAGATAGTTCACCATGTAGAGGATGAGCAGGGCCTTCATGCCGTAGAAGCTGAAGCGCTCCCACATTTCCGCAAAGAACAGGGTGAACAGGCAGGTCGGATGTCCAAAGACTTCGCCGCTTCGGGACGTGGCCACGCTGGCGCCTCCTTCGACAGACAGGGACTTGTGGCTAGCGGGTCGCGCTGGCCCGACCGCGCCGTCGGCGCAGCGCAGTTGTGGGCGCGCATCAGGGGGCGTAGCATAGCGGAAAGGGTGTCGCGGGACGAGGGCCCCGCGGTGGCGGTTATCGCGGACGTGGCCTTGCCGGCGCGGGATGGTGCCGCGGAGCGCATGGAAAAAGCCGATGGTGGGAGTCGAACCCACAACCCCGGCTTTACGAAAGCCGTGCTCTGCCATTGAGCTACATCGGCATGCGAGCGTGCCATAAGGGCACGGTGGAAAGCTTAGTTATGAATCGTCATAGAATCAAGGGGCCCGCGTTTGGAAGCGGAAAGGCCGGCGGGTGCGCGAAATTCCCCACTTCAGTGGGGGATTTGGCGCGAACCTGGGGCAATTCTCGCAGGCGAATCGGGTCTCAGGCAACAAAAACCGGATTCTTCTGGCTGGCACGGCCCTTGCAAGATAGAATACCAAGAACGGAGCAGGCAATTACGCGACGGCCTCCCTCCTCCCTTCGGCCCGAACACCCCGGTCGTCGCAGCCTGCTCCGCTTCTTTTTTATCCCCGTCCTGAAGGCCTACCCCAAGACCCACGTTGTCCCCGTTGGTGTGTCATTTTGCGCGACCGCCTTAATGACCTGTAATTACTCAACAATGCGGGTATACAAATGGTTTTACGCTCTATCCTGATCACCGGTCGCTTGCGTGTGCTGGGGGCAGTGCGCAAAAGTGCGCAGGCCGTCCTCGTGGTTGGCGGCCGCATTGCCTTGGTGGGCTCCAGACGCAGTCTGGCCCGGCAGAAGCCGCGCGGTGCGCGCACGCTCGACCTTGGCGACGCGACGATCACGCCCGGGCTGGTCGACTGCCACACACATTTCTTCTATTGGGCGCTTGGACGGTCGCTTGTTGCCGAGTTATCGGACCTGTTCGACTGGCCCGCCGTCGAGCGGCGGCTCGAACGCCAGTGCCGGCGGCAGCGCGTGGGCGACTGGGTCGTTGCCCGGGGCCTCGATGTGAACCGTTGGGATGGCCAGTTGCCGACGGCGACGCAGCTCGACCGCGTCGTTGCCGATGCGCCGCTGATCATTCATACGCGCGACGGCCACACGGCCTGTCTCAACACGTGCGCGATGCAGCGCGCCGGGCTTACGAAAGCGACACCTGATCCGAAGGGTGGGGTGTACCTGCGTGATGAGCGTGGGCGCCCGACGGGCGTCGTGCAGGAGGCCGCGATTGACCTGCTGCCGGATCCACTGCGCGAATTGGCGCGGCGGACAGATGGAACGGCACAGCGCACGGTGGACCGGGCGCTGGACGACGCCGAGCGCATGCTGTGGTCGCTGGGGATCGTCGGGGTGCATACCATGGACGACGGGGCCTCGCTGACGCATATGCAGAGGCGGCACGCGGCCGGTCGGCTTGGCGTTCGCGTGCTACACGCGGTGCAGCGGGCGGATTTCGATGCCGCCGTCAAGCTCGGGTTGCGCAGTGGCTTTGGCGACGACTGGTTGCGCATCGGCGGGCTGAAGATCTTCGCCGACGGGGCGTTAGGCTCGCAGACCGCGTACATGTATGACGCGTATCCGCAGCGGCCCGGGTTTCATGGGGTGCCGGTATTTTCGGCGGCGGAACTGGAGGCCCTCGTCGCGCGGGCGGCGGAACAGGGCTGGGCGAGTTGGATTCACGCGATTGGCGATCGCGCGGTGCACGACGTGATCTCGGCGATGATCAAGGGGACCGGGAAGCGCCACTTGCCGCTGCCGCACCGTATCGAGCACACACAGTGCATTCGACCGGGGGATGTGCGGCGGATGGCGCGGGCGGGCATCGTGGCGTCGGTGCAGCCGTGCCACCTTCTGGGGGACATCGTGACGGCCGATCGGCACTGGCCGCGGGCGCGGAAGAACACGTATGCCTTTCGGTCGCTGCTGGATGCGGGGGTGCGGCTGGCGTGTGGATCGGACATGCCGATCGAATCGCCCGACCCGCGGCGGAGTCTGCACGGGGCCGTTTGCCGGACGGACGAGCAGGGGACGCCGGCCGGCGGTTGGTTTGCGGCGCAGCGGATCAGTGCGGAAGATGTGCTGCGTGGATTTGCGCAAGGCGCGGCCGTGTCGGCGGGCAAGCCGGTGGAGATGGGTACGATCGTCCCCGGGGCGCCGGCCGATTTCACGATCTGGGAGGAAGACCCCGCGCGCGTGCGATCGGAAGAGCTGCTGACGATCGGGATACGGGGGTGTGTCGTTGGTGGCGAGGTACACCTGGCCGACTGAGAAAGTGGTTTTCTCGGCTTTGATGTCCGGCGGGCAGCGCCCGCCCTACCTCGGGAAGGAATGACCGGCAGATGGCGGACTACACGATCGGGATCGACCTGGGCGGGACGTACATCAAGGGCGGGGTGTGTGACGCCGAGGACCGGCTGCGGACCCAGGATGAAATCGAGACGGAAGCGGAGCGGGGCTTCGAGCACGTCCTGGGGCGGATGGCGGCGTTGGTCGAGCAATTGCTCGACAAGGGCAAGCTGCCCCGTGAGCAGGTCCGTGCGGTGGGTGTCGGCGCGCCGGGGCCGATGTCGCATGCCAAGGGGATGATCTACGGGGCGCCGAACCTGCCGGGGTTCGTGAACGTGCCGCTGCGCGATCGATTCTCGGAGAAGATCGGTTTGCCGGTGAACCTGGAGAACGACGCCAACGCAGCAGCGTTCGGCGAATTCGCCGCCGGTGCGGGCAGGAACGTGCGGAACATGGTGATGCTGACGCTGGGGACGGGGATCGGCGGGGGCATCGTGCTGGACGGGCAGTTGATCCGTGGGACGTACGACAATGCGGGTGAGATCGGCCACACGATTGTCGCACCCGAGGGGCGGCCGTGCCCGTGCGGCCAGCGGGGCTGCCTGGAGCGGTACGGGTCGGCAAACGCGGTGGCGGAGCGCCTGCGCGAGGCGATCGAAGCGGGCGAGACGTCGCGCCTGCAGGCGAAGGTCGCGGCGGGGGAGCGGTTCGACGCGCGCGATGTCGTGGCGGCGGCGGACGCCGGCGATGGGCTGGCCGCGCGGATCTGGGACGAGACCTGCACGTGTCTGGCGATTGCGGTGGTCAACCTGCAGCACCTGCTGAATCCGGAGTTGGTCGTGTTCGCGGGCGGGTTGATCAAGGCCGGGGCGCGGCTGTTGCAGCCGGTGCAGGCGGCGTTTGACCAGCGCAGCTGGAAGATTGCGCCGGACGCACCGCGGATTGCGTTCGCGACGCTGGGCACGGACGCGGGGACGATCGGGGCGGCGGCGCTGGCACGGCAAGCGGCCGGTGACCATGGTCGGTGAACGGTGACCGGAGCTATCGCCGGTCAGCTATCAGCCGGTGTATGCGACAATCGATCATAGGATTGGCGCTGGCACCGTAGCGAGATCCGACGAGCGGGCCGCGGGGCTCGTGTTGCAGCGCGCATGGCCCGCAGCGCGGGGCGTCAGTTCATGTTCAATCCCTCAGCTCAGTTGTGTTGAAGGCGTCCGGGAGATCGCCCGGACACCGCCATTCCTGGCATCCGGATTCCGCTCAGGGGCAGGTCGTGTTCTGCAACTCGACGAACGGGTCGATGTCGCGCCAATTGACGATGCCGTCGGCGTTCACGTCGTTGTTTGTGAACGGGCAGGTCGGGACGGCGGGAGCAAAGAGGTCGCCCCACTGACTGAGGTTGTCGTTCTGGGCGGCGACGAAGTAGTCGATGTCGCGCCAGTTGATGATGCCATCACAGTTGCTGTCGCCGGCGCAGCCGACCGGGGGCAGCGCGAGGCGCAGGATGGCCTCGATCTCGTCCCCGCCCTGGATGGGCACCATGTCGACCTCGATATAGACGTAGCCGTCGTCGGCGAGGTCGAGGCCGGGGCCGGCGATGGTGCTGGCGTTGAAATCGGTGATGAGATAGTCGGCGAGTTCGTTGCCGGTGACGTCAATCTCGAAGTCCACGCCGAGCAAGGCGACGGAACTGAGCAGGTCGTTGGCCGGGCCGTAGAAGAGGTACTCTTCGAGGCTGGAGCCGAAGCCCTTGCCCCAGGCATGGGCGGCGAGGTTGTAGTTGTTGAGGCTGGCGCCGCGGAGCGTCATGCCGCTGAGCGGAATGCCGTCAAGCGTGTCGGCCTCGGTCACGCCGATGACGTTGTTGTAGGCGACGAACTCGTCGGTGGTGGTGGGGGCATCGGTGTCGCCGGTGAAGAGGTAGTTGCCGAAATCGTTGATGCTGACCTCATCGAAGGTGGACCACTTGGGGCCGGCGGGGTTGGCGGGGTCGACCGGGTCACCTTCCTGGGCGACGAAAGCGCCGTCGACATAGATGTGCAGGTTGTTCGAAGTCGACCCGGTGAGCATGTCGAGCTCGTGAATGTGGTGCAAACCGTTATTGGAGAAGTGATAGCTGAAGTTGCTCGCGCCGGGGTTGACGGTCTTGTTCTCGATGATGTCGTTGCCACCGAGGACCTTGGCGATGGTGTCGGGGTCGGTGGGATCGGTGGCGCGGAAGAGGATCCGGTTCTCGGTGCTGGTGCTGCCGAGCGGTGCGATGCCCCCCATCCAGTGTGCCGTACCGTCGGGCAGCATCTGGCAGCGGCTGTTGAAGGTGCTCTGGTAGCCTGGCATGTTGGGGACGCGCTCGCCTTCCACCAGCAGCGGGCCGCCGTGGGTGTAGGCGGCGTCGTTGCCGTCGACGCTGTTGCCGACGATGAAGCCGGCGCTATCGCTGATGCCCATGGTGCTCTCGCTGCCGGTGAGCGTGTAGGCGGTGTCGTCGCTGTAGAAGAAGATGGGCCCGTTGTCGAACCAGACGGCACGGTCGCCATCGCCCATGCTGACGACAAAGCCGACCTGGCCATGGCCATTGGTGAACGGGGTGCTGAGGCCGTCGATGGTGGAGCCGCCGATGAGATCGCCTTGTTTGGCGACGATGTCGGCCGGCACCGGCGGGATGGCGAGGACCGTACTGACAGCCAGGCCGGTGATCAGAACGCTGGTCAGGGTGAGGAAGCTGCGCGTCGTGTTCATGTCTCTTCTACCTCCGCTTGGCCGCCAGGGGCGGCGACCGAGATCCGGCGCGCACATCGCCAAGGCACGGTTGGCGTCTGCTGCGCCCAGTCAGAATGGCCCGTGATGCTCGAGGGCGCCGCGGACAGTCCGCGGCGCAAGGCAGCGCGATGCTGCACCTACCCGGTACTATATAGAAATCGCGCGGCGCGATCAACGGTTTCCGTTTTCAGGGCCCGGTGAACGCTTGCTGCTGGAGCGCAACGTCCTTCAGGTCGAGGTCGAGATCGTCGTCGAGGTCGAGAATGCCGCAGCCTGGCGCGATGCCGGCGGCGGGCCCGGCCAGGCAGTCGGCCAGGGCGACGAAGTCGGCCCAGCCGATGAGGTCGTCGCCGTTGTAGTCGCCGGGGATGCCGACACAGGCCGTGGCGTAGATCTGGATGTCGTCGATGTTCCAGCCGCAATAGGCCCAGCCGGAATCGGTGGGGCCCATGCCCCAGCGGAGGAAGACGGCGGGCTGGTTGTCGGCGAACGGGGCGATGTCGAAGTCCTGCAGGGTCCACTCGTCGTCTTCGATGGTGGCTTCGTTTTCCCACAGCAGGTGCCAGGTGGCGCCGTCGTTGCTGATCTCGACGGTGGCGTGGTCGTACGGCGGCCGTTCAACCCCGAGCCAGCGCCAGAACGAGAGCCGCAAGCCCCATTGACCGGTGCAATCGATGGGCGTGGAGGTGAGGTATTGCACCGGGGTGTTGTTGGTATAGTCGCCGTCGAGGTTGTAGCCGTAGACGTAGAGATCCGTGTGGCCGGTCTCGGGATCGGGTTCGCCATGGAGGCCGCCCTGCCCGCTGGGCTGGCCCCAGGCCCACGCGCCTTCGGTGGTCCAGTTGGGGTCGCTGCTCAGGTCTTCGGCGTAGATGACGTCGCCGCTGAGCATGGTGGCGGTGTAGACCTCGGTCGGGGCGCCGGGGGGGTTGGTGATCACGCCGCTCGGGCCGGCGACGCTCGCGTAGAACTCGGGCTGCGAGGCGCAGTGCGTGGCGGGGAGGGTGGCTTCGAAAGCGGCGTTGCTCAGCGGGGTCATCGGCAGGGCGATGAACGGCCCGTCAGGATCGTAGCGGTAGTGCAGCGTGACCGTGTTGGGGTCGAGTGATTCGACGCCGGAGGTTGCCGCCGTCATGATCGTGTAGTCCGCGCCGGCGTAGAGATTGGCGGGGAGTCCCGCCGGGAAGTGGATCTGGGATGCGCGGACCGGGTCGCAGCCGGCCTGGAGCAGGAGGGCGGGGAGGATCTCTTCGTTGTTGGGGATGATCTGCGCGGGTGGCAGCAGGAAGCCGTAGCTGCCGGTGTCGCGCAGCTCGAACGACATCGAGAACACGTCGCGCGCGCCGTAGGTCCAGTCGCAGGAGCCGCCGCTGACGGCGTAGATGGTGGTGTAGATCGGGCCGATGTCGTAGAGCTTGCCGTGGACGGCGTAGATGAGATCGCGCATCTGGGTGCCGACGGCGAGGTAGTCGACCTGGTCGGGCGGCAATTCGGGGGTGAAGCCCCAGGGCCACAGCAGCAGTTGCGAGTAGCTGTGGATGTCGTTCTGGGTGCGGATGTTGGGGTGATTGATGAAGAGGTCACGGAGGGCGCGGGTCTCGGGCTCGGAGAAGGAGTGGGGGCCGTGGTAGTTGCCTGCGCCGGGGTTGTCGCTGGCGCCGACGCCACCCCATTGATAGCCCCAGTTGCGGTTGATGTCGACGCCGAAGTCGCCGTCGCCATTGTCGCGGCGGTTCTTGCGCCACATGCGATCGTGGTCCCACGAGTATTCGAAGCCGTCGGGATTGCCCACGGGGACGAGGAAGAACTCGACATGATCGACGAGGTCGGTGATGGCGGGGTCAATGCCGTAGTTGGACAGCAGATGCGTGGCGAAGTAGGGCACGACGGTCGTGGTGACCCACTCGCGGGCGTGCACGGCGCAGAAGTAGGCGACGCCGGGCGCGAGCGGGTCGAGGTCGGGTGCCGCGATGTGGAGGCAGTGGATCGGACGGCCCTCGACGGTCGTGCCGATGGTGATGATGCGCGCGAGGGTGGGGTGGGCTGCGGCGAGATCTTCGAGATAGGTGATGATCTCGTCGTAGCGGTGGTAGCTCTCGAACCAGGTGCGGCCGGCGGCCGTGCGCTGGGCGTCGATGAGCGGTTGCAGGTCGCGAAGCCAGACCCGGTACGGGAGGCCGAGCTCGTCGAGCGCGGCCCGTTGGGCGGGGGTGACCATGACGTCGATCTGGCCGCGGCCGGCGTGTTCGGACCAGACGTCGCCGCCGATGGCCAGCAGTTGCTGACGCTGGGCAGGCGTCTCGATCGGGACGCGCACGACGACGTGGTCGTCGTAGCGGCGTGGCTGGTCGGCGGCGGCCGGGCGCAGCGGCAGGGTGCACACGACGATGAGCGCTGCCGCCAGCAGAGCGAATCGGGGGATTGGCATCGGACACGCCTCCGGGGTTTGGGGAGAGACCATTATCTCAAATCCGCGACGGCAAGTCCAGATTGCATCGGGTTTGGTGTTGGTAAGCCGTGGGGAACCAGGGAATCGCGGTGTTGACCGTCGGCGGGGTGGCGGGCGCGCTGGTGGTTGCGCGGCTGGTTTGTGGTGTGCCGGCTTGCTTTTCCGGGATATGCGGGCCTAGAACGAAATAGGCGGCATGGTGCGCGATCTCTGCGCCGGTGTCCGCGGCATATCCACTTCGGGCCAGGAGAACATGATGAAGCGGTTGGGGACGCGTGGGACGGCGTTGTTGCTGGCGGGTTGGTTGACGCTGACGGCGGGGGCGCAGATCTACAACTGGAACACGGGGGAGGTCATCCCCGGGACGGAGGGGATGACACCCGGGCCCGGGATGGACCTGGGTTTCTGGAACACGGACGGCCACAACCTGGATTACGCCGACCTGTCGGGTGGGCTGGACCTGCACGGCAGCACGTTCCGCGCGAGCGATGTGAACTATGGGTGGTTCACGGACGCAAATCTGACGGACGTGGAGTTTGCCTTCGCCGAGTTGATGGGGGCGGATTTCAGCGGGGCGGACCTGACCGATGCGGATCTCGGGGGAACGACCCTGACAGGTGCCAACTTCAGCGGCGCGACCGTCAACAACGCGTCGTTTTCACCCGGCAGCTACGGCACGGGGCTGACGATGGCGCAGCTCTATTCAACTGCCAGCTATGCGGCCGGCGATCTGCACGGCGTTTCGTTGTCCAGTCATGACGTGACGGGCTGGGACTTCAGCGGGATGAACCTGTTCTGGGCGAGCTTCCGCAGCGGTGTGGCCGGTGCAAACTTCAGCGGGGCGGATCTTACGCGGGCCGACCTGACGCACGCCGTCCTGACGGGGGCGGACTTCACCGGGGCGATCGTGGCGCGGGCGCTCTTCGCGCGGAGCGACATGAGCGGGGGGACGGGCCTGACCGCGGCGCAGCTCTACTCGACCGCCAGCTATGCCGCGGGCAACCTGTATGGCATCGGTCTGGGCAACAACGACCTGACGGGGTGGGATCTGTCGGGACAGGACCTGACGCAGGCGTCGCTGTACGGGGCCACGTTCACCGGCACGGACCTCACTGGGGCGACCATCCGCGAGGCGCACCTCGCGAGCGTTACCGACCACGGCTTCACGGCCGAGCACCTCTATGCGACCGCGAGCTACCAGGCGGGCGACCTTTACGGCATCGTGTTGATGAACAACGACCTGGCCGGCTGGAACTTCGCCGGCCAGGATCTCATGGGCGCCTATATGCCCGATGCCGACCTGACCGGGGCCGACCTGCGCATGGCGACCATGCCCTATGCGATTGTGGACAATGTCGTGTTCGACGGGGCCGACTGCCGTGATGCGCTGATGGTCAGCCTGCTTGGCTACGGTCCGTCGTTTGTCGGTGCGGACTTCCGCCGGGCGGATCTGCGCCACTCGGATAACCTGTCGTTTGCGGGCGCGATCGTGGATAACGCCATTCTTCCTGACAGTCGGATTGACGGACTCAACCTGGTGGCGGACGAGACGTTGTATATTCGTGACTTCGCCCAGTCCATGATCACTGTCGACGAAGAGATGGTCGTCGGGGCCGGCGCGGCGCTCGAAATGGTGCTGGACGATGCGGACTGGCGCTCGACGTTGGCACTGGCCGATGGTGTGGCGGCCTACCTGGATGGTGTCCTGCGGCTCTCGTTCGCGGCGGACGCCGACGTGGACAGCCTGGTGGGCGTGACGTTTGACCTGTTCGACTGGAATGGCGGTCTGCCGGGACGCGGTGGCCTTACGGTCGAGACCGAACCGTGGGCGACGTGGGACCTGTCCGATCTCTACGGCGGGGGCACGGTAACGCTCCTGGGTGTGCCGGAGCCGGGCGCGCTGGCACTGCTCGCGGTCGTGGCGTTGGTGGCACGGCCGCGGCGCTAGCGCGGCGGCCGACGGGGCTGACGCTGGATTCATGCCCGATCCGCCCGGTGCCGGTTTGGCATCGTCGCCGGAATCCCCTATCATTAAAGAACCTATGATGCCTGTCGTCGCTGCGGGCGCCGGGGAGGATGGCCTCAGGGCGCCGGCAGTGCGTGTGGGCTTCCGCGCCGGCAGTTTGATGGAGATGCCTGGCCGTGAGCAATGCGCCAACGAAACTGAGCGAAATCGACCTGACCCAGGTCGGGGCCGATCCCGAGCCGGCGGACCAGGCGGCGTACGCGGCGATTGTCGCCATTGACCTGACCGAGGAGCAGCGGCAGCGGGTGGCGACGCCCGCGATTGTCGAGCCGCGCCAGGAAGACGTGCTGGCGATCCACTGGCACCCGGAGTTCGTCCCGACCGACGTGATCTGGCAGCGTGTGCAGGGGACGTTTCCGAACAGGCAGCGCGAGTTGATCATCCCGACGCAGCACAATGTCCTGCTGGAGTGGGGGCCGTACGCGGGCGTCGAGATCGACTGCTATTCGGAGCCGTTCGCGCGCAAGGTGCAGTTGCTGGCGCATTTCTCGGCCGAGAAGGTCCGCGGGGCGGACACCCTGCGCGCGATGCTGGCCCACACGCACAAGTACCGCGCCAGCCAGCTCTTCGAGTACATCGATTCGGTGCTCGAGCCGGCATTCGAGGACCGCGTGGAGCGGGCCGCGGCCAAGACCGGGGCGGACGAGACGATCGTGCGGTTCGTGCGGCTGCACGTGGCGCGGCTGAAGAAGCTGATTGACGCGAACTGGTCGAGCACGCCCGAGGACATGCTCAAGAACAAGCTTGTGCGCAACTACTTTCATACGCTGCGCCGGCGGTACGAGGAGCCGGTGATTGCGCGGGCGCAGATGTTCCTGGCGGCGGTGAAGGGCATCGTCAAGGCGGGCTTCTCGCCGACCTACTTCTACCGCACGCGCGAGATCATCGAGGAAGTGCGCGGGGTGGGCGGCTGCATCGTGATCCCGCACCCGGAGCAGTTCTGGCCCATCCTGCTGGCGGACTACGACGTGGACGGGATCGAGGTGTGGAATCCGCAGTCGCGCGAGTACACCGAGTTCCTGATCAACGTCGTGAATCACCAGAACAAGACCTGGCGGCGCGAGCGGCCCCCGCTGTTGATCACGATGGGGGATGACACGCACTTTGGCGAGAAAGTGCTTGATCCGGCGTACCAGGATGCGGAGAAGGCCGGCCGCGAGTTGGGGCTGCAGCCCGGCTGGGACGACGTCGCGATCCGCAAGAGCCTGTCGCTGGCGGGGACGGATCGCGCCCGGGTCATCGAGGAATACAAGGACCGGCTCGGTTGAACCGCTCCGGAAAGGAACCGTAACACGATGGCGTCCAACGACGAATTCGATCACGAGTCCCTGCAGGACACGGCGTCGATCGCGAGCTATTTGCGCGCGCTGGCGGACGGGTTCGAGAAGGGGCATCTCTCGCTGGCCAGCAATGGCCGCGACCTGCATCTCGAGCCGCGCGGCCTGTTGCGGCTGGCGATTTCGGCCAAGCGCAGCAAGCAGCGGGCGCGGGTGGTGGTGAAGATCGGCTGGCGCACCGATGAGGCCGAGAAGCTGGAACGCGACCCGCTCAAGGTGTCGGCCGGGCGCGACTAGGGAAGCCGCATGATTTCGTATGCCGGGATCGCCCGCAACCTCCGCTTCATGCTGGTGCAGGTCAAGAAGCAGCTCGAGAACACGCACAAGCTGCTGACCCAGCCCGATCCGCGCTACGTCAAGGCGATCCGCGGCAGCGAGGGGTACATCGACACCCAGAAGAGCATGATCGAGAACGAGTGCTTCGCGTTCATCCGCCGCACCGGCGAGCAGGACGAGGAGATTATCGCGTCGGTGCGCGCGGTGGCGGTGATCACGAGCAACCTCGAGCGCATCGCGGACTTCACGGTGAACATCACGCGGCAGATGGAGCACCTGAGTGATCCGCACGCGCTCGCGCCGTACGACGGGCCGGCCTACATCAGCCACATGCTCAGCGGTATCGAGCTGATCGAGCCCGCCCTGTTCGAGCGCGATTCGTCGCTGGCGCTGCGCGTATGCCGGATCGAGGACGAGATCGATCGGCTCTACCACGCCGACCTGCACCGGGCCATCACGGCCCTGCGTGACACGCGCGATGTCGAAGACATCGTCACGGCGCTGTTCATCGTGCACTACCTGGAACGCATGGGCGATGCGCTGCTGAACATCGGCGAGGCCATCCTGTTCGCCGTGCTGGGCGAGAAGCTCAAGGTCCACCAGTACCAGGCGCTCGACGACGCCCTGGCGGCCACGCCCATGATCGAGCAGCCGCTGCGCAACGTGGAGCTGGATTCGATCTGGGGCACGCGTTCCGGCGTGCGGATCGGCAAGATGGAGCAGCCGGACGCCAGCGGGACCGATCGGCGCGTGCTGTTCAAGGAGGGCAACCCCGAGAAGCTGGAGCGTGAGCGGCAGGCGCTGGAGCGCTGGGAGCAGGTCGCGCCGGGGCTGGTGCCGGCGGTGGTCGAGTACCAGCACGCCGAGAAGGGCGCCGCGCTGCTGCTGCAGTACATCGACGGGCGGACCCTGCAGGACATCGTGCTGAACGGGGCCGACGACCTGGTGCGCAAGGCGCTGCAGCGGCTGACCGACACGCTCGCGGACCTGTGGTCGGCGACGCGCAAGGACGCGCCGGCCAGCGGCCACTTCGTCAGGCAGTTGGTTGACCGACTGGATGACGTCTATCGCCTGCACCCGGAGCTCAAGTCGCGCGAGGTGCACGTCGGGCCGTTGCGCGTGCCGTCGTTCAACGAGCGACTCAGTGAGGCGGCCGACTTCGATGCCGAGCTCGCGGCACCTTTTTCGGTATTCATCCACGGCGATTTCAATCTCGACAACGTCATCTACAACCTGGAAACCGAGTCGGTGCACTTCGTCGACGTGCAGCGCAGCCGCGACATGGACTACGTGCAGGACGTGTCGGTCTTCCTGGTATCGAACTTCCGGCTGCCGGTGCTGTCCGGGGCCGGCCGCCGCCGGCTGGTGAAGGTCGCGCTGGCGTTTCTCGATTTCGCCCGGCGGTTCGCGGTGCAGAACGACGACCGCACGTTCGAGGCGCGGCTGGCGCTCGGCATGGTGCGCTCGTTCGCCACCTCGACCCGTTTCGAGCTCAATCGGCGTTTTGCTCGCAGCATGCACCAGCGTGCCGTGCTGCTGTTGTCGCGCCTGCTCGAGCACCGGGCGGCCGGCAAGCCGTGGGACGCGTTCCGGGTGCCGGACACGGTGCTGGTGTACTAGGCCATGACCCAGGGCGCTGGCGGACGCCGACGTGGTGGCGGGCCGGCAGCGCGGATTGCGGATTACTCAGCGAGAACAGGTGTTTGCAAGGTGCCAACAGCGAACGGAATGCCGCGGGTCGGAGTCATCGGTGTCCACGACGGGTGGTCTTCCCAGCAGCTGGTGGCGGCGGTGGCCGCCCGCACGGGCGAAGCCCATCTCATCGACATGGCCGACGTGGCCCTCGACCTGGGCAGCGGTACGGTCTGGTACAACGGGACGGATCTGGCCAGCTTCGACGGCCTCATCGTCAAGAAGCTCGGCCATCGCTACGCGCCCGAGCTGCTCGACCGGCTCGAACTGCTCCACCATCTCGACGAGCGCGGCTGCCGGGTCTTTTCGCGGCCGGCGGCGCTGATGCGGCTGCTGGACCGGCTGAGCTGCACGGTGACCCTGCGGCTGGCGGGGATTCCCATGCCGGAGACGGTCATCACCGAGAACGTCGACCTGGCGGTCGAGGCGGTGCACCGCTTCGGCCAGGCCGTGCTCAAGCCGCTGTTCACCTCCAAGGCGCGCGGCATGCGCGTGGTCGAGGGCAACGGCGACGCCCGCGCGCAGATCGAGGCGTTTCGCTCCGCCGGCAACCCGGTGCTCTACGTGCAGCGCAAGATCGACCTGCCCGGGCACGACCTGGGCGTCGCGTTTCTCGGTGGCGAATACCTGGCCTGCTACAGCCGGGTCGCACACGATCTGTCCTGGCACACGGCCACCAGCAAGGGGGGCAAGTACCAGGCGTACGAGCCGTCGGCGGCGATCATCGACCTGGCCCGGCGGGCCCAGGCGCCGTTCGAGCTGGACTTCACGTGCGTCGACGTGGCCGAGACGGCCGACGGTCCGATGGTGTTCGAGGTGTCGGCGTTCGGCGGCTTTCGCGGTCTGCTGAACGCCAACGGCATCAACGCGGCCGAGCGCTACGCGGACTACGTTCTGGAGCAGTTGCGTCATGCCTGAGGGCCGAGGGACCATCACGGCACACGTTCAGCGCCTGCTGGCAGCGCACCCGGTGGTCGCGTGCTTCGATCTTGCGATCGCCGACTGCCGGATCCGGATCGCGTCGAACAGCACGGCGCTGCTGCGCGCGCTGCGCGAATACTATCGCGACTGGATCGTCGAAGGCGACACCCCCGAGCTCCGCGTGGCGCTGCTGGAAGCGCCGACGCCGACATTCGATTTTTCCTTCGTGCCGCAGCCGCCGGCCCCGGGCAAGACCCAGCGCAAAGACGAGTCGGCCGACTTCACGGACGGGCGCGTGCTGCGCAAGATCCGCACCGGCA
Organism: uncultured Planctomycetales bacterium; assembly: GCA_964448675.1. Lineage (GTDB taxonomy): Bacteria > Planctomycetota > Phycisphaerae > UBA1845 > Fen-1342 > CAYUZU01. The sequence goes on from CAYUZU010000008.1 coordinate 144,174, forward strand.
TGGTCTTTCTCTTCGGTGGCGGGCACGACGTCGCGGTCGGGCCGTGCCTGGCGAACACGAACCAGGTCATCAATTTCATCAACAACCGCTTCGTGCAGCGCCAGGTCAAGCGGGGGTACCTGGTCTGTCACGCGGCGGGCGTGTGTCGCGGTGGCCGGGGCCTGCTGATCGCCGGCCTGGCGGGCCGCGGCAAGTCCACGCTCGCCCTGCACCTGCTGGAGCACGACCTGAGTTTCGTCAGCAACGATCGCCTGCTCATTCGCCGCGAAGACGCGACCGTGGCGATGCTCGGCCTGCCGAAGTATCCGCGGATCAACCCTGGCACGATCCTCAACCATCCGCGGCTCGCGCCGCTGCTTTGCGAAGAAGAGCGTGCCCGCTTCTCGCAGCTTGCGCCCGAGGAGCTCTGGGAGCTCGAGCACAAGTACGACGCCGACATCAACCGCTACTTCGGCCCGGGCCGCTTCAAGCTGGCGGCGCTGCTGGCGGGCATCGTCATCCTGACCTGGAACCGGCAGCGGCGCGGCGTGGATGTCCGAGCGGCGTCGCTGGCCGATCGGCCCGACCTGCTTGCGGCCGTCATGAAGCCGCCCGGCGTGCATTTCTATCCCGGTCCGGGCGCGCCGGGGACCGACTTCTCGCCGGCGGCGTACTGCGAGGAGCTGGCCGAGGTCCCGGTGCTGGAGATCGGCGGGGGGGTGGATTTCGACGCGGCGGCGCGGGCGTGCGTGGCTTTCCTGGCAACTGGCGTGCCAAATCATCATTGAAGCCGAGTGCCGGGCGGACTACACTGCCGTATTATGGGGCGTGAGATCGGTCTCGCATCAGAGGGAACAACCATGGAATACAACGAAGTTCGCGTCGAAAGCGACCTGGAACTGGGGCAGGCGATTTCCTATCTCGAGGATATCGTTGCCGGGCTGAAGTCCGGTCGCCTGTGCGTGCAGCACGAGGAAGACGAACTCACGCTGGCGCCGCAGCGAACGGTCTCGGTTTCGATCAAGGCGCGTCAGAAAAAGGACAAGGAGTCGGTGAACCTCAAGATCAGCTGGCGGACGCCCACGGTGCAGAAGGAAGGGACGCCGCCGCTGCGGATCACGTCGACGCCGACATCCAAGCCGGCGATGCAGGGGGTGCCGTCGGTTTCGTAGGGCGTGTCGCGGCGCGTGGCGCCTAGGACCTGTCTTTCTCGCCAGTGAGGGACTGGCCCGGTTCGGCGGTCTCGTCCGGGATGGCATCCCGCTCGATCGTGGGCCGCGATTCGGCGGCCAGGGTCTGTTGCAGGTCGCGGTCGGTCATCTGCCGACTGAACAGGCGGCGGAAGGTGGGCACGTCGTTGTAGAAGAAGAGCGCTGGCTCGCCGGCGAGGGTGATTCCCGCCTGTTCGAGTTGCGCCTTGAGCATCGGGATGTAGTGGTCGCGCAGGACCCAGTCGCAGGTTGGCAGCACCCGCACCTGCACGCGCCAGATGCGCTGAGTGCCCGCGTCGAAGGTGTGCACGACACACGGTTCGCGTTTGACGGCCTCGACCCGCGCGTTCAGCGTGCGGCCCACCGCCGTGAGCACGCGCTGCACCTGTTGCGCGTCGACGGTTCGCTCGAGCGGGAGGTCCACGTAGTTGTCGACATAGCCGGCAGGGAAGCGGCGTGAGGGGATGCACTGGCTGTTCGGCACCGTGATGACCTGCCCCGAGGGCGTGCGCAGCACCGTGTACTTGACGGTGAAGTTCAGCACATGGCCGCTGTGCGCCCCGCACTGGATGAAATCGCCGACGAAGTAGTGCCCGCCAATGGCGATGTCGATTCCCTTGACGAAGTCGACGACCACCTCGCGGAACATGCCTGCCAGCACGAGGCCGATGACGCCCAGGGCGCCGGCACTGTTGCTGGCGTCGATGCCGAACTGCTCCAGTGTGGTGACGATCACGATGCTCCAGAGAAGCAGCTTGGCGATGCTGCGGGCGAAGCGCACGATGGTGCGGACACGCTTGATCGTGGGGGTGGCGTACTCGCCATGGGCCCGCCGGGCGATGCGGCCGGTGACCCACACGATGGTCCAGCACAACAGGTTGATGCCCGTGTGGGCGGCGATCGCGATGATCACGATGCGCGTCACCGCGATGGCGCGGGCATAGCGGACCCAGAACGCGCGGTTTGCCTCGCGCAAGGCGGCGGCCGTCCCCTCGTAGGCTTCGCCCAGGTGATACTCGGCGCTGGCGGTCTTCTCGATCGCCGAGCCGATGGCCCGCTGGTACATGAGCATCAGCTCGATCTGGTCGAGGGCTTCGCGCAGCGCGCTGTGCAGCGGGCTGGTTTCGGGGGTTGCCTGCCGCCGTTCGGCCAGTTCCCGCTGGGCCTTGAGGAACTCGGCCACCTGCGGGGCGGTCAGCGCCTCGGCCTGCTGCCGCAGGTCGCTGGCGATGGCGCGTTGGCCGGCCGCGGCCGTCTCATACTCGCCGGCCAGCGCAGCCCGTTCGGCTGCCGTCATGTCATCGAGCGCGGCGACGCGGGCGTTGATGGCGGCGATCTCGTCCTCGACGGCCTGGCGGCGCTGGGCGAGGGTCTCGCGCTGTTCGGCGAAGCGGGCCCGCAGGTCGGCGAGGCGCACCTGCCGCTCGGCGATGAGCACCTCGAGATCGAGGCGGTCACGGTCCGTGTCGCTGACGCCGGGGACCAGGCCCGCCTCGACCGCTTCCTCGGTAAGGGTCTTCTTCTCGCGGGCGGCTTCGAGCTGATCCTGGGCCTCGACGGCCTGCTCGTTGGCGAGCTCTTTGGTGAGGCGGGCTTCCTGCTTCTCCTCTTCGGCCGTGGGGGCGGTCGTCGGTTGGGTGGCGGGGCCGGTCGTTGGTTGGGTTGTGGGTTGGGTGGCCGGCGATTGTGCCGTCGCGCGCGCTGCACCGATCGCCAGCAACAGCATCAGCGCAGCACACAACCAGCGGTTGGTGTTCGGTGGCCCCATGGCGGCGGCTATTAGACGCCGCAGACCCGCGCCGTGCAAGCCCCGGCGCCGCGCGGTGCGCGTTACTCGCCGTCGTCCTCGTCTTCGTCCGCGCCGGGCGCGAGGAACGCGCCGGTATTGGGTGGCAGGAGCTGCTTGCCGCACACCGGGCAGACCAGGTTGGTGCGCATCGCCGCTTCATCCACGGGCGGGACCCATTCGCCGTCGGGGCCGACGCGGATCAGGCTGCGCTTGCCGTGCTCGTCATACTGCTGCGATACCGGAACGGGACCGTGCTCGCGACAGCGGAACTGGAGCGTGACCCAGAGCGACATCTCGCCGCACTCCGGGCAGGTCTTGGGGCCCGCGCCCGCCGGCTGTGTGACTTCGTGGTCGCAGTTGTCGCAATGCCAGGTGACCATGTGACGCGACGGGTCGACGTCGGCCGGTTTGACGAAGAGGCGTTTGCCGCACAGCGGGCAGGTCGGGAAAGCCTCGTTGCCGCTTTCGTCGTAGGCCTTCACCCAGTCTTCCTCGCCGACGCGAAACTCGACGGGGGTGTTGTTCTCGCCGTAGCGGAACGCCACCGGGATGGTGCCGTGTTTTGCGCAGGTGTAGTCGATGTAGGCGGGCTGACCGCCGCTGGTGCCGGCGTTCGCTGCGGCCTGCGGCTGGCTGCGATCGCCGGCAGGCGGGTTCGATTCACTCTCGCAACCGATGAGGCCGGCCAGGATCAGTGAGCCGATGATGATGGATGCGGTCCGGGATCTCATGATGAACCTCACTCTCCGGTGATGTGGCGGTCGACAGGGTCCGGGGCCCTGGTGCCCTCATCATAACGTCGGCGGCGCGTGTGCAACAGCCGAGGCGCATCCGTCCGGGATGATTCCGCCACCGCCGGCCGCTCAGAGGCCGCGCTGCTCGAGGGTCTCGACCCGGCGGCGCAGTTCGGCCAGCGCCTCGTGCACGTCGGCCAGTTCGCTCTGGAGGTTCTCCACCTCGGTGCGGAGCCCGGGGTCCTCGAGAGCCGGCGCGGGGGGCGCGCCGGTCGGTGGCGCCGGTGCGCTGGCGGACGCCGGTGCGTTTGCGGGCGCGGCTGCCACTTCGGGCGCAGGGGCCGCCTGGTGCGGTGATTCGCCCGCCGGATAGAGCGTGTGGGCGTAGCGGATCGCCGACTGGCCGGGCGCGCGGGGCAGCGGGGCGACCCGGGGCGGGTCCTCGCCTGCGAGGTTGTCGAGCACCGCCTGCACGGCTGCGGTGTTCTCGAAGGCGTACATGCGCTGGCAACGGGTGCGCAGCTCACCCACGGTCTGGGGGCCGCGCAGCAGTAGTTCGGCCATGACGGCCCGCTGGGGCTTTTCCCAGCCGAGTTGCTCGCGGATCTCGTGCTTGAAGCGCTCGACCCGTGACGCGCCGCCGGGCATCAGTCGGGACACGAGCCCTGCCGTGCGCAGAACCTCCAGGGTATTCCAGACGGCTTCCTCGTCGAGGTTCATGATCGGGTCGCGGTTGCTCTTCTGGTTGCAGGCGGCCACGATCGCGTTGGCGGTCATGGGGTAGTACTGGGGCTGGGCGAGGGACTTCTCCAGCAACACTCCGATCACCCGTCGTTCGACCTCGTTAAGCGTTTCGGCCATGGCACCACTCGCTGGACAGAGTCGTCGTCGTGAACAGTAGCAGTACTGCCGGGCCGGCGGCATCTGTCAAGAGGAAAGGCCCGGGCGCGCCGCCGCCGGACGGGCCATCGCGGTTCGGGAGGAGTTCCGCTATATTGATCGTCGCTTATCGCGAGCCGAGGTTCTGGTTGTCTGCCGAAAGGGCTTCATGAATACGGACACGCTCCCCGCCCCGTCACTGCGCGCGCCGCGCAACGCTGTCCTGCGGCTCTTCGCCAGCATTTGGTTCGGGGTGGCGCTGCTGACGCTGATTCTCGTGTATTGCGTGGTTTTCTCGGCTTTGCCGCGGCTGCGGTGGACACTGGAATTGACCGAGATGCAGGCGTTCCAGCACTGGGTCTTCGTGGCCCTGATCGTGCTGCTGATGCTGTCGCTGGCGGCGTCGGTGCTGCTGCGCGTGCGCTGGGTGGCGATCAACGCCGGCGCGATTACCGCGCACGTGGGGTTGTTGCTGCTGATTGGCGGGTCGATCGCGTATTTTGGCGGAAAGGTGGAGGGCAGTGTGCTGTTGCAGGCGCCCCGAGTCGAGGTGCGCTATGACGACGGCACGCAGCAGGGCGTGATCGCCGAGATTCCGGCGGTGGCGGGTGAGACCTGGGCCCGGCGCGTGCCGCACCGCGAGGAACCGGTGTGGATCGAGATCGCCGGCGGCGAGAACCTGGCGCGGCCGCCGGCGGCCAGCGCGGCTGTCAGCGTGCGTTTCGGCGACGAGCAGCCCGAGACGCTGACCCTGGAGGCGCGCGATTCGTCGTGGCAGCCGATTGACGACGCCATGGCGTTGCGGCTGGTGACGTTCGCGCCGCAGAACGCGTTCTACGACAATGATCTGCCGGCGCTGTACTTTCGCGATATGGGCGGCGACACGCGCCTGATGAGCCCGGTGCACGGGTTGCCGATCTACTACGACCGCTACGTCCCCGGCGAGCAGTTGCTGCTCGATTCGAACGCCGACCCGGTGCCGCCGCAGCGCCCGCGGCCGCAGGTCAGCGTGTTCGGCGTGACCATTCCGACAAGCTGGTTCGAGCGCTGGCGGTTGCCGATCGACGTGCCGACCGAGGGATTGCCGTTCGACGTACGCATCACCGGGTATGCCTCGTATGTGGTGGGCATGCAGCCGCGAATGGACGAGCAGGGCCGGTTCCAGAGCTGGCCCGTGCTGGCGCCGCGGGAGCAGCGGCGGGTCGGCGTCGCCCCGCGAGCGATGTCGGCGATCCAGCTCGAGATCACGGGGCGCGGCGCGCACGCCGGCTACGCCGAGACGCAGTGGATCCGGTTCAGCATCTATCCCGACCTCGACACGTATCCGCTGGAGGTGGCGCTGCCGGACGGCGAGACGTGGCAGCTGGTTTACTCGCGGGCGCGGCACGACCTGGGGGCGGCGGTCGCGGCGCAGCGCCTGCACGTGACGTACTTCCCGGGCCGCCGCGGCATCGAGTCCTATCACAGCGAGATCAGCGTGCTGCAGGATGGCGCGGTGCGCGACGCGACGGTGGAGACGAATCATACGTACACCGTCGGCCGCTGGACGTTGTACCAGAGCGGCTTTGCCGAGGATCACTGGAGCTATTCGATCCTGGGTGTGGGCAATCGCCCGGGCATGTGGCCGATGAACATCGGCTGGGTGCTGGTGACGCTGGGTTGTCTGTACGCGTTCTACGTCAAGCCGGTGCTGATGCGGCGAGCTCGAAACCGGCTCGCCGGCGGCGGGATCGCGGTCGCGCTGCTGGCCCTGCTTGTCGTTCCGGGCTGTGGCGAGGCCGAGCCGTACGCGGCCTCGCAGCAGGCGGCCCGGATGGACACGGCGCTCGACTGGGGTGAGGCGGCGCTGCTCGTGGTGCAGGACGGCGGGCGCTACAAGACGCTGGACTCCTTCGCCCGCGAGTCGTTCAGTGCGATGACCGGCAGCGAGCACCTGCCTGGCCTGAGTCCCGCGGCGTCCCTGTTCGAGTGGCTGTTCAATCGCGACGCGTATCAGGACACGCCGCTGATCAAGGTGCGTAATGCCGGCTTGCGTGGAATCCTCGCGCGGCAGCTCACCGAGGAAAAGCGGCAGCGGGTACTCGACAACAAGCGCCTCACGCCGCGGGAGATGCAGACGCCCGGCATTGAGCAGGCGCTGCGCGCGATGCAGTCCGACCCGACCAAGCGCCGCGCGGTCAACCGGGTGCGGGCGGCCATGGCGTACGCCGAACGGATGCAGGAGTTCATCGCGTTCGTGCCGCACCCCGGCGGCGACGAGGTCGACCCGTGGTACACGCCGATGCGCGTGCTGGGCAATCTGTCCGATGGGCAGCTGGCGGAGCTGGGCATTACGCGCGACCAGTTGCCACCTGGTTCACGGCAGCCGGTACCAGGCGTGACGTCGGACCAGGCGCTCGACGTCGTGGTGGCGTGGAGCTCGATGCGGGACACCTGGCGGCAGGGGGACGCCGCCGCGTTTCAAAAGTACCTCGGTGAGCTGACGGCGTTGCTGCCGGCCATGGCGCCCCCGGACGTGTACCCCAGCCGCTCGCAACGCGAGGCCGAGGCGCGCTACTACGCGGCGGGCAAGTTCACCTACGGGTGGATCTTCTATTTCCTGGCGTTGCTCACGGGGGTGATTGCGCTGGTGACGCGCTGGCGCTGGCCGTGGGTGACGACGATCATCCTGCTGTTGCCGGCGCTGGGGGTGCACGGGTACGGGCTCGCGTTGCGCTGGTACATCCTGGGCCGCATCCCGGTCGCGAACATGTTCGAAGCGGTGGTGGCGTCGGCGGCCATCGGCGTGGGGCTGGTGTTGCTGTTCGAGCTGTTCCTGCGCACGCGAGTGTTATTGGTCGGGGCGGCGGCGCTGGGTTTCATGTTCCTCGTCGCCGGCCAGTTCATGCTGCCCGGGGCCGAACTCGGCACGATTCCCGGTATTCTCGATGACATTCAGTTGCGGCTGCACACGGTGATGATCATCTCGGCGTACGCGCTGATCTTCCTGGCGGCGGTCGTCGCGACGATCTATCTGTTGGGCTACGTGTGGCTGGCGCTGACCGGCAAGCTGCACGTTGGTGACGGCGCGGCCGGGGCTGACACTGACCTTGCGGTCAGCCGCGAGCGGCCCATCCTGGCCGGCGCCATGCCGGGCGACGAGGTGGGGCGGTCGGCGTTGCCGGCGTGGCTGAACAACATCGATTGGGCGCACCTGATCATCCTCAATATCGTGTTCGTGCTGCTGTTTGTAGGCGGGATCATCCTCGGCGCGTGGTGGGCGGACTACTCCTGGGGTCGGCCGTGGGGCTGGGATCCGAAGGAGGTTTTTGCGCTGAACACGTGGCTGGTGTACGCGATCCTGATTCACCTGCGCTTCGTCACGCGCAATCGCGGCCTGTGGACGGCGGTGCTGTCGATCATCGGCTGCATCATGATGATGTTGAACTGGTTCTGGGTGAACTTCCAGCTCGCGAGCATGCACAGCTACGTGTAAGTGCAGAATACTAGATGACAAGTGTGAAATGCCCGGATGACGCTTGCGGCCGGCGCAGGCCATTCTCCGTTTCGCACTTGGCACGTTGCATTGCCATTACGGCCCGTAGCTGAAGCCGACATGGTTGATGCCGTGGCATTGCAGCGTGCAGTTTCCGCTGAAGCGGCCCGTGTCCACGTACAGCCGCTGCCCCCCGACAATTGAGATGTCGAAGTTGATAAGGTGGCTGTGGCGCGTCGAGTCGCCCGGGACGCCATGCGCGGCGTGGCACGAGCTGCAAGGCGTGCGGCCGCGGACCACGTGCCGCTGGTGCAGCGTGAAGCTCTCGTCGTTGAGAATCGATGTGCGGTCGTGGCACTCGTAACAGAGTGCGTAGCTTTGCGGCGATTCAATGGTGAAGTCGCGGGTGTCGTAGCGGGCCGCCAGCAGGAACGGGAAGCGGGACGTGTGCGGGCCATTGGGGCCGAGCCCGCCCCGGCTGCGCGCGTCGGGGTTGTTGTGGCAATCCTGGCAACTGAGGAGCCGCCGCGTACGCAATTCCGGTCGCAGGCTGGGCACCTCGCCCATGCGGCGCGCGGGAAACGTGACAGGGTGGGCCGACGCGGTCGTGGGCAGAAACTGGCGGCGTACGTTGCCGGCCGTGTCCTGCTGGCGCGGAATGCGCCCGCGGACCAACACGGGACGGTCGGCGTGACACCGGAAGCAGACCTCGTAGTACAACTGGGCGGCGGGCACGGGCAACCCGGCGAGATTCGTGCCCGGCACCTCACGCATGGCCGCCGGCACCAGCGGCGTCACATCAGTGACGGCCAGCGGGCCACGGGTGGCGTCGCGCGTGACGGCGTGGGGGTTGTGGCAATCACTGCAATCGACAAACCGCGAGCTGCGCAGTCGGCGTTCGGGCTCGCGCAGCGGACGGCCGATGCGATTTGCCTGGTGGCCGTAGCGCTGGCCCACGACGGCGAGCATGTCGCGCCCGCCGATGCCGTCGTGACAGTTCAGGCACAGGCGGGTAGGCGTGTCGTACAGTAGTCGGTCGCGGAAGGGCGCGCTGTGCGACAGGTGGCACGAGCGACAGGCGTTGTCGGCCATGGTGGGGTAGGGCAGGGGCTGGCCACGCGTGACGGTGGGCGGCACGGGGCGAATACTGAGCGCATGTGAGCTGCGGTGCCAGCCGTCAAGCTCGTGGCAGGTGGTGCAAAGGGCGCCCTCGCGTTCGGTGATACGCAGGAAGTTGCCCAGGTCGTTGTTGTGCGGATCGTGACAGGCGGTGCATTCGAGCTCGCCACGCTCGCCGAGCTTGATGCGCGAATCGACCAGCTCGACGGGGCGGAGCTGTGGGTCGCGATTGGACAACGCCCGGTCATAGCGGAAGCCGACGGGGTGGTCGTCGGACAAGTCGTTGGTGAGGTTGCTCGGGCCGCTGGGCATATACGTGTGCGTCATCGGGATCGGGTCGGTCAGGGGGCGGTCGAGCGTCAGCCCCAGGGCGATGCTGCCGTCGTGGCAGCTCAGGCAGAGCTTGCTGGCGGGGCCGGGTTGATCGATGCGCGCATCCGTCGATTCACTGCGGTAGATGCGGTAGTAGGTGGTCGGGTTGTGGCGGTTCCATAGTGGGGCGGCGGGGCTGGCGTTGTGCGGCACATGGCAGAAGATGCACACGCGGTCTTCGTCAATGGCCCGCACTGGCCCCGGGCCGAACAGCGACAGGTCGTGCTTGGAGTTGATGATCGTGTCGTCGGCTGCTGCCGTCGCCGCGATCAATATTCCGAGCAGCCAGGGGATCAATCGGCGCATGCGACCGCCTCCGCCATGTATTCGAACACCTGCACGCGGTGATTGTAACTGTCAGCGATCCAGATGCGATCCTGGTCATCGATGGTAATGCCCGAGGGCAGGGCGAATTCACCAGGGCCATCGCCCCCGCGGCCGAAAGCCAGCAGCAGTTGTCCCGCGGGGTCGAAGATCTGCACGTTCTCGAACTGGTTGTCGAGCACGTAGATGTGGCCGGCCGAATCGATCGCTACGTCGCGTGGCCGAGAGAAATCGCCGGCCGCATTGCCTTTGCGCCCGAAAACCGCAGTCGCGGTGCCCGTGTCGTCAAACACCTGCACACGGAAGTTCATCGCGTCGGCCACGACCAGTCCAACCTGTGGCCGCCAGGCGACAGCCGTCGGGAAGTTGAACTCGCCCGGGGCGGGGCCGCGCTGCCCGAGTTGGCGGATGAAGGTGTCCTGGTCGATCGCATAGGCGAAGCAACTGTGTGTGGCGCCGTCGACCAGCCACAGGAGCGGGCCGCCGGCGTCAGTAATCCCCGCGGTGACGGCGAGTGGCGCGCTCAGGCGATCCCAGCGGCGTGTGCGACGATGACGCCCGTCCAGATCGAACACATCCACTACGCCTCGGCCGCGATCGACTACGGCCAGCGAGTCGTCTGCGACAACGGCCAAATCGATCGGAACTCGGAATTGGCCAGCAGCGGGGCCGCGCAGCGTTCGATACTCACGCGTCGCGAGATCGAGCATATGGACGACGCCCAGGCCGATGTCGGCGACGAAGATGCGCGTGCCCGCAACGGCGACCGCACTGGGACGAGAGAACTCGACGCGTGGCTTGGGCCCGGTCAGAATCTCACCCAGCGCTTCCCAGCCTGTGGCCCGTACGCCCAGGCTTGCCTCGCCGCGCAGCTCGCCGACGTAGCGAATGCGCGGCGTGTCGGGCGCGGGGGGCCAGACAATGGGCGGGTCGACCCGGGGGAAGATCGGCCCGGGCGGTGCCTGGCAGCCAATGCTCATGGTCGCGAGCAGGAGTGGAATCGCGCAGGTCCGTATCAACGCCGCCTCCCTGCGATGACCGGGATATCGCGTTTGAGCTTGATCCAGAAGGCCATGCTGTTGTCGCGCGAATCGGGCAGGTCGAGCATGTCATACTCGGCCTCGAAGCGCAGCGTGAAGTAACCGATGCGCCAGTCGAGGCCGGCGGCGAGATCGACGCCATGGGTATCGCCGAAAAGCGAGTCGTCCTCGTAGCGGTACATGGCGGTGGCGTTGGCTTCCAGGTCTTGCATGAGGAGGCAACGATAGCCCAGACCGACGTCGAAGAGGGTGGTGTTGCGGGCGCCGAGCGCCTCAGCGCCGTCGAACCAGAAGCGCGACACGGTGGTCTTGCCGTCGAGTTGATGGCGGGCATTCTGAAACAGGACGACATCGCCGTTGGCATGGAATGCCTGGTAGGGGTCGATGGCGTCGTCGTTGTATTCATACTCGACGCCGACCGACCAGCGCCGTTGACGGAAGGTCGTGCCGACGCGGTGGCGGTTGACGTTGCGGGCGCGCCATGTAAGGAAGCGCGACTCGTCGAGATCCTCGTTCTGGAGCGAGCCGGCGTAGTAGGGCGTCAGGCCGAACTTGAACGCCTGCTGCACGCGGAAATCGAGGCGGTCGCGCGCGTAATCGTAGTCGCCCAGGGCGCGATAGACGTAGGTGACCAGCACGGTCTCCTTGTCCGCGATGGCGCCGTTGGGCACCCGGTACAGGGCGGTGTAGCGTCCGAGCGGGGCGGCCAGATAGTCCCGCCCGGGCAGATAGGTGCGCGTGCGATTCGCGTCGGTGACAATGATCGTCGTCGGCAATACGTCGGTATGGGCGAGGTACGCCGGCAGTGGATCGCGAAACGTGACCGACTCGGCAATGATGACGCCGCGGCGCGTGCCGTTGCGTGTGTCGGTGGCGTTGTGATTGTAGGAGACGTTGGCGGAGAAGCGGCCCCAGGCGTTCTCGTGATTCAGTGATGAATTCACCAGGCCGCCCCACTCGGCGAAGTCGGCGTTCTGGTCGGCTTGTTGCTGGAGGCCATAGAGTTGGGCGGTGGTGGTCAGCAAGTCATCGAGTTGGTGCGTGAGCCCCACCTCGCCGCGATAGGTGCGCGTGCCGAGTTCCTCGAAGGAATCACTGAGGAACTGGCCGGCGAAGTTGCTTGCCAGCGAATCGGTATGTTGCAGCCGCAAGCGCGTGGAAAGCTCGGTTGTGTCGCGCGCGAGATCGCCCGATTCGTCCTGAAAGCGCGCGAGATTCTCCCAGGCGCTGCGGTGCTTGGGGCCGAAGCGCAGCACGTGATTGAGCAGCAGGTAGTTGCGCGTCGTGTCGAAGCGCGTGCCGCTGCCGGAATACTGCTCGCTGCGGTCGTCGTATTCGTATTCGAGGCGCAGCGAGTGATACTTGTCGATCTGCCAGGTGGCTTCGTAGCGGAGCTGATCGCGGCCGCGCCGCTCGTCGTCGATGAGGTCGCGGGTACGGCTGGTGAGCTCGTCCCAGGTGTGCTCGAAGGTCAGCCGCATCGGCAGCGTCGGATCATTAAAGAACAGCCCGGCGCCGTAACGCTCGCGCGTGCGGTCGAGGCTGGGCTGAAAGGCTCGCGGCAATCGTGAGTCGAGCTGCTGGGCATAGGCCGTGGCGGAGACCTTGCCGCGTGGAAAGAGCGTGACGCTCAGGTCGTATTCGAGCAGGTCGCCGTCGGGGCTCTCGCTGCGGTCGACCCAGGGGCCGGTTTCGGAGAAGCGTTCCTGGGTGAGGCCCCAGCGGGTGGCGGACTCGAAGAGCAGCACCTTGTCGTCGATCAGGGCCCCGGTTGCGCGGAACCCGAGGGTCTCTTCGAAGCGCTGCGATCGGTTGCGCTGATCATAGGTCCAGCGGAAGCGGTCGCCGGTGTCGAAGGTGGATTCGTGCTGGTCGTAGGCGGCTTCGAAGCCCAACTCGATCAGCAGTTCCTGAAGGTGGAGCCACTGGACGTCGGCCGGGGGTGGGTCTTCGGGCGCAGGTTGCGTTGCGCTGGCAGGTTGCGTGGGGGGCGCTTCACCATCGTCGGGCTCGGCGGCGGGTGACGCGGTGGTCACCGCGAGGAAACCGCCCATCAAGAGGAGAAATCGCCACATGAATCGGTGCCGAGTTGAGATACGAACGACCGCGCAGCAGATCACCGGGAAAGCAGGCTACCGGGCCGCTGCGGCGCTGTCCAGCTTACGGGCGACTTTCAGATATGGAAAGATTGTGAAATGCATGTCCGCTGGCTATAGTCGGCGCCGTTGCAGGTGAACGTCCGCGCACAGGAGCACGTCCATGTCGCGCACACCAGTATCCCGATACGCGTGGCTTGCCGGTCTCGTTACTGCCGGCCTGCTGGTTTCCGGCGGGCTGCTGCGCGCCGGTGATGCCGCGTCCACGCCGACGACCCAGCCGGCCACGACGCAGCCCGCGCCGCTGGATCATTCGCGGCTGGCGGCGCGCGAACGGCTGGTCAGCGGCCTGGTCGGCAGCAAGCACGATTTCCGCAAGCTCAACGAATCGGTGCGCGACCTGTGCCTGCCGTGCCACACGCCACACCTGGTTTCGGCCACGCCGCCGCTGCTCGACCAGCGGCCGACGACGACACAGCCGCTGCGCCCGTACCAGGCGCCGGACGTCGAGCTCACCGGCTGGTCGCTCTTGTGCCTGGGCTGCCACGACGGCGTGACCGCCAGCGACGTGTACGCTTCGTCGCACGCGGTCGAGGTGACGGGGCAACTGGCGAATTCCCGCCTGGGCGTGCGCGGCTTGCGCAGCCACCCCGTCGGCGTGAGGTACCCCGCGGCGAGTCACGAGGACTACGAGCCGCGGCCGGCCGTCGAGGCTGCCGGTCTGCCTCTGCCGGATGGACGGATTCAGTGTGCCACCTGTCATGATGCGCACAACACGCACCGTTACGCCGGCATGTTGCGAGTCTCCAACCAGCGCAGTCGCCTGTGCCTGATATGTCACCGTCGTTGATGCAGTGCCGCACCGTTCGCCGGCGGCGCACGATCGCGTGTGCCGCGCTCGGCTGTGCGCTCGTGGCGGCCGCGTTCGTCGGCTGCCAGGCGGCGCGGCAGCGGGGCGGCATCGTCACGGCTTCGCCTTACTATCCGCCGCGGCCCCAGCCGCCGCGGGTCATCGCACTGGGTACGTTGCGCGGGGCCGACGCGCCGACGAAGACCGAGGTCGAGCTGGCGATGTTCCTATTCGGGGCGGAGCCGCCGGCACCGCTGGCGATCGCGAACCCGACGGGGCTGGCGGCCGAGGATGGCACGCTGCTGATCTGTGACAATGCGCTGCACGTGATCCTGCGCTGGGACGAGGCGACGGGCAAGATCACGGAGGGCTGCCGCAGCCCCGCGCTCGAGCACCCGTTTGCGATCGACATTGCGCCCAACGGGTACCGCCTGATCTGCGACCACCAGGGCGCGTGGCGCTGCGATGGCCGCGGTATGCCGCAGCGCATCTTTCGTCTGGATGACGTGCCGTTCAAGCCGGGTGGCGTGTGTGCCGTGGACGAGGAGGTGTGGGTGTCCAACCTGGCGCTGCACCGCATCGAGGTGTTCGACCTGGCGACCGGCGCGCACCGCGGGCACATCGGCAGCGAGGGCAGCGGCCCCGCGGAGTTCGCCCTGCCGCGCTCGATGGCGCGCTTGCCCGACGGCAACGTCGGCGTCATCGACATGCTCAACAATCGCGTGCAGATCCTGGACCCGACCGGCGAATGGGTGGCCGACATCGGTCGCGCCGGCAACGCCGTCGGCGCTTTCGGCCGCCCCAAGGACATCGCCGTCGGCCCGGACGGGACGGTTTTCGTCACCGACGCGTTCTCGCAGCGCGTGCACGCTTTTGCGCCCGACGGGCGGCCGCTGCTGGCTTTTGGTGAGCCGGGTTCCGGCATCGGCGAGTTGACCATGCCCAACGGCATCGCCATTTCGCAGTATGCGCCCCGGACCGAGGCGCGCGTGTCGCCGGACGAGCGGCCGGCCTACTACGTGCTGGTATCGGAACAGATCAATCGTCCTGGCGTGCGGGTCTATGCCTGGCTGGGCGATTATGAAGCAGATGTGCCGCGGCTGGCGGCCCTGCCGTCGGGCCGCGCGCTCGACTGGCAGCCCAGCTTCCCCGAGTCCACCGCGATCAACCCGCACTGGCACCCCGAGCGCTGCGATACCTGCCACACCATGCTGAACGGGCGGGCGCAGCCGGTTCCCCTGGCCCAAACCGACGCGCTGTGCGTGTCGTGTCACGATGGCGTGCAGGCACCGGCCGACCCGCACCCGATCGGGCGCCCCGCCGACACCGAAGTGGTGACCACGCCCGACGATTGGCCGACCGTCGACGGGCAGATTGCGTGTTTGACCTGCCACGACATCATCCGTCACTGCGACCGTGACGCGGCACGGCCGGCGATCAACAGCGTGCTGCTGCGCGGCTACGATCCCCAGCGCCCACTGGACTACTGCACCACGTGTCATGACCCGGACATCGGCGGGCGCTTCAGCCCGCACCGGCAGCGCGACGCCACCGGCCGCGTTCGTGAAGACGCCTGCCTGTTCTGCCACACCGAGCGCCCCGAGGTGCCGCCGACCGGCGAGCGGCAGTTCGAACCCGAGCTGCGCGACGAGACGTCCGACCTGTGCCTGAACTGTCACGTGCCGCACTGGGACTTGTCGCCCAAGGGGCATGTCGACCGCCCGGTCACGCCGGAGATCCGCCAGTGGATGCTCATGCGCGAGCTGAGCCTCGAGCATCCCGACGACAGCGTGCAGGAACTGGCGCGCATGGCGGCGCGGCTCGACCGCGAGCCGGCGCGGCTGCCATTGGGCGACGGCATGGTGACGTGCTACACCTGTCATAATCCGCACTACACCGGGCTTTTTCCGCCCGACAGCGAGCTCGGGGCGCTGGCGGAGAACCCGGCCGATCGTAAGGCCGCGTTGCGGACCGACTGGATCGACCTGTGTTCGGAATGTCATCATCACTGAGCCCGGGCAGGAGGAGGCCCGCGATGCGTACAGGATTCTCGACGGTGGCGTATCGACCGCGGCGCGCAGTCTGGTGCCTGGTTGGACTGATCGGGGGCTGGCTGTTGCTGGCGGGCTGCCCGGTGCCGGGAGGGGGTGATGACGGCGCGGGCGGCGACGTCCAGACCGGCGTGTTCAACAACACGTCTGATCCGACGAACGACGGCGCGCAGTACATCGGCTCTGATGCATGTAGCGCCTGTCACGGCGATTTCGCAGCGCTGCATCGCATTCACGGCCACGCCAATGCACTGACGGCCATTCAGGGGCAGCCGCCGCAGTATCCCGAAGAAGGCACGCGCGCCGGCGTGCCGACGCCGCCCGCCGGCTTGGCCTGGAGCGACATCAGCTATGTGATTTCGGGCTATCTGCACAACGCGTTTTTCGTCGACGATGCCGGGTATGTCATGACCAACGGCGTCGACGGGGTCGATACGCAGTACCTGCTGGGTTTTCCGCCCAACGGGACGCAGGCCGGTTTCACGGCGTACCTGCCGAATCAGGCGACGCCCAAGCCGTTCGATTACGAGACCTGTTTTCGCTGCCACACGACCGGGCCGCAGCCGCTGGACCCGGCCAACCCGGTCAAGCAGGACAACCGCCCGGGCATTCTCGGCACGTGGGCCGAGGCGAACGTGCAGTGCGAGGCGTGTCACGGGCCGGGCTCAAACCACGCGCCGAACCCCGGGCGCCGCGACCTGTTCGTCGACCTTACCGCGCAGACCTGCGCGCGGTGCCACGTGAAGGGGAATGACCCGGACGTCATCGTCGCCGAGAACGGCTACGCGAATCCGAACACGCAGTACCCGCAATTGCGCGCCAGCGGCGGCCACAGCGACTTCAGTTGCACGGTGTGCCACGACCCGCACGCTTCCATCACGTATGACCGCGCCAACGGCCTGCGCAACGACTGCACCGTTTGCCACGCGGACCAGAACATGGCCTTTCACGCGGGCAAGGTGTTCTCCTTCGGCGACTACGAGGAGACGCTGGCCTGCGAGAGCTGCCACATGCCGCTCCTCGGGTTGAGTGGTAGCACCGCATCGGCCGCCCTCGTCGGCAGCGAGGCGCGCGTCGGCGATGTTCGCGGGCACATCTTCCGGCTTGACGCGACCAGTACCGACGTGGCGGCGATGTTCACGGCGGACGGCTCGGCCATCGCACGCGATGAGAACGGCCTGGCGGCGGTGACGGTCCACTTCGCGTGCCTGCGCTGCCACAACGCATCGCAGGCTGCCTTTGCCCTCACGGCGCAGAACGCTGCCCGCATCGCGGAGAACCTGCACGGCAAGATGGCGGAAACGGGGCCGTAACGACGCGCAGCCGCGTGCTGTCAGCGGATGCTCAAGGCCACCATCGTGATGTCGTCGGCCTGTTCAGCGAGCCCGACGAAGCGGCGCACGTCCCAGACGATGTTGTGCATGACCTGCTCGGGCGTCAGCGCGCCATAGTCGGCCAGTGACTTGTGCAGCCGGGCCCGGCCAAACTGCTCGTCGGCGAAGTTGTGTGCCTCGATCACGCCATCGGTATACAGCAGCAGCAGGTCACCGGGCTGCAGCGCGATCTCGTGCTCCCGGTACGCCTCGGCCATGTTCACACCCAGCACCAGGTCGGCACCGTCGGGGATCTGGACCGTGCCATCGCGCAGCAGCAGCAGCGGCTCGTGGCCCGCGTTGGCATAGACCCCTCGGCGGCCGTCGGCGTCGATCGCGACCAGCAGCAAGGTCACGAACTCCGCCGGCATGGTCTCGCGGCAGATCTGCCGGTTGAGCAGCTCGAGCAGCGCGCGCGGTCCATGACAGCTCGCGGCCGCGGCCCGCAGGGCCCCGCGGGTCGACGACATCAGCAGCGACGCCGGAATGCCCTTTCCCGCGACGTCGGCAATCACCGCGACCAGCCGCCCGTCGCACAGCTCGAACACGTCGCAGAAATCCCCGCCGACGCGCTGGCTCGGGTTGAACGAGACGGCGGCCAGGACATGCGGATGCGGCGGCGGTGGCAGCCGCATCATGCGCGTCTGCAAGTCCCCCGCGAGCTCGAGTTGCCGCTGCGTCTGGGCGTTGCGCAGCCGCTCCTCGACCAGTTGGGCGTGCACAATGGCCGTGCCCGCCTGGTAGGCCACCGCACGCAGCAGGTCCCGTTGCGCCTTGCGGAAGCGGCGCCGGTGATTCGTGTAGACGCGCAGAATGCCGACCGGGTTGCCGCGATAGATCATCCCTGCGGTCAGCATGCTGACGATGCCCTGGCGCCGCGCCTCCTCCGGGTAGCGCACGCGCGGGTCGGTCGTGACGTCCTCAACGTACACGATATTGCCCTTGAGCGCCTCGTCGCTTACCGCGCCCTCGGTGCGCACGATCGCACCCTTGCCGACGTACGCGGCGGACAGGTTGTACACCGCGGCGATCTTCAGGACGCGCGTTTCCTCGTCGTAGAGACGAATGCTGGCAAACGGGCAGTGCATCACGCGGGCCGTCTCGGCCACGATGCGGTCGAGAATCGTCTGCAGATCCTGCTCGCCGGTGAGCAGCTCGGCGATGTCGCCCACGAGCGCGACCTGATCGGCGGCGGTGATGAGCCGCGACTGGCGCTGGCCCCATTCTGCCAGCATCCGGGCCCCCCAGCGCGCCGTGACAATCGGCCGCGCCGTGCCGCCGCGATCGAGCACGGGCAGCTGCTCCCACGCCTGGATCAACGCCTCGATGTCGACGCCCGCGACCTTGGCGGCCTGGTCCCAGTGATCCCCTGACAGCGACTGCTCGCGAAACTCGCCCAGCCCGACGTAGCCCGCCTGGCGATCTTCGACGTATACCGGTGCGATGACGCTCCAGATGCCCTTGTGCTCGACGAAGGCCACGTGCGGCGGCGGATCATGGGCCGGCACGGGCACCATGGCCAGGTCGGGCGGCAACGTGCCGAGCACCCAGCCCGTCAGGAGGGCGAATTCGTTCGTGGCCGGTCCGGCAACCACCAGCCCGCCGCGGGAATCATAGATGCTGGCGCGCAGGCGGCTGCTGCGGGACAGCCCGCTGGCGAAGTCTTCGAGCAGCGCTGTATCGATCAGCTCGCGCAGCATCCAGGGCTCCGTGTGCCTGGGCCCAATCGGGCGGCGCCCCCGGCTCAGACGCGACGCCGGAAACCGGGTATTATGCCGCCGCCGCCGGTTCAGGCCAAACGCCGGGAACGCGTCCGATTGGCACGGGGTGGCGCGGGGGTTACACTGGCACCGTGATGGGTGCCGGTCCGCGGGGTGGCCGGTGCGTCGCAATGGAGTGGTTCAGATGAAGGTACACGAGTATCAGGCGCGCGAACTGATGGCCGAGGCCGGCATGCCCGTGCCCAAGAGCGAGGTGATCGACTCGGCCGAGCAGGCCCGGGCAGCGTATCGGCGGCTTGGGGCCGAGACCGTCGTGGTCAAGGCCCAGGTGCACGCTGGCGGTCGCGGCAAGGCCGGCTACGTCAAGCTGGTGCGGTCGGCCGAAGAGGCGTCCGAGCATGCGACCCGCATGTTTGCCGAGCCGATGGTATCGAAGCAGACCGGTCCCGAGGGCGTGCAGGTCAAGAAGATCCTGCTCGCGCCGGCGGTGGATATCGCCAAGGAGTACTACCTGGGGGTGGTGCTGGATCGCGCGCGGCGTGTGCCGGTGATGATGGCCAGTGCGGAGGGCGGCGTCGAAATCGAGGAGGTCGCGGCCCGCAATCCCGACGCGATCAAGAAGGCGTGGTTTCACCCGCATCTCGGCTTGCAGCCGTTCCAGGCGGTGGCGCTCGCCGCGGCGATCGGGCTGGGCGGCCACCAGCGCAAGCACGCCGTCGACGTCATGCTGAAGCTCGCAAGGCTCTTTCTGAGCAAGGACTGCTCGCTGGCGGAGATCAATCCGCTCATCCAGACACCGACGGGCGATATTCTCGCGATCGATGCCAAGTTCAACTTCGATGACAACGCGCTGTTCCGGCACGAGGACGTGTCGGCGCTGTTCGATGCGAGCGAGGAAAACCCGGCCGAGCTGCGGGCCAAGGAATTCGACCTGAGCTACATCGCGCTGGACGGGAACATCGGCTGCCTGGTCAACGGCGCCGGCCTGGCCATGGCCACGATGGACATTATCAAGCTGCACGGCGGCGCGCCCGCGAATTTCCTCGATGTCGGCGGCAGCGTGACGGCCGAAGGCGCGGTCGAGGCGTTTCGCATCATTCTGTCGGACGACAAGGTCAAGGCGGTGCTGGTGAACATCTTCGGCGGCATCGCCAAGTGCGATGTCATCGCCGATGCCCTGATCAAGGCCGCGCAGGAGGTGGGCTTCAATGTGCCCGTCGTAGTGCGGCTGGAGGGCACCAACGTCGAGATCGCGCGCCAGATGCTCCAGGACGCCAAGGTGGACAAGCTGGTCACCGCCAGCGACCTGACCGATGCAGCCAAGCAGGTTTGTGCGGCGGTGTAACGGCGCCTCCGTCACGGCGACTTCGATGGACCGGGTAGTCAATGCCGACAGAACTCCTCAGCATCGTTGAGAACTTCGTCCGCCCGCGTGTGCTGCTCGTGGGCGATTTCATGCTCGATCGCTACATCTTCGGCGATGCCGAACGCGTGAGCCCGGAAGCGCCCGTGCCCGTGCTGCGGGTGCTGGAGCGGCAGGACCGGGTGGGCGGCGCGGGCTCGGTGGCACTCAATGTCGCCGCGCTGGGCGCGCATGTCGCGTGCTTCGGTCTGCTGGGCGAGGACACGTTCGGCGACCGTGTGACGCAGGCGCTAACCGAGGCCGGCGCCAATGCCGGCGGCCTGCTGCGCGTGTCTGACCGACCGACGATCACCAAGACGCGCATGGTGGGCTTGGCCGAGCATCGCCACCGCCAGCAGATTCTCCGCGTCGATGACGAGATGGTCGGCCCGCCCGCGGCGGCGGACGAGCAGCGGCTGCTCGCGGCGGTGCAGGCGGCGCTGCCCGCGGCCGACGTGATCTGCCTCGAGGATTATGCCAAGGGGGTACTGTCGCCGGGCATCTGCGGCGGGATCGTCAGCGCGGCGCGTGCTGCCGGCAAGCCGGTGTTCGTCGACCCGGCCCGCACGCCGGCCTGGGAGAAGTACGCCGGCGCGTCGCTGCTGACGCCGAACCGGGCCGAGCTCGAGATCGCCATCGGGCAGCGCGTGGCGGATGAGGCCATCGCGGCGGCCGCGGGCGAGCTGCTGCAGCAGTTGCGGCTCGACGGCTTGCTGGTGACGCTGGGCCGCGATGGGGCCCTGCTCTTGCGGGCGGACGAGCCGCCGCGACGATTCCCCACGACGCCGCGTGCCGTGTATGACAACACGGGGGCCGGCGACGCGGTGCTGGCGATGGTGGCCGTGGCGGTTGGGGCCGGTGCGACACTGGCGCAGGCGGCGGTGCTGGCCAACATCGCGGGCGGGCTCGAGGTGAGCAAGTTCGGGTGCGTGCCGATTACGCGTGCCGAAGTGGTGCACGAATTGCAGCACGGGGCCGACCGGGCGCGCGGCAAGGTGCGCACGCCGGCCGAGTTGCGCAGCGAACTCGAGGCTCGGCGGCAGCGCGGCGAGACGGTCGTGTTCACCAACGGCTGCTTCGACATTCTACACCCCGGGCATGTGGATCTGCTCACCAAGGCGCGCGCGCTGGGCAGTCTGCTGGTCGTCGGGATCAACACCGACGCGTCGGTGCGCGCGCTGGGCAAGGGCGACGATCGGCCGATTCGTAGCCAGGATGACCGCGTGCGGATGCTCGCCGCGCTGGAGTGCGTCGACTTCGTGACCATGTTCGACGAACCCGACCCGGCGCGCGTGATCGCGCAGGTCGCGCCCGACATTCTCGTAAAAGGCTCGGATTGGGCCGGTAAAGGCGTCATCGGACGCGAGTTCGTCGAGGCCCGTGGGGGCCGCGTCGAGCTGGTCGACCTGCTCGCCGGCTACAGCACGACGGCGGAGCTCGAGAAAATCCGAAACGCGGTCAACCACGCATAGACAGGATTCGCCGTGGCACGCGACTGGTCCACCATCTTGCAGGAACATCAACAGTTGATCGCCGGTCTGGCCGACGGGGCGGCGGTGCTCGACGGCATCACGGACGCGGTCGTTGCGTGCCTCGGCAGCGGTCGCCGCGTGTACACCTTCGGCAACGGGGGCAGCGCCGCGGATGCGCAGCACATCGCGGCGGAGCTGCTGGGGCGCTTCAAGCACGATCGGCAGGCGCTGCCGGCGCTGGCCATCAGCACCGACAGCTCCACCATGACCGCGATCGCCAACGACTTGGGCTACGACCGCATCTTCGCGCGCCAGCTCGAGGGACTGGTACAGCCGGGCGACATCGCCTGGGCCCTGAGCACCAGCGGCAATTCACCGAACGTTCTCGCCGCGATCGATGCCGCCCGGCAGCGCGGGGCTACGATCATTGGCTTCACCGGCCAGACTGGCGGCGCAATGGCAGACCGCTGCGATCTCCTGTTCCGGGCACCGCATACCTCCAGCGACCGGATCCAGGAAGCCCACCTGCTGGCATACCACTACATTTGCGAGCAGGTCGAAGCGCGGCTGGGGTCGCCCGACACGTAGACGTTCGCTTGGCCCGCGCTGCGACCCGCAGGGAGCGAAACACGCCGCCTGCAGTCGGGCGACGGTAGCGCACCGGTGGTCGTGCTCATGTTCACCGACATGCTTGCAGCGATGCTGATCGTCACCGGCAACTACATCGAGGCCGGCGTGTGGTTCTTCATCGCCTGTATCCTCGCGGTCTATGCGCTGCAGCACGATGGCCTTGTCCGCCGGCGCTCGTGGCAGACGGCGGCGGTGATTTTCGTCTTCGGCCTCAGCGACGTCGTGGAGGCGCAGACGGGAGCCTGGTGGGACCCCTGGTGGCTATTCGTATGGAAGGCCGCGTGTGTGATCGCCTTGGCGGCGCTACTGCTGGACGCCTGGCATCGGCGCAGCAAGCGGCGTGGTTGAGCCGCGCTGGGGCGCGCTCAGATCGGCCCGTCGAACACCTCGGCCAGCCCCGGCAGGTCGTCGCCATCCACCCGTTCGTCGAGCGTGAAGTCCAGTAGCACGCAGGGCACCGTCGGCGGTTCGTCAAACACCGTCCCGCAGCACGGCTGCAACAGCGCCAAATCACGCAGGTCGACGTCGCGGTCAAACTCCGCGTCGCCCGAGATGAACGTGTACACGTAGGCGCTGCCGGCATAGCCATTGTTGAACGGCGTGCCGAAGAACACCTCGTCCAGCGCGTCGCCGTTGCTGTTGACCGTCGTCAGCGAGAAGCCGATGCGGTCGCCGGCCGCCCCGACGATACGGATGTCGCTGTCCACCCCCGCCGCGTATTGCACCGGAAGCAGGTCCGTCCGTCCCAGCAACACCTCGACCACGCCATTGGTCGCCGGCCCCGCGAACCGCTCGGCGGCCGCGAGATCGTCGATCCCGTCGCCGTTGTAGTCCCCCGCCGTCACGAGCGTGCCGAGATTCTCCTCGAATTCGCCGACGAACTCGAAATCGACGGCCGTGAGCGCGAGGTTGAACAGGTGCGTGCCGGTCTGGTACTGCGGCCCGCCAAGCAGCCCATACACGATCCCGTCGCCGCGTTGATCGCTGAACGTGCCCGCGTCCGCACCGGGCGCCGCGGCGGCCAGGTCATCGACCCCGTCACCGTTGAAGTCACCAACCGCGACCGACTCGCCGAGCTGGTCCCATTCGCGGGCCCCGCGCAGCTTGATCGGCGACGATGTCGACGCGAGGTTGTAGAACCCGGGCCAGGCCGCCTGCCCGCGGAAGACATACACCGCGCCCTCGGAAGAGAAGTAACCGATCTCGCTCGCGTAGTGGTTGGGCAGGATCAGCTCGTCGATGCCGTCGCCGGTGATGTCGCCCGTCGCCACGATCGTACCGAGCTCGTCGTAGCGCCCCGCGCCCCAGACCATCACCTCATAGCTCGTCGGCGACGAGAGATTCAAGGTGAACCCCGGCGGAAACGGCCCGCCGAATTTCACGTACACGCGGCCGGCCTGTGACTGATTCCCGTCGGCCAGGTGCACGCCCAGCACGATGTCACCGTAGTTGTCACCGTTGAGGTCCCCGATCGCCGCCGCTCGCGAATCGAGCCCGCCGAAGGAGTTCGCCCCGCCCATGTCGCCGTAGGCCACGGGCCCGATGATCCGCAGGTCCCAGTCGTTGGGGTCGGCCATGCTGCGCGTGTTGAACTCATAGAAATCCGCCGCACCGAACAGCAGATAGGCCACGCCGCAATCGACCACGCCGCTGTAATCCGCCGTCGATGCGACCAGCAGCAGATCATCCACCCCGTCGCCGGTGACATCGCCCGCGGCCATGGACGAACCGAGATTGTCATTCAGCGCCGCCCCGCTGATAACCAGATCGGCCGGGTTCGTCGCCAGGTCGATCGTGCCCAGGCCGTGGGCCCCGCCCCCGCCGCGGAGGATGTGCACCGTGCTGATGACGTCGCCGTAGTCCTCGGACGCTGCGACGACCACGTCGTCAAAGCCGTCGCCGTCGAAATCGCCCCCGCACAGCGGTCGGCCCCAGTCCACGTCTGCCACCGGTCCGCGCAGGATCGTGCCCGCATCGTCGCTCTCCACCAGCCGCGGCTGCGCGCACACGCCGCCAGTGGCCGCCAGTACGAGCATCATCAAGATCATCCGCATGAGCTTCTTCCTCTCCATCCGCACGGCGCCGTCCGGCGCCGTGATTCGTTCCATTTCGTGGCATGGCGTCGTAAGCCGCGCACACCCGGACCGCCGGCCCGGCATCTTCTCCCGGTTGCCAGCGTCCCACGACTGATCACTGACGACTCTACCTGTACATCAAGTATAACGCGCGGACCTTCTCGAACCGCGCCAGTTCCTCGCGCCACGCGTCCTTCCACCGCCGCCCCTGCGGCCCGTCCGGGATTCGCGCCACCAGCTCGTCATTGAAGATCAAGCGCGTGACCTTCTCGTGGTCAAAGTCCGACTCGTGCAGTGTTTCCAGCGCGTGGGCGATCCACAAGCCTGCCTCCGCCGGATCAAATGCGTTCCGGTCAATCAACAGCACCTGCACTCCGCCACAGCTCTCGCCCTTGAACTTGCTCGCCGTCGGCGTGAACCGGAACGGCACGAACCGCACGCCCGGCAGGCCGCGCTCGTTGAGCGTGGCCGCCAGCCGCCGCTCGTCGACCCACGGTGCCCCGAACCGTTCGAACGGCGTATCCGTGCCGCGGCCGACCGAAATCCGGCAGGCCTCGATCATGCCAACGGCCGGATAAAGCGTGGCCTGCGTCAGCGAGCGCATGTTCGGCGAGGGATCGATCCACACCAGCCCGGTCTGGTCGTACCACATGTCGCGCTGCCAGCCCTTCATCTTCACCACGTGCAGATCGGCCCCGATCTTCCGCTCCTCGTTGAACATCGTGGCGAGCTCGCCGACGGTCATGCCGTGCACCAGCGGCATGTGGTGATACGCCGTGAAGTGCCCGTCGCTGGTATTGAACGGTCCGAAAACGCGCGTGCCGGTGATGGGGTTCGGCCGATCGAGCACGACGAAGTGCAGGCCGTGCTCTGCCGCCGCCTCCATCGCGAACGCCATCGTCGCGATGTACGTGTAGAACCGCGTGCCGATGTCCTGGATGTCGAACACCAGCGTGTCGACGCCGGCGAGCATTTCCGCCGACGGTCGCCGCGTCTTGCCGTACAGGCTGTAGATCTTCAAACCGGTGCCGCTGTCGACCGAATCCTGCACGTGCGTGTCGAGCTTGCCGTGAATGCCGTGCTCGGGACTGAACAACGCCGCCAGGTTCACGTTCGGCGCGTCGTGCAGCAGCGTGATCGCCGACCGCCCGCGATAATCCACCCCGGTGTGGTTCGTGATCAGCCCGACCTTGCGGCCGGCCAGGGCGGCGAATTCCTGCTCGACCAGCACGTCCAGCCCCGTCAGTACCGTCAGTACCGTCGGCTTCGGCGGCGGTGTGTCGGCGGTGCCCTGGCCGGCGGCGAAAGCCGGGGCGCCAAGAACGAACAGCAGGGCGCAGAAAGCAACGGAAACGGGGTAATCGGCGCGGGGCATCGTCAATCTCCTGTGCGTTGGGATAAACCGGCAAAGGCGTAGTGAATGAAAGAGTCATACATTGAAGGGTCAGCGGCCCACGACGGCCCCGAGTCATGCGTCGTTGCCCGTGAGGGCAGGGGCGAAGCGTTGACCGGGGTACGCGCAGGCCGGGTATTCAGCCGCGAAACGAACCTCCCTCCGGGACGCCGACGCCGTAGGCGAAGGCGGGAGGCCTTACCGGGCGCATCACCATCGCGAGATGCGACCGGGTCCCGCGCGGTCAGAGACCCCGAGCATGTGCGGAAGCATCTTGCGCGAGAACCGGGAGATTCCATGTTGGCCCGCGCCGATGGCGGTACGGGACGTGTCGGGAAGTCTGAGGACGCGCGCCGATGATGCACGAACATGGGAAGCCGGACGGTCCCGTAGTACCGTCGAAGCCCCCGAACAAAGCGGACGGGGGGCGGTTTGACCGGGTTCACCCGAACCGGTCCGCGACGGAGAGGGTCGAGGGAAGGGGACCGGCCAAAGAGAACCCGCACGAGGGCGACGCGCTGGACGCCCTGTATACCGGATTGCTGGCGAGGAAGGTGAACTGGGTGCTGGAAGCGGACATTCGCGGGTTCTTCGAC
Organism: uncultured Planctomycetales bacterium; assembly: GCA_964448675.1. Taxonomy (GTDB): domain Bacteria; phylum Planctomycetota; class Phycisphaerae; order UBA1845; family Fen-1342; genus CAYUZU01. Next base: position 170,755 of record CAYUZU010000008.1, read on the forward strand.
GCCATCGACCGCGAATGGCTGATGAAGTTCGTCGAGCACCGGATCGGCGACTGGCGTGTCAGCCGGCTCATCCGAAAGTGGTTGAGCGCCGGCGTGCTGGAAGACGGGGTCCGGACGCATAGCCAGACGGGTACGGTGCAGGGCGGCAGCATCTCTCCGCTGCTGGCCAACACCTACCTTCACTATGCGTTCGACCTGTGGGTCCAGCAGTGGAGAACCAGGCAGGCGCGCGGCGACGTCAACGGCCACGCGTTGATGCGGTGCCGCCTCCAGGTCGGGGGGCTCTGGCATCGCGCGCTGTGTCGGCGCAGCCAGCACGGGCGGATTCCCCGGCAGCAGATGCGCCGCCTGATCGCCCTGCACCTGCCTATGGCCCGAATCTGTCATCCTTATCCTTTGCGGAGGCTCGGCGTTGTCACCTGAGGCAAGAGCCGGATGCGGTAATCCCACTCGTCCGGATCCGTGGACGGGGTGCCCTGTTCAAGGGGCATCCCTACTCCGACCCTACCCGGGGGCGGCTGCTGATCCAAGCCACAAGAGTGTCGTCCCGTGATCGTGGGCATTATAGCCGTTTCGGGAGCGAGTGCGACCTGACCTTCCGCCTGGCGACGTAGGTTGCCGGCCGGCCGGGATCCGGAAGTTATGCTTGTCGGTCGCACGTGACGCGGGGTACATTGGCGGGCACGCGGCGGGTGGATCTCGTCAGCGGGTGTTCGGCGCCCGGGACTGGAGTACCCGGTTCCGGGGATTCAGTTCAGCTCAAACAACGAGGAGGGACCGTCATGGTGCGGCTCCGTTTGCCCGGTTGGCTGGCACCGGGATTGATGCTATTGCTGCCGGGGGCTTTCGCGGCGGGGCAGTGTGCCGCGTACGACTTCGAGGGGGCTGCGGTCGGTACGATCGTGACATCGCAGTACGCCGGCGTGACGTTCTCCGCGGTTGGCGACAGTTGTGACGGGACGCCACCGGTCCGCTTGCGCATCGCCGAAGGATTCTACGGCGACACGTTCGCGAGCCAGGTGGTGTTGATCGACGCGGGCTGCCCCGATTTCAGTCCGGACTTTTTGCGGATGGTGTTCAGCGATCCACAGCGGGAAGTGCGCTTCACGATGGGCCTGTGGGGCAGCGGGTACCTGTACCAGATTCGCGTGTACTCGACGGCGAGCGGGTCCGGCCTCGTGGAGAGTCACACCATCGAGCTGCCGGGGACAGGGTTCGTGGGGGCGCAGCGACTGGTGGTGCTCGAGCGCGAGGAGGGCGACATTCGCCGGATCGAGATCGAGAGCAGTTCGCTCGGATTCGAGGCGATCGACAACCTCGTGTTCGGTCAGGACACGACGCCGCCGACCGTGTACATCGACAGCCCGGCGCAGCTCGCTTGTGTCTGTGGTCAGATCACGCTGGAGGGCGTCGTGTGTGACTTCGACGGGGCGTATGACCGCGATCGGCTCGAGTACCGGCGGCTGTGGCCGCAGCCGCAGGTCGGCTGGACCCTGGTGCGCGAGTACGTCGGCTCGCCGGTATGTCAGCCCAATTCGCTGTATACCTGGAACACGGCGACCGTGATGGACGGGATCTACGTGCTGCGGGTGACGTCGCTGAACGCGTGCAGCCTGGCGGCCAATGCCGAACTGACGGTGCAGGTGAACAACGCGATGGACACGGTCCGGATCGACAAGCCGACGGCGGGGACGGTGGTTGGCGGCGCGATCTGCCTCGACGGCACCGTGTGGGATCGGGCGTGTTTCGATTACTACAAGGTGGAGTTTCGGCCGGGGGCGGGCGGCGCGTGGACGGAAGTCGATCCGAACGTGGACAAGTACTACAGCACGGCGACCAACGAAAAGCTGGCCGACTGGGTGGTGGCGCCGGACCTGCCGGACGGGGCTTACGAGTTGCGCGTGCGGGCGTGGAGTGACTGTACGGCGGGTGACGTCCAGGACACCGAGACGATGACGGTCATGCTCGACAACACGCCGCCGACGGCCACGATGACGGCGCCGTCGGCATGCACGACGACCAGCGGCACGGTGCAGTTCTTCGGCACGGCGCTGGACGCGAATCTGGATGTGTGGGAGTTGGCGTACTACGACCCGTTCACGGCGAACTGGGAGAATATCGCGACGGGGTTGACGCCAGTGAATGGCGGGTTGCTGGGCGCGTGGGATACGACGGGGCTGGCATCATGTTCCTACTGTGTGCGGCTGCGGGTGTGGGACACGGCGGTGCTGGGGTTGTGTGAGGACGTGTCGCGGCACCGCACGGATTACTACGTGGCGGTGGCGATCGGCCCGTGGGCTTCGGCCGACCTGGACATCGATGGCGACGTGGACATCGCGGATTTTGCGGAGTTCGAAGTACAGTTCACCGGGCCGTAGGGCGCGGTGTTTGTCAGCGTGCTGGTGGCCGGGCGTTGCCGCGAGGGCCGCGCTCGGCGCCACCAGGCTGCGCGCTTGCTCGTCAGCCCAGGCGTCGAATCGGGGCCTCCGCCCCCTGTACGACGGCGACGGCGCAGGGTTGGCTTGCCGCGGCGCTAGCCGCCGAAACGGCGCTGGGCGCGCCGCGACCAGAAGAGCACGACGCCGGAAAGCAGCAAGGCCGTGGTGCCGGGTTCGGGAATCACCGTGAGGCTGATGGCGCCAAACGTCTGTGGTGCTACCGGATCGAAGTTGTCGTTCACGGTGAGGTTCTGCAGGAAGCCCTCGCTCGGCGTGATGGTGATCACGTCGCCCGGCGACGCGGTGTCGGGCACGAGCAGGTCGAACGTGAACAACGCCACCACGTCGCCGACGTTCGCGCCAAAGTTCGGTGCGAAGGCATCGGTCGTCACGCCGCCGATGTCGGTGTATGCGCCGGGTTCGGGGCCGCCCAGTTGATTGCTGTCGACGTCGTCCCAGTCGGCGGTGTTGATCGCGACGCCGCTGATGTCGTTGCCCGTGGCGCCGGCCGTTCCGTCGAGGTCGAGGTCGATCGCGAACGCGAAGTGGCCGACGTCGACGAGGTTGTCACCCGCCATCGTCTCGACCTCGAGGGCCATTCCGAGCGTGCTGCCCGGCTCGATAGCGCCGGAAACATGCATCACGCGGTACTCGGCCGCCAGGGCCGCGAGCGGTGCGAGTATGATGATCAACAGACATTGGCCCGCCCCGGTCCGAAATCGCGTGCACTTCATGGTCGCTAAACCCCTTTCCTCATCCTACGTGACCAAGCTGCTTCAAGGGGAACCACCCCTCATAGGCTGCTAGGCCGGGCCGGCTGCGAAAGTCAAACCTCGGTGTCGCTTTTTTTCGGCCCCACCGGATTCGATCGCGCGGCGCGGGGGCGTAACCCGCGTGACGGACAGGATCAAGAGTCAAATGAGGCTTACTGAGAATCAGCGGGCTGCGGCAGTTGCCGCCCGTACGCGATCCGGCAGCGGGTTTGGCTCGGACGCGCGGCGGGGCGGCATCATCCCGGAGGATTGAATTCGGCCACGCAAAGGCCCATAATGTCAGTCCAAGACATTTCAGGGGTTTATCGGGTAGGGGGCGTCCTGCTCATCCCTGCGCCTGTCTGCGGACAATTGATGAGAGATGCGGGTCTGTTTGTCGTGTGCAATGAACCCACGCAACAGCGGTGTCGCTTGAGAAGCCCTGCGCATTGAGCGGTGGGTTCCGGCACGCCACGTCATGGGGAGAGGAAACATGTCATCACTCCGTACCATCGCGCTCAGTGCGTTGTTGACCGTCGTGCTCTGTGCGGCACTCGACACCACTTCCGCCGGCAACGGCCTCCGCGCAGCGGTCGCGGCGCAGGCCAGCGTTGCGGGACCGCTTGGGGCGGCCCTTGGCGGGGCGTCGGGCGGCAAGCCCGCCGACCGCGGGGCCGATGTTCCCGCGGAGCGTGCCAATTGCTATGGCGACGCCACCAATCTGCTCTATCCGTTCAGTGACGATGGATCGTGGACCCAGGCGTTGCCGCCGAATGACGATGGCTCGTACGGCCCCGTCGCGTTGCCTTTCACGTTTTCGTTGTATGGGGACGAATACACCGAGTGCTGGATCAACAACAACGGCAACGTGTCGTTCGTCGGGCCCTACGCCGCGTATAGCCCGGTCGGGTTTCCCAGCAGCGCGTACGTGATGGTCGCGCCGTTCTGGGGCGACGTCGACACGCGACGGCAGGACGTGGGCACGGGCACCGTGTGGTACAAGTTCATCGGCGACCATACGCTGGTCGTCACGTGGGACAACGTCGGGTACTACAGTCGGCACACCGACAAGCTGAATACCTTCCAGGTCGCCATCTCGAACGGCGGCAACCCGGACATGGGTGCCGGCACGACGGTGTGTTTCAGCTACGATGAAATGTGCTGGACCACCGGCGATGCCTCGGGCGGCTCGGGCGGGTTCGGAGGCTACCCCGCGACGGTCGGCTGCAACCGCGGCGACGGCATCGACTACTTTCTGGTCGGGCGTTTCGATCATGCAGGCGATGATTATGACGGCCCGCTGGGCAGCGCCGACGGCATCGACTACCTCGACGGCCAACTGATCTGTGTGAACACGGCCGACGTCAACATTCCGCCGATTCCCGTCGATTTTCCGCCGAACAACGAGGTTACGGTGGCGTGGCCCGATACGCTTGCGCTCGAGGTTGGCTTCATCAGCCCGGAAGACGGGCAGACGACGACGGTCTACGTGGAAGACCCGCACGACGCCCAGGCGGCGGGCCTGACGTACACGTCGACCCCTGGTAATCCTGCGTTTGTCGCGTTCAGTTGGACGCCGCCCTGTCCGGCTGCGGGCAGCTACACGCTCGTGCTGACCGCGATTGACGACGCACAACCGGCGGGCACGACCGAGGTTGAACTGACCATCCATGTCGAATGTGACAACGAGCCACCCGCCTGCGATGCGGGTGGTCCCTACGAGGCTTTGTGCGTGGCCGGGACCACGCTCGAAGTACCTTTGGACGGCAGCGGCTCCGCCGACCCCGACCAAGACGGCCTGACGTACGAATGGACGACCGATTGCCCCGGGGCCATGTTCGTGCCTGACAACACCGTGCCCGCCCCGGTCTTGCATCTGCCCGATCCGGCGGTGCGGAGCTGTGAGGTGACGCTGTCGGTCAGCGACGGCATCTGGCCGCCGGTGGTGTGCTCGCAGACGGTGACCGTGTTTGATGATGTGCCGCCCACAATCACCACCTGCCCGCCCGCGCGGTCGATCCCGGCGCGTGGCGGCGCGTGCCGGGCGTCCGTGCCGGACCTGACGTCCGAGGTGGTGGCCGGCGACGCGTGCAGTCCCACCGTTACGGTGCTGCAGAGTCCCGCCGCGGGGACGGATCTGCCACTCGGCCTGACCGTCGTCGGTATTCTCGTCAGTGACGGGGAAGACAACGTGGCAACGTGCACGGTCGACGTGACGGTCGTTGACGAAGAGGCGCCGACGGTGCTTTCCTGCCCGCCGGCGGTCGGGCTCGAGGCCGATCAGAACTGCCAGGCGGTCCTGCCCGATCTGACGGACCAGATCTCGGCGACGGACAACTGCGACGGTGATCTCACCATCACGCAGCAACCGGCGGCCGGCAGTACGCTCCCGCTCGGCATGACTGATGTCGCGTTCCTCGTCGCCGACGACGCGGGCAACACCGCGGACTGCACGGTGCCGGTGGTTGTGGAGGACCACGTTGCGCCGGAGATTCAGCAATGCCCGCCGGAACGGGCGTTGAGCGCGGATCCGAATTGCCAGGCGGTGCTGCCGGACCTCGTTCCGGAGCTGGTCGCGATGGACAACTGTCCGGGGGTGCTCGAGGTGACGCAGACGCCGCCTGCCGGCGCGACGCTGGGCCTCGGCGCCACGACGGTCACGCTGCGGGTGGTCGATGCCCACGGCAACAGTGCAACCTGCGACGTGGCCGTCACGGTGGTCGATGATGAGCCGCCGGTGATCACGCAGTGTGCCACAGGGCAGGTCATCGGGGTGCCGGCGTGCGAGGGGAGCATGCCCGACCTGACCGGCCACGTCCTGGGCGCGGATAACTGTGATGACCAACTGACGATCACGCAGTCCCCCGCGCCGGGGAGTCCGATTTCCGTGCAGCCGGCGCTGACGGTCGAGTTCGAGGTGTCGGACGCGGCGGGCAATGTCGCCACGTGTGTTGCGGAGATTCCGGTCAACGACGACACGCCACCGAGTTGTGTCGAGGTGACACCTGCGGGGCTGCTGACCGAGCCGCCGGACGCGTTCGAGGTCGAGTTCAGCGAGGCGATGCGGCCCGAGACGTTTACTGTCGATGACATTCTCATGGTTCCCCCGGCCGGCCAGATCGAGGTCGGCCCGCCCGAGCCGCTGTCGCCGACCCGCTTTCGCGTGCCGATCACCGCCACCGCCGAGGGCCTCTACGTGGTGTTGATTGGCACCGGGATCGAGGATGAGTGTGGCGGCCATCCGCTCGTGACCGGGTGCATCGGCGAGTGGACGCTCGACACCACGCCGCCGACGATCATCAGCCACGCGCCCGACGGCGAGTGGCCGGGTGTGATCGAGCACTTCGACCTGACGTTCAACGAGCCCGTGACGGCCGACGGCTGTTCGCCGGACGATTTCCTGCTGACGACACCGAGCATGGACGTGGTTGCCGCGGAAGACATCGTGCAGCTGGGCGATAGCGTCTTCTGGCGCGTGATTGTGCCGCGGCAGGAAGTCCCGGGCGACTACACGCTGCTGGTCCCGCCGTGTTTCACCGACCTGGCCGGCTTCACCATGACAGAGGAATACGTGGCCGCAGTCACGATCGCGCTGCCGGACCTGACCGGCGTGATGGTATCGGCACCGCCGACGAGTTCGCCAGGCGCAACGATCCAGCTGACCTGGGAGGTCAGCAACATCGGCGACGCCACGGCCAACGCGCCCTGGTTCGACTGGGTGCTGCTCTCTGACGATGCGCAGCTCGGTGACGACATTGCGCTTCACAGCCACATCAGTCTGGAGAGCCTGGCGCCCGACACGTCGCGCGAGGTGCAGGTGGACGTCACCGTCCCCGCGACGGGCGACGGCGCGTACTGGCTGCTGGTCGCGCTGGATTCGGTCGACAACGTGTTGGAGGACGATGAGCAGAACAACCTGATCGCCTGGCCGCTGGAGTTGGAGCGCAGTGATCTGGTCGTGAGCGACGCCGTCGTTCCGGGGCAGGCCACCAGCGGCGCGACCATCACGGTCGACTGGATCGTCGCCAACAGCGGCGCGGGTGAGGCGATCGGGCCGTGGCAGGACTGTGTGTACCTGTCTGACGACAGTGTTGTCGGCGACGACACACTGCTGCTCTGCGTAGAGCGGGCGGACGCACTCCCGGCCGAATCCACTTATGACGTGGAGACCGACGTCGCCCTTCCGCCGGTGGCCGAAGGCGACTACTGGCTCGTGTTCACGGCTGACGCCGATGGTGACGTGAGCGAAACAGAAGAGCTCAACAACGATCTGATCGTCGGGCCGATCACCATCTCACGGCCGAACCTCGCCGTGGTCGACGGCAGCGGGCCGGCGGAGGTGATTGGGGGGCAGTCGATCGACGTGAGCTGGACAGTGCTTAACGACGGGGCCGCCGCCGCCACGGCCGCGTGGTCGGACTGCGTCTACCTGTCCGACGACGATCAATGGGGCGACGACGTACAGTTGAGCTGCCTGAATCGGCCGGTGCCGCTGGATCCGAACGCGTCGTACGAGCGCTCGGCCACGATGACTGTGCCGATTGTGGCGGAGGGCACGTACCGGTTGCTGGCCGTGGCGGACGCGGAAGACCGCCTGCCCGAGCCGGACGAGATGGACAATGTCTTCGTGGTCGGCACGATCGAGGTCTTCGCCCCGGCCTGCCCGGACCTGGCCGCGAGCGATGTGCTGGCGCCTGTGAATGCCGCGACCGGCGGGACGATCCAGGTCGACTGGCTGGTGACCAACGTCGGTACGGGGCCGACCGACGCCCCCCTGTGGTATGACTACGTGTACCTGTCGCGCGACCAGCAGCTGGGCGGCGGGGATATCCGCTTGTCGCCGAACGTGCGTAATGCGTCTTATCTCAACGCCGGCGAGTCCTATCTCCAGAGTGCCGCGTTCAACACGCCCGGGGGGGCGGTGGGCGCGTACTACGTCATCGTGGTGGCGGACGGCAGTCACCACGTGAGCGAGTGCACCCCCGGCGACGGCAACAACACCGCCGTTGCGCCGGAGCCCACATACTTCGATCCGGTGCCGCAGGGCGATCTGATCGTGCCCCACGTGGATGCGAGCCCGACGGCCCCCTGGTCGGGCGACACTATCACCGTGGAGTGGACCGGCCAGAACGCCGGTCTCGGCGATATCGCCGCGGGTGCGCAGTGGCAGGATCGCGTCTTCCTCTCGGGCGATTTCGAGGGCCAGGCCGTCTGGCATGCCCTCGGGTCGGTTGCCGTGTCCGGCCCGTTGGCGCCGAACGAGTCCTACACCCGCGCGCTGACGGTGTCCTTGCCGGCGCAGTACCACGGCGTGTTCGAAATCTGCGTCGTGGCGGACGCCGGCGGTCACGTCGGCGAGAGCGAGGAAGGCAACAACGACGGCTGTGGCGGTCCGGTGGACATTCAGATGGTGCCGCCGGCCGACCTCGAGCTGACCAGCGTCCTACTGCTGCCGACGGGCACGTCGGGCCAGGCGCATGAAGTGACCTGGACCGTGGCGAACATGTCGGCCGAGGCCACGTGGGTGTCGAGCTGGCATGACCGCATCGTGCTCAGCGTCGATGATGACCCGGCGACGACGGATGACAACGTCGTGCTGGGGACGTACCGCCACGACGGCGCGCTGGGGGGCGATGACTCCTACACGCGGACCGAGACCGTGATGCTGCCGCACGATGCGGACGGCGCCTATTACGTCTGCGTCATGACGGACGTGAACAACGTCGTATACGAGTGGGAATGGGAGGACAACAACAGCGACTGTCGTGCGCTGGCCGTCACGTATGCTCCGCCCGACCTGCAGCTGGCAGCTTGCCTGGTCACGCCGCTCGACCCGTCGGTGGCGGACACGATACACGTCGAGTGGAGCGTGATGAACGTGGGCAGCGGCCCGGTCCCTGCGCAGTCCTGGACGGACCGTGTCTATCTTTCGGCGGACGCGGTGGTGGACGCCGGCGACACGCCACTCGGCACATTCAGTGTCAGCGGCCCGCTGGCGCCGGGCGAATCGTACCTGCGAACGGCCGTGGTCGATCTACCGGGCAGCGTGACGGACGGCCCGTACCACGTCCTGGTGCGCACCAATGCGAACGGCGCGGTGCATGAGGCGTCTGCGGCCGACAATGACTGTGCGACGGAGACGCTGTCGATCCTGCGCGCGGATCTGCGCGCGCTGCGTTGCGATGTCTTCAGCGGTGGTAGCCCGATCGGCACCGTGTCGGCGGGCGTCGTGATTACCATCGAGTGGGCGGCGGACAACGCCGGCCCCGGCCACGCCCTGATCGGTTGGAGCGATACGGCGTACCTCTCGGCCGATGCGACCTGGGACCCCGGTGTCGACATCCCGCTGGGCAGCATGAACGGTACGGCGCCGCTGCTGGTGGGTGACAGCTACCTGCGCACCCGGTCGGTAGCGCTGCCGATCAACGTCAGCGGCACGGGCTATCGGGTGATCGTCGGCATCGACCGGGATGACGCGGTCGCCGAGGAAGACGAGGGGAACAACACGATCGTGTCGGAGCCCTTCGACATCATCGTGCCGGATCTGCGGATTGCGCAGTGTGGCGCCACCGTCGACGGTACTCCGCTGCAGTTCGTCACGCCGGGCGAGCAGGTCGCCGTCCAGTGGTCGGTCACGAATCACGGTCCCGGTGCCGTCCTCAGTGGGGACTGGACCGACCGTATCTACCTGTCGAGCGACGAGCAGCATGATGGTGGTGACGAGCTCCTGGCGGGCCGCGTGCAGGACGGACCGCTGGTTGCGGGTGGCCAGTACACCGTGGAGCGGGTGATCGACATGCCCGTTCTGGATGGTGCCGGTCCCTTTTATCTCATCGTGGTGGCGGACGCCGCGCATGACGTTCCCGAGGGCGAGGCCGAGGGCAACAACACCTGCGTCTATGGTCCGTTCGGGGTCGAGCCGCCGAACCTCACGCTGCAGGCGTGCGCCGTCACCGCGGGTGGTGTTCCGCCCGAGACGGTACTGGCGGGCAGCGTGCTCGACGTGAGCTGGACGGTGGCCAACACGGGTGACGGGGCGGCCCTGCTGACGCCCTGGCGTGACCGCATCTACCTGTCCGCGGATGACGTTTGGGACGGCCAGGACACTGCGCTGGCGTTGCACACGCGCAATACGCCACTGGGTGTCGGCGAATCGTATACGCCCAGCCGCAGCGTGGCCCTGCCCGCGGGTTTCGTCAGTGACGCCGTGTACCTGCTGGTGCGTGTCGATGCCGACGCTGACATCGACGAGATCGACGAGTTGGACAACGGCTGCGCGTTCGGTCCGTTCGCGGTGGTGTGGGGGGCGCCGGACTTCCGCGTCACCACGGTCAGCGCCACCCAGGGCGACCCACCCGGCGAGGTGCTGCACATCAGCTGGACGGTGCGCAACGACGGTGGGTTGGCTGAAGCCGCCGCGTGGAACGACGCGGTGTACCTGTCGGTGGACCGCTGGCTCGACCCCAACGACTACCACGTCGGGACGTTCTCCCGCGCGGGGCCGCTCGGCCATAGCCAGAGCTACGCCCGCAACGAGGTGTTCAACGTGCCGCCGGCGCTATTCGGCGACTTCTACGTGATCGTGCGCACCGACGTCGACGACGACGTTGCCGAGACGAACGAGGACAACAACGAGAAGGCCAGCGCGTATGCCGCCGGCGCCAACACGTGCGAGTCCGACCTGGTCGTGAGCGAGGTCGATGCGGCCGCCGAGGCGATTTCCGGCCAGACGCTGACGCTGGCGTGGACGGTGAACAACGTTGGTGCGGGGCCGACGCACGCGACTGCGTGGAATGACGCGATCTACCTCTCGCGTGACCAGTTCCTGGATCTTGGTGTCGATCTCTACGCGGGGTATATCCGCCACGATGGTGCGCTGGCCGCCGGCGCGAGCTACACCACACAGACGGATCTCGCGCTGCCGTCGGGGGCCAGTGGGCGCTACTACGTGTTCATCGTGGCGGACAGTGGTGGCGCGGCGTGCGAGAGCGACGAGTCCAACAATGTAGGCTACGACGCCGACTCGGTCGAGGTGCTGCTGTTGCCGCCGGCCGACCTGGTGGTGGACGCGGTCGTGGTGCCGCTCGGCGGGATGCCGGGTGACCCGGTCACCATCGAGTGGCAGGTGCGCAACGCGGGTGACAACACCGCCAGCGGCAGCTGGCACGATGCCGTCTATCTCTCGGCCGACACGGTATGGGACATCCACGACGCGAAGCTCGGCACCCGGCGGCACACGGGTGCGATCGGCACCGGGGATACCTACACCACGGCCCTGACGGCCCCGCTGCCGGGGCTCGTGCCCGGCGATTACTACGCCATCGTGCGAACCGATATCTACAACGAGGTGCGCGAGGCGATCGGCGGCGAGGACAACAACCTGCTGGTCTCGGATGCGCAGCTTGCGGCTGAACTGCCGGAGTTGGAGCTTGGCGTGCCGCACGAGGCAAACCTCGCCGGTGGTGCCCATTACTACCGTGTTACGGCGCCGGCCGGTGAGACGCTGCGTGTCTTGCTCGATTGCCATGCCGACGAGGGTGCCAACGAGCTGTACATCCGCTACGAAGCGGTTCCCGACCGCAGCCATTACGACTTCGCGTACACGGACCTTTTTGCCCCGGACCAGGAAGTGCTCGTGCCGACCAGCCAGGCCGGCACGTACTACATCCTGGTCTACGGCGACGTCGTCCCCAACGCGCCGCAGGCTTACACGATTCTCGCCGAGGCCATTCCCTTCGGTATCACCGCCATCGAGCCCGGCGCGGCGAGCAATTTCGGCCCGGTCACGGTCACCGTTACCGGGGCGCGCTTCGACCCGGCGGTCGAGCTGTCGCTGTTCGGGACCGCCGGCAGCGCGGTTCTCAGCGATCCAACCTACTGGGTCGATTCGTCGCGCACGTTCGCCACGTTCAACCTGGTCGGCCAGGCCGTCGGTCCGGCGGACATGCGCGCGGTCAACCCTGGCGGGGGCGTGGCGGTTGCCGAAGGTGTGTTCGAGATCATCGACGGTGGGGGCCCGCAACTGATGGCCCGCGTGGTGGCGCCCAGCTTCATCCGCGAGGGTCGTGAGTTCACCGTCACCGTCGAGTATGTCAATATCGGCACCGTCGATCTGCCAGCCCCGCTACTGTCGCTGGGCAACAACCGCAATGTCGGGATGCGGCTCAGCGGCGACCAGCCCTACCGGTCCGGTGCGCTGCAGATGCTCGGCATCAATCCGGACGGCCCGGCCGGCGTGCTGCCGCCCGGCGCCGCCGACGAAATCGTGGTCTACGTCGCGGCGGCTCCCGCGGGTCGTATGCGTTTCCAGTTGCACTGGCTGACCGGCAAGTCCCCGATCGACTGGGACGCCATCGAGGATACCGTGCGGCCGGCGAATGTCCCGCCGGAACAATGGGCCCAGATCTGGAACCGGCTGCGAGCGCACGTTGGTGGCAGTTTGGGCGACTACGGCGAGGCGCTGGCGCGCAACGCCACGCGGCTGTGGCAGCGTGGCGAGCGGGTCTACGATTCCCGGTCGCTGTTCGCGTTCGAGCTGCGGAATGCCTGGCTGGGGTACCCTTCGCTGATCAGTGGCATTGCCTTTGATGGCGAGACGGGCGCGCCGCTGGCCGACACGCTGGTGGGTGCCCGCTCGGACGACGGGCTGACCATTCGCCACGCGGTCACTGACGAGTTCGGCTACTTCGAGCACACCGTTCCTGCGGGCGCGTACGAGCTGGTCGTGGCGGAGCGCGCCGTCGAACCGCGGGCCGAGGTCGTGGCCGGGTATGATGAAGACGTTGTCGGTCTCGAACTGGCGACGTATCCGCTGCCGACCAGCGGTCCGCCGGCCGAGCCGGCTGACGTGCCCGACGCCGACCCGGCGCTGATGCGCGACGCCGGCGGCGACGTGCACATGGTCTTCCGGCGCGGCGGTGAACTCTGGCATGCCCGCCACGACGGATCCGAATGGGCCGTCAGCGGTGCCATCGGGGCGGCCACTGGTGATGATGCGCGCATCGCCCCGGCGCCGGCGGCGGCGGGGGCCGACAGCGTGGTCGTCGCGTGGCAGACCGGCGTGGATAACGAGGCGGAGATCGAGTACGTCCTCGGCCAGCCGGCCGACGGTGCGCGGTCCTACACCTGGACGGCTCCCTCGGCGGTGACGACGGACACGTACGCCGACCACAAGCCTGCGCTCGTCCTGACCAATGCCGGCCAACTCATGGTGGTGTGGCTGAAGAAGGACGCGGCCATCACTGACGACACCGACCTGTATTACGACATCATCGAGCCGACGCTGCGCTCGGTCCCGGCGGTTGTGCCGATGCGGCTCGAGCAGGCGTCCCCGCTGGTGCTGCAGCCCGTGTCGCGCGACCTGCCGCTCGGCCGGGATTGCGTTTCGATTGACATTGATCCGGGCATGGAGCTGTCGCTGCCAGGGCTCTCGGGCCGCTGGGGGTTCACGCTCTCGGGCGAATTCTGCGCGGACCTGGTCGGTTGTGAATGGACCGGCTCTGCGTCTGGTACGATTTCGCTTGACTTGGGTGATCGTGTTAATGGGGAGGGGACTCTCGGTGGTTCACTTGTGTACGTGGTCCGCGACGAGGCATGCGAATGGGGCCTCAGTTCGGCCACCGCCACTCTCAATGCGAATGCAGACGGCGAGATACCGATGGGGCCGATTCCGAACCCACTCGTCGGCATCTGCCCTATCTGCGGACCGCCGGTGATCCCCGGATCTGAGTGGGGTTGGACCTTGCACGGTGGGCTCAACGGGACGCTGCGCTGGACGGGGCCTGAGCTATCCGCGTGGCCCAATGCCGGTTCGGCGACAATCAACGTGGGTGGTGGTCCATACGGTCAGATCGACTTCAGCGATTGGCACCCCCTACTGGCGGCAAGCGCCCGCATTGACGGTACGGTTGATCTGACGCTCACCTTCTTCATGCCCCGTGACTTCGAAGCGGTAGGCTGCTTGACTGTAACTGCGACCTTCAAGTGTAGCTTGCACGAGGGCACCTGGAGCCAGACCTGGTGCACCAACGACGAGGAGCCGCCCCCCGTGCCCACTCGCGACATCCCCGCTGACGCTTTGGTGCACCGCACCGAGGAGGTCCTCGCCGACGGCACGCATGTCTTCAACGAGGTCATCATTCAGGTGAATCCGCTGGTCGGGACGGGCAACGTCTACCCCGGTCAGACGGTCCTCGCCGACGTCACCCAGGACGTGCGCAACGACGGCAGCGCGGGTCTGCACACGTTCGCCGGCGGGCCGACCCTGTGTGCCTGGACCAAGGACTCGGATGATCCGAACACCGCGCTCGGCAGTGCCGTCGTGGTGGCCAGCCACGAGGGCACGTGGTCGTCACCGACGGTCGTCGCGAGCGATACCCACTTCAACTACGACCCGCAGGTCGGTGGCACGGCGACCGAACCGCTGGTGGTCTGGTCGTCGGCCGATGGCAGCGGCCTGTCGCTGGACAACAGCGCCGCCGAGATCCTCGAGGCGGCCGGCGCTACCGACGTCTTCTTCGCGCGCCGGGTCAACAATGTCTGGACCACGCCGGCGGCGCTGGCCGCGTTGCCCGGCAGCGACGACCTCGTGGCCGTGGCGAGCGATGCGTTTGGTCGCGTGCTGGCCGCCTGGCGGAACCAACCCGCCGGTGACGGTGCCCAGCCGGCGGTCTACGCCAGCCTCTATGATCCCAACGCGCAGGCCTGGGCGCCTCCCGCGGTCCTCGCGATGCCGGCTGGTGTGTACAGTGTGGCGTGCGAGTTCGTCGGTGGGGCCCCGCTGGTGGTCTGGAGCGGCGACGCCGACGGCGATGTCCAGGGCACGCCGCTGGACGCGTCGATCTTTCACGCGACCTACGACGGTGCGGCGTGGTCGGCCCCGGTCGCCTTGCCCAAGGCGCCGCAGCAGGCGCCGCGCGTGGCGGCGGCGGGCGGCCGTTTCGTGCTGCCGGATCCGCCCGAGCAATGCTGCGACGACGAGGATGACGAGGATCCGCCGGAAGATCCGAACGACCCCGACATTCCGGACAACGACGATCCCGAGGACGAGAGCGACACCGACGTCATCGGTTCGTTTGATCCGAACCAGAAGCTCGGGCCCGCGGGCTACGGCGAGCAGCGCTTCATTCCGGTCAACCAGGCCGTGGCTTATCGCGTCGATTTCGAGAACCTGCCGGACGCGACCGCGCCGGCCCAGCAGATCACCGTGGTCGACGAGCTCGACGATGACCTCGACTGGCGCACTTTCCGACTGACCGAGATCGCATTCGGCGGCACCGAAGTCGAGTTGCCCGATAGCGTCGCGCACTTCAGCGATGACATCCTGCTGGATAGCGGGTTGATCGCGCGCATCAGCGCGGGCATCGACATCCGCACCGGCGTCGTGACCTGGTCGCTGACCGCCATCGATCCCGAGACGGGCGAGCCGCCGGCAGACCCGACCGTTGGCCTGTTGCCGCCGAACGATCCGGAAGTGCATGACGGCGAAGGCCACGTGACGTTCACGATCCGCGCGCGCGACGACGTGCCCACCGGCACCGAAGCGAGCAACCGGGCCACGATCACGTTCGACAACAACGAGCCGATCACGACGAATGACGTGTTCAACCTCATCGATGCGGTTGCACCGGAAGCGACGATGGTGGCCCCGTCCGGTCCGCTGACCACGGCCGAGTTCGACGTGACGTGGACTGCGACGGATGACGAGGACGGCTCAGGGGTCGTGTCCCACGCGGTGTATTACCGCCTTGGCGATGGCCCGTACACACTGTGGCTGACGACGGGTGACACGACCGCCCCGTTCGTCGCTCCGCAGGGTGGGGTGGCGATCGACTTCTACTGTGTCGCGACGGACGGCGCGGGCAACGTCGGTGAGCCGCCGCTGGCGCCGCAGACGTCGGTCATCGCCGGCCCGGCCGTCCCCGATGCGATCGTGCTGGTTGAACCCACCGCCGCGACCGTACGCCTCGCCGATCTTGGCACCGCGAACGTACCGGAGGTCGAGTACGCGGTCATCGAGCAGGTTGGCGGGCAGTACGTCGGTCCCACGGGTCGGCTGCAGCATGAGCCGTTCTGGCAACCGTTGGCCGCCTGGGGTGACATGCAGGTGCGCGCACTCGCGGCGCAGGCGACGTACAGCTTCGCCGCGGCCGCGCGCACCACGGCCGACATCACGACCGGCTTTGGACCGCCGGCGGAGGTTCTGACCACGCGGCCCGGCGACGTCAACGGCGACGACCAGGTGACCTACGCCGACCTGGGGTTGTTGCGCCGTGCCCTGGGAACGTCGTTCGGTGACGAGATGTTCGACGCGCGGGCGGATCTCAACGGCGACGACCGCGTCACGTTCGTCGATCTCGGTATCGTTCGCCGCAACCTGGCCGCGGAATAGGCCGGCGTTGTCCGGCACCGGCTCGTGCGGCTGTGCGTGTGACGCTGTGGCGGGCGTTGGCGTGCTGTTGTCGCGCGCGCCGGATGCGGGCCTGTGCTGCGCAGCGGACTCACTTGGCGCCGGGTTGCCGGGGCGGGCATAATCCGCGTATTCCGCGTTGTTCGCGGTGCGGTTCGAGGCCGCTTCATGAAATACCTGCCTGCGCAGCTACTCTACTTCCTTCGCGGTCGGCGCAGCCAGCGCAACGTCATGGCGCTGCTGCGTTTCCTGATGCTGCTCGTCACCCTGATCGTGGTGTACAGCGTCCTGTTCCATTACATCATGGCGTGGGAAGGGCGGCAGTTTTCGTGGGTTACCGGCTTCTACTGGACGCTGACGGTCATGTCCACGCTGGGCTTTGGTGACATCACCTTCGAGAGTGACCTCGGCCGCGCTTTCTCGATTGTCGTGCTGGTATCCGGCATCGTTTTTCTGCTGGTGCTGCTGCCGTTCACGTTCATCCAGTTCTTCTACGCACCCTGGCTGGAATCGCACGAGGCTGCCCGGACGCCGCGCCGCGCGCCGAGCGGTATGGCGGGCCACGTGATCCTCACCCACCACGATCCCCTGTCCGCCGCCGTGGTCGCCAAGCTCGACCAGCAGCAGCAGCCGTACGTGCTGCTGGTGGCCGAGCAGGCCGAGGCGCTGCGCTTGCATGACGCGGGGTTGAATATCGTGCTCGGGGACCTCGACAATCCTGAGACCTACGAAGCGGTCCGCGTGGCGCAGGCGGCGCTGGTGGCGACGACCGCGACCGACGCCGTCAACACCAACGTGGTCGCCACCGTGCGCGAAGTGGCCGCGACGGTGCCGGTCGTGGCGACGGTGGATAGCGCCGCTTCGGTCGACATTCTTTCGCTGGCCGGCAGCTCCCACGTGCTTCACCTGCCGGAGGCGCTGGGGGCGTCCTTGGCCCGCCGCGTGATCGGCGGCGACGCCATGACGCACGTCATCGGCCGATTCGACCAACTCCTGATCGCCGAGGCGAATGCCCTCCGTACGCCGCTGGTGGAGAAGACGCTGCGCGAGAATCGTCTGAATGACCTGGGCGTGAGCGTGGTCGGCGTATGGGAGCGCGGCCGGTTCGAGCCGGCCCGGCCCGAAACGCTCGTGAGCAACAGCACGGTGCTCGTCCTCGCGGGGTCAGAGGAGCAGTTACGGGCGTACGACGAGCATTTCTGCATTTACAACGTGTCCGGAGCGCCGAATGTCATCATCGGCGCCGGCCGGATCGGCATGGCAACCGCGCGGGCCCTGACCGAGCGCGGCGTGGACTACCGCATCGTGGAGCAGGATTCGGCGCGCATCGCCGACTCTGATCGCTACATCGTCGGCGACGCGGCGGAATTGGAGGTGCTGCAGGCCGCCGGCATCATGAACGCGCCGAGCGTCGTCATCACGACGAATGATGACAATACCAACATCTACCTCACGTTGTACTGCCGCCGGCTGCGACCGGACATCCAGATCGTCAGCCGGGCCAGCCTCGAGCGGAACCTGGCCACGTTGCACCGCGCCGGTGCGGATTTCGTGATGTCGCACGCGTCCATGGGGGCCAACGCGATCCTCAACCTGCTCCAGCGCAGCACGACCGTGATGCTGGCAGAGGGGCTTGATGTGTTCAAGGTGGGTGTGCCGGCCGCGCTCGCCGGGCAGGCGCTGGCCCACACCGCCATCCGCGAGAACACCGGCTGCAGCGTGATCGCGATGCGCGGGCCGAGCGGCCTGCAGATCAACCCGCCGGCGACGGCGGTGTTGCCCGCAGACGGTGAGATCGTGTTGATCGGTACGCCGACGGCCGAGGCCGCTTACTACAGGGTCTTCGGGGGGAACTGAGCACCGGCCCCGGCGAAGGGCGAGGCTGCCGGGGGTGCCGCCCGCGGTTTCAGCGACAGACCGGTAGCAAGCTGCGGACGTCGCAAGGGCGGTCGGCCGCGTGTGCAGGCGAGCCGGTCCGTGACCACGCATCCAGACGAACGTTGGTCGACCGACGTGGCGTTGGTGTTCTGCGGCGTGCGTGATGGCTGGTGCAGCTTCGTGCCGGTGGTGGACTGCTGCACGCGACAGGTGCTGGGCTGGGAACTGGCTCACACGGCGCGGGCCAAGACGGCCCAGCGGGCGCTGGAGGCGGCGTTGCTCCGCCGCTTTGGCTGGACGCGGGGTGCCCCGGCGGGTCTGATCCTGCGGCATGACAACGGGCTGGTGTTCGGCTCGAAGCACTACCGCCGGACGGCGGCGGAGTATGGCTTGACGCAGGAGTTCATTACGCCGTACACGCCGGAGGAAAACGCTTATGCTTCACGGTGCACCTCATTGGTGGCGTGAGGTGTGAATGGGGCGT
>CAYUZU010000009.1:0-137295 GCA_964448675.1 uncultured Planctomycetales bacterium
CACCGCCTCCACCCGAATCCCGAACTTCAACCTACCGATGAATAATCCGGGCTAGATCCGCGAGCCGTCGCGGGCTACTGGGTCGTCGTCCCGTCGCCGGTGCTGTCGGTGTTCCTGGGCGTGTTCAGCTCGAAGAAGCCGTCCAGCAGACCATCCGCGACAGAATTGAAGCCTGCTTCCAACGCCGGAATCGCGGCCTCGCGAAATCGTTTGCTCTCTTCTTCGCCGCACCCCGTACTCAGCAGCAGCGGCAATACCAGCAGCGCCAGGACTGCGCCCAGCTGGCAGAAGCTGCGCCCCCACGGCGTCCGGCACATCATGTCGCGTGTCGAGCGATGCATCATAACCTCCGCACCAGAAACAACTTGGCACACCCAGCCACCTTGACCGGTCTGCCACTTCCCGTTGCCTCCCCCTACCTGCTGCAAGCGGCGTGCCGAAGGACCTCGCAGCCGGCGCCATCCCGGCGTAGACTGCCGCGCATGATTTATCCGACCATACAACGACTGCGGGAGTATGTGCAGGACGAGGTCACGCAGCGGCGACAGGAGGGCTGCGACGTCAGCACCATCGCGCCCCGTGTCGCGGAGGCCCCGGACGATGCGGACTACCTCCTTACGCTCTACCGCGAGCTGACCGCGCTTCGGGCGCGCGAGGGCTTCCCGTATGAGGAGCCCGAGGATCTCGCCGCCATCCAGGCTGCCCGCCCCGCCGACCAGCCGCTGGCCGACGCCACCCCACCCGCGGTCGACGACGCTCTCGCCGACCGCATCTACGGCGCGTGGCTCGGCCGCTGTGCCGGGCTGATGCTGGGCAAGCCGTTCGAGTGCCCCCCGTTCGGCAACCGCCGCGGGGCGCTGACCGCCTACCTGCGGGCGGCGGACGCCTATCCGCTGGACGACTACGCCCCCAACCACGCCGCGGCACTCGGGGCCGCCGGCCGCGACCACCTGCCGTTTCCCGCGACCCACCGCGGCAACGTGCAGCACGTCATCGCCGACGATGACATCCACTACACGATCATGGGGCTGGAGGTGCTGGAGGCCAGCGGCGCGGCGTTCACCACCGCTGACGTCGCCCACTGGTGGATGCGCAAGCTCGTCCCCACGACCGTCTTCACTGCCGAGGAAGCCGCGTACCGCAACCTGATCCAGCTCGGCCTGCACTTCGAACCGCACAAGGCCACGGCCGAAGACTGGCAGCAGGTGCGCTCCTGGCTCAACCCCTGGCGCGAATTCATCGGCGCCCAGATTCGCGCCGACGGCTGGGCCTACGCCTGCCCCGGCCGAGTCGTGCAGGCCGCCGAATTCGCCTACCGCGACGCTACGCTCTCGCACGAGAAGAACGGCGCGTATGGCGAGATGTTCTGCGCCGCGATGATTGCCGCGGCCGCCATCTGTGACGATCCCCACACAATCGTGCAGGCGGGTTTGGGGCAGATCCCCCGGCGCAGTCGACTCGCCGACGCGATACAACGCACAGTCGAGAAATGCGACGCATTGGACGACAATCCAGACCGCTTCGAGGAGCTCAGCGCGTGGCTGTGGGACGAGCTCGGTGAGTACCATGTCGTGCACACGATCAACAATGCCGCCGCTGTGGTGGCGGCGCTGCTGCTCGGCGGCCACGATTTCGAGCGGGTCATCTCGACCGCGGTGATGTGTGGCTGGGACACGGACTGCAACGGCGCAACCGCGGGCTCGATCTGCGGCATGATGCGCGGGGCGCGCCACCTGCCCGAGAAGTGGATCGCCCCGCTAAACGATACGCTGCGTGTCGACGTCCATGGCTTCAACCCGATCGCGATCAGCACCTGCGCCGAGCGGCACATGGCCATCGTGCGACGCTTGTGACAAAAGGCCGCCACGTAACGGGGAAACTGCAATCATGGCCGACGTGATCACCGACATCGGACGGACATATCTGCGGTGGGCGCTGACCGACGGCGTCGGGCCACTGACCTTCTCGCGCCTGCTCGTGCAACTGGAGAACGCCGAGGCGGCGCTCGGGGCCCCGGTCGACCGGCTGCGCGATGTGGTCGGCATCGGCGAACAGAAAGCCGCCAGGATCGCCCGCAGCCGAGACGAGGTCGACATTGAACCCGAGATCGACGCGGCCGAAATGCACGACGTGCGAATCATCTGTCGGGCCGACGACGACTATCCGCGTGGTCTGCGCCACATTCCTGACGCCCCGATCGTGCTGTACACCAAGGGCGAGCTGCGCGACACCGACGCTGTCGCCGTTGCCATTGTCGGCAGCCGGCGCTGCACGATCTACGGCAGCGAGCAGGCGCGGCGGTTTGGCGAACTGCTCGCGGGCGCCGGCTTCACCGTGGTCAGTGGTCTGGCCCGCGGCATCGACGCCTTCGCCCACCACGGCGCCGTCGATGCCGGCGGCCGTTCCATCGCGGTCATGGGCCGCGGCCTGACCGAGATCTACCCGCCCGAGAACGCGTCCCTCGCCGCGAGGCTGCTCGATCACGGCGCGTGGCTCAGCGAACTGCCGATGCAGGCGGCAGTGCGCGCCGAGAACTTCCCCGGCCGCAATCGCATCATCGCCGGCATGACCCTCGGTACGATCGTGGTCGAAGCCGCCCAGCGCAGCGGGGCCCTGATCACCGCCCGACTGGCGAGCGAGTACAACCGCGAGGTCTTCGCGGTGCCGGGCCGGGCACAGGACGCCATGTCGCAGGGCACCAACGCGCTGATCCGCGACGGTGCGGCCAAACTCGTCACTTGTCTTGAAGACGTGCTCGACGAGTTGGGCGACGTCGGCACACGGCTGCGACGGTCGGATGCTGCCGCGACAGTACGCGACGAGCGGCGGCAACAGCCTTCGCCGGGGAACGCGAATAACCGCCAGGATCCGTCCCTGTTCGACGGAGGCGGTCCGGCTTCGTCCGCGCCTGCCAGGACCGGCGGCGCCACCCGCACGGCCTCGCTGTCCGCCGTCGAGCAGCGCGTGCTCGACGCCGTCGGGTTCGACCCGGTGTTGCAGGACGTGGTGATCTCGGCCGCCGGCCTGCCCGCGGGCGAGGTGCTCGCGGCCATGACGTCGCTCGAACTGAAAGGGCACATCAAGCGCCTGCCGGGCAACCTCGTCGTCCGCCACGGCCGGGCCTGAGCAAGACCGCCAGCAAGCGTCAATCCGTCCCAGCCGCTGCGTCGGGCCGCGTCGGCGACCGCATCCATATCACCAGCGCCAAAGCCGGCAGCGCCACCAGTGCCATCGTCGCATGGGCCGCCGGATAATCGGCGTTGACCACGAGCCGGCCGACCGCGTACGCGGCCCAGGCCTCGCAGAGATTCGTCGCCCCCATGTAGGCACTGAACTGCGTCGCGCCAAGGGCCGGGTCGGTCACGTCCATGAACAAGGCGTACGTCGCCGCCGTGAACACGCCAACCATCACGTAGATCACTGCCAGCACACCACGAATGAGCAGCGTCTCGCCAGGTACCGCCTGCACGGCACCCGCCAGCAGCAGAATGCACGCGGCCATGATAATCCCCGCCGCCATGACCGACCGCCGTCGCCCCAGCCGATCCGACAACCAGCCACCAGCCAGCGCCCCGCCCGCCATGCATACGACCACCGGGACGGCGTAGAACGCACCGACCGCCGCCGCGCTGACCCCGCGGTCGATCAGCATCGTGCCGGCCGTAGCGCCGACCGCTTCGAAACCGGCCCCACCCGCGGCAGCGAACAGCAAAGCGATCCACGTCACGGGTCGCCGCAACACGGCCGCCAGGTGCTGCACGAACTGCAGGGCAGCGTTCGCCCGGGCGTTGCGCGCCGGCGCTGCCGCCGGCTCGCGCGCGAAGAACGCGACGAGGACCGTGGACAACCACACGCAACCGATGAGTGCCCCGATCACGCCGGCGGTACCCACCCACTGCTCGGCATACAGCGCCGCCCCGCCAAACAGGCCGCGGGCCCCGAGCATGCCGACCTGCATCCAGCCGTTGACGCTGCCGCGCTCGCTTGCAGGCGTGGCGCGGATGCAGAGCGCATCGATCGACACGTCCTGCGTCGCCGCCAGCACGGCGTGCGTCAGCAGCAACGCCAGGACCAGTTCCATCTGCTCGCTGAACGCCACGCTGACGAGGGGCAGCAATGCCAGCCCCATGCCAATCTGCGTGCTGATGATCCAGGCCCGGTACCCCCAGCGCGGGCCGCGCAGCGTGTCCACCAGCGGCGCCCACAGGAACTTGAGCGTCCACGGCAGCACCAGCATGCCCGTCAGCGCGGTGATCTGGTCGACCGGCACGCCGGCGTCACGCAGGGTCGTCGGCAACGCCCACCAGATATAGCCGATCGGTGCCCCCTCGCTGAAGTACAACGCCCCGAACAGCAGCCGCCGACCCCAGGTTGTGCGCAGCAGGTTGGCGTTCATGACCGCTCGCCGGTTGGGCATCGCGACGGAGGCCGCGCGCGGGATGGCGCTAGATCCGCATCGGCCCCTCTTCCGGATCGTGGTAGTGGATCTGGTAGAGATCGCGCCGGCGATCCTTCCACGGCCGCACGGTGCCCATCATGCGATTCCGCCGCAACGCCTCGGTGTCGACGTCGTGGATGACGACGGTCTCGATGTTCGGCGTGCACTCGGAGGCGATTGCGTCGCGGGCGAATGGAATGTCCGCGGGCGTGTAGATGCCCGAGACGGCGTAGTGGATGTCGGCGTTGTCGACAAACGGCAGGTTGCCGGTGGCGCCGGAGATCGCCACGTAAACCTGGTTCTCGATCGCGCGGGCTTGGGCGCACTGCCGCACGCGCAGATAGCCGTAGCGCTCATCCGTGTTGAACGGCACGAACAGAATCTTGGCCCCCTTGGCCGCGGCGATCCGCCCCAGCTCGGGGAACTCGATGTCGTAGCAGATCAGAATCGCGATCTTGCCGCGATCGGTCTCGAACACGTTGACGACTTCGCCCGGATCCACCCCCCACCACTTCCGCTCGCTGGGCGTAATGTGGATCTTGTACTGCTTGCCGATCGTCCCGTTGCGCCGGAACAGGTACGACACGTTGTAGAGCTTCTCGTCCTCGAGCGTGAACTGCGACCCGCCGATGATGTTCACGTTGAACTTCACCGCCATGTCGGTGAACAGGTCCAGGTACTGCGGCGTGTATTCCGCCAGCTTGCGGGCCGCGGTGCCGGGGTGCTTCGCGTCGATCAGCGACAGCAACTGCGTCGTGTACAGCTCCGGAAAGACCACGAAGTCCGAGCGATAGTCGGACGACACGTCCACGAAGAATTCGCACGCCCGCGCGAATTCTTCGAACGAGTCCACACTGCGCATCTGGTACTGCACCACACACAGCCGTACGTTCGACACCGCGTGGAACCGCCGCGCCTTGGCATCCTCCTGGTAGTCCAGGTTCGGCCACTCCAGGAACGTCGCGTAGCCGCGCGAGGCGGAATCGGTCGGCAGGTAATTCGGGATCAGGCGCCGCAGCACGAACCCGTTCGACGTCTGCACGGTCAGCACGGGGTCGTACAGCTCCTTGCGCATGACGCGCTCGACGTACTCGCGCGCGGACATCTCCTCGGCATACTTGCCGTAACCCGGGATGCGCCCGCCGATGATGATCCGCGGCAGGTTCTTCTCGCGGGCAAGTTGCTTGCGGGCTTCGTACAGCCGCCGCGCGAGCTTCATCCCGCGGTAGTTGGGGTCGACCATGATCTCGATGCCGTACAGCGTGTCCCCGTCGGGGTCATGGTTGCGGATAAACCCCGAATCCGAAACTTCCTTCCAGTTGTGCCAGGCATCGTAATGGTCGAAATCGACCACCAGGCTCGACGAGGAGGCCACCAGGTCGCCGTCATACTCGATGCAGATCTGACCCTCGGGGAATATCTCGAGCTGGCTCTCGATCTGCGCCTGGCTCCAGCCCTGCATGCCGGGAAAACAACGCTGCTGCAGCTCGATCAGGTCGTCATAATCCTCGATGCGGAGATTGCGCACGCGCATGCGCATCTCGAAATCACCGAGATCGAGGGTCTCCATGGGCGGCGGCCGATCACTCATCCCTGCCTCCAAAGCTCATCCACTGGGGAAGTCACCAGCCTCGTACTTTACCCCCGAGCGCGCAGCCTCGAAAGCCACGAAAAAAACGCCGGGACGCACCGCTGGGGCACGTCCCGGCATGAATCTATGGTCAGCCGGTGGCGATCGATCCGCTCGACCGCCGCAGACCGGTGGGCGGATTACATCCCGTGCATGTGGCCGGCGTGGCCGCCCTTGTCGTCCTCCTTCTCCTTGATCTCGCTGACGACCGCATCGGTCGTGAGCAGGAGGCCGGAGACGCTGGCGGCATTCTCGAGCGCGACGCGCTCGACCTTCAACGGCACGATCACGCCCATCTTGATCAGGTCGCCGTAGTCGCCGGTCAACGCGTTATAGCCGTAGTTGGCCTCCTTCGACTCGGTCACCTTCTGGCAGACGATCGAGCCGTCCAGGCCGGCGTTCTCGGCGATCTGGCGCACCGGGGCCCGCAGCGCCCGGCGCACGATATCGACGCCGGTCTTGCCGTCGCCCCGCGCCTTCTTCTGGGCTGCATCCAGGGCATCGTCGACGCGCAGCACCGACACGCCGCCGCCGGGCAGAATACCCTCTTCGACCGCTGCCCGGCAGGCATGCAGCGCATCCTCGACGCGCGCCTTCTTCTCCTTCATCTCGACCTCGGTCGCGGCACCGACATTGATCTGCGCCACACCACCGGACAGCTTCGCCAGCCGCTCCTCGAGCTTCTCGCGATCGTAGTCACTGGTGGTCGCCTCGATCTCGTTCTTGATCGACTCGATGCGGCCCTTGATCTCCGACGTCTGGCCGGCACCCTCGATGATCGTGCACGTCTCCTTGTCGACGATCACGCGCTTGGCCCGCCCCAGTTCGTTGAGCTGCAGCTTCTCGAGACTGATGCCCAGGTCCTCGAAGACCGCGGTGCCACCACTGAGCACGGCGATGTCCTGCAACATGGCCTTGCGGCGATCACCGAAGCCCGGCGCCTTCACGCAGCAGCACTGCAGGATGCCGCGCAACTTGTTGAGCACCATGGTCGCCAGGGCCTCGCCCTCGATGTCCTCCGCGACGATCAGCAGCGGCTTGCCGGCCTTGGCCACCTGCTCGAGCAGCGGCAGCAGATCCTTGATCGCGCTGATCTTCTTCTCGTGAATCAGGATATAGGGATTGTCGAGCACGACCTCCATCGACTCGGGCTTGTTCACGAAGTGCGGCGACACGTAGCCCTTGTCGAACTGCATGCCTTCGACCAGGTCGACGGTCGTCTCGATGCCCTTGCCTTCCTCGACCGTGATCACGCCGTCCTTGCCGACCTTGTCCATCGCCTCGGCGATCTTGTCGCCGATCTCGCGATCCTGGTTGGCGGCGCACATGCCGACCTGGGCGATCTGGTCCTTGCCCTTGACCGGCACCGCCATCTTCTTGAGCGCCTCGACCACCTGGTCGACCGCCAGGTCGATCCCGCGGCGCAGCTCCATCGCGTTCGCGCCGACGGCGAGGTTCTTGAGGCCCTCCTCGAAGATCGCTTCGGCATAGATGGTCGCCGTCGTCGTCCCGTCACCCGCGTCCTTGGACGTCTTGGACGAGACTTCCTTGACCATCTGGGCCCCCATGTTCTCGTAGCTGTCCTCCAGCTCGATCTCCTTGGCCACCGTCACGCCGTCCTTGGTCACCGTCGGCGCGCCGAAGGACTTCTCCAGCACGACATTGCGGCCGCGCGGGCCCAGCGTCACCTTGACGGCGCGGGCCAGCTTGTTCACGCCCCGGCGAATCGCCTCGCGGGCTTCCATATCGTATGCGATCTGTTTGGCTGCCATCGATTTCTCCAAATCAGTGTCAATGCGAAGCGGTCAGGGCAGCGGGCGTTGGCGATCACGTTCGCCGCACACCGGGACCACCTGGGTCGCCCGGCGCGCCGCACCCACCACGCTCTGCCAGCGAATCTCAGTCGAGCACGGCCAGGATGTCGCTCTCGTCCATGATGATCATCTCCTGCCCGCCCACCTTGACCTCGGTGCCGGCGTAGCTGGTGAACAGCACCTGGTCGCCTTCCTTCACCTGCAGCGGCTGGCGGTCGCCACTGTCCAGCAGCCGACCGTCACCAACCTTCAGAACCGTGCCGCGCTTGGGCTTCTCCTTGGCGGTATCGGGCAGGACGATGCCGCCGGCGGTGGTTTCCTCCGCCTCGGTCCGCTGAATCAGGACCTTCTCGCCGAGCGGTCGAATCGAGACCTTGCTCATCGTTTCTCCTTCACACGAGGCCGTTGGGGGTTGCATGTCTCCTTGGGCCGGGCCGAGCGTGCCGATCTGCACGCTCCCCGAGCCTCCCAACCGCTGATAAGCAAACCCCGTGCCAACAGGGCCCGGGGCCGTTTCCACCACCGCTCCGGCCACTAAACCAAGAACTAACAACAGCTTAGGATCGCCCCGCCTCGGCACGCCATCCCGACAGCCGCCACCCCCGCCGCGCCGATGTCCGGCCCCGCGCAGGCCGGCGTGTCAATCTGGCAGCCCCGCGTGCCGCCGAGCCGGCACGTCGCCGGGCGCCCCCCGCCCCCGTTCAGTCGCTCCCCAGGTCCTGGTTGAACGCGAACAGGACGATCATGTTCTCGCGCTGCTCGTGCTGGGCCACCACCGCCAGGTAGCGCTGAATTCGAGCACAAACATCCGCCACCAGCAGACGCTCTTCCGACGACAGGTCCGCCAGCTCCGCGCGGATTCCGTCTGCCATCCGCTGCAACTGCGGATTCTCCGCCTTGATCGCCTCGACCTGCTTGGCCAGGGTCGGCCGCTCACGCAGAATCGCCGCCAGATAGTCGTCTTCCTCCTTCATCGCGAACGTCCGCGTGACGTGGGCGTGAAGCCGGTCAAACCCCGTGCGCAGCCCGTCCAGCCACTGCCCCGTGCTGGTGCCGGACATCGCGGCGATGTGTTCCTTGAGCATCTGAGTAAGCTGCCGCAGAGCCTTGTGCTCTTCCTGCAAGCGCTGCCCGACCTCCTCTTCCCAATTCGCTGGCATGTTTGGCTCTCCTGAAAAACGGCACTCCTCGGCCAGGCGACCTGAACACCTCGCCGGCCCGCAATCCGGCACACTATAAGCCGCCCGCCCGTACAATGCACGCCTCCGCTACGGCTTACCGCAGCAAATCACGCGTCGAAATGCTGGCAGAACTCCTGCGGGTGTGGCAGCTGCGCCACACGTTCGGCCTCGGCCCGGCGACAGTCGACCCAACACGCCAGCACCGCGTCCGCGACCACACCGTCTGCCGCCAGATACCCGCGGTCCGCCTCAAGCGCCGCCAACGCCGCCTCGAACAGCGTGGGGGACATGACGAGCCAACTCGTGGCACCACCCGCTGATGCCGCCTCCACGCCCGCATCGGCCAGCGAACGACCCGTCTGCAATCCGTCGCGCGCCGCCAGGGCCACGCCGCTCAGCGCAAGGTAAGGGTTACAGCACGGCGCCGCGGGCCACAGCCACAACCAGCCGTCGTCGCCACCAGTCGCCGCCGGCGCGGCTGTGATCCGCCCCGGCACCCCCGCCCGGCGGTACCCGTTCGTAAGCGGATTCAGCAAGGCGTCCAGGCTCCCCGCATGCTCGGCCAGTCCGGCGACCATCGGCTCCAACAGGCCACCCTGAGCCGCCGGCACCGCCAACCCCAGTTCGAGATTGCTCCGCGCGTCGCTCGCCAACGGGCACGGCATGAACGTCGCCACTTTCCCGTGCCGGGCGGCGACATTGCGGATCACATAGCGTGCCACCGTCAGCCGATCCGCCATCTCCAGCAGCGGTCCGTGCCCGAGATCAACCACCGCCTGGCTCGCCGAACCGGCTCCGCGCCAATGCCCGACCGCCGGCACGCCGAACATCTCCAGCGCCGCCACCATCTCCGCCCGCAGATTGTGCAGGCTGTCGGTCGGCGGCAGTCGGCCGGCGCCGGCCTGCGGCGGCACCTGTTGCCCGAGATTGTCCGGATCCCCACTGCCACGCCGCCAGATGCCCTCGCGCGACTCGACGCGGTAATGCCCGCCAGAAAGCCCCTGGTCGAAGCTGACCTGATCGAAGACGAAAAACCCCAGTCGCGCTGCAAGGCGCGGGGCCGTCACGGCGCCGTGCGCCTGCCATTGCTGCGCCGCCCGCCTGGCCACGCCGCGCGGGTCATCATCCGCCGCACCGCCCGCCGCGTCGCGCACGTCGCAGATCATGGCAAGCGTGGGGTGCTGCATGAACGGGTCGGCGGCCGCCGTCGCGGCCACCGGCTGCAGTCGCCGCTCGGCCACCGGGCCGTCCGCAGTCGCGGTACAGGCGATGCCCTCGGCGAAGGTGCCGACCGTCAGGCAATTGGCGTCGACCGTCTGGTGCAGCCAGGCACCGTCGAGCGTGGTCCAGCGCAAATCCACGAACTGGATATCGTGTTCCTGAATGTACTCCAGCACCTGGTCGGGCGTCATCGGCGTCTCCTCGCGCGGTTGGTGAGCAAGGAGATTCTCGGCGCAAACGCCCCCCGCGCCAATCGGGCCGCGGCCCCCCGGCCGCAACCACCAAGCGACAGCGGGCGGGGCAAGCCTGCCCCGCCCTCCATCAGTTCAGTTCTTCCATCCGCGATCCGCTGCTCGCGGTTGCCTCACGGACACGTCGTGTTCTGTACGGCGACGAACGGGTCGATGTCGCGCCAGTTCACCGTGCCGCTGCCGTCAACATCGTTGTTCGCAAAAGAACATGTCGGCGGCTGGCCATAAACCGACGCGTACAGCGCCTGCCAGGCCGATACGTTGTCGTTCTGCGCTGCAACGAAAAAGTCGATGTCACGCCAGTTCACGCCGCCATCGCAGTTGCTGTCGCCTGCGCAGCCGCCGCCCGGCCCTACCACCACGTCCAGCGCCACCGGGTAGACGACCATCTCGGGCCGGCCACAACCACAGAGTTCGGTGTGCCCGACTGTCATGCCGTCTGGCACGCTGGCCGCGAAGTTCGGCGCCGCCGTCGCACCAAGGGTGAGCGTCGCGCTACCCGCGCCGATCGCCTGCACCGTCACTTCGTACAGCGCCGCCGGCCCGGCCAGCCCCTGGTCGAACGCCGTCGTGTAGCCGTTGATCAACTGCATACCGCCATCACCATTCGTCCCCGCGGGGCTTTGCAGGGCCGCCCGCGTCGTCGCGAAGGGCGCCACCGGCACGACATCGACCACGCGCAGCACGCCCGCCGTGTCGATCGCCAGATCGTGCACGAACTGCATCACGCCGTTCTCCTCGCCCGCGGCGGTGTTCGCGCCGGCGGTGATCTCGGCCGCGACCGTCAACGTTGCCGTCTGCGACACACTCAGCGAATCCAGCGGTGCATCCGCAGAGATGCTCACGGTGCACACCACGCCGGTGTTCGGGTTCAGCACGACGCCGGTGGCGGCCGGCGTCTCGGAATCGTAGGTGACCCCGACGATCTGGCCGGTCGTGTCGCCCCGGAAGTTCAGCGTCCACTGCAGGTCGCACGCCTCGATACCGTGCTCGCCGTTGCCATCCACGTCCCACGGCCGGGTCTGCGTCGCCGGGTCACCGGAATCGCCCTCCGGCGCGTCGGCGTAGCTGTTGCTGAAGATCCAGTCGTCATCGCCGAAGACCGCCGCGGTCTTGGCGATGTCCTCCGCGTCGCAGTCGCCGTCGCGATCGACGTCACCCGGGATAAACGGCGTGGCGAGCGGGTTGAGCCGGCCCGCCGAAATCTGGTACGTCATGTCCGCCGAGAAGTCGTAGTCCGGTGCCGTGCCGTCGTCCAGCCACAGGGGGACGTGGACGTAGTACGGCTGCACCGCATCGACGTCGAAGTTCTCCAGGTTCCAATAGAAGAAGATCGAACCGTCACGGATGGCCTCGCCCCGAATCCACTGCTCGGTCGCGGTGTCCTGCCAATTGTTGCCGTTGGGCATCTCGCCGACGGCGCCAGCGGCCGGCGCCCAGCCGTCACCTTTGGTGCGGTAGTCGACGCGCGTCAGGGCGTCCGGATTGAGCCCCAGCGCGATGTCGGGATGGTAGCCCTTGGGGTCGTCCAGTGCGTGCACGTGGCGGTAGGGCAGGCCGGCTTGCGTGCTGCCCGCATCCACGTGGCGGCCGTCCGTGTCGTACTCCCAGCCGCGCCCGTGCTCGTAACTGACCTCGTCGACCACTTCGAGATCGTCGCTGACGTCGTCAGGCGTGCTGGCCCCCTTGAGGTCCTGCGTGGTGCCGCTGACGGCGACGCCGCCGGGGCAGCCGTTGTCGCACGGCAAGCCGTCGTCTTCGCCGCCGACACAGACGCACCACTCTTCGCCCTTGTCGATATTGCCGTTGCCCCACTGGTCGAAGTACTGCCCGGGGTTCTGCGGGTCCTCGACGTGATGGTCGTACTCGGTGTCGTGGCTGATGTCCTTGCCCCAGCGCAGATCGCCGCCGGTGTCGTCGGCCTCGGTGTCGCCCGGCCGGTTGCGGATGAGAAAGAAGGTGTTGGAACCGTCGTTCTGCAGCTTGCCGGGTGTATCCAGCCCGCCGTTCCAGATCGTGTTCCAGCGCTGGAAATTCGTGTCAGGCAGCAACCCGACGTAATAGAACTCCAGCCCGATGCCGACCACCAGCATCCCGTTCGGTCCCAGTTGCAGCCCGTCCAGGCTGAAGAACTCGTCGAACTCCTGGTCACCCGGATACGGCGTCCCCTCGGGCCAGAACTTCTGCTCGGTGCCGTTCGCCAGGGTCAGCGCGTAGCCGTCGAGCTTCATGCCGGGCGTGCCCAGCAGCTCGATGTATTCGCGCGTGTCGTCGTACTGCCCCGGTGGGTTGATGAAGACCTCGTTGATGAACACGGTCGCGCTCGACGTCATCGTCAGCGCAGCAGCCAACAGGACGGCCAGTGCGGTTCGCATACTCTCTCCCTCGCATCGCATGAACAAGTGGATTGTACGTTCTTCCTATCCCAGCGCCGCGCGCACCGCGCCACCGGCGACCGCCGCGCACGCTACTCCAGCTCGTAGAGACTCGCCGAACGACGGCCCAGGCTCAGCACCCCGTCAAAGACCACCGCCTCGCTGAGGTCCTTCTGCTCCGGCGGATAGACGTCGATGTTCAGGGCAAACTCCCCGTCGCGGTCGCGATCCTCGAACACGCGCACGTGACCGTCGCCAAACAGCACATTGGCGCGCAGCTTGTTGTGATCCTTGCTGATGGTCGCGATCCAGCTGCCGAAGCCGTGGGCCGGCCCGAAGTCGGCGTAATCCTGCGGGCCGTACGGCCCGGCGAACGGCCCGTCGGTCATCGACTTCACCGCGCGCTCGTTGAACACCTTGTTGTCCGTGTCGGTACGGCCGTCGCCCAGCAGCGGAATCCGTGCATCAGTGACCTTCCAGCGGCCGAGCTGCAGCGGGCCGAGCGTCGTGTCGACCCGCTTGCGATTATCCGGGCTGGGGCTGCTCCGGTTGAAGTACCACTCGGTACGGGCCATGTACCACGACTGGGTGTAATTCGTGTTGTAGCCGCGCTCGAGCCGATCGCGGGCCCGCTCCTCGACGTAGACGCCGTTCTCGTCGAGACCGAGCTTCTGGTTGTAGCGGGCCGGGTTCGTCGGGCAGCGCTGCTCGTTGGGATAGGTCAGGTCCGCGTTGACGAGGTCGGCCACCCAGCCGACCTGGTCGACCGGGCCGTCGCGCCCGTTGCTGGTCTCGGGATCGAATGAGCCACTACAGGTGTAATCACGGTTATCCGTCGCGTACGCATGGATCCCCACGCCCAAGTCACGCAGGCTGGCCCCACACTTGACCTGCTTGGCCTGCTCGCGCGCGCTGCGCAACGCCGGCATGAGCATCGAGATGAGAATCGCGATGATCGCCACGACCACCAGCAACTCGATCAACGTAAACGCGAGCCGAGCCCCCGCCCGGCCGAAACACCCGAACATCCAGCCACCTCCCACCGGCACGTCTCATTCGCAACAAGATGAGGTCGGGCGTGGCCCACCGGCAATTGCGGGCGTGCGCGCCCACGACCGACGCCGGTGCCACCGCCTCGACGATTGAGGCGCCTTGTACGCGGACAATGTTCAGATTGTGTTAGCAACATACGTGCTTCGTCGTCATCCCGGGACCGTTCCGCCTGAGGAGCCGAAACGGGACTGCTCACGAAAACATTGCGTTTTACTCGCCAGAAACTAACATTGGCAACGCTAACTGCGCTTCATGCATTCAGGTACCTACGCCCGGAGATCGACCGATGAACCTGCTGTTGATTCTCGCCGCTCTGCTCACCAACGCGCCGACCACTGTACCTCAAGCCTGGTCCACCGCCGGTACCAAGGACGGCAACATCGACTCCCTCGCCGCCTGCCGCCTGCCCGACGGCAGCGTCCGGGTCTTCGCCACGGCCAAGGAAGGCCACTGTATCGACGTCCTTGACGCCACTGATGGGCGCCGGCTGCGGTCGCTCGGCAAGCAGGGCGACGGCGTCGGCGAGTTCAACTACCCCAACGGCATCGTCGCCATCACGTTCGCTGATCCGCTGCGCGCCGTGAAGGAAGACGTCACACCGCTGATCCTCGTCATCGAGCGCGACAATCACCGGGTCCAGGCTTTCCACCCCGACACCCTGCAGCCCGCCGGCACCTTTGGCGCGGACGAGTTGAACCGCCCCTACGGCGGGGCGGTCTCTTACCGCGGCCGCCGGGTCTTGCTCTATGTCACCGACACCGAGGTGCCGCCGGCAGAAACCGTCAAGGTCTTCCAGCTTCGCCTCAGCGGCGACACGGTGCAGGCGCGCCACCTGCGCAGCTTCGGCGACACCGAGGGCCCGGGCGTCGTCGCCGAGGCCGAGTCCATCGTCGTCGACGACCGCCACGACCGTGTGCTGCTGTGCGATGAGAAGAACGGCGACGTCAAGGTGTACGACCGCGCGGGCAAGTTCACCGGCCGGGTCTTCGGCAAGGCCCAGGTCGAGCGCGAGCCCGAGGGGATTGCGATCTACGAGTCACCGGCCGGCAGCTTCGTCATCCTGACCGACCAGCAGAAAGCGCTCAGCGTCTGGCATATTTTCGATCGCCAGACCTACGCCCATCGCGCCGCGTTCACCGGGCAACCGACCATCGCCAACACGGACGGGATCTGCCTGTACACCGAGCAATTCGGCCCGTTCCCGCGTGGCGCGTTCTTCGCCGTGCACGACGACCGCGAGGTGCGCGCCTACCCGCTCGAGGCGATTCTCGACATCGCCAAATAGCGCGCCAGGAGTGCACGCGCGGCAGACTGCGAACGTGGGAGTCTGGGAACCGGCTTGATGCAAGCGGCACGTGTTCCGCACTGATCGTTGAGCATTCCTCAGCGGAACCGCACGTGGACCGACCCATTCCCGCTGCTGACCTCGACCGGGCAGCCCCCGCCGTTAAGCGTCGCCTCAAACTCATCGAACGCCGCGCTGCGCAGCTGCAGCTTGCGCGACTCTCCCACTTCCAGCGCATCCGCGTCCACCACGACCCGGCCGTTGCCGGTGTCCAGCCGCAGGTCCACCCCCAGTGCCGGCGGCAGCGTCAGGTGAACACTCCCGTTGCCGGTCCGCACGACGACCTCGCCGTCGGCCGGCGGCGTCACCTCGACCTCCACCCGCCCGTTCGATGTCCGCGCCCGGAGACTGCCGTGCACGTCCAGCGCGTCGATCCGCCCGTTGCTCGTGCGTAACCGACAGTCCCCCACCACCTGCCGTACACTGATCCGCCCGTTGCTCGTATCCGCATCGAGCGTGCCCCGCAGCTCGCGCGCCTCGATCCGCCCGTTGCCGGTCGTCAACTCGATCTCGTCACGCAGCCCCACGATCTGGATGCGACCATTGTCGGTCTTCACCCGCGCCGGACACCCGCCCGGCACCAGCACCTCCAGCGCCACCCCCGCCGATTGCCCGCGCAACGCCGCCGGCGTGTCAAACTCGATCACGTAGACGTCGGGCCGGCGCGGATCGGGCCCCGCCTTGACCTCGAGCTGCGCCAACGCCGCCGGCGCCTCGTCCAGGTTCCACACGCGCACATACTTGGTGCCGTTCACCTCGATTGACGGGACATCCGCCACCCGAAGTTCGACCTGCCCGTTGTCCGTCTCGATCTCGACCCGTGCGATGCCCTCCCACGGATGCGTGAACGAGAAGCGCTCATCCACGCGCAGCGCCGGACCCGAGCAGCCCGTCACCAGCAAACCCAGGAGAACCACCCCCGCCACCATCGCCGTTCGTGCCCGCATCATCGTTGCCTCCTCACTTGCTGGACGCCGAGCCGTCCACAGTGTATTCGACAACGCCCCCCGGTGCTTCGCGCAGCCGCGACATTTCCCCCGCAAGAGCCGGCGCCACCCGCAACCGGCTACGGCCGTGTTCCCGGCACGTGGCTGGCCCGGCACGCCGGCTCAGTCGAGGTACCCCAGCGAACGCAGCTTCTCCGCCAGCGCATCGTCCACGACAATCTGCGTGTCGTGCTCCGGCCGCACCACCTGCATCTGCGTCGCCCACCGGTCCAGCCAGCCCGCGGCCCAGTCGAACGCCACCGGCGTCTGCCCGGAGAGGTCGCGTCGCTCGAACGGATCGGCCGGCAACTCGTAGACCTCCACCCGCTCGTCCGCATTGCGGATCGCCTTCATTCCCTCGGGCGTCATCACCGCACACATCACCCCGCCCGGATGCGACTTCCCGTCCAGCGTGTACCGCGGCCACAGCTCCGCAAGGACCTCCGGCGTCACGGCGTTGTCGCCGGCCCCGCCGCGCTCCGCAGCCAGCGAGCGCCACCGCGCCGCCGGATCCACTGGATTCTCCACGCCCACCTCATCCAGCACCGTGTCGAACACCGCCAGCGTCGACGTCGGGCGCTCGACCACGCCGCGCCGCGTGCCGCCGGGGTAGCGCACCACCATCGGCACCCACACCTCTTCGTGATACAGGGACCGCCCGTGCGTCTTCCAACCATGCTCGCCGAACGCCTCACCATGATCGCTCACTACGATCAACAGGCTGTCGTCGTACAACCCGCGGCGCTTGAACGCCGCCAGCAGCCGACCCAGGTGATCGTCCAGGTACGCCAGCTCCGAATCGTAATCGTCCGCCAGTTGGCGGTACTCCGGCGGCACCTGACGGTTCGGCGACGCAACAGCCGGGTCGTCCGGCAGCAACGGCCCCAGGTCGTACTCGGGATGCGGTGTATAGGGCCCGTGCGCATCGATGTAGTTGATGAACAGGAAGAACGGCTCCGGCGGGTCGCGGTCCAACCACGCAATCACGTCGCGGTTGATCTCGGGCGCCGTGCGCAGCGAGCCGTTGGTCACGTGCCCGGCCCACTGCTGCACCCGCCGCAACACCAGCGCCGCCGGCGTCGGCACCCGCGTCGCGAACGTGCGCAAGGACACCTCGCTGCGGTCGTCGTAGTAATCAAACCCCTGGCAAAGCTGCCAGCAGTGGTTCAGCGCACAGTTGTTGCTGATCACCGCCGCCGTCGCATAGTCATGCGCCGACAACAGTTCGGCCAGCGTCGTGTTCTGCTCCGACAGCGGATACGCCAGCCGGTTCACCCGGCGGAAATCCTCGATCGTCTCGTCGCCAACGTCGAGCCCTTCTTCACCGTTGATGAACCGCGCCCCGTGCTCCGACGGCATCAGCCCGGTAAACCACGACGCATGCGATGGCAGTGTCCACGACGCGGTGGAGATCGCCTGCTTGAACCACACGCCCTCGGCCGCCAGCGCCGCCAGGTTCGGCGACGTCGGCCGATGATAGCCGTGCAGCGACAGGTGGTCCGCCCGCACCGTGTCGAGCGACACCAGGATCACGTTCGGCCGCTCGCTGGCCGCGGGGTCGCTGGGGCGTCGATGCGGCTCGTCGATGAACGCCTGGCCACGGGTGCTGAGCTCGCCATAGGCCACGACCAGCACCAGCGCCGCAGTGCCGGCCGCCCGCAGCAGGCACTGCCTGCCGGTCTGTACGCGCGCGAGCCACGCCACGTGGCGCAGCAGCCAGTAGCCGGCGCCATACACCGCCAGCAGCCCCAGGACGAACGCCGCACTCCGCGCCGCCAGCGGCAAACCGCCATACGTGTGCGCGCCGACCCAGGGCGGCCCGTGCAGTTCATAGACGGGATGCCAAAAAACCGTCACCATCGCCAGGCACAGCACCTGCCACGGATAAACCCGTTCTGACGACCAGCGGCCCCCGCGGCTGGCCAGCACCAGCCCGGCGCCGGCCGCCAGCAGCACCGTCCCCGCCGTCACCTCCAGCGTCGCCACGCGCAGCAGGCACACTCCGAGCACAGCCGTACCACAGCCCCACAGGCAAAGATCACGCACCAGCTGCTCGGTCCGCCGCCGATCCGCGGTCTTCATGCGTCCGGCGATCATCGATGCGACGAGCCCCGCGCCGCTCCCCGCCACCACGCCGACCGCGACGTACGCTCCAAGGACCCACACCGGAAACGCCCACGGTACGCCGACGGCGTAGTACAAGGAGCTGACGACATCCACCGCCGCCCAGAGCGCCCCGGTCAGCGCCCCGACCGCGATGCCGTACCACACGTTCGCCGCGGTTACCCACCATCTTGCCATCGCACTCGCTCCTCTCGGCCGTCGCCTGGCCGCCTGCGTTCGCTCGGCCCGCTGCGCCCCGACCGCCCGCCAGAGCCCAATACGCCGGCGCGTACCGCGGCCGCAGCACAGTCTTTATCGACCATCCCCCGCACCGGCTGTGGCAACGTCACGAAAACCCCCGACACGCTCCCGGCGCAGTTTCTGCGCACGAAACGAGCCCGGCCGGAACCGGGCTCGCAAGTCGAACCTCCGCTGTGGGGCGGGGACACGCGTCCAGCGGACGCGGCCAGGGCTGCGTCGCGAACTACTTGATCTCGACCTCGCCGCCGGCCTCTTCGATTTCCTTCTTCCACTTGTCGGCGTCTTCCTTGCTGACGCCTTCAAGCAGGGGCTTCGGTGCGGTGTCGACGAGCTCCTTGGCTTCCTTGAGACCGAGGTCACTGCGGGCCGCGCGGACGACCTTGATGACCTGGAGCTTCTTGGCACCGGCGCCCTTGAGCACGACATCGAACTCGGTCTGCTCTTCGGCCGCGGCCGCGCCTTCGCCGCCACCGGCCGCCGGACCGGCCGCCATCACGACGCCACCACCCGCTGCGGGCTCAATGCCGTATTCCTGCTTGAGATAATCCGCCAGGTCCTTCGCCTGCAGCAGCGAGAGGCCGACGATCTTGTCTCCGATGTCCTTGATGGCCGCGTCGAATTCCTTCGCCGGGGCTTCTGCCGGTGCTTCTGCCATGGTTCAACACTCCGTCACAAGCAGTCTCGAGCGCCCTGATAGCTGGAGCCCCGCTGGCCCCATTTAATCCACGCCGGGAGCAGTCAGGTACGTCTCGTTCTGAAAGTCGTCAGTCGCGAGTCCTCGGCCGCCAGTAATCAGCCGTCTGCAGCGCTCGGCTCTCAGCGGTCCGCTGTGAGCCGCCGCACGTCGTCATCGCTTCGTAATCTCTTCGCCGTCTTCCAGCTTCTGGATCATCGCCTTGATGCAGGCCGCGATGTTGCCGCCCCCCGACAGGATCGCGCCCGCGACCTTGCCACCCGGCGACAGAATCTGGCCGGCGATCTGCGCCTGCACGTCCTGCCGCGTCGGCATCTTGTGCAGGTCCTTGGCCCGGTTCTCGTCGAGATACTCGCCCTCGAGCACCGCCCCGCGCAACCGGTACGAGTCCTTCGGGAACTTCGGCGCCCACTTGTCCAGCAGCTTCGCGACATCGATCGCCGTCTCACCGCCGGTTACCAGTGCCGCCGGGCCCTCCAGCGCCGCGGCCAGCGTCGCCAGCGGCCGCTCGGCCACCGCCCGGCGGAACAACGAGTTCTTCACGATCTCCATCTGCATCTGCTGGCCGCGCAGCTCGCTCCGGAACGCGTTGGTCGTGTTGCCGTCGACGCCGACGAGCTGGATCCAGACGGCGTTCTCGGTCTCCGCATAGCGCGAGGCGAGCTCCTTCGTGATCAGGTCCTTTACCAGCTTGCTCATGCCGTCTTCTCCTTCGTCGCCGTCTGCACGTCCACCTCGACCGCCGGCGTCATCGATCCGCTGATGCAGACCTTCTTCATGTACGTGCCCTTGGCCGCCGTCGGCTTCATCCGCCGAATGTGATCCACGAACGCCAGGATATTCTCCTTCAGGTCGGCGTTCTCGAAGCTCAGCTTGCCCACCAGCGTGTGCACGTTCCCGCCCGCGTCATTGCGGAACTCCACCTTGCCGGCCGCATAGTCGCGGACGGCGTCGGCAATATCCGGCGTGACCGTGCCGCTCTTGGGCGAGGGCATCTTGCCCTGCGGACCCAGGATACGCCCCAGCCGCCCCACCTTGCCCATCATCGACGGGTGGGCGACGGCGACGTCGAAATCCATCCAGCCGCCCTGCACCTTCTCGACCAGCTCGTCGCCGCCGGCCTCGGTGGCGCCGGCCGCCTTGGCCGCCTCGACCTCGGTGTCCGGGCAGAACGCCACGACGCGCTTCGTCTTGCCGATGCCCTTGGGCAGCGCAATCGAGCCGCGGATCATCTGGTCCGCCTGCCGCGGGTCGATGCCCAGGTGGCACACCAGGTCAACGCTCTGATCGAATTTGGTCTTGGAGAACCCCTTCAGCTTGTCGATCGCCTCGTCCAGCGGCAACGGCGTCGAAGGGGCTTTCTGCAGGTCTTTCTTGTATCGCTTGCTGCGGTAACGCATCGCCAAGCTCCCACTGCTGTCGGCCCGTGGTCAGGCCTTCGGGTTGTCCACGCGGTACAGGCCACCCGGCCCGCCGCCTCCTAGTCCTTGACTTCGATCCCCATCGAACGCGCCGTGCCCGCGACGATCTTCGACGCCGCCTCCAGGTCGAACGCGTTGAGGTCATTCATCTTCTGCTCCGCAATCTTGCGGACGTCTTCCGTGCTCACCCGGCCAACCTTGTTGCGGTTCGGCTCGCCCGAGCCCTTCTCCACCAGCGCCAGGCTCGGATCCAGCGGCTTGGCCACCTTCAGCAGCAGCACCGCCGCCGGCGGGCTCTTCACCACGAAATCGAAGCTCTTGTCCTTGTAGACCGTGATCTCGACCGGGCAGGTCATCCCGTCCATGTGCTTCGTGCGGTCATTGAACTGCTGCACGAACTGCCCGATGTTCACGCCATGCTGACCCAGCGCGGGCCCCACCGGCGGTGCCGGGGTCGCCTTGCCGCCTGGCGCCTGCAACTTGATTTTTCCAATAACAGCCTTGGCCATCGGCGTATCCTACCGTTCCCGTCCGCGTGCGGCACCGTTCCGCCGGGCACCGTACTACAGAGCCCCACAGCTTACACAATCTCGACCCCGATTTCCAGCCTGCCACCGCCGCGCGATCCGAATTCTCGCCGCGCGGCCACCCGCCAGCGGTGCCTCAGAGCTGCTCCACCTGCCAGTACTCGATCTCGATCGGCGTCGGCCGGCCAAAGATCGTCACAATCACGCGGACGGTCCCCTTCTGCGAGTTCAGCTCGTCCACGACCCCCTCGAAATTCTCGAACGGGCCCTCGGTCACCTTCACGCGATCACCAATCTTGAACTGCAGGTTGGCCAGCGCCGGCGAGGCCTCCGGCTTCACCGCGGCCGCCAGCATCTTCTGTACGTCCTCGATCGGCATCGGCGAGGGCTTGCCGCCGGACCCGATGAAGTCGCCCACCCCCGTGGTCTCCTTGATCACGAACCAGACGTTCTCCGGAATCCGCCCATCCTCGTCCGTCGACATCTCGACGAACACGTAGCCCGGGTAGAGCTTGCGGTGGTACATCCGGGCCGTGCCGCCACGCATCCGCTTCTCGCGCTGCGTCGGCACCAGCACCCGCCCGATCCGATCCTCGAGCTGCTCGATCTTCACCTTGCGCTCGAGCGCCTCGCGGACCTGGTCCTCCTTGTTGGAGGCCACCCGCAACACGTACCAGCCCATGCCCGACTGGACCAGGGGCGGCTCTTCCTCAGTCGCCGGCGGCCGCGGCGGTGCCTCCTTGACGGCATCCACCACCGGTTCCTGCTCGGCCGGGGAGTCGCCCGCTTGCTGGCTTTCCGTCGCCTCCGGGGTCTCCACCTTTTCTGGCATATCTGCACTCTCCGCTTGCTCGGGGCTGGCCGCGTCCGGGGTCTGCCCGCTTTCGTCCATCTCGGGCATGCCCGGTTCGTCCGCCTGCGGAACCATCACCTATCCTTCGCCCCCGGTGAAGAGGTCGATCACCTTGATGTTGTGCAGCACGCCGATACTGCCAAAGAACAGCATGAACAGCGCATCCACCAGCGCCAGCAGCACGCCCAGCGCCAGCACCGTCACGATCACCACCTTGGTCGCGCCCCATACCTCGCGCCGACTCGACCAGTTGACCTTCTTCATCTCGCCTTCGGTGGCAATCATGAAGTCGACCGCGGCCTGGTAGCGCCCCACGACCCAGTAGATCCCGTACAACGCGGCCAGCAGCACAGCCACCGGCACGAGCGTCTTGATGTAGAAGCCCGTGGTGCCCGCGGGCACGTTGGCCTCCATCAGCGTCCAGATCCAGTGCGCCCCCGCCACCGCGAGCACGCCCGCCCCGATCGCGGTGCCCCATCGGACGTGGATGCCCTGGCCGGGCTTGACGATACGGAACGGACCACCACCGCCGGCCTGCGAACGGACCTGTTCGCCGCCTCGGTTCTCGTCCCGCCCTTCAGAATGCGACCTTGCCGCGGTTCCCACTGTACACTCGCCTTTGCTCGAGAAACGCCCACATCGGCGCGCTGCCACTCACCGGCGAAGTCGTTCCGCCGGCCAACACAGGAGCGGAGGGACTCGAACCCCCAACCGCCGGTTTTGGAAACCGGTGCTCTGCCAAATTGAGCTACGCTCCTAGCTGACAGTCATCAGTTCTCAGTTCTCAGTTCTCAGTCATCAATCACCAGCAACGCGTGGGTCGGGAAGGTAGCCAGTACTGATCACTGAGAACTGACGACTATTCCGCTACTTCCGCTTCAGCTTGTGCTTGGTACGCTTGCGGAGCCGCGGATTGTACTTCATCAATTCCAGCTTGGGCACGCCACCCTGCACGTTCACCGTCGTCCGGTAATTCAGGTCACCGGTCTCCGTGCACTGCAGCCATACCCATTCACGTTTTTGCGCCTTGGCCATACTGCCATCTCCTGCTCAACAGCCGCGACGCAGGCCGTCGGCCGCACCCGGCGGCCGACCGCCACCCTGTGCGTATCGGCCAGCACCGGCGTCGACTATTCGATCACCTTCGTCACGACGCCCGAACCGACCGTGCGCCCGCCTTCACGAATCGCGAACCGCAGGCCCTCTTCCATCGCGATGGGGTGGATAATCTCGACCTCCATCTGGATGTTGTCGCCCGGCATGCACATCTCGGCCTTGCCGCCGTCGCGCGCCTGCAGCGACAGGATGTTCCCCGTCACGTCGGTCGTGCGGAAGTAGAACTGCGGGCGGTAGTTCGGGAAGAACGGCGTGTGACGGCCACCTTCCTCCTTGGTCAACACGTAGACCTCGCCCATGAACTTCGTATGCGGCGTGATCGAGCCCGGCGCCGCCAGCACCTGGCCACGCTCCAACGCACCCTTCTCGACACCGCGCAGCAGCAGACCGACGTTGTCACCTGCAATGCCGGTGTCCAGCGTCTTGTTGAACATCTCGACGCCCGTGACCGTCGTCTTGCTTTCCTTGCTGCCACGCTCCATGTGCAGGCCGATGATCTCGACTTCGTCGCCGACCTTCACCACGCCACGCTCGATACGACCCGTACCGACCGTACCACGACCCTTGATCGAGAACACGTCCTCGACCGGCATCAGGAACGGCTTGTCCTCTTCACGCTGCGGCTCGGGGACCGCGCTGTCCAGCGCTTCCATCAACTCGATGATCGCCGAGTAGCCATCCTCGTTCTTGTCGATCGACGCCTGCAGCGCCTGGGTTGCCGAACCCTTGACAACCGGGATGTTGTCGCCGTCAAACTCGTAGTTGCTCAGCAGTTCGCGGACTTCCATCTCCACCAGCTCCAGCAACTCCGGGTCGTCCACCAGGTCCACCTTGTTCAGGAAGACCACCAGGTTCGGGACGTTCACCTGGCGCGCCAGCAACACGTGCTCACGCGTCTGCGGCATCGGCCCGTCGGCCGCACTCACGACCAGGATCGCACCGTCCATCTGCGCGGCGCCGGTGATCATGTTCTTCACGTAGTCAGCGTGACCCGGGCAGTCGATGTGCGCGTAGTGACGCTTGTCACTCTCGTACTCGACGTGCGCCGTCGCGATCGTCAGAATCTTGGTCGGGTCGCGGCGACCGTCCTTCTCGGACGCCTTGGCAATGTCGTCGTACGACTTCATCTGGGCCAACCCGCGGGCCGCCTGCACGGCCGTGATCGCTGATGTCAGCGTGGTCTTGCCGTGGTCCACGTGTCCGATCGTTCCGACGTTGACGTGCGGTTTGGTCCGCTCAAAAACACCCTTGGCCATAGAAGCTCTCCACTCGTCGCCCGGGCACGTGCTCACCCGGGGTGGCACACAATCGGCCACCGTTCCCTTTGAGACTTTCCGTTCACAACTCCGCGCCCGGTCCCGACACCGACCCGTCGCGCAAGAAAGCTGCTGGTGGGGATTGAACCCACGACCTCCTCCTTACCAAGGAGGCGCTCTACCACTGAGCTACAGCAGCGCCGACCGTCTTCCCCACAACGGGAAAGCCGGGACAGACCTGAACCACGAACCGGTCGGGCGAGCCGGAATGGAGCATTGTAAACCCCCTCCGATGGTTGTCAAAAGGAAAAATCTGGCCCCTTTCCGGCCGATCGCCATAATATCCACGTGCCGCGCCCGTCCCGACGCCGGCCCGCCTGAGGACCACCAACAATGCCCGACGATCGCCCCAGCCGACTCGCCGCCATCCCCCACTTCCTCCGCGAACAGCTCGAGGCCCTCCCCGAACGCTGGCAGAACTTCCGCTTCACCCTGCGCGACAACCCCGAGGCCATCCTCCAGAGCCAGTACCTCCGCATCGGCCTCCTCGTCGGCGGCGGCCTCATCACCATCGGCCTGCTCCAGGCACTCGTCGTCGGCCTCACCCCCGGCGGCACCGACCAGGCCTTCGTCGAAGCCACACCCACCGCCACCCTCTACGTCGCCTGCACCAACCCCGACTGCCACGCCGCCTATACCATCACCAGGGAAATGGACTTCGCCGACTGGCCCCTCACCTGTCGCGACTGCGGGCAGCAGACCGTCTACCGCGCCGACCGCTGCAAGACCTGCGGCAAGTGGTTCGCCACGCCCCCCGGCGCCACCCCGGCCTGCCCCCACTGCGCCAAGCCCGACACCCCCGCGCCGGCCGAAACCCCGACCAGGACCGCCCCCCGCTCCCACGACGACCTCGAAGACCCCTGGTAACCCCCGCACCATCACGTCGCTCCCCGGCGGTGAATCGCAACCCCTTACTAGGCCTTGGCTTAAATCTACTCCGCTACGCCGCGCCCTCCCCGGGCGGGGTATGATGGCCCACCCGCCCTCAGACCCTGTCACCTTGCGCCCGATCACACCCAGGGAAGCCCGAGCCGCAACCGGCTGCCGGCGCCCGTCGCCCGTCGGCGACCCGCACGCCCGCTACCGATCACGGCTCGCATTCAGTCCACCTGCGCTCGGCCGCGGCAACGCGACCGGCCACTCACTAACCGTCCATCTGCTCCGCCGCCGGCTCGTCCTTGTTCTCCGACGCCGGCGCGGGCGTGATCTC
Source organism: uncultured Planctomycetales bacterium (assembly GCA_964448675.1). Classification (GTDB taxonomy): domain Bacteria; phylum Planctomycetota; class Phycisphaerae; order UBA1845; family Fen-1342; genus CAYUZU01. The sequence goes on from CAYUZU010000009.1 coordinate 25,796, forward strand.
ACGCCCCCGCGGCTTGGGCGGCTCCTTGTAGTGCAGCACGCTCTTGGTGTGCTCCATGTTGCCCACCACCTTTGTCACGGCGCACTTGGACTGATAAAAGTTGAACTCCTTGATCACCATGCCGACCTTCGTCAGCATCGGCATCAAAGCCGCCAGCGCCGGGTTCTGCTGCAGTTGCGGCCCCAGTGGCGGGAAGTTCAACATCGTCCCCATCAGCAGCACCATCTGGCTCGTCTGCTGACCCCACTCCGATAGATCGCTGAAGCTGAAGCTCGTCATTCCCGGCCCCAGCGGCAACCCTTCCTTGCGGAAACGCTCGTTCTTGGCGAAGCTCGGGTGCTTGCCATCCGCCACTTGCAGCGCGACCACCACCGCCTCGGGGTTGTTCCCGATGAACAGGTAGCCATCCTTCACGCCGTACACGGGCTGCCCCACGCCCGGCATCATCGCGAACAGGGGCGGCAGAATCACGACCTTGAAGCCCGGCAGGTCGGCCCGCTTCGACTCTTCCACCGTGCCGTTCTGCGACTTGAGCACCGCGATAAGCTGCTCGGTCAACAGTTCGAGCGTCACCGCCGCCCGCGCCTCGTCCTTGAGGCCGATCACCATGACCGTGCTCGGCGCGAACGCCGTCGGAATCGGCGCGGTGAAGTTCACAAACTCGGTTCCGATCACGTCAAGCACGTCCGCCTCGATGTCGACCGGCAGATCCGTCATCGCCGCCCGCATCTGCGCGATGAGCTGCTCGCCGTCGGGCACCTCCTTCTGCACGAAGCCGATGACCGCGTCGTACAACGCACGCACATCAAACCCGCGCGACACACTCACGTTCGTCGCTTCCTGCGGGATGAACTTGAGCGGCTCTTCCAGCGGCTTGCCGCCGCACAGCGCCTTGCCCAGCGGCTTCTGGCGGGCATCGTCCCGGTACAGCACGATCACTTCGGTCGTCTTCTTCATCCCCTCCGTTCGCCCGATCGTCGCAACGTACTGCCACAGGTCCAACGCCTCGACCATCTTCGGCAGGAACGCCAGCGGTGACGGCGGCGGCGCTTCCGCGCCATCCGTCGCGGCCCCCAACGAAGCCCCGGCGGCCGCCATCTCGGCAAAGTTCTTCGACTGCGCCATGAGCTTGGCGATGTCGACGAAAGAGAATTCGTCCGTGGGCGCCGGCAGCTCCGCGAACGCCTCCTTGAACCGCCGCGTCGACGCCAGCGTCGCGTTCGGCGAATCGACCTCGCCGCGCAACAACGCCAGCGCCTGGTCCGCCATGCTCGTGCCGAACCCCATCAGCAGCACCTTGTCATGCCGCGCCATGGTCAGGCTCAGCGGCATCATCGCGTTCTTCGGCGACAGCTTGTGCACCACGCTATCGCCGCGCCCCTCGGTGCTCAACAGGATCTGATCGTCCTCGTCCAGCGACTTGATCGTCTTGAGAATCTGCGTCAGCCCCTCGAAATCCTCGTCGATCTTGTCCTCCGGCGGGATCATCATCATCACGAAGTCAGATCCCGTCGGCGGGGCCAGACGCATCGCGTACGCAAACTCGTGCTGCATGAGCGTGGACCAGTCAACCAGCGCCGCCAGGTCCATCACCCGCCGCCACCAGGCTTCGAACTCCTCCATGTCCCCCTGGCCCTGCTTGACCATCTGCTCGGCAAACTTGCGGAGATCCTTGTCGAAACGCTGCTTCTGAACCGCTTCCCACACGCGGGTCAGCTGCGCGTTGATGAACGCGCGCCCTTCGTGGTCCCGCGCGTGCACCGCGATCATCGTGTCCGCGGGCACCGCCTTGACCAGCTGGAAGTCGTCCATGCCGGCCGCCTGGACCGACCCCGCCCCCAGCACGAGCCCCGCCAATACGCATCCGCCAAGCAGCCACCTGCTGATGTGTCTCATGTCTCGTTTCTCCTTAGTTGCCTCGCTTCGTGACGCCGACCCGCGGCACCGCGGTCGCGAGCCGCCACCCGTCGCCGGCGGCACGGCCCGCACACGGACGTATTCGATCCCGATCGCGTAATGTTATCGCCGCAATCCCTTTCGGGTGCCACCCCCCCGCGGCCAAACACCGCTTTGCACAAGTTCCTACAGAGATCCGCGACCAGGGAACGCAGCGGCCGAAGACTCGTCGGGCGCGCGCCGCCGTGGGGGGCTTCGCCGGTACGCCAGCCTGACGCCTCGCGCTGCAACCGGTGAAGAAGCCAATCTGCCCCCCTCTCCCCGCCGTCGCTTCGTCGCTATTTCTTCCGCTTCGTCGGCCGCCGCCGCTGGTGCTGCGGCTTCCACTCCGCCCCGCCCTTGTCGCGCCGCCGGGCTACGCTCGGCGCCGGCCGGGCTTCTGACGCCGCCACCTTCAGCTCCGGCGTCTCCTTCAGCTTCTTGATGTGATCCCGCAACGACGCCGCCTTCTCGAAATCCAACTCTTCCGCCGCCTGCAGCATCTCCTTCTCGAGCTGCGCAACCAGCTCGTCGCGGTCATACTCCCCCTCCTCGGCATGCACCGCCTCCCGCACGCGCCGCATCGCCGCAACTTCGCCGATCAACCCGGTGCGGATCTCCTTGCGGATCGTGTCCGGCGTGATCCCGTGCTTCTGGTTGTACTCGAGCTGGATCTCGCGGCGGCGGTTCGTTTCGTCAATGGCGCGTTGCATGGCCTTGGTCATCTTGTCGCCATACAACACCACGTGCGCGTCCACGTTTCGCGCACAGCGCCCGATCATCTGCACCAGCGACGTCTCGCTCCGCAGGAACCCCTCCTTGTCCGCGTCGAGGATCGCGACCAGCGACACCTCCGGCAGGTCCAGCCCCTCGCGCAAGAGGTTGACGCCCACCAGCACGTCGAAGTTGCCGATGCGCAGGTCGCGCAGGATCTCGACGCGTTCGAGGGTATCAATCTCGCTGTGCAGGTAGCGCCCGCGCAACCCAGCCTGCTGGATGTAAGCAGACAGGTCTTCGGCCAGGCGTTTGGTCAGGGTGGTAACCAGCACACGCTGCCCCGCCGCCACGCGCTCCTGAATCCGCCGCAGCAGGTCCGGCACCTGCCCGCGCGCCGGACAGGTCTCGATCGTCGGATCCACCAGCCCGGTCGGCCGGATGATCTGCTCGACCACCTCGCCGCCGCACTTCTCCAACTCGTACGCCGCCGGCGTAGCGCTGACGAACAGCACGTTGCGCCACATCGACTCGAATTCCTCGAAGCGCATGGGCCGGTTGTCCAGGCAGCTTGGCAAACGGAAGCCGTGCTCGACCAGCGTCTGCTTGCGGTTGCGGTCGCCGGTGAACATCGCGCCGATCTGCGGGATCGTCACGTGCGACTCGTCGATGATCAGCAGGAAGTCCTCGGGGAAGTAATCGACCAGCGTATAGGGCTTGGCCCCGGGCGGCGTCCCGTTCAGGTGGCGCGAGTAGTTCTCGATTCCGCTGCAATACCCGACCTCTTGCAGCATCTCGATGTCGTACTTCGTCCGGGCCAGCAGCCGCTGCGCCTCGAGCAGCTTGCCGTGATGGCGCAGTTGCATTACGCGCTCGTCCAGCTCCTGCTGGATCGACTTCACCGCCCGCTCGACGCTCTCCTCGGGCAACACGTAGTGCACCGCCGGGTAGATGAACACCTGGTCGCGTGGCTGGAGCACCTCGCCGCTGGCCGGGTGGATGTACGCCACCCGATCCACCGTGTCGCCGAACAGCTCGATCCGCACCGCGTGCTCCTCGTGGGCCGGGGCGATCTCGACGACGTCGCCGCGCACGCGGAAGCTGCCGCGCGTCGGCTCGATGTCGTTGCGGTCGTACTGCAATCGCACGAGCTTGCCCAGCAGCTCGTCCCGCTCCAGCGTCTGCCCCACCTGAACGTTGATCACGCTGGCCTTGTATTCGTCGGGCGAGCCGAGACCGAAGATGCACGACACGCTGGCGACCACGACGCTGTCCTGCCGTGAGACAACCGAGCTGGTCGCCGCCAGCCGCAGGCGATCGAGATCGTCATTGCGCGAGGCGTCTTTTTCGATGTAGATGTCGCGCTGCGGAATGTAGGCTTCGGGCTGGTAGTAGTCGTAGTAGCTGACGAAGTACTCGACCGCGTTGTGCGGCATCAGCTCGCGGAACTCCTCGAAGAGCTGCGCCGCCAGCGTCTTGTTGTGCGATATGACCAGCGTGGGCTTGCCCAGCCGGGCCACCAGGTGCGCCATGGTGAACGTCTTGCCCGAACCGGTCACGCCCAGCAGCGTCTGGTAGCGCCGGCCATGGCGAAAGTTCTGCTCGAGCTGGTCAATCGCCGCCGGCTGGTCACCCCGCGGCTCGAACTGGCTGACAATCTGGAAATCACTCATCGCGCAGATTATACGCGCCGCCCGCGACTTGGGGCGACGTGGCGCTGATCAGGTGGAACATTCCCCTCGTCTGCGGCACATGGGACCCTCCGGCGCCGCCCCGCCTGCCCGGGCACGCCGCACCGAGCCGTGGCACAAGGCCGCCCGACATGCTACGCTGTTCGCAATCAGCAAGCGGCCAGCGCGTGCTCGCCGGTTGGCGTGCGCACCGGCCCCTTGACACGTTCGATGTCGTGTTCGCATTCTCCGGCCGAAGGCCGACGGCTGTTGGCTGGCGGCTTTCCATTACTGACCACTGCAAACTGATGACTGGTACCATGCCCACATCATCCGCCGAAGCTGGTCGCCGTGGCGACGACGTCCGTTCCGATTGCTGGGTCCGCATCACCCCCGCCGACACCGGCGGCATCCAGCTCCAGCTCAAGACCAAGGTCGAGGCGATGTATGGCGACGCGATTCGCCAACTCGTCGACGACATGCTGCCCGCCCTCGGCGTGCCCGACGCAACCGTCGAGATGGAGGATGCCGGCGCCCTGCCCTTCGTGCAGATGGCCCGCATCGAGGCGGCGGTTCGCCGGCTGGGTCGCGACGTCGGCACCGGCTATCTGCCGGAATTCGAGCCGCACGCGCAGTACCCAAGCGACCGGGACCGCTTCCGCCGCAGCCGATTATACCTGCCCGGCAACGAAGCCAAGTTCATGCTCAACGCCGGCCTGCACCACCCCGACGGCGTCATCCTGGACCTCGAGGACAGCGTCGCGCCGAGCGTGAAGGACGAAGCCCGGCTCATGGTGCGCAACGCCTTGCGCTGCATCGACTTCCGTGGCGCTGAACGCATGGTGCGCATCAACCAGGGCAACCGCGGTCTCGAAGACCTCGAGTTCATCATCCCCCACAATGTCCACGTCGTCCTCATCCCAAAGGTCGAGGACGACGACCAGATCGAAGAGGTCGACAAGCGGATCAACCGCATCCGCAAGCACCACGACATCGACCGCCCGGTCTACCTGATGCCGATCGTCGAGAGCGCCCTCGGCGTAATCAAGGCCTACAAGATCGCCAAGGCCTCGGACAATGTCTGCGCCCTGACCATCGGCCTCGAGGACTACACCGCCGACATCGGCACCCAGCGCACCGACGACGGCCGCGAGAGCTTCTTCGCCCGCAGCATGGTGGTCAACGCCGCCCGCGCCGCGCGTGTGCAGCCGATCGACACCGTCTTCTCCGATGTGCAGGACATGGACGGACTGCGCGCCAGCGTGCTCGAGGCCAAGTCGCTCGGCTTCGACGGCAAGGGCTGCATCCACCCGCGCCAGATCCAGGTCATCCACGAGGCCTTCGCCCCCACGTCCGCCGAACTCGAAAAGGCCCAGCGCATCGTCGCCGCCTTCGAGGACGCCGAGGCCAAGGGGCTCGGTGCGGTCTCGCTCGGCAGCAAGATGATCGACCCGCCCGTCGTCAAACGCGCCCAGCGTACCGTCCGCCTCGCTCAGGCCGTCGGCATGCTGTGACCACGCCTCGGTCCGCCGCGATGCTCCATGCACCGGCCCGCGGCACCCGGTCCGCGCCACTGAAAGCTGCCGGCCAACGGCTGACCGCGCGCCATCACCGACAACTGATCATCTATGACTGACAGTTGATCATTCCGTCCCCATTTGCTCATACAATACTACCGCGTACGGCATCGGGTCCGCCCCCGCCCGCCGCCAGCGCTCCACCAGCCCCGGCACATTCTGCACCAGCGACGCCGGCAACCCCAGGTTCGGCGAGCTCGCCAGCCGCCCGTCCCACAACAGCCAGTCCCCCACCCGCATCCGCCGCACGCGTTGCGGCGCCGGGGCCCGGAACGGCGGCGGCGTCAGACCCAGGAGCTCGTCAAACCACGGCGACGTGCTGATCACCCGGTCCGCCATCACGCCGCGTGCCTGCACCCACCGCGCCGCCGTGCGCAGCGCCGACGGCCGCTGCCCCAACGGCAACGGCCGGCACATCGGCGCCGGCAGCCGCACCACCGTCACCAACGACACGAACGTTGCCGCCGCAGTCACCAGCCCCACCGCCGGCAGCCACATAGCGCCCGCGCGCACCAGCCACCGCCCGCCATGCGCCATGATCAGCCCGAGCACCAGCGCCGCCGCGACCAGGGCGCTCCCCGCCACAACCCATCGCTGCATCGACCCCAGCCCCGCCCCTGCCAACGCGTCGGCGTGCTGTTGCGCCTCCCCCAGGCCGCCGATCGCCAGCAGCACGACCAGTGCCAACGCCGGCCCAACCGCCCGGCGGACCACGCGCCGCCTGACATCGCCGAATCGCGTTCCCAATCGCAGCGTGCGCCATCCGCAACAGAGTGCCGCCGCGGCCATCGTCGCCAGCATCGGCGCGATCGGTACCAGGAACCGCGCGTAACCGCCACTGGCAAACAGCCCGTAACGATAGATCACCGTGTGCGCCGCGAAGTAGAGCACGGCGCCACCCACCCACAGCGGACCGCCGGCGCGCCGCCAGTTCAAGCCCGCACCGCCAGCCGCCAGCAGCAGCACGCCCACGCCGCTCGCCTCCGCCAGTCGCACCAGCATCGTCAACCACGATCCCTGCCCGTATTCCATCGTCGGCTGCGGGCGCAGATAGCGCACCAGTGGCAACTCCGGCATGAACACCACCGACAGTATCACATGCACCAGCGGCGCCCAGCCCAGCCACAGCCAGACCCGCGGCGGCTGCCGCCGCGCGAGCAACGCCGCCAGCCAGGCGGCGACGAACACCCCTGCGTCCTGCCGCGTCAGCACACACAGCGACACGACAACCGCGCTCCACGTAAAACGCCGTTGCAAGTACAGCCACATCCCCAGCGCCAGGTAGAGCATCAGCGGCGTTTCGGTCAGTGTCGTATAGCTGAGCGTGAAAGCCAGCGGCTGCAGCCACAGCAGCAACGGCACCAGCGCGGCCGCTCGAATGCGCTGCCGCGCCGCGATCGCATACGCCAGCCATGCCGTGGCCGCCGTCAGCAGCCCGCTGAACACGCGTGCCGGCAGCCATCCGAGTTGCGCCGGCAGTGCGTACGGAACCGTGAACCCGGGCCGCCCCCAGTCGTGCAGCAGGTAACGCGGGTACTCCGACGCCCAGCGCGCCATCTGCAGATGCGCCAGGTCGTCATCGTGATACACCCCCTCACTCAGCGCCGCCATTACGAGCGAAGCGGCCAGCCCCAGCAGCGTGAACGCCAGCGCCGCGCGCCAATGCGCGTCCGGCCGCCGCAGTGTGCCGTGTGTCGGATCACGCCCCGTCACGCTGCATCACGCCTCAGAGGGAGAGCAATGGCGCGACGTCATCGGCAAACACGCGACACGCCGCCGCCACCGCCGCCGGCCAGTCGTCGCCGAAACGCTCGGCGTATTCCGGCTTGCTGTGCGCGTAGATTACCGACCGGGACGCGTTGATCACCGCACCTGCGCCGTCCGACCGAAAGCAGGGCCGGCAGCTCTCCGCCGTGCCACCCTGCGCGCCATACCCCGGCACCAGGAACGGCGTCTGCGGCAAGGCGCTGCGCAACGCACGCGTGCTGTCCGCATCCTTCGGGGCAACCACCGCACCGACACACGACAGCCCACTCGCCCCGACCAGCCCGGGGTCGCTGCCCCAACGATGCACCAGGCTCGCCATATGCTCGTAGAACCGTGGCCCGGGGCCGAACTCGTGCACCTGGTCGGCGCCCGGCTCCGACGGCCGCACCAGCACGTACACGCCGCGGCCGTGCGCACGCGCGATCTCGACGAACGGCAGAATGGCGTTCTCGCCAAGATAGCCTGCCAGCGTGACCGCATCGGGGATGCACGCGGGGTCGATGTCGTCGAACGCCGGCTGGTCGAGGTGCCCCCGAGCGTACAGCCGCGCCGTCGAGCCGATATCGCCGCGCTTGATGTCGCCGATCACGAGCAGCCCGCGGGCGTGTGCGTACGCGACGAGCTGATAGTACGCCGCCAATCCCTCACCATACAGCGCCTCGAAGAAGCCCGCGTTGATCTTGACGGCGGGGACGATCGGGGCGACCGCGTCGATGACGTGGCGACAGAACGTGTCCAGCGCGGTCAGCGCGGACGCCTGGTGGTTGTCCTTCGGCTGCAACGCCGCCGGCAAGCGCTCCAGCACCGGGTCGATCCCGACGACAGCGGGCGTGCGGCGGTCGGCGATGGCCGCGGTCAGTCGATCGGCAAAGTGGGTGCTCATAGCGCGTATTGATAGCCGCTGGCGGAGAATCCGGCCAGCCCCACCGCCCCGCGACCGGCAGCCGCCCCAAAAAGGCAGGGGCGGACCGTTCGCCCGCCCCTGTCGAGGGTCACGTGGGTTGATCGCTGAGCACGTCGACGATTCTGCGGCGACGCTAGGTGCCGAACGGATCCTCGGCATAGCCCAGGGCCTCGAAGAACCCGGACACGCCGTGGCAATCCTCGCAGACCTTGGCCTGCGACGCCGGCGCCACCTCGTGACTGACACGCAGATACATGACGGTGTTCACGAAGCCGTAGTCGCCGCTGTAGGGCTGACCGGTGTACGCCGAACCGTCCTGCAGCGACAAATCCCAGTCGTACTTGGCCCAGTACGGATTGTCGCCGGTGGCCTTGCCGAACAGGTGCGGCACCATGAGGCGTTTATGGGTCGTGTCGACGACCTGGCGGCCAATCATCTTCTTGAACGGGTAGATCTTGGCGTTGTCGTCATTGATGTCGCCGCGCGGTGCCGAGAGGATGACCGGGTCGTCCTCGGTGCCGGCTTGCGCGTAGGTGTCGTTGACGTTCACGACCTTGCGGGTCCAGGTGCCGTTGTACCACAGGTAGGTCGGCGTGACGTTCTTGGCCCAGATGAAGCGGCCTTTCTTCTTGTCATAGGTCGCGCGACCTTCCTGGGTCGGGATGTCGGTGCGATCCTCGCCGGCCTCATCCCAGTACCACGCGGTCTTCGTCGCCATGGTGCGCGAGAATGTCGGGATGTGGCAGGTTTCGCACGCCACCCTGGTCGTGTGGATGTTCAACACGCTGGACAGCAGCGGGTCGGCCTGGTGCACCTTCGTCTCGCCATGGCAGCGGGTGCAATTCGGCTTGGAACCACCCTCGTCCACCGAGTGCCACACCATGCCGGAGAACCCGTGGTTCTGCTCCTGGTGGCACGTCTGGCAGGAGAAGTCCTGCCCGCCGGTCGCGGTGCTGCCCATGTGCACGTCCATGTCGAACGTGGGGCTGACGAGATCGGAAGACAGGCTGCCCTGCTTGACGTTGTCGCCGCCGCCGGCGTTGAAGTGGCAGAAGCCGCAGTTGGCGCGGGTCGGGCTGCCAACCTGGTAGGCCACTTCCTGCAACTCCGCTGCCGTGACGACGGTGAGCTCGCCATCGATCGACAAGGCAGGCGGACCGCCACCGCCATTGTCCGACGGGTGCTTCTTGTAGGTGCCGGTCGTATCGTGGCAGATCAGGCAGTCCACGTTGTCGGCGTTGCTGAAGTCGAAGCTGTTGTTCTTCCAGCCGTAGCTGGGGTGACACTGCGAGCAGCGGCCCTCGTTGCCGGGCACGGCAATGCAGAAGTTGTTGATGAGGTCCATCTTGCCATGCTCGGGATTGATGAGATTGTCGTTCTCATCATAGACCTTCGTGACCGTCCCTTCCCACTTCCAGTGGGTGCGGTCCATCAGCTCGCGGGCCACGTCGGAGTGGCAGATCATGCAGTCGGACGTCGCCGCGAAGCCGTCCGTGATGATCTCGGTGAAGACCCGCTCGTGCAGCGGCTTATCGGGCGTCGTCCCACCGTCGTTGGGGTCGCCGTCGTTGGGGTCCCCGCCGGGCAGCTGCGGGCAGCCACCGAGCATCATCGCGAGGAAGAATCCGGAAGTGGCGATCAGGACGGAAGTTACATGGGAACGCGTGGACATCGCTGGTCTCCTCGGCGGTATGCGGGGCGGCTGACCCAAGCCGACCCGACGTTGCACCGCCACTACGTGAGCGTGTCCACTAGTATCGGTCCCCCGATTATCGCGCACAACCGCCCCCAGGGATGGATTCTCCACCCCTGGGGGGGAGTCGCCCGGGAGTGTCCCTGCCTCCCGGGGGCACCCACCCGCAGTGTTTCGTTGATGCCTCAGTTCGCGAGCAACTCCTCGGCTTCGAGCAGCATGTCACGCACATAGCTCGGGTTGTGCATGCCCAGGCTGCCGTCGCTCAGCACCATATGGTACAGGAACCGCGCCTTCTTCACGTTGTCCGAAATGCCCGATTGATCACTCGGGCCGCCCTCTTCCGAGTACTCCCATGTCGCCGGATCGCCCAGCGCGGCCGCCACCGCATCGAGCCGGCCCTGAATCTCCGCCTGCAACGTCGCGTAGACGGCCTCGGCCTGCGCTTGCGACGGGTGACACCCGCTGATCGCGCAGCTCTTGAAGTTGACCGCAAACGTATGGCCCGAAATCGCCGGCGCAATCTCGCTCTCGAAGTCCTGGCGGAACATGTGGCAGGTCGCACACTGCTCCGGCGCGAACGAATGGACCGAGACGCGGCTGAAGATCAACGGGCTCTCGCCCGCGGGTGTGGCCATCTCACCGGTGTAGACGTTGACCTGCACGCTGTGGTGCGGGCCGCGGTCGGTTGAGGTCCACATGCGCCCGCGACTGTGGTGGCACTGGCCGCAGAGATTGAAGCGGCTCGTGTCCTGCACGGCAGCCTCGGTGTTCGTCGGCGTCGGATTGGTCACTTCGGCGTAGCGCAGCTGGAAGTCGCGCCCCTCGTCGGGTTCAGCCGCCTTGCCGGTCTGCATATGCGGGTCGTGACAAATGGCGCACTCGACCGCCATCATGTTCTCGGGCGCCACCCCCTGAAGCAGCGATTCCTCGACGTCTTCACCGTTGAGAATCGCCAGGTGGAAGTAATCGCCCGAATGGCACTCGCCGCAGGCGTTCAAGCCGAAGTTGCCGCCCTGGAAATAGTTGGCAGTAGCGCCCGTGACGGCAGCGTGACCCGACTCCTGCCATTCGGTGATATGCGGATGGTGCGAGCCGGTGTGGCAGGTACCGCACACCTCGGATGCGATCGACACATTCGGACGCAATGACTTGTCGACGACGTTGTTCACGTGATCCAGCGAGGGCCCGTGACAGGACTCGCAGCCAACGTCGGCCAGCGCGTTGGTCGTGGCACGATCGACGAAGCCGCCCTCCTCGCCGAAGCCGACAACGTGGCATGGGAGGCAGGCGTCGTTGTTGGCCTGGCCAATGTCCTCGAGCGTCTTCAGCGCGCCGGCATGCAGCGTGTTGCCCCAGTTCGTGTGCGTGTTGACGTGGCAGAGCCCGCAACGCTCCGAGCCGGCATAGGGCCCGGTGACGGCGCTGTTGCCGACCACCGTATCGTTGGCGTCGTTCGGGTCGCCGTCCGCAGGCGGCAGCGTGATCGGGCAGCCACCCAGCCACACGACACTCAGCGCACAGCTCAGGAGAATGACGCCCGCTGCGCCCCATTGTTGCCCCCGTGACCCGCTGCGGTTCATTGCGCTACCTCCTGCACGGATGTGCTCTTGCGCTGCGCCACCTGATTACGCGTGTTTCGCATGCTCCGCCGGCGATCGGTGCGATCGGCGGCGTTGCCCGGCTCCGACAATATGAAGATTCTCCCACCTTATTGATTGTCGGACAATCACCTACAAAGGGGTTTATGTCACCCGGAGAGGGTACACCCCAGGGGCAATGCCCTGAGCGCCCGCGGGCCGGTCAGACGAGGTGGTGCCGCGCGGCGAAAGCAACGGCCTCGGCCCGGCTGTTCAGCCCGAGCTTTCGGTAAATGCTTTTCAGATGTGATCTTACGGTCGAGGCCGAGATGTTGGCCTGTTCTGCGATCTCTTCGTTGCCCAGGCCGCGACCCACCAGCCGGAGCATCCGTACTTCCTGGGTGGTGAGATTCGCGACCGGCTCCGGCGGCATGTGCCCGCTGGTCAGGTCGAGCAGGCGTTGCGCAACGGCTTCTGAGAGCTCCACTTGCACCGTCCGCTCCGCCGTCACGTCGCAGAAGAGCAGCGCCCGGCCGACCTCCTTGCCGTCGGCATCGACGTAGCGTGTCGCGTTGACCTTCAACGCCAGCGGCTCGGGCCACTGGACCTGCACATCCCCCAGCACGTTGCCGGGCTCCTCGGCCGATTCCTGCCAGAACGCCATCAACTGCACATCCTTGAGCACGTGGCCCAGGTGTTGGCCGAGGCACTCCTGTTCGCTCAGACCCAGCAAACGGGCCGCGGCGCGGTTGAGCCAGGCCACGCGGCCGCTGCCGTTGGTCAAGACAAGCCCGACCGACAAGCCGGCCAACGCCTGCTTGATGGGACAGCAGTCCTCGCACTCACCATTCAAGCGACTATCGAGCGACACGCGTGTCATGAGTTCCTCGCCCAAGACCTGGCGCCATGCGGAATTGCAGGTTGACCTTGAGCGCGCCGCGCGGCGGCGCATGGATCTGTTCAGCCCGCGGTAGCGGATCCAGCCGCTGCCGTTCCCAACCGCCGTATTGTAGGCACGTACGTCGCCCGCAGCCAGCCCGCCATCTCCCCCCTAAAGGCGCTCGCACCCGCCGCGGCCGCCCGGTATGATCCAGCCCGGCGATATTTCGGCCCACTTATCAGTCACAAGGCATATCACCGTGAATCTCAGTATCCCTCCACAACAGCGCCCGCGGCGCGACCCTGACCGCACCCGCCGGGCCGACCGCGTGGTTCTCGTCCTGATGGTGCTGCTGGCCGGCACACCGCTGACCCAGGCCGACGACCCGGACAACTGCCTGCTCTGCCATCGCTACCGCGGGCTGAGCCGTTACGCAGCTGCAACAGACACCGTCCACCTGTACGCCGTCAACCCGGCGTATCACCGCGACCGGCTGGGGCCCCACGCGCGAATCGGCTGCACGGACTGCCACCCGCGGGACGAGGTCGTGGTCATCCCGCACGAGCCCGTTTCGCGCGTCGATTGCACGAAGACTTGCCACCTGAGCGACCCCACGGGGCTGTCGCGGCGCTTCAGCCACGCCGGCGTCGCGGCCGCGCTGGCGGGCAGCGTACACGCGCCGGAGACTCTGAACGAGCTCAGCTTCGCGGATGGCCCGCTGCTTGGCGACGGGCAGTCCGCGTGCCTGTACTGCCACGACGAGCCGATGTTCCGGCCGCTGGCGGAGATCGTACCGCACGCGGCGGGGCATCACGCGCACCTCTTCGACCGTTGCGACACGTGTCACGAATACCAGGTTCCGGTCGACGTCGCCTACTATGCGCGACACGTGACCTCGCGCATGGTGCCGGCCCGGCGGCCGCTCGAGATGGCGCAGGTCTGCGCGGTGTGCCATGCCGACGCGACGGTGGTCAAGCACCGCGAGATCTCGGACGCGGTGGCCAGCTATGTACGGAGTTTCCACGGCAAGGCAGCGCTGCTGGGCGAGGTCGAGACCGCCGACTGCATCTCGTGCCACGCCGCCGGCGGGCTGGGCAGCCACCAGATCCTGTCGCGCAGCGACCCGCGGTCGGCGACGCACGCGGACAACGTGGCCGACAGCTGCCGGAGTCCCGGATGCCATCCCGGAGCAGAGATGTCGCTTGCGCAAGCGGCGGTCCACCTGAACCTGCCGGAATCGGTCGGGTCGATCGAGTACGGCCTGGCGGCGGCGTTCATCCTGCTGACGATCTTCAGCTTCGGACCATCGCTGGTGATCGCGCTGCTGGAGCTGTTCCAGATCGTGATCGGCCGTCATCACCACTCGACGCGTCGCGCGCTGGCACTGACGCACGCCGTCCTGCAGCACCCGCAGGGACGCGCGCGGCTCAAGCGGTTCACCGTGAACCAGCGCGTGCAGCACTGGGTGCTGGCGGTGCTGTTCATCGTGCTGGTGCTGACCGGCTTCCCGATGAAATTCGCGGACGCCGGTTGGGCGCGGGCGATCACCGACGCGCTCGGCGGGCTCAGCGTCGCCCGGCTGATTCACCACTGGGCGGGGATTGCGCTGGTGCTGGGGCTGCTGCTGCACCTGGTGTACATCGTCGTGGGTCTCGTGCAGCGGATGCGCACACCGGGCCCGGACGGCAAACGCCCGGGGCCGATCCAGGCGGTGAACGACCTGCCGATGTGGGTCACGCCCGCCGACGGCATCAAGATGCTGCAGCTGCTGGGCTACCTGATGTTTCTGCGGCGCGACCCGCCGACGTTCGGCCGCTTCAGCGTCAAGGAGAAGTTCGAGTACATCGGCGTGTTCTGGGGCACGGTGCTGCTGGGCATCACGGGTATCCTCTTGTGGGGCGAGCAGGTGGCCTCGCGCTACGTGAGCGGCCGGGTGCTGAACCTCGCGCTGATCGCGCACACCTACGAGGCGTTCCTGGCGATCATTCACGTCGGCATCCTGCATATCTGCAACGTGATGTTCGCGCCGAACGTATTCCCGCTGTCGCCGGCGACCATCACGGGCGACACCCCCACCGAGGAGCTGGCCGAGATGCACGAGGAGTTCGTGACGGACGCGGCCCGCGACCTCGGCGTCGAGCCGGAAGGGGGTGCCTCATGAGTACGGCCCAGGCCCATGCCGGTGCCAGGGGCGGCTTCGCCTGGCGGCTGATCAAGGAACTGATCAAGCGCGTCTACGCGATCGTGATCATCCTGCTCGTCGCGTGGCTGAGCTACATGGCGTTCCGCTACCTGATCGTTTCGCTGGTGGTGCCAGCCGAGGCGCCGCCACAGATCAAGCAGCTTCCACTCCGGCTGGACGCAGGGGTGTTGCGGGCGCCACCCGAGCAGTGGACGGGCGTGACCGCGACCCGACGACCGCGCCTGCCGCTGGCGCACTACCACGACATCACCGGCTGGTTTCAGCCGGACCTGGTGAACGACTGCACGCGCTCGGGCTGCCACGTTCCGATCGCACACGACCGCCACAAGGAAGTGCGCGCGTTCCTGAACATGCACGCCACGAGCATGCATTGCAGCGTGTGCCACCTGCAAACCGACAAGCAGCCGCTGCCGTTGGTCTGGTACGACCTGCGCGACGGCGACATGACCGACCCACCTGCGCTCCTGCAGGCCATGGCCCTGCTGTTGTCCGAGGAGGGCCGGCAGCGCATGGCGGCGCCGACGGCCGCGTTCCAGGAGGAGCTCGTGCATCTGCTCGAGCAGGCCGCGCAGCAGGCTGGCAACGACCCGGCCCTGGCCCGGCTGGCCGAGAGCGTCGCCGGGCCGCGCTTCAGCAGCCCGATGTTCACAGAGGTGGTGCGCCACGTAAAGGACCGGTTGCCGCTGCACTATCGAGGTGAATACGGCGCGAAGCTGGCGCTGCGCGGCGACGACGGCCAACCGCTGCTGAGCCATCCCGGCACCGCAGCCGAGGTGCAGCGCTTCCTCCGCGAAAAGGACCAGATGGCACCCGACACCCGCGCCGCCCTGCTCGACAAGATTCACCCGCTGCGGCGCTCGCCGACGCTGCAATGCACGGCCTGTCATCAGGCGGCGGGCAGCCTGGTCGACCTCGCCGCGGTCGGCTATCCCGCGCAGCGCGTGGCGGAACTGCAGCAGGGCTGGGTCTTCACCGCGATCGAGCACATCATGGCCGGCGAGTCGTTCCAGATGCCGGGCTTCGTCGGGCCGGATGCCGCACCCGACAACAGCCCGCACGACGAGGGCACGCCGTGAGGTCCGCGCCGTCGACATTGGCGGCACTCTGCTGGGCGGCGGCTACGGCCTGGGGCGTACCGGCGCTGGCAGCCGATGCCCATCCGCTGGTGGCCGCAGAAGTCGCACGCTACGAACTGCCCGCCGCCGACGCGATGCACATGCCGACGGGCATCGCGGTGGGCGCTGACGGCACGGTCCATGTCGTCGATGGCGTGCACGATCGGGTCGTGACCTTTGCCGCCGATGGCACACCGGGCGCGTCGATTCAGCAGATCAGCGCCCACGCGCTGTCGCGGCCCATCGCGGCCAAGCTCGACACCGCCGGGCGGCTGTGGATTGTCGACAACGGCAGCGCCCGCGTGCTGGTGCGCAACCCCGACGGCACCTTGCATCGGGTCGTCGAGCTGCCGCCCGACGCGCTCGCGGCACCGCCGGACCTGACGGACATCGCGTTCGGCGCCGACGGCACGCTGTGGCTGGTCGACAACGACCATCACCGCCTGATCGCCTATGACCCCGCCGCTGGGAGCGTGCAGCCGATCGGCCGGCGCGGAGAATCGCTGGGTGAGTACCAGTATCCCTACTCGCTCGCGGCCACGCCCGAGCACGAGTTGTTCGTCGTCGACGTGATCAACGGGCGCGTGCAGCGGCTGGATGACACCGGCCAGCCGGTGGGCGTGGTCGGGCGTTACGGCGTGCGATTCGCCGAGTTCTATCGCCCCAAGGGCATTGCGCTCGATGACGCCGGCCACGTGTGGGTGTCGGACGGCACGCTGAACGTGGTGCAGGCGTTTCACGCGGACGGCCGGCCCGTCGGCGTGCTGCGCGACGAAAGCGGCGCGGTGCTGCGATTCGACGTGCCGATGGGGCTGGCGTTCGACACCGCCGGTGACCTCTACGTCGTCGAGCTGGGGGCGAACCGCGCAGTGCGGCTGCGCGTGACCCGCGACGCCAGTGCCCCGCTGCCCGCGCGGCCCCCGGGGGCCGGTCGCGCGACGGTCGGCGTTCAGAGCCGGTCCTGCAGCCTGTGCCACTTCGAGTGGATGGCGCCGCTCCACGACGGTGAGTCGACGTTGCTGGCCGACCCGCCGCCGAATCCACCGGAGCATCCCTACGTCAGCCGCGCGGTGATGTGCCTGGGCTGTCATGACGGTTCGGTCGGCGATTCGCGCGAACGCGTGTGGGTCCACCACGGCCACCGCACCGGCATTGCGCCGCCGGACGAGATGGGCGTGCCGGCGGACCTGCCACTGGTCGACGGGACGATCGCCTGCCGCACGTGCCACTCGGCTCACACCGTGCCGACGCGCACCACCATCGAGGAAATCGTGTTCCTGCGCGCCGGGGCGTCGCCGGCCGACCTCTGCCTGAAGTGCCATTCTGACTTCGGTGGTGGGACGGCCGCGGGCATGCACCCGCTGAGCGAGCTGCCGATCGACATGCCCGCTTCGCTGGTACACCTGGGCAGCGAGCAACGCAATGCGGCGGTGACGTGTCTGGCGTGCCATACCGGCCACGGCGCGCAACACGAACAGCTGCTCGTACTCGACCCGGGGACCAACGACCTGTGTCTCGCCTGTCACGAGCCCATGCAGCCGCAGCTCTTCGGCGACACGCACCGCAGCGCCCACGGCCGGCAGCCCGCTCTCACCGGCGTGCAGGTGGACGTCGCCCAGCGCCTCGATACGCGACTCGGCGACGGCTACCAGCTGCTATGCGGCACCTGCCACGTCTCGCACGGGGCGCCGACCGCGCACGACCTGCTCGCATTCGATCCGGCAGAACAGAACACCTGCGCCGCGTGTCACCCGGTCCAGGACGGCGTGGTGCAATCGTCGCACGACTTGCGCACCAACCACCCCGAGCTGGCGAACGCCGTCGGGATCACCGCGCGCGAAGGCGGTGCCTGCGCCGGCTGTCACACCGCGCACCAGGACGGCCGGCCGCCGCAGCCAACCGCGGTTGACCCCGTGGGCCGCTGTACAAGCTGCCACGCTGCCGGCCAACTGGCCGCCAACGTCACGCTCGGCCCGCGCAATCATCCCGAAACCCGCTGTGGCGATTGTCACGACCCGCACACGACGCGTTTCGGCGACTACCTGAAGGCGGCACCGAACACGTTGTGTCGCGATTGCCACGAGGAGCAGACCACGCTCGCGGGCGGACCGCACGATCCGTCGCGCAACGTCGAGCAGTGGCCGGCGGTGTCGCGCGATCACGAAGGGTGCCTCGCCTGTCACCGCCCCCACGGTGACGAGCAGACGGGGCTGTATCGCGCGGGGCTGGCGGACGCGGGCTTCCCGCATGACCGCGCCTGCGTCGCGTGCCACGCCGAAGCGCTCGATGCCCCCGGCAACGAGATTGCCCTGCACCACCCACGCAACGTCGCCGCGCGACCGGGCAACGGGGCCTTGCCGCTGGAGATGCTCGCGGGCGAGCCGCACGTCTCGTGCTACACGTGTCACGACCCGCACGCCGGCCCGGATCACCCGAATCTGACACGGCTGGCGACGGGCGCAAACCAGGACGAGACCTGCCTCGCCTGCCACGACGATCGCGCGAACATCTTCATGACCGGCCACGCCAGCGAGCCGATGCGCGAAGCCGGCTTCGCCATCACCGCGTGCCAGCCGTGCCATATCACGCATGGCGCGCCGGACGAAATGGAAGACACGCTGATGTGGCCCAAGGCACTGGGCACCTATGAGGGCATGGACACCGTCCCGGTGGCCGATCGGCACTGTGTCGCGTGCCACCGCCAGGGCGGGCCGGTGACACCGCCCACCATCGCGTCACACCCCGACGTCGAGATGTACAATCCCGGCCAACCGGGCGCCCCCGGTTATCTGCCACTGTTCAACAAGCAGGGCGAAATCGACCCGGCCGGTAAGGTCGCGTGCCGCACCTGCCACCTCACGCACGGCCGCAGCACGCGCGCGCCGATCCCCGAGGGCGTGAAGCCGGTGAGCTCGCGCGAGCTGCGCGCCCGGGCCTGGCACGTGCGGTCGTTCGGCGCGAGCAACGTGTGCACGACATGTCACGGCTTCGATGCGCTGCGGCGGTTCATGTACTTCCACGAGCCGGCGCGGCGTGGCGGACCGATCGAGGGCGGCGCCGGGAGTTAGACGAGGATGCGACGAGGAACCTGCAGAAGACGGAGCAGTATCGTGAATTGGCGAATGGAGACCATCGCGCTCATCGCTGCGGTGCTGGGTACGGGGCTGCTGGTCGGTTGCGAAGGCGAGCCCTCCACCACCGCGACGAAAACGCCCGCGACGACCCGGCCCAGCGATGAACCGACAGGCGAAGAGAAAGACCGCCTGAAATCGCTGCTGGAAGAGGAAGCGCGGCCGAAGCAGCCCGCCATGCCGCCCGGGCACCCGCCGATCGGGTCGCAACAGGACAGCGCGGCGCCGCCGCGCGAGCCCGTTTCGCTGGCGTACGAGGTACCGGCAGACTGGGAGCGCGAACAGCCAGCCTCGCGCATGCGACGCGACCAGCTGCGTATTCCGCCGGCCGAGGGCGACGAGGAAGCCGGGGAGCTGGCGGTGTTCCATTTCGGCCGGCAAGCCGGGTCGATCGACCAGAACATCGCCCGCTGGCGCGGCCAGTTCACCACGGCGGAGGGCGCGCCGCTGCCCGAAGACGCGGTGCGCACCGAGCAGATCGAGAGCGACGGGCTGCCGATCATCGTCGTCGAGATGGCCGGGCAGTACAGCGCCGGGATGATGGGCGGCGGTCCGACGAAACTGCGGCGGATGCTCGGTGCGATCGTCGCCACCCCGGACGGACCGTGGTTCTTCAAGGCGGTCGGGCCGGACGCGACGATGGCGGCGAACCGAGCGGCATTCATGGACCTGCTGGCGTCGGTGAAGCGGCCGGACGACGACGGGGAATAGCGCGCGCGGCGCGCGTGGCCGACTGACGACGCAACGTCCATCAACCGCCGCTACGCGTCGGGGGCGAAGCGCAGCTCACGCACACCGGCGGGAGTGACTGTGCCGGCACGGGCCGCCATGGCGACGTAGGTGTCGCTTGCGGGCGCAGTGGCCGCCAGCTCCAGCGCTTCGCGCGTTGCGGTCACCGCCGCCTCGTCCGGCCCCTCGATCTCGACCCACCAGCCGAGCCGCGGCAATTCGTCCAGTTCGACCGTGCACGCGCCATGACGCCAGGTCTCGCGGCGTTTCTCGTAGGTGATCACGGGGTGATAGCCGAGGCGCGCCAGCAGCTCAAGCATCACCGTGGCGTCGCCCACCGGCGTCTCGAGCTCCTCGCGTGACTTGAAGGCGGTGGCCGATTCGGCGGGCGGCTGGAAGCGCGGGCCTTTGTACGTCAGGGCAGCGTTACAGCGCACTTCGGGCGGCAGGTTGTCGGCGATTGGTGCTCCTGTGCCATGTTTGGCGGGCATGGGGCGGATTTCGCGCAGGCGCAGGCCGCAGTCCGCCGCCAGCAGTTGGTGATCGGGCGTGTCCACGATGGTGTTGGCTTCGAGAACGCGCCCGGCGCATGCCGCCCCAATCCCCGCCAGCCGGCCACGCAGTGCCGCCACATCGATGATGGCGAACTTGAGCTCGATCTCGTGCCCCATGGCGTCCTCGCGGTTGACACCCGTTCCCGCCGTGGGCATGCTAACCGACGCCAGCCCGCTTGCACATCGGCGGGCCAACCGTCACGAGAGGAACACACGACCGCCGGGCGGCAGCGCGGGCCGATGCTGACTGCCTCCCGCCTTACAAGTGAGCCAGGTCGATGCGAAACCGCATTCCGGTCCTCGCGGCGTTGGTGCTGAGCGGGCTGCTCGTACCCGCCCTGTTTGCGCAGGCCACCGAAGCCGAGGCCCAGCAGCGTTTCTTCCGCCAGCAGCGCATTGTCGATGAAGAGCTGGACCGCGAGCGCTTCGAGCTCGCGCCGTTGGACACGCTGGTCGACTTCCAGTTCGGCGGCTGGGTCGAGCATTTCATGTTCCACTACAGCGACGGCGTGCAGGAGTCACGCCACGTGCAGCGCCCCGGGCTGGCGGCGTGGACGCGCATTCTGCTCGACGAAGGGGCGCACGAGCTGTTTGCCCGCGTGCGGCTGCGCTACACCTGGTTCGAGCCGGGCGACGAGATCGACCGGCAGGAGGACTGGTGGGGGCCGAACTTCGACCAGGCGTGGTACCGGATCGATGTCGGCCGGGCGTTTCGGCTGAACACGCCGGCCGACCCGCTGCAACTGCGGCTGCGCATCGGGCGCCAGCCGGTGCTCTTCGGCACCGGGTACGTGCTCGACCTGCCGCAGGATGCGGTGCTGATCGACGGGCAGATCTATGACCTGCGCGTGCTGGGACTGGTGGGCAACTCGATCCCGAGCTACCCCAACATCGACCGCAGCGAGCCGGTCGACAGCCACAGCAATCGCGTGTTCTACGGCGTGCAGCTCTCGTACGAGGGGTGGCCGCGGCACGTGCCGTTCATCTATGCATTGTGGAACAACGACCGCACCGACGAGCGGCCGTTCGACCCGTTCCAGAATTACCGCTACGACAGTGTTTACTTCGGCGGCGGTGCCCGCGGTGAATTGGCGCACAATCTCAACTACTGGGCCGAGGGCGTTTTCGAGAGCGGCAAGAGCTATGGCGACGGGGCGATCCTGCAGCGTGACTACATCGAGGCGTACGGCTGGGACGTCGGGCTGGAGAAGATCTTCGACATGCCGACCCAGCCGCGGCTGTCATTCGAGTACATGTTCGCCAGCGGTGACGGAGACCGCTTGTTCAGCCCGACGAATGCGGCCGGCGGCAACGTCGGCGATGACAAGGACACGAGCTTCGTCGGGTTCGGCTTCCGTGATACGGGCATCGCGCTGGCGCCCGTGGTGAGCAACCTGCACATATGGCGCTTCGGCGGCTCGCTGCTGCCGCTGGAGTCGGTCACGCTGTTCCGCGATTTCGAGCTGGGGTCGAACTGGTTCCTGTATCACAAGAACAAGAGCCGTGGGGCGATCAGCGATCCGCTGGCGGACAGTTTCGACGGGTGGGTCGGCTGGGAGATGGACTATTACCTGAACTGGCGGCTGTCATCCGACCTGTCGTGGACGGTGCGCTGGGGCACGTTCTTCCCCGGCAGCGCCTACAGCGAACGCGACACGCGTCACATGATCTTCACCGGCGTAACCTGGAGCTTCTAACGTGATCACAGCCATGCACTTTGCGCGGAGGTCCTTCGGCGGCGGCGCAGCGACGCTGATCGCGCTCGGCCTGCTCGCCGGTTGCCAGACGACCGCGCCCAACTACGACGCTCAGCTCGTGCCGCGGGAGGGTTCGGCCGAACTGGTGGCCTACCTTGCGGACCAGCCGTACCTGACGGCCGAGCCCGCGTATCGCGCGACGTACGCGTTGGCGACGGGCTCGTCCTTCGGGGGCGACTTCGCGGCGCTGAAGGAGGAGATGCGCGAGCGCGAACTGATCAGCCCGCTGTGGCAGCACGAGCCGAATCACCTGTTGACGCGCGGCGACGTGGGCTACCTGGTCTGCCGGGCGTGTGACATCCGCACGGGATTGAACTGGAATCTGACGAAGCTGGGACGCTACGCATGGCGCGAGCTGATCTACCACGACGTCGCCGAGCGCGGCAGCGCGCACAGCCTGATCAGCGGCGGCGAGTTCGTCGGCGTGCTGTCGCGTGCAGAGGACTACATGGCGCGGACGGGGAAGCGTGAGAGCGGCGTGGAATTGGGGGAGCCGGAAGGACTTGAGGAAAGTGGGGATTGAGGGGCTGAGGGATTGAGATGCACACGGCTCACGGCGCCGTGGCACAACGGGGCGCTAATCGCTACTCGAATCTCGCTGCTCCCACTCAGGCCGCGGGCGGCTGGATGGGTTGGCGCATGAAATAGAAGAAAATGCCCGCACAAAGTGCCAGCGCGATCACGCCCGCCGACAGGAAGAACCCCAGCCAGGACAGCTTCGACTGCTCGTTGCGCCGCTGGCCGGCGCTGTTGAGCCCCAGGAGGAACGCAGCGCCGGCGGTCATCAGGGACACGAGCAACGTGGCCGCAAAGATCATCTGGTAAGGCCCGGTCGCGTCATAGACCACCCATTTGACCTCGGCCCGGAAATTGCGCATCAGCAGCCACGCCGCCCCGACGACCGCCACCCCGCCCACAGCGGCCAGCAGCACGCTGAGCTTCGCCTGGTTCTCGTACGTATTGAGGGTCTTTCTTCGCGCCACGTCGCTCCACCTCGTCTGTTCGCCTCATCCGGTCTGGCGGCCGCCGGGCCCCGTTACGGGGCCGCTCCCGAGCGGACCTTGGCGGCATCCCGTTGCCCGTTGTATCGACGCATTGTAGCGTCTGACCGCAGGTTGCCTATATCCTGACCTGCGGTCGCCGGTCGGCGGCCAAGCCTGCTTGCCAAGGAGCCGCGATGCCGACAGAGCACGAGTCGCCGCTGAAACTGGGGGTGCTGATCTCGGGCGGGGGCACGACGCTGGAAAACCTGATCCAGTGCATTGCGGACGGGCGGTTGCGCGAGGTCGAGATCGCCGTGGTGATCAGTTCGCGGGGAAACGTGCGCGGCGTGGAGATCGCGCGGGCAGCGGACCTGCCGCTGGCGATCTGCCGTAAGCAGGATTACGACACGGAAGTCGCGCATTCGGGAGCGGTCACGGCCACCCTCGACGCCGCCGGGGTCGATCTGGTGGTCCTGGCCGGCTATTTGTGCTACTGGCATCTGCCCGAGCACTACCACGGGCGGGCCATCAACATCCACCCCGCCCTGCTGCCGGCGTACGGCGGGCGCGGGATGTTCGGGCACCACGTGCACGAGGCGGTTCTGGGCGCGGGCGAGCCGGAGAGCGGCTGCACGGTGCACCTGGTGGATGATCAGTATGACCACGGACCGACAATCGCCCAGCGGCGGGTGCCGGTGCGGCCCGACGATACGCCGGAGACGCTGGCGGCCCGGGTCGGCGTGGCGGAGCGCGCGCTCTACCCGGCGGTGATCCAGCAGGTGGCGGATCGCGGCGTGGCGTGGTTGCGGCAGTTTGGCTGAGGCTTACTGATCGTGAATCAAGATCACTCGTTGGGTGGGTGAAACCGGGCCCCACACGTCTGATGCGGAGCCCGGATGGGACGGGGACAAAACGGAGCGATGGACGCCAAAGCAGAGCGATGCCCCACCACTTCGGCGCGCGGAACCCGCCCTACAAGCTGCCGATCCTGGTCATCACCGCATCGATGAGCGGCTTGAAGGTCTGCTCGGTGAAGTCGAACTTGCAGCCGGCGGCGTCGAAGAGCTCGGGCAGCGGACGCGAGCCGCCGAGTGACAGGCCGTGGCGGTATTGCGCGACGGCCTGGGTGTAGTCCTCGAGGGCGTTGGTCCAGACCTGCAGGGCGCCGAGCTGCGCGATGCCGTACTCGATGTAATAGAACGGCACCTCGTAGATGTGCAGCTTCTTCTGCCAACTCTGGCGGTCACTCTCTTCGAGGCCGGTCAGATCGAGTTCGGGGGCGAAGCGCTTGGTGAGCGACTGCCAGTAGTCCTTCCAGGCATCGATCCCGGCGTCGACGTGCGTGTAGACATAGTGCTGATATGCGTCGATGCAGGCCATGTAGGGGAAGAACGTGACGATCTTCTCGAAGAAACGCTTGGCGGCGCGCGGTGCGTCGTCGCCGAAGAACTCGTCGGTGAAGCGCAGCGACAGGCACTCCATGCCCATCGAAGCGACCTCGGCGAACTCGATCGGCGCGCCACGATACGAAGTAAACGGTTCGTTGCGGCAGGACCAGGTATGGAACGCGTGACCGCCCTCGTGCAGCAGCGTGCGCACATCGCCCTCGGTACCGACGGCGTTCATGAAGATGAAGGGTAGCCGCCGCTCGGCAAGGGTTGCCTGGTAACCGCCGGGGGCCTTGCCTTTGCGGCTTTCGAGATCGAGCACCTGCCGCTCGCGCAGGATGTCGAAGACCTTGCCGAGATCGTCGTCGACCTTGTGGAAGATGCGGCTGCAGCCGGCGGCGAGCTCTTCGCTGGTCTCGAACGGGCGCAGCGGCGGACGGCCCTCGATGTCGGCGGCCATGTCCCACGGGCGGAGCGCATCGAGGTTGAGCTTCTGCTTGCGCTCGTCGGTGAGCTGCTGCACGGCCGGCACGCAGACCTTCTCGATCACGTCGTGGAAGGTGAGGCAATCCTCGGGCGTGTAATCGAATCGCTCCATGGCGCGGAACATGTACTCGCGAAAGTCCTTGCAGCCGGCGTTCTGGGCGACCTGGTGGCGGATACCGACCATCTTCTCGTACAGCTTGTCGAGTTTGTCCGCGTCTTGCAGGAAGCGGTCGGATCCGAGGCGCCAGGTCTGCTCGCGGACGGCGCGGTCGGGCTCTTCGAGGTAGCGGGCGAGCTGCTGCAGGGTGAGCTCCTGTCCGTCATACTCGACCATCATTGCGCCGGTGATCTGCTGATACTCGCTCTTGAGCTTCTGGTCCTCGACCAGCAGCGGGATGTTCTCTTCGCGGTACAGCTCGATCGCGTTGCGCATGCTCCGCTCGAGGACCTCGTAGCGCTGCCGCGGCAGGTCGAGCTTCTCGGCGATGGCAACGAACTTGCGGCGCATCTTGTCGTGCCAGGGCTCGGCCTTGGGCTGCACGTTCTCGATGAAATGCAGGAAACGCTGCTGCCGCTCGGCGTCGTCGGTCTGGCAGGTCATCGCCGTGTAGCGCTTGGTCCCCTCCTCGTCAAAGCACGCCTCCAGCTCGCTGCTGTCGATCATCCACTTCTCGAGGTCGGCGAGCGACGCGACCGGACGCTCGACCAGCTCCTGGAAGTAGGGCTCGGCCGTCTCCCACTGACCGAAGTCGGCGTCGGCGGCGACGTATTGACGGGGGAACTCGGGAGTGCCTGCGGCTGCCATGGGTGTTTCCTTCCTTCGGTAGGGATCGCTGCGATTGCTCGGCGTAAACGTGCATTATGGGGGATGCGGCCTGCGGCACAAGTCGGGCCCCCCTGCCTGGCGGGGCGCACGACAACGCCGCCCGGTGCGGGCCCGGGCGGCGCGGGTCGTTGATCTTGGCAGGGGCCGGGGTTACTGCGGCTGCTCTTCGTACATGTCGGGCAGGCGCGTGGCGGCCCGCTGATAGCGTTCCTTGAAATCGACGGGCGACATTTGCGCCTCACTGGCGAGACGGGCCAGCATGGCGGGGTTCTCGAGGTCGCTGCGCTCGAGCCGGATCTGGTACGCGCGGCCGACCATGTACTCGTCGGACGTAATGTCGACGACACGGGTCTGGGTGCGGTTGGTCTGCGGGTCGATGATGTCGTGGAAGTTCACCGCCTCGAGGTTGCCGTTGACCAGCGCCACCATCGCGCCGCCCTGGTAGGCGTCGTCGGTGAACAGGCGGATGCTGTGGTATCCCAGCGCGCGGCAATAGGCCATGTCGTGCGGCGTCGGGTCGGCCGAGCGAAGCTCGTAGCCGATGTTGTGCGAAACCAGCGGCAACCGCTCGCCGCGGGCCTTGAAACGGGCCTGCAGCTCGGTCTTGAGCAACTCGAGCACGGGTACCTCGGCCAGCCGCGGGTGGCCGAACGCATCGAGCGGGACTTCGCGACCGAGCAGACGCTCGAGCTCATCGAGGTCACCCAGGCGATACGCCAGACCCTCGGCCAGCACGGCAACGCCGTCTTCGCGGCCGGCGACCCGGCGCTTCAGGACGGCGCCTTCGACGACGTCGGCGATGGTCTGCAGCGTGGTCTTTTCGCGGAATTCCTCGGGGATCAGCGTGATGGTCGCGCCGGCGGCCTGGCCGATGGACATGGCCAGCCAACCGGCCGTGCGCCCCATGGCGCTGACCAGGTACCAGCGGCCGGTGGTCTGCGAGTCGCGCATGAGGTTCTTGAGCAGCTGCGCGCCCCAGAACCGGGCCGTCGAGAAGCCGAAGGTCGGCTGATTCTGCGGCAGCGGCAGGTCGTTATCGATCGTCTTGGGCACGTGAACGACGCGGAGACTGTCGCCGCCGGCGTCCGCCAGGAAGCGGGCGCTGAGGGCGGTGTCGTCGCCGCCGATGGTGAGCAGGTGGTTGATGCCGAGCTCACGGAGGCGGCCGAGGGTGATGGCGACCTTGCCGGGTTGGGGCTCGACGCTGCGGGTGTTCTTGAGGAGCTCTTCGTCAAGCAGGTTGGCCCGGGCGGTGCGCAGGATGGAGCCACCGTCGAAGTGGATCCGGGCAACCCGGGCGATCTCGAGACGCGTGGTGTGGGCCGGGGGATCGAACTCGCCGGACACCAGATGCCGGAAGCCGTCGTAGAACCCGATGACCTCGTAGCCACGGTTGATGGCCTGGATGGTGGCGGCGCCGATGACGGCGTTGATGCCGGGGGCCGGGCCGCCGCCCACGATGATACCCAATCGTCTTGTTGCCATACGGAGTCTCACAAAGGGGACGGTGCGTCCCGGTCCAACGAAGTAACCTCCCACCGAGCGCCCGGCCCTAATTATCGGCAGTACTGGGCGTTACGGCGAATAACCTGGGGGCTTCGCAGCGGCGGCCGGCGCGGAGGCCGGGAACGCGCCCGACCCGGTCTGGCCCATCAACCCGCCGGGGGGTTGTCCCGGCGAGAAATCCACAAGGGGGGTAGTATAGGGTCGGATCCGGCGGTTCGACAAGCGGTCCGGGATTTTCCGAAACGGGGCGGGCGGGTTGTCGTGGCGGGCGGATTGTCGTATAGTGCATGGCTCGACTTTGGACAGGAAGGTGCCGCGATGTCAGCCAAAGCCAAACAGAAGACGCACAAGGGCCTGCGGAAGCGGGTGAAGGTGTCGGCGAACGGGAAGGTTCGCTACAACAAGTCCTTTGCGGGCCACTTGATGAGCCACAAGAGCGGCCGACGCTGCCAGCAATTGCGCAAGAAGTCGGCGCTCGTCGGTGCGATTGCCAAGAATGTGAAAGAGGCGCTCGGCGCCAAGTAGCCGCGCCTGCGAGCGAAGGAGAGTATCGTCATGCCTCGAGTTCGAGCCGGTCACGCCACGCGTCGTCGCCGCAAGCGCATGCTCAAGGCGGCCAAGGGCTATCGCGCGACGCGCTCCAAGCTGTTCAAGACCGCCAAGCAGACGGTCATCAAGGCGGGGCAGAACGCCTA
The DNA here is from genome assembly GCA_964448675.1 of uncultured Planctomycetales bacterium. Lineage (GTDB taxonomy): Bacteria > Planctomycetota > Phycisphaerae > UBA1845 > Fen-1342 > CAYUZU01. Next base: position 53,889 of record CAYUZU010000009.1, read on the forward strand.
CCGTGACCGTCGCAACCGCAAACGCGACTTCCGGGCGCTGTGGATCACCCGTATCAGCGCCGCCACCGATGCCCGCGGCATGTCCTACAGCCGCTTCATGGGCGGCTTGCGCAAGGCGGGTGTCTTCCTGAACCGCAAGATGCTGAGCGAGGTGGCGATTGCCGACCCGGCCGCCTTCGACAAGCTGGTCGACATGGCCAAGGCCGACATTGCCACGCCGGCCTGAGCCGGCTGACGACGCCTGCAAGAAGAATCTGATCGATGCCCGCGGCGTGCCCCGTCGCGGGCATTGTTGTCTTCTGGCGACTACGCGTGGCGGGCGGCCATGGAACGCCGCGGTCGGGCCGCTGCTAGGCCGCACAGGAGCAGGGCCGCGGTGCCGGGCTCCGGCAGGGCCGCCCAGGTGATCGCGTCGAGGTCGCCGTCAAACTCGCCCCCGAACCAGATGGGCAGCGATCCGTCGAGCCACGACAGGTAGATATCACCCGGCGCGAGGGGCGTACCGTTGCGGTCGTGATGCTCGGGAGCGTCACCGTCCACCGAGAACAGCACGCCGCCGGCGGTCATCTCGGGGTCGAGTGCGAAGTACTGGATTGCGTCGATGTCGGTGTGCTCGGACAGTCCCATTCGCGTCTCGCCGTCGCATAGGCGCTCGTAGGTCCCGGCTTCGTACAGGTAGATGTCCGTCGGGTCCCACTCGGCGAGCCGGTACCAATGGTCGCCGACATCCGTGCCGCCCGGCGCGAGGAGCGCCGCATCAGGGAAGACACGCTTGTCGGCAAAGTCGACACTGAACGCGAACACGTTGCCGTACTCCAGGTCGACCGCGTCGACGTCGTCGTCAAGTGGGTACGAGGCCAGCGCCCGCTCCTCGCGGTTCAGCCCCAGCTGGTGCTCGTCGGCCCGCGTGGCGCTGAGCTGGCCCTGAACCACGCCGACCGTGTACCATTGGGTGCTCGCGGCACGCAGCCGGAGATCCTGCGGCTGGTACGAAGGGCCGCCCACAGAGGCGCCGGGGATCCAGTCGTGCGGGTTCGGATCGCCGTCGTCGAGTGAATAGGTGAGATAGTTCATCGGCTGGATCGTGTGCAGCACATCCAGGGCGTCGATATCGAACGGCACCTCACAACCGTTCGTCACGAGCAGGCCGCCACGCTGCAGGCAGCCCTGAACCGGGTTGTAGTCCTGGCTGCCCGCGTACTTGTCCTCCCAGATGCGCCCGTAATGGCCCCGCAGGTCGCTGACAAAAAGGTCGCCCGGATCGCCACCCGGAGCCTGCACATTGGCCTGCCCCGTGCCGAAGTTGTCGTTGGAGAAACAGACCCGGCGCAGCGTCGGGACCACGTTCGGCAGGGCCGGCGGGGCCTGCGACATGCAACAAAGCAGCGCGGACCAGGCCCGCGGTTCGCAAACTACGGTGCCAGGGTCGTGCACGACGACCTCCGTATCGAGGTTGTAGTCCACGCCGAGGCAACAGTGCTTCACAGCGTCCTGCCACGGAAACGAAACGGCGACGGGCCGTCCGGCACGCAGCTCGCCCATACAGGCGCTGCGCACCCCGGCTGTCGGCGCGGTCCCAACCCATTCGTAGTGAACGACATAGTTCCCCATCCAGGGACCCGGCACCTCGGTTGTCGTCAGGCCGGCGCGTTCGTCCGACGTGAACGTGCCAAGATGAAGCTGGTGGTCATTGTCGTGCTGCGCGGGGTTGAGATCGTTGGTGTCCATTTCGTGTGCGAAGTGCCAGATGGCGTCACGTGGTTGGAGCACGCCGCCGGACCAGTAGACGTGGGCCATCCCGTGCGTCGTGGGAATGCAGTGATAGACGCCCTCGCAGATGTCACGCAGATGGTCGGCATCGAAGTCCACCCCCCCCGGCGGCAGTGGATCACCGCCGTTGTCGTACACGATGCCACCCAGCAGGTAGACATTGTCGTGGCCCGGCAACTGGCCGTAAGTGAGCTGCTGGCGGTTGGCGTAAAGATCCGTTGGGCGATTCTGGTAGCTCGTCGTGAAGTCCTCGTGCTGGCTGAAGAGGGGCACGTCATAGGGACGCGCACCGGCCACCGGCAGAAGCACGACCGCGCCAATCCAGAAGACCCCCAGGGTGCGAACTGCGTACATGCTGACCTCCTCCCTCGTCCGAATGCCCGGACGTGATCTTGGGCAGCGACGCCGACACCTCCACAGTGTGAACCATACGATCACGAGCCAACCGGCGTCAAACCACTTCAGCCTTAGCGCAGTAGATTGCAGCCCCAGGCGATCCGGCGGCGGGCGTGTGCGGTGGCAACGGGTGTTTCGAAAATGTGGCGCGGACAGGCACCATCGCAGCCCCGCGCAATATTGCCCACGCGAGGTTGGCCGTAAAATGCCCCTACCATGCAGCAGGCGGATGTGATCATCGTCGGCGCCGGGGCGGCCGGCCTGGCCACCGCCATCTTCGCCGCCCGGGCCAACCCGGCGCTGCGCATCGTCGCCCTCGACGGGGCCCGACAGATCGGCGCCAAGATCCTGGTTTCCGGCGGCGGGCGGTGCAACGTTACCAACGCGCGCGTAACACCAGCGGATTTCTACGGCGGCAACCCGAACATCCTGCGGCGCACCTTTGCAGCCTTCGACGAGCACGCCACACGCGCGTTCTTCGCCGAGATCGGCGTGCCGCTGCACGAGGAGGCGTACGGCAAGCTGTTTCCGGACAGCAACTCGGCCCGGACCGTCGTCGCCGCCCTGCTGCGCGAGGCCGAGCGAAGGGGCGTCAAGCTCCGCACCGCGCACCGCGTTACCGGCATTTCACGTGAAGCGGCGGGGTTCGCACTGCGGGTCGCTGCGCCCACCGGCGAAGAGCAATGGCGCTGTGAACGACTGGTGCTGGCCACAGGCGGCCTGTCGCTCCCGAGGACGGGCAGCGACGGTGCGGGGTACGCTTTCGCGCAGGCCCTGGGGCATACGCTGGTGGCCACGACGCCGGCGCTGGACCCATTACGGCTCGACGGCGCGTTCCATGCGGACCTGGCGGGGGTCGCCCACGACATGCGGCTGACCCTGCGGCGTGACGGGCAGAAGCCGGTGCACGTCCAGGGGCCGGCGCTGTGGACGCACTTCGGGCTGAGCGGGCCGGCGGCGCTGAACTTATCGCGCCATTGGCTGCGGGCACGGCTCGAAGGCGCCGCGGCCGAGTTGAGCGCGAGCTTCGTTGGCGCGAGCGACTTTGGGGCGGTCGAACAGGTCCTTATCGAACTCGGCCGAACGCAGCCGCGAGTGTATGCGGCCTCGGCACTGCACCGCTGGGTGCCATTGCGCGTGGCCGAGGCACTGGCCCGGAGCGCAGGTGTCAACGGGCAACTGGCCCTGGGTCGGCTGGGGCGCAACGAGCGGCGGCGGCTGGTGCATGCGTTGACCGCGTGGCGGCTGCCGGTGGTGGGAACGCGCGGGTACAAGTTCGCGGAGGTGACGGCGGGCGGCGTCCCGCTGAACGAGATCGATCCGCGTGCAATGGCGTCGCGCTGCTGCCCGGGCCTGCACCTGGTCGGGGAGATGCTGGACGTGGACGGGCGCATCGGCGGGTTCAACTTCCAGTGGGCATGGTCGAGCGGGTACGTCGCTGGTGCGGCACTGGCACGAGACGCGATGACGAAGGCAGAGCGACAGACTCGGCGTCCGGAGCAGGGGCCGCCGCGCGGCGGGCAGCAAGGCGACGCGCGGTGACCGTCGCAAACGCGCGCTACTGAAACGGTTTTGGGACGCAGAATCGGCCATTCGCGGCCCCCGGCGGCGAAACCTGGGGCATACTTGCATGTAGGGGGCCTGGAGGAATGGCCATGCACGTCGAACTGAACGTATCCCAACGTGACCTGTTGCTGCACCTGGTGGATGTCGCGGCACGGGAAATCGGCCCGGAGATCCGCCACACAGACTCCAGCCGCTTCCGCGACGACTTGCGTGCACAACGTGCCGAGCTACGTGAGCTGCACACGCTGCTTTCCGTCGCCCAGGAAGGTCGGGCGAATGACGCCCGCGGCCTGGTGGGGACGCCGTAACGGACGATGCAGGGCGTCGCGCGGTCTCGGCCGACGAGCCGTCGGCCGCTACTGCTCTTCGCCCCAGCGCTGGGCCAACTCGACCAGTACGCGGGCGGCGGTTTCCATCTCTTCAAGGCAGGCGAATTCCAGCGGCGAGTGGAAGTTGTGCATGCCGGTCGAGAGGTTCGGCGTGGGCAGGCCTTTCTCGCTGAGGCGCGAGCCGTCGGTGCCGCCACGAATCGACGCGAACTTCGGCTCGATGCCGAGTTTTCGCATGGCGTCCGCGGCGAGCTTGACGGCGCGCGGCTCCTTCTCGAGGTGCTCGATCATGTTGCGGTATTGCTTCTTGATCGCCACATCGATGCTGGCCCGGGGGTGGTCCTTCATGACAGCGGCGGCGGCGTCCTGGAGAATCTTGGCTTGCTGCGCGAGCTCGTCCGTTACGAAGCTGCGCAGCAGAATACGCACCTTGACCTCGGGCACGCCGCCTTCGATGACGTAAGGATGCAGAAAGCCGTCGCGGTCTTTCGTCCGCTCGGGCGAGAGGTCCTTGGGCAGCTTCTCGAGGAATTCGCCGGTGAGGCGGATCGCGTTGACCATACGTTCGTGGGCGAGGCCGGGGTGGATGTTGACGCCGGTGATCGTGACGATGGCCTGGTCGGCGGAAAAGGTCTCGTTCTCGATCTCGCCGGCGCCTTCGCCATCGAGCGTATAGGCACAGGTCGCGTTGATTGCATTGATGTCGACCTTGTCGGTGCCACGGCCGACCTCCTCGTCACCGGTGAAGACGATGCGGATCGGACCATGCTTGAGGTCGGGGTTTTTCAGCAGGTGTTCGGCGGCGGTCATGATGGCGGCGACGCCGGCCTTGTCGTCAGCGCCGAGCAGCGTCGTGCCGTCGGAGGTGATGAGCGTTTTGCCCTTGAGGTCGGCCAGACCCTTGGTTTCGGCGACCTTGATGACCTTGGACTTGTCGCCGGGCAGCGTAATGTCTCCGCCATCGTAGTTGCGGATGACCTGGGGCTTGACATTCTTGCCGCTGGCCTCGGGCGAGGTGTCCATGTGGGCGAGCCAGGCAATGGTGGGGGCGCCGGGGACGTTGCCGGGGATGGTGCCCATGACGATGCCGTGCTCGCTGATGCTGACGTCCTGGACGCCGAGGCCGCGCAGCTCTTCGGCGAGCTGCTTGCCGAGCTCGAGCTGGCCGGGAGAGCTGGGGTATTGGTCGGTGTCTTCGACGGCGGTGGTCTCGACCTGGACATAACGGCAGAAGCGATCAAGCAAGGTGTCCATGGGAAGCTCCAGGTGGATAGTCCTCAGTTGTCAGTGCTCCGTCGTCCGTCGTTGTCAGCTGTCAGCCGGACGACGACGCATCGGCGACAGAGCCCTCTGGCCCCCGTCCCTTCCAGGGAGGGGGCCGCTGATCCAGCGGGCGAAACCCGCCCTACACGCCGTCACTTACTCCTCAATCTCTACGACGCTACCCGTTCGAACCCGACGTCAGACTGTCCGACGCCGTCTTGGGGAGGGCAAACTTGTTGTAGACCACGAAGATGATCGCCGTAACGAACATCAAGCCGCCGAAGCACAGCCACATCAGGTCGGGCCGCTGCATGTCGCGCGCGAGCGTACCGTACAACTGTCCGGAGAGAATGCCGCCGAAGAGATTGCCCAGCGCGATCGCCACGAAGTAGTAACCCATGTACAGCGCCTTCTTGTCGCCGGGGGCAATGCGGCCGACGTATTCCTGGCTGGTGGGGCTGGCCATCATCTCGCCGAAGGAGAACGTCAGCAGGCCGAGCGCGACAATCCAGATCGACCCGCCCATGCCGAAGAAGCCCTGGGCGTCGGCGAAGGCCGACAGGCCGATGCCGACGCCGGCGATGACCATGCCGACGATCATCGTCGTGAAGCGGTGGAAGCGGGCCATCAGAAACGAGATGAAGACCTGGAAGAGCACGATCGAGCCGGCATTGATATTGATGATGAACTCGGGGTTGAACTGGCGTCCCTGCTCGATGGCCGCGTCGGCCACCGCCCCGAAATCGTCCGGGTTTTCGGCAACCAGGGCCTTGAGCTCGTCGGGGTTCACGCGGACCTTGCTCGCCAACAGCTCGTGCGAACCGTACTTCAGCACCGTCCAGCCAAGCCAGCCGCGCTCGTGCAGGTGCGCCAGATCCTCGAGAATCTGCGTCCGGTACGCCTGCACGGCCTCGGCGGCCGCCTCTGCGGCGGCGGCGGCCTGCGCGCCGTCGCTCAACGCCTTGATTTCCTCGTCCGTGGGCAGCAGCCCCGTCAGCTTGGTGCCGGTCACGCGAACGCCGTGGTCCCACAGCTCGAGCGCCCCCTCCGACATCAGCACCTTGGCCCCGTCCTCGTCGAAGTCCTGGGTGCGCTTGGCCTGGATGAGCTCCTCGACCGCGGCAACCAGCCCGCCCCACTGCGGCAGTTCCTGCGGCTCGACCGCATCGCCCGCGTCGAGCGCGAGCTCCTTGAAGCTGCGCTCGCTCTCGATGGCCTGCTGCAGCAGGTCGTCGATCTGGGTTGGGGCGAGCGACACCCCCAGCGTATCGAGCCGGCGCACGTGGTGCGTGACGATCTCGTTGTCGAGGTTGCCCTCGGCATAGGCGTCGGTCATGGCGTGCACGGTACGCAGGATGGTCTCGCGCTCGTCATCGTTGATCGTGGCAACCTCATCCGCAGCGCCCTCGCCGAAGACGCTCTGGAACGTGCGGATCATCGGCCTGGTCTCGGTGAAGTCGCGGATGTACTCGGGCATGGTGATGAAGATCTGGTTGAACGCCGTCCAGAAGCCCGACATGATCAGCAGGAACAAAGCGAAGCGCCAGTTGCTGCACCGCATGCGCTGCAGCATCCAGGGCCGGTCGCCTTCGCCCCGCCGCGACGCCTGCTTCGGCAGCAAGGTGTCGTACACCACATTCGCCAGTAGCCACGCGCCGACGAAGACACCGCAATGCACCCATGTGAACCACTCGTGCCCGAGCCCCGCGATCATCAGCGCCACCAGCACCACGAAGCACGTGATGACGAAGCGGGCGTTGCCCAGCACCTCGCCGGCATTGCGAAAAACGCCGGCCAGGGCCTCGATGATACTGCCTTCCTTTTTCTGCTGGACGCCCTCGGGCGCGGGTGGCTCGCGGTAGAAGATCAGCACGAGCAGCAGGTTGATGAACGCCCAGAACGAGCAGGCGATGAACACGTAGTTCCAGTCCCAGCCGCGGACCACGCCCGCGACAATCGGCCCGACGAAGCCGCCGATGTTCACCATCATGTAGAAGATGCCGAAACCCGTTGCGGAGTTGCTGTCATCGGTGACGCGTGCCACCGTGCCCACGACGACGGGCTTGAAGATCGCGGCCCCCACCGCAACGAACATGAACGCCAGGAAGAACCCGGGCAGTGACGTGAACTGTCCCAGCGAGTAGTACGAGATGATCATCACGATATACGCGATGATGAACATCTTCTTGAACCCAAAGCGGTCTGCCAGGGCACCGGTCACCACCGGGAACAGGTACAGGAAGAACGGCACGATGCCCTGGAGATTGCCGCGGACCTCGGTGGAGAAACCCAAGCCGCCGTTCTCGGGCGGGGCCGTCACGTACAGCGCCATGACCGTGAACCAGCCGTACCACGAAAGACGCTCGAAGATCTCCATCGTGTTGGCCACCCAGAACTGGGCGGGGAAGCTCTTGAGCTGGGCGAGGAATCCGGGCTTGGGTGCGGCCGCCATCGGGTTCTCCTGATCCGGGATGTGCGCTTGGAGTCGGCGCGTCTGCCCACAGCACGCCGGGACGTGCCGACACCCTACCCGCAACCGGCGGCGGGATCAATCGAGCGACGTGTTGGCCGGGCCGGGTCTGTTCAGGGGCTGTCGACCTGCACCGGCACCCCCCGCTCATAGCGGCCGCGCCACTTCACCTCGCCCTCCTTGTTCCACAGGTACCACGTGCCGTGCGGCTTGCCGTGGACATGCGCTTCCTGCTTGCGGCGCAGGCCGTCGGTGTCCCACGTCTTGCGCGTCCCGTGGCGTAAGCCATGGTCGAAGTGCTCCTCGACAGCCAGGCGGCCGTTCTTGTGCCAGCGCCGGGCCCGGCCGTGGATCTGGCCGTCGACGTAGGTGGCTTCGTATTCGAGCTGGCCATTGATGTACCAGCAGCGGTACTGGCCGTCGTTGATCGGGGTGCCGTCGCTGTCGTAGGTTACCTCGCGCTCAACGCGCAATTCGCCATTCGGCCAGTAGTCACGCAGGACCTGAGGCTCCTGCTCGGGCGGGCTGGCGGCCGGCTTCGTGTTGGTCTGGCTGCAGCCCGCGGCCAGCACCAGGGTCGTGCACAGCGCGGTCCAGCCGAAACGCGTAGGGGTCATCGGGCAGCCTCCTTGCTACAAATCGCATCAACGAACTGTAGAGTATAACAGCAGGGCCGGCAGCGGGGCAGCGCGGCGAGCGGACGGCCGTCGCGGCGCCGGCCGCGACGGGACAATGCAGTGCAATGTCCTACCATGCGAGTCGAGCGGACGCTGCCCCACCCTCTCCGGTGAAACCCACCCTACGTACGTTCCACCAGCCGATCGATGAGGAAGTCCGACTGTTGCAGCGCCCGGTCGCTGAACTCGCCGAAGTAACCCCGCACGTCGGCGAAGACCTGCCGGAAGGCCTCGTGATCGCCGGCGGCGGTGACGTCCTGCAGCTTGCGGGCGGCGTCGATGAACGCGTCGGTGACCTCGCGCGTCGCGGGATTGAGCATCTGGATCGACGCGTACAGATCGGGCGACTGGGCAAAGTGCCGGGCGGTCAGCAGCAATTCCATCAGGTAGATCGGCGAGGTGAACTGCAGTGTCTGCTCCAGCGGCACGCCCAACGCGGCGACCGTTTGCCCCATTACCTCCGTCGCGAAGTGATTGAGCACCTGCACCACGGACATCGAGCGGTCATGATCCTCCGGCGTGGTCTCGACAATCGCGAGCCCGCGGGCCTGGAACATCATCCGCAACCAGTCGAGCCACGCAGCGCCGCGGCCCGGGGTGATCACGACCCGCTGCCCCTGCACCGAGTGGACCGACGGGCCGAACAGCGGGTGCGTCCCGACGACGCTGGCCCCCGTGACTTCGAGCATGGCCCTGACCGGGGCGGCCTTGACCGACGTGACATCCATCAGCAACGCTTCGTTGCGGACATGCGGGCCGAGCTCGCGGATCACGTCCGCCGTCACGTCGATCGGCACGCTGATCACCACCACATCCGCCACGCGGGCGGCTTCTAGCGGCGTGAGGCGCGTGTCGAGGTCGGCGATCATGACGGCATGACCGAGGTCACCGAAAAGCTGGGCCATGCAGCGGCCCATGCCGCCACCGCCGCCGATGATCGCGACGGTGCGGGGCTCGACTTCGGGCGGCACCTCGGCGCGGAGGGCGGCCTGGCGGTCGCGGCTGGCCCACATGATCAGCCGCCACATGCTCTCGAGCAGTTCCGGGTTGAGGCCGAGCGACTGGCCGCGATCGCGGCGGTCACGGATGATCTCGCTTTCGCGCTGCGGGTCGCGGATCGGCAGGTGGTTCTCGCGCTTGTGCAGGGCCACATCCGCGATCAGGCCGTTCCGCCGGGCGAGCAACTGCAGGATTTCATGATCGATTGCGTCGATCATGGCGCGCAGCACCGGCAGCGGACGTACGCCGGACGGGCTCGGCTGAGATGGTTGATGGCTCATGGCGCCGGGCCACCGTAGCGTTGGGGGCGTGGAGCGTCAACGAAAAGGCGTTCCGCGGCAGTGGTGCGGCGGTTAGGATGCAGCGTCCGGCCGAGGTGCGGGTGCGCGGGCCGGCGCCGAACGGCGTGCCGTCGGATTGAGCCCAGACAGGTGAGACCATGGCTGAATTGCGTTACCGAACAGCGGGCGAGTCACACGGCCGCGCCCTGACCGTTCTGATCGAGGGGCTGCCCCACGGCGTCGGCATCGACCTGGACCTGATCAACGGCGAACTGCGGCGGCGCCAGGGCGGCTACGGGCGCGGCGGGCGGATGAAGATCGAGAAGGACGCCGTCGAGGTGCTCAGCGGGATTCGGCAGGGACGGGCGATCGGCTCGCCGCTGGTTCTGCACATCCCGAATCGCGACTTTCGGATCGACGACGCACCCGAGATTCATCGCCCGCGGCCGGGACATGCCGACTTTGCCGGTGCGCTGAAGTGGCTGACCAACGATTGTCGCGAGACGCTCGAGCGGGCGTCGGCGCGGGAGACCGCAGCGCGGGTGGCGGCCGGGGCGCTGGCAAAATGCCTGCTCCGCGAATTCGGCATTCACTGCGTGGGGTTCGTGGCGGAGATTGGCGGCGTGGCCGCGCGCGTGGCGGCGGATGCGCCGGCGGACGAGTTGGTGGCCGGGCGTGACGCGAACGACGTGTACACGCCGGACGAGCAGGCGGCCGAGCCGATGCGGGCGACGATTCGCCAGGCCAAGGTGGACAAGGATACGGTCGGCGGCATCGTGGAGGTGCGGGTGTTCGGGCTGCCGCCCGGCGTGGGCTCGTGTCTTGCCTGGGATGAGAAGCTCGATGGGCGTTTGATGCAGGCGGTGGGGTCGATCCAGGCGTTCAAAGGTGTCGAGATCGGCCTGGGTTTCGCAGCCGCGCGCCGCCCGGGCAGCCAGGTGCACGACGCGATCTACTTCGATGCCGCGCAGCGCGAGCAGCCCAACTTCGGCTTCGTGCGCCAGACCAACCGTGCCGGCGGGCTCGAAGGCGGCATGACCGATGGCCAGACGGTCGTCGTGCGCGGCGCGATGAAGCCCATCGCGACGCTGCTGCAGGGGATGGACAGCGTCAATCTGCGTTCGCTGCAACCCGAGCGCAGTGACTACGAGCGCAGCGACGTCTGTGCCGTGCCGGCGGCGAGCGTGGTGGCCGAGAATGTCGTGGCGTTCGAGGTCGCGCGGGCGTGGCTGCACAAGTTCGGCGGGGACACCTTGCGCGAGGTCCGGGCGGCATACGAAACGTACGCGAATGCGGTGCGTGCACTAGGCTGAGGATCGCTGGGGGACCGACCGCCGCGCATTCTCGGTCATGGGGACCGGGTCGGTGGCGGCGATCGCACCGCTGGTACCCGGGGGTTTCACGAAGCCTGCGATTGGACCGATGAAGCTCCAGCGGGCATGGCCGGGGCCACTCGGTTATCAGACCATGCACAGGGAACTCGGCACCTGCGGTCCGCTGGCACTGCGGGCGCGCACACCGGAGTCATGGCATGCGAAGTATCGCGACCAAGTTCCTGCTGCCGACGGCGCTCATCGCCGCGGCGCTCGCGGTCTTCATGTCGTATCGCACCTATCAAGCCCAGGTCTCGCGCAGCGAGGAACTGCTCGACCGTCAGGCACAACTCGCGCTGGCGTACGACCTCGCGATTCGCGATTACGTTGGCGCCGAGATTCGTCCGCGCATGGCGGCCTTTGTCGGACCGGATGAGTTCATCCCGGAGATGATGTCGACGTCGTACGTCGCGCGCAGCGTCTTCGAGCAAGTCCACGAAGAGCACCCCGAGTACGTGATGCGCTTCTCGTCGGACAACCCGCGCAACCCGGCCAACCAGGCCGGCGCCGACGAGCTGAAGATGATCAGCTTCTTCAACGAAAACCCGGACGTCGACCGCTGGTCGGGCCCCATCACGATGAACGGCCGCCCCTATATCGCTCATTTCGCTGCCCGCCGCATGCGGCCGGAGTGCCTGCGCTGCCACGGCCATCCCGCCGACGCCCCGCGGTCGCTGGTCGAGCGCTACGGCGACGAAGCGGGGTTTCATCGCCCGTTGGGCGAGGTGATCGCGCTGGACACGGTCGCCATTCCGCTCGACGACGTCCACGCGGCGCTGGCCGCGCGGACGATGCGGGACTCGCTGATTCTTGTCGCGGTGCTCGGGACCTGCTTCACCGCGATCGCGCTGATCTTCCGCCGGGTCGTCGCGCGGCGCCTGACGGCGATGCGGCGACACTTCGAGGCCCTGCGTGACGATCCCGACCAGGCGGCGGAAATGCCCCTGGCCGCAAGCGGCCGTGACGAGATCAGTGTCCTGGCCGAGAGCTTCAACAAGCTGGCACGGCGTAACCGGGAAGTGCACGCGTCGCTCGAGGTGCGGGTCGAGCAGCGCACGCGGGCGCTGGCCGAGGCCAACCGCGCGCTGGTCGGCGCCAAGGAGCAGGCCGAGAGCGCCAATCGCGTCAAAAGCGAATTCCTGGCGAACATGAGCCACGAGATCCGCACGCCGCTGACGGCGATTCTCGGTTATGTGGGGCTGGCAAGCGAGGGCTGCGAGCGTTCCTGCTACTTCGGACAGCGTGAGCACGAGGAGCAACTGGCGATCGTCTCGCGCAATGCCGAGTACCTGCTGCAACTGATCAACGACATCCTGGACCTGTCGAAGATCGAGGCCGGCAAACTGAACCTGGAGCGCATCGATTGCTCCCCGTGCCAGGTCGTGGCGGATGTTGCCTCGCTGGTCCGCTTCCGGGCGACAAGCAAGGGGCTCTCGTTCGACGTGGAGTACCAGGGGCCAATCCCGCGCAGCATCCGGAGCGACCCGACACGCTTGCGGCAGGTCCTCATCAACGTCGTCGGCAACGCGATCAAGTTCACCGAGCACGGCGGCGTGCGCATGGTCGTCTATCTCGACACGACGACCAATCCCGACATCCCGCTGCTGACTTTCGATATCGCCGATACCGGCGTGGGGATCACCTCCGCGCAGCTGGCGTGCCTGTTCGAGCCCTTCGCGCAGGCCGATCCGTCGATGACGCGCAAGTTCGGCGGCACCGGCCTCGGGCTGGCGATCAGCAAGCGGCTGGCCGAGGCGCTCGGTGGTGCGGTGAGCGTCGTGCACAGCCGACCGGGGGACGGATCGTGCTTCCGCGTGACCGTCGCCACCGGGCCGCTCGTTGATGTACCGCTGGTCGAGAACCCGCATCTGGAAACGACGTTGGCGCGTGAAGCGGAGCCGTCCGCCGGGAACGACGAGCCCCTTTCCTGCCGCATTCTGCTCGCCGAAGACGGACCGGACAATCAGCGTCTGATCGCGCACATTCTGGGGCGCGCCGGCGCCGAGGTGGCGGTGGCGGCGAACGGACGTGAAGCGGTTCACGCCGTGCGACAGGCCGGCCTGACCAGCCAACCGTTCGACGTCGTGCTGATGGACATGCAGATGCCCGAGCTCGACGGCTACGGCGCGACGCGCCAGCTCCGCGACGACGGGTGGCAGGTGCCCATCATCGCGCTCACCGCGCACGCCATGGCCGACGACCGTGAGCGCTGCCTGTCAGCCGGTTGCGACGACTACGCGAGCAAGCCGATCCGCGCGTCGCAGCTTGTGGCGCTGGTTCGGCAGTACCTGCGAACGTCGCCGACACGGCCGACGATCATCTAGTTATCAGACCGAGACCGGTCACGAAAGAAGAATTCCCACCGTAACCGGTTTTCATCCCCCAGGTCGACCCGGATCAGGGAGTTACTTCTTTGTCCCATTAGGGGATTCAGGTATGCTCGTGGGCGTGGGGGAAACGAATCGGTCGCACGCGGGCGGGCGCCGTCTGCGCCAGCGCCCCCGTCGAAGGGAGAAAGCAAGCCGTGTGGACGCGACGCGTGGTCCTCTTAAGCGTTTTATTGGCCGGCGCGACGCTGTCTGCGCGCGCCGCCGACTGGACGCGGACCGCCGCGGATCGACTCGAGCTCGACCTCGATGGCGACGGCGCGCTGGAACGCGTCCAACTGACACCGACGGGCCTGGTGGTGCACCTGGCAGAAGGCGCAGTCCGTCTGCCGGTGGCCGGCACGACACTCGCAGGCTGTGATGTGAATTGCGACGGGCGGCTGGATGTGGTGCTCGACGGCGGCACGACCTGGCTGCCGAACGCGCGCCTGCTCGGCCAGGATCGCTTCGCAATCGAGCGTAACGGCGATGACCTGCCCTTGCCGATCGTGTGGGAGACCACGGGCTATCCGCTCGAAAGCACGACCCGCCATCTCGCGGGCGACTTCGACGGCGACGGGCAGCCGGAACTGGTGGTGGCGGACTACAGCGGCGTGTACCCCGACGAAATCGCGACGATCACCGTATTCGAACGCGACACCAACGACACGTGGCAGGTCGTGTGGGACTATGCTGACGGGCCGCGCCTCTTCAGTGCGTTCGAGCAGGGCGACACCGATCGTGACGGCGTGCCGGAGCTGATCGTGGGGCGTTCGGGCGGCGTGTACGCGGACACCGAATACGAGGGGCCGCGCGTCTACATCTTCGAGTCGGACGGCGACAACAACCTGGTGCTGGACCATCTCATCGAGGTGGACCCCAGCCCCGGGCTCGCTTCGTTCGCGTTGATGGACGACCTGGTCGTCGGTGACGCCAACGACGATGGCAACGTCGACATCGTCGTCGGCCTCGCCGACAACGAGACACTGAGCACACCGAGCGTCGGCTCGCGTGTTCACGTCTTCACGTACAACGAAGGCGCGGCGGATTACGTCAACGAATGGACGCACACCCAGACCAACGTCTCGTCGTTCTATCTGACGGCGCTCGCCGTCGGGGATTCCGACAACGACGGCCACAGCGAAGTAACCTGGTTCGAGCGGATCATCCCGAACGTCTACCAGGCCGAGCACCGCGACAACCAGTTCATGGTGGAAACCAGCGGCTCGGGCATCGCGGCCGGCCTGTGCCTGGACGTTTGCGTGGCCGACGTCGATGCGGACGGGTTGAACGAGCTGCTCTGCGGGGGCGCGTCGGAAGGAGACGGCCACGTGTACGTGCTGCGGGCCGCGGGAAACGGCGATTTCGTGCCGGCCTTCATCGACGACGCCGGCATCGACAACACGGTGCTGTATGTCGACACCGACGAGCGCGTGCCGCCGTACATCGCCGGCGGCGCCTTCAGCGCACAGGTGTACGTGACGCGTTTCTCCGCCGGTGCCGTTGCCTACCCGACCCTGGCCATGCTCGAAATCGACGCCATTCAGTGCCACGAAGTGACCATCGGCGAGTTCGTCCCTGGCGGCGAGGTCGCACTGGTCGTGACGAAGTACAACGGCGTCGGTGCACTCGGCGGTTACGAGCTGCGCCTCAGCCCCCCCGCCACATGCCCCGGCGACGCCGACTGCTCAGGTGCGATCAACTGGCGCGACATCGACTTCTTCGTCGCGGCCCAGAATGACAACATGTCGGCGTGGGCCGCGCTCTTCGCACCCGAGCCGCCCGTCTGTCCCTTCGAGAACAACGACGTCAACGGCGACGGCAACGTGAACTGGCGCGACATCGACCCCTTCGTCGCATTACAGAACACGAGCTGCCCCTGACACAGAGCCGACGGCGAAGAACAAGCGACGGAGCGACGCAGGGACCGCGGGTGGAACGGGATGCAAGCCATGCCGGCCCGTTCTTCAAACGGCACCCAGTCGACAAGTCTGTTGATCCGGCGCGGCCCGCTGGCTAGACTGGGATGAAGAGGGAGAACCGCGCGGCGGCGTGACCATCACGAGGCCGCGGGCACTTCGCCAACGACAAGTCCGAAATGTGCTGGGAAATCGAGGTCATGGGGGGTGAGAGAGGAGCCAACCATGTCGAACACCACGCGCGGGGGATTGTTGATCCTCAGCCTGACGCTGCTGTGCGCGGGCGCCGCGACCGGAACGCCGGGTTACTACTACACCTATTTTGACGAGGCGCGCTTCCTGGCACTGGACGAGACCCGCGTCGCGGTGTTTGACGCCGATCCGGCGCGGGGGCAGACCAGCGCAGCGTGCCTGGCCGCCCACGGACTCGCCCCCGATACGGCCCACCCGGTGGCCGTCGCCGGCTGGACGACCACCCGATTGCCGGCGGCCGAGCGCAGCGACGCCGGCGTGCAGGCCCGGGTGGCGGCCCTGGCCCAGGACGCCGCGATCGACTTCGCTTCGCCGGTGTTCATCGATTCACGCGGGCTGCCGCTGCTGATAACGCGCGATCTGCTCGTGGGTTTCGTGGACGGCGTGGCGGCAGCACGGGCCGAGCAGGTCCTGGCCGACACGGTGGGTGGCACGCTCCTGGACCGCGATTTCGCCGGTCTGCCCGGCGTGTATCGCGTGCGCAGCGGCCTCGAGAACGGCTTCGACGTACTGACCGTCGCGAACAACCTCGCGCTCGACCCGGCGGTGCGCTTCGCCGAGCCGGATATGATCATCCGCGCCGAGCTCGCGCTGATTCCCAATGACCCGGAGTTCCCCACGCAGTGGGCCCTGCAGCAGGCGAGTGACGAGGACATGGACGCCCCCGAGGCGTGGGACCTCACCACCGGCGACGGTGACGTCGTCGTCGTCGTGATGGACTGCGGCATCGAGCAGGGTCACCCCGACCTCAACCAGATCCCCGGGCAGGATTTCACCCAGCACGGCACCATCGGCGGCGGCCCGCACAACAACTGCGATGACCACGGCACGAGCGTCGCCGGCTGCGTGTCGGCCGTGATCAACAACGGCCAGGGCGTGGTGGGTGTCGCGCCGACGTGCACGGTCACCTCGGCGAAGATGGGCACCGTGGTGTCGATCTTCGGCTTTTGCACGCCATTCATGGATTCGCAGGCCAGCTATCTCGTGAATTCGCTTGGCTGGGCCGTCAGCAGCGGCTATCACGTCACGAACTCGAGCTTCAGCTACGAGAACACGTCCGCCGTCACCACGGCATACAACACCGCTCACGCCAACGGCGTAGTCAACTTCGCCGCCACGGGCAACAGCGGTGAAGGCAGCATCTCATATCCGTCGAGCCTGGGGAGCGTCGTGGCCGTCGGCGCGATGAGCTCGAACGGGCTGCTGGCATCGTTCAGCCAGTATGGCAGTGGCATCGCGTTCTGTGCGCCCGGCGAGGGTATCCGCACCACCGATCGCGTGGGGTCGGCCGGCTATGCCAACGGCAACACGGCCACTGTCGACGGCACGTCGTTCGCATCGCCCTATGCGGCGGGCGTGGCGGCGCTGGTGCTGTCGCGGAATGCGGACCTGTCACCCGACGAGGTCGAGCAGGCCATGAGCGAAGGCTGCGTCGACAAGGGCGCGTTCGGCTACGACACGACGTATGGCTGGGGGTTCGTGAATGCGCTGGGCGCCGTCCAGGCGGCCGCACCGCCGCAATGCCCGGGCGACAGCAACTGCGACGGCGTGATCAACTGGCGCGACGTCGATTTCTTCGTCGCGGCGCAGAACAACAACGAGGCGGCGTGGGTGGCCTTGTTCGCTCCCGCAACGCCGACATGCCTGTTTGCGAACAACGACGTCAACCGTGACAGCAACGTAAACTGGCGCGACGTGGACCCGTTCGTGTCGATCCAGAATACGACGTGCCGGTGAGAACGGGGAGCGCCGTGACAGGCATCCCACCAACGTCGGGCGCTGCCGATGGTGCGCAGCGATGCGCTCCAGGCTGAGGAAGAGGAGAAATGGGAGCGGCTGGATTCGAACCAGCGTAGGCGTAAGCCAACGGGTTTACAGCCCGTCCCCTTTAGCCACTCGGGCACACTCCCAACCACGCCCGCGGCCGGCGGCCTCGGGCGGGATCCTAGAGTGTACATCGTTCAGATCTTGGGTCAAGACCAGCCCGGCCAACGGCGCGCCGTCGGCACCGCTCCCAGCACGCGGCAAACTCCTACTGCCGGGCGCGACATCCTCCGCGCCAGCTTATCGGGCTTGCCGCGCAAGCCGCGGCCCGCGTCGCGCGCGGGGCTTCGCCGCGCTGTCGCCCCCCGCCGCTCAGCGCCGGTGGCTGCGCTGGATGAGGAACTCCACGAGCGCCTTGTCGAACGGCACCGACGTGTCGAGCGGCACGTAGTCGGCCTGCACGGCCGCAATGCGGTCGGCGAGTTCCTGGCGCCACGCGGCGAGGGCCTCGAGGTAACGGGCCCGCACGGCCGCTGCGTCGGCCTGCATCACTTGCCCGGTCTCGGGGTCTTCGAGCCGCAGGCTGCCGTCGAACGGAAAGGCGGTCTCGGCCGCGTCGAGCACGTGCATCACGATGAGGTCGTGGCCGCGGTAGCGCACATGGTGCAGCAGGTCGAGCACCTCGGCGTTGTCGGTGAGCAGGTCGCTGATAAACACGATCAGCCCGCGATGCGGGATCTGCGCCAGCGCCTCGCTGACGCCGCGCGCCAGCCCCGTATGGCCGTGCGGAGTGACCGCCGACAGGGCCGCGAGGACTTCGTTGAGGTGCGACCGGCGGGCGCGGGCGGGGAGGAACTGCTCGAGCCGCTCGCCGATGATTCCCAGCCCGATCGCGTCCTGCTGCTTGGTAACGAGGTAACCCAGGGCCGCGGCGAGGTGGATGGCGTAGAGCAGCTTGCCGGCGGGCTGCGGCGTGGGGCCAGGCTGGGCGGGCGTGCCGTCGGTGTTGACCGGCTGGCTGCCGACGTACCCAACGTAGCCCATGCTGGCCGAGGCGTCGACGAGCAGGTGGCACGCGAGGTGGGTCTCGGCCTGGTACTTGCGGACGAAGAGCCGGTCGGTCCGGGCGAAGACCTTCCAGTCGATGGTGCGCGGCTCGTCGCCCTTGACGTACTTGCGGTGTTCGGAGAACTCGACGGAGAAGCCCTGGAACGGCGAGCTGTGCAGCCCGGCCAGGAATCCCTCGACAATGAAGCGGGCCCGCAGGTCCAGCCGGCTGACCGACTGGATCACATCCGGGTCGAGGTATTGCGCCAGGGTCGCCATCGGTCAGCTCGCGCCGGGCGGTGCTGTGACGCTGCGGCACGGCCGCCTCAGCTCGTGGATGCCGGCTCCTGCAGGACTTCCTTGATCGCCTGGCGGTTGAAACGCATCTTGGTGTTGCTCGATTCGTCGACCTTGAGCACCACCTCGTTCTCGCGCACCTCGACGACGGTGCCGATTACGCCGCCGATGGTCTGCACGCGATCGTTGCGCTTCAGCGCGTTGAGCATCTGTTCGTACTTCTGGCGTTCCTTGCTGCGGCCGCGGGACATGATGAACCAGAAGACGGCGATCATGGCCAGCAACGGAATCAGCGGATTGCTCAGCAGGCCGCCCGCACCGCCGGTGGGCTGGGTCGTCGCGGGTTGCGTGCCTTGGGCCAGGAGAGTCAGCAGATCGATCATACGTTTTCCTTCGTTTCGACCGCCAGGGGGCCGGCGGCGAACGCCCGCTGCCACGCGGCAAACGTGCCGGCGGCGATCGCGTCGCGCAGTTGCGCCATCAGCCCCTGGTAGAAGTGGATATTATGCAGGGAAACGAGCGTGCCTCCAAGCACCTCGTCGCTCATCAGCAGGTGCCGCAGGTAGCCACGCGTGAAATGCCGGCAGGCGTGACAGCCGCAGTCGGCGTCGAGCGGCGCGTCGGCCAGCTTGTGGCACGCGTTGCGCAGCCGGATCGTCCCCTCGCTGGTGAAGACGTAGCCCTTGCGGCCGTTGCGCGTCGGCAGCACGCAGTCGAACTGGTCGATGCCGGCGGCGACAGCGCGCACGAGATCCTGCGGCATGCCGACGCCCATCAGGTAACGCGGCCGGTCAGGCGGCAACTCGTCGGCAAAGGCATCAAGCAGTCGGTACATGTCGGGCGGCGGCTCCCCGACGGACAGCCCGCCAATGGCGTAGCCGTCGAAGCCGATGTCCACCAGGCCCGCGAGGCAGCGGCGCCGCAGCTCGACATCGAGCCCGCCCTGCACGATGCCGTACAGCGCCTGGTCGGTGCGGGCGTGGGCGTCCTGGCAGCGCCGGGCCCATTCGATGGTCCGCCGGACGGCAGCCTCAAGCACGTCGGGGGGCGCGGGCAGCGGTGGGCATTCGTCGAGCACCATGACGATGTCGGCGCCGAGTTGATTCTGAATCTCCATGGCGGAGGCCGGCGTGAGCCGCACCCACGCGCCGTCAATGTGCGAGCGAAAGGCAACGCCATCGTCGTCAATGTCGCGCAGCTCGGCGAGGGAGAAAACCTGGTAGCCGCCGCTGTCGGTGAGAAGCGGGCCGTCCCAGGCCATAAAGCGGTGCAGGCCGCCGAAATAGCCGACAACCTCGGCGCCCGGGCGAAGCATGAGGTGGTAGGTGTTGGCCAGCACGATGCTCGTGCCGGTGTCGCGGAGCTGGGCCGGCGTGACGCCCTTGATCGCGCCGCGCGTGCCGACCGGCATGAACGCCGGCGTCTCGACGGTGCCGTGCGGCGTGTGCAGCCGGCCGCGGCGGGCCTTGCCGCAGGTCGCGGTCAGTTCGAATGAGAATCGGTCGGGCACGTGTCTGCCAATGTGGGTCCGAAGTGTCGCGGCCGGCGTGCCGCGCGAACGGACCAGGGACGGGGATCGACCGGCGACCGCCACGAACCGCGGCCGCCGTACCGGCCTACTTGGTGGACAACTGCAAGCCGAAGTCGGCCAGGCGCGACTTGATCTCGTTCAGCGAGGTTACGCCGAAGTTCCGCGTCGCGAGCAGGTCCGACTCGGAGTATTGCACGAGATCGCCCAGGCTCTGGACGTTGAGCCGCTGGAGGCAGCGCCGCGAGCGCACCGACAACTCGAGCTCCGAGACCGACTTGGACAACGTGGCCTCCTGGCCGGGCGGCACGGTGCTCTTCGGGGCGGGTGCGGGGGGCTCGGCCTCGGCGACTTCGATTTCTTCGGGGGACTGGCCGAGGCGCAGGCCCTTGGCCGACAGCAGCTGCTTGATCTCGGCGAGCGAGGTCTCGCCGAAGTTCTTGTAGGCAAGCAGCTCGGCCTCGCTGAGCTTCATCAGTTCGCCGATGGTGCGGATGTTCATCTTCTTGAGGCAGTTCCGGGCCCGTACCGACAGCTCGAACTCCGACAGCGGCGTATTCAGCAGGCGGGTGCGCGCATCGACGGGCTGTTCGCCGATCTCCTCGAACTCCATCTCGCGACAGCTCTCGACGCTCTTGAAGAACAGGCGGGCCCGCTTGTGGCTCGGAAAGGCCTTCAGCACACGCCGCAGGCACTCGGCCGATTCATCGTAGCGGCCGCGGTCCTCGTACATGACAGCCGCGTTCATCAGGGCGTTGACATGGGCCCGCGGCTCGCCGGACAACTGGTCGTACAGCCGCAGCGCCTCGTCGTCTTCGCCGCAGAGATCATAGAGCCGGGCGCAACGGAACAGCGTCGGGACGTGGTCCTCGTCGAACTCCAGCGCCTTCTCGTAGGCATCCATCGCGGTCTCGCGGTCGTCGCGGGCCTCGGCCAGCACGCCCCGGAGGTAGTGCCACTCGACGCGTTCGTGGCCGGCGGATTCGTGCTGCTGAACGAGCTTGTCGGCTTCGTCGGGGTTGCCGGCCCGGACGTGCACCTCGGCGACGCGCATCGCCGTATCGAGCGGGTCCCAGCCCTGCCGGCCGGCCGACTCGAAGAAGCGTATCGCATCTTCAAAGCGGTTGAGGCCGAGGGCGGCCTCGGCGGCGTAATAGTCCCGTAAGGCGCTGGCCGCGGCCTTGTCGAACTGGGTCAGCGCCTCCGTAAACTGCCCGAGGATGAGGTAGCCGACCGCCAGCTTGAGCGGATCGCCGTCCGCCTCCTGCTCCTCGAGGATGGCGTCGAAACGCTCGCGGGCGCGAAACGAGGCATGAGCCGCGTTCGCGTATTGCGCGATCACGTCGCGGTTCAGTTCGGCTTCTTCGAAGTACGTGGACAGGTCAACGGTTTCGGTCGTCATGTTGCTCATCGCTCCCCGCGCTGAGTCCCTAAACATCATTCCATAATCCTGTTATGATACCCAGCCTGTTGGGGACCGCAAGGCCCGGCCGAGCCTGCGTCCCCGGGGGGCGGTGCCCCGTGCGCCGATCGCCTGGACCACCGCGGCGCCCACGGGCCGCCGCAGCCGTGATACGGAAGGAAACCGATGCCTGCCACCGAATCGCTATTCCGGCGTCAGCTCGACCAGCGGATTCTCGTGTTCGACGGGGCCATGGGCACCAGCATCCACGCCCTGGACCTGCCGCTGAGCGACTACAACGACCTCGAAAACTGCTCGGAAATCCTCAACCAGACGCGTCCGGACGCGATCGAGCAGATCCACCGCAGCTTCCTCGAGGTCGGCTGCGACGTGGTCGAGACCAATACATTCGGGGCCAACCGGATCGTACTGGCCGAGTTCGACCTCGCCGACCAGTCACGGGAACTGAACGTCGCCGCGGCCCGGATCGCCCGGCGGGCGGTCGACGCGTATACCTCCGACGAGCAGCCGCGGTTCGTGGCGGGCTCGGTGGGGCCGGGCACGCGGCTGGTATCGCTGCGGCAGACGACGTACGACGTGCTGGTGGAGAGCTACACCGAGCAGATGTGCGGCCTGCTCGAGGGCGGCGTCGACGTGCTGCTCATCGAGACCTGCCAGGACATCCTCCAGACCAAGGCCGCCATCCAGGCCGCCCGGCAGGCCTACGACGCCACCGGCATCGTCGTGCCGCTCATGTGCCAGGTCACCATGGAAACCACCGGCACCATGCTCATGGGCACCGACGTCGCGGCCGCAGTCACGACGCTGGAGGCCTTCCCCGAGGTGGACGTGATCGGGCTCAACTGCGCCACCGGGCCGCAGGAGATGAGCGAGCACATCCGCTACCTGTCCAAGCACTGCCGCCGCAAGCTCAGCGTGCTGCCCAACGCCGGCCTGCCGCAGGTGGTCGACGGCAAGCCGCATTTCCCGCTGACGCCCGACGAGCTGGCCCGCTGGCTGCGTGAATTCGTCGTCGATGATGGCGTCAACATCGTCGGGGGGTGCTGCGGCACGACGCCCGAGCACATCCGGGCGGTGGCGGCGGCGGTCGCCGATCTGAAACCCCAGCCGCGCGAGGTGACCCACGAGCCGGCAATCAGCAGCCTGTACCAGTCGGTGCCGATGCGGCAGGAGAAGAGCTTCCTGATCGTCGGGGAGCGCTGCAACACCAACGGCTCGCGCAAGTTCAAGCGGCTGATCGAGGAGGCGGACATCGAGGGCATGATCGAGATGGCCAACGAGCAGGTGCGCGAGAGCGCCCACGTGCTCGACGTGTGTGTCGACTACGTCGGCCGCGACGGCGTCCCGGACATGCACAACGTCATCAACAAGTTCGGGAGCGACGTCAACGCGCCGCTCATGCTCGACAGCACCCAGCCGGAGGTCGTCGAAGCCGGCCTCAAGCTCGCCGGCGGCAAGTGCATCGTCAACTCGATCAACCTCGAGGACGGCGAGGAGAAGCTCGAACGCATCGCGCGCCTGTTGCGCCAGTACGGCGCTGCCGTCGTCGCGCTGACCATCGACGAGGATCCGCAGGAGGCGATGGCCAAGACCGCCGACCGCAAGCTCGCGATCGCGACGCGCATCCACGACCTGCTCACCAACCGCCACGGCATCGCCGAGGAGAACATCTTCTTCGACTGTCTCACCTTCCCGATCACCACCGGCAATCCGGAAGACCGCCGCCTGGGGCTGGAAACGCTCGACGGCATCGAGCGCGTGATGCAGCAACTGCCGAACTGCCAGTCGATTCTCGGCGTCAGCAACGTCAGCTTCGGCCTGGTGCCCGCAGCGCGGGTGGTGCTCAACTCGGCGTTCCTGTACGAGGCGTGCCAGCGCGGTCTGACCGCGGCCATCGTGCATGCCGGCAAGATCATCCCGCGCAACCAGATCAGCGACGAGCGCTGGGCGGCGGCGCTCGACCTGATCTACGACCGTCGCGACAGGCACGATCCGCTCGAGCACTACATCGGGCTGTTCAGCGCGGGCGAGCAGATCGGCGAGAAGACCCCGATCGCCGATCTGCCGATCGAGGAGCGCCTGCAACAGCGCATCATCGACGGCAACAAGCAGGGCCTCGGCGACGATCTCGACGAGGCCATGCACAAGTACAACCCGATCTACATCATCAACGAGTTCCTGCTGGCCGGCATGAAGGTCGTGGGCGACCTGTTCGGCGCGGGCCAGATGCAGTTGCCGTTCGTGCTCAAGAGCGCCGAGACCATGAAGGCCGCCGTCGCCCACCTCGAACCCTTCATGGAGAAGAAGGAAGGCCAGGACAAGGGCAAGCTCGTGCTGGCCACCGTCCGCGGCGACGTGCACGACATCGGCAAGAACCTCGTCGACATCATCCTCACCAACAACGGCTACAAGGTCTACAACCTCGGCATCAAGCAGCCGATCGCCAACGTGATCACCGCCTTCCGCGAGCACAAGGCCGACGCGATCGGGCTCTCCGGCCTGCTGGTGAAATCGACCATCGTAATGCGCGAAGACCTCGAGGTCCTCAACGAGCAGGGCCTGACGCCGCCCGTGATTCTCGGCGGCGCCGCCCTCACGCGCAAGTACGTCGAAGGCGACCTGCAAGCGGTCTACAACGGCCAGGTGCACTACGCCAAGGATGCCTTCGGCGGGTTGAAGCTCATGGGCGACATCATGGCCGCGCCACCGGTCGTCGCCGCTGCCGGAGCCGAGGAAGAGGTCGGCCCGCCGGTCGAGCCGCCCACGCCGCAGGAAGTCCGCGTGCTGGCCGAGAAGCGCTACGGGCTCAAGCCGCTGGACTACGAGACGGCCGAGGCGGAGGTGGCCGCACGCGAGGCCGCGGCGCGCGAGGAAGCCGGCGAAGCGGAGGAAACCCCACACTCCGACATCGGCCACGAGCAGCCGGTGCCGCGGCCGCCGTTCTGGGGCTCACGCGTGCTGGAGCAGATCCCGATCAAGGCGCCGCTGGGGTTCATCAACGAGACGATGCTGTTCCAGGTGCAGTGGGGCTTTCGCAAGAAACGCCGCGCCGCCGACGAATGGAAGCGCTACATCGATGCCGAGGTGCGACCGATCTATCGCGACCTGGTCGAGCGTTGTGAGCGCGAGGGCATCATCCAACCCCGGGCCATCTACGGCTACTGGCCATGCAACGCCGACGGCGACGACCTGCTCATCTTCGCGCCGCCCGCGAAGGAGTTCGACCGGCCGGAGCTGCACGGCGAGCTGATCGCGCGCTTCACGTTCCCGCGCCAGCGCAAGCACCCCTACTGGTGCCTGTCCGACTTCTGGCGGCCGGTGCAGGAGGGTGCGGTCGACGTGGCGGCGTTTACGCTTGTCACCGCCGGCCGGCGTGTCAGCGAGGTCGCCCGCCAGTGGTTCGAGAACAACGAATACCAGCAGTACCTCTTCCTGCACGGGCTCGGCGTGGAGCTGGCAGAGGCGCTGGCCGAGTATATCCACAAGCAGGTGCGCGTCGAGCTCGGCGTGGCGCAGGACGACGCCCGCGATCTCGGCAAGCTGTTCCAGCAGGGCTACCAGGGCAGCCGCTACAGCTTCGGCTACCCCGCCTGTCCCAACCTCGAAGACCAGGAACCGCTCATGCGGCTGCTCGACAGCGAGCGCATCGGCGTGGCGCTGAGCGACGAGTATCAGCTCGACCCCGAGCAGTCCACCAGTGCGATCATCACCTACCACCCCGAGGCGCGCTATTTCAATGTGCGCTGACGCGGTGGCCCGCGGCTTGCGTGTATGATGGGTATCGTGGTGCCTGGCGGGTCCCGCCCCGCCGCCAGGAGGCACCAGAGCGCCTTACTCACGATCGCTGAGAACTGACGACTGTTGACCGACATCTGACGACTCACACGGACGACTGTTCGCCATGCGTTGCAAGACGTGCGATTACCGGCTGTGGAACCTCACTGAGCGGCGCTGCCCGGAATGCGGCAGTCCGTTCAGGCCCAGCGAGTTCGAATTCGCGCCGAACACGGTGCAGTTCTGCTGCCCGCACTGCCGCCAGCCCTACTACGGCACCGACGAGAAGGGGCTGCTCGATCCGCGCTCGTTCGACTGCGTCGCCTGCGGCCGGCCGGTCGATCTCGACGAGACGGTCCTGCTGCCGACCGAGGGCGTCGAGGAGGAGCAGACGAGCCCCTACGTCACGCCGTGGCTGCGGCGCGACAAGCGCGGCTGGGTGCGCGCGTGGCTGACCACCGTCGGCCTGGGCCTGGTGCAGCCCGCAAAGCTCATGCGCGGCGTGCCGCTGAACAGCCCGGGGTGGCGCGCGTCGCTGTTCGCACTGATTACCCTGTTCGTGACGGTCGCCGTGAGCATCTTGCCGCTCGGGCTGATCGTGCTGCTGCCGATGATGGCGGCGGGGACGCCGGGCGGGGCCGTGCCGCCCCTGTATGTCGTGGTCGGGCTGATCGGCCAATGCCTGCTGGCAACGGCAGTCAGCATGGTCGCCCTGGTCATCTGGACACTGCTGGTGCACCTGGTGCTGCGTCTCACCGGCCCCACCGCCGGCCGCATGGGGCGCACGCACCAGGCGCTGGCCTACAGCACGGGCGGCAACGCGGCGTCGGCCGTTCCCTGCCTGGGGCTCTACCTCGGCTGGATCTGGTGGGTGGCCAGCGCTGTCGGGACGGTGAAGGAAGGGCAGCGCGTGACGTGGCTACGGGCGGCGGCGGCCGTGCTGCCGTGGCCGCTGCTGTCGCTGGGGAGCCTGATCGGGCTGTTCGTGTGGGGGATCTGGGCCGCGAATTCCGCGATGAACTACGCCACCGCCACGTCCGACATCAACTCGCTCGTGGTCATGCTGAACCTCGCCGGGCAGCGCGACGGTACGTACCCGCCGCACGCACTGGCCCTGATGCAGGACTCGGCGACGCCCTGGTCGTACGTCGCGGGGGATACCGACACGTTCCCGGAGGACGTGGCGGTGGCCGACAAGACGCTCGATCAGCTCTTCACGATGTCGCCGGCCGCGCTGCAAGGGGTCATCGACACCGTCGAGCAGAACATGGACCCCAACGCGCCCGCCCACCGGGTGGGCGATTTCGTGTTCACCTACCGCGGCATCGACCCGGAAGCCGAGGCGCCTGGCCTGTGGCTGGTTGTCTTCTATCCCGATCCCGCAGCGAACTGGCAGCCTGCGCCCGCGGACACCATCGCCGCAGGCACCCTGGGCAACGGCGTCATCGAGTTTTCCTTCAGCAACCTGCCGGCCGAACTCGCAGACCAGAATCGCCTGCGCGCCGACCACGGCCTGCCGCCATTACCGGACCCCGGCACCGTCGGGGCCCCCGCGGCGAACTCGCCATGAGGCCCGCGCGGCGTCGGATTGCGCTTGCCCGCTGGGCGCGTTCCCGTACAATCCGGGCGAGCCGAACGTTTGACGCGGGCGGGCCATCGCAGGCGTCATCATCGTG
The DNA here is from genome assembly GCA_964448675.1 of uncultured Planctomycetales bacterium. Taxonomy (GTDB): domain Bacteria; phylum Planctomycetota; class Phycisphaerae; order UBA1845; family Fen-1342; genus CAYUZU01. The sequence continues at coordinate 81,059 of CAYUZU010000009.1, forward strand.
TCAGTTGTGATCACAGGGCCGTCAACTCACGCGGAGTCACACACGTGAGCGATAAAACGACCCCCCGGCCGCACACGGACGGCGCGCGTCCCGCGGAAACCAAGGACGACCATCAGACCAAGGGGCCGCCCGGGGCCCCGGCGGAGATGGAACCACGCCCCCTCGACCTCCAGACCCCCCAGTTCACGCTCCGCGCCGTGCTCACCGGCATGGCGCTCGGTGCGATCCTGTCGGCGTGCAACGTCTACAGCGGGCTCAAGATCGGCTGGGGATTCAACATGTCGATCACGGCGGCGCTGCTGGGCTACGGCTTCTGGATGAGTCTGCACCAGGCCAGCGGCCGCCGCGTGCGTCACTGGTCCATCCTCGAAAACAACATCAACCAGACCGCATGCTCGTCGGGCGCGTCGGTGTCGTCCGCCGGGCTGGTGGCCGCGGTGCCGGCGCTGGCGATGATCACCGGCCAGTCGCTCGACTGGTACTTCCTGGCACTCTGGTGCTTCTCGGTGATGCTGGTCGGGATCACGGTCGCGATCGCGATTCGGCAGCAGATGATCGTGGTGGACCGGCTGCCGTTCGCGTTCGGCATCGCCAGCGCCGAAATGCTCAAGGAGATGTACGCCCGCGGCAGCGAAGCAGTGGCGCGCGTGTCGATGTTGATCGTGGCCGGCGTGATCGGGGCGGGGGTCAAGATCTACCAGATCGTGGCCGGGCTGAGCATGATCGCGTTCCCCGGCAAGATCGCCGGGTTTCAGATGCGCAACCTCACGTTCGGCATCGACCCGACGCTGCTGTTCTATGCGGTCGGTGCGCTGATCGGCTTCCGCGCGTGCTGGTCGATGCTGCTCGGCGCGGTACTGGCGTTCGGCGTGGTCGGGCCGCCGCTGGTGCACAACGAGAGCATCCGGCTGCGCGTTTACGAGCCGCTGCCGCTGGTGCCGGCGGACCTCGACCCGAAGAAGGACTTCAAGCCGGAGCCCGAGGGCTACCTGAAGTACGACGAGGGCCGCAACGAACTGATTTACAAGGGGCACATGTCGGCGGCGGAGCGCGACGAGTTTCTCGCGCTGAGCAACGACCCGTTCTATCACGAGGCCATCAACAAGCTCTTCATCGAGTCGGACGTCGAAGCGGACGCTCCGACCGGCGATGCCGCGGATTACACCACAACCCGACGCCTGCGGGCGAGCCTGCCGCTGAGCGCATGGCCGGGCGAGTTCACCATCCCCAAGAAATACGACGGCGTGCTGCGCTTCGACCGTGATCAGAACCGGCTGGTCGCGCTGGGGCCGCTGACGCCGGAAGCCGCCGCTGCCGTGCTGGAGCGGCTCGACCGCTTCGCCGCATCGCCGGGGGCGCAGGAGGGGCTCGGGGCGTGGTGGGGCCGGTTGACCCAGGGCGACGCGTACCAGACGACGCAGGACAAGATCGCGGCGCTGCGGGCCGCGGTGCAGCAGTTGGCGGCGCTCGACGCGGCGGCGTTTACCCCGCCCCAGCCCCTGCCAGCCGCAGTCGCCGACAAGGTCACTTTCGTGCCCGGACCGCACGCGCTGCGCCTGACCGGGGTGCTGGCGAATCAGGAGCGCGAAGCGCTGCTCGCGTGGGCCGGTGACGATGCGGATCTGCAGGCCACCGTAGCGGCGCTGGCTGCGGGCAGTCGGCTGAACATGTCGGCGCCGAACTACACCGACATGCTGAAGTGGCTGTTGTGGCCGGGCGTGACGCTGATGGTCGTGTCGGCGCTGGTATCGTTCTCGTTCTCCTGGCGCTCGATCCTGGCGACGGTCGGCCTGGGCCGCCGGTCGCAGGAGGAGGCGACAGCCGCCGCGCCCGAGACCACGGGCGACGTGGCCCGGTTCTGGTTCATCACGGCCCTGGCCGTGGCCCTGGTGCTGTCGGTGGTGCTGCAGGTCTCTTTCTTCGGCATCGTGTTCTGGGCGGCGGCCCTGGGCGTGCTGCTGACGTTCGCTTTGGCACTCGTGGCCGCGCGCGTCTCGGGGGAAACCAGCATCACGCCGGTGGGCGCCATGGGCAAGGTCACCCAGCTGTTCTTCGGTGTGCTGATTCCGGGCAACCCCGCGCCCAACCTGATGGCCGCAAACGTCACGGGCGGGGCCGCGAGCCAGTGCGCCGATCTGCTGCACGACATGAAGTGCGGCTATCTGCTCGGCGCGCTGCCGCGACTGCAGAGCCTCGCCCAGATCTGCGGCGCCCTGGCGGGCTCGATCGCCGGCTCGATCGTCTACCTGATCATCATTCCCGACCCGAACGAGCAACTCTTGACGCCGGAGTGGCCTGCGCCGGCGGTCGCCGCATGGAAGGCCGTCGCGGAACTGTTCATGGTCGGCCTGGCGGCGCTGCCCAAGGGCGTGACGGTCGCCATGCTCGTCGCGGCGGCGTTCGGGGTGCTCCTGCCGGTGCTGGAGAAGACGCTGCCGGGCAAGGGGCGGGCTTTCGTGCCGAGCGCGGCCAGCGTCGGCCTGGCCTTCGTCATCCCGGCCAACTATGGCATCACGATGTTCGTCGGCGGGCTGGTCGCACTACTTCTCAACCGCTACTGCAAGACGTGGTCGTCACGCTTCCTGACCGCCATCGCGGCCGGCATCGTCGCCGGCGAGACGCTTACCGGCGTCGGCGACCAGATCCGAGTCATCCTGTTCGGGTAATCAGCGTTACGCGGGCGCGGTCGTGGGCTGGCTGGCCGGCGTCTTCGCAAGCGCCTCGGCCTCGGCGATGCGCTGCTCGAGCTGCTGGGCGATCTCGGTCGGCCAGGCGCCCGGCGGGTGTGTGCGGACCGCGCGCAGCATCGTCAGCGCCTTGTCGGCATGCTCGGCGGTCATATGCGGCTCGACCGCGGCCTGCACGGCGCGCCACAGCGATGCATGATCCGGCCCCGGATTCCCCGCCGACAACGTCTTGGCCACGGTCTGGTCGTAGCGCCCGTTGAGCAGGGCCAGCCGCATCAGTTCGGCCGCCGTCGCGTGCAGCGCCTCGCTGTTGGGCCCGTGCAGGTCGGCCAGCGCCTGCCGGTATGCATCGAGCGCCTCCGGCATTTGCCCCAACGTGACGTGCAGGGCCGCAATGCGGGCGCGGGCCTGGCCGATCGGCGTGCGGTCCTGGGGGCCGGCATCGTCCAGCATCATGATCAGGTGACGCAGCAGTTCGATCTTGCGCTGGGCGACTTGCGCGCCACCGTCCGGCAGCCGCTCGATCCACTGCTCGACAACTTCCGGCGTGCGCTTCGAGAGCATGTGGAGCACGCCACGCCAGGCCATCTGCTGGATCGACTCGTCCTCCTCGGGTGGGTTGGTGGTGCGGCTCCACAGCGCTTCCAGGTGCACATCGGTCGAACCCAGCGCGGCGAGCGTTTCCAAGGCGGCGCGACGCACACCCGGGTCGGGGTCGCGGGCCGCGGTCGCCAGAGCGTCCACCGTCGCCGCGTCGTTGAGGATCCGAACACCCTGCACCGCGGCCTGCCGCACCGCGATCGCCTCCGCCGGATCGAGCGCGCTGGCGAACGCCGTGGCAAACGGCGGCGCCGCCACGTGGCTCATCGCCCACAGGACGCGCTCGCGTAGCACCACCTGCTCGCGGCGCGACTGCTCGAACACGCGCAAGAGCGTCGCGACGACCTGGTCGCTGGTCTCCTCGTGTTGCGCACCGCGCTCCGCCAGCCGCCCCAGCGCGGCCACGGCCTCGGTGGCCACGGCTTCGTCGTCGAGTTCCTCGAGGATTTCGAGCAGCGTACGGGTCGCCGCGCCGTCGCCGACATAACCCAGGCCGTTGATCAGGGCGAGCCGTACGGCCTGGTGAGGTTCATTCGCCAGCGCCGCGATGAATCGCTCCGCATCGTCGGCCTGCCGAAAACTGGCCACCGTCTGCACCGCGGCTGCCCGCTCGCCGGGTTCACTGCTCTGCATCAGCGTGCGGGCGCGCGTGATCAGTTCCGCCGGCAGCGAATCAAACGGCTTGCCTTCGGCCATGTGCGCCCGGATCAGCCGCAGGCCCAGCATGCGGATCGTCGGCGACTCGTCCACGAGATAGCCCATCAGCAGCGCCCCACGTTCACCGTCGGCCGCACGCTGAAAGTTGGCCTCCAGGACGCGCATCAGGCGCTCTTCGGCACTGGCGAGGCGGGCCTGCGTCGCCCGGTGCTTGCGCACCAGTCGCTCGATCTGACGCCGCTGCCATTGCTGGTCGTCCAGTTCGCGCTGCGACTCCCACCAGCGGCGCGCCGCCGCCACATCCTCGTTGAAATCCATCGCCGTCGCCCGCTCCATGGCGACCAGGGCGGCGTTGGCGATGGCCGGGTCGTCGTGCTGCAGCGCCTCGGCGAGCGCGTTGATCGCCGACCGTTGCGTCATGTGCCCCAGGGCGTCGATCGCGCCAAGACGCGCAGCCATCGGCTGGTCCGCCGCCTCGACGCGCTGGGCCAGTCGCGGCACCACCCCACCGTTGCGATACGCCGCCAGGGCCTTCGCCGCCGCCTCGCGTACCGGCGCATCCGTGCTGGCCAGCATCTCCAACAAAGGATCCACATAGGCGGGTGCGAGATACTGCGGCCAGCGGGCCAGGGCCGCGGCGACCCCCACGCGCGCGGCGGCGTTCCCGTCGCCCAGAATCGCGGCCAGACGCTGCGGGCCGTCGGGCCAGTTCAGCGAAAGCAGCTCGCGCGCCCCGGTGACACGGGCCTCGAGCGTATTCTGCGGGTCTTCGATCAATAAGATGAGCGCATTGATTCGCTCGGGATCGACGGCCGGCCCGGAAGTGGGCTGGCTGGCCGGAACGGGCGCAGCCGACGACATCATCCCCGCCCCCACAAGGACCATTACTGCTGCCAACGCCAGCCGCATGCTGTTCACCGTGTTGCCAGGCCGCCTGTTGCGGGTATCTACCCAACCCCATCGGCAGGTCTGGAGCGGCCCATAAAATGAACGCCGAAGGGTCCGGGATGGCCCCGGTGATCGATTATAACCCAAGACACCCGATTTGGCACGGCGGGTAGGCGCCATCGTGAAATCGGGACCGGCGGACCGCGATTCCCGTGCGCGATTCCGGTCTTCCCCTGGGCCAGCAAGCGCCCGTGAAGCCCGCCCGGCGATTCTCCGATAAGCAGACTACGGACGCGGGTGCGAATGGCCCGGGCGACCGCGCCGGTCGCCCCGTTGAAAGCCATCCCACACCCACGTATGCTTGTACCATCGGGTCACCGGTCGGCTGCAAGGACGGCCGCGGGTTTTCCGTCGCAGTACGGGCCTCGGGCGCGCGGCGGCGGCGTTGCCGCCAGCAATCGCGCCGCCACGGCTCACAAGGAAGTACGCTCATGCGCAGGTTCATCGTTCCCGCCATCGTCGTTTTGGTTTGTGCCACCGGTGCCGACGCCGGCATCTGGGAGGAAATCTGGCGCGGGCTCGACTATGCGGCCACGCCCTCCGGCTTCCCGGTCAGCACCACGGGTAGTGGGTTCCGCGTGAACGGCGCCCGCTCGGGGCGCGTGCGGATCGTGCCCAACGGCGTGGTGGGACGCGGCTACCGGCTCGAGTTCGACCGAACCTTCGGCGTCGATTCGTCCGGACGGCCCGAGACGTTCCGCTTCTCGGGGCTCGGTGACATGACGCTCCAGGGCAGCACCCAACTGACGGCGGGCTACACGCACTACAAGAACAAGCTGTACTTCGGCACGCTGGATTTCTCCACCAACAACCTCACCTACAACCTGCGCACCAAGATCGGGGCCCAGGATGCGGCCCTGACGGGCCGCCTCAACGTGGCCAACCAGATCGAGATCAATCCGCTCGGCTTCTACACCATGGTCATGAACGTCAGCAACGACCAGTCGCAGCTCCAAGTCGACGGCGTGCTCGTCCGCAGCGAGAAGGACCTCGACTTCGACATCGGGCCGATATCCGTGCAGGGCAACCTGTTCTTCGACATGGCTGTGGGGCTGCTCAACTCGCTGGGGCTCGACACGAGCAACCTCGAGGCGCTCAGCCCGCAATCCCCCATCGAAGAGATCAACGACGCGATCGACGTACGCCTCCAGGGCATCGCCGCCGCCATCGCCGGCGAAACCGCCGTGAACGAATCGGCCGCCCTGCTCACCCAGACCGTCCTCACCGGCGACCAGGAATCCGCCCAGCGCCTCATCGGCAACCTGACGGCCGATTTGGAGCTCGACGCGCTGCAGGCGGCGGACCCGCCACAGGCGTCGATTCCCGAGCCGGGCACCCTCCTGCTGATGACCGTCGGCGGGGCGAGCTTGTGGACGCTGCGGCGACGCGGCTAAGCGACGTCCCCCCCGAAACAACCGGCCGCGGCGCGCGAAGCGTCGCGGCCTTCTTCTTGCGCGCCGTCCGCCGGAGTGGCGACGGGCGCCGGGCTCAGGCCTGCTGCTCGAGCGCCAGCGTCACGATCTTCTTCGGCGGCACTTTCAGCGTCACGCGGCCCTGGCCGTCGACATCCGCCTGCCCCAGTTCGTTCCCTTCGAAATCGGTGTAGCGCGCCGCCCGGATTGGTGGGTTCAGCGTGATCGAATCCGTCACGGTTTCGGCTTCGGGGTTGAACACGCGCAGCTCGAGATAGCCCTTCTCCGGGTGCTGGCGGAAGGACGTCATGACCAGCCGGTGTTGGCCGAAGTCGTACTGGCCCCTGGCGCGCGGCAGGGTGCGCTGCGACTGCTCGAGTTGGTCGCGCGGCAGCAACTGGGCGGTCTTTACGCCCGCAATCGTGAGCTGTGCGAGTTCCGCCATTTGCGCCCGCGCCGGCGCCCCGTTCAGCGGCACCAGGCGATAGGTGAACTCGTGACGGCCGAGGCACTGCCCGCCTTCTTCGCCATCAGTGAAGATGGTGCGGCGGAACCCGCGGATGAGCGTGAGCGCCAGGGTGCGTTCGGGCACGTCGCGCACGCCGGTCTCGGGCAGTTCAGGCGCGACGACCGCAAGGCCGCGCTGCTGATCGTGGACGGCGGTCCAGTTCGCCTGGGCGGTCGTCTCAATGACGAGCTCGCGATAGGTGTGGTTGTCTTCGGGCAGCGCGATGGGTCGCTCGAGAACATCGAACGCCGAATCTGCAACGAACGTGTCGGTCTGGGCATTGCTCTCGAAGAGGACGCGAACGCGGTGGTCGCGCACGTTGTTCTCGATCGCGGTGCGGATTTCGAGGTGGTCGGCGCCCTGGCGCAAGGTGACATAGCTCTCGATGACCAACTCACGCCGGGCATCGCTGCGGCGCATGCCGCGCTCAAACTCAAACCGCTCCGGCACTTGCAGGCGATTGGTGATGCGCAGCGTGGCTTTGAACGTGCCGTTTTCGACGAAGCAGACATCGGCGTGCGATGCGGTCGAGCTGAAGATCTGGTCGTTGACGGCCACGCCATGGAACCATCCGTCGCCGATGTCCGCCCGCTCCTCGAAAACAAGCAGTCGGTCGTAGGTCTGGCTGGTGCGCTTGTCGAAGAGCTTGAGCGAGCCGTTGTCCTGAACGTCGACACGAAGATGCTCATTCTCGAGCCGGCGGTCGCCAACGCCAATCGGCCGTAGCGGGTGCCGCGTCACTTCCTTGGCGGGCTTGCAGATGATCGTGGTGTAACCGCCGGCGGGAATCTTCAGCGGCATGGTGGCATCGACGACGAGGCACTCCTCGCCCTGGGGGATCTTCGCATGCAGCCGATAGAAGCGGCGGCGCAGCGGTGCGTAGCCGGTGTAGTCGTAGGGGATTTCGTTGTCAGCGGCATCATAGACACGGAAGCCCACCTTCGCCTCGTAGTGGAAGAACTCGGTGAAGAGCTTGTCCGTCTTGGAATCGAACCACAACTCGACGTCGACCGGACCGTCGATGTCGGCCTGCGTCGGGTTGAAGACCAGCAGGGCAAACTCCTCGTCCTTCAAGTCCGGCAGATCGACGCGCTGTGCCACCGCCTTGAGCGTGTTGTCCAGCACCTTCTTGTTGATCAGGCGGCACTGGTCAAAGCGAAACTCCATGTCCTTGTGAATCTGGTCAGGGCTGCAACCACAGATCGAATCGTGCGCGTGGTTCTTGAGCAGCCAGCGCCAGGAATGCCGCAGGTAACCATGCGGGTACTCGCGCCCGATCAGCTTGTTGGCCAGGTGTGAGAATGGCTCCAGCCAGTAGAACAATTCCGCTTCGCGCCGGCGGTTGTCCTGCTTGAGATAGATGCGGCTCGATGTCACACCCGGGATCAGCCACGCACCGTCGCTGTGCAGGCGCCCCGGCTCGCGCATCTCGCCTTCCCAGACACGCTTGATCTGGTCACGGCGCTCGGTCAGGGCGGCGGCATACTCGTCGAGCCCGGTGTGGACGTACTCGTACTCGGGCTTGATCTTCCGCATCGCCTCGAGAAGCTCGGGCGCGTGTGGCTCGATCGGCATATGGTCGCCACCGTCGAAGATCAACATGAGGTCGGTGCCGGCACGGCGGCCCTGCAACTCGGCGTACTCGAGAATGGCCTTGGCCTCGTCCACGGCAACGAACGGCTCGGTAAGCTTGAAGGCCTTGCGAACCCAGGCGCCATAATCGAAGTAACCGTCGCGCGGGCCGAATCGCGCGCCGATCAGCTCCGACCCATCCGGGCCGCGCCAGAGGAACGATCCCCCGTGCGTGTCCTCGTTCGTGCCGCGAAAGACGTAAGCATTGTTGATGCCAAAGCCCTGGAAAATCTGCGGCAGCTGCGAGATGTGGCCGAACATGTCGCAGACGAAGCCGGCCTTGGAGACATTGCCATACTCACGCGCCACCCGCAGCCCGAACTCGAGGTTGCGGATGAGCGACTCGGGCGCGACGAGGAACTCGTCCGGCATCGAGTACCAGGGGCCGAGGCGCAGGCGGCCACCCTCGCAGAATGCGCGGGCCTGCTCCTCCTTCTCCGGGCGGATTTCGAGGTAGTCCTCGAGCAGGATGGACTGGCCGTCGGTCTGGAAGCAGCGGTAACGCTCGTCGCGCTGCATCGTGTCGAACAACTCGTCCATCAGCTCGACAAGCTGATAACGAAAGGCCTGGAACGTCTGGTACCACTCGCGGTCCCAGTGCGTGCTGGCGATGTAGAAAACGGTCGGCTTGCTCTTACTCATGATCTCACTCATTGCGGCCGCCTGGCGGCGATTCACCTGACCCGTAACGATTCAGTCCGCCGGACCACCCCGGCTTCCGCCGCGCGGGGAACACCCCGCGGCACGCGTCGGCTGCCTGCACTCGGCACGCGGGATTGCGGGCGCATCGGCCTGATCGGCGTCTGCTGGCGCCGGCCTCCCAACACCGATTCGCCCCGCTGACGGTGCGGTCCGTAAACGCGTCATTGTAGCCGCGGCCCCCGCCCGATCCAAGGCGCCGCGCGGGCCGCCCGCCCCTTGTGGCACCCCACCGCCCGTTCCGCTATCCTCGGCCCCGCGTCGTGCCGGCCGGGACAGCACGTCCCTGCGGATGCGGCAGGGAGTCCGCTCGTGAAGTACCTCAGCACCGTCGACTACGTCGTCATCGGCGTCTATTTCTTCATCCTGGTGACACTGGGCCTGATCCTCAGCCGCAAGGCCTCGCGGAGCCTGGAGGACTACTTCCTGGGCGGCAGGAAGATGCCCTGGTGGGCATTGGGCATTTCCGGCATGGCGTCCCACCTCGATGTGGCCGGCACGATGCTGATCGTCTCGTTTCTCTTCATGCTCGGGCCGCGCGGGCTGTTCATCGAGTTTCGCGGCGGCGCGGTGCTGATCCTCGCGGTCATCATGCTCTGGACCGGCAAGTGGAACCGCCGCTCCAACTGCATGACGGGGGCCGAGTGGATGGAATACCGCTTCGGCAAGGGCGCCGGCGGGCAGTTTGCGCGCATCATCAGCGCCCTGGCGGTCGTGCTCGGCGCGGTCGGCGGACTGGCTTACATGACCAAGGGCATGGGCCTGTTCCTGTCGATGTTCCTGCCCTTCCCGCCCGTCGTGTGTGCAGCGATCATGGTGGGCGTCGCCACGCTGTACACCATGGTGTCGGGGTTCTACGGCGTCGTGTATACCGACCTGTTCCAGTCCATCATCGTGCTGGGCGCGGTCCTCGGTATCTCGATCATGGCGACTACCGCGGTCGGCGGACTGCCGACGGACGTCGGCACGTTTGCGGAACAGGTCACCGGCACCACGAACTGGGAGAGCGCTGCGCCGGCGACGCGGGTTGAAATGCCCAAGGGCTATGAGCCCTATAACATGCTGCTGCTGTTCGCCTTCGTCTACTTGCTCAAGAACGTGGTGCAGGGCGCGGGCATGGGCCAGGACGCCAAGTACTACGGGGCACGCAACGAACGCGAGTGCGGCACGCTGACGTTCATCTGGACCATCCTGATCACCCTGCGCTGGCCAATGATGATGGGCTTCGCCGTGCTCGGGTTGATCCTGGTCAACCGCCAATTCCCCGACCAGAGCGTGCTGCGCGACGCCGAGGTCGAGATCAAGCAGTATTTCGTCCAGCAGCAACACCCGGACACGCAGATCGACTTCGCGGGCCTCGACCTCGCGGGCCAGGTCATCCCCCCTGCCGACTGGGGGGACCGGCTCGGCGCGATCATCAACCGGCCTGAGGACTACACCGACGCCGCCCGGGCCTTCGAGGAACGCTTCGGGGCGGACTGGGCCGCGCGAATCGGCGAACTCGAGGCCCAGCACCAGCTCATCAGCCGGATCATCCCGCGGGCCCGCTGGGAGGACCTGCTCGCCCGGCTCAACCAGGACGAGCACCCGGAGCTGATCGACCGGCTCCAGGACCACCTCGGCCCCAGCTGGCCCATGAAGCTCAAGCTGCTGAGCTACCAGGGCACCGTCAACCCCGAGCGCGTCCTGCCGGCCGTGCTGCTCTTCGAGATCCCGGTCGGCGTACGCGGGCTGCTGCTCATCGCGCTGCTGGCCGCGTCCATGTCGACCTTCGATACCGGCGTCAACATGAGCGCGGCCTACTTCACGCGCGACCTTTACCAGCGCTATTGGCGGCCGCGGGCCCCGAACCGCGAGCTCATGACCGTCACCTACATCTACATCGCGGTGGTGGTCGGACTCGGTTTCGCCATGGGCTATTCAACCACCAGCATCAACGACATCTGGGCCTGGCTGACCATGGCCATGTGGGGCGGCCTGCTCGCGCCCGGCATCCTGAAATTCTACTGGTGGCGCTTCAATGCCGGCGGCGTGATCTTCGGCACAATCTTCGGGCTGACGGCGGCGGTTGCCGAGCACGTCTTTCCGCAGATCAACACCTTCATGCGACAGACGTTCTTCCCGGACTGGTTCCCCAAAGAGCTCGTCGGGTTCACCTACATCTGCGCGATCGGCAGCATCGGCGCGATCCTCGGCACGTTCTTCACGCGGCCGAATGACCCCAAAGTGCTGACGCAGTTCTACGAATCGACGCGCCCGTTCGGCTTCTGGGGGCCGATGAAACGGGCCCTGCCGGACGACGTCCGCAAGCAGGTCTCGCGCGAGCACTTCAACGACCTGGTCGCGCTACCCTTCGCGCTGGCGTGGCAGATTTCGATGTTCATCCTGCCGATGCTGGCGATCATTCGCAACTGGGACGCGTTCTGGCCAACGCTCGCCGTATGGCTCGTCGGCCTCGGCGGGCTGTATGTGTTCTGGTACCGCAACCTGCCGGCGACCGAAGACGGCGTCGTCGACAGTCTCGACAAGCTCCGCGCAGCCGCGGCAAGGAAGTAAGGCCAGCCGCTTGGGCGGAATCTGGCCACGTCGGTGCCGGCGTCGGGCGCGTTGGGTCTGCGCGCATCAACGCCCGCCAGGACCAAGCGGCCCGGCGGGCGCCTGATGGAATTCGCGGATCATACAGATCTTCGCGATCGATCAGTGCGGCCTACTTGCCCCACTGCTTGAAGTAGGTCTTGGAGCCTTCGGGGTCAGGCTTCATGCTCTTCTCGCCGGGCTTCCAGTTCGCCGGGCACACCTCGCCGTGGGTCTCGAAATGGCTCAGCGCGTCGACCATGCGGATGGCCTCGTCGACGCTGCGGCCCAGCGGCAGGTTGTTGATGAGCATGTGCTGCACGACGCCTTCCTTGTCGATCAGGAACAGGCCGCGGAAAGCCACGCCCATCTCGTCAAAGTGAACGCCGTAGGCCTTGCTGATGTCGTGCGTGGTGTCGGCGATCATGGGGTACTGAATCTGGCCGAGGCCGCCCTCGCTGCGCGGGGTCTTCTGCCAGGCGAGGTGGACGAACTGGCTGTCGATGGAGGCGCCGAGGACCTCGGTATTGCGCTCCTTGAACTGGTCGTAGGCATCGCTGAAAGCGACGATCTCGGTCGGACAGACGAAGGTGAAGTCGAGCGGCCAGAAGAACAGCACGACGTTCTTGCCGCGATAGTCCGAGAGCTTCACTTCCTTGAACTGCCCGTTGACGACCGCCGTGGCCGTGAACTCCGGGGCCGGCTTGCCAACCTTGACCTGGGGTACGCAACATTGATCACTCATCTTGGTCTCCTCGTTTAAGTGCGGACGTCTCCGTCGCTTAGCAAGTCATGGAGGAATAACTCGCCGACGCCTGCGACCCGAAAGCAGGACATCGACCCGTCAAACAGACCGGAATGGCTCCGGTTTCGCCTGATTCTAGCGGGGTGTGGCGATTTGGCCAGTCACGGCGGCGCGCTCGCACGATTCCCGTCAGCCGCCACTCAGGGCGCGTCGCGCTCCAGGCGGCGGATCTTGTCGCGGACCATGTGACGCAGCGGATCGTCAGCGGCCAACTGCTGCATGATGTCGCGGAACAGCCCGAGCGCCTGGTCCCGGTAACCGTTGATCGCCAGGGCTTCGGCCAGGTTCATGGCGCAACGCAGGTCGTCCGGCTGCAGGGCAAACGCTCGCCGCGCGTGGTCCAGAGACGCCGCCGGATCGCGCTCGGCCAGCAACAGTGACAAGTTGGCGTGCGCGGCCCAGTCGTCCGGCGCGATTTTGATCGCTTGTTGAAAGGCGGCGACGGCTTGATCATCGTGCCGTAGCACCGCGCGGGCCTCGCCCAGGGCACGCCAGGCGTCGGCATCCCGCGGCGCGAGCTCAGTCGCGCGCCGCAGTTCGGCCACCGCATCGGCGGGCCGGCCCGCCGCGAGCAGCGCCCTGCCGTAGGCCAAATGCGCCGCGGCATCAGCGGGGGCGGTGGTGACGCGCTGCTGCAATGCGGCCAGTTGCTCGTCGAACGCCCCATCCGTTGCCGCCAGCCGCGCGAGGTCGGCCCGCGCCTGCGCGTTTCGCGGCTGAATGAGCAGCGCGCTCTCCAGGTCGGTCCGCGCGCCGCCCACATCGCCCAGCAGCAGGCGGACGCGGCCGCGGGCTGCCAGGGCGGCCGCGTTGGGCGGGTAGATCTCCAGCGAGCGATTCAGGTGGCGCCGGGCGGCCTCCAGCAGTGCCGCCCGCTTGTAATCGTCGGACCAGTCTGGCCGCCACAGCCCCAACGCCGCCAGGTGGTCGCGGGCAACGGCCCATTGCGTGCGGTCGGCGGGCTCGGGCGGCGTCTGCGTCTGGTACAGGTGCAGCAGCGCCCCGCCGCAGAGGTGATTCAGGTGAGCACCGATGCCGATCGTGCCGGCATCACGCGTGAAGAGCGTGATGTTGTCGCGCCAATCGAGGCTGCGCAGGCCGCTGCGGAGCCCGAGGGCAGCGATGACCAGGATCCCGAGCACGCTGACCAGGCCGGCGCGCGGGGCCAACGGGCGGCCCGGGGCCAGTTGCTGCTGCCAGAATGCCCGGACGCCGACCGCCACCAGCAGCAGCGCCGGCACGCTGGGCCAGTACATGAGGCGCTCGGCCAGCGACACGCCGACGAGCAGCACGGTATTGGAGATCAGGGCGTAGCTGACGAGGAACAGTGCCGTCAGCACCGCCACCAGCCGCCAGGGACCGCCGCGCGGGCGCCTGAACCCCCACAGGCCGACGAGCATGGTGCCGGTCGCGACGACCCCTATGCCGGTCCAGACGGTCAGGCCGCGGGCGGGGTTGATGATCGCCAGCCCATAGTCGGCGCTGAGCCACTGGGGGACGAGCAGGAGGCGCACGTAGTGGCCGAGGACGGTAAACGCGCCGAGCACACGCGCCGCGCCGCCGGCGTCGGCGAGCGGATTCAGCACGGCGGCGGGCAGGGCGCGGAGAAGCTGGCCCTCCATCACATGGTAGCGCAACGGCAGGTAGACCAACAGCGGCAGCAACAGCAGACCGCCATGCACGAGCCACCGGCGGCCGAGCTTGCCGCGTCGGGTGGCGTAGAGCACAAGCAACGCCAGGCCCGGATAGCAGACAGCAGTCTCCTTCGCAAGCAGCGCCGCGAAGAACGCGAGTGCGGCGAGCGAGCCGCGGCCGGCGCCGGGTGGGCCGCTGCGGGGCATGAGGGCAATCAAGCCCGTCAGCAGCAGGATGGTGCTGAGGACCTCGGCCCGGCCGACTACGTTGGCGACGGCCTCGACGTGTACGGGGTGGACGGCGAAGAGCACCGCGGCAATGGACGCGGTGGCGTCGTCACCGACCAGTCGGCGCGCGAAGCCCCACACCAGGCCGCAGGCCAGCGCATGCAGCAGCAGGTTCGTGGCGTGGAACAGCAGCGCATTGTCGGCGGCCAGCGCATAGTCGAGCGCGAACGAGTACATCGTCAACGGGCGGTACAGGCGGTCGCGGGCCTGCTCGCGGGCGATGTCGGCGGTCTGCCACCAGTCCGAGAGCCAGATCGAGTGGAAGTCCGTCAGGCTGCGGATGCGCGGGTTGTCGCGCACCATGGGACGGTCATCATAGGTGAACCCGTTGGGCAGGCTCGTGAGGAAGCAGACGACGCCCAGCACGACCGCAAGCCAGGGGCCGCGAAGCCAAGCAGGTCGCGCCGCAGCGGCGGTTGGTTCAGCGGCCGGTCTCATCGGTGACGGCGACGTTGTTGTAGTCGAGCAGCGTACCCTTGGCCTTCTCGAGCTGGACGATGCCGACGTTGTACTCGATCAGCACCTGGAGCAGCGTGGTGCGGTCGCTGGCGAGCTTCTCGACGGTCTGCAGCTCGGTCTGGAGGAATGTCGGGTCGATGCGCTGGGTGCGGGCCTGCAGCGAGCGCAGGTTGCGTTCGCTGGCCGTGACCGCGGTCAGCGCGGGCAGCACCTGCTCGTAGCGCACGCGCAACTGGCGGATGGTGTTGTTGACTTCCTGCACGATGGCGTCGGTGATCTGCTTGAGCGCGACGATCGCCTGCGATTCCTGCAGCTCCGCGCGGCGATGGGCGGCGCGGGCGGCGCGCTCGCCGAAGTTGTACTCGAAGCTCACGCCGACGGTGTACGAGATGAAGCGGTTGGTCGTGAGGTTGTCGAACGAGTTGTCGGCGGTGTCGCCGAGCCCCTGCACCTCGTACTGGAACGAAAGGTCGAGTTTCGGCAGGATGGCGTTCTTGGCGACGTGGGTGTTGATGCGCTGCAGGTCGATCCGCTGCCGCGCCTGGCGGACTTCGCTACGCTGCTCGATCGCGGTGCGCACTTCGGCGAAGTGGTCGAGCGCGACCGGCGCCAGGAACGGCTGCTCGGTCGGGACAAGCTCGATGTTGTTCGACAGCAGCAACGCCGGATCGTTCATCAGGTTCTTGAGGCGATCCTCGGCATCCATGACGGCCTTGATCGACTCCAGGTAACGGACGTACTGCGTCTGGTAGCGCGATTCGGCGTTGGCGACCTCCACCTCGGTGGCGTCGTGCTGGAGGCGGTCCTTCATATTCTGGAACGTGACCCAGTTCTGGGCCAGCGACTCGGCCACGATGACGGTCGTGCGGCGCGCCTGCAGGAGCTGCCAGTAGGCCTGCTCGACTTCGAACAGCGCGTCGCGCACCTGCTGGATGAAGGTCTCGTAGCTGACCTCATACTCGATCTTGCGAATGTTGATCTGAGCCCGGTTCACGTCCAGCCCGAAGCCGCGCAGCAGCGGCTGCTGCAGCGATGCCACGAAGCTCGAGTTGTACGTGGGGTTCATCTCCTGAAATTCCTCGGGCAGGTTGTTCTTGCTGCGCTGCTGGCTGAGCGCGACCGACGCCACCATGCCGGATGGCAGCAGCTTGCGCAGGCCGCCCTCGACGCTGCGGGTGTCGCTGGTCCCCGGCACGAACGCCGACGCCGTCGCCTGGTCGAGGTTCGCGTACGAGCTGTCGAGGTAGAACTGGGCGTCAAACGCGGCCTCGGCCTCGACGATCTGCGTGCGGCTGATGGCGGGGTTATGGGCTTCGAAGCGGATGGCGTAGCTGTTCTCGAGGGCGCGCTGGATGCACTCGGCCAGGCTCAGCTCGATCTCGTCGGGGCGGTCGAGCTGCTGCAGGTATTCGACCGCCTTGCCGGCGACACGCTCGAAGTTGCGCACGACGCGCTCGTCCTGGGCCATGCGCTGCGCCTCGCGCAGCCGCTCGAGCCGGGCGGCAAACGCCGCCGGCGCCTCGCGCGGGTCGGGGATCTCGTTGAGCACTTCCTCGGGCGAAGGGTACTCGGCGCTGGCGGGCTGGGCCAGCAGCGATTCGCGCTCGCCCAGTTCCTCCTGCCAGGCGACGGGCTGGGCGCGCGTCACGCGGCGGGCGTAAGCCCGGTCCTGCTGCTCGGCCCGCTCCTGGTGCTGGACAAGCATCCGATCCCGGTAGGCGGCAATCGGCTCGTTCAGGTCAATGCCCGAACTCTCGCAGCCCAGCAACAGCGCAGTACAGACGGACAACAACGTCCAGGAGCCGATCTCGCGACGAATCCGCAATCCGACAAGTCGTTTCATGGTCCTGCCCACACCCCCCCGCGCAATGTCCCGCGCCCGGTGACTCTCTTCACAATGCCGGCGATGATAGGTAGCCTGTAAAGGGGTGTCAAACGTCGGGACGACCGTCGTTTCGCCCTCGTCGTTGCAGGCGCAGCGGAGATCACATCATGCCCGCCACCAACTGGCACCAGGCGGTTACGGCGTTCGCCACCGACAAGTTGACACAACAGCGCCGCCAGATCACCCGTTGCTTGCGCCTGCTGGACGATCAGCAGATCTGGCACCGAGCCAACGCGCATTGCAACAGCATCGGCAACCTCGTCCTGCACCTGTCCGGAAACGTCCGCCAGTGGATCAACGCGGGCCTCGGCGGACAGCCGTTCAGACGCGATCGGCCGGCCGAGTTCGCCGAGCGGGGCCCGCTGCCACCCGACGCGCTCCTGACCCGGCTTACGGAAACGGTGCACGCGGCCGCCGCGGTCATCGGCCGGCTGGATGCGGCGGCACTGGAGCAGCGATACACGATCCAGGGGTACGAGGTGACGGGCGTCGTGGCGTTGTTTCACGTGGTGGAGCACTTCTCGCTCCACACGGGCCAGATCGTCCACATCACCAAGACGTTCTGCGACGCCGATCTCAGCCTGTATGACGAACAGGGCCGCCGCCACGAAGGCGACGGCCCTTGAAGTCGACGGTTGCTCGCTACCGCGCGGGCCCTACTCGGGCCGCGTGGCGCGCGGTGAGACGTTGTCTGTTGAGCGCGTGCGCTGGCGGCCACGCAGGGTACCCTTGGGCGTGGCCGGTACCCGGTGGGCCTGCACGTACACCGGGATGCGCAGCGTCGGCATCTTGGGGTCGTCGGTGCGAACCACGATCGCGAAGCCGCGGCCGCGCGTGGCCTCGAAACCGGCGGGGACGTGCAACTCGACAAAGGTGTTGCCACGGTCGTCTTCGTCGACTGACGCACTCAGCTCGGGATCGCTGACCGAGACGCCGGTGATCTCGCCCGGCGGCGCCTGCGACGACCAGATCAACTGTGTCCGCAGGTTCATCTCGTTCGCGACGTCCTGCGGAATGCGCAGGCTGGACGGCCGCGCCGACAAACGCGGGCGGATCCGGCCGAATACGATGACGTTCTCGGTGGGCGATTGCTGCACGCCGGTCTCGAGCACGACCGAACCACGCAGCATGCGGTTGGGCCACGGCGGTGCGGCCCTGACCCAGAGCTCGTACTCCTTCTGCGCCTCGATCTCGCGCAGTTCGGCCTCGATCCCGTTGCCATTGATCGTCTTGATCTTGGGGTCGATGGGGCCGGCGTCGCCTTCACTGATGCGCAGCGTCTTCTCGACCGGGTCGCTGTCGTGGCTGAGCATGCCGAGATTGACCGTCGAGGTCGCGAGCTTCAACGCGGCCTTGACCTCGGCCGTGCAGGTCAGCACGAAGCGCTGATTCTCGCGGTCGTTGGAGGTTCCGCTGACGCGCTTGGTGATCTTGCCGCTGCGACGACCGGAACTGATCGTGATCTCGACGTCTTCCGTCTGGCCAGGCTGGATCGTGCGGTCGGACCGACCGCGGATCGACATGCCTCACCCCTTCTTCAGGTGGATGTCCAGCGGTGCCTTGCCCTCGTTGGCAAAGGTGAACTTGAACGTGACCTTCTGGCCGCGCCAGACGTCATCGCGCGTCACCTCGCGCTCCTTGATCACCAGCTTGGGCTGCGGCGCGTCCAGCGGCGGCGGCGTCAGGTTGCTCGCGCGGCCCCCACCGCAGCCCCCTCCCTCGGCCTCCTCCTGCTCGCCACCGGTCCGACGCTGGCGCGCCGTGCCGCGATCGAGAGGCTTCTTGGGCTCGGCCTTGTCTGCCGCGGACGTCCGCCCACGATCAGCCACGGCCGTCGCCGTCACGTTCGACGTCGAATTGGCGGGCATCGGCCGCGGATCGCTCACATCCGGCGTCGGCCGGGCAGCGGGCTCTTCCTCGGTGTCGATCGGCCGGGCGGCTTGCCGCTGCGTGGGGTCAATCTCGACCTTGTCCGCGGCACCCTGCTTCCGAGCCGGTGCGACCGTTACCGCCGGCTGGGGCGGCGGCGGCGGGGCTTGCGCGCCGCGCTCGGAGATCCGGCGGAGGATGTCCGCCCGCAGTTTCCGCTGCTGCTCGTCGCTCAGCGGCTTGCCGGATTCCGCGCCGGGCGGCAGGTCCGCTTTCGCCGCCGGTGTCGCCTTGTCGGGCGGCGCGGCGGGGGCCGGCTTGTCGGCAGGCTCGCTCGGCGCCGGCTGCGCCTTGGCCACGGGTTCCGATTTGTCCGGCGCCGGCGTTGCCGCCGACTTGTCCTGCGGCTGCGTCGACGTGCAGCCGATCAACAGCGCCACGCCGAGCGCGGCGGACAACAAGAATGCTGCTCGCGGTCGGCTGGCTGTTCCGCGTCTGTCACTCATCGATCCATCCTCGAGGAAATGAACACTTCTTGCGATCGGGGTCCGGCCGCGCCACACGCGAATACGCCGGGCGCTGGCCTCAAAACCAATGAACAGTTCATGTTACCGAAATCGGCGGCCCAATGCGAACCGAAAACTCGCCAAACATACTATCCTATCGGCGGCTCCGTCCGCCGCATCCACGCGCCCTGCATGGGTATACGCCGCTAACGATCGACAGGTTTCAGCTCGACGCAGTCCAACCCGAAGAAACAACCCCGCGACTGGTCCTGCTTGCCGATGACCTCCGCCCGGAGCCGCACGGCCGGCGGCGCCAGTTCATGCGTGCCCAGATCGAGCACCGCACCGGGTTCCACGCGGGGTGCATAAGTGCCCAGCGGCTCGCCAACCGGCGTGCCGTCCAGCGAGGCCCGAACGATGCCGTAATCGAACGACTTCGTCAGCACCAGCCGCACGTGATAGCGCCCGGGATCGCCCACCGGCACCTTCAGCTCGACCCAGGCCCCGCGCTCGGTCGGGCGGCACCAGAGGTGCCCGGTACCGCTGGCCCCGTGGATGTGCTGGTAGCCGTGGTGGCTGTCCTCAAACGCGACCACCGGCAGGGTCTCGCACTCGATGGCGTGACGGCTGAACACGCTCGCCAGATCCACCGTGTCAAGCCCAAGCCGGCGGCCGGAACCGGCCCCTCCCGCGACCGCGCGAAAGCCCAGCGTGTGGGCCCCGGGGCCGAACGGCGCCGGTTCCAGGGCGATCGGGCGGACCTGAGGCTGCGCACTGTGGGTGTCGAACGGTGAGCCGATCGGTTTGCCGTCGAGCAGCGCCTGGAAGCAGCCGCCTTCGGGGCCGGTGCTGACGTGCAGCCGTGGCAGGATGCTGCCGACGTTCGGCCGCGGCGGCAGGGTGAGCGTGATCGTGCTGCCAAGCTGGTCGAAGTCCATCACGAGCTGGCCGCCGGCGGACCAGTCGAGCCGCCCGTATTCCTTGCGGGTCGTCACGCCGTCGGTCCGCTCGACTTCGAGGGTCTCGGCCTCGGGGCCGTTCGGGTTGCTGCGCACGTCCTCGAGCACCCAGCAATCCATGATGACGGCGTCGTCGCACTGCACGGTGACCTCGTTGTTGCCCTTGGTCAGGTGCAGCACGCCGACGGGATACATGCCGTGGGCGGCGCGGTCGTACGCCACCACGCCGACGGTGCGGCCGTCTGCGGCTCTGACCGTGACGGTGCGGAACGGCCGGTCCGGGTGGGTCCGCAGGCTGAGCCGCACGACCCGCTCGCGGTCGGCGGGGATCAGCATGTTCACCGGCGCCTCGGTCGAGATGCTCGCGGCCTGCTCGCCGGAGTACTCCGCGCCGCCGGCGTAGACCTGCTTGACGAGGTTGCCCCAGTCGCTGCCGAGGATATGGCCTTCGATCTCGACCGACCCGGGGATGCGCAGTCCGGGCGGGTTGACATCGCCGCGGGCGAGCGGTTCGAAGAAGTCGGTGCTGCCGCGGGCGGCGTACCAGTAGGCGATCGTGCTGTAGTAGGTGTCCTTCGCGTTGCCGTGCTGCCAGTTTTCGATGGTGAAGCGGATCGACGCGCGGAAGTTGACGACGTCGGGCACGTGCCAGCGGTAGGCGGCATTCTTGCCGTACGGCGCGGCCCGCGTCACGCCACAGAGCCCGTGGATGAACTCGTGCAGCCCCCAGGCATCGCCGAGGTAGTCTTCGGAGCCGGTGCCGAAGTAGGACGGGAAGGCCTCGCCGTCACGCCAGATCTTCTCGTCGCCCTCGCCCCACCACATGCGGCGCGGGCAGTCGACGTTGAGCGCGCAACCGACCAGCCGGCCGGTGCCGGTGGCCTCGAGAATCGGGTAATCGAAGACGGTGGTCGGGTCCTCCTTGCGGAAACGGGCGTGGAAGCGCAGCGCGCCGCGCTCGGGCCGCTGCGTGTCGACCCGCATGTAGAGCATCAGGCCGATCGGCTTGCGCGACTCGTTCAGGTTTTCGATCTCGACGCGCAGGCCGTCGTGGAACGGCATCGGGAAGTAGCAGTACATGAACGTGTCGTAGCCGATGTGCCGGTCGGGCAGCGGCAGCTCGAGTCGGCGTTCGGTGCCGATCGGCAGGCTGCGGAAACGCACCAGGTCGAAGCCCGAGCCAAAGAAGTCGACCAGCGGCGCCTCGACTGCCGGCTTCTCCGCGCCGTCGAACCAAATCCGCAGGATGCAGCGGTGCAGGGCGTAAGGCTCGCGTGGATCGGTGCGGTCGGTGAGGGCGATGTAGAGCGCCCGCAGCGTGCCGTCGCCGTCGACGGTCTCCGTGAGCTTGTCGGCCGGCCCGAGCGTCTTGTGCACCGCGACGGGCATGGTGCGGCGGCCACGGTGGATCTGCTCGTCGTTCAGGCCGCGCACCAGGGCGCGGGCCACGAGCTCCATCGTTTGCTGTGTGGCCTCGTCCACCTCGAACGAGAAGCGCTCCACCTGGGTGCGCGGCGCAAACTGCACGTAGTTGATGTGGTAGTACGAGCCCGACTTGCGACTCACGACCTTGCAGCTTTCGCTGTAGCCGATCGGGAAGTAGTTGTTCAGGCCGCGAAAGCAGAACGGCGCGACGAACGGCGCCAGCTCGCCGGACATCAGCTTGCCGAAGTCCGCATCGATGACCGCTTCGCCATCAAGGATGAAGCGGATCTGGCCGTGCGGGTTTGCGGACCAGATGCGCGTGATCGCGCCGGGGCCCGCCATCTCGGCCATGACGTTCCAGCCGTCCTCCTCCGTGCGGAGGAAATGTCCCGCGTCGGCATTGGCGCGCCATGCGATCTTGTTGCCCTCGTCATCGATCCGCGAGCGGCGATCATAGCTGCTGAACATGCCGGTGACTTCGCCGGCGGGGGGCGGCGTCGTGAGCCGATCCAGGTCGATGATGCGCCTCAGCAGGTCGGACTGGGTGAGGCGCGTCTGCCCGGCGGCGCTGCTCGCCAGGATCCCGAGAGCAAGAACGGTGAGCAGAATGCATCGCATGGAGACACCTCCTGTGTCGTTGCCCCCCGGCCGGCGGCTATACGTTGAACTTGATCGTGATCACGTCGCCATCCTGCACGACGTAGCCCTTGGGCTCCATGCGCACAGTCCCGGCGGCCTTGGCGTCACGCATGCTGCCCGCGGCCTTCAGATCTTCGTAGGCGATCGTCTCGGCTTTGATGAAGCCCCGCGCGAGGTCGGTGTGGATCTTGCCGGCCGCGTCCACGGCCGTTGTGCCCTTGACCAGTGGCCAGGCACGGACCTCCTCGGGGCCGGCCGTGAGCATGAAGATCATGCCGAGCGCGTCGAAGCAGCTTCGGATGATGCGGTCGGCGGCGAGCGATTCGATGCCGTAGTCCGCCATGAACTCCCCGCGGTCCTCGGGCGCCATCTGGGCCAGCTCGGCCTCGAGACTGGCACACAACGCAAGCGTCTCGAGGGCGTGCTCGTCCGTGAACCGAGGCGGCTGCCCGATGTCGTCCTCGCCGATGTTGATCACGGTCACGACCGGCTTCTGGGTCAGGAAGCCGAAGCTGCGGAGCATCTTCTCCTCTTCGCCGGGCTGGACCACGTTGCGCAGCGGGGTGTTGTCCTCGAGGGCGGCCTGGCAGCGTTTAAGCACTTCGAGCTCGTGCTTCTGGTGGTCGCGCTCCTTGGTGGGCTTGGTGATGGCCTTCTCGAGCCGCTCGATGCGGTTGGCACAGATCGCGAAGTCGGCAATGAGCATCTCATCCCGCAGGCCCGCCAGGTCGCGCTGCGGGTCGACCGAGCCGCCGTGAGGCGGAACCGACGCCGACTGGAACGCGCGGACCGTCAGGATGAGGGCATCCGCCTGCCGCAGGGTGGGCAGGTGCTTCTCGAGCCCGGCCTTCTCGACGTCGCCCTCGGCGCTGCCCGGCAGGTCGACGAAGTCCATGGTCGCCTCGGTGCGTTTCTTGGGCTTGAAGATCTGCTCGAGGTCATCGAGACGCGGCTCGTGAATGTGGACGGCGGCGAGGTTCTCTTCGGCGGGACGGATACTGTCGGCCGGGACCCCGGTGATCGCGCGAAAGAGGCAGGTTTTGCCGGAAAACGGAAAACCGACGATCGCGGCACGCATGTCCACCTCCGATAATGCCTTGCGGGATAATGGTGCGGCCCGGGCCACAAGTTGTGACCCGCGAAACCCGATGGTATCATACCGGGACGCGGTGCGGGCGCGTAGATCGGCGTGCGCCAGCGACCGCGATGCTGGTCCTCGCAGAGGGTTTCAACCTTGATGCGCTTCTCAGTCGGCATGGTGATTCTGGCCGCGGTCTTGACGCTCGGCGGCTGCCCGCCGGAAGACTACCCCCAGGCGGCGCCGACGACCATGGACGTCGTCAATGACGTCGTCGACGACGGCACCCTGACCGCGCAGGAGAAGCGCGAACAGCTCGGCGAGCTCGGCCTCTCGCCCCTGGTCATCAACCAATTGCTGCGTGACGAGCGGTTTGGCAACCAATTCGGCGGCGATCTGCGGTCGGCGTACGAGAAGGTCACCAATAACCGCCTCCTCGCGCTAACCCCTGACGAAATACAGATTTACGCCGACGGGGCCACGCAGGTGGACGACGATTTCAATACGTCGATCGCCGACAGCGAAGCGCGGCCGATCAGCCAGTTTTTTGAGGAATTCGGCATCCTATCTGCCGATGAATTGGAAGCGTACCTGGATACACCCGGGAACACCGTGCCAGACGCGATTCCAGACGGGGTTTTGCGCACCTTGTTTGTGGACTTCGACCCGGATCTTCTCTTACCCATTTTGCCCTGAGGAGGAACCAGATGTCAGTCAGAAAGCTGGGTGTCGCTCTCGTCGTCGCTTCGGTCGGCATGCTCGTATTTGCCGGTTGCAGCCTGGTCATGCCGCAGACGGTCGGCTCGGAATTCCAGGGCGGGTCAAGCCCGCTCCAGGTCGCCGACAAGCTTGCCAAGGACAGCCTGAACTCGTTCAACGCGGACGACGTCCAGATGCTCGCGCAGCTTGCGGAAGAGCAGACCGGCGAGGACATCCCCGAGATCACCGACGCCCAGGCCGCCGCGGTGGTGCAGTTCATCGCGGACAACAACATCACCACCATGGCGAGCCTCCAAACGGTCATCGAGCAGGCCGAGACGGATCCCGATTCGATCGTGATCTCCGAGGACGTCGCGGCCGTCATCGAATCGCTCGGCATGGACAGCAGCGAGTTCAACGTCACGGCCGGCAAGATCGTCACGAGCTACTAGATCGCCGGCGGGCAACCAGCGCACAGCGTGCTGCCGCGGCCCGACCCTCACAAACTCAGTACGGATAACGATTTCGGAACACCTCCGCTTGAACGCGGGGGTGTTCCTTGCGTTTAATATGCGTAGTCGGGCGCGGCACGGCCGCGACGGCCGTCCGCCCCGCCGCGACAACCGTGCGAGCCACGAGGATTTCGGCACCATGTTCACCGGCATCATCGAAGCACTGGGCACCGTCAAGCGCGTCGATCGTACGCCGCGCCACGGCGGCGCCACCGCCGCCCACCGGCTCACGGTCGACATGGGCCGCCTCGCGGAGGGCCTGGTCCACGGGGCCAGCGTCGCCGTCAACGGTGCGTGCCTGACCGTCGCCGAGCAGAACGGCGGCCAGATCGGCTTCGATGTCATCCCCGAGACCTGGCGGCGGTCCAACCTGCAGTTCTTGCGCCCCGACCAGAAAGTCCACCTGGAAAGATCGCTTCGCGCCGGCGACCCGATCGACGGCCACTTCGTCCAGGGCCACGTCGACGGCGTCGGGCACGTCGATCGCGTCGACCGCGATGGCGGCGAGTGGAAGCTCTGGCTGCGCTGCCCCGCGGAACTGATGCCCTACGTCGTCCCCAAGGGCGCCGTCGCGCTCGACGGGACCAGCCTGACGCTGGTCGACGTCACCCGTGACCGCTTCTCCGTCGCGCTGGTCCCCACCACGCTCGAATCCACCCTGCTTGGCCAGCGGCAGCCCGGCGACGCAATCAACATCGAGACCGACATCCTCGCGCGGCTGGTGCTTACCCGCCTCGAGCAGCTCCTCGGCCGCGGCGAAACGCACGCGCCCCTCACCCTCGAAAAACTCCGCGCCGGCGGCTTTGTCTCATGACCAATCAGCACCCCGGCAACACGCCTCCGCGGCCGCTCATCGGCATCACGATGGGCGATCCCCTCGGCGTGGGGCCCGAGGTCATCGTGAAAGCCCTGGCCGACCCGCGGCTCCGTGCCCGCGCCCGATTCCTCATTCTCGGCCAGCATGACGTGCTGGAGGTCGCCGCCGACCTTACCGAGGTCAATTCGTTCTGGTGGCGCGAGCCGTACGACGGCGCGCCGCGGGTGGGCACCGGCGTCCTGCTGGCCGACTTCGACGAATTGCCGCCGGTGTATCTCAGTGGCGAGCGCAGCGCGAATCCGCTGGCCGGCCATGCGTCCTTTCGCTTCGTCGAGGAGGGCATCCGCCTGTTGCAGGACGGCACGCTCGATGCGCTGGTCACGGCTCCCATCTGTAAGCAGAGCTGGAACATGGCCCGCCATCGGTTCCAGGGGCACACCGATCTGCTGGCCCGGCGGTTCGAGACGCGGCGCATCACGATGGCCTTTGCGGCGGGCAGCCTGCGCATCGCGCTGGCGTCGGATCACGTGCCACTGTTCGAGCTGCACAACCGCTTCACGATCGGCCTGGTGCATCAGCCCATCGACCTGCTCGACCGGGCGCTACGCGAGTGGTTCGGCATCGCCCGGCCGCACATCGGCGTGCTGGGCCTCAATCCGCACGCGGGCGAAGGCGGCCTGCTGGGCGACGAGGAATCGCGCATCATCGAACCGGCGCTCACCCTGGCCCGCAACGCCAACATCCGCGTCACCGGGCCGTTGCCGCCGGACACGGCCTTCGTGCCGGAGGTCATGCGGCAGTTCGACGGTCTGGTGGCGATGTACCATGACCAGGGGCTCATTCCGCTGAAGATGCAGGCCTTCAATCGGGCGGTGCAGATGACGCTCGGCCTGGGTGTGGTCCGCACCAGCCCGGATCACGGCACGGCATTCGACATCGCGGGAAAGAACAAGGCCGACGCGGGCAGCATGCGGGCCTCGATCGAATTGGCGATCAACCTGGCCCTGGCCCGGGCGCGGCAACAGGCCACCATCACGACGCCCTGAACCTGAGCGCGCGTTCCGCGGCGCCGCCGCGCAACGAAATCGACCGGATGCCACATGCTGCACCCGGCCGATTCGAAGGGGTCGTATGTCGTGAGGGGGCTGGCGGTCACCGTCACGGCACCCGCCAGCCTTGGTTGTCTAGCCGAAGAACTGCGGCACGTGCTCGATGATCGCGCGCACGGTCGCCGCGGTCTCTTCCTCGTCCGCCTGCAGCGACTGGACAAAGGCGTTGATGAACGTCCCGGCCAGGCCGGTCGCCGCCGAGCCGACCCCGGTCAGCACCGTGTCGCGCACATCGGGGTCACAGCCTTCGAGCACGAACAAACCGCCGCCGGAAGCCACCGTCAGCAACCAGAGCCGTGTGCGGATATACAGCGATCGCATCCAAGTCTCCTTCCAAAGCAGTCGCCGGCGGCGACACGTTCATGCGTACATCAACCTGTCACTTGTCTTATCGGCCAAGCCGGCGACCAGTTTTACCGGCATCAGGCAGACTGTCTAGTCTTTGCCGCTATCGCCCGAGCCGGTCGGTTTTCTCGGACTCGGCCGCTGGGTGCGGCGTGTCGGCTTGCGTTCGGGGCGGTCCCGGTCGCCGCCGGCGGCCGCCCGCTGGGCCCGCGTCGGGAGCTTCTCGAGCCGCGGCTTGAGGCTGTACTCGAAAATGCGATCCACGTGCTCGAGGATCTTGTCCTTGCGCTCGTTGATCTTGGCGATCTGCCGGGCGGCATCGGGCGCCTTCTCCTCGGCGCTGTTGATTTTCTCGATCTGCGCATTGAGCACGTCGAGCTGGGGCTTGCGCTTGGTCATGTAGCTCTGGGCGCGTGACTGGCAGCTCTTGAGAATCGCCTCGGCCTTCTCGGCCTGGGCTTCGTTCAGGCTGTACTTCTCGATGAACTGCCGGACATACTGCTCCCACTTGCTCTCGAACTGCTCACCCGCCTTCAGCGACACCGTGCGGCGCGTGTTACGTGGATTCGACCGGTGGCCCACGTCGCGGCGTCGGTTGCCGGCCTGAGCCCGCCGCTTCTCGCGCAGTTCCTCCAGCCGCGCCCGCGCCCTGGCAGCCGCGTCTTCCTTCGGCTTCACCGGCTCGACCTTGCGCGGCTTGTGCACGGGTCGTGGATCCTGGACCCGCGGCTCGACAGGCTCGAGCGGTTCGGCGGGTTCGGTGCGCTCCACCGGGCGCCGCGCCCGCGACGGGCGGCCCGGGTGGCCGCGGCGGAATTCCTCGACGGTCATCTGGCCGGAAACGATGAGGTTGAGCTGCTCTTCGCTCATGGCGAAGCTCTCGTACATCAGCTCGAGATCCTGGTCGTGGATCTTCTTCTGCTCCTCGTCGAGGATGTCGCGCCATTCCTCGTTGCCATCGATGATCAGGGTGCGGGCCTCCTCGTAGATCGGCAGCGCACGCTTGCCCCAGGCGATCATCTCCTGCTGGGAGTACTCGGCCCCGCCACGGACCGCGAACATCTCATCAATGAGCGAAAAGAGCTCATCGCGGTGCTGGCCGAGAAACTCGTCGGCCCTCTCGCGGATGAACGCCTCGGTGAAATCACCCTGCTCGTCATTGAGGTTGTACTTACGCGCCAGCAGGCGGGCATAGCTGTCCACCAGCGCGTCGACATTGATCAGACTTGTGTACGGCGGGCGGTCAGGCGAGGAGTCCTGCGCGTGCGCGGTGCCGCCCACCGCCAGAACCAGGGCGCCGGCCACGAGCCACACTGCGGCGATCCGAGGGAACATGAGCCAAGCTCCGAATAATGCGTTTCCACAAAGGTAAGGTATCGGCAACCCGTCGTCACCATCCACCCATCGGTATTATAAGGTACGCCTGTCAATCGGTTGCAGTCGGAACCTGTGGAACCCACGCCGGAGTGGCTGGATGCCGAAAACGCTCCCAAAACCCGCGGCCGTCGTCTTCGATCTCGACGGCACGCTCGTCGACTCGCTGCGCGACATCGCCGAGGCCCTGAATCACTGCCTCGCCCTGCTGGCCCTGCCAACCCACCCGGTCGAGCGTTATCGGTACATGGTCGGCGAAGGCGTCCCCACGCTCTGCCAGCGCGCGGTCGGCGATTCGCACCCCCACCTGGTCCATCGTCTCGCCGAACTCGTCCGCCCCTACTACCGCACCCGCGCCGTTTGCCACACACGCCCCTATGCCGGCGTACCCGAACTGGTCGCCGCACTGCAGGACCGCGGCTGCGCACTCGGCGTTCTGTCAAACAAGCCACACGAACTCACCAAACGCGTGGTGCAGGCCTTCTGGCCCGACGGGGGTTTCGATTTCGTCCGCGGCTACATCGAGGAACAGCACCGCAAGCCGGATCCGGCGTACCTGCTCGAGATGGGCCGCACCCTGGGGGTCGCGCCCCGCGACACCTGGATGGTCGGCGACACCCCCACCGACATCGAGACCGCACGGCGGGCCGGCGCCGTCGGCATCGGCGTCACCTGGGGCTTCCGCACGCGGGACGACCTGCAGGCCGCCGGCGCGGTCCACATTGTCGATTCGCCGGACGAGCTGCTGCCGGCGTAGCGGGCGTGGTCGGCGCCAACCGCGCGTCAGTTTTTAACGTGCAGGTAGTACCAGACCGGCGGCATGTACTTCCAGACCGATACGCCGTCGCAGGTGTAGATCGCGCTGTCCATCACGGCCCCCTGGTGACCGTGCCACGAGCTGCCGTCGCTGCGCGTCATCCAAGTATCGGCCGCCGGATCATACGCATCGACGCTGAACACGTCGGCGAACATCCCGAACCCCGGCAGGGCGTAGAGCTTGCCGTTCACGGCACCACCGGCCAAGGCCACCCGCGGTGCCAGCAAGGGGGTCGCCTCACTCCAGGCACCAACCGCCGGGTCGAAGACCTCGACGCTGGCGAGCGGCCCTGCACCGTCGTTGCCGCCCATCACGTAGATTCTGCCGTCGAGCACCGCGGCGGCGTGCTCGTGGCGGGATGTGCCCAGGGGCGCACCAATACTCCATGAATCGGCCACGGGATCGTAGATTTCGACCGCTGCCGTTCCACCGCCGATCGCGTAGATCTTGCCATTCAGCGCAACGGCCGCGAGGCCGTCGCGCGGCGTAGGCATCGGCGCCTTCAGCGTCCAGGTGTTGGTGGCGGGATCGTACACCTCGATCTGGTGGGCGACGGGGCCGCTCCCGCCGACAACATAGAGCTTGCCATCCACCGTCGCACAAGCACCACGGGTTCGCTGCGCGTTCAGGCTGGCTGCCGACCGGAACGCGCCCGTGCTCGGATTGAAGACCTCCACGAGGTTGGTATCGAACCACGTGATCAACGACATGCCGCCAATCAGGTACAACTCTCCGTTCAGCGCGCCGATCATCGGCAGCTCACGCGCCTCGGTCAGCGGTCCACCCACCGCACGAAACGAATTCGTCCCCTCCTTCAGGACCGTGGCGCCGGTGTAGGTGTACCCTTCCGGCGCGATCGCGCTTTCCCCAAGCAACAGGTACCCGCTCGGCGTCGTGGCATCGGTGCCCGGGTCACCCTTGTCGCCCTGCTCACCCTGCTCACCGGCTGGGCCGGCCGGCCCTGGATCGCCGGACGTCACCCGCGCGGCCAACTGCTCGTCCAGCAGTTGATTCATCAACGCTGTCATCTCTTCCTGGCTACTGTCTTCCTGGCCCGTTTGCTGGGGGCAGCCTGTCGTCAAACACAGCAACGCCGCCATGGCGACGACGCCTCCCAGACCGATCCCGCCGCGCATGCGGCTACCTTTCGTGATCATGGCAGTGCTCCCTCATTGAATACTGCGCATGGCGACCGGGCGCGAAGCCGCGCCTCGCTTTCTATTTCCCGGCAGCATGCGAATCGTCCTAAAGGCCGTCGCGACACGGCGCCGTGGCGGTCGGCTGCGACGCCGCGCCATTGAATCGGCGCTGCGATCGAAGCCCGTTCGAGGCTCGATCCTGCTGGGACGACTTGACGAACTGAACTGAAACCCGTGCTGGGCTGGACCAGGCAGATTCAGACAGATACAGCCGCACGGGACAAATGGCGGATCGCGCGGGACAGTGGTGCAGTCAACGCCGCGCCAGAGGCCGTCTTGGGCACGACCTGGCGCACGCTGCCCTTCATCTCGCAATCCGCATGGGGCCCTTCACACCGGAGGCGGATATTACCGGACCAGATCGGTCCGATCAAGCTTTTTCCGGGACTTCGGCCCCGCGCCCCAAGTCGGCCCTGACGCCGGCAGAGCGGGTGACCGAACGAGCTAGAGCGCAACAGGCAACACGCGGGGGGACCGGACGGACGCGATTCTTGGTGCGGTCGGTCAGCGTTGCCCGGCCTGCAGCGTACGACGCGTGCGGAACACTGGCGCTAACTTGCCCCGCAGCGGCCGTCCAGGCGTCAGGCGGCAGCGCTGGCCGGCGGAAACGACCGCGACCCCGGGGCCGGGCTCACGAAAGCGCAGGTCGAATCCTGCTGGCGTAACGTCGAGCAGCAACTTGCGGCCCTGGTAGGTGAAGGGGATGCGCAGCCGGCGCCAACCCGCAGGCAGGATCGGGTCGACACCCAGATGATCCTCATGGAACACGAGTCCCCCGAAGCCGAACACCACCGCACAAATCGCCCCCCCCATTGCCGCGCCGTGCAGTCCGCGATCGCTGTCACCGCGCCAGTTCTTGCGGTCCATGTTTGCCGCCTGTGTGAAATATCGGCGTGCAGTTTCGACCAAACCGATGCGTGCCGCGACGGCGGCATGCGTGGCGGCCGAGAGTGACGTATTGTGCACCGTGCGCGGAACGTAGTAGTCCCAGTTCACCAGCATCTGCTCGCGCGAGAGCCGATCGCGGAACAGGTGCAGCAGCATGACCACGTCGGCCTGCTTGACGGCCTGCGTCTCCTCGGCATCTGGCGGCTCCTCGTAGCGTTCCTGAACCGTGGCTGGGTCCACGAAGAGCAAATCTTCGAAGCCATCGAATTGGCGGTACCATCCCGTCTTCGTGTCCTGCGGTATGTACATTTGCGCACCGACACCCCGCAGGCCGGCCTGTTCTTCGTCATCCAACCGCAAGCGCTCGCAGAATGTGCGATACGCCGCCGGGCGATCGTTCCGTAGCAGGTTGAGCGCCACGAGGGCACGATCGATATTCCACGCGGCCAGGACGTTGATATAGGCACAGTTGTTGGTGCGCTCGTGCCCTTCGTCCGGCCCACAGACGTCATGAATCTCGTAGCGCCGCTCGCGGCGGTTGTACAGCGAGCGCGACGCCCAATAGCGGGCCGTCTCGACCAGAATCTCCACACCTTTGCTCAAGAGCCAGTCGCGATCACCGGTCGCGCGGTAGAAATCCCACGCCGCGTACGCCACGTCGCACACCGAGTGAATCTCGTGTTTCCAGCAGGTGATGGGCATACGGCGGCCGTCGGCGTGAAGCCAATAGGCGGCGGTCACTTCGGTACCATCGTCGGCACTCTCCCACGGATACCACGCACCGGCGTAATTCCATTTGGCGGCATTGCGCCGCGCACCTTCGAGCATCTCATAGCGGTAATTCGCCAGGTGCCGGCCGAGGTCCGGCCGCAACGCCGTCACTGCCGGCGTCATGAACAGATCCGTGTCCCAGAAGACGTGGCCACGATACCCCTCGGCACACAACGGTTTGGCGGCCAGGCCGGCGCGGTCGTCATCGCGCGGCGTGTGGGCCATGAGCTGCGCCACGGTGTAGCGCAGGCCGAGTAGATTCTCGTCGTCGCCCTCGATGCGGATGTCACAGTCGCGCCACAGACGCCGCCAGGCCCCGGCATGTCGCTTGCACATCCGCTCGAAGCCATGCCGGGCCGCGGCTTGGCCTGCACGCGCCGCAACCGCGGCAAAATCGCTGCCCGCGTCCCGGTCGGCCGCAAAGGCGACAAACTTGGCAAGCGTGATCGGTCGCCCAGGCCGCAGCTTTGTTTGCAGCGTCCAATGGGCGCCCGCGCGCCCCGTTCGGCATTCTGGCCCCCGGGCGCCGACAACCGTCACGCACGCGTGCTGCGCAATGCGGTAGTCGCCAGCGCGAGTCTGTGCGGTCGTGGTTGTGCCGTCGCTGGATTCGGCTGAGCGAAAGCCCGTCAGGAGATGCTCGCCGCGGGTCTTGGCCCGAAGGGTGGCTTCGGCGGTGAGGTGAATGTCGACGGCCGCCCCCTCCGCGCGCACCTGGTAGCGTTGGAGAACAACCCGACGATCGGCCAGGCTGCACGTGTGCTCGGTGGTGGCGGTCACGCGTGCGCGGGACGAGACCTGCCAGGTAATCGTGCGGGTCACGATGTACCGGTTCAGGTCAAAGACACGCTCGAAATGGACCACGGCGCGATGCCACGGATGAAGCGCCTTCCCGTTGGCACGAAGCTTGATGCCCAACACGTCGCCACAACTCGCGAGTGTGCGGAACCCCAACCCGTCGTCAGTGAATACGCCGGCAAGGTACGTCGCGGCCAGACCGTCGGGACGTTCGGGGTGTGTCCCGCGGACAGCGAGGTAGCCGTTCGATGTGGTGAACAGTGTGGCCTCGTGACCGGCGTTGTTGCGGTCGGTGCTCTCGTGGCGGATGATTGAAGCGAAACGGGCCATTGGGGGTGCGACCTCCACGGTTGGAACCTCACCGAGCCGGCCAGCATAGCGGGCGTTTCGGCGGGTTGGCAACGCGGCGGCGACAGATGCAGGCCCCCACAGGGCGACCCCGCGCCATACCCCACTCGCAACGCGGTCGAACAGCGCCAACCGTCGGACAATCCGGCGGTATGTCCTCCTGGGGTTTGGACAAAGCAGCGCCATGTCCAGGCCGCCTCGCGCGGGCCGCGTGACAAATGCCGCCGGATCGGGTCTAATTTCGGCAAATGTTCGCACGCTTGCACAGCATGGCGCTCGCCGGTATCGAGGCGCATCCGTGTGAGGTCGAGGTGGATGTTGCGGGGCGGGGGCTCGGGAGTGTGACCCTGGTGGGGCTGCCCGATTCCGCCGTCAAAGAGTCCATCGACCGCATCCGGTCCGCCCTGTACAACGCCGGCTTTGCGCTGCCCAAGACGCGCATCACGATCAATCTCGCGCCGGCCGACATCAAGAAGGAAGGCCCCGCGTTCGACCTGCCCATCGCGCTGGGTCTGCTGCTGGCGGACGACCAGCTCCGCTGTGAGACGGCGGACGATTATCTCATCGCCGGTGAGTTGGCCCTCGATGGATTGCTGCGGCCGATCAAGGGGGCCCTGTCACTGGGGCTGCTGTGTGCCCAGCAGGGCTTTCGCGGGCTGTTGGTCCCACGGGAGAACGCGGAAGAGGCCGCGGTCGTCGAGGGGATTGAGGTTTACGGGGTCAACTCGCTGACGCAGGCGGTGGGTTTCTTGGCGGGCGAGTTGCCACTGGAACCCACACACGTGGACCTGGATGCATTGTTTGTCCATGCCGCGCGCTACGATGTGGACTTCGCCGATGTGCGCGGTCAGGAGCACGTCAAGCGCGCGCTGCTGATCGCCGCCGCCGGCCGGCACAACGTGCTGATGATTGGGCCACCCGGCGCGGGCAAGACCATGCTCGCCAAGCGCATCCCGACGATCCTGCCGCCAATGTCGCTGCCCGAGTCGCTGGAGACGACAAGAATCTACTCGGCGTCCGGCAAATTGGGGGCCAGCACCTGCCTCCTCGCCACGCGGCCCGTACGCCAGCCGCACCATTCGATCAGTACGGCGGCACTGGTCGGCGGCGGGACGATCCCCAAGGCTGGCGAGGTGTCGCTGTCGCATCACGGCGTGCTGTTTCTCGACGAGTTTCCGGAGTTCAACCGCACTGTGCTGGAGTCGCTGCGGCAGGTGATCGAAGACCGCGTCGTGACCATCTCGCGGGCACATAGTGCCGTCGACTTCCCCGCCGACTTCATGCTGGTCGCGGCCATGAACCCCTGTCCGTGCGGCTACTTCACGGACCCGCGCAAGCCCTGCAAGTGCAGCGCGCCGCAGATCGACCGCTACCTGGCGCGCATCAGCGGGCCGCTGCTGGAGCGGATCGACATTCACATCGAAGTGCCGGCGGTGCCGATCGCGGCCCTGCGCGACAGTCAGCCCGGTACCGACAGCGCCACGCTGCGCGAGCAGGTGCTCGGCGCACTCAATACGCAGCGTACGCGCTTCGGCCCGGACAGCACGACGACCAACGGCAGCATGACGTCGCGCGATCTGCGAAAGAACGCAGTGCTGAATGGGGACGGCGAGCGCGTGCTGCGGCAAGCGGTCAGCGAACTCGGCCTCTCTGCTCGCGCGCATGACAAGGTCCTGCGCGTTGCCCGCACGATTGCCGATCTCGCCGGCGAGAAGGAACTCTCCGCAACCCACCTGCACGAAGCGATTCAGTATCGACGGCTGGACCGGAGTCTGTGAGGGGCTGCGTTACCATGTGGTTGCCCACAATGGAGATTCTGGACCCTCGCAGACGAGAATGTCACCGCGGATGGCACAATGGTCAGTATGAAACGGATTCGCGGTCGAATCGAGGTGGTCGATGATGTGCAGGCCGCTGTGCTGCGACCCATGAGCGGCAGCCGGCGTCTGGCCATCGCCGCGGGGATGTGGTCTGCCGCCCCAGCGGATCGCGGAGTTCTGCGCGTGGTTTTCACCGCCGGAGTACTACTTGCACGAAGACAACGTTCGCGAAGCAATCGGCGCACATGGCCAGTTCAACATCCTCCACCCCGAGTCCGGGCTCAAGATCGACGTCATGATTCGCGGCGACGGCGCTTTTGATCGAAGTCGGTTCGGCGGGGCGCGTGCACGCGGAGGCGTCGGTGCAGGTTGCCTCACCCGAAGATGTCATCATCAAGAAGCTCGAATGCTACCAGCAGGGCGGCTCGGACAAGCACCTACGAGACATCGCCGGGGTCCTTCGGATTGTCGGTGCGCAACTCGATCGCGGCTACATTCGAGAATGGGCGGAACGGCTCCGCGTGTCGGACTTGTGGCGCGAGGTTCACGACGAACTTGACCGCGGCGGCGAATGAACGCCCGCGCCCACGACAAGGTCTTGCGCGTCGCCCGCACCATTGCGGATCTTGCCGGCGAGAAGGACACTTCGGCGACCCACTTGCACGAAGCGATTCCGTATCGACGGTTGGACCAGAGCCTATGGGCACGCGCCGCCGCATCAAATCCTCATTCCACAACACGTTGCGTACCAAACGGGGCCTGTATAGAATGAAACGGTCATGCAATGAACCGCCGTGCACGTACGAGGTGTGGTTGCCATGTCCCACGCAGTGCCGGACATGTCGCAGTGGATCGCATCCTGGAGAGCCGCCGCGGCTCGACTGGAACGGTTGCGCGCCGAGGAGTTGGCGCGTGTGGACGTCGCCCACGCAATCGAGACGCTGGAGGATGCTTTCATTGCCGCGCGCCGACACCAGCCGCCGTCGATGACCTCGGGCCTTGTCGAACAACAGGCCTGGTTCATGAAGGGCCTCGCGTGAAATCCCTCTTGCAAGCGGCGAACTCGCTACAGGACTTTTTGGAGGAGCGGGGATGGGCGTTCTGCTTCATTGGCGGAATCGCCCTGCAACGTTGGGGGCAACCGCGCCTGACCGTTGATGTCGACGTCAGCCTGTTCACCGGCATTGGTGACGAAGAAAGCTACATCGATGCCTTGGGCGGCCGGTACCAGGCTCGAATCGACGATGCGCGTGACTTCGCACTTCAGACGCGGGTGTTGCTCCTTCAGACATCGGACGGGATTCCGATCGACATCGCGTTGGCCGGATTCGCGTACGAAGAGAAGGTCATCTGCCGCGCCACGGATTTCCGGTTTCTTGAAGACTTGGTGCTGCGCACGTGCTCAGCCGAGGATCTGATTGTCCTCAAGGCGTTCGCAGACCGATCGCGTGACTGGGCAGACATCGAGTCCGTGCTGATCCGTCAGCAAGGCAAGCTGGACATCGGCTACATCGCGGAGCAACTCGCACCGCTCTGCGAGATCAAGGGGGAACCGCAGATCCTCGATCGGCTGAAGCAGCTCGTCGACCGGATATCCTGAAGCCTCGCCAAGGCCGTCGCGCCACCCATCACCCGATCTCGCCGGCGAGAAGGAACTCTCCGCAACCCACCTACACGAAGCGATTCAGTATCGACGGCTGGATCGGAGTCTGTGACAGCAACCGGGCCGCCGCGGCTGTGACGACACGGCGGTCGCGCCGGAAAAACAACCGGGACCGGTCTGCGGACCGATCCCGGCTGACGACGAATCCTGATGTTGCGATCGCGTTCGCGAACCGCGGGCCGGGCGGGCTACGCCGCGCGGCGCTGCACCCAACCCACGATACCCAGGCCGAGCATGCCGAGCACCGCCGCCCCGGGGACGGGGATCACGGGCGCATCGGAGACGACGAACTGGGCGAAGAGCTCGATGTCGGGCTGGACCCACGGGGCGCCGCCGGAGAAGCTACTCCCAGCGGTTCTGGCAAACCCCAGCGGCGTCACGTCGATTTGATAGCCGTTGACGTTGTTGAAGGTCGTCGTCTGGCCATCATAAAACGTGACGTAGTCATTGTGCCACGTGTTCTCAAGCAGACCGCTCTGGACAATATCTTCGGTAACACCGCCAATCGTAAGCTGGCGCGTTACGTCGAAGTTGTGGGTCACTTCGCTCCAGTCGTCTGGGTCCGTCTCGGTACCGCCGTACGTGTAGTCAATCGTCCAGTTCAAGAGCCCCATCGGCACCACGTAAGTGCCTGGCGCCCAATCGGCGGCGTCGCCGCTGTACGTCTCGATCCCGAGCGTGTCGCCCGGATAGCCGTTCGTGCCATGTGGCGCGTTCGACGGCGGCGTGATGTCCGCCGGGAACTGATGCGGCCCCCACGCTCCTGCCGTGTAACTAATCCCCGCGGTCGCCGACGCGTGCAGCGCAAGCACCAAGGCCACCGCCCCACAAAGCTTGATTGCGTTGCTCACCAGAAAGCTCCTTTCGTTACCTACGCCCAGGACGCTGGCCCTGAACGGCACCTATCTCGCGCGCAATCACTCGACCGCGCGGATGATTCACTTGCGTTGAGGGGGGTTGCCTGAGGAGGCCCCCTCTCTCCCTGATCTGCCCTGATCCACCCTTTACACTTCGTCCCGGGCGTTTCAATAGTGATACTACACTGTTGCGGCCGCGAACGCAACGAGAATCTCGTCGTATCCGGACGTTGGCACGGCGCACAACGCCGGGACGGTTCGCCCAACCGCGCGCTAGCGGGCCGAGGCGCACAAAGCCAACCCCTAAAAGGACTTGGGGCCCGAAGACCTGCCCACCAGGGACCCGCTGCCCCGAATGCGGCACTGCGTTCGACCCCCGCGTGCCCGCACCGCTGGCGCGGAATACTGTGCCCGGCCATCATGCGAGCTGACCGCCGCTGCTGCTGGGGCCGGCTGCAGCCGCGGCAACGGGCATCCGCCAGTAACCGCGCTATCATCCAAGGTCACCGGGCCCAAACGCCGGAAACCACTCGGTCCGAAGAAGGGAGGAACACCCATGAGGTATCTGCTGCCCTATCTGCTCGCACTTGCCACCGTCGCACCTGCCGCGGCGAAGGTCGTCACCGAACACGTGCCGTATCGTGACGGGGATGTCGCGTTGCGGGGTTACCTGGCCTACGACGACGCCCGCGCCGGCCGCCGGCCCGCCGTTCTGGTCGTGCACGAGTGGTGGGGGTTGAACGACTTTGCGAAGGCGCAGGCCCACCGCCTGGCCGAGTTGGGCTACGTCGCGTTCGCGGTGGACATGTATGGCGCGGACAAGGTCACCGCAGACCCGAAACAGGCCGGCCAGTGGGCACGGGCCCTGTACAGCGACCCGGCGAAGTGGCGGCAGCGTGCCAAGGCCGGCTTCGATGTCGTCGCGCACCACGATCGCGTCGACCGCGACCACATCGCCGCGATCGGCTTCTGCTTCGGCGGGTCCACCGTCCAGCAGATGGCCTGGAGCGGCCTGCCGCTGAAGGGCGTCGTCAGCTTCCATGGCGGGCTGGTGCCGCCGAGCACGGCAGAGGCCCGGCAGACGCGCGCCCGCGTGCTGGTGCTGCACGGGGCGGCGGACACGCTGGTCTCCGAAGACGAATTCAACAAGTTCCGCCAGACCCTGGGCAACACCGACATCGACTGGCAACTCGTGATCTACAGCGGCGCCAGGCACAGCTTCACCAACCCCAAGGCGGACGACCTCGGAATGGACGGCGTCGGCTACGATGCCCGCACCGCCGAGCGGAGCTGGCGCCAGATGCGGCTGTTCTTCGCCGAGCTCTTTGGCGCCAGGGTCACGCTGGCGCCCGGTTCGGCCGGGCCGTCACCAACCGACGGCGACTGACGGACGACCGGCCGGCGGGCTGCGAGCGATCCGGGCCTCGTGTATCATGGTAGGCGCGCGCCGGGGCGGCCGGCAGCGGACACATGCGGCAATGACGGAGGCCAGCGTTGGCAGAGCAGGGGAATGCGGTCGAGATTCGCGGTTTGTGTCTGGATGTGGATGGTGTGCTGACCGATGGCGGTCTCTACGTCGACGATGAAGGCTGCGGCACGCGGCGCTTCAACGTGCACGACGGGTTCGCGTTGTACTGGTACCGCAAGATCGGCGGCCAGATCCTGGTCTGCTCGGGCAAGGACTCACGCGCCGTCGCCCACCGCGCCAAGGAACTCGGCATCGAGCACGTCATCCAGGGCAGCCGGGACAAGCTCAACGACGTCAAGGGGTACCTGCCGCGGCTGGGGCTGTCCGTGGAGCAGCTCGCGGTAATGGGTGACGACCTGCCGGATGTGCCGCTGATGCGGGCGGCGGGGCTGCCGATCGCGGTCGCGAACGCAGCCGAGGAAGTCAAGCAGATCGCGCGCATGGTGACCGAGCGGCCGGGCGGCGCGGGGGCCGTGCGGGAAGCCGTCGAGCATTTGATGCGGGAATCGGGGCGCTGGGCCGAAGTCCTCAAGCACTACGGGCTGTGAACCGTCAGGGGGTGTCGGCCGTGACCTGGTAGATCGGCGGTCGGCTGCCTTCGCTCACCGTCAGCAGTCTCTGGCCGTCGGTGCTGTAGCAGATCGTCTCGCCCAGCGGCTCGGTCGCCAGCGACACCCGCTGCGGCAGCGCGCCGAAGACCGCGTCGAAGTCTGCCGGGGCGGCTCCCGTCCACTCCCAGCCGTCGGTGTAGCAGCGCACCACGAAGCCGGTGCCGTCCGGCCGCACGTCGGCCCCGGTGACCACCTGGGCCGCGGCGGCGGCCGCCGGCAACTGCACGCGTGGCAGGGCGACCAGGGCAGTGGTGCCGCTGGCGTCCCAGGGGGCGGCGATCTTGTAGACGACAGTGCTGCCGTCGGTGCGTTTCGTCAGGATGTAGCCATCACCGGTGGTCGGGTGGACGAAGAACGCCTCGGCGTCTGCGGCGCCGTCGATATAGCTGACCTGGTAAGCCGTCGGCGCGACGTCGATTGCCGCACCGGCCGTGGTCACGTCGGGCTCGGCAAAGCGGTAGATCACCACGTAGGGGCGATTGGCGTTGTTGTCGCCAATATCGGCCACGCACACGTCATAGCCACCAGCACCATCCGGTGCCAGGGCGATGTCTTCATAGTCGCGCGCCTGGGCGCCGGTGAGGTCGATCGTCGCCTGTGTCTGGCCATCACCGCCTACCAGGAACACCCGCGGCGAATCGCCGGAGTCGTTATGGATGTAGTAGCTGCCGGCGTGCTTGCGGCTGGCGACGATGCCGGAGGCTTCGGTGATGCGACCGTCGGCGAGTTGCGCGACGATCTGGGGCGTGCCGTAAGGCCCCGCGCCGCTGCCGCCGACAAGGTTGCAGGCGGTCAGGACGGCGGCGCCGCACGCGGCTGAAACGAGAACGATTCTCTGCAGCGACGTCCGTGTCATGGTGGGTAGTTCCCAGTTTTCAGTTTTCAGTCGTCAGTCGTCAGTCGTCAGCGGTTGCGGCGGGTGGAACCCGCCACGCCGTCGCTCGGTCGCTTTCACTCAATGCCTCAAGCGAGCACTTTGCGGAGGCGCTCCAGGGCCCAGTCGAGCTCGTCGCGCGTGATGCACAGCGGCGGGGCCAGGCGCATCGTCTGCTCGTGCGTGTCCTTGCACAGCATGCCTTCCTGCATCAGCGCCTCACAGTACTTCCGCGCCACGCCGGCCTCGGGGTGGAACTCGATCCCGACCCACAAGCCGCGGCCACGAATCTCCTTGACCTTGTCACTCTTGATCGCCCGCAATTCGCGGAAGAGGTATTCGCCCAGGTCGCGCGCGTTCTTCTGGTAGCAATCGGTGCCCAGGATCTCGACCACCTTACGCGCCACCGCGCACGCCAGCGGGTTGCCGCCGAACGTACTGCCGTGATCGCCGGGTGAGAACACGCTGAGGATCTCGCGCGATGACACGACCGCCGACACCGGCACGATACCGCCGCCCAGCGCCTTGCCCAGGATGTACATGTCGGGCTTCACGCCCTCGTGCTCGCAGGCGAAGGTGTGGCCGGTCCGGCCCAGGCCGGATTGGATTTCGTCGGCGATGAAGAGGACGTTCTTCTCGGTGCACAGCTCACGCACCTGCTTCAGGAATCCGTCGGGCGGCACGATGATGCCGGCTTCGCCCTGGATCGGCTCCATCAGGAACGCGACGGTGTGATCGTCGATCGACGCCTTGAGCGCGTCGATGTCGCCGTACTTGATGATCTCGAAGCCGGGCGTAAAGGGCCCGAAGCCCTGGCGACACTGCGGGTCGGTGCTGAAGCTGACAATGGTGGTCGTGCGGCCGTGGAAGTTGTCTTCGCAGCAGATGATCTTGGCCTTGCCCTCGGGCACGCCCTTCCTGGTATAGCCCCACTTGCGGGCCGTCTTGACCGCCGTCTCGACGCCTTCGGCGCCGGTGTTCATCGGCAGGATCGCCTCCATGCCGCACAGTTCGGCCAGTTCCTTGCAGAGCGGGCCGAGCTGGTCGTTGTGGAAGGCGCGCGAGGTCAGCGTGACGCGGGCGAGCTGGTCGCGGGCGGCCTGGATCAGGTCGGCGTGGCGGTGGCCGAAGTTCACCGCCGAATACGCTGCCAGCATGTCCATGTATTTCCGGCCGTCGGCGTCGTGGACCCAGACGCCGTCGGCTTCGGCCACGACCACCGGCAGCGGGTGGTAGTTGTGGGCCGCGTAGGTCTCGACCATGTTGATGTGATCCGCCCCGGTCATGGAAGTCATCGTGCTCATACGCATCCTCGTGCGACCGGCCGACAGATGACGGCCGGCAAGCTGTTGCTGTTGGAATCGTGCCGCTCGGAAACGCACGCAGCGCCCCGGGGAGCCGCCGAACCCGGGCGCGCTCAAGGCGCGACTATACACCCCCATCGCCGGCAGGGGCAAGCGGAAAGCCCGCTGCTCAGGCGCCGGCACCGCAGCGGTAGCACGGCGGGTCGCCCGCCGGCCGGCAGCTCTCCATCGCCTGCCACGCCACGTTCACACCGTCGCCGGCCGCCTCGTGCAGGCATTGCACCATGAGGTCGCGTAACGCGGCCGGGTCCGCCTGCACCCGGGCGTTGGCGATGAGCGACGTCACCGGTGGCGCCGCGCCGGCCGGTCCGTGAACGACGGGGGCACTATCCTGCCCCGTCAGGTTCCCCGCCAGCGAAGCCCCGCGTCCGGTGAGCAGCAGCTTGATGTGGCCGATCTCCGTCTGGCTCAACGCGCACTTGTTGCGCAGCGCCTCGAGAAAACGCCGGCAGAACGCGTGCCAGTCGGCCCCCTGCAGCGACTGCAATTGCACCGCCGCCTGCAGCCAGCACAGCTCGGCCTCGGCCGCCCGCCACTGGTCGTAGTCCACCTCGATGCGCCGCTGGCCACCGCCCTGGTCGTGCAGCACCCGCTGCGTCCATGCGTCGACCCCCATGCCGCTGCTGGCCGCCATCTCGACAATACCGACACCCGGCAGGTGACCCGCGACCAGGGCCCGCAACTGATCGAGCTCGACCGTCGAG
This sequence comes from uncultured Planctomycetales bacterium, assembly GCA_964448675.1. GTDB lineage: Bacteria > Planctomycetota > Phycisphaerae > UBA1845 > Fen-1342 > CAYUZU01. Next base: position 123,361 of record CAYUZU010000009.1, read on the forward strand.
AGCAGGTCCACCTTGTTGATGATGATGACGTCGGCGTCGTCCAGCTGCTTGCGGTAGACGTAGCGCACCGCGTCGCTGAACCCGTCGGCATCGGTCTGCGGCCGCAGCGCGTTCCGGAGGCGGATCGGATCGATCAGGACACTGTAGGGGGCGATGTGGTAATGCTGGGGCAGGACGCGGCGTGCCGGCTGCAGCACCGTCGCCGCCAGATCCACGCTGCTGCCGGCCGGCTCGGCCAGGATCACATCGGGATCCACGTCGGTGCTGAGCTGCTCGAGTGTAGCCACGAACTCGTCGAAGCGCGCCGCGAGCGTCCCGCCGGCTACCTCCGCCACGTCCAGTCCGCGCCGTGCGAGCAGGTTGGTGTCCACCAGGTCCGGCGCCTGGTCATTGGTCAGCAGCGCGACGCGCTTGCCCTGCTTGCACAGCCGTTTGGCCGCCTGCAACAGCAGCGTGGTCTTGCCCGACCCCAGGAACCCGCCTACGAAAATGAGCTGTACCGGTCGCATGGTGTCACCTCTCGCGCACAGGGAATGAGTGGCCTGGTGCGCTCGCCGCGCGCCGACAAGCCGGCCGGAACACCAAGCTCATCCCCGTCGCCTCGCAACGAGTGTGCGCTTCCCTGTTCCCACCGGCTTGCCGCAGCGTTGCCGCCCTGCGCATGGTCCGCATCCTCTCCGCACGCCCACTAGGCGTGTGTCGCAATCTTCGTTGTTGTCGGCGACGCGTACGCCGCACTGAGCCGGTCCACGAAGGTGCTCAGCGCCGCCTGGATTTCCTGGCGCGCCCAGACCTCATTCACCTGCGTGACCCGTTCAGTGTTGCTCTGGGACTGGGGCTCGCGACCGGGAATCACGGCCTCGCAGCGCATCTCGAACGCGCCGAGTCCCGTCGAGCGGAAGAACATCAGCAAGTAGGCGTCCTCGGCCAGCTCAAACTTCAGCGAACAGCGGCCGTCGTCGCGCAGCGGAACGGCTGTTGCAAAGCCGTTCTCGCGCAGAAAGCCCGCCAGGCTCTGAAAGACCGGCAGGACCGACGACTCCATTGCTGTGTCGAACTGCGATGCCCAGACGGATTGCAGCCGCCCGAGCTTCTCCGCGATATTCTGCTGCCACTGGTCCACCACAACGTCTCCGTGCGTGTCGTGTTTGCACTGGGTGCGCTCGACCCGGCGGCCGATTCACGCGTTGCGTCGTGTCAACCCTTGGAAGCAGCCGGGCCCGCGCTGTTCGCGGCGCGGCCCGAACCAGAATGGAGTTTAGAAAACGAATCACCGGCACGGCAACAAATTGGGAAGTCTGCGCCGTTTATGATAAGTTTCTAACAATCAAAACGAGGAAATAGGAAATAAACAGCGGGCAGCCTCACGATTCCAGGACCAGGGTTGCGAAGCATTGTCCGATAAGGCCGTCGCTGAACGCCGCGGGTCGGCCGGCTACCATCTCCCAGCGGAACGGGCTGGTATGTTGACACCCTTCGCGGCGCCGACTACGTTCGCGCCAGTGGCAGGAAGGGCCTGAACATGGAAGTACGCGTCGACCTGGCGCAAATTCGCATCTCGGAAACGCACGATCAACAGGTGATCGTGCTGCGCGAGCGCAACGGCACGCGCACGCTCCAGATCGTCATCGGCCTGACCGAAGCCCTCGCCATCGACCGCCGAATCAAAGGCGTCCCACTTCCTCGCCCCATGACGCACGACCTGCTGTCGAACGTGATCGAAATGCTCGCCGGCGACCTGGAGAAAGTCGTCATCAACGACCTGCGCGAGCACACTTTCTACGCCAAGCTCGTCGTGCGCCACCAGGGCGAGCTCGTCGAGATCGACAGCCGGCCGTCGGATGCCATCGCCGTCGGCGTCGGGCACGACGTGCCATTCTACGTCGAGGATCGCGTCCTCAACGAAGCCGCCACGCCCTGATTTACACGTCAATCGCGGCCAGGCGCTTGCCAGCCGGGCGCCGTCGGCTACAACTGCGCAACGGGAACAACCTCGGACGGGGATGACGGCGGTTCCGTATCCGCGCCCTACTCGCGCTCGCGAAAAGGAGGTCAACATGGCGGCCAAGGCGGTCTACGCACTGGGATTGGATTTCGGAACGAACTCGTGTCGGGCCCTGCTGGTCGACCTGCGCAACGGCCGCGAGGTCGGCACGGCCGTGGCGAAATACCCCAGCGGCACCGATGGCGTGATCCTCGACAGGAAGGACCCCAACGTCGCCCGCCAGAACCCGGCCGACTACGCCAGCGCAATGACGAAATGCGTCAAGGCCGCCCTGCGCGATGCCGGCAAGACCCGCGGGTTCAGCGCGGACAAGGTCATCGGCATCGGCGTTGACACGACCGCCAGCACGCCGATCCCCGTCGACGAATCCTGCGCGCCCCTGGCGGAGAAAGCCACCTTCCGCAACAACCCCGACGCCCAGGCCTGGCTCTGGAAAGATCACACCAGCTATGCCGAAGCCGAGGAAATCACCAGCCTCGCGCGAATCGAGCGACCCGAGTACCTCAGCCTTTGCGGCGGCGTGTACAGCAGCGAGTGGTTCTGGTCCAAAATCCTGCACTGCCACCGTGTCGCGCCCAAGGTCTTCAAGGCGGCAGCCTCCTGGGTCGAGCAGTGCGACTACATCCCCGCCCTGCTCACCGGCTGCAACGACGTCCGCCGGCTCAAGCGCAGCATATGCGGTGCCGGCCACAAGGCCATGTTCCACCCGACCAACGGCCTGCCCGCGCCCGAGTTCCTCGCCAAGCTGCACCCGGATCTCGCCGGCCTGCGCAACCGCCTCTTTGAAGAGGCCTACCCCGCCGACCAGCCTGCCGGCACGCTGTCGCCCAACTGGGCCAGGAAACTCGGCCTGCCGGCCGACACGCCGGTCGCCGTCGGCGCGATCGATGCCCACCTCGGTGCTGTCGGCGCGGGCATCAAGCCCGGCACGCTGGTCAAGATCCTCGGCACCAGCTCCTGCGACATGATGATCGCGCCCAAGACCGGCCAGATGCCCGACATCCCGGGCCTCTGCGGCGTGGCGGACGGGTCGATCATCCCCGGCTACTGGGGCATCGAGGCCGGGCAGCCCGCGGTCGGCGATGTCTTCAACTGGTGGGTGACCCATTTCGACCGCCGAAAGGACGCCCACGACCGCCTCAGCAAAGACGCCGGCAAGCTCAAGCCCGGCCAGTCCGGCCTGCTGGCGCTGGACTGGAACAACGGCAACCGGTCCGTCCTCGTCGATGTCCGCCTGACCGGTGTGCTGCTCGGCCAGACCCTTCACACCACCCCGGCCGAGGTCTACCGCGCCCTGATCGAGGCCTCCGCCATGGGCGCCCGCGTCATCATCGAGCGCTTCGAAGAGTATGGCGTCGCCGTCCGCGAGGTCGTCAATTGCGGCGGCATCGCCGAGAAGAACGCCCTGCTCATGCAGATTTATGCTGACGTTACCGGCCGGCCGATGAAGATCTCAAGGTCCGGGCAGACGTGCGCCCTGGGTGCGGCGATCTGCGGCGCGGTCGCGGCCGGCGCGGAGCGTGGCGGCTATCGCAGCGTCGAGGAAGCCCAGCAGGCCATGTGTGGCGTGAAGCCCAAGGTCTATCGCCCCACCAAGGCCGCCCGGAAGGTGTACGACGAGTTGTGCGGGCTCTATCGCACGGTCCACGACACCTTCGGCGTACGGACCGAGCCCGGCACCGCCGGTCGCGCGATGAAGGACCTGCTCGCGCTGCGCGATCGCGTGCGCGGCAAAGATTGACGGAGTGACCTTATGCCCCGGCTGCCCCGGATCCTGCTGTTGGCCACAGCGACATTCGTACTCATCGGGGGCAGCGGGTGCGCCTGGGCCCCCAAGCTCGCCAGCGATTTCCGCGGCCGGCCGTTCGGGCAGACGTTCTATGTCGGCGGGGCCGGCCCCGTCGGACAGGTCGTCGGTACCTTCGACGTGCCCAAGGGGCTGCGCAACGCCGGCTATCGCGGCGCGATCGAGGTCTTCGCCTGGCAAACCAGCGTGGGCGGCACGATCCGCGACCAGGTTGACCGCGGCCGCAATCTCACCCAATCCCGCCGCCTGGCACGCCGCATTCGCAAGTACCTCGACGAGCACCCCGACCGACCGGTGAACCTCATCGCACTGTCAGCCGGGACGGGCATTGCGGCCTGGGCGCTGGAGTCGCTGCCGGCGAGCTACAAGGTCCAGAACGTCGTGTTTCTGAGCAGCAGCCTGTCGCGCGGCTACGACCTGACGCGGGCGCTGGAGCACGTCAACGGCCACCTCTACGCGTTTCACTCGCCGAACGACCGCGTCCTGCGCTATATGGTTCCCATCGCCGGTTCGGTGGATCGCAACTTCGGCCGCGGGACGGCGGCGGGCCTGTACGGGTTTCGCCTCCCGGCGTTGGCAGGCCCGGAGGCGCGCCGCATTTACCGCGCACGGCTGCGGAATCGCGCGTATTGTCCGCGGTATCGGCTCTACGGCTACGACGGGCACCACCATGACTGCACCGCCCGGGCCTTCGTGAGCCGGATCCTCGCACCGCTGCTCATGGAAGAGACGCCCGTCCCCGCCTATGAGCCCGACCAGTGGCTCGCGGCCGACCTGCAGCCGGCGCAGCACGCCACCACCGCCGACCAACCCCCCGACGGCGCGTTCGACGCCGTGCCCGACTGGGACATCGTCACGGAGCAGTCAGACGAAACGCCGCCAGCAGCACCTCGCTGAGCGCCCCGCGCGCAGTCGATCAGGCGACAATCACCTGCCCCCCGGTATTGCTTGCACAGCGGCAGCGGCCGCCGTAGCTTAGTTATCCGCCGATGTCCCGGCGGGGCGAGCCCGTGAGCGGACCGCGCCCGTTGCTGCGGGCCGAAGTACCTTTTTCCGACAATCTCGCGCACACGCCACCTTCGACATCTCGATCAAGTGCCAAGTGCGTTCTTCAAGCGGCTTACCGATGGAAACCAGACAGCAAACGACCGCCCGGCTCCTCGAGAAACTCCAGCACGGCCTGCACGGCGAGATTCGCAGCGATCACCTCGCCCGCGTCCTCTACGCCACCGACGCCAGCATCTATGAAATCCTGCCCGACGCGGTCGTGCTGCCCAAGTCGGCCGATGATGTCGCACGCACCGTGGCGCTGTGCGCCGAGTTCGGCGTCCCGGTCACGGCCCGCGGCGCTGCCACCGGCCTCACCGGGGCGGCAGTCAATCGCGGCATTCAGCTCGACTGCTCGCGTCACCTGAATCGCATCATCGAAATCAACCCCGAGAAGCGCTACGCCCGTGTGCAGCCCGGCGTCGTCCTCGACGAGCTCAACGCCGAGCTCGCCAAACACGGTCTCCAATTCGCCCCCGACGTCGCCACCAGCAGCCGGGCCACCATCGGCGGCATGATCGCGGTCAACTCCTGTGGCGCGCACTCGATTCTCTACGGGCGCACGTGCGACCATGTGCTCAATGTCGACCTGGTGCTGTCCGATGGCTCGCGCCATACCTGGGGACAGACGGACAACTTGCGCGGCAACGACCTGTCCACACGCTGCGAAGAGGTGCTCGAGGACATCGCGACCAACCTCGCCGACGAGATCGCCGCCCGCTTTCCCAAAGTGCTGCGTTCCAATGGCGGCTACGCGCTCGATCGTCTGAAGATCGACAACGGTCGACCCAATGTCGAGACGATTATCTGCGGCAGCGAGGGCACCCTCGGCATCGTGACCAGTGCCAAGCTGAACCTCATCCCCTTGCCAAAGTTCAAGGGCCTGCTGGTCGTGCAATTCGATGACCATGTCGCGTCGCTGTCTGCCGTCCCCCCCATCATCGAGCACCAGGCCGCCGCCATCGAACTCATCGATGACCTGATCCTCAACGCGACCAAGACCAATCCCGCGATGGCGCGTCGCCGTTGGTTCATCGACGGCGACCCGAAGTCCGTCCTGGTCTGCGAGCTGTTCGATGAGAACGAGGCCTCGCTGAAACAGCGGCTCGAAGCGTTGTCGGCCGATCTCAAGGCGCGCGGCTTGGGCCGCACCCACCGCATCCTGGTCGACCCAAAGGAGCAGGCGGACGTGTGGGAGGTGCGCAAGGCCGGCCTCGGTCTGCTCATGTCCAAGCCCGGCATCGCCCAGCCCTACGCCTTCGTCGAGGACGCCGCCGTCGGCCCCCACCGCATCGCCGAGTACATCGAGAAGCTCGACAGGCAGATGCTCGAAGAAGGCGTCACCGAGACCGGCCACTACGCCCATGCCAGCGTCGGCTGCCTGCACGTACGCCCCGTCCTCAACCTGCGTGACCGCAACGATATCGAACGCATGCAGCGCATCGCCGAAAAGGTCAGCACCCTCGCGCTCGAGTTCGGCGGCACCATGACCGGCGAGCACGGCGACGGCATCGTCCGTTCGCAATGGCACGAGAAGATGTATGGCCGCAAGATCGTCGACGCCTTCGCCGACATCAAGGACACGTTCGACCCGCACCGCATCCTCAACCCCGGCAAGATCGTCGACCCCCTGCCGATGACCGAGAACCTGCGCCAGGGCGACGGCTTCGGCTATGTCGAGGTCGACACCATCCTCGATTTCGATCGCTGGGGTGGCTACGCCGAACTCGCGGGCATGTGTACCGGCGTCGGCCAGTGTCGCCAGCGGCTTGTCGGCACCATGTGCCCGTCCTACATGGCCACCAACGACGAAGCCCACACGACGCGGGCCCGCGCCAACGCCTTGCGCGCCGCGCTGTCGCATCGCGGCCTGCTCGACGGACTGTCCGACCCGGCGCTCGACGAGGTCATGGACCTGTGCCTGTCCTGCAAGGCCTGCCAGACCGAGTGCCCCACCGGCACCGACATGGGCCGCCTCAAGGCCGAGTGGCTGCACCACCGCAATGAACGGTTCGGCGTACCGGCGCGCAGCCGACTCATTGCTTCGTCGATCTCCACCGCCGCCTGGGGCTGCCACTTCGCCCCGCTGAGCAACTGGGTCATGCAGAACAAGGTCACGCGGATCATCATGGAGCATCTCTTCGGTCTCGATCGCCGCGTGCCGCCGCCGGTGTTCGCACGACAGACTTTCCGCGACTGGTTCCGCAAGCGGCGTCCGATGTCGCGGGATGATGCCGCGGCCAAGGACCGCCCGCAGGTCGTGTATTTCGTCGACACATGGACGAACTTCTACGAGCCACAGGTTGGGCAGGCCACGGTGCGCGTACTCGAAGCGCTGGGTTGCGAGGTGCTCGTGCCCGAGGCCAAGTGCTGCGGGCGACCGCTGATCAGCAAGGGGCTGCTGCGTGAGGCCAAGGCGCTGGCCGAGGCGAATGTCGAGGTATTGGGGCCCTACGCGGCGCAGGGCATCCCCATCGTCGGCACCGAGCCAAGCTGCATTTCGACGCTAATCGACGAATTGCCGCAGATGGTCCGCACCGACGCCGCCCGCCGCATCGCCGAACGGGCCATCACGATCGAGCAATACGTGGCGCGGGCCTTGCGTGAGAAACCCGACGCATTGCGCTTTCGCGAAGACGGAGTCGAACTGCTCTATCACGGACACTGCCACCAGAAGGCGCTGATGGGCACTGCCGACGCCAACGCCCTGCTCGCCGCCTGCACCCATCAGAAGGCGACCGAGCTGAATACCGGCTGTTGCGGAATGGCCGGCGCTTTCGGCCACGAGAAGGAGCACTACGACGTGGCCAAGGCCGTCGGCGAGCAACGCCTCTTTCCCGCCGTCCGCGCCCGTGGCGACGCGAAGATCGCAATCTCCGGATTCAGTTGCCGCCACCACATCGAGCACCACACGCATTCGCACCCGCGGCACGTCATCGAATACGTCGCTGACGCGTTGCTCTGATCCGTATCGGCGCCAGGGGCGCGAGCGTGCGGTTCAGCGCCGGGGGCGCGGACCCTCGGTCAAACGCCGACGGCTGGCGCCGCCGGCTCTACATCCAAGTCGCGCGCACAAGTGTAGGGCGGTTTCCACCCGCCGCATCCGAACCCCTGCCGGCCGCTACTTCAGGTTCTCCGCCGCGAAACTCCAGTTCAGCAGGTTGTCCAGCACGTGCTTGACGTAATCGGGCCGGGCGTTGCGATAGTCGATGTAGTAGGCGTGCTCCCACACATCGATGGTCAGCAGTGGCTTCTGATCGTGCTTCTGCGGCAGGTCGGCGTTGGGCGTCTTGGTCACCTTCAGCTTGTCGCCATCCAGCACCAACCAGGCCCAACCGGAGCCGAACTGGGTGGTGGCCGCGTTGGCCAGCTCGCTTTTGAGCTTGTCGAGCGAACCGAAGTCGCGATGCACCAGCGTGTGCAGCTCGCCCTCGGGCGCCTGCGGGCCGCCGGGGGTGATGCTCTGCCAGTAAAACGTGTGGTTCCAGACCTGGGCGGCGTTGTTGAACAGCGGGCCGGCGGGAGCACCGAGGACGATGTCCATCAGCGGCTTCTCGGCTTCGGGCTTGCCCTCGGTCAGGTCGTTAAGGGTCGAGACGTACTTCGCGTGGTGCTTGCCGTGGTGATAGTCGAGCGTCTCGGCGCTGATGTGCGGCTGCAAGGCGTCCTTGGTAAACGGCAGATCGGGCAGGGTAAACGGCATGGTAGGCTCCTCGTCGTGCTTTGTCGGCTTCCAGATCCGGATAGCCGCTATCAGACTGGCCCTGTGGCCTGACAGCCGGCTGAAAACGACTTCACAAACGTGTCATAAGCACCCGGGCGGGCGATATGCGGCCACGAACACCCTCTTCTTCGCACGGATCCGCGGCGACGTCAAGCCCGCCGCCACTCAGTGTGACCGGGCCCATTGCTCCAGGCGCGGGCCGGCCAACTCGTGGAAGATCGCCCGCAGCGATGCCGTCACCGGCACCGCCAGGATCAGTCCGACGATACCCGCCAGCCAGCCGCCGATGATCAACACCACCAGCACGGTGACGGGGTGCAGGTTGGCAGCCTCGCCCTGCACCAGCGGCGTGATCACCCATGATTCCATGGACTGCGTGACGAGATACACCAGCGAGGGCGCCAGCAGCACCGCCCACCACGAAAAGCCCTCGGCGCCGGCCTGGCTCTCCACGTATTTCAGCAGCACCGCCAGCAGCCAGCCTGACATCTGGCCGTACGGAATCAGGCTCAGCGTGCCGCCGATGATGCTCACCACGAACCAGTACGGCACATCCGCCAGATAGAACCCGATGCAGAATCCCGTCGTGGTGAATACGGCAACGATGAGCTGGCCCCGCACGTAGGCACTGAAGGCGGCGTCGATCTTGGCGAGGATGTCGAGGATGCGGTCGCGGCGACTGGCCGGGAGGTACTTCTTCGCGGCGGCAAGGCGGCCGTAGTAGGTCCCGAAGAAGACGAACAATACGGGAATCAGCACGGCACACACGATCAGGTAACTGGCGGTCCCCAGCGCACTACCCAGCACGCCGAAAAGCCGCTTCGCGCCCGCCATGGTCCCCTTCACGAGCGACTCGGGCTGGAACGACTCGACGGCGGGCAGGCTGGCCGGCGCGGTCGTGGTCCCTTCGCGCGCGGCGACCAGGCGCTGCTGCAGCACCTCCAGGTACACCGGCACCTTTTCGTACAGCTCCACCGCCTGCACCGCCAGCGCCGGCAATACCCACGTCGCGAACGTCGCCACCGCCACCACCAGGATGAGCAGCAGCGACAGCGTCGTCGCCACGCGCGGCAGGCCGACCCGTCGCTGCAACCCGGTCACGAAGGGGTCAAACGCGTACGCCAGCGCGAACGCGATGAGCACCGGCGCCAGGATCATCCGTAAGGCGAACGCCGCCCACAGCACGCCGACCACCAGCAGGATATAGCAGAGCTCGCGGACAGCGGCGATGTCCCAGAGGTGCAGCTCCTCCAACGGCGGACGCTGGTCGCGTTGCGGTTTTTGCTGGCTCATGTCTTCTCGCAAACGACCGGGCGAAACCCGTCGCCGGGGTGCCGGCCGCGCCGCAACGCGCGGTTATCCGGACCAGCATACGGCGGCGGGCCCTCGGCAGTGTAACAGCAACGCGGGCCTGGGGTCAGGCAGGCGGCGGATTGCGGTGCCGTTTCATACGTGGCGCACCGCTCATTATCGGAGCGGGGCGGGCGCTTCGATCCCACGCCAGCGACATGTGGTCCACGGTGGAGTGCCTCCCGCCGGGCTCCGATGAATAACTATCGCAACAGCGGCGACTTAGGGAAATCGGTCCCTTGCAGGGCTTCTTGTCGCCGGGCGTTTGGAAAACTCTAGATTGGGGGCACGACGCCCATGGCGTGGTGCTCGAAATGAGAGTTGTGCCAGGTAAGCGTCTGCCGCGGTGTCGGCCGCACAGTGCGTCCGGACCGTTGCGCCGGGGGACAACGGTGAGGTTGCGCGCCCGGGGCTTCATCACCGGCACGGCTCTCTACGCACTCCTCATACTCGCCTCGCTGCTCTGCTGGGGACCGACACTCGCCACCGCCGGCACCGTAACGGCCGGCGCGCTGTCCATCACCGCCGACGAGGTCGTAGCGGGCAGCTTCGTTGCAACGTCGGTGGATCCCTCCATCTCCGAGTCGGCAGCCGGCGAATGGACCGGCGGCACGACCATCATCATCGAGCCCCCCAGTGGCTTCCAGTTCGACACGACCGCCTCCATCGCTGCGTCGGTCGATGCCGGCGACCTCGTCCTGGCCGCCCCCACGACCAAGAACCCCAACAACCCGTACACGATCATGTTCTTCGTCCGGAGCGCGCCGGACGGGACGTCAACGATCGCATCCACGATCAGTTTCAGCGGCATCACGTTGCGCAAAGACGATACGAGCTGTAATCCCGGGGCGCAGGTCGGTGACGAAGCCGACATCATCGTCTCGACCAGCGCCGGCGCACCAGCACTGAGCAACGTCGACCTCGTGGACGTCTCGATCGTGCACGGCGCCGCTTACGAGCTCGAGTTCACCACGTCGCCCCTGGCCGACACCGACGCCGGCGAAGACCTGCTGCCGGTCGTCACGATTCGCGACCAGTGCGGCAACCCCTGCATCAGCGACAACCGCACCATTTCGCTGGCTCTACAGTCAAACCCCGGCGGGGCAACGCTCAATGGCACGGCGTCCAAGCTCACTGTCAATGGCGTGGCAACGTGGCTCGATGCCGACAATCTGAACATCACCACGCCGGCAAGTGGATACACCCTGCGCGCTTCGCACGACGGGGCCGCGTTCACCGGATCGGACACCGTCGACAGCACCGCGTTCGATATCTCGCCGAACGTGCCAGACACGCTGGAATTCAGCACCGAGCCCGTGACCACCGACGCCGGCGAGGACCTGCTCCCGGTCATCACCATGCGTGACGTCCACGGTAACGTCGTCACCGACCAGGTCCGGACGATTACGCTGACGTTTGAAGCCAATCCCGGCGGCGCGACGCTCAACGGCGACGTGGACATCGATACGGTCAACGGCGTCGCGACGTGGACCGGCACCGACAACCTGAACATCACCAAGGTCGCCAGCAACTACCAACTGCGCGCGACGGGCAGCGGCGCGTTCGCAACCGCCGACTTCGTCGTCTCGGCGACCTTTGACATCACCCCCAACGCCCCCGACGTGCTCGAGTTCACGACGCAGCCCGCAGCCAGTGAAACCGCTGGCGTTCCATTGACGCCTCAGATCACCATCAAGGACGCCTACGGCAACGTCGTTACCGATGATGACCGTACAGTCACGCTGGCCATCCAGGCGAATCCCGGCAGCGCGACGCTGCTCGGTGACGTGGACCTGGTCACGAGCAGCGGTGTGGCGACCTGGCTCGCGGGCGATGACCTCAATATCGAGGTGGCCGCCGCCGGGTACACGCTCCGAGCAACGGGCGGGGGCGCGTTCGGGACGTCGAACACCGTCGTCAGCAACAGCTTCGACATCGTCCCCGAGACAACTTACGACCACGTCGCGTTCACGACGCAACCAGGCGACACCACCGCCGGCCAACCGCTCCTGCCGGAGGTTTCGATCCGCGACCAATACGACAACGTCGTGACCGCGGCCGACGGTGAGGACATCACGCTCACGCTGAGCGCCGGCCCGGGCACGCTGCTCGGCACGGCCGTCCTCAGCACGACCGATGGCGTGGCCGAGTGGCTCGCGGGCCATAACCTGCGCATCGAGGAAGCCGCCGCCGGCTACCAGTTCCAGGCGTCGTCCACCGGGACCTTCACGGTCGGCAACACGACCAACAGCAACGCATTCACCATCGATCCCGACGCACCTGATACGCTCGAGTTCTCCACCGATCCCGCTACCAGCACGGCAGGCGTTACGCTTACGCCTGTTGTCACCATGCGCGATCAGTTCGGCAACGTCGCCTCCGGCGAAGTCCGTACCATCACGCTGAGCTTTGACACGAACCCCTCCGGCGCCACGCTCAACGGGGACGTCGACATCAATACGGTCAACGGTGTCGCCACCTGGGACGGCGCTGCCGCACTCAACATCACCAAGGTCGGCACCGGCTACAAACTACAGGCAGACGGCAGCGGCGCGTTCGGAACCTCCGATCTCGCAACCAGCGCCGCATTCGACGTCAATCACGATACCGCCCACAGCCTCGAATTCACCACCCAACCCGGCGATGGCACTACCGCCGGGGTCGATCTGCTCCCCGTGGTGCGCATCAAGGACCAATACGGCAATACCTGCACGAGCGTCACCGACGACATCACCCTCAGCTTCGCCACCAACCCGGGCGGCGGTACGCTCAACGGCACGAAGACCGTCACCACCGCCACCGGCGTCGCCACCTGGCTTGACGGACACAACCTGAACATCACGGTTGCCGACACCGGCTACGAGCTGCGCGCCTCCGGCGCCGGAACGTATGCCAGCTCGAGCACCGTCGACAGCGCCGCCTTCGAGATCGTCCACGACGTGCCGGACACCGTCGCCTTCAGCGTGCAGCCGGTCACCACCGGCGCCGGCGAAGACCTCTTTCCCGCCGTCCGCATCCTCGACCAGTACGGCAACACCTGCACCAGCACGGCTGCGAACATCGATCTCACTATCGAGAACAACCCCGGCACCGCGACGCTCAACGGCACGACCACCCTGCCGGTCGCCAGCGGCGTAGCGACGTGGGGCGCTGGTCACGACCTGAACATCACCACGATGGCTACCGGCTACACGCTGCGTGCCACGGCCAGTTGTGCCTGCACGACGTCTGATACCATCGTCAGTAGCGCATTCGATATCACCGTCGGCGAGCCGCACCATCTGGTCTTCAGCGCCGAACCCGCCAACACCGTTGCGGGGACGCCGATCACCTTCACCGTCACGATCAAGGACCAGTTTGACAACACGGTCGACAACGATGACCGCGACATTACCATCAGCTATGCAAGCAACCCGTCCGGTGCAGGACTCAACGGCACCACGACCGTCACCAGCGCCAGCGGCGTCGCCACCTGGGCCGCCGGCCAAGGCCTGAACATCACTGTCGCCGACACCGGCTATCAATTCCGCGCTACCGGCAGCGGCACGTTCAGCAGCAGCAACACGGTCGACAGCGCAAGCTTCGACATCACCCATGCCGCCGCCGACGCGCTGGAGTTCACGACCCCACCCGCGGACGGCACCGTCGCCGGCGTCGACCTGCTGCCGGTCGTGGAGATCAAGGACCAGTACGGCAACACCTGCACCAGCGTCACCGACGACATCACCCTCAGCTTCGCTGCCAATCCCGGCGGCGGCACGCTCAACGGCACCAAGACCGTCACCACCGCCAGCGGCGTCGCGACGTGGCTCGACGGGCATGACCTGAACATCACGGTCGCCACCACCGGCTATCAACTGACCGCTACCGGCGCCGGTGCGTATGCCACGTCGAACACGGTCGACAGCGCCGCCTTCGAGATCGTCCATGCCGCCGCCGACGCGCTCGAGTTCACGACCCCACCCGCGGACGGCACCGTCGCCGGCGTCGACCTGCTGCCGG
>CAYUZU010000009.1:137395-188549 GCA_964448675.1 uncultured Planctomycetales bacterium
GCCTTCGAGATCGTCCATGCCGCCGCCGACGCGCTCGAGTTCACGACCCCACCCGGTGATGGCACCGTCGCCGGCGCCGACCTGCTGCCCATCGTCCGCATCATCGACACTTACGGCAACACGTGCACCGGCGTCACTGACGACATCACCCTCAGCTTCGCCGCCAACCCCTGTGGCGCAGTGCTCAACGGCTCGGCGACGGTCACCACCAGCAGCGGTGTCGCCACCTGGCTTGACGGCCATAACCTCAACATTACGGTTGCATGCGCTGACTACCGGCTGACCGCCACCGGCGCCGGTGCGTATGCCACGTCCAACACGGTCGACAGCGCCGCCTTCGAGATCGTGCCCGAGGGGATCGCCGACCACCTCGCCTTCCGCGTCGACCCGACCGACACCGCCGCCGGCGCTGCCCTCCTCTTCACCGTCGCGGTCGAAGATCAGTTCAACAACATCGTCACCGGCGGCGCTCCGCGCACCATCACCATCAGCCTGGCCGCCAATCCCGGGAGCACCGTGCTCAATGGCGACGTGGATATAACCACGGTCAATGGTGTCGCGGAGTGGACCGCGGGTGAAGCACTCAACCTGACCGTCAGTGCCGACAACTACCAACTCAAGGCCACTGGCGATGGCGGCTACACCACGTCGGGCGTGACCAACAGCGCCATGTTCAACATCACGCCCGCTGCCGCTCACGAGCTGGTCTTCACGACCCAGCCTGCCAGCAGTGTCGCTGGCAACGACCTACTGCCCGAGGTCGAGATTCGCGACGTATACGGCAACGTCGTTCTCGGTGATGAACGCACGATCACCCTGACGCTCGAAGACAACCCCGGCGGCACCACGCTCAACGGCACCGACAACCTGCTGACGACCGACGGCGTGGCAACCTGGACCGGCACCGAAGGGCTGAACCTGACTGTCGCCGCCGAAGACTACCGTTTGCGTGCCACCGGCAGCGGCTCGTTCAGTGGCGCCGATTTCGTACTCAGCAATTTCTTCGACATCGACCACGGCACCGTCCACACGCTCGAGTTCTCGACCCCGCCCGTTAATACCGCCGCCGGCGCCGATCTCGTGCCCGTCGTGCGTCTGGTCGACGTGAACAACAACACCGTCATCGGCGACGACCGGCTGATTACCCTGACCCTGGCGGACAATCCTGGTGGGGCCACGCTCGAAGGCACGGCCGCCTTGACGACCGTGGACGGCATTGCCACTTGGGACGCCGCCGACGACCTGCGCATCGATGTGGCCGCCGCCAACTACCGCTTTGAAGCGGCAGGCGACGGGGTTTTTGGTGGTGCGAGCGCCGTCAACAGCGCCTTCTTCGACATTACGCCGAACGTCCTGCACCACTTCGACGCCGTCCCCGACACCGGCTCGCTCGAAGTCAACAACGCCGTCCGACTCACCATCACCGCCCGCGACGAGCACGGCAATCCCAAGCCGAATCACACGACCGCCAATGATATCACGATTTCGACCACCACCAGCGGCGATGGGACCACGATCGACTACGCTGCCGACGGCGGCCTGATTCCCAATTTCGAGGACAACGGGCTGACCGCGCGCATACCGGCCGGAAACTTGTTCGACGGTGCTGGAGAGCTGTGGGTCGACATCACCAATCGTCGGGCGGAGACCATTACCGTCACGGTCAGCGACGGGACGGTGACCGACGGAACGACCAACGTGACCTGGACGGCCGTAAACGCGCTGGACAATTACCTGCTCGAGATTGCGCCGGCGACCCTGACGGTCAACACGCAGGCGACCTGCACGCTGACCGCGCGCGACCAGTACGACAACCCAATCCCCAACTATACGACGACGGCGGCCGTGACGATTTCAACGGACACCGGCGGCCCGGGCAGCAATCTCGATTACGCCAGCACCCATCCCGACTTCACGGACGGCGGGGCTGCGGCCACGCTCGACGTCGGCGCGACCTTCGACGGCAACGGCCAGGTGACCTTCACCATGACCGATCGCAAGGCCGAGGCGCTGACCGTCACCGCCGACGACACGGTGGCCACTGCCGGCACGGCGAACGTGACGTTCGCCCCTGCCGCGCCGCTGCTGCTGGACTTCGACACGGTCGCCACGCAGACCGCGGGCACCCCCTTCAACGTGACCATTCGCGTGACCGACCAGTACTACAACCCCGTCGGCGTCACGCAGGACACCGACATTGTACTGTCGCTGGACACCGGCACCGGCACGCTTGGCGGCACCACCACGGGGACCATCAGCGCCACGAACGACAACACCACCATCGTCGGCTTGACCTACAGCAAGGCCGAGAACGGCGTCGTGCTCGGCGTCGAGCGTGGCGCCTCGGGTGACTTCCTCGTCGCTGGCACGTCCAATCCGTTCAATGTCACCGGTGCAGGCGCGGAGAAGCTCGAAGTCGAGATGATCGGCAACCAGGTCGCCGGCACGCCCTTCAGCGTGACCGTCAACGCCCTCGATGGCTTGGACAACCCCGCCCTGGTCACGGCCAACACCGAGATCGTCCTCAGCGTCTTCGCGGGCAACGGCACGTTGTCGGGAACGCTTACCGGCGAAATGACCGCGGGCACTGGCTCCGTCACGATCAACGGCGTCATCTATGACAAGGCCGAGGGCGGTGTCTCGATCCAGGCCGGCCGCGGTGCCTACGGCGACAACCCGCTCTCTCCCGGTAGCTCGCCCACGTTCTCCGTCGCCGCCAATGACGCCGCCGTGCTCGAAATCGAGACCATCAGCGATCAATTCGCCAACGTCGCGTTCTCTGTCAACGTGAACGTCAGGGACGCGTATGGGAACCCGGCCGCTGTCGCCGGCGATACGGATGTCCAGCTCTCGGTCGATACCGGAACCCCGGCCGCCCTCACCGGCACCCTCACCAAGACCATCAACACCGGCGACGACTCGACCACGTTCAGCGTGACGTACACGACCGCGGAGGTCGGCGTCATCCTCCAGGTCGCCGACGTCGACGGCGCGCCACCGCTGCTCACCGCCGGCAACTCGAATGCCTTCACCGTCGACCCCAGTCCGCCCGTGGCGCTGAAGATCGACCCCGCCATTGGTGCGCAGACCGCCGGCATCCCGTTCGATGTCCAGATCAAGGCTGTCGACGGCAGTAACAACGAAGCCAACGTCCAGACCAACACGCCCGTCGTCCTCAGCCTGAACACCGGCACCGGAACGCTCGGCGGAACGCTCAACGACGTCATCGCGGCCGGCACCAGCAGCATGACCATCACCGGCATCACCTACGACACTGCGGAAGGTGGCGTGAGTCTCTCCGCCGCGTGTACCGGTGGCGACGGACTCAGTTCCACGACGTCGGGGCTGTTCAGCGTCTCCGCCGGCGCGGGCACCGCGCTGCGTTTTGTCCAGCAGCCGACCAACACGGCGATCGCAACGCCGATCGAGACCTCCATCGAAATCGTCGATGCCCTCGGCAATCGGGCTAACGCCACCGACGCCATCACCCTATCACTGATTGACCCCGGTTGCGGCGGCACGATGACCGGCACCCTGACCGTTGCCGCCGTTGCCGGTCTCGCCGAGTGGACTGTCGGCGACAACGTCGCGATCGATCGCATTTGCAGCGGCTATCAACTGCGCGCCAGCGCCGCCGGCCTTGGGCAAGTCGACTCCGACGACTTCAACGTTGGGTCCGGCACGGATCTCGCCGGCCCGGTTGTGGGCGTGGACGGCGACGGCAGCACGACGGACCTCTCTGTCACTTATACGGTCAGCGGTTCCACCACGGTCGGCGCCTTCTGGATCGACTTCGGCCTCGAGCGTGACACCGGCAACGCCGACCCCATCGACATGGTCTTCGATTCCGTCCAGATTACCGACGCCGCCAACCGCACGCCGGGCGTCCACACCGTCGCGCTCGGCGACATCCGCCCCAACCTCGACGCGCTCGTCGAACACGGCGACAAGATCGCCGTCCTGCTCGATGCCGCCGACGACGTCGCCGAGGCGGATGAGAACAACAACCTTGCCACGCGCAACGCCCGCGTCGATCTCGCGCTGGAGTCGGCGGTGGTGGACATCGCCGGCAGTTCGTCGACGGTGACGGTGACCTACGACGTCGACAGTCTGGCCCGCGTGCCGAACTTCACCATCGACATCAGCCGTGATACCAATGCCGACGGCGTCGGGGACGACCGCTTCGTCCAGTATGTCACCGCTGACACGCAGACCCGCCCCGGCACCCACGTCGTGACCATCGACATCGGCAGCCAGGTCCTCGCGCGGAATCTCTACGCTGGGGACAGCGTCCGGCTCGTCGCGCACCTCGACTTCAATGACGTCGTCACCGAACACGCCGAAGTCAGCAACAATCGACGTACGGCCACCGACACCTTCGACACCGACCTCGCGATGACGCGCGTCATCTTCGGCGGTGCCGAGTTGGACCAGGACTTCGACGTGGACGTGACGTACAAGGTGCATACCAACCGCGTGGCCGAGGATTTTGCGCTGCGGTTCTATGTGTCCAACAACCCGGACATCGAGAGCCTCGCCAGCGACGTGGCAGTCGGCGAATACCTCGTGCAAAACAGCAGCGACAAATCGCTTGGCACCCATACGCTCGAGTTCGTGCTGGCGGTGCCGTCGCACCGCTTTGCCGACCCGCACTTCTTCCTCAAGGTGCGCATTGACGACCACGACGACGTCAACGAACAGGATGAAGGCAACAACGTTGCCGCCGCCCGCAACACCCTCGCCGAACCCGCCATCGTGCTCGAGTCCGCACCGGCGGCCGTGGGCGTCGGTGAGGACATGGAAGCCATCTGGCGTGTCTCGAACAAGGGCAGCGCCCGCGCCCTGGACGTCGTCGCCGTCCTCCCGATTCCCGCTGGCACCGAGTTTGTCGCCGCCGGCATCGAGGCCCAGGCCGGCCAGAGCATCCGCTACGGCGACGGGACGTTCCCGGCAGGCTGGTACGAGGTCGACGCCCAGGTCGAGGGCAGCACGGTTTACGTCAATGTCGGCGACCTCGACCCGCAGGACGCGGCCCGTCTCGCCATCATTCTCCGCCGCCTCTCCGCCGACCCGGTCAACCTGTCGGCAGGCGTCGCCGGTGGGGTCCAGGCCGCCATTCAAATCGATCCCGCGAGCCTGAATGCAGTTTGGCAGGTGCCTGGTCAGGACGATAACTGGTATGACGAACAGGCCCTGATCGAGGAAGAAATCGAAACGACGATTCGCTATGTCGGGGTCTGCGGCGCGTCGGCGCACGGCGCCATGCTGCTGACCCTGCTCGGACTTTTCGGGGCGCGCATCGGGGTCCCCACGTTCCGCCGAAGCAACGGCACCAACAGGTACCAGAAACGTAACGTACTGCGGTAAAATAACTTGCAGAAGACGGCCCACACAGCACGCACCCACTCCTCCTGGCGCGGACACCTGCTGCTCCTCGCCACGCTGATTGCTGCGCTGATCTCCGTTGGCTGTGACCCCCTTTCCTTCATCGCCGGGTTCGAGACCGGCTTCATTGTCGGCCGCGCCAGCACCAGTGCGGTCGAAATCAAGACCGTCGAGCGTGTCTGCTGGCAGAACGGCGTGCAGGTCCCCTGCCCGTAGCACGACGCTCCCCACAAGCAATCCCGAAACCGATTTCGGCTACGCGCCCCTGCCCAGCCTGCCGATAAAAACTGTGTCGACACGGACGCTGCGGCGTGGACGCCGCGACACCGACAACGCACGGAGGTACCTCCATGACCCGCTTTGCTTCGATCGCGTGCTTCTGTCTGCTGGTCGCCGGCTGCCCCGGGAACCTCGAAGACCAGGAAGCGTTGAAGCGCCCCGTTATCGGCGCCAGCAGCATTCCGGAAGGCATCTACTTCGGCGAGAAGACCACCACCGTCGAAACCTACCTCAACAACGAGCTCATCGAGACCATCTCCGACACGACCACCACCTTCGAGAACATCGGCAGCGACGGCCTGCCGCTCGTCGAGGGTGAGGTCATTCGCCCCGGCCTCGCGTTCACCAACACCGACGGCCAGGTCGTCACCGCGATCATCGGCACCGTGCAGGCATCCGGCCGGCGCGTATCGGTCACCTATCGTGGCGACGTGGGGATCGGCCCCGCGTCCTCGGAATTCGACGGCGCGACCCTCTACGAGTTCGCTGATCCGGGTACGCTCATCGTCACCGAGACGTTCGAGTGGGGCTCGTTCGCCGACCGCAGCGCCGTGCGCCAACTCGTCAAGGTCCGCGCACAACTCAGCCAGTAACGCCGGCGCCCGACTCCCAGAAACCTCTCACCGCAGCAACAGCGAATCGGAGTTCGGCCACTGCGCACGCAGGAAAGCCTCCAGGTGCGCCGTGTATTCCTCCGTACGCAGAAACTGGCCGCGCGCGTGGTGCAGGTCGGGGAAGCGCACCAGCTCCTTCGGGCCCCCTGCCCGCTCGTACAACAGCTCGACGCTCCGCGCCGGCGTAACCTCGTCCTCCTCATGCAGGAAGACCAGCAGCGGCTCGCCCAGATTCCCGATGATCTCTTCGCTGAACAGCAGCGGATCCAACATGTGCCCAAACGACGGCGTACCGCCAAAGAAGAAGCTGAAGCGATCGAATTCCTCGCCGAGGGCCACCGGCGAGTCGACGATCACCCCGCGCACCTTCTCCGGCCGCTGCGTCGCGACCGCGATCGACGGGATCGACCCCAGCGACATGCCCAGCAAGGTCGCCTGGTCGTGGACGGTCGCTGCCGTCGCCCAGTCCAGCACCGTCTCCAGATCGACCCGCAACGAGTTGAAGTCCGGCTTGCCCGTGCTGCCACCGAATCCCTCGTAGTCGTACATCACCACCGACCAGCCGGCGTCGTGCAGCAGCCGCGACACGAAGAGGTAGCACGGGGCGCTGCCAACGGCCCCGGGGGACACGATCACCAGCCCGCGGTCCGCCGCCGCCGGCAGGTGCCACACGCGTAGCATCTGCCCCCGTGGCGACGGGACGGCCTGCTCCGCGTAGACCAACCCCGCTTCGGCCGGATTGCTCACGGTGGGGAGGTGCGTCAGCCCCAGCCCGTCGCGCAGCTGCTCGCAGGATCGCTCGGGCACCAGTACGGCCCAGGTCACGGCGGCCAGCAGATCCTCCGGCACGGGCGGCGCACAGCCCGTCAGTCCGAGCCCGCCGGCCATACACGCCGCCAGAATGGCGCCCTGCGTCCGCCTTCGCATGAATTCGTCGACTCCCTTATCAGACCACTCCCCCCGGATTGTAGTCGAGCGCGCCGCCCGGCGCGAACTCGCCTCCGCCCGGTGCGTCTGCCGTCAAACGGATCGTAATGGCGTTGAAATCGGGCCTGTGGCAGAATATCCACCCGCGGCCGGCGAATACCCCTACAGAACCGCCTGCGGGCGTTGGTCATGTTCGGGACGTGCCTGCGGGGCACTTCGCAAGGAGACGAGTCATGAACGGTTCCCCCTCTGTGGTCGTCAACAAGAGCAGCGGCTTCTTCGCCGCCCTGGCGAAGGGCTTCTTCGGCATGATCATCGTGGCCATCATCTGCGTCACGGTCCTCGGGCTTTACGGGATGCGCATGGGCGACCGCGTTATCGACTTCGCGACCGAGGGCGTGCCCGACGTGGTGAGCGACGTGATCAAGGTCCTGCCCGAGTGGCAGGAAGCGCTGCCGCCGGCCCTGTCCGACGCCCTGAACGACCGCCGTGAACTGGCCTACCGCGAATCGATCGACGTCAGCGCCCGGCTGGCGAAGAACGAAAGCAGCGGTGGCTGGCCCATGGTCGTGGTCGAGGTGCAGAACAACGGCACCGAGACGGTCACGATGCTGCCACTGCGAATCACGATCGAGGACGAAGACGGCGTGCCGCTGCGTACCGGGACCCTGTACGCCGCCACGCAGTTCGCGATGGAGAACGAACTGCCCGGGCCGCTGCTGGCCAAGTCCGGGGCACGGAAGCTCACCTGGTATGGCTGCCACGGCCGCGACGACCGCGATGCCCAGGTTTCGGTCGAGATCGTCGACGTGCGGGTCGCCAACCCGACAACCGGCCATGATGTCGCAGCGCCGGCGACGAATCCCCGCTCGGTGGGCGACGCGCAACACGACGACCAGACAAAAAACGACACGGCCGAAGAACCGGCCTGACGGCCACTCAGCTTATCATGCGTCGCGGATCGGGTCGCGTGCCCAACGCCTTTCGGGCCAACCCACTTGCACACCCGCCATTTCAGTGTTAATATGTTAACGTTGGGGTGGGCGGTGACGGACTGCCCGCGGGGCGCGCGGTTCCGAACCGGAAAGGCGTAAATCGCGGCCGCTTTCGGCGCGGCAGGAAGACGCCGAACGCGGGTCGTCGTTGTTGTCTGGCGTCTCGGGCGCCGGCTGCGCCGCGTGTGCAGCCACCATTAGCAGAGCACGGCGACGAAACCTTTCGCCTCCGCGGTCGTATAACTGCGTGCTCACGCAGGGAGGTGACGCATGGTCGGTACTCGTATAGGCGACCTCGTCGTCGAGCTCGGGTATGTCACACCCGATCGTCTCGCTCAGGCCGAACGCACCGCCACCCACGACGGCATGCGTTTTGGTGAGCACATGGTCCTGCTGGGCCTGCTGCACAAGGACGAGCTCACGCACGCCCTCGCCGTCCAGCACGACATCCCCCTGGTCGATGTCGACGACGAAACCGTCTCTCCCGAGGCGTTACAGTGCATCCCCGCCGACCTCGCCCAGCGCTATCGCGTGCTGCCGCTGCGTATGGCCGATGGCCAGATCGAAGTCGCCATGGCCGACCCGTTCGACCTGCAGGTCGTTGATGACCTCGGGGCGATCTGTGGTCGCGAGATCGTGCGGCGCTTCGCTCGACCGGCCGAGCTGGTCGACGCCTTGCGCAAGCACTACGGTACGTCCGCCGCCCGCATGGCGAGTTCGCTCCAGGCCGACGCGGAAGACGCCGCCGAGCTCGACGGCGAAGACGCGATCGGCCACTTGCACGAGCTCGCGCGGGAGCCGTCCCTGATCAACTTGCTCAACCTGATTATCCTCGAAGCGGTGCAGGATAACGCATCCGACATCCACATCGAGCCGTTCGAGCGCGAGCTGAAGGTCAAGTACCGCATCGACGGCGTACTGCACGAAATGCCCTGCCCGCCCAAGCACCTCCAGGCCGCGATCATCAGCCGCATCAAGATCATGGCCCACCTGAACATCGCCGAACGCTTCGTCCCCCAGGACGGACATATCAAGTTTCAGACGCCCGAGGCCAAGGTCGACATCCGCGTGTCGACCGTGCCCACGATGTTCGGCGAAAGCGTCGTGCTGCGCATCCTCGACAAGACGAGCACGCTGCGCCGCCTCGATGAACTCGGCATGTCCGCCGGCATGCTGCACGGGGTCAACCAGGTGCTACGCCGCCCGCACGGCATCGTGCTGGTCACGGGCCCGACCGGCAGCGGCAAGACCACCACGCTCTATGCCGCGCTCAACCATATCTACACGCCTGGCAAGAAGATCATCACCATCGAAGACCCCGTCGAATTCCATCTCGAGGGCATCAACCAGATGCAGGTGAACCCCAAGCGCGGCCTCACCTTCGCCAACGGTCTGCGCTCCATCCTGCGCCAGGATCCGGACATCATCATGGTCGGCGAGATTCGCGACGGCGAGACCGCGGACATTGCCATCCGCAGCGCCCTGACCGGCCACATGGTCTTCTCCTCGCTGCACACGAACGACGCCGCCGGCGCGGTCACGCGTCTGCTCGACATGGGGATCGAGCCCTTCCTGCTGGCGACCACGGTCGAGACCGTCGTGGCCCAGCGGCTGCTGCGTGTCGTGTGCGATCGCTGCGCCGAGACCTTCGAACCATCGCCGCAAATGCTCGAGCAACTCGGTGCCATGGCGGGCGAATTCGCCGGGCGCCCCCTGCGGAAGGGCCGCGGCTGCGACGACTGTCACCAGACCGGTTATCGCGGGCGTCTGGGCATCTTCGAGACGATCCGCATCAACGACGCGATTCGTGAAGTCGTGCTGACGCGCCCGTCGAGCAACCAGGTGCGTCACGCCGCCGGCACCGACTTCGTCAGCATGCGCCAGGACGGCTACGAGAAGGTACTCGCCGGCAAGACAACGCTGGAAGAAGTTTGGCGCGTGACACAGGATGTGACCGAGAACGGCGCGGCCCTCGAAGTGGTCGACGTACCATAGCCACCGTGGCGGTCTGCCACGAACGACAGCGGGTCCAGGCCCGCCAATGCACCGGGACACGACATGCCGACATTCGCTTACAAGGGACTGGGCGCCCACGGCCAGCACGTGACCGCCGAACTCGAGGCGGCCGACCGCGCCGCCGCCGTGCGCGAGCTCGCGGCCCGCGGCGTCAACGTCACCGACATTCGCGAAGCGGGCGCCCGCCTCGGCGCGTGGCTCGGTCAGGGCACGGCTCAGCAGCGGCTGCGCGTCGGGCCGAAGCGCCTCGCGATTCTCACGAGACAACTGGCGATCTCGCTCGACGCCGGCCTGCCCCTGATGACCGCGCTGGCGGTGATGGGGCAGGAGCTGGACCACGCCCCCTCGCGTGAGCTGCTGCACCGCCTGTCCGACCGCGTACAGCACGGCGTCAACCTCTCCGACGCCATGGCCGAACACCCTGCCATCTTCAGCCCCATGTACGTGCGGCTGGTGCGCGTGGGAGAGACGGGCGGCGTGCTCGAGCAGATCCTCGCACAGCTCGCGGACATGCTCGAACGCCAGGTCGACTTGCGCGAACGCGTGCAGAGCGCGTCGATCTACCCGGCGATCCTGCTGCTGGTCGGCATCGTATCGGTCGTGATTATCGTATCGGTCATTGTGCCGCGCATCATCGAATCGCTCGGCGCCGAACCGGGCCTGCTGCCCTGGCCGACACGCGTGCTCATGGGCACCAGCGACTTTGTCGGCGCCTACTGGTGGCTGCTGGTGGTGGTGATCGCGGCGGGCGCGCTGGCGTGGCGTCACTACGTACTGCGCGGCCCGGGCCGCCCGTGGTGGGACGCCGTCAAGCTGCGCATCCCGATCCTCGGCCGCCTCACGCAACAGGCCGAGTCCGGCCGCTTCGCCCGCAGCCTCGGCATTCTGGCCCAGGGCGGCGTGACGATCACCGAGGCACTCAACGTCGTCCGCGAGACCATCCAGAACACCAAGATGCGCGATGCCGTGCAGCGCCTGGCCGAGTCGATCAAGTCCGGCGACTCCATCGCGCGTCCCCTGCAACGCAGCGGCCTGTTCCCGCCATTACTGGTACAGATGGTGCGCGTCGGCGAGAACACCGGGCGCCTGGATGAGATGCTATTGCGCGCGGCCCAGGTCCACGAATCCGAGGCCCGCGTGACGCTCGACCGCCTCGTGAACATCCTGCCGGTGCTCATGATCCTGGCGCTGGCGTGCGTGATCGGGTTCATCGTTGCCGGCCTGGTGCTGGCGATTGTGGAGTTTCAGACCACCGGCTTCGGCGCGATGGCGGGATAGGGCCGCCGATTCGCCCGGACGGACCGTCGGGCAGGTGGGCGACGCGAGCGCCCGCAAGTGTAGAGAGTGAGGAGACGCGACATGTCCGTAAAACGCAAGAACCGCCGCCAACGCCGCGGCTTCACGCTGATCGAGTTCATCGTCGTCATGACGATCATCGGCATTCTGGCGGCGTTGATCGTCCCGCGCTTCATGGGTCGCATCGGCGGGGCCAAGCAGGCCGTCGCACAACAGAAAGTCGCCGTGCTCGAAGGCAAGGTGCTCGAGTTCCAGGCCGACACTGGACGTCTGCCGACTACGCAAGAGGGACTGCGCGCACTCGTGCAGCCACCCAACGACGTCAGCAACGAATGGAAAGGACCGTACGTCAAGGAGAAAGACATCATCGACCCGTGGGGCAACCCGATCGCCTATCGCGCCCCCGGCCGCCACAACCCCGACTTCGACGTCTTTTCCCTCGGCAGCGACGGCCAGGAAGGCGGCGAGGCCGAGAACACCGACATCGGCAACTGGTAAGACCCGCGCGCGGCCCGGCGCCGCAGCCACGATACGCAAGGACGCTCAGCCAGGATGTACGCCCCCCGGCACAATCATGCACAGCAGCACGCAGCCACACGGTACCGCAAGAATGCCGTCACGTTGATCGAGTTGATCATCATGCTGGCGATCATCGGCGTGCTGGCGGGCGCGATCGTGCCGCGGATGGGCCGCTCGCAAGGCGGGCGCGAACTGGCCGAGGCCGCGGCCCGTTTTGCGCACACCGCCCGCACCGTTCGTGAACTGGCCGTTGCCCGCGCCCAGACCTACGCCATCGAGGTGGACCTCGACGCAGGCGGCTACGCGGCCGCCCGCCCAACTGCCGGCGGCACCGACCGGTGGGAGACGATGCGCGGCGCCTGGCTGCAACCGCAGCGCTGGCCGGCCAACGTCACGATCGCCGAGTTTCGCACACCCGACGGCCGTTCACCGCTCGGGGGAACGCAGCGCGTCCGCTTCTTCGCCGACGGCACCAGCAGCGGCGTGTCGCTGGTGCTGGCGCGCGACGAGGACGTCCGCAAGATCATCGTGCACCCACACAGCGGCCGCGTCGTCCACGGCGATCCGCGACGCACGGACTTCGCCAAGGACCAATACGACCTCGGAGATTGACCCCGTCATGCGTTCGCAACCACTCCAGCCCGCTCGACCACGCCGCCGCGGCATGACGCTGCTGGAGGTGCTCGTGTCGACGGTGCTGCTGGGCGTGGGCGTCGCGGGGTTGGTGTCGGTCGCCACACTGGCGATGCGCAACCAGCAGCGGGTCGACCAGCGCAGCGCCGCGCTGTGCCTTGCCCAGGAGAAACTCGCCGAGGTCGAGATCATTGGCCCGCACATCTGGTCGCTCGGCCACGCCATGCAAGGCGCCGAACCTCGCGGTGACATCACGTACCAGTGGTCGCTGGAGATCGACGAGATGACCGCCGGCGAGCTGTTCAGCGTGATCGTCGGCGTAGCGTGGGATTCCACCGGCGGTGGCGGCGCCGTCCGCATCGAGACCTGGCTGAACGACTACGAAGCCGTTGCCGCGCCATCGCCCGAATCCGCCGACGAAGCGCCGCCCAACGCCCCGCAACCGCCCGGCCCTTAGGAGATCGACGTCCGCATGCAACGCGCGACACACCACAATTCGCTGCACCACGCCCGCGCCACTGGCTTCACGCTGGTGGAGCTGCTGGTCGCGACGACGATCAGCGCGTTGCTCGTCGTATCGGTGGTCAGCGCTACACGAGCGCTGTCAGGTGCCCGCAAGAGCGTCGAGCGCCGGGTGACATGCTCGCAAGCTGCCCGCCGCGCCATCGACGAAATCGCCGGCGCCCTGCGCAACGTCCGCCGCGACCCGGTCCGCGGTCAGCCCGTGCTCATCGGCCAAAGCGCCGAACAGGCCGGCGGCAGCGATCGTCTCGACCTGCTCGTCATCGAGGACCGCCGCGTGCGGCCCGACGGCCCCGAATCCGATCAGCATGAAATCGGCTTCTTTCTCGCGAACCTGCCCGATCGGCCGCTGCCGGTGCTGATGTGCCGGCGCGATCACGCGTTTGACGAATTTCCCGACGAGGGCGGCGTCGCGACGGTCATTGCCGAGGGCATCGTCCAGCTCGCCTTCGACTACTACGACGGCACCACCTGGTATCCGCAGTGGCCCGAGACCGAGATGCAGCCGCCGGAGGCCGTCCGCATCACGCTCGCCGCGCAGCCGACCACACCCCCGCCGCAGGGCGGCCGCGACCGGCCCCTTGTCTTGTCGACCGTGGTGGCGCTGCACGTGAATCCACCCAGCGAACCCCCACCGCCAGAGCAACCCGATCAGGCGCGACCGCCCCAGCCGCAACCAAACGCGCAACCGGAAGGAGGCCCGCAATGAGCCGCCGTGTTGCAGGACGTTCGGCCGCCGTGCTGGTGCTCGTGCTGTGGGCGATCGTGGTGTTGTCGCTGGTGGCGGGCGGCGTGAGCTTCGTGCTGAAGCAGGATCTCGCGATTGCCAACCTCCAGCGCGACCGCGTCGTCGCCCATCAGCTCGCCCGCGCCGGCGTGGCGCGTGCCATCGCCGAGGTCATGGACGACACCGACGCCACCGATACGCTCGCCGACTACTGGGCGGACGATCCCAGTATCTTCGAAGGCATCGCCCTGGTCGGCGGCACGTTCAGCGTCATCGCCGACGATCATCGGCCGCTGCCCGCGGGTCGCTTTGGCGCCGGTGATGAATGTGGCAAGCTCAACGTCAACACCGCCACGCGCGAGCAGCTCGCCGCCCTGCCGGACGCAACCAACGCCATCGTTGGCGCCATCATCGACTGGCGCGATCGCAACGAGCAGCCCGAACCCGACGGCATCGAACGCGGCCACTACGGCAGCCTGCCGCACCCCTACACCATCCGCAATGGCCCGCTGCGCACCGTGCGTGAGCTGCTGCTGGTCCGTGGCATCGACGAGCATCTCCTCTACGGCGAAGACCGCAACACGAACGGCCTGCTCGACGACAACGAAAACGACGGCGACGCCAGCCCCCCGCCCGACAATGCGGATGGCCGGCTCGATCGCGGCTGGTTCGCCTACCTCACGGTGTATTCGTACGACAAGAACGTCGACAGCGGCGGCCAACCTCGGCTGAACATCAACAATGCCAGTGCGGGCGATTTCCAGGCGCGTCTCAGCCTCGAGCAATGGGCCGCCGAGTCGATTGTCAAAGCGCGCGAGCAGAAGGAGTTTGAGCATCTTTCCGACCTGCTCGACGTAACGCGCCCCGCCGACGTGCAGCGCGGTGCCGACGACATCGACTACTACGCGCGCAACCAGCGCGAGAAGGACCAACCCGTCACCGAGTCCATCTTCGCCCAGATCGTCGACCGCCTCACACTCAAAGACGACAAGACCCTCGTGGGTCTGCTCAACGTCAATACCGCCCCGCGCGCCGTGCTTCGCACGCTGCCCGGCGTCGACGACCAGCTCGCCGACGCCATCATCCGCGAACGCGACGCCGGCGCCGGCTTCACAACCATCGGCGACCTGCTGCAAGTCGCCGGCATGACCAAGGACATATTCGCCCGACTCGAACAGCACGTCACCGTGCGTTCATGGGTCTTTCGTATCCACAGTCGCGGCCTGACCGACAGCGGGTTGGCCCGGGCCTCGATCGAATGCGTCGTAGACCGCGGTGGCGACACACCACGCGTGCTCTACTGGCGCGAATCGACGCCCTGAGAAACAGGAGCGGACGCGCATGAGCAGTCCGATCGTCATCGGCATCCAACTCGGCCCCGCACACCTGCGCCAGGCCACCCTGCGCACTGTCGACCAGCAATGGCAGGTGACGCTGCGCGAACACCCCCGCGCGGCGGCAGCCACCTTCGCGCAACCGTCCCCGGCCTCGGTCAACGGCGACACGACGCTGCACCTCGCCGCGCTGCCTGCCGCCGAGGTGCTCACCCGTTCCTGGTCCTTTCCCGATGCGGACGAGCACGCGTTCCGCCAGATGGTCGCGCTTCGCCTCGAAGCCGACCTCCCCGTATCGCTCGACGACGTGGCCTGGGGCTATCGCCGCGGCGCCGTCGAAAACACGCCCGAAGCCCAGCGTCCGGTCTTCGCCCAGGCGGCTCGCACCGAGACCGTCCGGCGTCACCTCGACACGTTCAATGGCGCCGGCATTGCGATCGACACGCTGACGACCGAGGCGGAAGCTCTCAGCGCGCTTTATCGCCATGGTCTGGAACATGAACGGACGCTCGGCAGCGAAGTCCTCGTTCTCGCCGACGACGACGCCTGGCGCGTGGCGGTGTTCACTGACGGTCTGTTGCGCACACTGCGCCGCGTTCCCGCAGACACCGACAATCCGGCGCTGACCTGTCGTCGCTGTCAGCAGGCGATCGACGCCCAGGTATCACGCAAGGACGTCCGTTGCGTGCTGTGGTGCGCAACGCCCGCACAAGACGCCGCCGGCGACCAACTGGGTGCCTTGCTGAATACCCCCACCGAGACCGCGCGGCCAACCGGGCGCCTCACCAGCGATGCCGGCACGCCCATCACCACGGAACAACTCGCGACTTTCGGCCCGGCAATCGGCCTGACCCTGGCCGGACGGTTCGACGCCGACACCCTCGTCCACCTTGGCGGCACCCGGGCCGAACACGCCCGAACCCCCGGCAACCTGCTCGAACGCCTGGCCGCCCGTCCCTGGCATGGCGTGGCGGCAGCGCTGCTGGCGCTCGTGGTTGCAGGCGGGCTTCACGTCGGTGCGCTCGCGTGGGAGGTGCAGAAAATGGAGCGCGTGCTCGCCGACGTCGACGCGTCGCCCGCCCTCACCGAGCTCGAACCGCAAATCCGCGCGATGCAGCGTCTCGATACCTACCGCATCGATGTCGAGAGCATCTTCGCCGAATTCTGCCGCCACGTGCCCAAGAGCGTCACCCTGTCGTCGATCAACCTGTCGCGCGAACGCCGCATGATCGTCAAGGGCAATGCCAACGACCCCAAAGCCGTCTTCAAGCTCGCCGACGCCCTGCGCGAAAGCGAGCTCTTCACCGCGGTCAATCCCGAAACCACCGAGCCCGGCAGCTTCACGATCAGTGCCCAACTGGTCGGCGTGAAGGCGCTGCCCGCCGCCGGCCTGGGAGGTCGCTCATGGCGCTGAGTACACGAGATCGCAGAGCCGTTTACCTGGGGGGCGGCGTATTGGCGCTGATTGCCGCCTGGACACTTGTCATCGAACCCGCGTTCGGTGCCTACGACCGGCTCGTCACACGCCACCAGCAGCTCGCGCGACAGGTTTCGCGGGTCGAGTTCAATCGCGCCAAGGCGGATTACTACCGCGGGCGGGTCGAGGAGTTCGCGCAGCAGGCCGGCCTCTTCGCCGAACCCAAGCCCTACGCCGAACAGGTCACCACCGTCGCCGAGCAGATTCTCACCGCGGCACAGCAGAGCGGCGTGCAGCTCAAAGGCGCCACCCCAACCACACCCGGCGCCTGGGCCGATGACCCATCACTCAGCCTGGCCCGCTTCCACATCGATGCCGAAGTCGCCTGGCCCAAGGCCGACCAGGCCGCCAAGGCGTGGGAGAACATCTTCAAGTTCACGCAGGCGCTGTACCGCACCCCCGGCGTTCTCAGCATCGAGCAACTCGAGCTCAACGGCGAGTACGGTCCCGGCAATCCGAACGACCCGAACCTCAAGGGCAAGATCACCGTGCGGATGAACCTGTCCGTCCTGACGGCCCATGACGAGGCGGGAGGCCAGCCATGGTAACTGTCGCACTGACCGACACACACAAACGCTGGATCGCCCTGGTCGCGTTCGCCGTCGCCGCCCTCCTGGCCGTCGACGCCATCTATCAGGTCGGCACCCACCTGCAATGGCGCGGCTGGATCAATAACCTGCGCAACCCGGAGCCTGCTGCCACGACGCAGCCCACCACCCAGCCGACGGACACACAGCCGACCGCCACACAACCCGCAGATACCCAACCAGCAGAGACCCAGCCATCCGAAACACAGCCCGGCGCGCCCCAACCGCCGGTAACGCCACCACCATCCCCGCCGCCCGGGCCACCACCGCAGGCCACCGGACCGCCGAAGGTCCACGGTGCGATCGCGCTGCGCAACGTGCTGGCCCCGCCGCCGCCGCCGCGCAAGAAACTGCAACTTACCGGCGTGCTGGGCGACACGGCGCTGTTCATGGCGCCACCCAACCGGCCCGTCGCCATCGACGTTGGCCAGGCGGCCCATGGCATCAAGGTGGTCAGGATCGAGGGGTACGCCGTCACCATCGAACATCATGGCCAAGCCGAAACGATACACCTGTTTCCGCCCGACCAGCCGCCGTCCTCCCCAACGCCGCCGCAGGAACCAACCGCGCAACCGATCACCACCACACAGCCGACGACGGCCTTGGCTGAGACCCCGCCGAGCGGCGACCAACCCACTGCTCCGGCCACTGCACCGAGTACCCAACCGAAGGGAACAGACTGATGCGTATCCACGTTGCCCCCATCAACCTGCTCGTGACCGTCGGCGTCTTTGCCTGCTTCGTCGCCCCGCTGCTGGCCGAGACCAAGCCCGAAGACGAACCCAAGCCGGTGCCGATCTCGTTCAACAACGCCCCGATGCAACAGATCGCCAAGTTCCTCAACGATCAGCTCGGCAAGCCCGTGATCGTCAGCAACGACGTGCAGCAGATCAAGATCACGCTGGTCAACCCCAAACCCGTCCCGCTCGACGAGGCGCTGTATCTCCTGCGCACCGCGCTGCACGAGAACGGCGTCGCGATCGAGGAGCGCGCCCGTACCCTGCACCTCGTCCCGATCAGCCAGGTGTTGAACCGACAAATCGACATGATCCCGCCCGACGGCGACCTCAGCGCTGTCGACCCGCCCAACAAGATCGTGCGCAAGATCTTCAACGTCACCAGCTACGACCCCAGCAAGCTCGTTGAAGTGCTCAAACCCATCATGCCCAGCTACGGTCACATTACCGCCGATCCCACAACCAACAAGCTCATTATCGTCGCCACGGCCGAAGACCTGCTCGGCCTCGCCCAGGTCATCGCCCAACTCGACCAGGCCGAAGCCACCGGCCGCGAGCTGCGTGTCTTCCCCCTGAAACACAGCGACGTCTACGAAATCGTCCCGCTGCTGGAACAACTCATCTCCAGCTACCTCGGCGTCGAGGTCAAGGCCGCGACGAGCGCCGGCGGCAGCGGCCCGCGATCAGGCCAGCCCGGGCAACCCGGCGGTCCACCCGGCGGCCAACCGCAGGGCGGTGGCAATGAGCCCGGCATCCTCGCCATCGAAGCCGACAAGAAACCCGTCCTGCTCATCCCCGATGCCCGCCGTTCTTCCATCGTCGTCGAAGCCGCACCGCACGTGCTCGCCCAGATCGACGACTGGCTCGACCACCTCGACCAACCCAAGCCCCCCAGCACACAAACTGAAATCGTTGAGGTGCAGTACGGCGACGCCGAAGACCTCGCCAATCAGCTCACCAACATGCTCAACAACATCCCCGACGACAGCCTGCGCAACGCGCTGCGCATCTTCCCGTTTCCGTCGTCGCGACGGCTGATGATTGTCGGGTCGACGGAAAACCGCGCCATCCTCAAGGAGTGGCTCGGCGACATCGACACCGAAGACACCGGGCTGCGCATCACCAAGACCTTCAAGCTGAACTATGCCGACGCGCAGCAGATTGCCGAGAACATCAAGGAGGTCTTTCAGGAGCAAAGCAATCGACGGTTTTTCTACTACGGTTCGCGCGGCCAGGGCGAGTCCGACCGCACCAAGGTCACCGTCACCGCCAACGTCCGCAACAACAGCGTCACGGTGCTCGCCTCGCCCGAGCGCATGGCCCGCATCGAAGCGCAAATCAAGGAGTGGGACCGGCGCTTCGAAGGCGATGAGGCCGACCCGCGAATCTACACCCTGCGCTACGCCGACCCCGCCAAGACCAAGGAGCTGCTCGAAAGCCTGTTCACCAAGCAGGAGCGCTCGGCGCGACCGTGGTGGTGGGACGACGAGGACTCCACCAGCGCCTCGCCGGTCGGCCGCCTCTATGGCCAGTTCCGCTTCGAAGCCTATCCCGAGATGGGCAAGCTCATCGCGGTCAGCAAGAACGAAGAGAACTACGAGATCATCGACGACATGATCGCGCAGCTCGACCAGCCGCAGCTGGGCGGCATGCCGCGCGTGATCGAGCTGCGCTACGCCGACGCCGAAACCCTCGCCGAGCAGCTCAACGCCCTGCTCAACGCACCGGGCACACCCACCTCGGTGCTGCGCCGCGGACACGTCAGCACCTTCAAGGACCTGCGCGACGAGGGCTCGCCGTACTCCAGCCGCGATCAGCAGCCCCAGCGCCAGCCACAGCAACAGGACCAACAGTCGTCCAACGTCATGCAGTTCTGGTGGCAGAATCCGCCATCCGAGATCAAGACCAAGCAGCCCAGCAACCTCGTCGGCAAGTTGCGCATCGTGCCCAACGTCGAGCAGAACCTCCTGCTCGTCGCCGCCCCCGACGAATACACCCAGGCCATCGAGCGCTTCGTCGCCGATCTCGACAAACCCGGCTACCAGGTCCTCATCAAGGCCGTCATCGCCGAGATCAGCCACGACGACTCCACCAGCCTCGGCTACCGCTTCTCGACCGATCCCGGCGTGTTCACCTCGGGCGATCCGCTGATCACCGAGAACGCGCTCCGCGGCTTGCTCAGCTACAGCTTCGAAGACACCTTTGGCCGTCAGAACACGGTTTCGCTCGATGTCGACGTGAACAACCTCATCAGCTTGCTGCGTCGCGTGACCGATCTCAAGATCATCAGCGAACCCAAGATCCTCACCGCCGACAATGTCGAGGGCGAGTTCTTCGACGGCCAGGACGTCCCGTTCATCTCCTCCACGTTAACTACCGACGTCGGTGGCCAGAGCCAGGGCTTCGACTACTTCCCCGTCGGCATCACACTCCGCGTCCGCCCGCACATCACCCAGGAAGCCAACATCGCCCTGCTCGTCAACCTCCGCATCTCGAGCGTCATCCCCGGCCAGACGCTCTTCGGCGGCGCGATCGTCGACCGCCGCGAAACGACCACCCGCGTCGTGCTGGAAGACGGGAAGACCTTCGTCATCAGCGGCATTCTGCGCGAGGAGAAGCGCGAGATTACTCGCCGTATCCCCGGCCTCGGCGACATTCCGCTGCTGGGCGAGCTCTTCAAACACCGCGAAATCGCGGACGTCAACACCGAACTCCTCATCTGCCTGACCCCGTACGTCATCAGTCCCGACGCCGCCACGCGCGACGCGATCGAGGCCGACCCCCACAAGCAGTTCGAACGCAACCCCGGGGAACCGCGTGTTCCCGACCGTCACCATCCCCACGAACCCGCCCCGGACGAAGAACCGCTACAGGCCGCCGCCGATGCCGCCATTACGGAACCAGCCACGCCGTGAAAACCGCCCGCACACAGACCGCTGCCCACACGTACCGCGCCTTGCTCGTTGGGACGCTGGCCGCCGTCCTGTTCGCCGGCTGCGCCGCCACCGAACGCACCACCGACCCCCGGTCGCCGGACGAGATCAACGCGCGTCACCGGCAGCGTTTCGGCGATGCCGAGCTGCCGCGGCGCGTCGGTACGGTCAAGAACGTTGGCCTGCAGCTCCCCGTGATCTCGCCCGACGGACGCCAGCTCCTGTACCTGAGCACCGATCAGCCTGCCCTGTCGCCGATGACGGTGCTCGGCGCCGACGACCCGAACCACACACCGCCCGACGGCGGCCTGAGCGTTTACCTGGGCAGCGTTGGTGGTGCACGGAACGAGCGCGTCTCAAGCGAGCGCTGGGCACATTCGCCAATCTGGTCACCCCAAGGCCGGGCCCTTGCCTACGTCGCCCACCACGCCGACCAGACGCGCATCGTGCACGTCGATATCGCCAGCGGTCAGCGCACCGACCTGGGTGTGCCCGGCGCCGTGAATTGCCTGCCCCGCTTCGACCAGAACGACACCACGCTGCTCTTCTGCACCGGGCCGAGCGCCAACGGCCCGTTCCAAGTCGCGCGCCAGTCCATCGGCCAGACCGCACCCGACCTGCTCACGCCGACCGGATACGACTGCCTCTTCCCAATCCGCTCCGACGGCCGCGGCAACGTGCTTTGCGCCGCCGTCAACAGCGACCACCTGGATTGGGTCCGCGCCGGCCCCGACGGCACCAGCGTCATCTCTCCCGACTGGGGCACGGCCCGACGCCCCGGCCTGCTGCAAACCTGGGCCGGCATCGGCGACCCGCTGTCTCCGGACGGCGCGAGCGTGCTGTACTACGACGTCATGCGTGACCGCGTCGGCGTGCTCCATATCGAGCAGAAACTCGTCCGCTGGCACCGTCGCGGTACGATTGCCGGCTGCTGGATCGATGATCAGACCGTCGCCCTGGCCACGCGCGAAGCTGTCTTCGTCGTCAATACCACAACCGGCATGAGCATCGGCGTGTTCAACGGCCAATGGATTCCAGTTGCCTACGTGCCCGCCAAGCGACGCCTGCTGCTGCTGGGTGCCGACACGCCTCAGCGTTTCGCCATCTGGGAAGTCGTATTCACACCTGAAGGGCGTACCCCATGAACCCTCTCGTCCCCCGTTTCGCTGTGATGTTCGTCATGGGCATATCCCTCGGCGTCGTGCCGTGGCTGGCCGGCTGCGGACGTGACCTGCCGCCCGAGACGCCCGAGTTCCGCACCCCCGTGATCAAGCAAATCGAGATTCCCGAGCCGGAGATACCCGACGAGAAACCCGCCGTCGCAGTTGCCGACCCGATGCCCACACCAACCGGTGCCCCACCGCCGCCACCACCATCACCGACACCCACTGCCGCGGCCAAGCCGATGGAGGCACCGGAAACGCCCCGGCCTGCCGCCGGCGCCCCATCGATCATCGGCACCTGGCGTGTCACGGACATGCAGCGTGATGGTCAGTCCATGCTGCCTCCCGGCGGGATGGAAATGATGTTGACCTTCGCCGAGGGCGGTACGCTGACCATGACCATGACCAACCCGCACATGCCGGAATCGATGTCGCGCACGGGCACCTACAGCATCGACGGCGACCAGATCACGCTGGAAGTCGAGGGCGAACCCAAGACCGGGGCGTACGTCCTGACGGCAACGTCCCTCAGCATCACCATCAGCGAGGGCGGGGCCGAGATGACGCTGGCGATGGCTCGCGTGTAGCCTCGGCAAGAACGGATTTGCGACCAATAGGTGCATTGTTATAGGACGACAAGATTCTTGGAGATTTGTTGAATACACCCTGCCGTTCAATCGTCAACGCCAAGGTGGAATGTAGTCTCTCCGCCAGCACCAAGGCCGGAATCGGTTGCGGCCGATTTGGACCGGAGCAGCGTAGATGAGCGATGGCGTACGAGACATTCGGGAACTCTTCGGACTCCTCGATGCCGGGCGGCTCGACGAGCTGACGCCGGAAGAGGTCCGTCGGCTGGAAACGCACCTCGACGCCACGCCAGCGGACGCGGACCGTCTCAGCCGGGTGGCCCCGCCCACCGACCCGCTGCTCCAGGCGCCGCCGCCCTCCGTCCCGCAGCCTCGTTGGGACGCGGTGTGGGAGAACGTGACTGCCGCCGCGGGCCCCGCGCGGCCCGGGCCGCGGGTGCTCCGTCTCTGGCGCCCGCTGGCAGCGGTGGCGGCCGCCGTCGTGCTCGGCATCGGCCTGTGGGACTACGATCGCGTCGCCGCCCCGGCGCCCGACGCCTGGCCGGTGCAGTGGGCCGACACGGTCGAGATCGACGAGCTCGAATCGGCCGGCGACACGATGCCGCTCGTACTGTCTGCCGGCGACGAAGCCGTCCCCGTCATCTGGGTATTCGAGAGTGAAGGATGAGCGTGGTCCTGCCTGCACGGCGACCGACCGCGTCGTCGCTTCCACGAGGAGACAGCGAATGCAACGTCACCGCTTGTGGCTGATCTCACTGCTTGTCGCGGGGCTGCTCGCGCCGCCGGCGCTGGCGGCGGACGAGAAGAAGGACGAGCGCCCCGTCGACGTCGAGTTGTGGCTGATCCGCGCCACGACCCGCGACAAGGACGTCTCCAAGGAGCTGAAAGAGCTCGCCAAGGCACTCAAGAAGCAGTTCAAGTACACGGGCTTCAAGCTCGAGAAGAAGATCACCAAGGACGATATCGACCTCGGCAAGACCTTCAAGACGCCCTTGCTCGGTAAGTACGAACTGGCCATCAAGCCCACCGAGCGTAGCGGCAAGCGCATCGAGCTCGAGCTCATCCTCACCAAGAGACCCGACAAGCCCCCGCCTCCCGACAAGGACGGCAAGAAGAAGGAACCCAAGCCCCTGCTGAAGACAAAGCTCAAGCTCAAGGCCGGCCCGTTCATGCCCATCGGCTGCGGCACGCTCGACGAAAAGGACTACCTCATCGTCGCCGTCCGTGCCCGCTGAGCGCGGCGTTATTTCTCCGGCGGCGGCTTGTCACCGGGCGGCTTCGCGACAAGGTTGCGGACCACGACCGCGTCGCCGCTGGCGAACCACTTGCCGTTGGGGCCCTGCTGCGTCTGCAGGTTGATGATCGCGTTGGCCCCCTTCTGCGCCGCCAGCGCCTTGCACCACTCGACCGCAGTCAACGACGACGGCTTGCCCTCGGTGAAGACCGCCTCGAGCTGCCGCGTGATCGCGAAGCCCGCGATGCGATTCGTCGAGCTGGTCGTCCAAATCTGCTCGGCCAGCCGCTTCACCTCCTCCTGTTGCAGGCGGACGTGCTCGTATTGGCGGCGCAACTCGGCCTGCCGGCGGGCAACACTGCGGCGCCAGCGCCGGCCGCTGATCCAACGGAGCACAATCACCAGGGCGATGAACGCCGCCGCGGCGAGCACGATCCGCTGCACCAGCGGGTCCAACTGGTTGTACCACTCGAGCATGGCCGCCCTCCTGAGGCGCCGCGGACCAACAGCGTGCCGGTCGCCCGAATCCCGCACCGTGCCGTCCTGCGGCCCGCGCTGGCGACCCGACCGCCGCCGGTCGCCGACACCTGATCCCACCGGCATTGTACGCGGTTGTCAATTCGCCCGGCAGCTGGCCCGTCGCGACGCCAGGCGGCGGTTTTTTGGCGATTCTGCGCTGGAAACCGCCCGCGACGTTGCTATATTGCGTTGTTTCCCCAGCGGGACTTGTCGCACGTTCCGCTTTGGGTACCATCGTGGAGTGCCCTGTCTGGCAGGGTCGCCGCCTCCGTAGCTCAGTTGGCAGAGCAGCTGGCTCTTAACCAGCGGGTCCTAGGTTCGAGCCCTAGCGGAGGCATCTCCTCAGCCCCGGTTCCGCCCACGGAATCGGGGTTCTTTGTTGCGCAGGTGGGGGTCGCGCGGGGAAGGTCACCGGTGCTTGGGCCCACGCGTCACGCGCGCACCCTCGGCCGCACCGCCGGCCAGGCCGTCGGGTGCCATCCTGCGTCCGGCCCGCATCCGCCGAACTGATGCACCGGCCACTGGTCCGCTCGCGCCGACAAGATGCGGCCCCACCGCAAGCAACGCCACGCGCACTTCTTGCCGTGGCCAGGGTCCCCCGGCGCGTGTGCCGCGCTCCACCACTGCGGCCGTCACAGCCGCCCCCCGGCACCTGCCGATAAACCCGAGAGACCCGCGTGCGTGCCACGGTGTTCGCGTGGTGTGGGAACGGAAGTCGTCGCGTACAGGCCAAGCGTTCTGGCGCAGGGCAACATGATCATCTCGTTCGTCAACAGCAAGGGCGGGGTCGGCAAGACGACCCTCTCGGTACACACGGCCGTGTGGCTGCACGAGCGCGGTCTGCGCGTCGCCGTGATCGATGCCGACGAGCAGGCCAGCACCAGCCAATGGGTCGCCAAGGCCGCCCCGGACCTGCCGCTCTACCCCTTCGCGTCGGCGCGCGAGGTGCTGGAACAGGGCCCGCCGCTGAGCGATACGTTCGACGTGGTGGTGGCGGACGGGCCGGCGGCGCTCGGCTCGCGGATCGGCGCCATCATCTCCGTGAGCGATCTGGCGGTGATGCCGATCATGCCGAGCATGCTCGACATCTGGGCGTCGTACAAGACCGCGCGGCTCATCTACAAGATGCGTTTTCACCCCAAGCGACAAGGCCTGCCGCACGCGCTCACCGTGCTCAACCGCGCGAACTCGCGAACACGGCTCGCCCGCATCGCCCGCAGTGCCATCCACAAGTACGGCTTTCCCGTGTCGCCGGTCGTCATCGAGGCCCGCACCTCCTACGCCGAGGCATGCGAGAAGGGGACCACCGTCTGGAACCTCGGGCGGCGCGCGGCCCGCGCGACAGCGGAAATGACGCGGCTCATCGAGCACATGATGAAGCTGCAGCCGGACCCGACGGTCAGCGCCCGCCTCGCCCTGCGACAGATCGGGGCCCCCGCGCCATCCGCCGTGCTCGCGGCCCGCACGATCCCCGAGAAGGAAGTCCCGCCGGCCCCGTCCGCCCCCGCGTCGCCGGTCGTCAGCAACCCGGGGGAATCGGACACCGCCTCGGGCCCACCCACTTCGTCGGCGGCGGCCCCTGCGCCGCACCAGTAGGCGCACAGCCGCGCCGGGCGCGTTTCATGGCGCGCAACTGCACCGCCGCCATCCAGGCAAGGCACGGAGCAGGCGTGATTACTCTTCAGGCTCCGGTTCAAGCCCCTCGCCCGGGTTGGTCATGCAGTTCAGCACGAGAACGAACGCGTCGATATCGCGCCAGTTGACCGACCCATCCCCGTTGCAGTCCGAATTCAACCAGTTGCAGCCCGGGTACTGCTGTTCATAGATCTGGCGCCCCGCTGTCGCCGCAGCAAACGCATTGACATCGCGGTTGGAAACCACCCCATCGCAGTCGGCATCGCCGATGCTCAGGTCACCGCAGGACACACAACCGCAGGCCGAATCCCCGATCGCAATCCGCACGTCGGAACAACTGATCACGCCATCCTTGTTGAGATCGGCGTGGTAGTTGAACCACGGGTCCTGCTGCTCCACGGCGAAATCGTGCAGCAGCTGCCCGATGTCGGCCCCCGTGACCTGTCCATCGACCGTCACGTCGCCCATGCACGAATTCAGCCAGACCGCCGCGACCAGCACCGTCTGGTCCGGCATTCCCACCAGGTCGCCAGCACAACGCCCGAATGCCGCCGCGATTTCCGGCCGGGCGTTGCCGAACAGGTCGCCCACCGCGATGTTACGCGGGCGGAGGATCTCCTGCAGGTCCGACGACTCGGTGCGCAACCCGGTCGTGTCGACTGGTGTCGGGCGAACGCGCGTCCACTGGGTCGCGCCGGCACTGGAGAGCGTGATTTCGATCTGGTTCGCTTCGTCGGACTGGCCGACCTTCTGCTTGGTGACGAGATCCGCATCGCCATCCCCATCGATGTCACACAGGACGCCCGCCATGCCGCGATCCGGCGATAGCCCCGCGTACCCGGTGACCTCGCGACGCAGGACGAAGTCCAGCGGCAGGCGCCCTTCCCAATACTGCACCCGCGCGCCGTCGAGCCCCAGCAGCAACAGCCCGGGCGGCCGGCCCGGAACGTGCACCGCGACGGCGTCGGAACACAGTAGCGACGGGTATTCCATCCGCGCCGCAAACCCGCCCGCTGTCACGTCCAGGTTGTACCAGGCGGCAAACGCCGGATCGTCTTCCTCCGGCGGGTGCACCGAGGCCGTCAACGCCAGGTCGGGCTGGCCATCCTGGTCGAAGTCCGCCACGGCCATGCCGCGCGTGTACTGGATGTACGACATGCCCTCGAGCGCTGTCCAGTAGAGTCGCCGCATGTCGGCGATCGAACCCGACGTGGTCCAGAAGTGCACGGGCCCCTCGATGAAGTACTGCAGCGGATCAACCAGGACGACGAGCTCGTCGCGACCATCGTTGTTGAAGTCGGCGGCGATGAGCTCGGTCGGGGTCTGCAGGTTGCCGGCGGTATTCCAGCCGAACGGGAACTTGAGATGCTGCGCGAAGCTGCCTTCCCCGAGGTTCTCGATGAACCAGATCTCGTCGCCGAAGAACGGGCTCGCGGCGAGGTCGACATCGCCATCGCCGTCGAAATCGCCGATGCCCAGGTCGGCCGTGCCCATGCGGAAGATCGACCAGGCTTCGCCGAGCGGCTGGTCGGGATCGAAGAGGTCGAGTTCGGCCAGCAGCGCGAACTCGTCGCCGGTGTTCTCGAACACCGTTAGCCGCCGCAAATTCTCGCGGTACGTCGTGGCGTGCGTAAGGTGCCACAGGACCGCCAGGTCGCTGCGGCCGTCGCCGTTGTAGTCGGCCACCTCGACATCGGTAACCGTGCCGGACGAGTATTCCGGCGGGACCAGTGTCACCGGCACGATGATCGGCGACGAGCGAATGAGCAGCCCGTGATTGTTCGGTGGTGGCGCTGCCTCACCGGCAGCATGAGCGAGCGACAGGGAAAGGAAGACGATCAGGACGCGTGCAACGTTGCCCATCGAGCATTCCTCGTCTGGCAGTTGGCTTCGTGCGGACTCCAGCCAACCCCCAGCCCGCGCGGTCAATGCTACTCGCCCCGCTTAAGGTCTCTATCGGATGACGATGTGTTTAGCGCTAAGGTCGTCCGCCGAAGCTCCCGCGGCAGATTACCGTGCACTAATCTTCAGCGCCGGAAAACAACACGGGCCGGGTATCCAACTGGATCCCGGCCCGTGGGAATCTCTAGTCGCGGGCTCCGAAGAGCCGAGCACCTTGGTTTTAGCGCCGGCGGCTGACGAGGGCCAGCATGCCCAGCGCGAGCAACCCGAAGCTGGCGGGCTCCGGCACGAAGAC
Source organism: uncultured Planctomycetales bacterium (assembly GCA_964448675.1). Lineage (GTDB taxonomy): Bacteria > Planctomycetota > Phycisphaerae > UBA1845 > Fen-1342 > CAYUZU01. The sequence goes on from CAYUZU010000009.1 coordinate 165,712, forward strand.
GTAGCTCGTGCCGAATTCGACCGTGTCGAGCTTGGTCAAGGTGAACGCGAACGAAGCCGAGATGTTACTCACCGGCGCGGGAATGTCCGCGTAATTGAACGCGTCGGGGTAGTTCTCCGACGGGTTGTACACCTGACCGCCGCCACCACTCGTGCCACCGACCTGGGTGACCGACTCGTGGAAAAGCGTGCCGTCGTAGAACGTGCGATAGACGCCGTTGCCACCGATGCCGTTCAGCCAGACGTCCTCGTCACCATCGCCATCCGGATTCTCGGTCACGGTGAACGACCAGCCCATGCGGGCGGCCGTGTACTCCTCCAGCACGGTCGGGAAGGAAACCACGCCAGGGGTGACCTCGAACTCGGTGCCGGCATCATCCATGCCCGCCCGCACACCGTAGTTCATCTGAATCTTCGCAGGCTTGGTGGGGTCATCCGTGATGAAGATCTGCATGCCTGTCAGCTCGGCGACGGCGTTGGGGCCGTCCATCAGAACCTGGGCCGGCAGACTCAGGAAGTAGGTGCTGGTCGCCGGGATATAGGTGAAATCACCGAGCGTACGCTCGACAACGGCGGTCCCGGCGGAGTTGGTCGCCGTAATGCGGATCGCCGGCTCACCCACGCCTGCCGCGGCCACCGCCGCGCCGGCGAGCAACACCCCTAACAGCACGAATCTATTCGTTCTCGTCATCATCCCTCTCCTTCGAGTTTCTTCCGCATCGCGCTTCATTAAACGCACCGCGGACTGCGCCGGGCCCTCTCTCCCATTCGCCCTGCGCAGTCCCAGTAACGTCTTGGCCTTATCGGCGACGCAGCAGCGCCAAGCCCGCCAGCAGAACCAGGCTGGCCGGCTCCGGAACCAGAATGTAGGTCGAGGAGCCGCTGGCCAGGTCGTTCGCGGAGAGCTCGAAGTGGATCTCGGAGCTCGCCGTGCTGACCGTGTCATTGATCGTCTGCCATCCCGTATCATCCGACCCTGCACCCACACCGAGCGGGGCAGCGGTGACGTCCTCAGTCAGGATCTCGGCGAACAGGCTACCCGCACCGGGGGCCGCGCCGTTGTAGTACGAGAAGGACACGCCATCGTTGTCGTTGTGCGCCGTCAGCAACGCACCGTCGTTGTTCGTGTCCGTCACGTTCACGCCAACCTCGGACTTCGCATCCGGATTGACAATCGGATCGAACGAGTACAGCGGCGAGGTCAGCACGAACTCGGTCATGCCCGGACCGGCACCGGCAATCATGACGAAGTTCAACTGCACCTGCGGATTCTGCCGCGTCCCGGGCGCCGGCGCCTGCACCATCACCGACGTCGTGTTGCCCTGATCATCACTGGGCATCAGCGTCGCCAGCGGCTGCGTCGGCCCGTTGGGATCAAACGGCATGACCGGCGTTTCGCTCTCCAGCGACCACACCCAGGCATTCTGCTCGGGATTCCAGGTCCCTTCCGACGGGACCGCGAAGTCGCCGATGCACAACCCGGTCTCCGGGTCGCACGCCTGGAAGTAGAAGATGTAGTCCGACAGGTCGGCGGTTGCCACCGACGTTCCGGCGATCGCGAGGACCGCGACGCACAGCGTGATTCTGCTCATAGCCTTCCCCATGTTCATCCTGGTGTTCCTCCTTCCACGTCCTGCCCGGCGCGATTCGCGCTCGGGTTGGCTTCCTCTCAGCGTGCCTTATAGGCCCTTCCGCTCCTCCAGTCAACCGGAATTGCGAGGCCTCACGCAAAATGCCCGGGAAGCCTCCTCCTGCAACTCGGCCAACGATATGTACTCCTACTCTGCCACCGATTCTAACCTCCCCGAGAGCCCGATACCAGCAGATTCTTCTAATCTGAGCACTTTCCCGAACAATAATTTTCGCTCCGTATCCGCGCACGGGATGAGTTTGCGCGTATTATCGGACAATGAGCCCGCTTCGACGGCGACTCAATACTCCAGCCGCTCAAAATGGCGCCCACCGACCCATAAGCTCACCCCCGCCACCAGCACCCCGAACAACACCAGCGCCGGCACCAGCAGGTTCGCGTCCCGCACTTCCCCCATCGACACCCCACCACCGCCACCGAAACCGCGCATCCCGGCCAGCGCCAGGCACCCCATCTCCACCGCGACGAACAACATGCTCGCAATCAGGTTGAACGTCCCGCCGAAGCCCGCCGCGATCTTCGCCGGATTCCGCTGTCCCAGCACCGGAAAACGCGCACCGAGCCCCACAGCCAGCCCCGACAAGCCGATACAGATGCCCAGGCAAACCGCCAGCTGCAGTCGCGCCCATTCCGCCGGCAGCGTCAGCGCGTGCGTTGCCAGACCAATCACCAGCAGCGCCGAAAACCCCGTGACTGTCAGGGCAAAAACGAACTTCACCAGCAGGATGGACACGCGCCGCGTGGGCAACATGCCCAGCAGCCACAGCTGCTGACTCTCCAGCGACAGCAGCGGAAACACGAAGCGGCTCGTGAACGTCGCCAGGATCAGGCTGACCGTGACCAGGTTCAGATACGCGACCACCGCGCGCACGCCCGTGCCGCCCACGCCCACCGGCAACCAGTGCAGATTCACCGTCTGCAGCTTCACCGCGTAGATCACGAGCAGCCCCATCATGATCACCATCTGCGACCATTGGGGCGCATCGCGCGCGAAGCCGCGCAGGTCCTTCAGCATGATCATCCGCAGCCGCCGCGGCAGATAGAAAAACAGCACGTTGCACAGCGTCGCCGTGAACCACCCGTTGCGCACCATGGTGCGCGCCCGACCCTGCTGCGCCCGGCTGTAGGCCTGCCCCCAGTTGCGTCCCAGGATGTTCACCACCAGCCAGGCGAAGAACAACCCGTTCGCCCAGACGACGCCCAGGTACACGAGGCTCTCGCCGGCCCGCTGCTGCATGGCCGCCACGATGCCTTTGGCCGACCAGGTGCTGGGCAGCAGGGGCTGCTTGGCCACGCTGAGCTGGCCATAGAACGTGCGCAGCCACTGCTCCGACACTTCGGCGTCGCGCATCAGGCTCCAGCCCCACAGGGCCGCCGCCGCCACCACCAGGCCGCCGCCCCAGAACGCCAGCGCCAACGGCCGCCGCGGCGCCCACATCGCAACGGCCCACGCCACGAGCAGGCCGAAGGTCGATGGAATAATGATGAAGCCGAGGAAATGGGCGACGAACAGCGGGTAATAGTACCACTCGACGTTCGTGTTGCGGGACACCGCCAGCATCAGCGGCACGCCCAGCAGCAGAAACGACCAGCTCGACAGCAGCGTGCCCTCCAGCCATTTCAGGCACACCGCCTGCCGGGCCGGTATCGGCATCGCCAGCAGGTACGCGGCCTCGTGCCGCCCATAGAGCGCCCCGAACGACAGGATCGCGTTGGAGAAGGCCAGCATGACCGCCAGCACCAGGAAAAAGTGCACGAAGATCTGCTGGTTGGCGACGACCGCGATCAACTCCCAGCGGTTGATCTGGTGCAACACGATCGTCAACAGCTGATAGAGCGCTCCCCAGATGACGAACAGCACCAGCAATACCGTAAACGCCCGCACCGGCGCTTCACGCAACTGCTGGTCGACCCCGTTCCGCAACTGGGCCAGGCGGGCCCGCAGCGCCACCGCAAAATGGAACGGCGTGACAAGTCCCGCTCGCGCTATCGACAAACCGCGCATGGCACCCTGAGTTTAGTCGCGACCACGGAGGAAGCGTAGCACGGCTTACCTGTCCGGCCAGGACGGCACCGGGCCGCCCGGCATACCACCCGACGCGTCCACCCGCTACCGCATCTGCTGCTCCTTGAGCTCCTTGTAGGTCGGGTCGGCGCGGTCCTGCCGATCGATGCGCTGCTTCACCTGTCCGTCCGCCGGATCGAGGTACACCAGCACCAGCGACTTGGCTTCGTTGTAGGTGAACTCGCCGTTGCCGACCGACCGGCGATAGAGCGTCGGCTCGTCCGGGCGAATGTCCAGCACGACAGCCCCGGTCGAGAAATCGACCGGCGCCCGGACCTGGTTGCCGCTTTCGTCGTATTCGTTCGTGAGGATCGTCTTCACGTCACCGATCACGTCGCCGACCTGAACGGTGAAGTCCTCCTTGTACCAGTAGCCGCCGTGCCACACGAACACGTCCACGTTGGCGGCCACCTCGTCACCGAACTGGCGCCCGCGTACGAAGAAGTGCCGCTTGGGGGCCACGGTGACCGGCGCGCTCGGCAGCGACCAGTCGCCCACCACCGTCGCCCGGGACGCCTGCGTCGGATCACGCAGCGCGTCGCGCTTGCCGACGTAGCGGTTCCACAGCCGCAGCCGCATGCGATAGCGGTACGTCTTGCCGGGCTCGACCCGGTCGTCATGGAACCACACCGCCGGCTCGACCTCGTCGCTCTCGGGGTTGAGCACCCAGCCCTCGGGGCGGTTGGATCCGCCTGGCCCGGTCTGGCCCTGCAGCTGCTCCGCCTGGGCCAGGATCCGCCCGGCGCGCCCCCGCAGCGCCGCCGTGGCATGCTGATGATCCATGATCTTGCGCGCGATGCGCTCCGCTTCCGCAAACTCCTTCCGCTGCATCGCCTGCTGCGCCTCGCGCAGGTCGCGGGCCAGTTCCTTGCGCGCCGCGGCGATCTCCCGCGGGTCCGGCCGGTTGCCGCGCGGCGTGATGCCCCCGGTCCTGCCCGGCGGCCGCATGCCGCCACCATAGCCCGGGCCCGGCTGCACCGGCGGCCGCGGCCGCTCGGGTTCCGGCTGCCTCGGCGTGGCCACGGCGACCTCGACCACGTCCTCCTCCTCGTAGCCCGGCAACGGTGGCAGCTCCCAGTAATCGCCCGCCTCGATCGGATAGAAGTCGGGCTGCCAGATCTTGAGCTGCCACTCGCGGACCGCCGCCAGCGCGGCGTCCAGCTCCGGCTGGTTCAGCAACTCGTTCGACCGCTCGTCAAACACCGGCGTGGGCAGCTCGAACTGCGGCATCGCCAGGCTCGGCTGCACCTCCTGCCACGGCGAAAACTCGCCGTCCGCGGTCATCTCCTGCCGCTGCACGTCCACCCCCACCAGGTACACCTTGGCCAGGTAACCGGCGTAGCCGTTGTTGGTCATCTCGCGCGTCTGCGCTTCGATCGGGAAATAGCTGGCACCGGTCACCCACGCGCACTCTTCCGGCTCGGGCTCGGGCTCGTCCGGCGTCGGGCTCACCCCCGGGGCGCCCGCGCTGCTCACGCGGATGTCGGGCTTCTGGCGATACGCCAGGCTGATCCCGGTCGTCATCACCGGGGCAATCTTCGGCGGCAGCGGCGTCACCAGCCGCACGTCCTTCGCGCCGTCGTCGGCGGCCAGTTCCGGCAGCGGCAGGCCGAACGCCGTCGCCCACGGCAGCTCCTCGGGCAACTGCGGCGCGTTCGGGTCGACACGACCGAAGATGCCGGCCTCGTGCTGCGACTTGAGCCGGCTGGCATACACCGGCACCTCGACCGCCGGCACGCTCGCGTTGCGGATCGCCACACGCAGCTGGTCGGCCTTCGCCGAAATCTCGGGGGCGATCTCGCTCGGGCCGAGTTCGCGGCCGCCGTACTCGACCTTGTTGGGTCCCATCATCGTATAGACGATCAGCCCGATCAGCGTCGCCGCGCCGAGGCCGAGCAGGATCTTCTCGATATGCAACTCGACGATGTTCAAGATGCCCTTCGCGCCCATCGTCATGACCTCCAAGTCCGCGTCATTGGTTGTCTCATCACGCCCCGCGCCGTATCAGCTGCCGTCACCCGTGATGCCGAGATCCGCCAGCACGTCCGCCGGCATCATGCCCTTGTAGACCCTGCGCGCCAGGTAACCCTCGAAGACGAGCGTGGCCCGCACCGCCGGTTCGCCGCCGTAGAAGTACGGCCCCTCGCGGCCGCCGGGCGGAACCGCTTCGTAGTCGATGTCGATCAGCTGGTAGAAGTTCTCGCGCGTGATCGCATCGACCAGCTTCAGCAGATCCTGCTGATCGGCAACCACAACAGCGGAGAAGCGCACCACGTCGAACTGCTCGTCGCTGACGCGCCCGGTGAACGACGTGGGCGCCTGGTGCGCGGCGGCGGTACCCGACCGACTCACCGTGGGGAACGCCACGAGCTGGCCGTCGGAACGTACATAGCCGTGCACGTCGACCTGGACGATGCGCTTGACCGGCATGTTGGCCACGTGCACCTCGTCTTCGCTGAGCCGGGCCGCCGCCGCCTCGTTGACCTCGCGAATCGCGTTGACGACGTCGAGCTGAACCCAGTAGCTGACCTGGGCGTACCACATCTCTCGCGCCGTCGGCGCGGTTTCCGCCCGCGCAATGGGGCTCACGTGGAACGCCGACTCCTCGAACGGCGCCACCTCGGCATAGAGCCGGATGTTGCGCGCCTTGCGCACCGCGGCCCGGCCGGCGGCTTCGCTCGTGTCGACGGTCTGCTGCGAGCCACCACCCGGAGCCCCGCCACCATAGCCCGCACCGGGACCGCGGCCGTAGCCTGGCGTCGGCCGACGACCGCCCCCGTAGCCCGGCGTCGCGCCGCCCGGGCCCCGGCCCGGCCCGCCGGGCGTGGCCGCGCCGCCGCCGGCGCGGGGCGGGGCCGTACCGCCGCCGGGCGTCGTGGCCGGTCCGGGCAGGATGCCGGTGCCTTCACCGGCCCCTTCCCGCCGCCGGACTTCCTCGGCGATGCGCTCGGCCTCTTCGTCGATTTCCTGCTCGCTGGGCGGCCCATCGGCCATGAGCTTGCGCGGCAGCTCGAAGAGCTTGGTGATGTAAGTCTCCTGGAAGCGGAACGCGTCGTCGGTGCCGTCAAACTTCGGGAAGACGCCGGACAGCAGCGGCTCGCGCCGGCAGATCTCCTCGGCGACCTGCAACGTCGCGTCGTATTCCTCCTTGAACGCGCGGGTCCGCTCCTTCTCCGTACTGATCGTCGCCTCGTTCTTCGCGTTGTTGCGGAGCGCGTCGATATCGCGAGCCACCTGGAGCCGTTTCTTCATCTCGGTGGTGACACTGTCATCCATCATGCCCAGCACCAGCACCGCGATCGAACCGGCCATCACCACGCCGCACACCAGCGGCACCCAGTAGTTTCTCAGAAACGGCATCATCGTCAGTCTCCTGTCAGCGCCGTCGTCTCACGCGATCTCACGGGTTCTGGCCCTGGTCGGGCGCCTCCTCGGCCTGAGGCATCTCGCCCATCTTGACCTTGAACGTGAACTCCACCGACCAGTCGTGCCGCGTGTCCTCGCCCGTCACCGGGTCCGGAAAGGCGACCTGCTCGCCCTCCTCGGCGGCCGCCGGACGCTGGGCGGTCCAACCCGCCCCGACATTCGTGGCCCCGCGGTGGTACGGCACGATCTGCGGCTGGCTGATCGACCGGTTCAGCGCGTTCTGCGGATCGTCTGCGGGAATGTAGAACCCCATGCCCTGCTGGCGGCTCTGCTGGCGCAGGTTGTTATAGTACTCGCCTTCCAGCCACTGCGTCGCGGCCGACTTGCGCGTCCCGAACAGCAACCGCCCCTTGATGTGCACCACAAAGCCCGGGGCCGTCGCCCCCGGCCCCTGCTGCTGGGCACCACCGCCGGCGCCGCCCATCCGGCCAGCCCCGGGATAGCCCCCGAAGCCGCCAGGCCGCGGCATGCCACCCGGCGCGCCCGGCATCGGCGCAGTCGGACCACCACCACCCGGCCCCGGCTTGCGCTCCGGCCCCAGGGTGACTTCTTCGATGTCCGGCGCGTATTCGACTTCGAGCGACTCGATGATCAACTGCCCGCGCTCGGTGCGCGGGTAACGCTCCGGATTCGTTCTGATCATCTCCTGCAGCTCGCGCGCCGAATCCGCTGCGGCCAACTCCGGCGGGTTGATCGGCGGCAGCGCATCGTGCACCAGCGTGAACAGCCGCGGCACGACGGCCCGCTGCTCCTGTAGCTTGAGCAGGTTCTCGATGTCCTGCTCCTCCTGCGTGGTCTCCTGCCGTGCCTGGTTGTACTGCTGCTGGTAGTTGCGCGCCTCGCGAATCACCTGCTGCGCCTGGTTCTGCATGGACTCGTTCCGCTGGCTGTCCAACGTCTGCGCGTCCAGCCGGTTCGACACCCACGGCACCGCCGCCGCCGCCATCAGTGACGCCGCCGTCGCCACGAAGTACGGCCGCTTCTTGCGCCAGACAGCGACGCGGGCCAGCTCCGGCGGAAGCAGGTTCGCATGAATCTGCGCGAGCTCCAAGCCCTGCAGCGCCAGGCCGTACGACGCGCCGAAGCTCAATACGTTTTCGGTGAACTGCGGGGCGTTGGTCGTCGCGGTCGGCACGATCTTCTTGAACTTGTCCAGCTTGATCACGCCGCCGGACATCGCCAGGTTGTTCTCGAGGTACTTCTGGAGCCCGGGCAGGCGGAAGGCATTGCCCAGCGCCAGCACGCGCTTCAGCTCGACGTCGCGGCGCGTCGAGCCGTAGAAGCCCAGCGATCGCTGGATCTCGGCCACCAGGTCGGCAAAGATCGGCCGCATCGCCTGGAAGATCTGGCGGGCGTACTTGCTGGTCGCCGCCGAGCGCTTCAGGCTCTCCGCCTTCGCGAACGAGAGCTTGAAGGCCCGCACCAGCGCCTCGGTGAAGCTGTTGCCCCCCAGCGGAATGTTGCGCGTCCACGCCGAATTCGGCTCGACGATGATCAGGTCGGTATTCTGCGCACCAACGTCGACGATCACCGTCGCGCTGCCATCCTCGCTCTCGGCCTGCCCGTCGAACCGGGCGAAGTTGTACAACGCCGGCGGCACGGCCTGCACCGCGGTCGGCGCGATGCCCACCGCCGAGAAGAACCCCAGGTGCTTGCGGATCAGCTCGCGGCGGATCGCGAAGATGCCCACCTCGATGTCGGGTGACTCGTCGCTGGTGAAGACCTGGTAGTCCCAGACGACGTCATCCATGTCGAACGGGATCTGCTGGCTCGCCTCGTAGCGGACCAGCTCCGGGATCTTGCGAGCGTCCTTCTTCAGATCGATCGGCGGCATCTTGCAGAACCGCGCGAACGTCTGCTGGCCCGGAATGCCGACCACGAAGCGGTCGCCCTGCCAGTCGTTCCGCGACGCGAACTTCTCCAAAGCCGATGAGATCAGCTCGTCCCGGTCGGCGTCCGCCTGCGACAGGATCTTGGCGTGCTCGATCACGTCGAACGCGACCGCCTCCACCATGCCGTTCTCCGCCGGTCGCAGCTTGATCGCCTTGAGGGCGCACTGTCCGATGTCGATGCCCCAGACGGCGTTTGATGCAGCCATGGCATGACCTCCTTCCGGACGGCCGGGCAGACCGCTCGCGCACGAGCAGACCGCGACTGTGCCGGAACATATAAGCACTAGCACCGCGTAGACGGCGCGTTTCCTGGCTGGTTTGGGCTGATGCAAGTAAGCCGAGCGGCGGTTGTCCCGCAACGGCTTCCGTCGAGGGATGCGTCCACGACGGCATCTGGCGGAGGAAAAGTATCTATGAGGCCGGATACGGAATCAATCAAGTATCGCTTGTGCCGTCTGCGTGGCGACCCACGCCTGGTTGTCGATCGGGGCCAATCAACCAGCCCCGCTGCGCGTCCCCGCTCCTGTTGCTGAATGTCGGCGGTAGCGACCTTCGCGTACCTCTCATTTATTAGATTACCCGGCTGGCGCCCGGTGTCAAACCACCGGACCCAAAACACCGACGGCAAGCCGTCAGTTCCCGCCGGCGGCTTGCCACCGCCTCGGAATTAGACGGATTCTCGTCGCCGGAAGTTCGCGCAAACTGCGGAAAAAAACCGCCGGAAACCGCTACAACTTGGCCGCGATCCACTGGCGCCCAGCCTCGAGCGCCTTGTCCAGATCCTCGGGCGCTTTGCCGCCGGCCTGGGCCATCGTCGGCGGCCCCCCACCGCCACCCTTGACCTGCTTGGCGGCTTCCTTGACCAGGTCGCCGGCCTTGAGCCCCTTCTTGATCAGATCGTCCGTCATCGCCGCCAGCAGCACCGCCTTGTCGCCGCTGCGCACGCCGAGCAGCACCGCCGCCGATCCACACTTCTGCTTGACCATGTCCGCACCCGTCTTGAGTTGATCGACGGCAACATCGGGCATTTCGGCGACCAGGATCGTCGTATCGCCCACCTTGTCCGCCTGGGCCAGCAAGGCGTTGATCTTGTTCATCACCAGGTCGGCAGCGTCGGCGGCCTCCGCCTTCTGCTGCTGTTTGGCGATTTTCTGCAACTCGGCGGTCAGGTCGCGCAGCCTGATCCGATGACGCAGCGGGATCATCGCACTTTGCAGCGTGTTCTGAAGCTCGGCCAGGCCGTCGGGCACGTCCTCGGGCGGTCCCTGTCGCAGGCGCTCCGCCTGGTCCACCAGCGCCTGGCCGCACTCGTCGGTGAGGGTCGCGGTCTGCCCGGTCATACCGACCACGCGGCGAATACCCTTGGCGACCGCTTCTTCACTGGCAAGCACGAATCGCTCGATATCGCCCGTCTGCTTGAGGTGCGTCCCCCCGCAGAATTCGATGGAGTACTTGCGCCATTCGGGGTTTTCGGGCCGAGCCAGCAGCTCGTCGATCGGCTGGCCGATGGCCATCACGCGGACGAAGTCGGGGTAGCGCTCGCCGAACACGGCGCGCAGGCCGTTGATCTTCAGCGCCTCTTCCTGCGGCACGACCTGGTAATACACCGGCAGGTTCTGCTCGATGATCTCGTTGCACAGCGATTCGACGCGCTCGATCTCGTGCGGCGTCAGGGCGCGCGGGTGCGAGAAGTCGAAGCGCGTCTTCTCCGGATCGACCAGCGAGCCCTTCTGCTGCACGTGCTCCCCCAGCACCTCGCGCAGCGCCCAGTTGAGCACGTGCGTCGCGGTGTGGTTCTTCATTGTCGCCCGGCGGTGGGTGTCGACGGCGAGTTCGACCGCGTCACCGACGCTGATGTTCCCCATGACCAGCGTGCCGAAATGCACGACGCACTCGCCGATCTGCTCGGTGTTTTCGACATCGAAGCGGATCGACGGCCCGCCAATGATGCCCTTGTCGCCGACCTGGCCACCCGCCTCGGCGTAGAAGCACGTCCGGTCGACGATGACGCCGGCGTTGTCGCCGGGCTGGATACCGCCGTCGGTCAGCACGACCGGGCCATCATTCGTCAGACGCACCAGTCCGCAGACCTTGGCGGTCATCGTCTCGTCGGTGTACTTGGGCGTGCTGTCGGTGGCGGGTAGACCACTGAGCAGTTCGGGCGAGACGGCCGTCGCGCCGGGCGTCGTCGTCTTGCCGGCGGCGCGGGCCCGGTCGCGGGCCTCTTCCATGAGCCGCTCGTATTCGCCGATGTCGACCTTGAGACCCTTCTCCTCGGCCATCACCTGCGTGAGATCGATCGGGAAGCCGTAGGTATCGTGGAGCTTGAAGGCGTCTTCGCCGCGAATCTCGTGATTGTGATGCTGGCGAGCGAAATCGGCGGCCTGCTCAAATAGCGCGATGCCGCGATCGAGTGTCGCCTCGAACGACTCCTCCTCCTCGCGGATGACGGCCTTGACGTGCTCGGGGTTCTTCTTGAGTTCCGGGAACGCGTCGCCCATCGTCGCGACAACGGTGTCGACCAGGTCACAGATGAACGGCTTGTGCAGGTCGAGGTATTGCCAGCCGAAGCGCACGCCCCGCCGCAGGATACGCCGCAGGACGTAGCCGCGGCCCTCGCGATCGGGCACGGCGCCGTCGGTCAGCGCGAATGTCAGGCAGCGGGCGTGGTCGGCAATCACACGGCACGCCTCGTCCTGCATGTTGCCGGCCGTCATCGCGGCGTAGCGATTCTCCGGCTGCCGGTTCCCGGATCCCGGATCCCCGTACTTGTGCCCCGTCAGCTTCTCGATGTGCTGGATGATCGGCACGAAGACGTCGGTCGCATAGTTGTTGTTGTGACCCTGGAGCACAGCGGTCACGCGCTCGAACCCCATGCCGGTGTCGACGTGCTTGGCGGGCAGCGGCGAAAGCCGGCCGCCGCTGTCGCGGTTGAACTGGATGAACACGAGGTTCCAGATCTCGATCACCCGCGCATCGTCGGCGTTGACGAGTTGGGCACCGGTCTTGTCGGGCGTCAGGTCGATGTGGATCTCGCTGCACGGTCCGCAGGGCCCGGTGTCGCCCATCTCCCAGAAGTTGTCCTTCTTATTGCCCGGATGGACGCGGTCGGCCGGCAGGATCTTCTGCCACAGGTCGCGGGCCTCGAGGTCGGGCTCGAGCCCATCGGCCTCGTCACCGCCGAAGTAGGTCGCGTGCAGCCGGCTGGCGTCGAGGCCCCAGACGTCGACGAGCAGTTCCCAGGCCCAGGCGATGGCCTCGGTCTTGAAGTAGTCGCCGAAGGACCAGTTGCCGAGCATCTCGAAGAAGGTGTGGTGATAGGTGTCGTGGCCGACGTCGTCGAGGTCGTTGTGCTTGCCACCGGCGCGGATGCACTTCTGCGAGTTGGCGGCGCGCTTGAGTTGGCCGAATTCGGTCTTGGGGTCGGCGGTGCCGAGGAATAGCGGTTTGAACTGGTTCATGCCCGCGTTGGTGAACAGCAGGGTCGGGTCGTCGTGAGGGACGACCGGCGAACTGGGCACAAAGGTGTGCTGCTTGCTCTTGAAGAACTCGACGAACTGCTGACGGACATCGGCGGCGGTACGCGTCACGGCCAAGCCCCTTCTACGGATCCGGTCAGGCTGCAAAACGTCGGATTGTACGCGGAGCGGCCGCCGATCGGAATGGGGCGCGTTGCGGGGGGGCGATCTCAGAGTGGCACTGGCGTCTCGCCAGTGATGTAGCGGCCGACGGCTGGTCGGAAGTCGACGCGCAGGAGTCTCGCCCACTGCGGGAAAACCCCAATTGATTCCGGCCACGCCGCCGACCTATAAAAGGACGTGTAGATCCTCGACCGCCCGGCCTCGGGACACGCCGGGCTTCCGACGCTCACCTGCTTGCACGGAGGCGCGCATGTCCCCCCATCGCCGCCTTATCTGCCTGACCACGCTGTTGTGGTTCCTCGCCGCACTGCCGGCCGCCTCGGGGGCGCCGTTCTGGATCGCGTACGAAGGGAGATGACTTTCCGGAGAACCGCGGCTGGACGCGCGTGTACGGCGACGGCACGCCGGACCCGGAGGACTGGGCCATTCGCTACATCGAAGACGGCGTGTTCGTGGATGATTGCCTGGGCCATTCTCCGTCTTACGATGGCTACCGTATCGACCGCCCACTCAGCCCGGGCGCTGGTGAGCGGTTCATTGCCGAATGGCGCCTGTGGGTCGATGCGCGAACGGAGTACTACTCTGTCAGTGTCGCTATCGCCGCGGAGAATCCACCCAGGGGCATCAGTTTCCAGTTCGGCGCCGATGGCATGAGGGTGAGCGGCATCCAAGCGATCATTCCCCTCGCTGAAGATCAATGGCATGTCGTGCGTTTCGAGTCCGATGACCTCTTCAGCTATGACCTGTTCGTCGATGAGACATGGGTCTACGCGGGCGAGCTCAATCAACTGCTGTTGGAGAGCTACGTCGCCTTTGGAAACGGCGGCACAAACTCCAGGCAGTTGTCCAAATGGGACTATTTCCGTTTTGGCGTCGTTCCGGAGCCGAACGGTTGGTGGACAAGCGTGGTGCTCGTCTGCGCGGGGATCATGCGAACGCGAAGCTAAGGCCAGTCGGGCGTGGCACATGGACGAAGCAGAGCTATGTCCTACGCCTCCGTCGCTTCGTCGCTCCCCTCAATCCCGCAATCCCCTAATCCCTGATTCCTTCGTAAACCCGCTCCAACTCGTCCACCATGTGCCGCCAGTCGAAGCGCTCGCGGCACAGCTCGCGCCCCGCGCGGCCGAGCGCATGGCGGCGCTCGGCGTCGCCCGCCAGTTCGCACAGCGCCGACGTGAACGCCGGCAGGTCGTTCAACGCCACCAGCCGGCCGGTCTGCCCATCAATCACCACCTCGGGCGTGCCGTCGATCGCAAACGCAACGGCCGGCACCTGCAGCAGCAACGCCTGCACCACGGCCCGCGGCAGGCCCTCCCACTGCGACGTATGCGCCAGCAAGTCACAGCCGGCGAGCCAGTCCGGCACTTCGCGCGGCGCGACCAGCCCCACCAGCCGCGTGCGGTTGCGCAGGCCGAGCCGGGCAAGCTCGTGCTCGTAGTCGTCGCGCTGCGCCCCGTCACCGATCCACACGAAGCGCAGCCGAGGCTCGCGCTCGGCCGCGGCCGCCATGATCGGGATCAACTGCTCGTAGCCCTTCCGGCGAAAGAGCCGCGCGACCGTCCCCACGGCGATGTCCTCGTCAGCCAATTGCAGCTTGCGGCGGGCGGCGGCGCGGCGCTCGGCGGATGGCGTGAAGTGCTCGATCTCCATGCCGGAATAGACGGTGCACAGCTTCTCCCGCGGGGATACGCCGGCGGCGACCGTCTGGTCGATCATGGCGTCGGCGACCGTGACGATGCGGTGGGTGCGCCGGGCGGCCTGGCGTTCGAGCCAGGCATAGGCCCTGCGGACGATGGCCGGCTGGGTGCGGTTGAAGCTCATGCCGTGAATGGTGTGCACGACGCGGGGCACCCGGGCGTCCTGGGCGGCAAAGCGGCCGACGATGCCCGCCTTGCTGCTGTGGGTGTGGACGATGTCCGGGCGGAGGCGGTCGAATTCCATCTGGAGGTAACGGCGGGCGCGAAGGTCCATCCAGGGGTTGACAGGGCGGATGAGCTCGCGGAGCTCGATGTACTCGTAGCCGCCGGCGCGGGCCCGCTCAACCAGGCTGCCCTCGCGGCCGTGGGTGGGCCCGGCGATGAGGGTGACGCGGTGGCCGCGCTCGTGCAGGCCCTCGCAGGTGAGGATCGTATTCTCCTGGGCCCCGCCGACGATGAGGCGGGTGATCACGTGGCAAATGTGCATGGGGAGCATTATGGGGCAGTGCGCGGCCGGCGGCCACGCGGCCGGCAGAGCTCTGGAGGACCGTTATCGATCCCGGTTTTTCGTCGCCGGCGGTGGGCGGGGACGGGGCTGTCGGCCCGGGCGACGTCTGCCAGCTCACCCCCTGCCGCCGGGGCGGACGTCTGTCAGAATGGCAGGAGGCGGGAGAGCAGCGCCGGAGCCAATCGTCCCATAACAACGTACCAGCGCGGCCGAAAAAGCCGTTTTTCCCGCATCTCTCACTCTGGTATCACCCTTGCATAGCCAGTGGGGTGCGTAATGGAATGATTCCGCGCCTGCTTCCGCGGCGGGCGCTCTGATGTCTGACGGAGACGAATCATGTCGAAGATCATCGGTATCGACCTGGGAACGACGAACTCGGTCGTGGCGCTGATGGAGGGTGGCCAGCCCAAGGTGCTTGTCAACGAGGCCGGCTCGCGCCTGACCCCGTCGGTCGTCGGCTTCACCGAAAAGGGCGAGCGGCTGGTCGGCCAGCGGGCCAAGAACCAGCAGGTCACGAACCCGCAGAACACCGTCTTCTCGATCAAGCGCTTCATGGGCCGCCGCCATAACGAGGTGTCCCAGGAAGAGAAGACCGTCCCCTACCAGATCGTAGGTGGTCCCGAGGAGTTGGTGCGCGTCGGCGTGGCCGGCAAGGAATACGCGCCACCCGAGATCTCGGCCATGGTCCTCCGCGACCTCAAGGCGACGGCCGAGCGGTATCTGGGCGAGTCGGTCGACCGGGCGGTCATCACCGTGCCGGCCTACTTCAACGACTCGCAGCGGCAGGCCACCAAGGAGGCCGGCCAGATCGCCGGCCTGAAGGTCGAGCGCATCATCAACGAGCCGACGGCGGCGGCGCTGGCATATGGCCTGGAGAAGAAGGCCAACGAGAAGATCGCCGTGTTCGACCTGGGTGGCGGCACGTTCGATATCTCGATCCTCGACGTCGGCGAGAACGTATTCGAGGTGCTGAGCACCAATGGCGACACCCACCTGGGTGGTGACGACTTCGACGAAGAACTCATCAACTACCTCGCCGAGGAGTTCCGCAAGAAGGAAGGCATCGACCTGCGGAAGGACCCGATGGCGCTGCAGCGGCTGAAGGAGGCGGCCGAGCGGGCCAAGTGCGAGCTGTCGGGCAGCATGGAGACCACGATCAACCTGCCGTACATCACGGCGGACGCCAGCGGCCCGAAGCACCTGCAGATGAACCTGACCCGGGCCAAGTTCGAGCAGCTCACGGAGAAGCTCATCGAGCGCTGCCGCGGCCCGGTGAAGCAGGCGCTGCAGGATGCGAAGCTCTCGCCGAGCGACGTGAACGAGGTCGTGCTGGTCGGTGGTTCGACGCGCATGCCGGCCGTCGGCAATCTCGTCAAGGAAGTCTTCGGCAAGGAGCCGAACCGCAGCATCAACCCGGACGAGGTTGTGGCGCTGGGCGCGGCGATCCAGGGCGCGGTGCTTACCGGCGAGAAGTCGGACATCGTGCTGCTGGACGTGACGCCGCTGTCGCTGGGTGTCGAGACGCTGGGCGGCGTGATGACCACGCTGATTCCGCGGAACACGACGATCCCGACGAGCAAGAAGGAGGTGTTTTCGACCGCGGCCGACAACCAGCCCGCCGTTGACATCCACGTGCTCCAGGGTGAGCGCAAGATGGCGGACGGCAATCGCACGCTGGGCCGCTTCCAGTTGACCGGGATTCCGCCGGCCCCGCGCGGCATGCCGCAGATCGAGGTGACGTTCGACATCGACGCGAACGGCATCCTGAACGTTTCGGCGAAGGACCTCGGCACCGGCAAGGAGCAGTCGATCGAGATCAAGGCCTCCAGCGGCCTGAGCGAGGACGAGGTCGACCGCATGGTCAAGGATGCCGAGACGCACGCGTCGGAAGACGAGGCCAAGCGCAAGCTGGTCGACGTGCGGAACCAGGCCGACCAGCTCGTCTACGCGACCGAGAAGATGCTGAGCGAGCATGGTGACAAGGTCGAGGCCGGCACGCGGACCGAGATCGAGCGGGCCGTCAATCACCTCAAGGACGTGCAGAAGAACGACGACGCGGCGGCCATCGAGAACGCCATGCAGGAATTGACCAAGGCGTCACAGAAGGTCGGCGAAGCCGTGTACAAGAGCGCGACGGCGTCTTCGGTCGGCGGCCAGCCCGGTCCGCAGCCCGAGGGGGAAGGTGGCAGCCAAGATGCCGGTGGCAAGAAGGACGAGGACGTCATCGACGCCGAGTATGAGGTGAAGGAGTAAGCGCCGACGTCATGTTGGCGTAATCGAGAACCGCAAACGGCCCTGTCGCGTGCCGGCAGGGCCGCTTCTTTGTCGCCCTCCTGAAGCACTACGGCGCTGCTGGCGCCTCGTCCGCACCGCGCTGCCGCAGGATGGCCCGCTGCACGGGGGCCAGGCGGCGGCCACAATCGGGGCAGGTGCCGCTGGTGTTGCCGCTGAGGTCATAGCCACACTGCCAGCAGGTTGTCGCGTACGCACCCTCGGCGTCCGATACGAACCGGCGGCCGCACGCCCGGCAGCCGCGCAGCCACGGAATGAAGTGAAACTTCAGCCGGGGCCATTGCGGGTGCGCGTGGACGACGGGATAGAACAGCCGCGCCGCCAGCACCACGCCATTGTGCGCCAGGATGCGCGCGTTGACGCCGCCCGGCACGATCCAGTGCCGGCCCGTGGCCCCGCAGAATGGACACTTTGCCATCATCCGCGCAATCGTACCACCGGTACATGATGCGGCCACACCGCACCGCCACTCAGAACGGCGGATAGTGCGGCCGGAAGCGAATGAGCTGCCAGCGCTGCTCGTAATCCTGCCAATGCGGCCAGCCGAGCGCTTCGATCAGTTCCAGCCGCGTCTCGTACAACTCGCGCTGCGTCGGCTCGTCCTCGATCTTGTCGTTGATCAGCTTCAGTGCATTGCCAGGCCGATCGTGCAGCCGCTCACGACGAATGTGCAGCTTGTAGTAATCTCCGTCGGTCGTGTCCGCCCAGCGCTGCATTTCGGCGAACGTGGCTTCGAACGCCTCGTAGTCGGCCGCCTGGGCATCCGTCACCGGCCGGCCGCCGTCGCTGCGCTGCGTGGCGATGTCGAACAGGGCGCGCGCCTTGAGATGCAGCGCTTCAACCAGCGCATCCTTCTTCTTCTCCATTTCCTTGCGCTGCTTGTTGGCCGCCCTGTCGTCCGGGTCGAGCTTGACGCCGAAATGGGCCGCCAGTGCGTCCTGGTCGATCTGCGCCAACACACGGTCGGCGGCGTCTACGACAGCCTGCGGGTCCTCTTCGCGGTGCTTGTCGGCCCGGCGCAGCTGCTCCACCAGCACCGGCAGGTGATTCGGGTAATCGGCCAGTACCTCGGCTGCGATCCGATTGAACAGCGAGCGATGCTCCTCGTCGTGAAGCTCGCCCAGTCGGGTCACCTTCAAATCGCGCACCGCCTCGGCCAGCTTGTCCGCGGCATTCCGCTCCTCTTCGTCGCCGAAGACTCCATCGGTGTCTTTCGTCGCGGTCGGCTTCGGCGGGACGGTCAGCGCGACCGGATAGCCGCCCGGGCGGTGACCTTCGCCTTCGATGCTCGCGTCGCCCTGCCCGTAGGTGAGTGACCCGAGCAGCAGGTCGCCCGGCGCCGCCTGCTTGGGAAGGTCGTCGGCCCCGGGGCCCGCGATCCAAAGTGCAGCGCGCTCGCCCGCCGCCAGCCAGCGCGTGCCGAACTTGTCGCGTCCGTCAAGGGCGCCGTCCGGATCGTCATGGAAGCTCAGGCGGACGGGGCTGCTCAGCTTGTGATCGAGGAACAGCGGCATGCCCTCGAGGTTCTCGAGCAACGACGCGTCGTCGTGCCGGACGTGGAAGCGCACGGTGTAGTCGCCCTTGGCGAGCTTGACCGGGCCCGGATCGTCGTTGCCGGTGGCCAGCAATTGGCGCCCTTCGTCGAACACCATGAACATCTGCGATTGAAACGACTCGTTATATTCGCTGATCTCGGTCAGCGCGGCCCGCGGCGTGACCGTGCCGCCATCGACAAGTGAGAAGTCGTACGTCAGCACGAGTTCGTAGATCTGGCGCTCGTCCCAAAGGCGATCGCGCTGATTGTCCAGCGGGCGCAACACGCTGTCGCTCGGCCGCAGCACTTCGCGCCGCACATCGAGCGAACCGGCGGGCGACACGCGCTCCTTGCGCAACGGCGACGCGACGTTGACGCGCGTGGCGTTCTGGCCACCTTCGAGCGCGACGACCTCACGGTCCGGCACAATGCCGTGGAAGGTGAGCGCGACGTCGAGCTGGCCCTCACTGAGATACGCCGTGTATTCGGCGAAGTCGATCTCGAGCGTCCGGCCGCCGACGACAGGGAAGCTGTACACTTCCTCTGTTTGCGCGGCGAGGCGCATGTAGCGCTTGAACTGGTGGTCCGAGAACGCGTAGCTCGGCACGAGCTGCACGGTCTGACAGACGATCACCGCCAGGTCGCCGTCCTCGTCGGTGCGGTGCACGCGCAGGTCGGCCCACGTGGCGCCCTCGGGCACCACCATGAAGTGCCGTTCGACGTGCCCGGGAGCGAACGGCAACTCGGCGCGCCACGCGGGATCCTCTTGGTCGAGTTCTCCGGGAATGATCACCGTCACGGGGATGCGGAAGACCGGGCCGCGCTCGGGCGCGGCGGCATCGTACGCACGAATCTCGGCATAATGGGCACCTTCGTCGAGCCGGGTCGGGTCGACCCGCACATCGAGCCGCCGTCCACCGTGCGGCAACAGGTAGTAATCGGCACATTCGATCCAGCGGGCCGTCGGCTCGAGCCGGCAGCGCAGTTCGAAGTCGACCTTGGCGCGATTGTCGGCGTCCTCGGGGAAGATCGGCTTGACGACGACGCGCGCGTCGCAAACGCGGTCAAGTTCAAACGGTTCGCGCAGGTAGATGCCGCGCGCGTTGTCGCGCGTTGTCACGCGCACATCGAAGCGTACGTCGTTGTACGGCGCGTCGTGGTGCTCGCGCAAGTAGTCGAATGCCTTGTCGATCTGCATCAGTCCTTCACCGAGCTGCAACGTGCCGAGCCCCGGCACACCGGCCGCGGTGTTCTCGATCGCGCGGCGGACGCGAGCGGGGGTAAAGGGGATGCCCTCGGCCTTGAGTCCGGACAGCAGCAGCGCGATGTTTCCGCAGGCATTCGGAGAGGACATCGACGTGCCGTGCGCCTGCTGCGAGCCCTGGAGCGTCCAGTTGGGCACCGGGGCGATCGCACCGCCCGGGGCGCTGAACTTCACGCCAACGGCCCCGTCGCTGGTCGGCCCGCGCGAGGAGAATGTGTATTGATTGGCGGGGTGCACGTAACGCGCCGAGTACTGCACGGCGAGCATTTCCGGCGAGTAATAGGCCCCGATGCCGAAGATCGCCTCGGTCGTGGCCCCGGGCGACCCGTTGGTCGAAAGCGCCGGGCCGTTGTTGCCGGCACTGGCCACAAAGATCACGCCGTGCTTGTTGACCAGCTCGGAGTAGAGCTGCGGCGTGTGGCCGTCGTCGGGATCGGGAGATGGCCCGCCGTAGCTCATGTTGATGAGGTCACAGTTGTTTTCGAGCACGGCGATGCAGCCGCGGATCTCGCCTGTGCCGGTGGAGTTGGAGCCCAGTCGCGTATCGCCGATCTTCACCGCCACGAGCTGCGCCCCCGGCGCCAGGCCGTTGAGCTCGGGTTGTTCCGGGAAATGGGCCGCGACGATGCCGGCCACGTGCGTGCCATGCATGCCCGCGTCACAGACGATCGAGAGCAGGTCACCGTCTTCGTAGATGTTGACCGCGTAGTTCATGAGGTCCTCATCGCCGAAGGTGTCGTACTGCCGCTCGATGCGGTAGTTCGTCAGGGCATCCTCGTCGCGAAGATCGCCGTCCTCGTCGGTGTCGATCACTGCCCGCCATACTTCACCATCGTGAAACACGACGCAATCGAAGATCGGCCCGGGATCGTCGTATTCCTTCTGCAAGCGTTCGAGCTGCGCGAGGCGCGTCTCGAGTTCCTCGCGCTGCTTCTTCTGCTCCTCGTCGGGTTTGGGGTGTGCCACGTCCCACTCGGCCAGTTCGCGCTTCAGCGCGGTAACCGCCGCCCGCTGCCGCTCGTCCCATTTCTCCCGGCGTTTCTCCTTCAAACGGCTGATCAGCCCGCCGGGATACAGCTCATAGGCACGCTTCAGGCCGATGCGGTACTCGCCGGTGGGGTTGTTCCAGTCCGGGTCGATCGTGAGCATGCGCCCGCTGAGGCCCTCGAGCCGGCCATCGTCGGTCGGATCCGCCGGTTGCAGCCGCACGTCGCCGCTGCCGGAGCCGTCGATGATGTCGACGATCTTGGGGGCGCCAGTGGTGGTGGTCTGGAGACCGGGGGCGCCGGGGTCCACGCCGGTGTCGAAGATCGCGACCGTCACGCCGCGGCCGTCGTACGCGGGATGCTCGTGCAGAAAGCGCAGGGCGCCGGTGTCTTCCTTGGGGATGATGCCGTAATCCGGGAAATCGCCCCGGCGGGGCTGGGCGGACGCGGCGGCAACAGTCACGGCGAGGGTCGTCAACAAGACGGCGAGTCGATTCATCGCGTTCTCTCATTACCAGGCAACAGGGGTCTCACTGCCGATTGGCCCATGAATCAACCGATGGTAACATTGGCCGCCGGTTTTTCCCATCCTGGCCGTGAGCGGTCGCGGCCGGGGCGACCAGAATCGACATCCGCCGACACTCGGGAGTGGTGCGTGAAGATCATCAACGTCTGTGGCGCCCGGCCGAATTTCATGAAGATCGCCCCGCTGATGCGGGCCTACGCGAAGCGCCCGGAGATCGAGGCGCTCCTGGTGCACACCGGGCAGCACTACGACGCCGCAATGAGCAAGGCGTTCTTCGACGACCTGCATATTCCGCGGCCGGATATCAACCTCGAGGTCGGCAGTGCATCGCACGCGGTGCAGACCGCCCTCATCATGCAGCGATTCGAGCCGGTCGTGCTCGAGCACCAGCCGGATGCGGTGCTGGTCGTCGGTGATGTGAACTCGACGATTGCCTGCGGGCTGGTGGCGGCGAAGCTGCACGTGCCGCTGGTGCACGTGGAGGCGGGGCTGCGCAGCTTCGACCGCACAATGCCGGAAGAGATCAACCGCCTGCTGACCGACGCGAT
Organism: uncultured Planctomycetales bacterium; assembly: GCA_964448675.1. Taxonomy (GTDB): domain Bacteria; phylum Planctomycetota; class Phycisphaerae; order UBA1845; family Fen-1342; genus CAYUZU01. The sequence goes on from CAYUZU010000009.1 coordinate 187,741, forward strand.
CAGCGACCTGCTCTTCGTGACGGAGCCGTCGGGTGAGCAGAACCTCGAGAACGAGGGCGTCGACTCGTCCAAGATCCACGTCGTGGGCAACGTGATGATCGACACGCTGCTGTCGCATCGCGCGCTGGCCGACCAGTCCGACGTGCTGACGCGGCTGGGCCTGGCGGAGAAGCAGTACGGGGCCCTCACGCTGCACCGGCCGGCCAATGTCGACGACCCGGCGGTATTCGGCGGGATCCTCGACGCACTCGACGAGATCCAGCAGGACGTCGCGCTGGTGTTCCCGGTCCACCCGCGCACGCGCAACAACATCCAGAAGCACGGCCTGCTGCCGCGCATGGAGCAGATGCCCAACGTCCGGCTGGTCGACCCACTCGGCTACCTGGACTTCCTCAAGCTCATGAGCCACGCCCGGCTCATGCTGACCGACTCCGGCGGCATCCAGGAAGAGACGACCGTGCTCGGCGTGCCGTGCCTGACATTGCGGCGGAACACCGAGCGGCCGGTCACGGTCGCCCAGGGGACGAACCAGGTCGTGGGGACCGATCCGGCGGAGATTCTCAAGGCGTACCGGCGGATCAAGAAGGGCGAGGTCAAGCCGCGCACGCCGGCGCTGTGGGACGGCCAGGCCGCCGAGCGGATCACGGAGACGCTGCTGCGCTGGCACGCGCAGCGCGAAGCGTCCCAAGGTAACCGGGGAACAAGGTAACAAGACTGTGTCCAACCGCTGTGCGCCCCTGCAAGTCGACACAGCCGCTAGAGCGTCTTAATCTCAAGCGTAGCGCGTTCGGCGCTTGTTAGGGTTGCGC
>CAYUZU010000010.1:0-177516 GCA_964448675.1 uncultured Planctomycetales bacterium
CACCCACCGACCCGCCGCCACCTCGCCTCGCCCCCCGACGCCACAGCCCCCCGCCCCCGACGCCAACGCCGCCACCCCACGCCCGCCCCCGCCGGCCGACGCCGTGTGCCACGCGCCCCACGCTCCCGCCTACTCCCCCGGCTTCCAATACCGCCCGCGAAACTCGGCCGCCGGGTACTTCGCCGCGTTCTTCACCATCTTCTCCCGCACCGCCGTCGCAAGGTCGATCTCGGCCACGTTCGCCAGCGCCAGCAGATAACACGCAATATCCGCTACTTCGTCGCGAATCTCGGCCCGCTGTTTCTCGCTGGCCAGCACCGCGGCGACCTCCTCGCTGCGCACCCACTGAAAGTGCTCCATCAGCTCCGCCGACTCGATCGCGATCGACATCGACAGGTTCTTCGCGTCGTGATAGCACCCCCATTCCCGCTCGCCCACGAATGCCGCCACCAGCCGCCGCAACGCCGCCACTGTCGTCCGATCGTCCGTCGTCGTCTCGTCCGGCATCGCCTCGCCCATCGTCGGTCCGCTCGGCTTCGCTTCTTCCGGCATCGTTCGCCCTCGCCTGCGATTCTCGTCGCCACCTGCCCCCAGAAACCGTCAACCGCCGCCAGCATAGCCGACGCGTGACGCGGTGATAAGACGGGATCCGGGATCCGGGATCCGCGATCGGAGATCCGGGCACCGGGAACGCGGCACCAGGAGCGGGGATTCGTGCTCCGGCGGTGGCGATCGAGCCGATCTCGCACCTCGGCGGTGTGCCGATCCTGATCCCGTTGCTTGACGGCGCGCGCCGTCGTTGTGGTAGCCAGCGGGCTCCTGCTGTTGAGAGAGGCCAGCAATCAGCCGTGGAGGGTGTCTCACGTTTCATTCAATCTCCGCGGGTTTCAATGCTTGCTCCGCCCGGGGTACGTGCGCCCTGGGGACCGGTGCCCACCAAGCCTGCGAGAAAACCGCGCGAAAGATCGGGCGCCGGCGGCAGAAGTTCTTATAGGGGAGCCGGAGGCGTGCGAGGCGCTTTTCGGGCGCGCGTGCATCGCGGACCGAGTTGATCGACTGACAATCAGCGCGCGGTGAGACCGCTTCTCGGTACAATGCCCATGAGCAAGCAGATCCTCACGGCACAGAATGAAGGGGACGGTCATGTCGTATGCGAGAGTGCTGGCGACTGTCGCTTTGATCCTCGCACTCATCGGGGTCCTGGGAATCCTAGTAGGCTATACAACGGGCGTGTACAGCTTGTGGTACTTGCAGTTTGCCAGCCTGGCGGCTTTGCTGCTTGGGGTGCTCTCCGTTTTTCTGCAAGGCTGGGGTATGCCGACGACATGGCAAGCGCGGGCCGCGATCGGGGGAAGCGTCCTGACTCTGCTCATGGGCTTCATGCTGCCTGCCCTGGCACAAGCGAGCAAGGCGGCCACACGCGTTGCCTGCGCGGCGAACTTGCAGAGCATCGGCGCTGCTTGCCGATCATACGCCAAGACGAATGGTGAGTTTCCACCTGATCTGACGACATTGGTGGAGTTGGGCCTGCTCAAGGAGCAGCAGATCCGGTGTCCCAGCGCTGTCGATTCGGGTGCGGGCCGAGACGGGAGCTACGTTTACATCGCGGGGCAGACGCCGCAGATGGGCGCCCAGAACGTCCTCGCCTGCGATCAGCCGGACAACCACACGGGACAGGATCAGGATGGCAGTCGTACCACGCTCGGAGGCAACGTCCTGTTCGTGGATGGCCGAGTGCGGTTCACGTCACCCTATACGCGTGTGCAAGCACTGATCACAGCAACACGCAACGATGAGGCGTTACTTGCGCGGAACGTCTCCTCTCACATCGCGGGCCTGCTTACTTCGCCTTCGGAGCGCGATGGCGCGCCGCAGGCAGATCAAGAGCGTGACCGGAGCGAAGACGCGACGCCGGTCAGAGAGCATGTTGGCGCGCTGGCGCAGCTCAGCAGTCGCAAAGAGGGTGCGCGTGCGCTCGCCGAGGCCGTTGGGCGCCTGGACTCGGCAGCACGCTCAGCGGTTCTGGTTGTGCTCGTCGCTGATCAGACGATCCGACGCGCTCTGCTCCGGCACGACACGCCGGCCCTGTGGGAGAGCGTGGAGGAGCTCCTCGTGAGTTCGTCTGTGGAGCGGAAGCGGGCAGCGCTGCTGTGCCTTGCAGATGCGGGTGGCTCATCGCGCCGGTCGATTTGTGGTCCCGTCGTGGCGAAGCTGGGAACAGATTGGCTGGTTGAAGCCTGCCAGTCGCCGGACGGCGAATCGAGGCGTTGCGGCGCGGAAGTCGTGTCGCACGTCGTCGATTTCGGCCGCCGCGGCAATAACACGACTGCGTGGAACCGGATCATGTCCGAAGCGACTGGCTCGAGCCGGGAGACGCTCCTGCCACTACTCGCGCAAATGACGCATCTGCGGCTGCCGGTAGACTTGACCCGCGAACTTGCGGGCTGCCTGGCCGATGAATCTGACTCGGTGCGCAGAAGCGCAACTCTCCTCCTCAGCCGTACTCCGCTGGGCGAGGAGCAGGCTGCATGGCTTGCGGATGCCGAGCCCGCGGTTGAGAAGGCTATCATTGCAGCTGCTCAGGACACCGATCCGCGTCTGCGCGCGAGCGGCAAGCGGCTCGTTCGTGTTCTGATCGAGGAAGAAGCCTCGTCGCCTGAAGGGCTCTTGTCGTGCCTGAGGAGCTCCCAAGAACCGGTCCGAGAGGCTGCGCTTCGCTATATCGCAGATCACAGGGACCGGATTGTCGCTTCATCTATCGAGTACATCAGCGTGTTCGAAGGGCTCATGGAGTGTACGATGGTGGAGGATGAGGAGCTCCGGACGCTCGCGTGGTACAGACTCGCCTACTGCAAGGGGGCTTTGGACTCCCCAGCGGTTCTTCATGCAGTCGCGTCAAGTCGTGCGCTGGGTGAGGCAGGCGAAGTGCCGGCCAGAGCCGCAGGGAGCGCAGAGGAGTTTCTTCGTGAACTGGTGGGGTTGGCCCATCATGATCGGCTGGACGCCCTGTCGGCGCTACTGGCCAATCCGAACGTACGTTGCAACGCACTACGTGCCTTGGGCTCTGTGTGTTCTCAGTCGAGAAACCCGAGAATGGCGCGCGATGCGGCGGCACCGAAGCTGGGCGCACAAGCCAGGATGGCCGTCGCATCGGTCGTCGCGGTGCTATGGAAGGGTAATGACAGGGAGCGACGGGCAGCCGTCGACGCGCTTGCTGAGTGCGCAGATTTTGTTGGAAGTGTGATGTTGCTCGACGTGCTTGGCGACGATGGCTGTGTAAGCCTGATGCGTCTCGCGAATGCAGGCGACGAGGACGAGCAGGGGGCTGCCAAAGTGGTTCTTAGAAGACTGTTTTACATAGATGACGCACAGTGCGAGCGGTTGGCGTATTTTCTAAACAGTAGCAATGAAAGCGTGCGACACGCGACGCTACAGTACATTGGGAATTCGCTCGGGTACTGTAGACACAATGTCATCGCCGACCCACCGGCCCACATCGCGTTGATCCGCGCGCTGCTCGAGTGCGCGAGGGATCCAAATCCAGACATCTTCCGAGAGTCGCTCCGTCTGCTGTACAAATGTGAAGCGGTCTTTGAGAACGAAGAGGTCGCTCAGGTCTTGAATGACTCGGAAGCTAAGACGCGGATCATCGCGACCTGTGACGAGAAGATCGAACTGTGGCTGCGCACTTACGCGTGTACGATATCATGCTACTTCGAAGAATGAGAGCAGGGTGCTGCTGATGGCAACTCAGGGCGTAAGAAAGGTCGCGGTAGGGACCGCCCTTTCGGGCGGCCCCCCGCACAGATCCGTACGTGCGGAACTACCGCATACGGCTCCTACTTCGGGTACTTGGCGTAGAAGCGTTCGTTGGGATGCGGGTGCAGGACCCGGGGCTTGGGTAGCCAACGTATTGCGTACCCCACCTCAGTTGGACAGGTGATAAGCTGAGGCATTCAGTCCGGCCATTGGCCCCTTCGCCTGAAGCTGAGGGGCCGATGGGCGGACGGCAGGACGCGAGGAGAGGTGCGCATGGCTGAGAAGCAGCAGACCAACGACTCTGGGAATGGCGGAGAGCCGTTCAAGCGGTGGACGGCGAAGCGAAAGGCGGCCGTGGTGCTGGACCTGATCAAGGGCAAGACCACGCCAGCGGAGATCGCCCGCCAGCACGACGTGAAGGTCGGCGACGTGGAGAAGTGGCTGGAGACGTTCACCCAGGCCGGTGAAGAGGCCTTGCGGAGCAATCCGCGGGAACGTGACGAACTCACCCCCGATCGGCGTGCCCGTCGCATCACCTCGGTGAACAGCCAGGGGCGTTTCAGAAGCGGTCCGTCGTAGGGCCGTATGCCACGGCTCTTGAGCCGTGCAGAATCCTCTGCGGACACAGCAGCCGCACACCGGAGCATTGCCGCAACGGTGCTAGCCCGCGTCGATCAGAGCCAGCTTCTCGCCCAGCATCCGCTGCAACGCCGGCAGCAGACGGCGATGGTCCGGGGCCTGCAACGCGGGGTCGGCTTGCGCCAGCTCGAACGCGTCCTGCCGCGCCTCGCTCAGCAGCTCGAAATCGTCGACGATGCTCGCCACGCGCAACGCCGGCAGGCCGTGCTGCCGCGTGCCGAACAGGTCGCCCGGCCCGCGCTGCCGCAAGTCCGCCTCGGCGATCTTGAAGCCGTCGGTGGTCGTGGTCATCACGTTGAGTCGCTCGGCGGCCTTCGGGCTGCGGCTGCGCGACACGAGCACGCACAGGCTGTCCTGGCTGCCACGGCCGACGCGCCCGCGAAGCTGGTGCAGTTGCGACAGTCCGAACCGGTCCGCGTTTTCGATCACCATGATCGTCGCGTTGGGCACGTCCACGCCGACCTCGACGACCGTGGTCGCCACCACCGCGTGCAGGCGGCCCGCCGCAAAGGCCTCGATCGTGGCGGTCTTCTCCGCCGGCGGCAGTGACCCGTGCAGCAGACCCACGTGAAGCCCGCGGAAGGGCCCGTTGCGCAGGCGGTCGTGCATGTCGGTGGCGGAGACCAGGGCGCGGCGCCTGGTGTTCTCGCGGGTGGCGGCAGCGTGCGGATCGCGCGCGGCTTCCTGCCGGCACTCCACGTCATCCTCGTCGCCGCCGACCAGCGGGCAGACGACGTACGCCTGTTCGCCGGCCTCCAGGCGCTGGCGCACGTAGCTCATGACGGTCGGCCACTGCCCGGCCCGCACGAGCCTGGTGACGATGCGGCCGCGGCCGGGCGGGCTGTGCCTGATCAGCGACACGTCCAGGTCGCCGAAGACGGTCATCGCGAGGGTGCGCGGGATGGGCGTCGCGGTCATCACGAGGTAGTGCGGCATCGGTCCCTTGGTGCGAAAGACGTGCCGCTGCACGACGCCGAACTTGTGCTGCTCGTCGACCACGACGAGGCCGAGCTGGTTGAACGCGACGTCCTGCTGGATCAGGGCCTGCGTGCCGACGACCAGGTCGATGTCGCCGCGCTCGATGGCAGCCAGCGCCGCGCCGCGTTCCTTCGACGCCAGCTTGCCGCGCAGCAGCACAGGCCGCACGCGGCTGTCGGCGAGGTAACGCGCGATATTGTTGTAGTGCTGCTGGGCGAGGATCTCGGTGGGGGCCATGATCGCCGCCTGGCGCCCGTTGGCGATCGCGACCAGGCAGGCGTACAGCGCGACCACCGTCTTGCCGCTGCCGACATCGCCCTGCAGCAGCCGCGTCATGGGGCGCCCGCTGGCAAGGTCGCGCACGATCTCGCGCAGGGCACCGTCCTGGGCGTCGGTCAGTTTGAATGGGAACCGCGTGCGGATGCGCCGATCGATCTCCGCGGTGATCGGTAGCCGGGAGGCGTCCTGGCGGGCGAGGCGTTTGCGGCGGCGCAGGGCGAGGGCGAGCTCCATGATGAACAGCTCTTCGTAGGCGAGCCGGCGCCGCGCGCGTTCCAGCGCGTCCTCGCTGGTGGGGGCATGCATCTGGCGGATCGCGTCTTCGCGCTCGGGGAGGTCGTGCTTCTTGCGCAATTCCGGCGGCAGGTCGTCGGTAACGGGCAGTTCCGGCAGCGACAGGAGGTTGAGCGCCGCCCGGCGGATCAGTGACGATGGGGCCTTCTTGTTGCCGCTGTAGACGCCGACGTTGCGGGCGCCGCGCTGCGGGTCGGCGAGACGTGCCTCGGGCTCGAAGACCTGCACGCGGGGCTGCACGAGTTCGGGCAGCTCGTTGTAGAGCTGCACGCGGCCGCTGGCGATGATCGTCGCGCCGCGGAACACCTTGCGTGCCGTGTGTGATTCGTGAAACCAGCGCAGCGTGCAGTAGCCTGTACCGTCGTAGATTTCGCAGCGCTTGGCGTCGCCCCGGCGGCTGATGTCGACGACCTCGCCGCGGATGGTGACGTTGGCGTTGGGGCGAATCTCGGCGATGTGGATTTCGCCGCTGTCGTGCTCGTGGCGGAAGGGGAAGTAGTGCAGCAGGTCGTCGACGGTGTGGATGTCCAGCGTCGCCAGCGCCGCCGCATTCCGCGGGCCGACGCCTTTGACGTATTGAACCGGCGTATCAAGCTTGACGGTCGCCATGGGCGTTGTGGCGACGACTCATGGAACGTCGGGGATGACCAGCCGCGTGCCGACCTTGAGCGCGTCAACGTCCGCGACCTGCCCGCTGTTGGCTTGCCAGAGGGCACGCCACTTCGTGCCGTCGCCGTAGTACTTGCGCGCCAGGCCATAGAACGTGTCGCCGGGGGCCACCACGTGGATGCGCTGGTTTGTCGGCGCGGGGGTGCCGTGATGCCCGCCGGCCGCGTGCTCGTTCGTATGCTTGGCGCCATGAACTGGCTGGCGGCGGGGCGTCGTCGTCGTGGGCTCGGCCGGCGGCAGATCGGGCTCGCTCGTGTCGGAGACCACCTCGAGCGCGTCCGGATTGACCAGCGGATCGGTCGCGTAGGGGTCCGTCTCGGTGATGGGGGCGCGGTCGAGCTCGTCGAGCGAGGCATAGCCGGGGTCCGCCGGCTGACCGACCGCGGGCGTGTGCACGTTGTTCTCGGCACAGCCGACCAGGAGGCCGATGCTCAGGATCGCCGGAAGAAGTGGAGCGGTACGCATGGGGTGTCCTCCTGCGCGCTGCGCGACAAGGCGAATCTCGGTTCTGTGGCCGCGCGTTCCCGGCATGGGGGCACGGCGAAGACCATGAGTCCATCAAACCCGAAGGGCCCGGGCCTGTAAAGGCGGCGGCCCGCGGGTTCTGGCCGGATTCAGCGTGCGGCTGGCGCCCAGGGCGTTTCGATCGTCAATGTGCCGGTGTCCCGGATGCGGACGATGATCGCGCCGCACTCACCCGTCACCAGCACCCGGAGCGTCGGGCCGAGCAGCTCTGCCAGCAGCGTGTCGAGCTTTGGCCGTCGGCGCCGCGCCGAAACGATCACCGTCTGTGGTGCAACGGCGGCGTAGAAGTCGGCGGTGAGCTTGTCGACCACCGCGCCGTGGTGGGGGGCGACCAGGACATCGGCCCGCAGGTTCACGCCGCCGCGCTGCTCCAGGGCGAGCAGGGCGGCCAGCGCGTCCTCGTCGGCATCGCCCGTCAGCAGCAGCGACCGCCCCGCAACCGTCCACCGCACCACCAGCGAGCGGTCGTTCGGCGCCCAGCGCTCGTCGAGCACCGCCGGCGGCCACAGCACCTCGAAGCGCGACCGGCCCAGGTCCAGTCGGCTTCCGCTGGCGACCTTGTCCGGCGGGCGCAGCGCGGGTGGCACGCCCCGCAGCAGCTTCCGGACCGCTGGCTCGTCGCCCGCCAGACCGGCGACATGCGGGCTCGCGATCCAGCGCCGGACCGGCATTTGCTGCATGAGCGACGCGAGCCCGCTGAAGTGATCAGTGTTCGCATGCGACGTGATCGCCGCGTCGAGTTCGGACACGCCGAACGTTCGGGCGGCGCGGGCCACGACCTCGCCCGCGTCGGTGTTGTGGATCGTGCCGGCGTCGTAAACCACCGCCTGCCGCGCGGGCGTCGTCAGCAGCGTGGCGCTGCCGTTGCCGACCGCCAGCACACACGCCACGTAGCCCGGTCCGCGCGTTCCACCGGGCAGGATCAGCCACGCCAGCCAGCCCAACCCGACGACGACGGCTGCGTTGATCGCGACGAGGGTCCGTGGCGTGACCAACGCCCAGGGCCGCCCCGTACGTGCTGGGGCGAGCGGCGCCGCCGACCGCGGCCAGGCCACGACTGCCAGCGCGCCGAGGTAAGTCAGCAGGACAAGGGCAGTTGGTGGTGATGTACTTTCCACCACCGGGGCGGGGAGATGCTCGAACCAAGCGACCGTATCCAGCAGGCGGCCGGTCATCCACCGCAGCAGCGCGTCCAGTGGCAGCCAGGGCAGCGGTGCCGTGAGCATCTGCACCAGACCGAGCACGATCACCACCACCACCAGCGGCAGCAGCACCAGGCTCCCCAGCCAGCCCCATGGGGCGAAACGGCCGAAATGGTGCAGCACCAGCGGCAGGCTCACGAGCCACGCGACCAGGCACACTGCCGCCGCGGCCACAATGCCCTGCCCGGCCCGCCGCAGCAGAATCGCCGCAATCCCCGGTGCGGCACGCGCCGGGGCCAGCTGCGGCCGGCGCTGGAATCGGCGCAGCAAGCGCGGCACGAGGGTGACCAGCGCGACCACCATCAGAAACGAGAGCTGAAACCCGGCCCGAAACAGCTCCAGCGGGTTCACCAGCAGCAAGACCAGGGAAGCCAGTGCGAGGCTGTTGAGCACCGACGTCGGTCGATTCGTGGCCCAGGCCGCCGCCACGAGCACCACCATCATCGTCGCGCGCAGCACGGGCGCGTTTGGCTCGGCGACCAGTGCGTAGACGACCACGACGATGCTCACCACGGCAGCCGTGCTCGCCGGTCCGAGGACGCGCAGCGGCCGGAGCAGCAGCCACACCACGCCCGCCAGGACACCCACGTGGAATCCGCTGACGGCCAGGAAGTGCATGCCGCCCGCCCGCAGGAACGCGTCGTTGAGGGCCCGGTCCGCCTGGCTGCGCTGGCCCAGCACCATGACGTCGAGCAGGTGCACCGCGGCCTGCTCGTCGTGGCCGGCAAAGGGCTCGAAGAGCAGCCCGCGCGCCTGGCTGCGCAGCGCATTGACCAGCCGCGGCCACCAACCGCCCGGCGGTGCCAGCACCCGCACGTGCTCGGCCCCTTCGACGGCCAGGCCGGCGTGCAGCCCCTGGTACCGGTACCAGCGGGCCCAGTCGAAGGCGCCGGGGTTCTGCGGCCCGCGTGGCCGGTAGATCCGCCCGGTCAGTTCCACCTGCTGCCCGAGTGCCAGCCCCAGCCCGGCGGCCTCCACGGTCACGCGGATGTTGCCCGACAGCGGCGCAGGTTCGTCCCCGGTTTGCAGAGCCGACAAGGCCACCACAAATGTCGTGCGCGGCGGCGGCTCGTACGGCAGAAAGGGATTGCGGCGCTCGGCCGGTCGCTCCACCAGCGGGGTCACGATGCGGCCCGCCACCCGGGTCAGGGTCGGCGTTGCTGTGAGGTGCCGTGCGACGTGCTCCGGCGGATCGCTGGTCGCGAGCTGAAAGCGATCAAAACCGACAGCGGCCACCAGAAACACCGTCACCAAAGGCAGCGCCCAGCCTCGCTGTGTCAGCCGGGGCACAAGCAGCGCGGCCACTAACAACGCCACCGGCAATGCCATGGCCACATGTCGCGACCAGCCTGTCAGCGGCCCGACCAGATCGGCCAGCGCGATTCCGCCCGCGAGCGCCGCCGCCGGCAGGAGCAGCGGCCGCGGCACCGGCGGCCGCGACGCCGAAGCGATCTCTTGTTTGACCGCGGCGCGCGCCTCGGTTGTCGGCCCCGTATGCATGCCGTCCGTTGCGTGGTGGGCCCCCGTACGGCATCCCCCGGCCCGACGACGCGTTGATCAGTCTATTCCGCCGCGGCCTCGCAGGGTTGCACTGCCAGCGGCGTCGTGATCTCGATGAACCGGGCGCCTTGGGACTGCGAAGTAACGATCACGTCGTCCGCATTCGGATCAATCACGAATTCCTGCGTGCAATTCGGGTCGTCCGGGTAGACGACGATGGTGAATGACTGCACGGGCGGCAGCGACAACGAGTACTCGACCTCGGGCATCGGCAATCCCTCGACAAAGCACCCGCCGATTGGATGGCCGATCGCGTCATGGATGGCGCCGTATTCAGATGTCGCCATCGTCCTGGTCCAGTCGGGGCCGCCCAAGTCGATTCGCAGGGGCGCATTGGCCAGCGGCTCGCCCGTCTGGGCGTCGACGAACTGGGCCGTGATGCGGGCCCCGATGAACCCGTCCCAGCAGGTGACTTGCCCCCGCGATGCCAGAAAGAGGAACCAGAGGCCACCCAATTCCGCACAACCGGCGGCCAACCCGGCCGAACCAGCCAGTACTCCCGCGACCAGCCATCGCGTACCGAATCGCTGTTGCTTCGCCACAACCGACCCCCTTTCTCTTGTCCTGCGACGCCACGTCCAGGGCGCTAATCCAGCTTCGTTGCCAGGATCTTCTCTGCCTTCTTCTTGCGGGCGGCTTCGAGCTTCTCCCGCAATTCCGGTCGCTCGTTGGCCAGGATGCTCACGGCCAGCGTGGCGGCGTTCGTGGCGCCCGCCTTGCCGATCGCCAGCGTGCCCACCGGAATCCCCGGCGGCATCTGCACGGTGGACAAGAGGGCGTCCAGCCCGTCCAGGTCCGACGCCGCCAGCGGTACCCCCAGCACCGGCCGCACCGTGTGGGCCGCGACGGCCCCGGCCAGGTGGGCCGCCATCCCGGCCCCCGCGATGAACACACGCGTGCCGGCCTCGTCCATTCTATGGACGTACTCGGCGGCCTGGGCCGGCGTGCGGTGGGCCGACAGCACCCGGGCCTCGCACGAGACGCCGAAGTCCTCCAGCGTCTTCACGGCCGCCTTCATCACGTCCCAGTCACTTTCGCTGCCCATCAGGATGACCACGTCGATCGCATCTGCCATGATACGCCCCATCAAGCCGCAGCGCCCGAACACGCCGCCCGGCGGTTTGAATGTCTGCTTTGGCGTGCACGTCACGCCCTATCTCACTATAATGTGCCCGGCAAGGTTTGTCGTGCCCCTGGGGCATGGGTAATGCGCCGCCGCGGCGGTCTGGCGGCGGTGCGTGACGCGGTAGTAGACCGGCGGTGGGGGGCCGGTGTTCTGAGGCGGAGCAATATGCCAGTGACGCGCCCGGATGTTTCGGTGGTCGTGCCGGTCTTTCAGGAAGAGGCCAGCATTCCGGCTGTTTTCCCGCACTTCATCAAGGTGCTGTCGCAGCAGCGGCGGGCGTTCGAGCTTATCGCCGTCAACGACGGCAGCCGCGATCGCACCGGCGAGCTGCTGGACCAGGTCGCCGCCGACGAGCCGCGCATGCGCGTGATCCACTTCGCCCGCAACTACGGCCAGACCGCGGCGATGATGGCGGGCTTCTGGGCGGCGCGCGGTGCCATCATCGTCCCGCTCGACGCCGACGGCCAGAACCCGCCGGAGGAGATCGAGCGCCTCTGTGACAAGCTCGAGGAGGGTGGCTACGACGTGGTCAGCGGCTGGCGCAAGAACCGCAAGGACTCTTGGCTGCGCACGTTCGTCTCCCGCGTGGCGAACTGGATCATCGGCCGCATCACGCGCGTTCGCCTGCACGACTATGGGTGCACGCTAAAGGCCTATCGCGCCCAGGTGATCCGCGACGCCCGGCTTTACGGCGAGATGCATCGCTTCATCCCCGTCTTTACCTCCATGCACGGCGCGAGGATCTGCGAAGTCGTCGTCGACCACAAGCCCCGCGCCGCCGGTGACAGCAAGTACGGCTATGGCCGCATCTTCAAGGTTGCCGTCGACTTGATCCTCGTCCGCATGCTACAGAAGTACCGCACCAAGCCGATGCACTTCTTCGGCCGCATCGCCCAGTGGTCCTGGCTGGCGGCGGCGCTGAGTCTGGGCTTCGCTTTTGCGCAGGCAATGACGTCCGAAACACCATGGCAGGCGTTCTGGGGCAAGGCCCCGCTCGTGGCCCTGATGTTCTTCCTGCTCGGCGGCTTCTCGATCATGCTCGGGCTCGTCGCCGAGTTGGCGATGCGGGCCGCGTTCGAATCCAACGCCGGCCGCTACTGGGAAGAGGCGCGACGGGTCAACTTCGGCCCCGCCGGCGGCGAATGGTCGCCGCAGGCCGTGCCGGCCGAGGAGGTCCGCTCGGCCGAGTTCGAAGACGCCGTCAAGCCCTGACCCGGCCCGCGCCTTATGCCCCCTGCGTGTTTACCGACTGCCACAGCAACTCGGCGATGTCGTGCTGCTGAATCTGCTCGTGGTCCAGGTCGGCCAGGCTGTCGGTCAGCATGGTCTTGCAGAACGGGCAGGCCGACGCGAGCGAGCACGCATCGCCATTGCCGCCGACACAAGTGACGAGTTGCTTCGTGCGGGCATGGTTGACGCGCTCGCGCCCCTCCTCCTCTTCCTTCCACATCTGCGCGCCACCCGCGCCACAGCACATGCCGCGGTCGCGCGTCTTCTCCGGTTCGATGACCTGTACGCCGGGGATGGCGGCCAGCACGGCCCGCGGCGGGTCATAGATGTCGTTGTGTCGCCCGAGGTAACACGCATCGTGATAGGCGGCCCGCACGTTCACCGGGTTGGCCGGCTTGAGCTTGCCCTCATGCACGAGTCGGGCCAGCAGCTCGCTGTGGTGGATCACCTCGAAGTGTCCGCCGAAATCGGGATACTCGTGTTTCAGCGTGTTGTAGCAGTGCGGGCATGCCGTCACGATTCGCTTCACGTTGTAGCCGTTGAGTACCTCGATGTTCTGCTGGGCCATCATCTGGAATAGAAACTCGTTGCCCGCGCGCCGGGCCGGGTCGCCGTTGCACATCTCCTCCGGCCCCAGAATGGCGAACTTCACGCCGGCGGTCTGCAGCAGCTGTGCGAATGCCCGGGCGATCTTGCGCGACCGGTCGTCGAACGACGCCGCGCAGCCGACCCAGTACAGGTAATCGATCTCCGGACCGTCGCTCATCAACGGCACATCAAGCCCCTCAGCCCACGCTGCCCGCTGGTCGTTGGGATAGCTGTACGGGTTGCCGGCGTTCTCGATGCCCTGAAACATGGTCTGGAGCTGCTCGGGAAACACGCCCTGCTCCATGGCCAGGTTCTGCCGCATGCCGACAATCTTGTCGATGTAGCTGATGAACACCGGGCACTCGGTCTCGCACGCCTGGCACGTCGTGCAGGCCCACAGCACCTCCGGCTTGATCACGCCGTCCACCAGCATGAACCTGTCGTCCGCGCCGCCGCCGCCGGTCTCTTCACCGTTGCTCTTCGGCTGCCTGCTTTCGGCGATTAGCGCCCCGGCGTTCTCGTACATGTGGTCGCGCAGGTGAATCGACAGGTGCTTGGGGGACAGCGCCTTGCCCGTACTGGTCGCCGGGCACTGATCCGAGCAGCGCCCGCACTCGGTGCACGTGTAGAAGTCCAGCACATCTTTCCACGAGAAGTCGCGCACCGCCTTCACCCCCAGCGTCTCTTCCCGCTCCAGCCGCCCCTCGATGTCCTGGATTGGCGCCAGCCGGCCTGGTGGCGTCAGCGACCGCGTGAAGACGTTCGGCACGACCGTCAGCACGTGAAAGTGCTTTCCGTACGGCAGCAGGTTGAGGAAGATCAGCACCAGCGCGCTGTGCGTCCAGAACCCTACATGCCACAAGACGTGCTGCACCTCGCCGGACAGCGGCCGCAGCGCGGCGCCGGTCAGCGACGCGAACGGCAGCGCCGCCATGAACTGCCCGTCGCGCCCGCCCGCAGTGACCGGCGCGTTGATCTCCACCCCCTCATAAATCAGGTCCGCCACCATCATCACGAAGATGATGCCCAGGATCAGGATCCCCTCGACGTTCAGTGTCAGGCGCCCCAGACGCAGCACTACGCGATTCCAGAAGAAGACCACCACGCCGACAATCACGAGCATCGTGAAAACGTCGCGCAGAAACGCGTAGACCATGCCCAGCGGCTGGTCGAGCCCGAAGACCCACAGGTGATACGCCCCGCTCTCGTGCCCTACGTACCCCCGCACCCACAGCATGATCGAGTTGAGCAGCAGCACCATGAAGCCGAAGAACACCAGGATGTGGGCCCAGCCCGCCGCCGGATAGCGCGGCATGCGCTTCTGCCCGAAGACGTATTCGAACACGCTGCCGATCCGCCGGCCGAGTTGGTCGGCGCGGTTCTCCGGCCGGGCGGCGACCCGCATGAGTTGCCAGCGGCGGCGTGCGGAATACACGAAGACCCCCAGGGTGATCACCAGCAGCAGCGTCATCGGGACTGGACCCATGTTTCACCTTTCGCTCGCAGGGTAGATGTGAGCCCGCGATTTTAACGCCTGTGCGCCCGTTTGGCAGGGGGGTGGCCGCCCCGGCGCCCCGTTGAAAATGCGGGCCCGTTTTGCGACAATAGCTCTGCTGGGGGAGAGGTCGTGCGGGACGGAGCCTGCATGCGCGACGCCATTCCTACGCCGCAGGCACCCGGGGATCCTGTCAGCGCACGTGCGTATTGTACCTTGACGCGGGTGTCCCCGCGCAACCGACGGGAGCTTCGTCAATGAGCAGCAAGCCCAACTGGATCGTCAACCCCACCGAGTCCACCGACGAGCCGCGCAAACAGGCCCAGATCCGCCGCATCGCCGTCATTGGCAACTACGTGCCGCGGCACTGCGGCATCGCGACCTTCACCAGCGACCTGTGCGAAGCGCTTGCGGGCGAGTACCAGGATCTGCAGTGCTTCGCCCTGGCGGTCAACGACATTCCCGGCGGCTATGCCTATCCGCCGCGCGTGCGGTTCGAGATCGAGGAGCAGGAGCTGGCGTCGTACCACCGCGCCGCCGACTTCATCGAGCTCAACAACGTCGACCTGGTCTGTGTCCAGCACGAGTTCGGCATATTCGGCGGGCCGGCCGGGGCCCACGTGCTGGAGCTGCTGCGCCGGCTCCGCATGCCGATCGTGACCACCTGTCACACCATCCTGCGCGAGCCGCCCAAGCCCGAATACGGCACCGTCTTCGAGGAACTCGTGAATCTCAGTGACAAGCTCGTCACCATGAGCGATCGCGGCGTCGAGTTCCTTCGCGACATCCATGATGTCCACCCCGACAAGATCGAGCTCATCCCGCACGGCATCCCGGACGTGCCGTTCGTCGATCCGAACTTCTACAAGGATCGTTTCGGCGTCGAAGGGAAGACGATGATCCTCACGTTCGGTCTGCTGGCGCCGTCCAAGGGTATCGAGTACGCGATTCAGGCCATGCCGCGCATTGTCAAAAAGCACCCGAAAGTCGTGTATCTCGTCCTGGGTGCGACGCATCCGTACTGGATCGAGAAGGAGGGGGAGGCGTACCGCGAGTCGCTGCAGAAACTGGCCCGTGACCTGGGCGTCGGCGACAACGTGATCTTCCACAACCGGTTCGTCGAGCTCGAGGAACTGGTCGAGTACATCGGGGCCGCGGACCTCTACGTCACGCCCTATCTCAGCGAGCAGCAGATCACCTCCGGCACACTGGCCTATGCCGTCGGAACGGGCAAGGCGGTCGTCTCCACACCATACTGGCACGCCCAGGAGCTGCTCGACGACGGCCGCGGCCGGCTGGTGCCGTTCAAGGACCCGGAGGCCATCGCCAACGCCATGATCGAGCTGCTCGACAACGAAGCCGAGCGCCATGCCATCCGCAAGCGGGCCTACATGCACGGCCGTGACATGGTCTGGTCGGCGGTGGCGCGCCAGTACATGCGGGCGTTCGCCCGGGCGCGCGAAGACCGGTCCAAGCAGCCGCGCGGTGCCCGCCACACGCGTGTCTCGCTCCGCCGGCCGGCCGAACTGCCGCCGGTGAACATCATGCATCTGCAGCGGCTCACGGACCAGACGGGGTTGCTGCAGCACGCCGTCGGCAAGGTGCCCAATTATGACGAAGGCTACGCGACGGATGACAACGCCCGCGCGCTCATTCTCACCACGCTCCTGGCGGATCGGGGCGATGAGGAGCTCACCGCGACCGCCAATCGCCTCTCCGAACGCTACATGGCCTTCCTCTGGCACGCGCTCGACAAGGACAACCGCCGCTTCCGCAACGTGTTGAGCTACGAGCGTACCTGGTACGAGACCGCCGGCTCGGAAGATTGCCACGGCCGCGCCATGTGGGCGCTGGGCACTGTGGCCGGCCGTTCCAGCGATGCGCGCCTGCGCAGCGTCGCCGGCCGCATGTTCACCCAGGCCCTCGGCGCCACGCTCGAGTTCACCAGCCCCCGCGGCTGGGCCCACACCCTCATCGCCATTCACGAGTACCTGCGCCGCTACTACGGCGACAGCTCGGCCAAGCACGTTCGCGAGCAGCTCGCCGAGCGGCTCTTCAAGCAGTTCCAGGAAACGCGCAGCGACGACTGGTGCTGGTTCGAGTACGAGCTTACCTACGACAACGCCCGCCTGCCGCACGCGTTGCTGCTGTGCGGCCGCTGGCTGATGCGCGGCGAGATGACCGAGGCCGGCCTGCACGCGCTCGAGTGGCTGGCGCAGCTTCAGACCGCGGAGGAGGGGCACTTTGCCCCCATCGGTGTGCCGGGGTTCTACCGGCGGGCCGGGCAGCGCGCCCGTTTCGACCAGCAGCCGATCGAGGCCTGCGCCATGGTGTCGGCCAGCATTGAGGCGTTTCGCGTGACCGGCGACCGCCACTGGCTCGACGAGGCCCAGAAGGCCTTCGACTGGTTCCTGGGCCGCAATGACGTCGGCCTCTCGCTCTATGACGCGACGACCGGCGGCTGTTACGACGGACTGCACCCGCAGCGTGTCAACCAGAACCAGGGGGCTGAGGCGACCCTGGCCTGGCTGCTGGCACTGGTCGAGATGCACGCGACCCACGCCGCCGCTCGCCGGCCCGAGGATCTGGCGGGCATGCGGTAGGGCGGCGGAGGTTCGTCGCCACGCTGAGCGCTACGGACGTATAGCCGCATTCTGGTCCTATTTGATTTCCAAATGCGAGTTCGGCATAATGGACGATCCCACATACCGGATATGTCTATCCAAATAAGAGGGACCGCATGTTCCGTATTCTCGACAGCAAGCCACTCGCCTCCGACGTCAAATGGTTCAAAATTGAAGCACCCCTGGTTGCCAAGCACCGCGAGCCCGGGCAGTTCGTCATTATCCGCGTGCTCGAGACGGGTGAGCGCATCCCGCTCACGATGGCTGACGCCGACCCCCAGGCCGGCACGATCGAGTTGATCGTCAAGGCCATCGGCAAGACCACCCGCGCACTGTGTGCCAAGGAAACCGGCGACACCATCATGGACGTGATGGGGCCCCTCGGCATGCCGACCCATATCGAGAAGGTCGGGCATGCGGTTCTAGTCGGCGGCGGTGTCGGCACCGCGGTCATCTATCCGCTCGCCAAGGCCCTCCGTGAGGAGGGCTGTTTTGTTTCGTCGATCACGGGTGGCCGCACCAAGGACCTGGTCGTGCTCGAGGACGAGCTCGGCAAGGTCTCGGACAAGGTCTATGCGACCACCGACGACGGCAGCCACGGCTTCAAGGGCACGGTCGCCGACAAGCTGGCCGAGCTGCTCGCCGACAAGGAGCGGCCGGTGGGCGCGGTCTACTGCGCCGGCCCGGTGCCGATGATGAAGGCCATCGCCGAGATGACCCGCCCGCACGGCATCAAGACGATCGTCTCGCTCAACCCGATCATGGTGGACGGCACGGGGATGTGTGGTGGCTGTCGGGTGACGGTGGGGGACGAGACCATGTTCGCCTGCGTGGACGGCCCCGAGTTCGACGGGCATCTCGTCGACTACGACGAGCTGTCCGACCGCCTGACCGCCTACCGCGATCAGGAGGGCGAGGCCCTCAAACGCTATGAAGAGCAGCAGCACACCTGCCGGCTCGAGCAGGCGACCAGCTAAGCGCGCACCTGCATCAGCTCCAGACTGTCCCTTGCAATCAGGTAGTTTCGCGATCGTTTCCGCCCCGCAGATTCTGAGGTAACCGACTCATGGCCCTGACCCCCAAGCAGAGAATGGCGATCGAGCGGCAGTCCATGCCCGAACGCAAGCCAGACGAGCGCAATCGCGACTTCGTCGAAGTCAACCTCGGCTACGGCGCAGCGCTGGCCAAGATGGAGGCCGAGCGCTGCCTGCAGTGCAAGGATGGCAAGTGCAAGTACGGCTGCCCCGTCGGCATCGACATCCCGGGTTTCCTTGATCGCGTCGCCGAGGGGGACATGAAGGGCGCCGCCGAACTGCTGCTCAGTGCCAACTCGCTGCCCGGCATCACCGGCCGCGTCTGCCCCCAGGAGGAGCAGTGCGAGCAGGTGTGCGTGCGGGCCAAGGGCAAGGGCAATGCCGCCCCGGTCGCCGTCGGCCATCTCGAGCGCTACGTCGCCGACTGGGCCCGTGAAAACCTCGACACCAAAACACTGCTGGCTGACCCGACCAACATCAGGGTCGCCGTCGTCGGCTCCGGCCCCGCGGGGCTCACCTGCGCCGGGGAACTGGCCAAGAAGGGCCACAAGGTCACTGTCTACGAAGCACTGCACAAGCCCGGCGGTGTGCTGGTCTACGGCATCCCGGAATTCCGCCTGCCAAACAAGATCATCGATGCCGAGGTCGACCGCCTGCGCGAGATGGGCGTCGAGATCGTCTGCAACGTCGTTGTCGGGCGCACGTTTACCATCGACGAGTTGCTCACCGAAGAGGGCTTCTCCGCCGTCTTCGTCGCGAATGGCGCCGGCCTGCCCATCTTCATGAACATCCCGGGCGAGAACCTCAAGGGCGTGTATTCGGCCAACGAGTACCTCACGCGGTCGAACCTCATGGGCGCGTACGAGTTCCCCAACAGCGACACCCCCATCATCAAGGGCAAGAAGGTCGTCGTGGTCGGCGGCGGGAATGTGGCCATGGACGCCGTCCGCACCGCCAAGCGCCTCGGCGCCGACGAAGCCACGCTCGTCTATCGTCGCAGCCGGGCCGAGATGCCCGCGCGCGACGAAGAGATCCACCACGCCGAGGAAGAGGGCATCATCTTCAAGCTGCTCTGCAATCCGATCCGTTACATCGGCAACGAGCGCGGCTGGGTCACCGGCGTCGAGTGCGTGCAAATGGAGTTGGGCGAGCCGGACGACTCCGGCCGGCGCCGACCGGTGCCCATCAAGGGCAGTGAGTTCGTCATCCCCTGCGACGTGGCCATTCCGGCGATCGGCACGCGGGCCAATCCGCTGCTGACTTCCGCCACGCCCGACATCACGCTCAACAAGTGGGGCAACATCGAAGCCAACGACGACCTCGCCACCAGCAAGGAAGGCGTCTTCGCCGGGGGGGACATCATCCGCGGCGCCGCGACGGTCATTCTGGCCATGGGGGACGGCAAGAACGCCGCCGCCTCCATCGACAAGTACGTCCGCGGCAAGCACGGGCTGCCGCTGCTGCCCGAGGCCGAACCGGCCGACCTCCGGCCGCAGTGCCCGGCGTAATGCGTCAGTGTGCCACGGCTCTGTGAGCCGCGCGTGTGAGTAACCGTATGAGTGCGACAGGCGAAGGGTGATCCCCGGCTGCGCCCTTTGCTGAGCAACGATAATGGACCAGTGTTGGTTGCCTTCCTCTACGCCGGGTACGACTGCGCGCGAGCAGTGGCATGATGTGCGTGGGGCGCCGGCCTCTTGCGTCACCGGTTGAACTGCGTTCCTTGCCGCCCCCTCATTGTGCCCGGAAGAACCGCTCGGCCGTTCCGTCACGCGCGACCCGCAGGTGGATCGGCCGCAGGCACTTCGGGCACCGGCCGTGATAGAACGCCTGCTCCGGCCGCCGATACACCCGCGCATACACGTTGCAGCACTCGAACAGAATGCACAGGTAGGGCCGTGGTGGCAGCGCTGGCGGCTGATTCGCCGGCCCGGCGGGACCATTATCATAGATATCCAGCGGCACGCGGTTCTCCGCCATAGTGCAGGCAGAATCCTGCCGGTGTTATCGGCGACTGGCTGCGTACGCGTGAGTAGCGGCACCCCCCAGCAGCAGGTGGACCGATAACCTCGGCCCCCGCGGTCTGCAAGACGTCGCCTCACGACCCCCGCGCAGCCTCGATGAACGCCCGCACCGCCGCGTGGTCCTTCACCCCCGGCTCGCGCTCCACGCCACTGGCGACATCCACGCCGTCGTACTCACCCTGCGCAACCGCCGCCGCCACGTTGTCCGCGGTCAAACCGCCGGCACAAAACACCGCCGGCGGCCGCTGTGTGCAGGCGGTCGCCACCTGCCCCAGTGCTTCATAGCCGGGGTGCGGGCCGCCTTTGGGCGCGTCCAGGATGACCACCTCGATCGCGACGCCCGTGTCCGCAGCCTCCCCGAGGTACGTGCCCAGCGCCCCCCCGCCCTCAACGGTAATGGTCCAGGCCTTGATCAGGTGGAGCGCCGGATAGCGGTCACGCAGCGTCCGCAGGTATGGCACCGGTTCGTTCCCGTGCAGCTGTACCCAATCGCAGCGGGTGGCGTCGAGCGCCGCCCGCACCTCCCCGAGCGGTGCATCGCGAAACAGCAGCACCGGTTTCGTGGCCGCCGGCAGGTCGCGCATGATGTCCGCCGCCTGCACGATGCTGATCTGCCGCGCGCTCGGCGCGAGGATCAGGCCGACGAAATCGGCGCCCAGCTCGGCCGCGGCCAGCGCGTCGTCGCGATTCGTAATGCCGCAGATCTTCACACGCATCAGAGCACCAGAGTGAACCGTTTCGCCCTTTGCCCTATTATCTCATCAATGTACATCGTCGTCATCGCGGTATTCTCGATTGTCCTGACGCTGTCGCGTCCGCTGTACCCGCTGGTCCGCGACGCCAATGCCATCCTCGCCGCCGTCACGGCCGTCACGCTCCTTCCCGCCGTCGTGGGTGTGCTGACCGCCCGCCGCGTGCTGCAGACCCTGGACCGCTATCCCCACGAACCCGGCCACGGCCAGGCGGTCTATGGCCGCGGCATGCGCGTGATCCAGGTCCTGCTGGCCGTGGGCCACGGGGCCATCCTGCTGTGCACCGACTGGATGCCGCTGTTCGCCGCGCTGCCGGTCGTCGGTGAGTGGCCCGTGGTGCCCGGACTCTGTGCCCTGGTGCCGTTCCTGCTCTCGATCGTGCTGGCCTGGATCGGCGTCTACCCCGCCGACCGCGCCGTCCGCCAGATCGCGCTGGAGGTCTACCTCTTTCGCGGCCGCCCCATCCATCCCGTGTGGAACATCGGCCGTTACCTGGCCTATAACCTGCGCCACCAGGTGCTGTTCATCCTGGTCCCCATGCTGCTCATCATGGCCGCTGCCGATCTCGTCATCCGTTACGAGCGGCCGCTGCGCGAAGCGACCGGCCTGCCGTTCGCGCCCGACCTCGCCATTGGTTTCGCCGCCGGCCTGGTGGCGCTCATCGCCCCTGAGATCCTCCGCCATGTCTGGGTCACGCAGCGCCTGTCGGATGGCCCGCTCCGCGACCGCCTCGAGACGCTCTGCCGCCGCCTCCGCATGCGCTGCCGCGACATTCTCGTCTGGCGTTCCGGCGGAATGATCGTCAACGCGGCGGTGATGGGTGTTGTCGCGCCGCTGCGCTACGTGCTGATCACCGACGCCATGCTCGAACAACTCGACGACGCCAAGATCGAAGCGGTCTTTGGCCACGAAGCCGGCCACGTCAAGCACCACCACATCCCGTACTTCCTGATGTTTGCCCTTTCCAGCGGCTGCCTCGTGACGGTCTTTTCCGTCTACACGCGCAGTCTCGCGCAAACCAACTACCCGCTCTACCAGGCGCTGCTCGCCGGCCTCGGGCTGCTCATCGCGGCCAAGTGGGGCCTGCTCTTCGGTTGGGTCTCACGCCGCTTCGAGCGCCAGGCCGACATCCACGGGGTCCGCACGCTGACACTCACCGGCGTACCGTGCACGCAGCCATGCCTGCTGCATTCGCCCGATGCGGCGGAGAATTCCGCCAAGGGCGACCAAAGGCCACTCTGTGCCACCGCCGCCCAGATCTTCGCGGCGGCGCTGCACGATGTGGCCCTGCTCAACGGGATCCAGCCCGAGGCCCGCAGTTGGCGCCACTCGTCGATCGCCTCGCGTTCTCGCTTCCTGCAGCTGCTGGCCGGCAACCCGCAGCGTCATGCCGCCTTCGAGCGCACTGTCCGCTGGACCCAGCGCGGGATCTTCGTCGCCACGGCTGGCTTGTGTATATGGGCGGCGGATGCGGTTGGCATCTGGCGCGTCGTTGGGGGCTGGGTCCGCTGATGGCGACACGCCGTGGCGGTCGGGTCGCCGCTAGAGGTCGTCCGCCGAGAGCGTGAAGTCTCTCAGCATGTACGGCGAGTCTTCGATGGTGCCGCTGTCGAAGTCGAAGTAGGGCATGGCAATGGCGCGCCGCACGTCGTCGGCGTCGGTCCGCGCGGGATCATAGGTGACGCGCACCCGCGCCCACTCGGCGTCCGGCCATGCCTCGATCTTGACGAAGCCGCGCAGGCCGTACTCGTCATCGCGGTTCAGCCAGTTCACCAGGGCCGCCGACGTGCCGCGGCAGCTCACCCCGCTGACTTGCAGGTCGACCGATGCGACCTCTGCAGGGCGCTCGCCGCGCTCCGATACGAACGATGGCAGCGGGAAGGCGTAGGTCGCCGCCACGGCCCCGCCGATGCACGCCAGCATGATGCCGATCAATGCGATCTGCGGCCAGCGGTTGCCGAGCATGCGCGGTGGTCCCCAGCTCAGGGCCCCGTCGCGCACTTTCGGGCACGCCTCGACGCAATCCAGGCAGGCCGTGCAGCGTGCCGCGGTCACTTCCCGCTCGCGGTCCACGCGAATGCCCATCGGGCACACCTGCGTGCAGATGCCGCAATCCACGCACGTTTCGCGATCGCGCCGCACGCGCGTGAGCCCGACCCGCGAGAAGGGGTTGATCACCGCGGCCAGCGGGCACAGCCAGCGGCAGAACGGCAGCATGATCAGCAGTGAGAACAGCACGATCCCGCCGCCGGCCACATATGCCCAGAACGTGATGTCCTTGCCGTGTCGGCTGATCAGCGCATAGCACGGGTCGAACGCGCGAAAGAGCAATTCGCTCGACGTCCAGGTGATGTAGAGGATGAACACCAGCAGCGGGTACTTCAGCAGCGACAGCACGCGATCGAGCGTGTATGGCACCCGCACGGGCTTGATGCCGACTTTGCGCGCACCGAGCTGCAGCCACTCCGAAATCGCCCCCACCGGGCATGCGTAGCCGCAAAACGCTCGCCGCAGCAGCAGCGTCATCGCGATCACGGCGCCCATGATGAAGAAGTTCGACACAGCGAGCGAGCAGGTGAAGTTGCCCTGCGTCGCGTAGGTATAGATCGCCTCGACGCCGCCGAACGGGCACCAGCGCTCGGCGTTGCCGCGCACGACAAACACCGCGACCAGGGTCAGTACAACAAAGGCAAGCTGCGTAAGATGTCGCGTGATCTTCATATTCCTGGGGGCGTGCGGGGGATGGCTCGGCTCAGGACTCGGCCGCACGACTCATCGGTTCAATATCGCCAATCGGCGCCGCGTTTTCCAGTGGTTCGCCGCGCGCCGGCACGAAGATCGCCAGAAAAACGCCGATCAGCACCAAAGCGCTCGCCACGCCCAGCCATGCGGCCGGCGGCACGGCTTCCTCGCCGATCGCGTAGCCGAGCCGTTGCACGACGGGCTGCAAGGCGTCTTCGCGCTGGGTGAGCAGCGCCAGGCTGTTGTGCAGCAGGTGGGCGATCATGGCCGGCCACAACGATCGATAACGTATCACCAGCAACCCGAAGAGCACGCCGAGTGCGAACGTAATGATCAATCGGTGCACTGTGCCATGAAAGACGGCGAATGCGATGGCCGTGATGGCGACAGCGCCGACCGCCCCCACGCCACGCCGCAGGCCGCTCAGTGCGAAGCCGCGGAAGAACACCTCTTCACACACCGCGGGGATGATCCCGGCGAAAAACACCATGACCAGCGGATTGGCGTCCCCCAGCACGCTGATCATCTGCTCGAAGGCTATCTCCATTTCGCGTGGCATCGTCAGCCACATCCGCTGGAACGCGAACCAGGCGTGGGCGAGCACCCACGTCGCCGACCCGATGCACAACGCCGCCACGATGCCGGCCACGGGTGGCGGCCGCAGGCTGAGCGCTGTGGGAATCCGTACGCGCGTATACAGCCCCAGCCCGATCGGCAGCAGCACGAACAGCGTGAACAGGACTGCGGCAAACGCGTACCAGAACTTCATCGTGCCCGCGACGCCCGGCACGCGCGCCAGTTGGTTCTGGGTGAAGAAGTTCAGCGAGAACACCAATGCCAGCAGCAGAAACGCCTGGGCGGCCGTCGGCTCATCGCTCGGCTTGAAGAAACGCCGCTGGAACAGCGTCTTGACCGAGCCGGTGTCCGCGAACAGCACCGCCTCCTGCCCGAACAGCCGCGCCGCGACGGCCACCGCCGCGCCCGCGTAGAGCGTGGACGACATCGTCACCCACACGATTGCCGCCGGCTCGAACTTGCCCATGAACAGGTCGCGCGTGAGCACGACGATGTTCGTCACCGGCATGACCAGCAGTGGCCCCTCGAGCCGCGTGCCGGGCAGAATGCCGATCACCGCGGGGATCAGCGCGGCGATCATCACCGGCATGACGTAGTTCTGTGCCTCTTTGAAGCTGCGGGCGAAACTGCACACCGCCAGCAGCACCGCGCTGAACATCACTGCCAGCGGCACCAGCACCAGCAGCACCCACGGCAGCGCCCCCAGCGGAATCACCACCTCGCCGCCCTGTGCCAGCACGTCGCCCAGTCCGCCCAGGTAAACGGTGCCGCCGATCGAGAGCAGGTTCAGCGCCGCGCTGAGCATGCCGATCAGCGCCACGACCACGAACTTGCCCGCGATCAGGTCCACCGTCGGCACCGGCGCCACCATGAGCGTCTCGAGCGTGCCGCGCTCGCGTTCGCCCGCGGTCAGGTCGATTGCCGGGTAGATCGCCCCCGTGATGGTCATGACGATCAGGATCAGCGGCACGATCTGGCCGAGGATCGATCCGCCGACTTTCTCGGGCGGGGCGGTCGGCTCCTGGATGACTTCCAGCGGGGCGACAAAGTTCGGGTCGAGCTCCATGCGGTCCAGGCGCCCCTTGAGCATGAACGCCGCCTTGCGCTCGAGGATGCTCTGCAAGCCCGCCGCCGCGATCTGGCTGCGGATGTCGGTCTGGTCCATCAGGATCCGTGCCTGAAACGCGTCGAGGCTCTCCTCGTCGGGCAGCGCCGGCTTGACGAGGACACCCACGTGTGCTTCGCCCATCATGACCGCGGGTGCCATCATGTTCGGGTCGCTGAGCACGAGCACTTCGTACGCCGGCGGCTGGCGCCGCACGTCCGTTTGCGCGACCTCAGTGGGCTCCGCGAGTTCGGTCGGCGGGGTCTCTTCCTCAGCCGGCAGTTCGCCTGCTTCGTCCTTCTCCGCGATTACTTCTGCCGGCAGGCCCGCCGCCCCGGGCCGCCGGACGGGGTCGGTGTCGATCACCATGCGCAGCCAGCGGCCGGTTTCGTCGGACGGTACGGCGACCTTGTATTTCTCCTGCTTGAGTCGGCTGATCTGCAGCTCGAAGCCCTGGAGCGAGCCGAGGATCATCGCGGGGTACAGGGCCATCGGCACGAGCACCATCGCGATGAGCGTGCGCCGGTCGCGCAGTGTGTCGCTCAGCTCCTTGCGCCAGATCGTGTTAATGCGCGAAAACCGACTCATTCGCACCCACCAGATGGAGGAAAACCTCGCTCAGCCGCTGCTGCCCGGTTTGCCGCCGTAGCGTGTCGAGCTCGCCCTCGGCCACCAGCCGACCGTTGTGAATCAGTCCCATCCGCTTGCACATCGTGTCGATCTCGTCCAGCGCGTGCGTGGACAGCAGCACCGCCTTGCCGGCTTCGGCCTGCGTGCGGATGAACTCCAGGATCAGCCGGTTGCTGAGCACGTCCAGCCCCAGCGTGGGCTCATCCATCACCAGGATCTTGGGGTCGGCGATCAGCGACCGCGCGATACTCACGCGCTGCTTCTGCCCGGTCGACAGCGCCCCGCAGCGCAGGTTCATGTAGGGTTCCATGTCCAGCCACGCGACCAGTTGATCGATCCGCGCCCGCGCCCGCGGCCGCGGAACGTCGTACAACGTCGCGAAATACTCCAGCACCTCGCGCGGCGTCAGGCGGGCGTATAGACCGGTGTTGGCAGTCAGATAACCGATGTGCCGCTTGACGACGTCCGGATATGCGGTGACTTCCTTCCCCTCGATCCAGACCCGCCCCGCGGTCGGCCGCAACAGGCCGCTGACCATGCGGAGCGTGGTGGTCTTGCCCGCGCCGTTGGGGCCGAGCAGCCCATAAATCTCGCCCGGGTGAACCGCAAACGAGATGTGATCGACCGCGACCTTCTCCGTCCCGTCCGGATTCGGAAAGACCTTCGTCAGTCCCTCGATCTGAATCATCTGCTCTCCGGGCGTACGAGACGGCGGCGGTTGGCGGCCACACACCTCTCTATCGGGTCACGCGTTCGCCACCTTGGTCCGCGCGCCGTCGACCAAGGTGCGAAGCGTACCGCATTTGCGGGCCGGGTGCGACTTGGCCGCGCACCGGACGCGCAACCGAGCAGGGCCCAGTGATCCGCCCGCCCGCCCGCGCCGATAAGAATGGCGGGAACGCAGATACGTACGTGAGATGTGCCCATGCGCAGGATGTGGTGGTCGATTCCCGTCGTCGGCGTGCTGGCGCTCGTGCCCGCCCTGCAGGGCGGCACGACGCGGTACGTCACGTCGCGGGACGTGCTCGTCGGTTATCGGGCAAAGGGAAGCGTGACCGGTGCCGATCTGTGGGTCACCACTGACAACGGCCGCGCCTGGCAGCACGCCGCGGCCGCCACGGCCGGCACGCATGCCCTGCACTATCGGGCCGCAGAGGACGGCGCGTACGGCTTCTACGTGGTCCTGCGGAATGACGTCGGCACGTCGGCGCCGCCGCCCGCGCCCGGGCAGGCGCCCACCATCAACGTGGTCGTCGACACCACCCACCCCCTGGTCCAGCTCCACGACATCGCCATCGAGCGGAGCGCCACCGGCCGCGTTGTCGGCCTTTTCGACGCATCGCTCGTGGAGGAGAATCTTTCCGACACCGGTGTTCGGATCTTCTACCGTGCCAGCCGTGGTTCGTGGCGCGACGGCGGCGTCGCGCTGCGCAGCGAGCACGGCCTCACGTGGCACCCGCCGGCCGAGGTGCCTGCCCGCGCCGAAGTCCGCATCGTGGTCACCGACCAGGCCGGCAACCGGGCCACCAGCGCCACCCGCGCGATTCGGATCCCGCGCGATCAGCCCGCGGCGCAGGCCGAGCCGGACGCGATGACCAAGCCCGAGACGGCGCCGGGTGGCGGTACCATCATGGTGGCCGATGTCGAGCCCGTGCGTCCCGTCGCCCCGGTGGCAGCCGACGAACAGCACACCAAACGTACCGTGACCAAGCGTGAGCAGACGCCGCTGCCGGAGCTGGACGAGCAGGACGACCTCAGCCGGCTGCGCCAACTCGCGGCCCAGTTCATGCAGCAGGGCCGCTATTCCCTCGCTGCCGCCCGCCTGCAGGACGCCCTGAACCTCTCGCCGCAGGACACCGACCTGCTCGTCGACCTGGGCAGCGCGCTTTACCGTCTGGGCCGCTATGACGACGCCCGCGCGCATTTCCAGTCCGCGGTGCGGGTCGTCCCGGAGCACACCGGGGCCCTCGAGGGACTGGCGCTGGTCGCCGCCACCGAAAAACGCTACGCTGACGCGCGGCAGCACCTGCAGCAGCTCCTGCAATTGCTGCCCGAATCCGGCAAGCAGTGGCTGCGTTACGGCGACATCGAGCACCGCATGGGCAATCGCCAGCAGGCCCTCGACGCGTGGCGACGCGCGGTGGACCTCGCCGGCCCGAGCGACGACATGCGGACCCGCGCCCAACGCCGCCTGGACTACTTCGGCAACGCGCCGCCCGCAGGCAACGCCCAGGCACGACGAGATTGATGGCCAGCAAGACCTCACCGCCGATCATCGTCATCTACGGCGACGAACAGCACCAGAAAGAGACCACGCTCCACCAGATACTCGACCAGCTCCTCCCGCCGGAGGTCGACCGCGCGCTCGCCCTGAGCAACTTCGACGGTGAAGAGAAGGAAGAGCACGGGGGCCCGACCGTCAGCCGCGTGCTCGAGGACCTGCGCACCTTGCCGTTCCTGGCCGATCGGCGGGTCGTGGTGGTTCGATCGGCTGACGGTTTCATCTCGGCGCATCGCGACCAGCTGGAGAAGTACCTTGAATCGCCCGCGGCCACCGGCGTGCTGGTGCTCGAGTGCCGCAGCTTCCCCAAGACCACCCGCCTGTACAAGTCCGCCATCGCTGCTGGCGGGGCGGTCCATGAATGCAAGAAGCTCTATGGCCGGGCACTGGTCGAGTTCGTCGTGGCCGAGGCGGGGCAGCACGGCAAGCGCATCGAGCCGGACGCCGCCGGCCGGCTGGTCGACCTGGTCGGCCAGGATGCGGGCATGCTGGCGGGGGAGGTCGAGAAGCTTGCCTTGTACGTAGATGATCGATCGGCGATCACCGCCAGCGACGTGGCCGACCTCGTGGGCCAAAGCCGCGAGGAGAAGATCTTCGCCGTCGCGGATGCGGCGGCCCTGGGGCGACTGCCCGAGGCGTTGCGGTTGTGGCAGGACGTGCTGGAGACCGATCCGGCGGCGGCGTTTCGGGCCGTAGGTGGGCTGGCGTTCGTCGTCCGCCGCTGGCTCAGTGCCCACCAGATGGTCGCCGAGGGCCAGCCCATCCGCTCCATTGCGCCGAAGCTGATGATGTGGGGGCGCGAGCGTGAGCTCGAGACGCTCCTGCGCCGCCAACCTCCCAAGCGGCTGCGACAGGCATTAGCCGCCATTGCCGACCTCGATTCGCAAGCCAAGTTTGGCCAGCGGTCGATAGAGAGAGGCATGGAGTCGCTGCTCGTGCGGCTGTCCGGATCAGCCGTTTGAGCACCCGCTATGGAGATTGGTATGGGGACGTGCTCTCGCTGGGCGTGGATCGGCGTTTTCCTGCTGTTGGCGGGCTGCATGCAGCCCACGAATCCGCCTGCCGCCCGCAAGGAACGCCCCCCGGAGCGTGAAGAGAAGCCCCAGACCGAGCCACCGCAAGTCGTCGAGCAGGACCCGGTGATCGAGCGGCCCGACGGCGACGCGAGCGACGCCGACGTCCAGGCGGCGGTGATGAAGTTCATCGATCAGGTGGACGGGGCGATGCAGCGGGCGCGCGAGCGGACCTCCACGGCCCCGACCGGCGAAAGCGACGCGCGCCAGGTGGCGGATGAAAAGACCACGCCCGCCGAGCCGGCTGAACCCCGCGTCCGCATCATTCCGGGGGATCCGAATACGCCGGCGACCGCGCCGCAGGCGGCGGAGCCCGAAACCGATCCCGGAGAATCTCCGTCGTCACCCCCGGTCGACGAACCCGATCCCAACACGCCGCCCGAGTTGGCCGACGTCGAGGTCCGCGCCCAGTACGACGATGCCACCCGGTTCAACCCGCCGCAGCCCGCCGGCATCAACCAGCCGGTGGAGGCCCGCAACGGGCCGACGTCGCTTGCCGAGCTGCTCGAACAGTCGCCCATCGGCGAGGATGCGACCTTCCGGGAGCAGCTCGATCGGCGATTGGTGTGGGTCGTGGCGGGGGAGTACGAGCAGGCCCGCGCGCCGCTGACGATGGTCACCGAAGCGCAACAGGCGCTGGCGACGCGGTTTATCGAATCGCTGATCGCGATCCGCGAGGGCAATCTCGCCGGGGACGAGGCCGCCGCCGCCACGACCGCGGCCCGCGAGATCGAAGCGTTGCAGCAGGCCCTGCGACGGGTGGCGGATTTGAGCGTGCCGACGCTCAAGATCTGCAGCGCGGTCTATCACTTCGGCCAATACGATCTGGTCGACCCGCCGCGGTTTCCCGCCGGCACCGCGAGCGAATTCGTCCTGTACTGCGAGGTGCGCGATTTTGTCAGCGAACACCGGGACGACGGGTATTACTACACCGTGTTCGACATGACGACGACGGTGCTCGACCGCACCGGGGAGCGCGTACTGGAACTGATTGACGAGGACATCACCGACCGCTGCCGCAACCGCCGGCACGACTGCTTCATCCCCCGGCTGGTTCGCCTGCCGGCGTCACTTTCCCCGGGCCAGTACGTGGCGAAAGTCACGCTGGTTGATAAACTCGGGCAAAAAGTGGCGGAGAACCGGGTCGCCTTCGAGATCGTCTCCGGCCACTGAAACGCCGGCTCGCCAGTTCGGCCGGGCGTGGCGCAGCAACTTCACGAGGGCAGAGCGGCGGTGAATGTCCCGCGATTCATCCGGCGTTGGTTTCGACAGCCGTACGACGGGCTGCGCCATTTTGGCGTCGTGGCCGATGGCGTGTTGTATCGCTGCGGCCAGCCGACGCCTGCGGAGCTCGAAGACCTGATCAATCGGCTTTCGTTGCGCAGTGTCGTGAGCCTGCGCGGCTCGCGCGACGCGGACGATCCCGACAGCTGGGAGCAGGCGGAGCGCGCCATGTGCGACCAGCACGGGGTGCTGTTTGTCACCATTCCCTGCAATCACAAGAACCCGCCCAACGAGCAGCAGGTGGCGCAGTTTCTCGACCTGTGTCGGGACCCGGCGCGGCGGCCGGTGCTGGTGCACTGCCGCCTGGGGCAGCAGCGCACGCTGCTGTTCTGCGCGCTCTATCGCGTGCATGTCGACGGGCTCGACCCGGACCTGGCCGAACGCGAGATGGACGAGCTCGGGTTCGGGGCGCACAAACGCCGCCACCGGCGGCTGCTCGAGGCGTTTCGCCGCTACGCCCGCATGAGCCTGGGCCCGGCGGCAGCCCCCGCCCCGAAGTAACCGTCAGCCGCAGTTCAGGCGTAGGCGTCGACGTACACGCCGACCACCAGTGTTTCCAGTGTCGAAACCGAACCATCGGCGCTGTACAGGCGATGGCCGAAGGTGCGTGGCCGCGCGGCGGGCCAGCTCTCGTCGGTGCTGTCAGGACGTGGCGACGTGTGGCTGTCGCACGCGTCGCCGGCGCCATCGTTGTCGCGGTCGGTTTGCGCCGGGTTGTAGGTGCGCGGGCAGTTGTCGACCAGATCGGGGACGCCGTCGTGATCGGGGTCGTCACAACGATTGCTGCGGGTCCAGTGATCGACCTGTTCGACGCAGCGGTGGGCGTGGTCGAAGGCGGCGTGCCAGAGGGCGGTACGCCACAGTTCGTATGCGCTCCAGGCGCGCGTTGTCGGTGTGGTTGCGTACATGCTTCCTTCCGCCTCCTCCGAGCGGTTCGTGTCGCGCGTTGCGGACGTTGCACCCTCGCATGGGGGGCCGCGACATCCAACGATAGGGAGGGGGATGCGGGCAGGGTCAAGGGTGGGGGCCGGCGGTCGCGGATCGGGCCGCGGCAAGCGGGGGTGTAGGCCCGATAAGGGGATGGATTCGCGGTGCGTCCGAGTTGCAGCAGGCGCGGAAATGACGGCAGGAGGTCTGGTGGCGCAGAAAGAACGCCGCACGGCAAGGCGTTGGCCTCACCGTGCGGCGGATCAGATGCGAGCTATCTGTAAGTGACGACTATTCCTCGGGCCCGATGAGGTATTCCTCGAGCTCATAGATGTCGTCGAAGTCCAGCGTTTGGTCGTTGTTCATGTCGACGACGCGCTGGGCATCGGCCGAGGGTTCCGTCGTGACCTCGTAGAAGGTCTGGAACTCGGCGAAGCTGGCCAGGTCGTGGTAGCGGCCGACGGCGGCGTAGAAGCAGCGCTCGTCGCGGATGCCGGTACGCGGATACGGACCACCGCTGACCACCAGGATGTAGTACTTGTCGCCGGCCTTGTAGCTGATGGCCGCGTTACGCGACAGGCTGAGCGGGTAGTCGATGGTCTGGACCCATTCACTGAACTCGCCGTTGTCGGGGTTGATGGCCGCATAGTACGTCGAGTTGTACGTCGTGCTGCCGAACAGGCCGTCGACGGCAAAGACCCACTTGTTATCGACGATCGCGTTGGCGAATTCGTAGCGACCCTGCGGCAGGATGGCCGCGCACTGCGTCCACTCACCCACCGTGCCGTCCGGGTTGATCGGCGCCTTGATGCTGTCGCCCGAGTAGGTCGCACCGAAGTTGGCCGCGATGCGATAGAAGTAGTCATTCGTCGTGCCGTACATCACACCCGTGCCATGGAACCACGAGCCCGGCTCGTTGGTGCCCAGCGGCGTGTTGGTGGTCTCGATCCACGGCCCGAAGTCGCCGTCCGGCTGGATGGTGCTCACCAGGACGACATCCGGCTGCGAGCCGTCGTTCTGCTCGCCGTTGAGGATGTACAGGTGGTTGTCATGACGCAGCATGCCGTTGCCGAACGAGTCCATCCGGCGGCCCAGCGGGTCGGCCGGCAGCGCCGGGTCATTCGGAATCGTGACGTCCGAGATCGTCCACGCCCCGAGCGAGCCGTCGGGCTGCTGGTCAGCGTAGAAGCACTCGTTGCGCGTCGGATAGAACTCGGTCCAGCCACCCCAGACGTAGATGCGACCCTCGTAGGCCGCGGCACCATGCGCCGCACGCGCACCGGGGATGTCATCTTCCGGATCGCCCGGATCCTCGATGTCGACCGGCAATGGGGTGGTCTCGATCCACGGGCCGATGCTGCCGTCGGGCTGCACCTCGGTGTAGTAGACGTTGTCGACGGCGTAGGTCGACGCGTCGCTCTCGTTGGTACGACCGCCGATGCAGTAAATGTAGCCGTCCGAGTAGACCAGGCGGTGGCCGGTCGTGCCCCACGGCAGCGGGGTGGTTTCAATCCACTGCGTGAGGATGCCGGGCTCGCGCACCTCGACCGGCTCGGAGATCGGGCTCTCGATGCCGCCGATGGTCTGCGTCGCCACGACGAACTCGCCCTCGACCAGCGGCGGGACTTCGACGTCGGCCGGATCCAGGGCGGGGTTGTTGAGATCGCCGAGGAACTGGATGTCGTCGGCCGCGAGGTAACGGTAGACGGTGACCTTGTCGGCCAGGCCTTCCTCGATATTGACGACCTGCACGACCTCCTGCCCGGGCGCCAGGACCGGGAACACCGTCGGCGCCGGGACGTCCACCGTCACGGGGGCCGAGAAGCAGCTCTCGGTCGCGCCGAGCGTCTGGGTGGCGTGCACCGGATCGAGGTAGGTCAGGCCCGGCACGGTGAGCGTGACGGTGTCCTGCCCGGCCGGATCCACATTGGCGACCAACGTCCAGTCCGCGTAGACGGCGACGTCGACCGCGTTGGGATCGATGTTGGTCACGGTGACTTCGGTGCCCATCGGATACAGCGGGCCTTCGACCGACGGCGACGTGACGCTCACCGGCGTCGGGATGGTCGGGTTGCCGCCGACAGTGACCTTGACGTTGTCATACATGGCGCCGGTGCCGTTGGTCGAGTAGCCGACACCGATGACGATGTAGCGGTACGGCTCGAGATCGACACGCGGCACACCGTCGGGCCAGATGGGGGTGCCGTCGTTCGGATCGACCGGGTTGGCCAGCTGGTTGTCGATGTAGAAGTTGACGACGTCGGACAACACCTCGATCTGCATCTTGTGCCAGACGCCAGCCACACGATCGATGCCCGTCAGGGCGTAATCGTAATTGAAGTAGTCGCTCTCGTAGCCTTCGATGATCGGCGTGGGCGAGTTGGTCATCGTGGTGTACTGCGTGCCGTAGCCCTCGGTCGCGACACCATTCGTGAACGCGAAGCCCACCGCGCCGAAATCGCGGGTCAGGGCCGAGGTCAGCTCGAAGCGGACGCGGCCGTTGGCGTTGTTGGTGTCGTGCTTGAAGTGGTAGGTCACGACCAGCGGCTCGGCATCGGAGCCATTGACGCTGCCGAGGTCGTAGTACAGCCGCGACACGGCATCGCCGGAGGGAACGACCTCCGACACGTAGCTCTCGCACGACGCGGCGCTGCCCTGGGCCAGGTACACCTGACGGTCGAACGACGGGTCGGTCTGCGACCAGACGCCCTCCAGGTCTTCCTGGGTCTGGTAGAAGTCGAAGCTGTCGTCCAGCGCCGTGCCGGCTTCATATACGACGACCGGCGACGACGGCGGGCTGGTCAACTCGTTGGCCGTCTGCGTGGCGGTCAGGATGTCCCCCACGCTCAGCGCGACGTTGAAGGTCGCCACGCCGTTCACGGGCGTCTCGGTGCCGGCCGAAATGTCGTTGATGAACAGCTCGGCCTCGGTCGCCTCTTCAATGCAATCCACAAGGACCGACAAATCATCGACCGCGACCGGGGCCTGGATCGACGGCGGCGGCGTGGGGTCGGGCACCGGCGAGGCGAAGACCAGTTCGTCAATCGTGACGTCGATCAGCGTGGCGCCGTCGGCCTGGCTGGTGAAGGCGATGTGCTCGAGCGTGCCGCGCGCGTTGGGATCCAGTTCGCCGTCGCCGGTGAACGGGGTGATGCCGGCGAGCGTCCAGTTGCCCGGCACGTTCGGGTCGCCGATCGCGACGTCGCCGGTGGCCAGATCGAACGTCACGTCATAGGCTTCGTTGTCGGGTGGCAGGGTGACCGCGGGGATGGGCCGCTCGGCGTTGTTCCACGCGATGTAGTAGCCGTAACGGAACTCGTCGTCGCCGAAGAGCACGCTGTCGATGGTGCCGTTGGGGCCGGGCAGGATGACGGCGCTCTTGAGATTGGGCTCGTCCGGGTCGTTGTTGAGGTTGTAGTTCAGCGGATAGACCTGCTCGTCATCGCCCAGGGCGATACTGTTCACGATGCCATTGGGCCCGGCGATGATGGCGTTGATGGTCTCGTCGACACCGACCCACTCGATCGTGCCGCTGGTGCCGCCGTCCTCGAGCTGGGCGACTTCGGTGGCCGTCTCGCGGATACCGAGGCAGATGCCGATCTCGCCGAAGAAGAGCTGGCTGCGGTTGTACAGCTTGAACTTGACCATGCCGCCCTGGTGCAGCGCCGGGTTGGGGCGCTCGGGGCCGTTGAAGGTGGTCAGGCGCAGCCAGGCGTCGGGGTCATTGGCGTCCGTCCAATTGAAGAACGTCTTGAGGCCCGCGTCCCCCTCGGTCTGGTCGCCGGAGGCCCGATAGGCGGCGTTGAACGAGAACGCCGGCAGGTTCGGATCCGACTCGTTGGCAACGATGAACTCGTTGGTCGTACCCGAGAACTGCGGGTGCTGGAACATCTCTGTCGAGTCGGCGGGGTCGTTGATGGGCGGGCCATTGAAGCCCACGACCTCTGACAGGTAGGGCGGCAGGGCGAATGCCGCCGGTACCGCGAGCACGGCTACGAGGCCGACCATAATCAAACTACGCGTCCGGGTCATCTGAGTTTCTCCTCCAAAGTCCAGTGTCCTGACTCGTTAGCGGTGGCAGACCGCCGGGGACAGTAAAGTTGTACGCGTTGCAAGGGGGTGTTCAGGATGCTTGATTCTTCCCACGAGGCTCCACTTCGATCCCGCGCGCACGCGACGTGCACAGGCGTACGCATCACCGAATCATATTGTAACGATTTCGCGCGCCCGATGCGCGTAAGGATTACGCGAATTACCGGAACGCAGCGCCCGAACCGCTCACCACGCCACGGCCCCCCCTTGAACGATCTGGCCGGATCAATAAGGCGCAAGTCTCTTCCTGGAAGATGTTTGTGTAAAGATGGCCGCGGCGAGCCAAGCCGGTGGCGCCGCCGCCGGGGCGTAGCGGAACCGTGGCCGCATGCGCGGGGGGCGAAATGCGCATGCCCGGGCGGTTTCGCCGACGGTCCGATGCGGTGCTGGGCATCGCCGCGAAATCCCTTAAAATGCGCTCGTTTCGAAGTGTGGTACGCAGTGTCCTCGTCCGTAGCGGCAACGACCGCGACGACGACGGGGTGCTTGTCCAAAATCCCCTGGAGGTCGGAAGCCATGAACTCCCATTGCTACTGGTTCGCCTGCTGCCTGTGCGCCGCCTTTGTATCTGCCACGACCGCGCAACCGCCGTACCTGTCCGAACTCGTGGGCTTTGACGGCCCGCCGATCAACGAACCCGCGACATCGCAGGAGATGTTCCGGCACCCGCAGTTCTCGGGTACGACCAACGAGTTCATCGTCGCCAACGAGTCGGACCCGAACCTGCCGCCGTTCTCGTTCAACGCCGCCTATCGCGCGTCCGGCGACCAGTCCGCTGGCGACGCCGGCCTGAAGGTCTTCTTCAACTGGGCCGATCCGAACGACCCGGATGCCTGGCTGCGGCTGACGACGTTCGAAGGGACCGAACGGCCGAACCCGGCGCTGCACCAAGGCGGCATGGTCAAGTTCAAGCTGTACAACCGCAGCCAGCTCTTCTTCGGCGAGATCGGCATCTGCCTCGGTATCCGCGAGACGGGCACCGAAGTCGCCCAACTCGAGGACGGCGGCACCAGCGGCACGATCGAGTGGGTCGGCGTCGACGAGACGCCCAACGCGATCATTGCCGGCGAGGACGGCCTGGTCGACACGGCCGCGTCCGGCGACGACGAACAGGTGTATCCGGTGGGCTATGACCTGAACACCGATCCGAACAGCCCTGACCTGCGCGTGGCTGTCGTGCTGCCCGGCCCCAACGGTGTGCTCGACACCGCGCCGGCCGGCGACGACGAGGTACGCTTCGGCTACTACATCGGCTGGAACAACGCCGAGCGGCCTATCCCCGCGGTCACCCTGCCACCCGACAACGAAGCCTACGACGTGACGTTCGACCTGGCCACCGGCGACGTCGCGATCGGCGACCCGAACGTGCCGGGCAACTGGACGCTCGCCGGCATCACCCCGTTCACCGGCGACGGCGAACTGGATCCCAACGCGCGCGGCACGCTCGAGCACATCGCCTTCACCAGCCAGGCCGACGGCGCCACGCTGATCGACGTCACGATTGACGAGATGCAGTTCAGTGCGCCCGAACCCGATCCGGTCCTGCCGCCGACCGTGCGCTGGCCGATCATCGCGGGCGAAACGATGGTGACCGTGACCGGCATCATGGCGGTGGCCGACGAGGTCCGGCTGTATCGCGGCACGGGCAGCCTGAACGATCCGAACGTGGCGCTGAATCCGGCCGGCAGCGACACGGTCGTGTTCAACATTGCCCCCGCGGCCGCAGGCGAGGTGTTCATCGCGACCCAGCGCAACGGCCAGAACGGTATCGTCAGCGAGCCGTCCGCGCCCGTCACGGTGCTGCCCGATCCGCCGTTGTATACCTTCTCGATCCTGCTCGACGAGAGCGGCTCGGGCAGTTGCTCGTATGCTGACCCGGGCTGGGAATGGGTCGGCGTCACGGATGTGCAGACGGTCAGCGGCAAGTGGTCGCCCGAAGGCCAGGCCGTCTTTGCGAACGACGCCGCCTGGCAGACGGTCGACATACCACTGGATGACGACAGCCTGGTGATCGGCAGCCTGGGTGGCAACGGCGCCCTGGCGGAATCGCCGGTGGGTTTCTACACGATGGACTCGCTGTGGCTGACGCGCGTCGCGGCCGATCCGAACGTGCCCTGGGAGGTCTTCGTGGATCGCGTCGAGTTGCTCGACGGTGACGGCCTGCCGATGGGCGTCGTGCTTGACATGGAAGACGGTGTGAATCGTCTGCCGGCGAGCCGCGGCCAGAGCCCGGATGCCCTGTCGTCGTCGTCGCTCAGTGACGCCGCGTCCTTCGATGGCTGCAATGCGCATCGCCTCGGCTGGACCTATGACGGGGCCGACCTCGAATCGACCAGCGCGCTGCAGCGCGTCAGCGGCTGCGGCACTGCCGAACCGATTGACGACGGCGCAGCGACGATTCGTGTCCGTGTCCTGTGTCGCGCGCAGCCGACCAACCCGGCGGCGCCGCTGCCGGCGGTCAGTTGTCCGATCGTGGATGGGCCGCTCGAGCAGAGCGCCGTACGCGTGACCCACGAGAGCAGCGCGACATCGATCGCACTCTTCGTCAACGGCGATCTCGTGGCGACCGCGGCCAACGCCGGCAATGCGTTCACCGATTTCGATGGGCTGACGCTGGCCCCCGGTGACTCGGTTTCCGCGACGCAGACCCTGCCGACGCTGGGTGAAAGCGACTACGCCTATCCGCGCGGGGTGACAGCCGCTCCGCCGCCGCCGCAGTTCACCGAGCTGCTGCTGCCGGGGCAGGCGAGCGTCAAGCTCGGCGGCCTGGCCGCCGCGCCGTTCGCCACGGCGAGTGAGGTGCACGTGTACGTCAACGGTTCGCTCGCCGGCAACGAGACCGGCGGCCCGGCGATGATGATGGTGCCGCTGTCGGTGACGCTGCAGCCGGGCGACAGCGTGACCGCGATGCAGACCGTCAACGGCGCGGTCAGCGAGCCCACCGAAGCCACCGTGGCCCTCACGTCGCTGGTCAGCGAGTACGAGTTCGCGCCGACCCTGGCGACGCTGAGCCGCAGCATTGCGGCCGACGATTTCATCAACGGCCGCATCGGCCTGCACGAGACCGGCGATGTCGACCTCGTGAACGGCGTGGAGTCGTGGAACATGACCTCGCAGAATGACCCCTGCATTTCCATGGCCTACACCGAAGTGAGCCCGGGCTTCCACCCGGCGACGCCGCTCCCGGCGGGCGGTGGCCTGGCAGACCTGACCGACGGCGTTCCCGGCTCGACCGTCGAGGCCGTCCTGGCGGACTATTACCGCGCGGCGCTGGTCGTGAACTACGACTTCGACCCGCCCGCGAGCCTGGAGGACATCGTTGTCTTCGCGGCGAACGAAGATCCCGGTGCGCCGGGCAACGGCCGCATCTTCCAGACTTATGACGTCTGGATCTCGGCCGATGGCGGTGCGTCCTACGAGGCGCTCGCCACGAGCGTCACCAGCGGTGAGTTCGGCGAGATCAACGACGAGGACAACCGCGCGACGTTCACGCACCTCTACGACGGCGTGACCAACCTCGTCGAGGACATCACGAATGTGCGCTTCGTGTTCTACTGCGTGTCGAACACCGCCGGCCGCTTCCAGGATCCGTGGCAGGGCAACTTCAACGAGGACGCCGGCTTCCAGACGCAGTGCCCGGACACCGATCCGCAGGATGTCGACGGCTATCGCAAGGCGTTCGAGGCGCCGATCATCAAGGAAATCGACGTCTTCGGCTTCTACTACGGCGATGCCGATGATGATCGCGACCTGGACATTGACGATGCCGGCCTGCTCGGTGCCTGTATGACCGGGCCGGGCCAGATGGCCGCTCCCGCGTGCGACCGGCTGGACTTCCCCGCGCAGGATGGGGATGTCGACATGGCGGATGTGGCCAGGTTCCAGCAGCGCTTTACCGGCAATTGACGCCCGCGCCTGCAAAGGAATGACGCGTGGCGCCCGCCCCCCGCGGGACGGGCGCCACGCCGCCGGATTGCCGAACATCGAGGAACGATCACCATGCTGTCCATCCCTGCGCGCCTTGTCACCGCCACCCTGCTCCTGACGCTGCTGCCCGCGACCGCGTGGACCCAGGAGTGCCCGTATCTCTACGGCATCCATGACCATGACCCCTATCCTGGGGAGTTTCTCAACCACGTCACCAGCGCCGGGCGACAGTGCTACATCACCGCCACCGTCGCCATCGGCCACAACCCGAACGACTACGCGGGTGTCGACTTCAGCGCGTTCGCCGATGGCGGTCACACGGTGATCTGCCGCCTCAACAACGGCTATTGCGAGCAGGGCACGATTCCGCTGCCCGAGTACTACAGCGATTTCGCGCAGCGCTGCGCCAATTTCGCGCAGAACTCCCCCGGTTGCAGCATCTGGCTCATCGGCAACGAGACCAACCTCGGCGTCGAGTGGCCGCCGCGCAACGGCCACAAGGAATACGTCTCGCCCCAGGACTACGCCACCTGCTTCCGCCTGTGCTACGACGCGATCAAGGCCGTCCGCCCCGACCACATGGTCATCAGCCAGGCGCTG
The DNA here is from genome assembly GCA_964448675.1 of uncultured Planctomycetales bacterium. Lineage (GTDB taxonomy): Bacteria > Planctomycetota > Phycisphaerae > UBA1845 > Fen-1342 > CAYUZU01. Next base: position 40,013 of record CAYUZU010000010.1, read on the forward strand.
GCGCCGTTCGGTGGGCCGTACGGCCCGGGTTCGGCCTGCGGCTATCCGCACGACGGCCAGCCGCTGAACTGGGTGCAGTACCTCAACCAGATGCTGACCGCGATCGAGGCCACCGGCGGCATCGACGGCATCGCACTGCACGTCAACTCGCGCGGCTATCGCTATGAGGACATCCACAGCACGGCCCGTGTCAGCGCCAACGGCCAGCTTCTGTATTTCAGCTTCTATGTCTACAAGGATTGGGTGGACTACGGCATTCCGCAGAGCCTCTACCACCTCCCCCTGTACATCACCGAATGCAATGGGATCTACTACTGGAAGGGTGGTTTTCCGGAGAACCCCCCGGCGCACTACGAGCCCGGCTGGATGCAGGAAGTCCACGCCGAGATCAACCGCTACAACCAGGAAGCCGCGGCCACCGGCAAGCCGATCTACCGTTGTCTCAATATGTACCGCTGGTGTTCGTGGTGCGATGGGTGGAACATCGACGGCGACAACCCGTACAAGGGGCAGATGCTTGCCGACTGGGACGCGGCCATGGCCGCAGGCTATACCTGGCCGGCCAGCCCGCCACAGCCGCCCAATGCCGACTTCGTTGCGATGCCGACCACGGGCCCGCTGCCGCTGGCGGTGCAGTTCGAGGATCGCTCCACCGGCGGGCCGCTGGACACGTGGTCGTGGACCTTCGGCGACGGCGGCACCAGTGACCAGCAGGATCCGGCCCACACCTATCAAGACGCCGGCACGTACACCGTGTCACTCACCGTCAGCAGCGCCGCCGGCACCGATACCGAGACCCGGACCGACCTGGTTACGGTCACCCCGCCACCGGGGCCGGGTGATGTGCTGCTGAGCAATGGTACGTTTTCGGCAGGGCTCGATCACTGGACGACGTGGATCGAGCGGGACGACGCGGGCGATTTCAGTGCGGTCGCGAGCCAGAACTACCTGCACGTGCGCGGCTCGGACTACAACGGCGGCGTGTACAACGCGTTTGCCACGGGCGGCGCGGGCAACCGCATCGTCATCGACGGCTACTGGGCCAGCGAGCCGACCATCCCCAATACGCAGTGGGGCGAGGTGCTCATCGTCAATAGCACGCGGCTGCCGCAGAACGGCGTCGACGAGTCGGAAAGCGCGCAGCCCGATGACGTGTTGGTGTTCAAGAATGATACATGGGCGACACCCGCCGGCTGGTGGGGCGTGATGTCCCAGACGGCCGATGTGGTGAATGTTGGCGGATTTCGTGCAGCGGCGGACCGCGCGTGCCTGGTGCTCAAGTCGGGCAACGTCGGCACGGGGCTGACGGGTGTGGCGTTCGACGATCTCGAGGTGCGACTGGCCGACGCGGCAGGATGGTTTGACGCGGACGACGACGTGGATCTTGTTGATGTAACAGGGTTTGCGGATTGCATGGCTGGCCCCGGCGCGTGGCCGGCGCCTGCAGCGCCCACCACGCCGAGCAATTGTCTGGCGGCGTTTGACTTTGATGTTGACGACGATCTGGACATGCATGACCTGGCCACGCTGGCGCCACGCTACGGCGACTGAAACGCTTCTCTGTGTACCTTCCCGGTCTTGTCGCAACGCCGAGCACAAGGAGAATTCGCGCTGTTTCCCCTACTCGGCATCCAGAACCGTGTTATACTGCCCACGGTTGGGTGGTGACTCGCGGTACGGAGGCCTCATCACCGCGACCGCCGAGAATTACCGGGGGATGTCGGAGGGACCGACATGCGTTCGCCGCATGCCTCGCGACGGTGTTCTGTTCTCCCCTTGATCAAAGTAGCCACGTTGATGGGGGTATTCGTCACCTGCAGCCTGGCCCGCGCCGCGCCGGTCGCTGAGCCGACCGCGAACCCGCGCGCCACGCTGGCCGTCATCACGCCCAACGGCGGCGAGGTGTGGACGGCGAACGAGTCGTATGCAGTCATCGCCGAGTGCAGCTACGTTCCTCTCAACACGGGCCCCTTCCACGCCTGGCTCATGCGTGGTAGTGAAGCGGCGGCGTATATCGGTGCGAGCGGTCCCTTCAACAGTTATCCACACAACCAGGAACTCGTGTACGAGTGGGCCATCTGCGAGTTCGTCGGTGACGGCGCCGACTACACCGTGATGGTCGCCTGCTGGGACTGCAATCCGCTACTGGCCGACTTCAGCGATGCGCCGTTCTCCATCGTCGGGTCGACGCCGCGGCCGACGTTTGAACTGACCGCGCCGGCATTCGAAGACGTCTGGGCCGCCGGCAGCATCGCGACGATCACCTGGGACGTCACCAACCCGCACGGCTGCGCCGAGTTCTGGCTGTACGACGGTTCGCACTGCGAGGCGTTCATCGGCCACACACCGCTGGCCGACGGTACGCTCGACTGGCACGTCCCGCCGTACGTCGCGGATGGCGACCACTACACCGTGCTGATGCGCTGGGTCGACTGCTGCGGCCCGCTGCTCACCCACCAGACCGAGCGATTCACGATCACCGGTGCGCCACCCACGCCCAGCATCACGCTCCTCGCGCCCAACGGTGGCGAAGTGCTGGCCGCCGACACCACCCCGACCATCACCTGGGAGGCGGACAATCCACAGGGTGACGTCGAAATCTGGCTGTTCGACGGCGACCACCGCTACGACTTCCTCGGGCTGGCGCCTATGGCCGCCTGCAGCTTCGACTGGCCGATCCTGCCCTGTCGCGCGGCCAGCGACGAGTACCAGGTCGAGCTGCGCTGGACCGAGGGTCTTGGCGTGGCCGACATGAGTGACGAGCCGTTCGCGATTGACGGCACCACCATGCCGACGATCAACGTTACCAGCCCGGTGCCGGGGGAGGTCTGGACGGCCGGCAGCCCGCTGACCGTGACCTGGGACGACCCTAATGGCCTGCCGGTCAACGGCGAGGTCGCGATCGCCTTGTACCGCGACGATGCCTGCTACCTGGACATGGGCACGGCCCCGATCGCCGCTGGCAGCTTTACCTGGGGCGTGCCGGCGGCGGTTGGCGATGACAGCAGCTACGCGGTCTCAATCTACCTGGCAGACTGTGCGGTCGAGGGCCGCAGCGCGACCTTCGCGCTTGTCGGCTCGGTAACGCCGACGCTCACGCTGACCAGCCCCGCCGGCGGCGAGGTCTGGGAGGCGGGCGAGCCGTACACCATCACCTGGGACAGCACCGGCCTGACGGGCAACATTGACATCTACCTGCCCAACGACGGCTGGTTCCATTCCGGCCACGCCGTCGTGCCTGCAGCCGCGGGCCAGTTCACGTGGCCGATCGCGCCGACGCTGACCTGGCCGCCGCCGGACAACAACCCCGGCGGCGTCTGGCTCTGGGCGCGGGACGACGGCCCAGCGCTGACCGTGCGTGGCGACGTCTTCGGGATCGTGCCGGGCAGCGGCTTGCCGGCCGACCTCGATGGTGACCTCGACGTGGATCTCGCTGATCTGGCGGCGGCGCAGGCATGCTTCACTGGTTGGGGCGCGACCGTGCTCGGCCCGGTATGTGATTCGTTCGATTTTGACGTCGACGGCGACGTCGACAGTGTGGACTGGTCGCTCGTCGCGGACGCCATGACCGGGCCGTGACGGTGGCGGGGCGTCGCTCTGCTTTGTCCGCGCGGCACAGGGTAGCGGCCGGCGGCTCGTTGGCCGGGTAGGGTGGGCTTGGCCCGCCGAACTGGTTCTGGAGTATCTCATGCGTACCAAACGAAACGGCATCACGCTGGTCGAGGTGATCCTGGTCGCCGCGGTGCTGCTGATCCTGCTGACGCTGGTAACGCCGGCGTTGCGGGCGGCGGGGCGGCGCAGCCGGGACGAGGTGTGCCTGTCCAACCTGCGGGCGCTGGGCGTTGCGGTTCGGCTGTATGCGACGGCGCATGACGGGACGCTGCCAGGCGGGCTATACCCGCTGGTCGCGTACCCGCTGACTTCGGAATATGGCCCGATTCATGACGAGTACCAAGCGCGGCGGATGCTGCCGACCTTGCTTGAGGATGTCGTGCCGGACGCCTGCGGGCCGCGGCTCATCCGCTGCCCGGTGATGGGCGGGCTGGTCCCGGACGAGCACTTCGAGCGGTTCTACAAGTTGACCAATCGACGCACCGCTAACGCGCACTACGCATTGAACAACGTCGGGATGATCGGTGGTCCAGGGGGCCCGAGCGGCAACCCGCGGGTCACCGATCCCATGTACTACTTCGGCTACTCTCCATCGTACCCGAATCCGATCGACCCCGACATCGGCCCGCGGCGCTACGGCGAGATCCCCAACCCCGACCGAGAGTGGATGATCGCCGACGCGTGGTATCGGGCGCGGCCGAACCCCGGCTTTCCCGAGTGGCAGCAGGAGGGGCCGTACCAGTACGCGTGGAGCGGCGAAGCGCTGCCGTACTTCGCGCCGCACGGCCCGCGCGCTGCGCAGCGCTACCTGTTCGAAAGCAGCGACCGGCGCAACGCCGAAGCCGCGCGCATCCGCCAGGCCAAGGCCGACGGCTGGACGAATACGCTGTATTTTGATGGCCACGCGGCACCGTCTGTCTCACGCACGCTGGTCATCAATGACTTCGAGTTGCTCTACGGTTTCCGCGGCACCGTGAACCCCTTCACGCCGCCGACGCTGCCGACAACGTGGCGCTGAGCGGCGCGGCGCTGCGACGCGGCTTTCCGGCACGCACGGCCTTGGGGCACACGCGAGCCGCACGCTGCACTTTCGTGTGAGAATCGTACTTGACTTCGGCGCCCGATTGGAAACCTAATAAACGCACAGGGATGGCCCGCTCGGGCGGGTGTTCTCAGGAAACGGGGTAGTCCGATGCCAGTTGTTCCGTGTCCGCACTGTGATGCCCGGTACAAGGTCCCGGCGACCGCCGCCGGCAAGCGTACGACCTGCAAGAAATGCGGCCAGGGTTTCCGCATTCCGGCGGCGCAGGCCGCGGCCGACCGTCCGCCGCCGAGCAAGTCTGCCCGGCTCAAGCGTCCGCCACCCCAGCCGGCCGCCGCCGTGGCCGCCTCATCGCTCGACGACTGGGCCGACAGCTTCGAAGCGCTCGCCGGCGGCGAGGCCATTGCGCCGGCGCAACCCCTCGCCGAAGGCGCGGACGTGGCTGCGGGCGCGGCGCCCGCCGCTTTCGCCGCCGGTCCGGCGCCGCCGGTTGCCGCTGCCGCCACGGCCAGGGGGCCGGGGGTGGTGGCGTATGGGCGTTACCTAACGCTGGTGGGCAGCAGCTTCGGCACGTTGTTCAAACCGATGAACCTGCTCACGCTGTTGGGTGTTTGGATTGCGCTGGCGATCGGCGAGATCATGAAGACGACGATGGCCCTGGCGCCGCTGCTGGGCTTCATGGTGGTCGGCGCGTTCGCGATCGTCTCGTTCATCATTGCCGGCTGGTACATGGCGTTTCAGCTCAAGGTGGTGCAGTGGGCGGCCGGGGAGGAGGACAGCCTGCCGGGCATGGGGGCCGAAGACGGCTTGGTCGACGGCGTGATCATCCCGTTCTTTCACATGCTGGCGACCAAGGTCGCGGCATACGCCCCCGTCGTGCTGTACCTCGTGATCCTGTACTACCGCGTGGCAGCCGTCGCCGCCGACACGTATTTCGGCGAAGGCGCCTACGCCAGCCCGGTGCCGCCGGCGCTGGCCATTGTCGTGCTGATCCTGCTGGCACTGGCCGGGCTGTTCATCTGGCCGATGCTGGTGCTGGTGGTGGCGTGCGGCGGCGGGATGTTCACCATGTTCCGCCTCGATCTGATCCTCGAGACGATCTTCAAGTCCTTCCCGGCGTACCTGCTGACGGTGTTGGCGGTGTGTTTCACCTTCGGGCTGCGCGTGCTGCTGTACGGCATCGTCGGGGCGAGCGTGGGTGAAGACGCGTCGGTCGAAGAGGACTGGGCCGGGCTGTTCCTGCTGCCGGTGCTGCTGGTCGGGATCAACCTGTACTTCGACGTCATCGCGATGCGGGCGATCGGCTACTACTACGCCTGCTTCAAGCACCGCTTCGCGTGGGACTGGGGCTAGGCGATCGCCGGCGCACGGGCCGCGCGACCCGAGGGAGCATTCATGAATGCACGCAACATCATCTGCTGGGCGGTGTGCCTGGGCCTCTATGTCGGCCTGGTGGTTGCCGGCAACGCCGGTTCGATCGAGATGAAGCGCACCAGCCGCTCGATCTGGACACGGATCTGGCAGGAAGTGGATGCCGGCCCGATGCCGGTGGTCGCCGCACCGGCCGACGGGGAGTCGGAGGGACGGCCGGCACGCGCACCGGCCCCCGCGCCGCCCAATCAGATCGACAAGGACACCGCGCAGGCCGTGATCCGCGGGTCGGTGTGCGCGCGGCGGGACGACGAACTCGTGCCGCAGCTGCGGCGCTCGATTCGCCTGTCGCCCTGGCCGGTCGATACCGAGGCAGCGTTGCCGACGGGCGCGTCGCGTATGACGGCGGCGCCGGATGTGCCGCCGGATTTCCGCTGGCCGCGCTGCGATGGGATGCCGCTGGCGCTGATTGCGCAGATCCGCCTGGCCGACGTGGCGGAGTTCGATACCGAGGAGCGGTTGCCGCTGTCCGGGTGGCTGTGCTTCTTCTATGACACGCTGCGCGATCCGCCGCCGCTGGGCAACGATCCGAACGACCGCAGCGGCTGGGAGGTGGTTCACTTCGATGACGACCCGGCCCGACTGGAGCGCGTGCCGCTGCCGGTGGCGCACGCGGAGATGTACCCGCCGTGCAAGGTGCGTTGCTGGGGCGAGTGGACGCTGCCTTCGCTGGCCGAAATGCCGGACCTGATCCCGGAGCGCGACGAGAACTGCCTCGGGTTCTACAGCGACTTGTGCGAGGCGCTCACCGGGCGGCCCAATGTCAGCGGCTGGCATCACCTGCTGGGCCACGCGCAGAATTCTTGGGGGGCCATGCGGCCACAATGCGAGGCCGTTTCGTCCGGCACGCTCTGGACCGAGGAGATGGACGACGATTCGTCTGCGGTGCGCCGCGCCCGCCGCGGGGCGGACGACTGGGTCCTGCTGCTGCAGGTTCAACTGGGCACGCTGGAGTCACTGGAGGCGGTCGCGATGAGCGGCGGGGACGGGTGGAGCAGCTACTACGGCGGCGATCGGCTGTACTACTGGATTCGCGACGACGACCTGCGCGCCCGCGAGTTCTCGCGCGTGTGGCTCGTGCGCCAGGGGTACTACCCCGACGAACCGTATGACGATTACGAAGACGACGAATACTACGAGGACGACGAGTACTGATGCGCGGCGCGCCCGGGGCGAACGCGCCGCGCATAGGGTATGACCGGTTCGGCGTTACGGGCAGGTCGTGTTCATCAGGGCCACGAACGGGTCGATGTCGCGCCAGTTCACCGCGCCGTCGCTGTTGGTGTCATTGTTCAGGTACGAGCACGGCGGCGGTTCCGGGGCGAACAGCGCGGCCCAGGCCGACTCGTTGTCGTTCTGCGCGGCGACCAGGAAGTCGATATCGCGCCAATTGATCACGCCGCTGCAGTTCGAATCCCCGGGGCACAGTTGCGGCGACTGGCAATCCAGCGTCGTCGCGCGAAATGCGTCGACGCCCGCTTCGACCACGCTCTGTGGCGTCGCATCGTTCGCGATGAAGCGGATCCGCATCGTGCTGGTCAGCGTGACGCCCGCGGCATCGAGGTCGGTCTGGTCGATCACGTGATGCCGCCAGGTCGTGCCGCCGTCGGTGTCGTGGCGGGCGATTTCGGTCCAGGGCCCGTTGCCGTTGTTGCTGTCGATCTCGACGACCAGCCGATCGACGCCGCCGGTGTCGTTGCTCAGGCGCAGGTAATAGTCGTAGCTGATCTGCGTGTTGCCGGCGGAGAGGTCGAGCGTGGGCGAGACGACGGCGACCGCCCCCGCGTCGACGTCAGTGTTGCCCGCGCCGTTGTCGGTCAGCAGGCACTGGCCACTGCCATCGCCGTCTTCGGTCGGGCCGTACGGCCAGGTGGGATCACCGACGGGCACGCCGCGCTCCCAGTCGCCGCTCGACGCACCGAGGTTGACGGGCGTCCAGCCCTGCGCGGTCTCGAAGTCGTCCGTCAGCAATTCGACGAACACGCCGACCGGCCGGCGGTAGGGATCGAACTGGCCGCTGGGCGGGTCGTAGACGGTACCCTCGACGTCGCCCTCGGCGGCGAAGTAGAACTCGGGGTTGTTGCCGCAAGCCGACGCGGGCAGGGTCGCCTGGTAGAGGTTGCCGTCGACGTGCGTGAGCGGCAGCGCGGTGAACGACTCCATGTTGCTGTGGCGGAAGTAGACGGTCGGGCTGCCGGTGACGAGGTTCTCGCCGACCGCGACGATCTCGACATTGACGTACGTCGGACCGTCCGCCAGCAGGGACTCGGGCAGGCCGTCGGGCAGATGGATGGTCGTGCCGACCAGCGTGCGGGCCCAATCTGCCAGCACCAGAATCGCCGCGAAGTTCTCTTCGCCAGTGGGGATGATCTGTTCCGGCGGCAGGACGAAGCCGTACTGGCCGGTGTCGCGCAGCTCGATGGTCCAGGCCAGGGCGCCTCCTTCCTCGTAGGCCCAGTCCGAGCAGATTCCGCTGGCGAGGTAAAGGTCATATGCGGGTGTGGAGGTGTAGGTCTTGCCGTGCACGCTGTAGATCGCGTCGGCCATGTCGTCGCCTAGCTGCTGATGCAGCGTGCCGTCGGGGCCCGGCGCCTCGATGTAGTCGTACCCGTAGGGTCGCAGAATGAGCTGCGAATAGCTGTGAAAGTCGATGTGGGCGGCGATGTCGGGATGGGCGAGGATGAAGTCGCGCAGGGCCTGGGTCTCGGGTTCGGAGAAGGGGGCCGTGCCATGGTAAACCAGGCTGCCGGGGTCGCTGCTCGCGCCGGGGCCGCCCCAGCCGACGGAGAAGTTGCGGTTCCAGTCGACGCCGTACGTGCCGTCGCCATTCGGCCGGCGCGTCTTGCGCCACTGGCGGTTGTAGTTCCATGAGTAGATGTAGCCGTCGGGGTTCATCGTCGGGCAGACATAGAGGACGAGCTCATCGAGGATCGCCCGGATCTCGGGGTCGGCGTTGTAGTTGCGGACGAGCCGGTCGACGATGTACAGCACGGTGGTCGGGCCGACCCATTCGCGCGCGTGGGCCATCGCGTTGAAGCTCAGCGCGGGCTTGTTGCCGCCGACGGGACTGGTGACCGTGATGGCCCAGATCGGCCGGCCTTCCCAACTCGTCCCGATCTGCTCCTTGGTCACGAGATCGGGATAGTCGGTAACCAGCGCGTCCAGAAACGCGACGATCTGGTCATATGTCTTGTAGTCGTCGAACCAGCCGCGGCTGCGCGGGTCCACGTCGCCGGCGGCGGCGAGTCGCGCGCGCTCCGCGTCGTAGACGGCCTGCACGTTGGGGTGCATGATCTCGTAGTGCACGCCCGATGCGGCCAGGCCCGGCAGCTTTTCCGGCGCGACGAGGTAGTCGACCTGGCCGATGCCCTCACCGTCGCTCATCAGCACCAGGTCGAGTGACTGCACGGTGGCCAGCTCCGCGGCGGAGTCGGGCCAGGTGCGGACGGCGGCGTAGCCGTCGTAGCGAACGGGCGTCGGCGTGTCGGCCAGGGCCGGCACCGTCACGATAATCGCGAGCAGGGCTGCACAAAGGGCGTGGGGGTAGCGATGCATCTGCTGTTCACCTCCGTGGATTGGCCATCCAGCGCGTTCCGCAAGCGCGGATCATCTCTGTCTTTTCGATTCTACCGGCTGCGGGGTGCGAAAGCCCGCACAATCTTGTCAACGCAAAGGACGCGGTCGCGTCCATTATCGGTCCATCCGGGTCGCGGATGCCGGATCGCAAGGCGTGTATCCCGGCGTCCGCGTTACGGGCAGGTCGTGTTCATCAGCGCGACGAACGGGTCGATGTCGCGCCAGTTCACGCTGCCGTCCCCGGTCACGTCGTTGTTGTCGAACGGGCAGCCGGGGGTATCTGGCGCGAACAGCGCCGCCCAGGCTGACGCGTTGTCGTTCTGGGCCGCGACGAAGTAGTCGATGTCGCGCCAGTTGATCGCTCCGTCGCAGTTGGCATCGCCCGCGCACACTGGCGGGGCGGTGCAGCCGTAGGCCTCCAAACGGATGTCGTCAATGTTCCAGCCGCACCACTGCCAGGCGCTGTCCGTCGGCCCCATGGCCCAGCGGAGATAGACGGTGGGCTGGTCGTCGGCAACAGCGGAGATGTCGTACGACTGGAAGGTCCACTGGCCGTCGTTGACCTCTTCGGTGTTCTCCCAGATCTGGAGCCAGTTGACGCCGTTGTTGCTGACGTACAGCCGGGCGTGATCGTAGGTGGGCGTTTCGACACCCAGCCAGCGCCAGAAGGACAGCGTGACCCCTTGCTGCCCGGTGCAGTCGATGGCGGTGCTGGTGAGATTGCGCGGCGTGTACAGGCTGGGCTCGTAATCGCCGTTGAGGTTGTAGCCGTACACGTTGTCGCCGGTGTAGCCGCTGGTCGGGTCCGGATCGCCGTAGGCCCCGCCGCCGCCGGTGGGTTGGCCGAACGCCCACTGGTCTTCAGCGGTCCAGCCGGGATCACTGTCGAGCAGCTCCTCGTAAAACGTCACGATTTCGCCGACGGCCGCGGTGTAGACGTTGTCGGGCGCCCCCGGCGGACGGGTCACGAGACCGCTCTGGTCGCCCTCGGCGGTGAAGTAGAACTCGGGGTTGTCGTCGCAGTACGCCGGCGGCAGCGTGACGGTATACAGGTCGTCGCCCAGCGGCGTCAGCGGTACCTCGGTGAACGCGCCGTCGTCGTAACGGTAGTACATGCTTGCGGTGCCGCCGATGTAGTTCTCGACGCCGGGGCTGATGCGGACGGTGAGGTCGGTGGCGTCGCCCGGTGTGATGAGCTCGGGGAGGCCATCGGGGAAGGCGATGCTCAGCAGCCGCGTGATGCGGGTGAAGTAGACGTCCTGCTCGCCATTGAACGTGGCGGCATAGGCCACGTTGGCAGCGACGTCGTCGGAGGACATGTCGAAGTAGTCGCCCATCTTGTTCTGCTGCGGGTAGCCGAGCGACGGGTCGAATACCGGGCTGATTTCCTCGTTGGTCGACCAGGTCACGCCGGCGTCTTCGGAATAGCTGTAGAAGAGCTGCGAGTCGTACGCGCCCGGGCTGTTGCGCGTATCGAGCCAGATGGCGTCGATGCGGCCGTTCGGCGCCACGGACATCGTGCCGAACCACTGCCAGGCGTTGTTGCCGGCCGGGTCATCGTTGACGCGGACCGGCGTGCTCCAGGTCAGACCGCCGTCGGTACTGCGGGCGAACATGACATCGAGCGGGTCGGCGCCGGGCGGGTCGACCGAACACAACGCATAGACGTTGCCGCGCGTGGCCCCCTCCGAATGATCGACCGCGATCCAGGCCTGGCCCAGCAGGCCGCCGGGGTTGGGCCCGGCCGAGGCGGTCTGGCTGCCACCGAGGCTGAAGGTTGTGGAGACATCCCAGGTAACGGTGCCGGCGTCGGGGTCCTGGACGTTGCTGGAGCGGGCGAGCGTGAAGCCGTCGCCGAGGATGTACAGCTCGCCATCCGGCCCGACCGCGAGCGTGCCCCACAGCGGGTTGCCCGGCACGTCGATGCAGGGCGTGAAGGAGAACGCACGGTTGTAGGAGCGTGTGAAATGCCCGTCGCAGCCGGGCCCCTCGCAGGTGTACCAGCGCGTCCAGTAGGCATAGATGTTGTCGCGGCCGAGACCATCGGTGTGGTCGATCACCTGCCACTGCTTGTCGCCGCCGTAGGCGTAGGTGCCGGGGCCCCAGCTCTGTCCGCCGTTGCTCGAGCGGAACACGTGGCAGCGGAAGTTGGACGGGAAGCCGTCCCAGTTGTCCGCTGTCAGGCTGTTGTAGTAGAAGACACCCTGGGTGTCGGCGTCGACGACCGGGTCCGAGCGGAACGTGCCGTCCTGGATGGCCCCGCGAAAGTACCAGCGCTGCCCGCCGTTGGTCGTACTGGCCCAGCCGGCCTCGCGAAAGCCGCTGGCGATGGTGTCGAACTGGCGCCAGCCGATGACCATGTTGCCGGGGTCGAGGGGGTTGACGGCGAGCGAGGGCTCGTTGGCGGCGTCGCCCACGATGTTGTTGCCGTCGCGGTCGACGTTGACCTGCACGCTGACGTGGCCGTTGTGCTCCCAGGTGCGGGCGGGCTCGGTGATGCGGGCTTCGCGCGGCACGTCGATCGGGGGATCGGTCGGGTATTCGAGGTGGCCGGGCTGCCGGGCCTCGACAGGGGGGCGTTTCTCGGCGGGGCGCTCATCGGCGCGGGCGACGGCGCAGCAGGCGAGGACGACAAGCAGGGCGGCGGGGGTTCGCTTCACGACGGGCCTCCTTGGGCTTGGGGCGGGGCGGCGACGCGTGCCGCGGTCGTCGGTGCGCAACGCAACGACCGATAAGGCACGCCAGGCAGCCGGACCCATTTCCAGCGCATCAACCCGGATCGTAACAAAACGCCCGGCGCGGGGGCAATCCGCGATTGTCGGGAACGGTCGGATTGGCGGATTCCGGTGAGGATGACGCGGGCGTTATCGGCCGCTTTGCCCGAACGTGCGTTCGATGAACCCGGTGTCGACGTGGCCCTTGACGAATTCCGCCTGCTCCATGATGGCCTTGTGCAGCGGGATGGTCGTCTTGATCGGGCCGATGCTGAATTCCTCGAGGGCGCGCAGCATCGCGTTGATCGCCTCGCCGCGCGTCGGGCGATGCACCAGCAGCTTCGCGATCAGTGAATCGTAGTGCGGGCTCACCGTATAGCCCGCATGCGCATGCGTATCGAGCCGCACGCCCGGTCCGCCCGGCGGGATGAACGTGTGGATCGGCCCCGGGCTCGGGCGGAAGCCGCTGTCGGGGTTTTCCGCGTTGATGCGGCATTCGATCGCCGATCCCGTCTGCTTGATCTGATCCTGGCGGAGTTTGAGGGTTTCGCCCGCGGCGACGCGGATTTGCCACTGGACCAGGTCTTCGCCGGTCACCAGTTCCGTTACCGGGTGCTCGACCTGGATGCGGGCGTTGATCTCGATGAAGTAGAAGTTCTCTTCCTCGTCCACCAGGAACTCGCACGTGCCGGCCGAGTGATAGCCGGCGGCGCGGGCCAGACGCACGGCGGCATTGCAGAGCTTGTTGCGGGTGCGGCCGTTGATGTGGGGCGACGGGGATTCCTCGACCAGTTTCTGGTGCCGGCGTTGCAGCGAGCAGTCGCGCTCCCACAGGTGGATGATGTTGCCCTTCTTGTCGCCCAGGAGCTGCACCTCGACATGGCGCGGCCGCTCGATGAGCTTCTCGATATAGAGGCTGCCGTCCTTGAAGGCGGCCTCGGCCTCGGCGCGCGCGTGCCGGAAGCCCGAGCGCAGCGTGACCTCGTTGTGTGCCGGGCGCATGCCGCGCCCGCCGCCGCCCGCCGCCGCCTTGAGCATCACGGGGTAGCCGATCCTGCTGGCCAGGGTAACCGCGTCGTCTTCGGTCGCGACGTTCCCCTGGCTGCCGGGCACCACGGGCACCTTGGCCTTCTTGGCGAGCTTGCGCGCTTCGACCTTGTCGCCGAGCATCTGCATGGCCTCGGCGGTGGGGCCGATGAACTCGATCTTGCAGTCGCGGCACATCTGGGCGAATTTCGGGTTCTCCGCCAGAAAGCCGTAGCCCGGATGGATCGCCTGGACGTCCGCGACTTCGGCCGCCGACAGGATTGCCGCCGCGTTCAGGTAGGACTGCGCGGCCGACTCGGCGCCGATGCAGATGGCGTCATGGGCGAGGTCGAGGTAGGCGGCGTCGCGGTCGGCGCGCGAGTAGACCGCGACGGCTTCGATGCCCATGTCGCGGCAGGCGCGGATGATCCGCAGCGCGATTTCACCCCGATTGGCGACCAGAATCCGTGTGAACATCCGTGCTCCGCTGGGGGGAAGGCTAGGCCGGCGCGATGGCGAACAGCGGCTGGTCGTACTCGACCGCCTCGGCGTTCTTGACGAGCACCTTCGTGATCCGCCCCGACGCTTCCGCCTTGATCTCGTTGAACACCTTCATCGCCTCCAGCAGGCAGACGACGGTGTCCGGCGTGACGTTGCTGCCGGGGGTGACAAAGGGCGGCGCGTCCGGCTCGGACCCCGCGTAGAACGTGCCCACCATCGGCGAGCGGATGTAGGTCTGGTTGTCCGCTTCGGCCGGGGGCGCGGCGGGTTCGGCCGCGGGGGCCGGCGGATTCACGTTGGCCGGCAGCGGCGGGGGAACCTGGGCGGCCGGTGCCAGGGGTTGGCCGCCACGGCGCAACAGGATGTGCGAGTCACCTTCGCGCAGCTCGAGCCGGCTTAGATCGTTGTCGACCATCAGGTCGATGAGCTGCTTGAGCTGGTTGAGGTCGGCGGGCAGCTTCTTGCCGCCGTTGGCTGCTTTCTTCTGATCATTCATGAGAGATCAACCGGTAGGGTGGTGAGCACCTCGTAGCCGGATCGGGTGACGAGCACATCGTCCTCGATGCGGACGCCGCCAACGCCGGGGAGGTACACGCCGGGTTCGATCGTAATCACCATGCCCGCTTCGAGCTCCGTCTCGGTGCCTTTTCCGACGCGTGGCACTTCGTGCGCCACGAGGCCCAGCCCATGCCCGAGTGCATGGTTAAAGTGCTTGCCGAAGCCCGCCTTGTCGATGATCTTGCGCGCGACGGCGTCCAGTTCGTGGGACGTGATCCCGGGGCGCACCGCCTCGATGGCGCGGTCGTGGGCCTCGCGCACCACGTCGTACACCTTGCGTAAACGGGCGGGGATGCTACCGAGGCAGATCACGCGGGTCAAGTCGCTCCCGTACCAGTTCACGTGTGCGCCCCAGTCAAACAGGGCAATGTCGTTCTTTTTCAGCTTGCGGTCGCCCGGCACCGCGTGCGGCAGGGACGAGTTGGGCCCGAAGGCCACGATCGACGGGAACGTCTCGCCCTGGGCGCCGAGTGATTGCATTTCGTACACCAGGCGGGCCGCCACCTGCCGCTCGCTGAGCCCCGGCTTGAGCCAGCGTCGCAGCTTCTGAAAGGACTTCTGGGCGATGTCGATCGCCTTGCGCATGCGCTTGATCTCGTCGGCGTCCTTGATGGCGCGGTGTGGCGTCACAAGATCTTCGGTGTCCACCAGTTGGGTGGGCTTGACCAGCTTGCGCAACGCCTTGTGGTCGGCCACGGTCATGTGCGATGCGTTGAATCCCAGCCGCTCGATCTTGCAGCGCTGGACCTCCTTGGCGGTCCACTCCGGCCCGCGCTTCTTGCGCAGCACCTTGCGGGCGTAGGGGGCTTCCTTGTCGGCAGCCTCGTCAAAGCGGCCGTCGGTGAGCAGGATGACGCTGCGGGGCGTGACCAGGACCAGGCCGTCCTCGCCGGTGAAGCCCGTGAGCCAGTACTGGTCCATGCGGGTCTGGATGAGGTAGCCGTCGAGGTCCCGCCCGGCCATCGCCTCGCGCAACTTGTTTATTCGCAGGGAGTAAGGTTTCGGGATCGCCTTGCGACCGCTGGTCTTCTTCTTGCTCATGGCGCACTCCGGTTCGGACCTGGCGGGAGCGTATATTCCGGCGACCCCGCCTGCTGCCGGCACTGTACCGTTATCCGGGCCTTCCCGCCAGCCACGGGCCCGGTTTGTCACGCTGCGAGCGCGCCGGGGCATTTGACCATGGAGCGCTGGCGGGATAAACTGTTGGGCTCGATAGGGACTGAGCCCGGCCCCCGCGGCCGATTCTGTGAACACGAGAATGCGACGAGGTCATCATGGCGCGCAAGTGTTACTTCACCGGCAAGAAGACAATCTCGGGCCGGTCGATCTCCCGCCGCGGTAAGGCCAAGTACCTGGGTGGCGTGGGCCGCAAGACGACTGGGATCACGAAGCGCAAGTTCAAGCCCAACATTCAGAAGGTCCGTGCGGTGGTGGACGGGCGCGTGCAGCGGATCCGCGTGAGTGCCAAGGCGATCCGCATGGGGCTGGTCGTGAAGCCGGCCAAGCGCAACTGGAAGCCGGACAGCGAGGCCGCCGGTTCGTAGCATGGCCGGCCGCAGGGGCGTTCCATGGCCAGCGAAATCGACGAGGCCCAGGTTCGTCATATCGCCAAGCTGGCCCGGCTGAACCTGAGCGATGACGAGGTTCGGCTGTTCGCGGGGCAGTTGGGCGAGATTCTCTCCTACTTCAAGCAACTCGACGAAGCCGACACCGCGGGCGTGGAGCCGCTGGCCCACCCGCTGCCGGTGACCAACGTGCTGCGCGACGACGAGCCGGGGCCCGCGTTCGACACGGATGCGGCGCTGCGAAACGCGCCGCAGCGCGAGGGGCGGTTCTTCCGGGTACCGAAGGTGCTGGACCAGGGGTCGGGGGCCTGACGGCCAGCCACGCGCCTTGCATCGCGGGGGGCTTGGGTCGACACTGTTTCGCGAAGGCTGATTGGTCTACACGATGTGGAGATGCCGCGCTGCCGCGCATTCACACGGCATACTCAGAACCAGTAGCACCTTGTTGCAGGCACGCACGCCATGCCCGAGCGCGAAACTGCATGTCAGATTGCCGCGGATGTGGCCGCCGGCCGGCGGACGGCCGTCGACGTCTGCCAGGAGGCCCTGGAGCGGATCGCGGCGCGCGACACGCAGATCGGGGCGTTCTTGTGCCAGACGCGCGACCACGCGCAGCAGCGGGCCGCCCGGGTCGATGCCGACGTCGCCGCCGGCAAGCCCGTCGGGCCCCTCGCGGGCGTGCCGGTTGCAGTCAAGGACAACATCTGCACCACGTTCTGTCCGACGACGGCGGCCTCGAAGATCCTCGATGGCTATGTCTCGCCCTACGACGCGACCGTCGTGCAGCGGCTCGAGGCGGCCGGGGCGATCATCGTCGGCAAGACCAACCTCGACGAGTTCGCCATGGGCTCGTCCACGGAAAACAGCGGCTACTTTCCGACGAAGAACCCGTGGAACACGGATTGTGTCCCCGGTGGCTCGTCCGGCGGCTCGACGGCTGCGGTCGTCGCCGACATGGTGCCGGTGGCGCTGGGCTCTGACACCGGCGGTTCGATCCGCCAGCCGGCGGCACTGTGCGGCGCGGTCGGGCTCAAGCCGACGTACGGCCGCGTGTCGCGTTACGGTCTGCTCGCGTACGGCTCGAGTCTCGACCAGATCGGGCCACTGGCCCGCAACGTGCAGGATGCGGCCCTGTTGCTCGCCGCGATCAGCGGCAAGGACCCGCGCGACTCGACCAGTGTCGACGAGCCGGTGCCCGACTACGTGGCCGCGCTGACTGACGAGTACCTGGCGACGACCGGCAAGGCGCTGCGTATCGGCGTGCCGCAGGAATACCTGGGCGCAGGGCTGGATGATGAGACGCGGATGGCGGTCGAAGCCGCCCTGGACGTCTATCGCGAGCTGGGGGCCGAGGTCGTCATGGTGTCGCTGCCGCACGCGCGGTACGTGATTCCGGCGTACTACCTCGTCGTCACGGCCGAGGCCTCGAGCAACCTCGCGCGCTATGACGGCGTGCACTACGGGCACCGCACGACCCGCCCGCAGGACATCATCGACCTGTACAGCTCGTCACGCAACGAGGGCTTCGGAGCGGAGGTCAAGCGGCGCATCATGCTCGGCACATTCGGGTTGTCGGCGGGCTACTACGATGCGTACTACAACAAGGCGCTCAAGGTCCGCCGCCTGATCAAGAACGACATCGATGCTGCGCTGGCCGAATGCGACGTGCTCGCGGGGCCGGCCTCGCCGACGCTCGCGTTCCGCTTTGGCGAGAAGGTCGACGACCCGCTGGCGATGTTCCTGACCGACGTCTATACGGCGGCGATCAACCTGGCCGGTGTGCCGGCCCTGTCGCTGCCCTGCGGCTTTTCCCAAGCCGGCCTGCCGATCGGACTTCAGCTTGTCGGACCGGTGTTCGGCGAGACGCGACTGCTCCAGGCGGCCCGGCTGTATGAGCGCGCCACCGACTGGCACCGGCGTACGCCGCCGAGTGCGGCCGGGGCCTGAGCGCCACGTGGTCGAGGAGTGACGATGAGCATTCGGGATCAGCAACACATCCGGACCAAGATCATCGCCACGCTCGGCCCGGCGTCGGCCACGCGTGAGCGGCTCAACGAGATGTTCGACGTGGGGCTGGATATCTGCCGGCTCAATTTCAGCCACGGCACGCTCGACGACCATGCCCGTACGCTCGAGCTGGTGCGCAGCCTTGCCAACGAGCGCGACGAGCCCGCCTGTGTCATCGGCGACTTGTGTGGACCGAAGATCCGCCTGGGCAAGTTCGCGGACGGTCCGGTCGAGATCGCCGCCGGCCACATGCTGCGGATCGTGGCCGGCGACGGGGCCTGCACCACGGATCGGCTTACGGTGAACTACGAGGCCCTGATCGAAGAGTGCGAAGTCGGCCAGCGCGTCTACATCGACGATGGCCTGGTGCGCCTGGTCATTATCGAGAAGCACGCGGACAATCTCGAATGCCGCTGCACGACGGGCGGCACCCTGAGCAGCCGCAAAGGCGTCAACTTGCCTGACACGCAGCTCAGCACACCGGCCCTGACAGAGAAGGACGAGCGCGATCTGGCGTGGGCACTGGAGCACGAACTGGACTTCGTCGCGTTGTCCTTTGTCCGCCGCCCCGAAGACCTGTACGCGCTCAAGAAGCGGATCAAGGACGCCGGGGCGGACATGCCGGTGATCATCAAGATTGAGAAGCCCGAGGCGCTCGCGCACCTGGATGAGCTGATTACGCACACCGATGCGGTGCTGGTGGCGCGCGGCGACCTGGGGGTCGAGACCGAGATCTGGCGCGTACCGCTGGTGCAGAAGGACATCATCGCCCGCTGTCAGCAGGCGGCGGTACCGGTGATCGTTGCGACGCAGATGCTCCAGAGCATGGTGGACAGCCCGATGCCGACGCGGGCCGAGGTCAGCGACGTCGCCAACGCGATCTTCGACCAGGCGGACGCGGTGATGCTCTCCGGCGAGACCGCGATCGGACGCTACCCGGTCGAGGCCGTCGACATGATGAACCGGGTCGCTGCGGCCACGGGGGCGTTTCTGGCTCAGCAGCCGTGCACTGAAGCCGGTAGCACGGACGCGGTGCATTACCGGCCGACGGCGGCGATTGCGCACGCCGCGGTGCAGGCGACGCTTGATCTCGGGGCGCGGCTGGTCGCGGTGTGGACGGCGACGGGCAACACGGCGCGGCGGGTCGCGCGGCACCGGTTGAGCGTGCCGGTGTTGGGGCTGACGTACGATGAACGCGTGTATCGGCGGCTCAATCTGCTTTACGGCGTCGTGCCGATTCGGGTGGAGCCGATGGACAACCCGGCCGACATGGCGTGGGCGCTGGACACGATGTTGCTGGAGCGGTCGCTGGCGGCACGCGGCGATCTGATTGTCGTCGTGACCTCCACGCGACCGACCACGCCGGGCGCGACCGACACCGTCCTCGTGCATCGTGTGGGGGATGGGCTGGGCGAGGCATCGGAGTGACGGTCTGGCGGCACGCCGGCGGGCATGCCCCCGCAAGGGCGACGCGGCGCGATGCCCCACCTTCGAATCCCAGAGCCCGGGTCCGGTTCGCGCTTCAGAACGGCGTGCCGCATTCGGGGCAACGGCGCTCGGGCAGGTTCCACAGCAGGTAGTCACATTTGGCGCAGCGCGGCTCGTCGATCTCGATGCGGAACTTCAGCCCGCACGCGGTGCAGTGACTGGCCCCCGCCGCCACCGTTTGGGATCTGGTGCAGCGCGGGCAACGGAGTTCGAGCCGCGCCGGCGTCGTTTCGAGCCGCTCGACATCGTCCACCTTGCGCAGCCTGGCGAGGATGAGCAGCGACAGCGTGCCCGTGGCGTCGAGCACCGCCAGCGCCCCGAGCATGCGCCACGCCCACTCGTGCTCAACCTTCGCCAGAATCATGAACGAGCCGAGCAGGGCGACGCTCCAGACACAACCGAGGGTCGCTGCCAGGATCTGCCCCATCGTCCGCGCCGCCGGCACGCGCACCAGCAGACACGTGTGGGCGAAGCTTCCCGCGGCGATGGCGGCGACGGCGGTCAGCCGCACGAACAGTTCGCTGTCGGTTTCGCTGGCCCAGATGCACGTCAGCAGCATGACGCAGCCGATGATCACCGCCGCCAGCCCGGCGCCCGCGAGCGGCCGCAGCACGCGCCGTTCGAAGAGGTCGGCGCACGGGACGGCGACGACGTAGTAGCCCATTAGCACGAGCGTGCTGAGGATGGTGCGGGGCACGCCGTCATCCCAGCCACTGGGCCACCAGATGGCGGCGATCAACAGCGCGAAGTTGCCGGCGAAGATGATGAGCGCGATCTGGCTGAGGCGGCCCCAGCGCTGGCGTTCGATCGACTCGGCACAGGCCATCGCGACGCCGCAATGCACCGCCAAAGCGGCCAGTGTGCCGAGGATGCGCGCGGTCGTCTGGTTGAACGTTCCGACCAGCAGCAGGACCACGGCGATCAGCGCACAGATGACGAGCGAGACCACCATGGTGCGCAGAAACCAGCGCTTGAGCAGCAACCACTGCGAGAGGTCGTTGTCAGGGACGGTGGTGTTGACCATCGGTTGCGGGCCCATGGCGGTTCACCTCGCGGTGCGCGTTTGCGGATACACCGGTTACTGGTTGTCGGGGCGGAGTTCGGCAAGCCACTGGCGAATGTCGCGGTGCAGCACCTCGGTCGCGTCGGCGGGGGTCTTGGGATCGACGGCGCGGAACACGTCGTGGTGCGAATTCGTGCCGAGGCCGAACGCGATGGTGCCGTCGGACCGCACGACGTAGAGGTGCACGCCGCCGACCGCGTCTTTGCCCATCAGGTATTCGGCCAGGGCGGCGTAATCAGTGTCGATCGGGTGCGCCTTGACGTAGCGGGCAAGGTCCTGGGCGCTCTCGCGGTACATGCGGGCCTGGTTCATGCCCCACTCGCTGGTGATCGGCACCTCGTCGGCGGCGCGAACCACCGTGGCGATATCCTCGCGGCGCAGCACTTCGGCGAGGGCGTCGGCCGCGGCGGCGTCGTAGTGCGGGTCGCGGTCGCGGACGTAGGTCGGGTAGACGGTGATCGAGACGTCGCCGACCTCTCTGGCGAACTGGGCCCGGGCCTCCTTGTCGATCACGCTGGCGGTGCAGCCGGCGATCGCGGCCAGCAGCGCCAGGACGGGGATCGTGACGTAGCGGCGTGGTCGTGCGGTGCAGAACATCGGTTGCTCTCCTTGCTCACAAGTGTAAGCGTTTGCTTACTATTCAGCCAAACAGAACACCGGCCACGCGGCCGGGATCATGCGATTGTCAGCTCGCCGGTCCGCCATCGAGCAGCGCCCGGCCCACCTGGGCGAACAACCGCCGGCGCTGCGTCTCGCTGACCAGGCCCAGCTCGCGGGCGATGCTGGCCACGGTACCCAGGCCGATCACCGCCCAGGCTGACAGTGTCGGGTCGGGCAGCGGGCCGTCGGCGGTGCCGTTGCGGTGGTCGGCGATACGCTGGCGGATGAAGCGCTGGTAGCGGCGATACATATCCTGCAGGGCGGCCTGGATGTCGGGATCGTCGGTCTCGCTCAGGCCGGCGAAGACGATACGGTAGTAGCCGAACTCGCCGTGGTGCCGGGCTTCGTATTGCAGCAGCCGCTCGGCCGGGGTGGCGTCGTCATGGTCGGTCAGCAGACGATCCCAGATCTGCACCGACAGGTCGTATACGTGGCCGATCGCGGCGATGAACATGTGCTTCTTATCGGGCCAGATGCGATAGAGGATGTTCTGCTGTACGCCGCAACGCCGGGCCAGCTCCGCCGTCGTGGTCCGCCGATAGCCCAGCTCGGCAAAGGCCTGGGCGACGATGGGGAGCAGCTCGCGGCGTTTGTCGTCGAGTTGGCTGGCGCGGGGCACGGTCCTGCTCCTTGTCGGCGTATCGTAAGTGTATGCTTACAGTATGCCTGTCACGGGGCGGGCTGTCAAGCGCGGCTGTCGGAAAGTGTCGCGGCCGGACGATCGCGGCGGGATAGCGGGTGCATGCCGCGGAGCAGCGGACCGGATCATCCGCTGTGCGGCGCCTACGGTGCGGGCTGTCCTTGCAGCAGGCGGTCGAGCCGCTGGCGGATGTCCGTGTGATGCGGGGCGATCCGTAACGCGGCCCGGTACGCCGCGATCGCCTCGTCCACCCGGCCGGCAGCCTCGAGCGCGTCGCCCAGCAAGTGAAGTGGGCGGAAACTGTCGGGTTCCAGTTCCGCGGCACGACGAAACGCCGCGATCGCCGGCGCGGGCTCGCCCGACTGACGCAAGGCCATTCCGAGCCGCAGATGACCGGCGGGGTCGTCCGGCGCGCGGCGCACGCTCTCGCGGAACGCGTCGGCCGCGGCGGCGAACTCGTGTTGCAGCAGCAGCGCGTTGCCGAGGTCCATGTGGTAACGCGCGACCGTCGGATCGATCGCTATCGCTTCGCGGAACCGCGCGGCAGCTTCCTCGAGGCGTCCGGCCTGGTACAGCGCTCCGCCGTAGCAGTTATGCGCGATGGCCAGGTGCGGCTTCCGGCGGAGCATGACCGCGAAATGCTCGAGGGCCTCCTCCGGGCGCTGCTGCACCAGCATGAGGCCGATTTCCTTGTGGGCCGCCACGGATTTGGGGCGGTGTCGGATTTCCTCCAGGTACCATTTGAGCGCGCCCCGCATATCGCCCTGCGTCTGGTGGTAGTGCCCCAGTTGCAGGTAGAGGCCGGTCTCCGAGTCGATGTCTTCCCGCTCGAGGCAGAACGGTCCCGGAAGACTGGTCAGCAGGGCGACCGCGATGCAGCCGCCGCCGGTCAGCGCCAGCGCCCCCCACCGCCGCGCGCGGGCCAGGTGGACGGCGGCCACGACCCCGGCCGCGGCCAGCGTTGCCAGAACCGGCACCATCGGCATGCGATAGCGGGCCGTCACGAACACGACGATGATCGCGGCGGGGTACAGCACCAGAAACAGCGCCATGGGGATGGGGATCTGACGCCACGTGTAGACGACTCCGACCAGGGCCAGCGGCAGCAGCGCCCCGAAGGGGAAGCCGAAGCCCAGCACTTTCCAGGTGAGCAGCGTCTGGACGGCTGACCACTCGCGCACGACGTACACGTCGAGGCTGCGCGGCAGTTCGCGCGGGGTGATCAGTGCCAGCGACTTCCACAGCAGGCGTTTTGCCGCGTCGAGTGGATTGGCGCGGACGTATTCCCAGGTTCGCTGGTAGAAATAGCTTTGCTGGGCGTAGGGGGCGGTGACGCCGGCGGCGGTCGGCATGTCCATCAGTTGCTGCCATTCGAGGCCGACGGCGGTCGCGACCTTGCAGGGCTCGGGGTGGTTGCCGATGTATATGTTGACCCCGCCGGACCATGGCAGGAAGGAGAACTGGCCGGTCACCCGCGCGTTCTGGACGGCGACCGGCAGCGTGACGAGGAGAAAGCCGGCGGCCACCGCGGCGGTGCTGGCGATCCGTCGCCGCCAGCTCGGCTGTGCGCGGAGCAGGGTCCATGCCAGCCAGATGCACCCGGCGAGGAAGAACGGCAGAAACGTCGGGCGGGTGATGGTGGCGAGTGCCCCGGCGCTGCCCAGTGCGAGACAGAGCGGGACATTCTGTCGGGCGCGGGCTTCGAGGAACAGCAGCAGCACCGCCACTGCCCAGAAGGCGGCCCAGCCGGTGGGCAGAAGTCCGGTTTCGTAGAAGATCAGCGGGCCGTAGAACGCCGTGATGCCGCCGGCGATGAGTCCGGTGGTGCGCCCGAAGACGCGCTGCCCGAGCACGAAGGTCAAGGCGCAGGTGATGGCACCCAGTGTGGCCTGCACCGCCTTGACCGCGATGATCGAGCCGCCGTTGGCGGCGTACATGCCGGAGAGGAAAAACGGGTAGAAGAACGGCTGCCAGAAGAACTGCGTGCTCATTTCTGCGCCGCCGGTCCACTGGCGCGCGATGCGGTCGTAGGCCCGCTCGTCGACGATCGGGACCTTGAAGGCGGGGTAGTCGGTGGTGTCCAGGAGCGTGATGAGGCGGACGGCGAGCGCCAGGCAGAAGATGCCCCCGGCCATGAGGAATGTCGCCCGGACCGATGGGGACCCGCCGGATGCCGCCACTGGCTGCGCGCGTTCAACCGCGCCCGACGCCGGCCGAGCTGGTTTCGAAGCCTTGCGTTGGCGACGGGGGCTCATGGCGGGACAGTATCACGGCGGTGGGGCGCGTACAAGATGGGCGGTCGGCCGGCGCGGGACGTAGAGCAGGCAGGAAAGAGATTTCGGGGACGCGCCCGGTAGGATTCGAACCTACGACCCCAGGTTTAGGAAACCTGTGCTCTATCCTGCTGAGCTACGGGCGCTTGCGCGACGTATCATACCCGCGGGCTGCCGCGTGTCTCAAGCGCAGCGACGCGACGGGCTACGCGTCCGGCGTCTGCGGCGTTGCGGGCTTCGTCCCCATGGCCCGATACAGCAGCCCCGCCACCAGTGCCGTAAACGGCGCGACAGTGACCAACCCGAAGCTGCCGACCACCGTGTTGAGCAGCTCGGCGGCGACGTAGTTGAGGTTGAGGATGTTCTCGATCGGCACGCCTTGTCCCATGAACAGCATCAGCATCGCCGTATAGCTGCCCGAGTACGCCAGCAGCAGTGTTGTGGTCATCGTGCCGATCACCGAGCGCCCCACGGCCAGGCCCGAGCCGATGTGCTCGCGCAGGCCGATGTCCGGCCGCTTGCGCATGACCTCGTCCATCGACGCCGAGATGTCCATCGCCAGGTCCATCACCGCCCCGGAGGACGCCGTGAATACGCCGGCGATGAAGAGCCGCGTGAGGTTCAGATCGTAGAAACCCGAGTACAGCAATGTCTCGGCGAAGGGCCGAACGGCGCCGTGGATGTGAAAGCGATCGGTGAAGATCAGCGCCAGCACACAGGTCAGCAGCAGGCCGAGAAACGCCCCGAGGAACGTTGCCAGCCCCTTGCGCGTGACCCCGCCGACGAGGAAGCTGATTGACGCGGTGAGCGCCGCGACCACGCCCAGCGAAATGAGCACCGGGTCATAGCCCTTGAGGAAGGCGGGCAGCATCACCTTCCAGATCATCAGGGCCGCGAACACGAACGACAGCAGGGCCTTGGCGCCGGTCCAGCCGGCCACCAGCAGCAGCAGCACGGCGAACATGATCACCAGCAGCAACTCGACACCCAGCCGGTAGCGGCCGCGGGCGTAGGCCGAGCGGATTTTCCCCTGGTCGCCGACGGAGAACTCGAGCAGGATGGTGTTGCCCGGGGCATAGACCTCATCGATCTCCATCTTCCCGGTGAGCTGGTTGACGGCCGTCGTGCGCTGCCCCGCAAACGGACCGGCGAGCACCTCGACGTCGAGCAACTGCGTGCCGGTGCGAACGATGAGGTTCTGCCGTAGCTCGGCGTTGTCGACTTCGACCACGCGGGCCCGGGCCCGTAGCGAATCGGGCCGCTGCGCCTCGAAGCCGGTGGGCACGAAGACCAGGCCGGCGCACAGGCTGGCCAGGAGGATGACGGAGGCGACATCTTTGCTGCGCAGGAAGGACGGGAATGTCATGATACAAGGCCCTGCCATCGCAAGAGGGTAGAGAAGAGGGACGCGCCCCGCCGGCCGGGGCCACGTCCCTCGTGATCGTCGTGACGGCCGCGCGCCTAGTTGTTCAGATTGAGCTGCATGGCTTGCGCAATCTTCTTGGCGACGTCGGTGTTGTCATAGAAACCGTCGAACAGGTACGAGCCGCGGCCCATGGCCAGGACCGGCACCGGCACGCCGGTGTGCGAGTACGAGGTCCAGGCCAGACCGGCCTTCTCGTTGAGAATGTGCGTGAGCGTAACGGTGATCGGCTCGTAGTAGCCGTAGAGGAGATTGTCCTCTTCCGGCAGGTTGATCGAGTCGCCGGTCATGCTCTTGTCGAAGGCGGCCTCGAGGCGCTGCTGCTGGAACTCACTCAGCGCGTCGAAGTCCATGCCGAAGTAGGTGAGCATGAGGGCCTTGAAATCGGCGTCGATGTCGGTGACGCCTTCATGGCTGTTCTTGTAGTCGGGCCAGATGACGCCACTGAAGGCCTCATACGACACGGTCTGGGCATCGAGCAGCTCGAAGGCGTTCTCGTAGCCGGTGCCGGCAAAACCGATGGTCAGACCACCGCACTCGTGGTCGCCGGTGATGACGATGAGGGTCTCCTGCGGGTGCTGCTCGTAGAAGGCGACCGCCTCGGCGACGGCGGCGTCAAAGGCCAGCGTATCATCGATGGAGGCACGGGCGTCGTTGGCGTGGCAGGCCCAGTCGATCTTGCCGGCCTCGACCATCATGAAGAAGCCGTCCTCGTTGTCGAGCAGGCGGATGCCTTCGGCGGTGAACTCGGCCAGCGACATGTGATCTGCCGGGCGGTCAAGCTCGTAATACAGTGCTTCGCCACCGGCCAGCGTGTGGTTGATGGCGACGGTCTTGGTGCCGGGCGTGACCGCGGCGAGGTCTTCACGCGTCTCGACGACGGTGTAACCGTTGGTGGCCAGCACGTCCCACGTCGTCGGCGTGCCGCCCTCGGGGTTCTTGAAGCCACCGCCACCAAAGTAGTCAAAACCGCTGTTGGCCAGATCCTGGCTGATTTCGTAGTACATGCTGCGCGACGGCTGGTGTGCGTAGAACACCGCCGGGGTGGCGTGGTCGATCGACACGCTCGAGACGATGCCGACCTTCATCCCGGCGTCGCGGGCAAGTTCGGCGACCGAGGTGTACGGCGTGACCTCATCCGGCGCCATCGAGATGTTGCCGATGCTGGTCTTCATGCCGCAGGCCAGCGCGGTGCCGGCCGCCGCCGAACCGGTGATGAACCGGTTGTCGGCGAAGGTGGTGGCCATGCCCTGGACGGGGAACTGGCTCATGGTGAGCAGCTCGGCCTTGGGGGTGCCGGGGAGGTAGTGGTTTTCGGCTTCGAGGTAGGCCTCGGCGGCGTGGATCTGCACGCTGGCCATGCCGTCACCGATCAGGAAGAAGACGTACTTGGCGCCCGCCCAGGGGCGGTTGCCGCGCTGCTGCACCACTGGGCCCTGCTCGGCGTCGACGGGGGCAATGTTGATGCGTGCCGACTGCATACCAGGCGAATCCGCGCCCGCAGGAACCGTAACCGCGACCAGAACAGTCATGACGCCGATGGCCGCAAAGCCGACAACGACGCCCATGTGACGCTGAAGCCAATTATTGAGATTCATGGGTTTCCTCTCCGTACATACATTGAAGGGTGTAAGTGATTCGAGAATCCGTGCTTCTGACCCCGCCATTGTCCAGAGTCAATTCCTGCTTCTTTCCGAACTAGCGACGACGGCGCAGCAAGGCCGCACCAACCAGCACCAGCGACAGCGCCGCCGGCTCCGGAGCCGCAACCGACTCGATCATCACCTGGTCAACGTAGACCGGGGACGCAGCCGCACCCGCGAAGTCGAGCGCGACGAGCTCGGCGTCGACACTGGGCGCGATCGTCATCGTCCAGGCCTCGGTGACCCAGCCGTAGTCGTGATCCATCGTCCCCATCATCGTGATGCCGCCGATGTACTCGGTGTACGGATCGGTGTCGACGAGGAATGTCACGTCGGTCGTATCCGCAGTCCAGTAGGTAATCTGCACCCACAGCTCGGTGAAATCCTCGCCCGAGTAATTCGGCAAGAGGAAATCGAGCTGGGCGGGGCCGTTGATCTCGACCACATCTTCACGACTCTCGTAGGTCGTGAGGTAGGCCGCGGTGTCATACGCTTGGGCATCACCGGAGGCCAGGCCGGCCGGCGTGCTGATCCAGGTATCAGGCAGGATCGGCGTGGGCGTGGTATTGAAGCCAGCCCAGGTATCCCACTCGGCCATTACGGTGTTGTCCTCGCCGCGCCAAATGGGCGGGAAGACGTCGTCTGCGACGGCGGCGCTGCCAGCCAGCAACGCACACACGAGCAGAGCAGCGGTCATCTTCATCTGTCCACTCCTCATCATGTTACGTGAATACCCCCTGACGTCAGGTGAGCATTGCAATTCGAGCGACTCTTTGCTGGTAATTCGCCGTGCTTGCCCCCGGCACCTCCTTTCCGATCATCCAGATCCTGTGTGGCTTGCCACTGCAGAAACCTTCTTCCTTCCTCTCAGACTCTTGCCCAATGCCGTGATTGGCGCACCTGGCGCGCACTTCCCCTCCCCGGAGGGCCAACGGGGATGACTTCCCGCCCGGCCGCGCACAACACCCCCGGCCACCCGTCGTGCACAGCGCATGCGTGGGAATTATTCAAACGTTAGTAATTCGGAGTGGGCCGACCCGAGGCGCCACGGTCGACCTTTCAGTGGACACCAGTATATACAGGTGCGTTAACTTCTAGCCTCGCGTACGCGAAAAACGCATTAAGAGTGTGCAAGGACGGCAATCCGCCTTTTGCCGCATACTTACGGCGTTTTCGCGCACGACATCTCTTCCGTCCCCCGCGCACGGGTCGAGCGCATCCTGGCGACTCGCCGCCACGCCGGTCACGCGGGCCGCGCACTCAAGACGGCCGTGCAGCGCTTACGCGCCGCACGGCCGCCTGT
Source organism: uncultured Planctomycetales bacterium (assembly GCA_964448675.1). GTDB lineage: Bacteria > Planctomycetota > Phycisphaerae > UBA1845 > Fen-1342 > CAYUZU01. The sequence continues at coordinate 68,538 of CAYUZU010000010.1, forward strand.
TCACAGGGATCGGCTTGTACGCCGTCGGCCCCGTCGGGCCTACGGGCAGGTCGTGTTCTGCAGCGCGACGAAGCTGTCGATGTCGCGCCATGTGACCGTGCCGTCTTCGTTGACGTCGTTGTTGGCGAACGGACAGCTCGGCGTGTCCGGGGCGAACATCGCGGCCCACGCCGACTCGTTGTCGTTCTGCGCGGCAACGAAATAGTCGATGTCGCGCCAGTTCACCTGGCCGTCGCAATTGGCATCCGCCGGGCACACCGGCGGCGCCGTGGTCGGATCGGCGCCAGCGGCGAAGTTCTGCTGCACTTCCGTCGCAGTCAGCGCTCGCGAATAGGCCGCCACGAGGCGGTACTCCCCGAACCAGCCATACGACGGGTGAAAGCCCAGCTCGGCGCCGATGGCCAGGGCGTGGTTGTCGGCCCAGGTCGAGAAATCGCCGCCGCGCGGATCGTTGACCATCTGCGCCCCGTCGACGTAGATGCGCCGCGCGCCGTCCGCTTCACGCACGAATACCACGTGCGTCAATTCGGCCTGTACGGCGCCGGGCGACGTCGCCACCGGCGGCAGGCCATTGTTGCTGGTGTAGCTCGTACGCACCCGCACGCAGTACTGGTCCGCCGGGTTGCCGAAGGCGTCGCCCTGCGCCAGCGTGACGTTGCGCGTCGTGGTGTTGCCGGACAGCGTTACGATGCGGCCGAAATTCTCGCCGACGGTGGCGTCGGGGATGATCCAGGCCTCGAGCGACACCTCGTTGCTCGCCCGGCAGGCGTCGATGAGCTTGGTCGCCGGGCCGTCGGTCGCGGCCCGCGCCGGCGTCGCGTCGGCGGCGAAGACCAGGCCGTGGTCGGTCCAACTCGTGTGCTCGGCCGCTTCGATGGTGAGATCGAGCGGCGTGCCCAGCCCGGAGATGTCGTATGCCGTCTGGCCGGCGCCCTCCTCGAAGTCGTACAGCGCGACGAGCCCGTCGACGACACGGCCGGTGTGGCCGCTGTACACGAACGGCAAGGCGGTGCCGGGGGGGACGCTGTTGGGCGGGTCGCTCAGGTCGTGCACGCCGGTGACCGAGAGCGTGTGCGTCACCAGCGGCGTCAGCGGGGTCGTTTCGAGCGTGACGCTGCGCTGATCGTCGGCCAGCGTGGCTGCCAGGACCGTCACGCCGTGGTCGATGCCGTAGTTGCTCGCCGTCTCGGCCGACGTCTGGTCCACGGCCACCGAGAAGACCAGCCGGACGCGCTCCGCCGCTGGCGCGACCACACCCAGGATCGACAGCTCGCATTCGTCCGGGATACTGTTGCCGTTGTCGTCCAGGCTGGTGCCGTCGGCGATATCGCACGAGTCCGGCAAGCCGTTGCCGTTGCAGTCGGCCGCCGTGCCGTCGGCGATGTCGCACTCGTCGGGGACGTCGTTGGCGTTGCAGTCGGTGCTGGTGCCGTTAACGTGGATGTCGACGTAGTCGGGCACGCCGTTGTCGTTGCAGTCGGCCTGGCAGATGTCGCCGACGCCGTCGCCGTCGCTGTCGGCCTGGTCCGGATTGGGGATGGTGGGACAGTTGTCGTCGCCGTCGAGGACGCCGTCGCCGTCGGTGTCGGCATCGTCGGGGTCGGTGCCGTTCGCTTCCTCGATCCAGTAGGGCACGCCGTCCTCGTCGCGGTCGGTCAGCAGCCGCAGGGTCGGGTCACCGTACAGATTGAACCGCAGGGCATCCTCGAAGTAGCCGCCCCAGCCGAACCAGTCGGCGCTTGCGGCGTCGGAGCAGGTCTCCCCGTAGACGACGCCGAAGGCCTTGTTCTCTTCGATCAGCTTGGGCATCATCAGCTTGTAGCCCCAGTCACCCCAGCCGTAGGACACACGCGTCGCGCCGACGACGCCGACGGCACCGTTGTAGACGAGCGAAGCGCAGAGGTTGTTGTGCGATTCGGGGTAGGCCGTGCTGCAGGCCTTGGAGAAGACAAACGACGGGTGCGTGTCGTCGAGGTCCCAGCACTCGGCGGAGGTGATGATCTCGGCCGCGCCCTCGCCCCAGCCGTGGGTGTTGTAGTAGACCACGCCATAGCCGTTGAGCCATTCCGGAATGACGTAGGGTTCGATGGACAGGTGTTCCTCGGTGTAGGCGCGGAACTCGCTGATGCGCACGTCGTCGCCGCCGGGGGTGGAGCCGGTGGCGGTAAAGCGAATGTAGCGCTTGCCGCCCACGCAGCTCATCGAGTTCGGGTAGGTGTACTCGAGCTCCCAGTAGCTGCCGCGGTCGACGGCGCGCGACTGCGCGTTGTATTCGGTGACGATCGTGTTCGCGTCGCTGAAGTTCGCCTCGCGCGCGGTGCGGATGGTGAACGACTGCGGCAGGTACGCCGGATCGGGCGTGCGGATCACGAAGCGGTTGAAGGCGTAGGTCCCGTCCTGGAGGTCGGGGTGCGCCTGCTTGAACTGGAGCCAGTTCCCCGGGGCCATGGGCGTCTGGTAGTAAGTGCCGTTGCTGTTGTCCGTCAGCTCGTCGATTGGGTAATCGTCAATGTCGACGGAGAACACGTTGAAACCCGCCTTGAAGCGGCGTGAGCTGCTATAGTACGTCACGCACGTGAAACCGGGGTTGGGGGGCGTGAACTCGGGTGGCGGTGCCACGTTGTGTGGCGACCAGGTATAGGCGTGCTCGTACAGCCGGTAGTAGTAGAAGCCCTCGCCGACGAGCACGTTGTTCTTGATCCATTCGGCCATCGTGATCGGGGAGGTGTTGCCCTCGCGGCCGTAATCGTCGGTCCAGTCGATCGGGTTGGGCATGAAGCACTTGCGCTTCCATGACTCGTCCGCGCCGACCGTTTCGTAGTCGATCATCTTGTGGAGGATCGTGTTCAGCAGATGGACGTTCGGTCCGGAATAGTGCGGGATACGCCCCACGATGACTTCCGGCTGGCCCAGCTCGATGCCCGGCTCGTCCTCCCATTCGCCGTAGAGGCCGTCGCCATCGCCGTCCCACTGGCCGGTCAGGTCCGCGTAGTACTGGTCGGTCGGGGCGTCCTTGTTGCTGTAGTTGTTGTCGGGCAGGGCATACTTCATCGGCACGTCGCCGATCGAGTCCGACCCGTAGTCCGGGTCGTCCGGGTCGGGGTCGCCGATCAGCAGCACGTACTCGATGCCGAAGTCGAGGTACTTGTCCTTCAGGAACGCGCGGATGCGGTCGGCCCGCTCGTCGGTGCTCTCGAACAGGTCCGGGTACGCGGCCCGGGTGTACTCGCTCTCGATGCTCTCCACAGTCTTCACCAGCACCGAATAGCCCTGCGCCGTCTTGTGCGCCACGTAGTCGTCGAGCGCGCCGGCGTAATCCTGGACATCATCGCTGGTGATGATGACGTAGTTGTACGTGCTGCGGCCGGCGCTCATCCGGCCGGTGGCATAGAACGGCGCTACGTCGGCGAAGTTCACGGCCGTCGGCGCCACGCGGGCCCGGCCGATGTCATCGACCGCGACCGGCGCCGTGGGATCATACGCGTAGCTCAGCCGCAGGGTCGCCTGCGACAGCACCCGCAGCGTGCCGCGCGCGGGATTGTGCTGCACTGGCGAAAACACGACGCGGGCCAACTGCCAGCCGCGCTGGTCCGCCGGCGGCAGGACCTTCACGACGTCGGCGGGGTAGGGGGCGTCCGCCTGGTACGTACCGAGGTTGAAGCCACCCTGGATGTCCTTGTTCGGGCCCCAGGCCAGCTCACGGATCGCAGCCTTGTCGGCGCCCGGCTGGGTCACGGCGGGCGGAGTCGGGGCCACGAGGACGTCGTCCACGGTCTGGTCCGCGGCCTCTACGAGCTCGACCCGCAGCGTTTGCCAGTCGATGCCCGGATGCACCAGGAACTGGATGGTCTTCAGCGGCAGGGTCGGGTCACCGGGGGAGCGCCAGGCGGCGTAGCCGTCGATCGCGACCGCCGTCGTGCCGTCGGGACGGCTTTCGAGCGTGGGCGGCGGAACGGCGAGGTCGTGGCTTTCGACCCATGTGTTGGCGGTGGCCGCCGTCGCACAGCAGAAGAACAGGCCAACGAGCGCGAGGGGGAACAAATGGCGATGAGGCATGGTGGCACTCCGGGGGTTGGGGGTGGGCGTCGAGAGAGACTCGCGCCGTCATCCGCAGCACATCCTGGGGTGGGATCGGCTCATGAAATAAAGCGCTTCATATAGCCCTCTCCGCATCCCCTTGTCGCAATCGTATTCTATTGGGCGCCAGGCAGCCGGGCAAGCAATAAGCTCCGATAAGCTTCAGAAATGAAACAAATGAACCGTTTTTCGGGAGTGGTTGCGGCCGCTCGGGCCTCGGTTTCGCGCCAAGAGCCGTTATAATCGTACGATATGCTCGGTCCGGCCCACCGGCTCCAAAGCCGGGTGGCCGCTGGTTCGAGCGCGCCGTTGATCAACCCGCTGCGCTGGAGATGACCATGCCTCGCCGCATCGCACTCGCCTCGTTCGTGTCCCTGCTGCCCCTCGTTGCGGCCAATGCTGCCGCCCCGCCCGCGCATGACGTCCTGACCGAATTCTCCGCCGCCGAGTGGGGGGCCGTCGCCGACGGCAGTGGCACGGCGGCCGTGTACGATGACGCGACGCGCGTCAAGGTCGGCAGCGCCGCCCTCCGGTTCGAGACGGAGGGGTGTTTCGACACCTGGCTCTACACCCCCGCCGCCGAGGACGCGGGCTGGGACTTCCTCGCCGCGGGCAGCGGCGGCCTGCAGTTTTGGGTCTACAGCGAGAACGACAACATCGGCTTTCAGGGATCCTACGTCGACCTGCACACGGCGGAGGACGACTACTTCCGCTACACGCCGAATTACGACTTCATGCACGCCGCGTGGAACCAGTGGCACGAGGTCATCGTGCCGCTCAATGGCGACGACACCTGGACGCGCACGACCAACGGCACGCCGGATCTGAGCAACATCAACTACGTCGAGATCCACGGGGACACGTGGGGCTGTGGTTTCACCGCCTGGATCGACGGGCTGTCGTTCGACGTCGATCTGGCGCCGCCCGAGGGGCTGCTGGCTGTTGCGGGCAATGGCCAGGTGGAGCTGCAGTGGAAGCCCTGGAACGATCCGTCCAGCCTGTTCGATCATTACGCAGTCTACCGTTCGACCAGTCCGATCGAGGACACCGCCGGCCTGACGCCGATCGCCACCTACGGCGACATTGCCCAGGCGGGCCACATTGACAGCACGGCCGCCAACGGCGTCGGGTACCACTATGCGTTGACGGTCGTGTTCACCGGGGGCGAGACGTCGGCCGCCGCGGTCGGACCGCGCGTGCCGCGCGACGAGACGGATCTGCAGATCACCTGTATCTCCCGGCTGCCGCGCTACCCGCGCTACTGCCCGCAGTACACTGGCTATGAGTTGAGCGAGCCCAGCGGTTACGGGCCGTATCATTTCACCGCGGCGACCGGCCTCGGCTGCGACCAGACTTCCGCGACGCAACGCTGGCCGCTGCTCGACGACGTCGTCGAATACGTTGCGACTGTCCGCAACCGCGGCACGAACACCTGGACGGGTACGCTTGGCGGTACATGGCGGGTCGACGGCAGCATTGTCAGCACGCCGACGCAGGCGGTCGCGCTGGCGCCCGGGGAGACCGTGACCTTCGCGCAGACGTGGAGCTGGGACGGCGACATGTACGAGATCGAGTTCAGCCTCGATGTCATGGATGCGCGCGAGGAGAACAACACACGGACGATCTGGACCAGGTCGGCCCCGTTTCTCACCTATGTCGACATCAGCGCGATCGAGAAGTTCCGCGACGTGCATTCGCCGAACTACCCGCTTGCCGTCACGGACGACTTCCTCGACTGGCTCCAGCACCACGCGGCCGAGATGAACCGCATGTTCGCGGAGAAGGGGAGCAGCAAGCGGATCCACTACGACGTGCTCGCGGTGCTGCACGACTACGACGCCGAACCGGCCAGCCCCGAACGCATCAACTTTGGCATTTTCCCGTTCCGGTATGAAGGCGCCAGTGACTGGGATCCGCGTTCGCCGGGTTACTACCGCGCCGCGCCGGACATCGACTATGGCCTGGTGCATGAAATGGCGCACCAACTCGGCATCATCGACATCTACCGGCTGTCGCTCGGCGCCGCAGCCAACCACGTGTCGGGGCTGGGCTATTCGCCGCCGTCGGGATTGATGAGCGGCGTCGCGCCGTACTTCTCGGATCACACGGCGCTGGCGATGGAGCACTGGGCGGACCATGCCCACGGCTACTACGGGCAGTACCTGTACTGCATGCCGGAGACGATCCAGATCCGCATTCTGGATTACCTCGGTGAGCCGGTGTCGGGGGCGACGGTGAAGATGTACCAGAAGGCCGAGCGCCCGGGCCAGGGTGAGATCATCGCCGACGAGATCAAGGCCCAGGGCACCACGACCGCCGACGGGGTGTGGACGCTGCCCAACGTGCCGATCTGCGCCGTCGGGCCGTGCCCGTCGACCTACGCCGGCGATCAGCTCTGGGACAATCCCTTCGGCTGGGTCGCGGTCGTAGGCAGCAACGGCCTGCTGCACTTCAAGGTGGAATGGAACGGCTTCGTCGACTACTGCTGGCTCGACATCACCGAGGTGAACGTGGCCTTCTGGCAGGGACAGACGGGGGTCGCGCAGTTCGACCGGCAACTCTCCATCGGCGGTGAGGTCCAGGCGTACCCGCCGGCGGACCTGGCCGAGGAGAATGCGGAGAACTGGTCGAGCTGGGCGCAGGATGGCACGATCACCCTGAGCGATGACGCCGGCTTCAAGCATGACGGCGACGCGTCGTTGCGCGGGGAGTTCACCGGCGGCGCGGACAATTATGTGCGCTACCCGCAGGGGCTGCTGGCCCGCTGGGATCTCAGCGAGGTGCAGGCTATTCGCTTCTGGGCGTATGCCGACAACCCGAATCTCGGCTTCCAGAGCGCCAGCCCGCGCGTTCGGCTGGGCAGCTTCGCCGACGGCTACTTTCAGTGGACGCCTGCCTATGACATCCTGAACAATGCGCGCAACCAGTGGTACGAGTTCGTCATCCCGATCAACGGCGATGCCACCTGGACCCGCGCGACGTCGGGGACGCCCGATCTGGCCGAGATCAACTACCTTCAGATCCACGCCGACACATGGGGTTATGGCTTCACGCTGTGGCTGGATGGGGTGCGCTTCGACCCGCCGCCGGCGCCGGAGGTTTGCCTGGGCGACAGCAATTGCGACGGAGCGATCAACTGGCGTGATATCGACTTCTTCGTTGCCGCCCAGAACGACAACGAGTCGGGCTGGGCCGGGCTGTATGAATCGGTTTATGGCACGCCGCCACCGTGCCCGTTTGCGAACAACGACGTGGACGAGAGTGGCTCGGTGAACTGGCGCGACATCGACCCGTTCGTGGCGGCCCAGAACACCGATTGCCAGTAGGCGGGAGCCGCAAGCCGGGCGAGCGCACCGCAAGCCGGGGCGGCGGGGGCCGCGCGCCGTGCGCGCCGCCCCCGCTTTTGCCCCGTCCGGGGTCTTTTGCTACACTGGCCGGTCTTGATCGACGCTGGGCGGCCGCGTTGCCCCCCGAACAACCCTTCACCCCTTCCGCGACAGGTGCAGCGATGTACGACTTTCTCAAGACCCTCGGTATCGAAGACAAGAACCGCGGCGGTTTCGCCGGCGAGTGGATCGGCTCCGGCCCCACGCTCGACGTCATCTCCCCGATCAATGGCGAGAGGATCGCCAGCGTCGCCCAGGTCACCGAAGACGAGTACGACAAGATCGTCGACAAGGCCCACGCCGCCTTTCAGCAGTGGCGTCGCGTGCCCGCCCCGCAGCGCGGCGAGGTCGTGCGACAGCTCGGCAATCGGCTACGCGAGGTCAAGCACGAGCTGGGGCAGCTCGTCACGCTTGAAATGGGCAAGATCCTGCCCGAGGGCGAGGGCGAAGTGCAGGAGATGATCGATATCTGCGACTTCGCCACCGGGCTGTCGCGGCAGCTCTACGGCCTCACGATGCACTCCGAGCGCCCCCAGCACCGCATGTACGAGCAGTGGCACCCGCTGGGCGTTGTCGGCATCATCAGTGCGTTCAACTTCCCCGTCGCCGTCTGGAGCTGGAACACCGCCATCGCCCTGGCTTGCGGTGACAGCACGCTGTGGAAGCCCGCCAGCAAGACGCCCCTGACCGCCATTGCCTGCATCAAGCTCGCCGCGGAGGTCTTCCAGGCCAACGGCTTCGACCCCGCCTTGTGCAGCCTGACGGTCGGCAAGGGCAGCAGCGTCGGCGAGCGGCTACTGCACGACAAGCGCGTGCCGCTGATCTCGGCGACCGGCTCGTGCGAGATGGGCTATCGCGTCGGCGAGGTCGTCGGCAAGCGCCTCGGGCGTACGATTCTCGAGCTCGGCGGCAACAACGCGATCATCGTCACGCCCAGCGCCGACATGGACATGGCCATTCGCGCCACGCTCTTCGGCGCCGTCGGTACCGCCGGCCAGCGCTGCACCAGCACCCGGCGCATCATCATCCACGAGTCGGTGAAGGACGATTTCGTCAGCCAGCTCACCAAGGCGTACGGGTCGGTGCCGATCGGCGATCCGCTCAAGGAAGGCACGTTGATGGGGCCGCTGGTCACACACGGTGCCGTCACCGACATGCAGAACGCCATCGGGCGGATCAAGCAGGAAGGTGGCAAGATTCTCTACGGCGGGGAGAAACTCGACGGGGCGGACTATCCCGGCGGCCACTACGTGAAGCCCTGCATCGCCGAAGCAAGGAACGAGTGCGCCATCGTCCAGGAAGAGACCTTCGCGCCCATCCTCTACATCATCGGCTACGGCACCAAGAGTGCCACTGCTGTGTCAGCAGTGAGCGAAATCGACGATGCGATCCGGATCCACAACGACGTGCCGCAGGGCCTCTCGTCCGCAATCTTCAGCACCAACGTGCTCGAGACCGAGCGCTTCCTCGCGCACACCGGCAGCGACTGCGGCATCGCCAACGTCAATATCGGCACCAGCGGGGCCGAGATCGGTGGCGCGTTCGGCGGCGAGAAGGAGACCGGCGGCGGCCGCGAATCCGGCTCCGACGCCTGGAAGGCCTACATGCGCCGCCAGACCAACACGATCAACTGGTCGACCGAGCTGCCGCTGGCACAGGGCATCAAGTTCGGGGACTAGCCGGCATGGCCGACAGCGGGTAGCGTCCGACCGCTCGCCCGGCGAGCTGATCGGGCGCTGCCCACTCAATTCAGACTGTGCGCATCCGGCCGGCTGGCCTGTCGCTGCCGCCGGGCGACCGCCTCGATGGTGTTGATCTGCTCGATCAGGATCTGGCCCCGGCTGATCGCGTCCGGTTCGTCCAGCAGGCACTGCCGCAATTCGGCCGCCCCGGGCAGCCCCGCCGCAATGAGATCCGTCAGAATCGTCAGGTCCACCGGGGCCGTACGCAGCCGCAGCCAGTTCTCGCGCAGCTTGTCCTCGAGCGCGTCGTTCGATTCGATGGCGCCGAACAACTCGTCACGTAAATCGCGCTGGGCGTCCTCATCACCGTCCGTGTAGCTCTCCAGCACCTCGACCCGCGCGACACGATAGGCATGCTCCGCGAGTTCGTCCGTCACGATGGCCCGCCCGATCCCGCGGATGAGCATGTTGTAATTCCCGTCGGGCAGCTGCTCGTACTCGGCCACGTGGCCCAGCCCGACCGTCGGGTGAATCGGTGCCCGCCGCGTGTAATAGAGCGATTCCCACCCGGTCTTCAGCAGCGCGAGGCTGATGATGCGATCCCCCTCCACGGCGTCGGCCACCATCTCGCGATAGCGCGGCTCGAACACGTGCAACGGCACCAGCGTGTGTGGAAACAGCACCACACCCGGCAACGGGAACACCGGCGTCGCCGGCGGCACATAGACGTATTCTTCACTCATGGCAAGCCTCACGCCAAAGCCGGCCGGCTCGTTCGTACGCCGCCACACAACCGTCACGCAGCCGCGCGATCGGCCGCGTTGCGCGTCGCGACAGCACGTGATTATAGGGACGGTCGCGGTTCGCGTCGCAACAATCTCGCCACCTGCTCCGCCGTCCGAAAACGTCTGCCGGCCAGGTGTGTCAGGTGATAGTCCTGCAGGTCAAACCAGTCGGCCGGGTTGGTCTCCGCCGGTGGCAGCCGCAGCAGGCTCGGCGGCACCCGTTTCTTCTCCACGTGGGCCGGCTCGCAGTCGCGGCACAAGAGGCCGCCGGCCGCCGCACTGAAGTAGACCACCTGGCTGCGCTGCACGTTCTTGCCACAGGCGATGCAGTCGCGGAAGCTCGGCGCGTACCCGATTGCCCTGAGCAGCTCGCGCTGAAACCACGGCACCCAGCGCGCGGCCGACCCGGTGCGCGCCAGTCCCGCGAGCGTGCGTACCAGCGCGGCGTACAGCGCGGGTGTCGCGTCGCCCTCTTCGGTGAGGCCCGCCGTGGTCTCCGCCGCATACAGCGCCCCGTGCAGGCGCAGCAGGTCGCGCCGCAGGCCCGCGAAGGTGTCGCGCTGCTGCCAGTCGGTCAGCGTGCCGAGCTGCGCATCGCCGCGCGGCGTGACGAACGCCACCTCGCCGCGCTCCAGCAGGTCGAGCCCGGCGGCGAAGCGCTGCTTCGTGCTGCGGCGCGCACCCTTGGCGATCAGGCGCAGCAACCCGTGGTCGGCCGAGAACAGCGTGGCGATCTGCGACGTTTCCGAGTAATCGGCCAGTCGCAGCACTAGCGCTTCGTCGATCGTCGCGGGCATGCCGTTACACTCTCCACGCAGCGGGGCGGCGGTCATTGTGGCCACCGGCGTCCAACCCGTACAATAGCCGAGAATCGGCAATGGCCGCGAGCCCGCGACGAGCAGGACCATGACAGAGAACAACGGCCCGACACGGCCCTCGCTGGGTGACTATCTCCACCGCCGGGTGGTCATCGACACCCAGGGGCCGCAGCTTTACATCGGCGACCTGGAGGCGTACGACGACCGTGGCTACTGGCTGCTGGAGGCCGACGTGCACGATCGGGCCGAGGCGCACAGCACCAATGAGCAGTACGTCAACGACGCCTTTCTGCTGGAGCAGGAGGGCACCCGGCATGTCAACCGCCGGCGGGTGTTCGTCGATCGCAGCGCGGTGGTGAGCATTTCGGCGCTGGATGACGTGGTTGCGGAAGGGTAGCCCGACAACAGGACGGAGAACCATGAAACTGACTTGGCAGCGACAGACGATCCGCCCCCGACACCGCTTCGCGACCTCCAAGTGGGGCGTCGCAGAGAAAGAGACCATCGTCGTTTTCCTCGAGAATGACGGCGCGGTGGGCATGGGCGAGATCGTCCCCTCGGCGCTCTACGGCCAGTCGCTCGAATCCTCCGAGCGGGCCCTGGCCGACATGGAGCCGCTGCTCGGGGACGACCTCTTTCAGGTCGAGCCCATCCTCGAGCGGCTCATCGCCAGCCACGATACGCAGCGCGCCGCCATCGACGGCGTCCACGCCGCGATATACGACTGGATCGGCAAGCGGCTCGGCGTGCCCGTCTGGAAGCTGCTCGGCCTCGCCCGGCCGCAGACCCGCACCACGTTCACCATCGGCGTCGCCGATCCCGAGTTGACGCGCACCAAGGTGGACGAGGCCCTGGCGGCCGACTTCGACGCGCTCAAGATCAAGGTCGGCGTCGAGAACGACCGCGACACACTCGAGTACATCCGCTCCAAGTTTGACGGCCCGCTGTATCTCGACGCCAACGCCGCCTGGACCCCCGAACAGGCCAGACAGATCATCCCCGAGCTGGCCCAGTACCGGCCAACGCTGATCGAGCAGCCGCTGCGGGTCGACGACTGGCAGCACATGGCGGCGCTGCGTGAGCTCGGCGTGGCGCCGATCTTTGCCGACGAGAGCTGCGAGCGCCCCGCCGATGTGGTGCGGCTGCGCGGCTGCGTGGACGGCATCAACATCAAGCTGACCAAGTGCGGCGGCATTCGCGAGGCCATCCGCATGGTCACGCTCGCCCGCGCCTTCGACATGCAGATCATGCTCGGCTGCTTCGTGTGCAGCAGCCTGGCCATCGCACCCGCGTTGATCATCGCCACGCTCGTCGACCATGCCGATCTCGATGGTGCCTTGCTGCTCGCCGACGATCCGTTCGCAGGCATCGAACGCAGCGGCGGTATCATTCGGCTCGGCGACCAGCCGGGGCTTGGCGTGCAGCCGCAGGGCACACCCTGACCGGGATGCGGGGCGCGCAGGGCGGTGAGGACGACCATGGTGCCGAGGCAGACGCCGCAGACCGGTGGCCGGCAGCGCTATCGCTTCCCGCGTGCCGCGCGCCTGCGGCGCAAAGCGGATTTCGACCGCCTCATGCGCCAGGGCATTCGGGTGATGGACGCGCGCGTCACGCTGATCGGCTTGCCCAACGACCAGGACAGCTCTCGGCTGGGTTTGGCTGTCGGCCGCAAGCACGGCGGCGCGGTGCGCCGCAACCGCCTCAAGCGCCTGTTGCGCGAGGCGTTCCGTCTCGAGCGGCCCACGCTGCCGGTCGGCCTGGACCTCGTATGCCTGCCGCGGGCCGGCGTCCCGCTGACGCGCGATTCGTGCCGCGCGTCCCTGGCGGCATTGACGCGGCGCCTCGCCAAGCGGTTTAATCTCGGGCCGGGCCACCAGCAGCAAAGTGAATCCCCGCGCCTATGACCGCCAGCCGCGACATCCTGATCCTCTCGGCGTCGGCCGGCGCCGGCCACATGATGGCCGCCCGGGCCCTCGAGCACGCATTTCGTGCCGCGGCCCCCGATGCCAGCGTCGAAGTGCTCGACGTGCTGTCGATCTGTAACGGCGCGTTCCGCAAGCTCTACGCCGGCGGCTATTCCGGCCTGGTGCGCTATGCCCCCGCAGCCATGGGCTGGCTGTACGACGCGATGGACCGCCCGGGCCGGCGGGCCTACAACGCCATTCGCCTGCTTGTCCAGGACCTGAACAAGCTGCCGATCACGCGCTACGTGCGCCAATGCACCCCGCGCCTGATTGTCCACACGCATTACCTGCCGGCGGAAATCGTCGCCCAGATGCGCCGCGCGGGCGAGCTGCGCTGCCCGCAGGTCACGGTCACGACCGACTTCGAAACGCACCGTTTGTGGGTCGAGGAGCCCACCGAGCGTTACTACACCGCCACGGCGATGGGCAAGGCCTACCTCACGACCTGGGGTGTCGATCCGCAACGCGTCCTGGTGACCGGCATCCCCGTCCGGCCAGGGTTTCTGACGGCCGTGCCCCTCGAAGCGGCACGGCGCCGCTGCGAGCTCGCCGTCGATCGCCCGGTGGTGCTGCTGCTGGCGGGGGGGTTTGACACCGGGGCGACTGCCGAGCTCGCGCGTGAGCTGCTCTCGCTGCCGTCCGACGTCCAGATCGTCGTGCTGGCCGGGCGCAACGCGCGGTTACGCCGGCGGCTCGATGCGCTCGCCGGCCGCAGCGCCCACGCCATCCGCGTGCTCGGCTTCACCGACCAGGTGCATGTCTGGATGCAGGCCGCTGACCTGGTCGTCACCAAGCCCGGCGGGCTGACCGTGTCGGAGTCGCTCGCCTGTGCCCTGCCGATGGTGATCATGAATCCCATCCCCGGCCAGGAAACGCGCAACAGCGACTATCTGCTCGAGCAAGGGGCCGCAATCAAGGTCAACAATCCACGGCTGCTCGGGCATCGCGTCGAACAGCTCCTGCGCGACCCGCCGCGGCTGGGTGCCCTGCGCGACGCCGCCCGCCGGATCGCCCGCCCGCAGGCGGCCCGGGACATCGCGGCCGATGCGCTGCAAATCATGGCGCAGCCGCCGCTTAACGCACCGTAATTTGACTTTGCTGCCCGGGGTGCAAGAATTGATCCAGGCTCGATCATGTTCTGCGATTGCTTGTCAGGAGCCAGTAACCCATGCGCGTTCTGCTCACGATTCCGGTGCACAACGAAGAGCGCTACGTTCGCGGCGTGCTGCGTGCCGTCCGGAAATACGCGGCCGACATTCTCGTCATCGACGACGGGTCCACCGATGCGACGCCCGCCCTGCTGCGGCAGGAACCGGGCATCCGCGTGATCTCGCACCCCGAAAACCGCGGCTACGGTCAGAGCCTGATCGACGCCTTTCGTTACGCGGATCAGCACGGCTACGATTGGGTCGTCACCATGGACTGTGACGAACAGCATGAGCCGTCGCAGGTTCCCGATTTTCTCGCGGCCATGCAGCGCGACGACGCGGACGTGATCAGCGGCTCGCGCTACCTCCACGAGCGTGGCGCTGACGACGACGCGCCGCCCGAGCGGCGCCGGATCAACAGAACGATCAATACCCTGCTGTGGCAGGTTCTCGGCATTCACCTGACCGACTCGTTTTGCGGGTTCAAGGCGCTGCGTGTTTCGGCCATGCGTCGCCTGGAACTCGACGAGCCGGGCTATGCCTTTCCGCTCCAGTTTTGGGTACAGTGTGCGCACGCCGACCTGCGGATCCGCGAGATCCCGGTCTGGCGAATCTACCGGGACAAGAACCGCCGCTTCGGCGGAACGCTCGATGACCCGCCGGCGCGCCTGGCGCACTACCTGGCGGTGTTCGTGCGTGCCCTGCAGAGCGCCGCTGTCGCGCCCGCAACGGAGTGTACGCTGCCTGCATGTCGACCGACGTCGCACGACTGATCAGCCGCGACCGTCTCGACACGCCGCCCGATCACCGCGGCGTGTTGGTCGAACCCCCCGCCGCGCGATTGCGCGAGCTCTCGCAGCAACCGGCCGCGCTGCGCGACGCGCCGCTCCTGGACACCTCGCTCGCCACCCTCCGCCAGGCACTGCGCGACCAGCTCGAACTGGCCGGCCCGGTCATCGTGACCGGCCACCAGGCCGAGTTCTTCCACGCCGGCGTTTTCGCCAAGACCCTCGCCGCGGAAGCGCTGGCCTCGCGCGCCGGCGGCACCGCACTGTTCCTGTGGGTCGATTCGGATCTGCCGAAGACCGCCGTGCTGCCCGTGCCCCAGGTCACCTCGCGCGGCGTGCGGCGGATCGAGGTCGAGATTCCCGGCACGGACCGGCTGACGCCCTATGAAGCGCACGGTGCGGTGCCGCGCGAGCACTGGTTGCAGTTCTTCGCGCGCGTCTCGTCCCTGCACGAGCATTACGGCCAGTCGCTGCTGTCGGTGTTCGCGCGGGCCTGGATCGAGAGCGGCGAAAAGCTGCTGGACTACTGCGATGCCTTGGCGGCAGCCCATCGCGCCTCGCTTGCGGCGCTGGGCCCCAGCGCGCTGCGCGACCTGCGCATCTCGGCGCTGTGCGCGACCCCCGCCTTTCGCGCGTTCTGCGCCCAGATGCTTGTCGACCCCGCCACGTGTGCGACGCATTACAACGCCGCCCAGGACGCGTACCGTCGCCGGCACAAGGTCCGCACCAGCGGCCGCCCCGTCCCGCAGCTCATCATACGTGACGATCTCGTCGAGCTGCCCTTGTGGGTCGTGCGGGTCGACCAGCCGCGCCGGCGGCTGTTCGCCCAGGTGCGCGGCGCTCATATCGAGCTGTCGACGGACAACGCCACGATCGGCACGCTGGACCGCGACGAGCTCTCGCGTGCGGCGACGCACCAGGCGCCCTGGCCGCTCGAGCTCGACGGCTGGCAGCTCCGCCCGCGTGCCCTGACGTTGTCGGGCTTTGCCCGGCTGTTCCTGGCGGATGTGTTCATTCACGGGATCGGTGGCGCCAAGTACGACGAGATGATGGAGGACTTCGTTGCGCGCTGGCTCGGCGTCGAGCCACAGCCGATGGCGTGCGTATCCGCCACGCTGCGCCTGCCGCTGCCCCACGCCGACGTCACGCTCGAGGACATCTACGCCGCACGACAGCGCAGCCGCGATCTGCGTTTCAATCCGCAGCGCCACCTGGCAAACCTGCCCGACCGGCTTGTGCAGCGCCGCGCCGAGTTGGTGCGACAGTCGGACGAGTTGCGCGCCGCCGACTCGAAGGACCACGAACGGCGGCGGGTGGTGTTCCAGGAGATCCGCCGGGTGAACGAGCAGATGCTGCAGACCGATCCGTGGCGCGTCGCCGAGTTCGACCAGCGGGCCGAGACGCTGGCGCGCCAGTGGCGCCTGGACCGCGTCGCACTCGACCGCGAGTACTTCTATGCCCTGCATCCGGAGGCCGAGCTGCGCGAACTGGCCCGGCGCCTCCGCGACGCCGCCGGTTGCAGCGGCTGATTCTCCGGCCGGCCGGTGCTAGCCCCGCCGCGTTACGCGTAGAATGTCCGCAGCGCCGCGACGACCGCCTCCTGCTGTGCGTCGGTCAACTCCGGGTAGATCGGCAGTGCGACGACTTCCGCGGCGGCCTGCTCGGCATTGGGAAAGTCGCCCGGCCGATAGCCCAGCGTTTCGAAGCATCTCTGCAAGTGCAGCGGCAGCGGATAGTAGATGCCCGCCCCGACCTTGCGCTCCTTCAGGAACGGCACCAACTCGTCACGCCGCTGCGCCCGCAGCACGTACTGGTGATATACGTGCCGGCCGTTCTTCTCTTCGGGGGTGCGGACGAACTCCGGGGCCAGCCCCGCACCCGCGATCATCTCGGTGTAATTCGCGGCCCGCTGTCGCCGCGCTTCGGTCCACGGCTCGAGGTATTGCAGCTTGCGCGTCAGCAGCGCGGCCTGTAACGCATCAATGCGGAAGTTGCCGCCGACGACGTCATGGTAGTACGTGTGGCCGCTGCCGTGCACGCGCAGCTTCGTCACGACCTCCTTCAGCTCGTCATCGTTGGTCAGCAGCGCCCCGGCGTCGCCCAGCGCGCCGAGATTCTTCGTCGGGTAGAAGCTCAGGCAGCCGCACTGCCCCAGCGACCCCGCAGGCCGACCGGCCGCGTCGCGCGCCCCGATCGCCTGGGCCGCATCCTCGATAATCGACACGTTATGCTCGTCGGCCACCGCCAGCAGCCCATCCATGTCGACCATCTGCCCATAGAGGTGGACCGGCATGACCGCCTTGGTCCGCGGGGTGATCTTGCCGGCGACGTCGTCCACACGCATGTTGAACGTGATCGGATCGATATCGCAGAACACGGGCTTCGCCCCGACCCGCGTCACCACGCCCGCCGTGCCAAAGAACGTGAACGTCGGCACGATGACCTCGTCACCGGGACCGATGTTCAGCGCCATCAGCGCGGCGAGCAGCGCGTCGGTTCCCGACGAGAGCCCGACCGCGTGCTTGGCACCGCAACACGCCGCGAGGTTGCGCTCGAACTCGGTGACCTTCGGACCGAGCACGTAATAGCCCGAGGTCGCGACCGCTTCCAGCTCCGGCAGCAGCTCGTCGCGGATCGCCTCGAACTGGGTCGCGAGATTCAGCGGCGGTACCGGCAGGGGTTCGACCGGCTGAGGATTCGGCGTCGGCGTCATGATTGCTCCTTGTGCGGGAGTCCCCCCAGGTTCCCAATCTCACAGGCCCTCTTGTACACCGAAACCCGGCCGAATTGAAGGGGTGGGCGGCCGCCGGCTCGTCAGCCGGGACGTGAACCGCCTACAATCCTGTGGTAAGGTGTGGGCATGCAGATCACGGTCAATGGCGAACCTCGCACGATCGACGACGGCAGTACCGTGGCCGACCTGGTCCGCACGCTGGGGCTTGTGCCCGAGCGCGTCGCGGTCGAGGTCAACGAGGAGCTCGTCCGCCGGGCCACGTATGCCGACTCGCCCCTCACCGACGGCGACCGTGTCGAGATCGTCACCCTGGTAGGAGGTGGTTGATGGACATTCCCGCAATCCGCATTGCCGACTTCGAGATCCGTTCGCGCCTGTTTGTCGGAACGGGCAAGTACCTCCGCGGCGGCGAGCCCGATTATGAGATGATGCGCGATGCGCTCGACGCCTCCGGCTGCCAGGTCGTCACCGTCGCCGTCCGGCGCGAGCGGCTCTATGACAAGCAGAATCGCAGCCTGCTCGACTTCCTAGATCTCGACCGCTACACGATCCTGCCCAACACCGCGGGCTGCTTCAACGCCGACGATGCCATTCGCGCGGCGCGCCTGGGGCGCGAGCTGCTGGAGGGGCTCGGCAACCCCGGCGCCCGCTGGGTCAAGCTCGAGGTACTGGGCGACAAGAAAACCCTGCTGCCCGACCCGATCGAGACCGTTCGCGCCGCCGAGACGCTGCTGGCCGACGGCTTCATCGTGCTGGCCTATGCCAACGATGACCCGATCCTGTGCCAGCGGCTCAAGGCGTTGGGCTGCGCCAGCGTCATGCCCTTGGGCTCGCCGATCGGCAGCGGCCAGGGCGTGCTGAACGCCAACAACATCCGCATCATCCTGGAACAGCTCAAGGATGATGATCCGGGATATCCGGTGATTGTCGACGCCGGCGTCGGCACCGCCTCGGACGTCACGATCGCGATGGAGCTCGGCGCCGACGGTGTGCTGCTCAACACCGGCATCGCCAGCGCCCAGCAGCCGGTGATGATGGCCCGCGCGATGCGCCACGCGCTGGAGGCCGGCTATCACGCGTTCCGCGCCGGGCGCATCCCGCGCAAGTTGTACGCAACCGCCTCGTCGCCGATGGAGGGACGCATTGCCCCGGTCCGGCCCGCCTGAGCCTGTCACCCCGCCCCCCGCGGACGACGTGCTGACCGCCGCTCTGCCGCCGGCGCGCCAGGACAGCCTCCCACCGCTGTGCCCGGTGGACCGCATGCCGCGCCGTCGCCGCAATCAGATCTGCATCGCCATCATCGCGCTGGGGCTCGCCAACTATCTCGCGTATACGCTGGGATATGCGGCGCTCGGCGGCGACGCGCACAACGGTTATCGCGCGGTCGTCGTGCAGGAAGACGGCACGCGCGACGAGGTGTTCAAGGTGCGCGGCCACTTCATCCACTCGGTTGACGGCCGCGAGCAGGTCGTCAGCCGCGGGCTGTGGATCTACAGCTACCTGCATTCGATCTCGCTGCCGCTGACCTCGGGGGCGATGATCATCAGCATGCTGGTGCTGGCCCGGCCGCACATCCTGGCGACCATGCGCGGTGGCTGGATCGGCGGGCAGACATTGGTGACGGCGTTCGGCACGATCGTGGTGCTGCTGACCGCCGGCGCCGCGGCCCTTTTCACCTGGCACTTCGTCGCTGAGTTGACGCGCGTGTAGGGCGGCGGCCCGATGATAAGGGCCCGGGTGTGCGGCGCGGTACAAGCCGGTCGGTCCGTGGTCTGTCCCTCGTCATGCAAGCCGCTGCGACCAGATCGCACGCAGCGCGATCAGGCCCGCGAGCGCGACCAGGAAGCAGGGTGGGGCGGCGTCCGGACCGACCTCGTGAAACGCCCGGATGGCCGCGATGTCATCGGACAGCGTGGCCACGTCATCCGCCGTGAAGACCTCCTTCCGACCCGGGGCCAGCCACAGCTTGCCCGGCGCGTCCGTCGGATGGTACGCCACCAGGTAGTATTGCCCGGCGGCGGGCAAGTCCACGGTGCCGTCCCAGAGGACCCACGCCTGCGTTCCGGTGAAGATCTCGTCGTAGACTTCCGGATTGCTGACGGCGCCGGTTTCGTAGGCCTGCCCACCAAGGTCGTTCGGCGTTGCGAATGGGAGCGAGATCGCCGGCAGCTCAGGCCCCAGCAGGGCGAACGCGGGGCGGTAATCCGCGAAGCGGTCGATCCGCGGTATGGCGAAACGGATCTTGAGGGCTTGCGGCTCGTCGACGGTAAACGTGAGCCAGATGCGCGGCGCCGCCGTCGTGATCTCGTGATAGATCACCCGCGAGATCTGGATGTCGTCGAACGTGATCGCGGTTTCCGGCGTCGTGGCTGTGCCATCGCTCAGCGTGGGCACGTGGGCGTCGGCGGTCGTGATAGCCAGCAGCGCAATCAGACCAGCAACAGCGCCGCGCGCCGGCGAGATCGGCAGGTGCATGTCATCCTCCGCAGTGTGACGTTGGCCCGCGGTGGATTATAGCCCCATCGTCCGTGCGGCGTGACCAAGTGGCACCGTCGGCGACGCGGTTGAATGAGACACGGTGTCGGAGGATTGGAAGAATGACACGCGATGTGCCACTCGGCTGACCCCCGACTCGAGTGGCATGGGCACCGTGTCCCCGCCGTCACGCCGTCACTCTGTCGTTGCCACATCCCGGCTCCCCGCTTTCGCCTATCGCCTCATCACCTGTCACCTTATCACGCCCCACGCACCGCACTACAATTCGGTGATGCGGCGCGCCGCGCCGCGCTACCAGGAGCAAGAGCGACCACCGTCCCCCGAGGAACTCATGCTCGCCACCGAGTGGCTTGTTGATGACGGCCCCATCGCCGACCGCCTGCCCGGCTACGAACCACGCCCGGAGCAGCAGGCCATGGCCGAGGCCATCGCCCGTGCCCTCGACCAGCCCAAGCACGTCGCGGTCGAGGCCGGCACCGGCGTCGGCAAAACCTTCGCCTACCTTCTGCCGGCGATCGAGCGCATCGTGGAGCACAACCAGCGCGTCGTCGTCAGCACGCACACGATCGCCCTCCAGGAGCAACTCTTCTTCAAGGACATCCCCTTCCTGCAACAGGCCCTCGGCGTCGAGTTCAAGGCCGAACTCGTCAAGGGTCGCAACAACTACCTCTCGCTGCGGCGGCTCAAGGGTGCCAGCGAGAAGCAGGAGTCGCTCTTCCCCGGCCTGTACACGCGCAAGGCACTGCACGCCATCGAGGACTGGGCCTATGAGACGCAGGATGGCTCGCTCTCCGACCTGCCCGAGCAGCCGCCGTTCGAGATCTGGGAAAAAGTCCGCAGCGACCACGGCAACTGCCTCGGGCGGCGCTGCCCGACGTACCTCGAGTGCTTCTATCAGCGGGCGCGGCGGCGCGCAGAGCAGGCCCACCTGCTGGTGGTCAACCACGCGTTGCTGATGGCCGACCTCATGCTGCGCCGCGATAATGCGAGCGTCCTGCCCGACCACGACATCGTCATCATCGACGAGGCCCACACGCTGGAAAACGTCGCGACCGATCACTTCGGCTTTCGGGTGTCGAACAGCCAGACGCAGCACCTGCTGGCGGGGCTGTTCAACGAGCGCAGCGGCAAGGGGCTGCTGGCCACACTCGGTGACGACGCGCAGCGCCGCGCGGTGGTCGACGCCCAGGCCGCCTGCACGCAGTTCTTCAACGACCTGCTCAACTGGCAGCGGACGCGCGGGCGGTCCAACGGGCGCCTGGTCGCCGAACCGCCGGTGCGGAACGTGCTGTCGCCCGCCCTGGCGCAGTTGGCCCGCGTGCTGGAGCCATTGAAGAAGGCCTTGCCGCGTGATGAGGACAAGCAGGACGTCGACGCCGCCATGGGGCGGGCGGTCGAGACGGCCCAATCGCTCGAAGTTCTGCTGTCACAGGCGCACGACGAGCACGTCTACTGGATCGAAGAGGAGACCGGCCGATCAGCACGCGTCTCCCTGTGCGGTGCGCCACTCGACGTGGCGGCGTTGCTGAACGAGCTGCTGTGGTCGCGCGTTCAGAGTGCCGTGCTGACCAGCGCGACGCTGGCGACCAGCGACGGGCGGTTCGATTACCTGCTGGGTCGGCTGGGTGTGGCGGACGCCGAGACGTTGCAGCTCGGCTCGCCGTTCGATTTCGAAGAGCAGGTGACCGCACACATCGAGGCGGGGTTGCCAGACCCGTCGAGCGGGCAGACGTTCGTTGACGCGGCCTGCCGGGCGATCGTGCATTACCTGCGGCGGACCGAGGGACGGGCGTTCGTGCTGTTCACGAGTTACCGGATGCTGGGCGACGCGGCTCGGTATGTGCGCGACGAGCTCGGGGCAGAGGGCTACACGTTCCTGGTGCAGGGCGAATCGCTGCCCCGCTCGCAGATGCTGGCCAAATTCCGCGAAACGGCGCGGGCCGTGATTTTTGGCACGGACAGCTTCTGGCAGGGGGTGGACGTTGTCGGCGATGCGCTGTCGAACGTCATCATCGTCAAGCTGCCGTTCGCCGTCCCCGATCGACCAACGGTCGAGGCGCGGATCGACCTGATTCGTCGGCGGGGCGGCAATCCGTTCGGCGAGTTCCAGTTGCCCGAAGCGGTGTTGAAGTTCCGCCAGGGATTCGGTCGGCTGATTCGCAGCAAGTCGGACCGCGGCATCGTGGTGATCCTCGATCCGCGTGTGGTACGGAAGGGCTATGGACGGCAGTTTCTCGCGGGTCTGCCGCACTGCAAGGTCGAGACGTCGCACCAGTCCTGGTGATATCGGGCGTCGCCGCGGGCGGCGCGCCCCCATTCCGGTACCCTGGGAGCGGGGGTTGGTGCTAGTAGATCGAGGCACGCCGCGTGCCGATATCCGCTGAAGGCGCTGCGCTCGCTTCGCGCGGGGTCATCGTGTGGACTTGCGGGATGGCGTTGTTGTTTCGCACGCTGTAACCAGAGCGGTCTTTCTAGGGGAAGGTCCTGTAACAGGACGCTAGCCGGTCAATGCGCTGCCTGAAGCTCGACAACGCGACGGTCAAGAAGATCCTTGACGAGTTGGATTCGCAGAAAGAGCAGCGCGCCAGTGTTCGCCGGCGACAGGGTCGCCGCTATCCGTATCGCGTGCGTGACCTGCAAGTGGAGTTCTTCGTTTCGCGGGACGCCCAGGAAATCCACGAGGTGGCCACACGCAATATCGGACGTGACGGCATGTCCTTCCTCGCCAGCAACGTGATCCACGTCGGCACGCCCTGCACCGTGCACCTGATCGGTATCCAGCATAACCGCGAAGACGCGCCCGCCAAGGTCACCCGTTGTCGCTATATCGAGGGCACCGCCTGCGCCCATGTTGTCGACGTGGCGTTCGAGAAGCCGATTGATCCGGCCTCGTTTGCCGCGACCGCGATTCGGGCGCGGGTGCTGCTGGCCGACGCCAGTAACATGTCACGGCGGCTGCTGGGCCACCTGCTCGAGCCGCTGAACATCGAACTGGTGTGTGTGGACAACGGCGTGGCGGCGGTGCAACGGGCGCTGACGGACGACTTCGACCTGATCCTGATCGATCCGGTCCTGCCCAAGCTTGACGGTGTCAACGCGGTGCGGTTCCTGCGGAAGAAGGGGTACCTGCGGCCCATTTGTGCCGTGTCCTCCAAGACCACCAGTGCCGATCGCGAGGCATGTCTGCAGGCGGGGTTCGAGGAGTTCCTGCCCAAGCCGCCGCGGGCCGACGCGCTGGAACTGGTCGTGCAGCGCACCCGCCCGCAGCCGCTGGTCAGCTCGTTGCTGCACAAGCCGGACATGCGGCCACTGATTGACGAGTTCGTGCTGGACCTGGGGCAGCGTGCCACCCAGCTCGAGTCGGCGTTCGCGACGGAAGACCACGAAGAGCTGATGCAGATCGCGATGACGCTCAAGGCCGACGCCGGTGGCTTCGGGTTCGAGATGATCACCCAGGCGGCGGCGGCGGTCGAGCGGGCGGTGGCGGACGAGGTGCCGATCGGCGATCTGCGCTCCAGCCTCGGCCGGCTGGTGCGCTTGTGCCAGGCGGCGCGGCCGGCGACGGCCAGCACGACGGCGGGCTATGATGACGACCTGCCCACGGGGGATGACGCGTTGGCCCCCGGCGCCGGCGGGGCTTCTTACGGGGCCCCGGGGCACGGGCCGCCGGCGTCCGGCGCCTAGCGGTCAGCCGCCGACAGGGGGGGCGTATCCGGCCCCGGCGGGGCGCAGCGGCTGACGGCCGTTTGTAAGCCCTCTCGTTGGTTGCTGATCACCTGAACCGGTTCATGTAAGTCTGTGTCGCCACGGGGGCTGGCGGCGGGCGTTGCCGGGCCCGGGCCGGGGAATTGTGAAGCCGTTGCCCCGCGATTCTGCTGGTTTGTCTACCCTGAATCCATTAGAATAAACTCCAAACGTGCAGGGTGAAGAAGCCGCCGCGAAGGAAAAGAAGCAACTCTTCTCCACCCGCCTGAGACACTGCGTTCGTTTCTTGATGAGGAAGGAAGGAGAACAGTCTATGCGCACCCTAGTTTGTCTTGCTCTGACCGTCGCCCTGGCGACCACGGGCAGTGCCCAGCTTTACAACGCCGACATGGAACTTCAGCCCGGTGCCGAGTTCAGCACGCTCGAGGGTTGGGCGATCGGCGCTGGTGGCGGCTGGACCGATCATGTCGAGTTTTCAGCACCCAACAACGATACGCTCGGCGAACTCTTCGGGTTCTACAGCGTCGACCAGCCCCAGATCATCGGCCAGGTATCGACCTGGACCTTTGAAGCCGGCATGACCTACAACTTCAGCAGTTGGGCCGTCGGTGGCGGTGCGGATACGGTGTCGATTCCGTACGAAATCGGCTACCTCGAGGGTGGCGACAGTGTCCTCGACAACTTCGTCCTGCTGGCGCAAGAGATTAATGACGCCATCGGGCGTAACGCCGAGGGTGGCCAGTGGCTGCCGATGGATGGTGTGAGCTACACCGCGGTGGCCGGCGGCCCCGAGATTGGTAAGGAAATCGTCGTGCGCTGCGCTGGCGTGAACCAGGGCGGCGGCGGTGCCGGCGGCGCGTGGGTCGACAACATGTCGTTGACCCCGGAGCCCGCCAGCCTCGTGCTGCTCGCGCTCGGCGCCCTGCTGCGTCGTCGCTAGAGCAGATCGCGCCTGCGGTGCGCTGATTTGATCGTGCATTCATCGGGGCCGGTTGCTGTGTGCAGCCGGCCCCGTTCGCATGCCCCTGACGTGCGTTCCCCCTGTGATCACGGTATAATGCCCGGTCCCGCGGGCGGCGCAGCACATGCCCGCGGTGCAGACAGTCGTCCCGTACATCCCGTGCTTCTCGGAGGTGCAGCGCCATGCTCATGCCCTATCGTCCCGAACCCTATGTCAACTTCGCCGAGAACGAGCCACGCCAGAAGATGCTGGCGGCCCTGAAGGACTTTCGCGGCCGGCTCGGTGCCAACTATCCCTTGCGCATCGGCGACAAGAAGGTCGACAACGAGCAGAAGATCAAGTCGCTCATGCCGGCTCACCACGAGACCGTCGTCGGGCACGTGAGCAAGGCCAACCGGGATCAGGCCGAGCTGGCCATCCAGACCGCCACCGAGGCCTTCAAGACCTGGAGCCGGGTCGCCCCAGAGTCCCGCGCGCGTGTGCTGTTCAAGGCGGCCGCCATCATGCGGCGGCGCATCTACGAGCTCTCGGCGATCGAGTGCTTTGAAGAGTCCAAAGGTTGGCTCGAGGCCTACGCCGATGTTTGCGAGGCGATCGACTTCCTCGACTTCTACGGGCGTGAGATGATTCGTCTCGGCGGGCCGCAGGAAGTCACGCCGTTTCCCGGCGAGGACAACGAGCTGCGTTACATTCCGCTGGGCGTGGGTGTCGTCATTCCGCCGTGGAACTTTCCGCTGGCGATCACGGCCGGCATGACCAGTGCGACAATCGTCACGGGCAACACGTGCGTGCTCAAACCGGCGAGCACCGCCCCGGTCATCGCCGCGGTCATGTGCGAGATCTTCGAGCAGGCCGGGCTGCCGCCGGGCGTGCTGAACTTCCTGCCGGGCTCGGGTGGTGAGATCGGCGACTATCTCGTCGAGCACCCCAAGACGCGCTTCGTCGCGTTCACGGGCTCGATGGAGGTGGGGCTCGGGATCTACGAGAAATGCGGCAAGGTGAGCGACGGGCAGATCTGGCTCAAGCGCTCGATCCTGGAGATGGGCGGCAAGGACTGCATCGTCGTCGACGAGACGGCCGATATCGAAGCTGCCGCCGGCGAGATCGTCTACTCGGCGTTCGGCTTCCAGGGGCAGAAGTGCAGCGCGTGCAGTCGGCTCATTGCGCATCAAGACGTTTATGACGAGCTCGTGAAGAAGGTGGTGGAGCGTGCCAAGCAGCTCACGGTCGGCGACACCACGACCGAAGAGAACTACTTCATGGGCGCGGTAATCGATGCCAAGGCGCACAAGACGATCAACCAGTACATCGAGATCGGCAAGAAGGAGGGCAACGCCGTCCTGGCCGACACCAAGGTGCCCGACGGCGGCTATTTCGTGCCCCCGACGATCATCGAGGGCGTGGACCGGAACGCGCGCATCGCCCAGGAGGAGATCTTCGGGCCGGTGCTCGCGGTCATCAAGGCGAAGGACTTCGATGACGCGCTCGACATTGCCAACGGCACGATCTACGGGCTGACCGGCGCACTCTTCTCGAAGGACCGCATGCGGCTGGAGCGGGCCCGGCACGAGTTCCACGTCGGCAACCTGTACTTCAATCGCAAGTGCACGGGGGCCTTGGTCGACGTGCAGCCCTTTGGCGGCTTCAACATGTCCGGCACCGACAGCAAGGCCGGTGGCCGCGACTACCTGATGCTGTTCCTGCAGGGCAAGAGCATCACCGAGCGGCTGTAGCAGCCGTCCGGGAGCGACGCGGCATGAACTCCGCCGGCCTGGCGGACGCATCGGAGCCGCGACCGCAAGCGAGCACCACGCCCCGGGAGGCTTCGCGTGCTGGCGAACGGTCGCGGCTCGTGTTCTGAACGGGTATTCCGTGTTACGCCGGCTTCTCGCCCAGGCAGCAGTACTGCCCGCCGAGCCCGCTCAGGCCGAGCAGCCGCTCGAGGCCGCGGGCGCGGTTGTAGACGCTCTGCGGCAGGAACAGGTAGCTGCGGCTGTGCACGTTCGCGAAGCCGGCGTTGCGCAGCAGCCGCCGCGTCTGGCGCGCCGTGAGCAGGATGGCGTTTTCGTCGAGCGGGCAGCGATTGACGATCAGCCGGGTGACAGGGTTGTACGGATTGTGCTCGAAGATCATCAGCACGCCGCCGGGGCGCAGCGTGCGCAGCACGTCGGCCAGGTGCGCGCTGTAGATGTCGGGCGGGATGTGGTGGTAGACGCACGCCGCCAGGACAATATCGAAGCGGTTGTCGTCGAAGGGGATCCGCGTCGGCTCGACCATGTGCACGGCGTTCGCGCCGGCGCGCACGACCATGCTGCGCGACGGATCGCAGCCGCGCACCTCGGCGCAGTCCTCAGCGAGCGAGCGCATCAGCGCCCCGGAGCCGCAGCCCACGTCCAGCAGCCGGATGTCTTCCACGGCCCAGCCGCGCCGCCTGATCTCGTCGCGCACGAGATCACGCTTCACACGCACGAAGAAATCGTAGTTGTTGGCCGCGATGAAGGTCTTGATCGGGTCCGCGACGAGCTCATCGTAGGTTTCCGGCGTCGGTTCGCGATCCACGACGTGGTAGACCGAGCGAATGGCCTGCACCCGCACCCCCAGGGCGCTGGCGAACTCGGCGGCCTCCTGCGAGGTCAGCGGCGCGTCGGGGTTCGCCGTCGGCGGCGTGACGTCGCTGCCTCGCGCCGGGCCGGTTTTGCTCATGAGCCTGGTTTCCTCTCGGTCAACTACCCGCAGCCGCCAACGCCGTTTGGCCTCCGTTAATACTATTCGGCGGTATGGGGGGTATCAAATGAGGGCGATTTGGGGGTTACGAGCCGATCATGCGCTCGCAATGGGCCAGCGTCTGCAGCAGCTCGCTGCGCTGTGCCGGGCTGATGCCGTCCGCCTGCCGCACCCGCTCCGTCTGTTCGGCCAGGTACGTGCGGGCGCGCGCCGCTCCCCCGCCCTGCAGCAGCGCCTGGGTCACCGCCGGCCAGTAGTACTGCCCCAGGCCCAGCCGCCAATCAATGGCCTCGCGCCAGTAGCCCGCCGCCCGCCGCATGTCGTTCGGCCGAATCACTGCCCAGAGATCGCCGCGGGCCAGCATCGCCTGGGGCTCGTCGGGCCACCACAGGTCGTCGGCCATCTCGCGCCGCGCCAGCTCCTCGAAGAACGGCGAATCCAGGCGGGCCAGGATATCGCCGCGCCGCGCGCGAAAGACGTAGCGCCAGTCGGGGTGCTTGGTGAGGAGTTCCCGCAGCATCGTCATCGACCGCCAGCGCGGCAGGATGATCGCGTCGGTCCCCGTCTCCTCCAGCACCTGCGGCACGAGATGACGCCCGTCGGGTGGTGCGCTCATCAGCCAGATGTACTTCTGGTAGTGTGCCTCGCTGTAGACCTGCTGGGCGCGGCCGTCGATGAAGACCTTGGCCTGTGGTGCGTAGAACATGATCGCCCCGAACAGCTTCCAGTCGGTCATCACGTTCGGGCTGAGCTCGTTGCGCGCCAGGAACGCCAGCGCCTCCCGCGCGATCGAGTCGTTGCGCGTCACCCGGCACAGCAGGTCGCACTCGGCGTTCGGCCCGTACGGCGCGATCAGGTCGCGATGCACCGTCTTGTAGGTGACAAAGACCGTCAGGGCCGCGACCACCCAGGCGCCGACCACCGCCACCGCCTCGATCCCGCGCCGCAGCGTGGGCGTATAGCCGCGGGCCAGGTGCGCCAGGGCCGCGGCCAGCGGCGGCAGCGCCAGCAGGTAAAACAGCGGTGCGAACCGCCGCGCATACATCGCCATCATGAAGCCGATACCGATCGACGCCACGTCGAACAGCATCCGCTGCACCTTCGCATCGCTGAGCTGCGATTGGCCCGCGTGGCCCGTCACCGACTGTCCCAGGGTGAACAGCCGCAGGATCACCGCGATCAGTGGCGTGACGATCATCACGGCCAGCGCCCACCAGAACCGCGCCGGCGGTGGATAGCCGCCGGCGACGTACGGCGGGCGCCACTCTCCGACCTTGCGGATCTCCTCGGCCTCGGCGATCTTGAACGGGTGGGTCAGGTTCTCGACGCCGTACGGACTGAGCACCACACCCAGCACCAGCGTCAGCAGCAGCACCACGAGGATGCCGCCCATTTGCAGCAGCGAAATGCGCGACGTAAACCCGAAGATGCGGCTCGCCAGCCAGCCTGCGGCCGCGCAGCCCAGAAAGATCCCCACCATGCCGTAGCCGAAAATGAAGCTGCCGTGCGCGTGGGGCCACGCGACGAACAGCGCGAACAACAGCGCCACCGGCCACCAGCGCACGCGTTCGCGCTGGTTGAGGATCCCCTGCAGCGCCAGCACCATGATGGCGATCAACAGAAACTGGATCGTCGCGGGGCGCGCACTGAGCCAGTCGCGACAGGCGATGGCGAACAGGCCGCCCGTGATCGTCGCCATCAGCCACGACCCGCAGCGCAACCGCACCGCCAGCAGCAGGCACAGGAACGTCGCCCAGCCGACCGCCCACGTGCCGATGATGACGAAGTCGCGGCCGAGCTCGGCGTACATCACGTAGAAGTAGACGTGGCTGAGCCAGTTCTGGTTGAACCAGATCGCGTCCGGTTCCGGATAGTTGAAGACGTCCTGGATCGGGAACTCCGGCAGCTCCAGCACGTTGCGCCCGCCAGCCAGCGCGATCCACGTGTCGTTCGACGAGTGCACCTCGAGCACGCCGAAGACCGACCCCGCCACGAGCAGCAGCAGGGCGCCGATCCTGGCCCATCCCGGCAGCAGCGGGTCCGCGGCCATGGCCGGCGCGGGGGGCGGCGGTGCGCTCGGCGAGTCGGCCTTGCGGCTGCGAGCTCGTCGTTTGTCGGACTTGGCCACGAACACCGCCTCCGGCAGGGCATCCCCGTCAATCGCTGCGTAAAACCATTCTCGCCGTAAGGCCGTGAACAATCAACACGGTCGTCCGGCGCCGCGCGCCGGTCTTATCGGTACAGCAGGTAGGGCGCGCGTTGCTGGCGAAAACGGTCGAGGTCCGCGCTCCAGAATGACAGGATCTGCCCGAGCGGCCGGCGGTCGCTGAACATCCGGCGGATCTGGTCCGTGCCGCAGACCTTGTCGAACATGGCGTTGCGGCGCCCGCCGAAGTACTCGACCTCCGGCTTGATCTGTCGCACGGCATCCATGATGTGGAACTGGATGGGGGTGAGCTCCACGCGGCGCGGCTCGAGCAGGTGGATCTGCACGCCGCCGAGCGTAGCGCCCTCGTGCCGCAGGTAGTACGGCTTGAAGAACAGCGGGCGGAAGTGCACGCCCGGCAGGTTGCGGCGGTTGAGATTGTCGGCCAGTTTCTGCGGGTTGAGATCGGGCATGCCGGCGAGCTCGAATGGCAGCGTATAGCCGACGCCCTCGCTGATCACGTGCAGTTCGCCCATGATGCCGGTGGCTGCGTAGAACAGGGCTGTGTCGGCATGTGGAATGTGCGGCGAAGTCAACACCCACGGCAGCCCCGTGTCTTCAAAGAGCATGTCGCGCCGCCAGCCCTCCATCTCGACCACGTGCAGGTCGCATTGCCGGCCGTCCGCGAGCCAGCCCTCGCCGTTGATCATCCGCGCCAGTTCACCCACGGTGAGTCCGTGGACATAGGGGACGGGCAGGTAGCCCACGAATGACTTGTATTCCAGGTCGAGCACGCGTCCTTCGATCCGGTCGCCGCCCAGCGGATTGGGCCGGTCGAGCACGACGAAGCCGACGTTGTTCTCGGCCGCGGCTTCCATGGCGGCGGCCATTGTGCTGATGAACGTGTACGAGCGTGAGCCGATGTCCTGGATGTCGAATACGAGCACGTCGAGGTCGGCGAGCATCTCGGCGGTCGGCTTGCGGTGCTGGCCGTAGAGCGACCGAATCGGCAGGTTGGTGAGCGCGTCGCGCGCGTCGCTGATCTTCTCGCCCGCGGTGATCTCACCGCGGACGCCGTGCTCCGGGCCGAACAAGGCGACCAGCTGCACGCTGGGACTGTCGTTGAGCACGTCGATGGTGGAACGCAGGTCAGCGGTCACGCCGGTCGGGTTGGTGATCAGCCCGACGCGCTGGCCGTGAAGGGGCGCGAAGCCGCGGGTCGCCAGCACATCAATGCCCGGGCGGACGCGCGGGCCGGCGGCATCCGCAACGGCGGCGAGCAGCAGGGGGGTGATGAGGATGCCGGCGAAACGTGTCCGGAGGGAAAGCTGGTGCATGATGAAGAACCTCGCTCGTTCGGGGTCGACCGATGTCCACGCCTGTGGCCACAAGGTCCGCAGATTAACCGACCGCCGCGCCGCGCGTCTCGGCCGGGGCCGGCGATTCTCGGACGGAGCCGGTCGGCGTCAGAGAATCGCGCGGTTTGAGGCGGCCTGGCGGCGACGCCGCGGACAGCGCTTGACTTACCGGGAGCGATTCCGGATACAATCGGGCAATGACACGCAAAGTCTTGTCCATCCTGCTCTTTACGGTCGCCGCCGCCCTCACCGCTGGCTGTTCAACCACGGGCGGCGGCGCCGTGATAGGGCCCAACCAGGGCCGCCACGCCAACCTGCTGCTGGGGCCCTACGCGGCGGACACACAGGTGGCCACCGAAATGGCCGGCCGCTCGGACTGGCCATCCACCACCAACGGCTACCGCTTCAATGACACCACCTACTACAGCGAATGGCAGTACGACTACCAGTCCCACTTCGATCGCTTCGGCGGCCTGTACGCCGAGTCCGACACCGTGCGCACGGGCGTGCGGGTCCGCTGATCACTCCGCAACCTTGCGATATACGAACACCGGCTTGTTGGCCCAGGTGATTCGGCTCAGCCCCGTGCCGCGCGGCGGGAAGCGTGCGTCCAGCGCGTAGTGCGCGTGCCACCACGCGCCGGCGTGGACAGCCGCGTCGTCGGCAGTGAACACCAGCCACGCGGGCAGTGCGTCGTGTTGCATGCCCACAGGTGCGGTGGGCGGCAGCAGCAGCACGGTGCGCCGAGTGTAGTCCAGCGGCGGCACAGCGTAGGGGGCGGGCTCCTGTAGCACGCCGATTGCGGCGTCCGGACCGGCGTGCTCGGCGAGCATCAGGCCGGCCTGGTAACGGGACTCGTGGATGCCGCTGGCGTCGGCGATCAGTGCCCGTACGTACGCCGGCGTGTGCATGGTGCCCAGCACCACCACGGTCGCAACAGCGCCCAGCACGATGCGGCGCCGTGCCAGGCCCCCCAGCACGCAGCCCGTCGCCGTTGCCAGCAGCATCGCCGGCAGGACGAGGAACCGGGCGAACTCGGCCGGCTTGCCGGCCCCGAGCAACGCCCCCATCAGCACGAACGCCACGCCGAGCGCCACGACCAGCCCCGTCCGTCGCGGCCAGCGTCGCAGCAGCAGCCCCAGCCCGAGCAGGCCGGCAACCAGCACGCCCCAGCCGACGCTTTCCACCAGCAGCGCGGCGACGCGTGCGGCACCGTCGGTGATCCGTTGCGCCTGGTCTTCGTACATCGCGGTGGAGTTTCCGAGGTTGCCGGCCAAGGCCGCGCGATCGAATACGAGGTTGTAGGCCACGTACGGATTGGTCGCGCCGTACACCGTGACTACGAGCACGCCCGCGACCAGCAGGTGTTGCCACGTCGTCGCGTCTCGCAGGCGCGCCGGGCGCGTCAGCAGCAACGCCGGCCACAGCACCAGTCCGACGATCCCCGTCAGCACCAGCCCAAACGCGTAGCCGACCTGCAGGCCCAGGCGTACGGCATCGCGCAGTCGCTCGCTGCGGTGATAATCCAGTGCGCTGAGCGCGGCCCACAGCAGGAGGCACGCTGACGGCAGGTGCGGCTTGGCCTCGACGACGGCGGTGATGAACACGGGTGACAGGGCCACGCAGACCATGGCGAGCCAGCCGGCCCGGCGCCCGCCGACGCGGCGCGCCAGCTTGTGCACCGCCACCAGCGCCAGGGCCCCGAACACCAGCGACAGCAGCCGCGCCACGACATAGAACCGGGCAAAGGCGTCCGGATGCTCCAGGTAGAACGCCGCGTCGCTCGTGAGCTGCGCGAACCCGACCTGGTGGGCGGCGACGAGCGCGCCCGCGAGCGGGTACAGGTACCCGCCGCCGTACTGGTACAGCTTCGGATCGAGGTCACCGTCGCGGGGGCTCATCTGTTGCAGCGCGCGGAAGATGATCATCTCGTCCGGCTGCCGCGAATAGAGGCGATAGCGGCGCAGGATCTCGGCCCGGTCGGCGTCGGTCGCGGTCAGGTCGAGGACGGCGTCCCGGTGCGGCAGCGGATTGAGGTCGACATCGGCGCCGCGCGCACGCGTGCGCAGCGTGTCGAGCGCCTCGTCCGCGTCGTAACGCGCGGCGGGCCATGGTTCGTCGCCGCCGAACAGCAACTTGTCGTAATAGGACCCCGGCAGCCCCCAGTTGAGCAGCGGCAGCATGAGCAGCGCCCACACGATGGCGGCGGCTGTGGCGGGCGCGGGCCAGCGCCGGCGGCCCGTCTTGCGAGTTGTCCGTGGTGCGCGGTTCACTTCAGCACGATGTCCAGCACACCCAGCGTGCCGAGCACCAGGCCGACCACGCCATTCACCGTGAAGAACGCGAGGTTGACCCGGCTGAGGTCACGCGGGCTGACGATGGCGTTTTCGACGATCAACAGCACTGCGACGATGCCGACGCCGACATGGTACAGCGGCCCGAGGCCGCCTGTCACACCGACACCGACCAGGGCCGCGACCGTCAGCACGTGAAAGCCGCGCGCCAGCCACAGCGCAGTCGCGATGCCCATCTTCGCGGGCACGCTGTACAGGCCGGCGGCGCGGTCGAAGTCCGTATCCTGGCACGCGTAGATCAGGTCGAATCCACCGATCCAGAAGGTCACCGCCGCCATCAGCAGCCACGCCGGCGGGCCGAGTGTCGCCGGCGCGATCGCGAGCCAGGCACACACCGGGGCCAGCGCGATCCCAGCGCCCAGGACGACATGTGACCATTGCGTGAAACGCTTGGTGTACGAGTAGAAGCACAGCCAGGCCAGCACCGGCGGCGCCAGTATGAGTGGCCAGACATTGCCGTCCCGCCACCAGAACCCGCCACACGCCGCCACGAACACCGCACACGCCAGCAGAAAGAACCCCCACGCGGCCCGCCGGCTGATCGCACCGCTGGGCAGGGGGCGATTCGCGGTGCGCGGGTTGGCGGCGTCGATCCGCGCATCGACGATGCGGTTGAACGTCATGGCCGCACTGCGGGCCGCCACCATACACACGACAATCAGTCCCAGCGCCGCGACGCTCGGCAGCCCCGGCCGGGCCGCCAGAAATGTCGCCAGCACCGCAAACGGCAACGCGAACACCGAATGAGCGAACTTGATCATCTCCCCCCAGGTCCGGACTGTCGTGACCGGCCCGGCCATCAGTCCGCTCCGTCGGCCTCGTCGTCCGGCACGGCCCCGGTCCAGCGCACGTTGAGTTCGTGCGGCACGCCCAGCAGATCCAGCACGCGCGCCACGACGAAGTCGACCAGGTCATCGATCGAACGCGGGTTCAGATAGAACGCCGGCGACGCGGGACAGATGATTCCACCGGCCTCGCTCACGCGCAGCATGTTGCCGATCTCGATGCGGCTGATCGGCATCTCGCGCGTCACCAACACCAGCCGCCGCGCCTCTTTGAGCGTCACCTGCGCCGCGCGGGCGATGAGGTTGTCGGCACTGCCGGCCGCGACCGCGGCGAGGGTGTTGCTGCTGCACGGGCAGATCACCATGCCGTCGGTCAGGAACGACCCACTCGCCAGCACCGCGCCGAGATCGCGATAACGGTGCAACGTGGCCCCCGGGGCCGGCCCGCCGACAATGATCTCGGGCGAAAGCGCCTTCGCCCCCAGCTCGTCCAACAGCAGCCGCCCGCCGTGCGGCGAGACCACCAGGTGCAACTCGGCCCCTGACGCGACGACCTGCTGCGCCAGCCGGCGCGCGTAGACGGCACCGCTGGCCCCGGTGATTGCCATCACCAGCCGGCTCATGGTGCCCCCGCGCTGCTGCGCGCCGCCGTCGCGGGCGGCGCGAAGATGCTCAGCCGCTGCTCGGCGAGGTTGGCCCAGCAGGTTTCATCGAAGCGGTGGACGATTTCGCGCAGCCGCGCTACGCCGGCCGACCGCGTCTCTTCGTCATCCGCGCCGAGTACCTGTACCTCCAGGTCGGCCAGCCAGTACATCGCCTCGGGCAACGCGTCGTCCGCGGCGTAGCTCGCGATGCACGCCCGCAGCTTCGCCGCCCGCGCGTGGCGATCCGGATCGGCGTTGGACCAGCGCACGACCAGGTTCGGGTACAGGCGGCTGTCGGGGAAATCATGCACCAGGCGGCGCAGTTGCTGCCGATAGCCGGGGCGGTGCGGGTCGAGCGCCGCCAGCAGGTGCAGCGGCTCGTCGCCATACTTCGCATCGTCGCGATTCGCCAGAATCAACTCTCGCAGCCGCTGCGCTTCGAACAGGTACGGCTCGGGTTCGAAATCGAGGCTCGCTTCCGGCGGGGTCGTGCGCAGGAACGCCTGCTCCGCGGCCGGTTGCGTCCCCGCCACCGCCGCTTCGCGCATCGTCTGACCGGACGCCAGCGCCTCCAGTGCGCCCGCGGTGTCACCGCGCCGCAGCCGCAATTGCGCCACGCGCAGCCGCGCCGCGACGGCCAACGGCGAGTCCGGATACTGTGCCAGTAGTGCGGCCCACGCGCTCTCCGACTGCACGTGCGGGAAGTCGGTGTAGAGGACCCGCTCGGCCCGCTTGCCGACCATTTCGGCATCGAGGCGGGTGTCCAGCGCGCGCCCCTGGATGAAGAGCGCCGCCGGCACGTAGCGGCTCTTGGGATGGTCCGCGATGAAATCCTTGCACGCGTCGTACGCCGCCATGCGATCTTCCAGCAGTTCCAGCAACAGCCGATTGGCCACCTGCTGTTTGAACGCGCTGGCCTGCTCCGGGTCGAACGTCCACAGTGCGCGGACTGTCGCCCGCTGTGGGGCGAGGTTGCGCCCCGGCTGCGTCCACTCGTGCACGTACGCCCGGATGCGCTCCGTCGCGTCCTGCACCGGCTCGAAGCGGTGCGAGCGCGGGCCGTACTCCGACTCCAGAATGCGGTACGTGAGCTCATCGACCCCCACGTACACGTGAAACAGGATCGCGGGCGTCGCGAACATCACCGCCGTCACCGGCGCCACCGCGCCCGGCCGATAGTTCACCAGCCGCGCAAAGTAGATAATCAGCGCCAGCATCACGCACGCGGCGAGAATCGCCAGCAGCCATGGCCCGGTCTTCAGCAGCTCGCGCTCCGGGGAGACGCTGCCGATGGTTCCCGGCCCGCCGCGCGTCGCGAGGTAAAGGTACAGCAGCACCGGGAGCAGCGCCAGCAGGGCCGATCCGTAACGGAACGACAGCCGAAACGGCCGCACCGACGCCAGGATGCAGCAGCCGACGAGCGTTACCGCCATCCATGGCATGTGGGCAAAAACCAGCACCGCCGCACAGAAGGGCAGCGAACTGCGGAAGCGGTACAGGAGCGATACCGAAATCGGCACCGCGACGATCGACGCCACCAGCAGCCCGATGACCACGCCATAGATGGGCGTCTGGTCCACGCTGATGGGGTAGAGGATGAAGTCGTAGAGGTTCTGTGTCTGCGGCCCCCAGAACCGCAAAGGTTCGTAGTAGCTCTGCCAGGAGAAGTCGAACAGCTTGCAGGTGTGCAGCCAGTGCGTGAAGACGCACAAGCCGCTGAAAAGCACCAGGTTCGCCAGCAGCAGCACCTGCGCCCGGATGCGGTACTTCCGTCCCGTCCACGACCACACGTCGGTGATGACCGGCGTGTGATCAGCCGTCCCGGTGGTCGTGCCGGCGGCGGCCGCTGCGTCGTCGGCCACGGGATTCGCGTGCTGGTTCGGGACCTCGGCCATGGGTGCTCATGCTACCGTGGGGATGCGGGATGCAGCAATAACGGTGGGGGCTGCCGGGCTCAGTCAGGGAACTCGCCCGTCCACCACCACAAGCCGTCATCGGCGAAGCTGTAGTGCCGCGAAGGGCCGAAGTCCGCGGCGTCGCCGACGCGCTGACACAACGGGCAGATGAAGCTGCGTGTCATGGGGTCCAGGCCCCAGCCCGTGTGATGGCGGTCCTTCGGGCCGGCCTTCAGCTGCTTCACGGTGCTCACCCGGTGCACGGCGCCGTCCATCGCGGACACGTTGATCTTGCCGAGGTGCCGTGCGGTCAGCCATGTCGGCCCGCCGTACCAGGGGCGGTTGCCGTCATCCCAGAGCAGCCGCCCGCCGTCGCGCCAGGGCCGGCCGACGGCGAGATCATTCGCGCTCCCGGCCAGCTCACAGAGTTCGAGGCCGCTATCGGGCCCGAGTTCGGCCAGCAGAATCGTCTTGGCGGGGTACAGCGGGCTGTAGCGCTCGATGTTCAGCGACGTGCGGTGCCGCAGGACGTACGACATGCCATAGCCGCAAGCCGGCACCGTCGGGTCGTCGCGCTCCTCGAAGTCATAATCGGCCCGGTAGGGATCGCCGGGGCAGATGAGGCCGTCCGGGTCGCCGAACCACCGCGGCACGAGGCGGTAGAACCAGAGATTACCCTTGGGCACGCCCCAGGCGGCCTCGCTCCACATCGAGCCGACGCTGTCGCCGTAGACGCTCTGCGGGGAGTGGGACTGAGGGAGCCAGCCCTGGTGCTCGTCCTGGTAGGTGCGCAGGGCGACCATGAGCTGCTTGAGGTTGGAACTGCAGGCGACGGCCTGGGCCTGCTTGCGGGCCTTCTGCATCGAGGGCAGCAGGATGGAGATGAGCAGGGCGATGATCGCCACGACGACGAGGAGCTCGATCAGTGTGAAACCGTTCAGCCCCCGTCGTGCCTGCAAGCCGGTTCTCATGAAGCCGCCATCCTAAACGAACGCAGTCCCCGTCAGTGGTGTTACCTCAACCGATCCCGGGGGGATTCGAACCCTCAACCTCTGCCTCCGGAGGGCAGCGCTCTATCCAATTGAGCTACGGGATCCGTCCTTTGCGGACCACCTTGTCAGTCTATCGCCGCCGAGGTCCGAGTCAACTACCTCCCGCCGCGCCCCCGCCAGCGACCGGCATGACGCCGTCACCGTCGAGCAGCTCTCAGCGTCGCGAATCGCAGGCCGCCGCATCCCGCGGCGGTGCTGCTCAAGAGGCGAACCCCACCTGCGCTTCCCAGAAGGCATCCCGCGGCGGTGCTCTTCAGAAGGCAGACCGCGCCGCCGGTTGTCAGAACACATACCCCGCCGGCGCTCTTCAGAACTCGTCGGTGTCGCGCGGGTCGCTTCGCCCGATCTGCTGGTACCGCACCGTGCCGCGCATGTTCCAGCCGAACATCACCATGCTTATCCCGGCGAAGACGAACACGCCGGCAATGATGTATTCCAGCAGGTTCGGCACCGCGAAGATCAGCCAGCCCAGCAGAATCAGGATGATTCCCATCGTCATCGCGCCATACCGCATGCTCGCCATGCCGTTCATGAATCCGTACATCGCAGCTCTCTTCGGTCATCAGCCCCAGGTGGTCCGCCACCTCCCTTCATCATAGCGCATTTCTCACGAGCACGCAGCACTGCCCCGCCCGGACCATGGCCCGCAGCGCTCCACGCCTGCTGCCGCACGAGGGCAAGACGCCGGGCATGCCACGATGTACGGTTCACCACTCAGGCCCCACGACGCGCGCCTGGCACCGGCTCTCGCGCGCTTGGCACCGCCTGCCGCGCGCCTGGCAGCGTCTTCAGCACGCCGCCGGGCGGGGCCGCGGTCGACGAGTTACGATCCCTCGCCCGCCTCCTCGATCGCTTCGCCCGTTTCCTCGGCGGCCTCTTCGATATTCTCGCCGGCCTCCTCGGCCGCCTCTTCGATGTTCTCGCCGGTCTGTTCGATCGCGCCCTCATCCGAATCGCAATCCATCTCGCAGGCGCCCATCGACAGCGGCAGCAGGAAGAACAGCAGCATCAGCCGGCGTATCCACGTCCATTTCGGCATCCCGTATTCCTCCACGGTTGTTGCATCATGGAATCTCGCCCGTCATGTGCCGGGCGCAACACTCAACACGTCTGGCAGAATTCGTCGATTTGCCGCTCGGCTTCCTCCTTGCTCACGCCGTAGCGCTCCTGGATCGCGCCGGCGAGCTGTTCAGCGCGGCCCCGCACCTGTTCCACGTCGTCGTCGCTGAGCTGGCCCCAGCGTTCGCGGGCCTTGCCCTTGAGTTGTTCCCAACGTCCCTCGAGCTCTTCGCGGTTCATCTCGACTCCTTCCGGTTTTCAGTTGCGGCAGATCGCGTGTGGCGGCACCACCGCCGCCGGCACGCCCACATCGTCAGCGGTCATGACGATCGTCACCGGAACTTGCGATGGGCTGAACCCCGGCTGAATTCTCCGTCACCCCGGCGGCAACATGTCGCGGCGATAAGGTCGCTATCAGCTTTTTCAGGCGGCATTCACCACATTCTCAGGTCCGGCGCCGAACTTCTCTGCTTGTGACGGGGCCTTGGGGCCCCAACGCCCAGCAAATGGACCTGCATCAAAAGGAGATGACCATGCTTTACTGGGCACTCGTATTCTTCGTTATCGCGATCATTGCGGCGATCTTCGGTTTTGGCGGGATTGCCGCCGGCGCCGCCACGATCGCGCAGATTCTCTTCTTCCTGTTTGTCGTGCTGTTCGCAATCGCCCTGATCACGGGGCTGGTGCGCGGGCGCGGTGCGAGCACACGTGTATGACGGACAGGGAGGACGACATGCAGCGCCACCATACCCGCGGCGCTGCTCAACAGACACAGCCTGCAATGAAGGGAGATGCCAGCATGCACAGAATGAGACATTCCATCAAGATCGGCTTGTGCCTCATGGCCTTGCCACTGGTGGCCGGATGTGGCGCGATGATGGGGACGCTGCCGCCGCAGCGTTTCGCCACACTGCCGCCGGATCACACGGCGGCGACGGTCTACTACCCCAAGGGTGACGTGACCGAGAGCGTACTGATGATGCGCACCAGCGGGCCGAAGACGGTCCGCGCCGGACAGCAGTTCGAGTACAAGATCGAGCTGTACAATCCAACCGACCGAACCATCGTCAAGAACATCCTCGTGTCCGACAACGTCTCGCCGGAGTTCGAGCTGGCCAGCTCGACGCCAACCTGGTCGGACCTGAACCGGCTCGAGCCCAAGGCCACGCTCGTGTCGGACCTGCGCGAGCGGGGCGAAGACCTCGACGATGCCCGCAAATCGGCGCCGTCGATCGTCAAGGGCCGCTACGTGGCATGCGAAGCGCCGCACGAGGCCGACCGCGTGCAGTGGTTCATCGAGGAACTGTACCCGGAGAAGCTCGTGACGATTCGCGTGCGCGGCAAGGCGCGCAGCGAGGGCCACTGGCGCAGCTGCGCGACGGCCTCGTACGACCTGGGGGCCTGCATGGCCGCCAAGATCGTCGCGCCCGAACTGAAGCTGAATGCCCGGCTCGATCGCGAGTTCATCCTCTGTGAGAACGACCAGGCCGACCTGACTCTGCGCGTCAGCAACGCCGGGTCCGGCAAGACGGAGGACGTGACGGTCAAGGCGCACCTGCCGGATGGCCTTACGTACGATGGCAGCAACATGATCCGCGAGCATGTCGGCAAGCTGCCGGCGGGCGAGACCCGCACGATCAGGAAGTCGTTGCACGTGCACGCACCCGGAACATACGTCGTTCGGGCCTCGGCCAGCAGCCGCAGCGGCCTGACGACGGATGCCGGTGCGTTGACGTTGACGGCGCGCGAAGCATCGCTCGAGATCGAGACCAGCGGACCGAATGAGGAGTACGTCGGCCTGCCGGTCGAGTACGAGATCCGCGTCAGCAACCACGGCGACGCCGCGGCACGGGACGTGGTCATCGAGAGCGAGGTGCCCAGCGGTGCGAGCTTCGTCGATGCCACGAACAACGGCCAGTTGCAGGGCGACACGGTCCGCTGGGAGCTTGCGGAGCTGCCGCCGGGACAGTACGTCCCGCTCAGCGTGCGCTACGAGGGCACCGACAAGGGCTATATCCGCACTGTCGCCAGTGCCCGTGCGCGATGCGCGGCGGACGTGACCGCGATTGCGCGCACGCAACTCGAGGGCGTGGCGTCCATGGTGGTCGAGGTGGTCGACACCGAGGACCCGATCCGTGTCGGCAACGAAGAGGTCTACGAGATCCGCGTCCATAACCAGGGCTCGGCGCCCGAGACCAACGTTCTGGTCACCTGTGAACTGCCGGACGGCCAGGAATTCGTCGCCGCCCGGGGCACGACCGACGTGCGGTCGAGCTCCACGACGATCGTCTTCGAGCCGGTCAAGAATCTGACGGCGGACGAGACGGCCATCTGGAAGGTTCACGTGCGCGGCACGCGCACCGGGGACATGCGTTTCCGCGTGATGGTCGAGAGCGACCAGCATGGCCGCCCGGTCCGTGAAACGGAGGCCACGCGCGTCTTCCAGTAAGACCCGCGATCGGCCCGGGTGTGTTGTGAACCTGCGGCCCTTGAGGCGGGCGGAGCGGCCGGCGGCCGACCTGTGGGTCTGCGGCGGGTCGCTTCGCCCTTCGTTTGCGCCCCCGGGGCCAGCAGCCGACGCCGCAGTCGGTCGTCTTTGGACGTGGCCCCATGCAAAAACAGGCGAGCGTGAGCGCCGAGCATCATGCTCGAGCCCACGCTTCGCCTGCGTCACGGGAGGGAGGAGACAGAATCAGGGGCGGATGTCACTCCGCTATAGGCACACCTCAGAAGGAGATTCGTTCTTCCGTACGTCTTATTTCAGGTGCTGTTCGATTGTCTCGAGCAGCTTCTCGCCACGTAATTCGCTACCCATGGCCAACACGCGGCCGGTCGTTCCGTCAAGCAGCAGCGCCGTCGGCAAGGCCGTCACGCCGTATTGCGTGGCAATCTCTGCGGCGCCCTCGTACACCTGGGGCCAGTTCACGCTCTCGCGCTCCACATACGATGCCACGGTGGCCGCCGGCACGTTGCGCGGAGCATCCAGTGATACGCCCACGATGGCCAGGCCGTTCGTGCCGTGCTTCTCGGCCGCTTCGCGCAGCTTCGGCAACTCGGCTACGCAAGGGCCGCACCACGTTGCCCAGAAGTCCAGCAGCACGAGCTTGCCACGATAATCACCCGGGACGGCGATCTGCTTGTCCTGCAGGGTGGTGGCTGTGAACGCCGGCGCCGTATCGCCGACTGCGATCGCGCGACCCGAACCGGGCCGCTGTGTCGGAACCCCTCAGCGAGAGGCCCCGGTCATCTGCAGGTAAGCAAACGCGCCAACGGCCATCACGACGACGGCGGCGAACTGCCAGTTCTTCATAGTCGGCTCCTGGTTGCCTCTACGTCACAAGCCGGCGTTCCATCACGCCGCCCTCATCCCAGACAACCGCGGAAGGTCGGTTTTTGTTCCCCTCGGGAGCCGATTTCCGCTGCCGCCGCAATCACGCTCAACCCTATTCACTTTTCACCCTCTTATACGCCCGGGTTGGCCCGCGGTGCGGCCTGAGAGGTTAGAATCTGCAAGGACTTATGGAGCCGATGGGAGAAGTACTGGAATGATTAGGCAGTTATCAAAAGAGGCCCGCGACCCGGCCCTGGGGCCCATTCGAGAGAAGCTCGCCGCCGCCGAGCGCCTGTCGCTCGCGGACGGGCTGGCCCTCTACCGCACGCCGGACATCTTCACTCTCGGCGAGCTGGCCGAGCAGGCACGCGTGCGGCGGCACGGTCGCCAGGCGTTCTACAATATCAACCGTCACATCAACTACACCAATCTCTGTGTGCTGCGGTGCAAGTTCTGTGCGTTTTATCGCCCCTTCGAGGTGCGCGGCGAACAGGCGCGCGACGCGTATGTCTATTCCGTCGACGAGATCGCGGCCATGGCGGCGGCCGCTGCCGCGCGCGGCGCGACCGAGGTCCACATCGTGGGCGGGCTGCATCCGACGCTTCCGTTCTCCTACTACACCGACATGTGCCGCACGATCAAAGACCGCTGCCCCGCACTACACATCAAGGCCTTCACTGCGGTCGAAATCGTCCACTTCGCCCGCATCGCCCGGCCGCGAATGAGCGTGCCGGAGGTGCTTGCCGCTCTGAAGGATGCCGGCCTCGACAGTCTCCCCGGCGGCGGGGCGGAGATCTTCGACGAGCGCGTGCATGACGAGACGTTCAAGAACAAGCTCGGCGAGCAGGATTGGTTTGACGTGCATCATGCCGCCCACAAGCTCGGCCTGCCGACCAACGCCACGATGCTCTATGGGCATGTCGAGACGGTCGAGGAGCGCGTCGCCCATATGATCAAGCTGCGCGCGCACCAGGACCAGGCGCTGGCCGAGTGCCCCGCCGCGTTCCAGTGCTTCGTGCCGCTGGCGTTCATCCCCGAGGGCAGCGCGCTGGCGCACCTGCCCGGTCCCACCGGCCTCGACGACTTGCGCACGCTGGCGGTCGCCCGGCTGATGCTCGACAACATTCCACATATCAAGGCGTTCTGGATCATGCTGTCGCCGCAGCTCTCGCAGGTCGCGCTCGGCTGGGGTGTGGACGATTTCGACGGCACCGTGGTGTGGTACGATATCACCAAGCGGGAATCCTCCGGCACCACCCGCCAGGAGCTCACCGTCGACCAGATCCGCAACCTCATCCGCGAGGCCGGCTTCGACCCGGTCGAACGTGATACGCTCTACCGCCTGGTGCAACGCTGACGTCGGCCGGGTAAAGTACCCGTCGGCGCTGCGCGACCGAGGCCGCGGAGCCACGCTCAAGGCGTCCGCCCAGAGGGTTATGCTGATGGACCTGGATCTGCCCGCCGGCTGTGCCAGTCGTGCCGCGACAATCGCCGACTTTGCCGCGATTACGGCACTGACCACCGCCTGCAATCGTGACCTGGTCGGGGCGCCGGACTGGTCCCTCGAAGAGACGCAGCGATTCTGGACGCTGCCCGGGATCGAGCTTGCTCGCGACACGCGGCTGGTGTTCGCCCCCGGCGGTGAATTGATCGCGACGGAGTTGTTCCACCCGGTCTCGCCGTTCGTGCAGCTGCGCGTATGGGGCAACGTCCATCCCGACTGGCGCGGCCGGGGGATCGGTGCGGCGCTGGTACGCTGGGTCGAGGCGCACACCCGGCAGTGGGTGCCGCGCGCCCCGCACGACGCGCAGGTCGCCGTCATCGGATTCAGTCCGGCGGAGGATGAATGTGCAAAGGCGCTGTATCGCGAACACGGCTTCAGCCCGCTGCGGGAATTCGTGCGCTACAGTGTCATCGTCAACGAGGCACCCGGCGAGATCGATTGGCCCGCGGGCATCACGGTGCGCCCGCTGCGGCTGGACGAGGAAGGCCGGGCCGCCTGCCGCGCCGCGCACGAGGCCTTCCGTGATCATTGGGGGTATGTCGAAAGGGACGAGGAGGAGGGATACGCCGAATTCCGTCACTGGCTGACCACGCCCCCCGGGCACGACCCGCGCTTCCACTGGCTGGCGCTCGATGGGGACGAGATCGTCGGGCTATGCCTGTGCAATCACGCGCACGCCGGCGAGGATGATCGGGCCTATGTTGGTTTGCTGGCGGTTCGGCGGCCATGGCGGCGGCGCGGGATCGCGCGGGCGCTGTTGTGCCATGCGGCGCAGGCGTTTGCGGACGCTGGCAAGCGCACCATGTCGCTGCATGCCGATGCGACCAGCCTGACCGGCGCCAACCGCGTATACGAGGGGGCGGGGATGCGCGTGGACCGGCGTACGGTGGAGTACGAAAAGACGCTGCGACCGGGGCGCACGTTGCGCACCGAGTAGCAATCCAGTCCCGATTCTTAGCGCGACCCTAACTCTGCCGAAATCTCCTCCTCGTAATCACTGGTTAGAAACCGCACTTCGTGGAGGAGAAGAGGGCTTCACGCTTAAACCTGGCGTATTGATCAAGCCGCCCTCACGC
Source organism: uncultured Planctomycetales bacterium (assembly GCA_964448675.1). Classification (GTDB taxonomy): domain Bacteria; phylum Planctomycetota; class Phycisphaerae; order UBA1845; family Fen-1342; genus CAYUZU01. Next base: position 113,010 of record CAYUZU010000010.1, read on the forward strand.
GGTGTGAGTGCGTGGTTTCCATTGGATCGGACTGGCTGCCCGCTCTGGGCAGGAGGAAGGAGAAAGACATGAACCGCAAGAATCTGACCGTGCTTGCGCTGGTGGCGTTGTTCCCGGTCGCGGCGTTCGCGTCGCTGCAGGTCACCGAGATCTACACCGGCCTCTCGGGCGAAGATGGCACCGAGGACTGGATCGAGGTCACCAACACGGGTGACACCGCTGTCGACACCGGCGACTACTACTACGACGACGAGAGCGCTGATATCAACGATGCCGGCCAGTTGGATTCGTTCACCCTCCAGCCGGGTGAGTCGGCCGTCTTCCTGGTCGACGACGATGCTGCCTCGATCACCGACTTCACCGCCGTCTGGGGCCGGATCACCGTCGGCCTGACCAATGGTGGCGGCGGTCTTGGCCAGGATGACGACGCGGTCAACCTGCTCGACGCGCAGGGGACCGTGCTCGAGACCGTCGCGTACCCCGGCGCCCTCAGCGGCCAGTTCGAGACGATCGAGATCCTGAACGACACGCTCTCGAACTCGGTCCTCGGCCAGAATGGCGCCTACGAGTCGAACCCGTTCTTCAACGACAACATTGGCGAGCCGCCGACCTACGAGGTCACCCTGATCGGTTCGCCGGGCGTCATCCCCGAGCCCGCTTCGCTGGCGCTGCTCGGCCTGGCCGCCCTGGCCATCCGTCGCCGCTAAGGCCGCGCCGCGTGCCACGGCTCTGTGAGCCGTGCGCACGGTTCAATGGGACATTGCTCCGCCTTGTCCCGCCGACGACCGACGACCCCCGAGAGCCGGGTTGCTCGCAGCCCGGCTCTCGGTCTTTTTGCACGCACGTCGATCGTCTGGGCATCATCAGGCGCCGCCACGCGCTAATCTCGCCCCCAGTTTCATCCGGAATGACGAGATTCGGTGCTTGACAGATATGGGACTCTTAGGGTACGGTTTGGGTTCGATTAAGGCCGATTGATTGCCGAGCCGGCCGACAGCGTGTCGGCGGGGCGCGCAATCGCGTCGCGGCGACCTCGGCGGCTGATCACCGCCGGCCTGTGACGCAAGCAAGCACATCACGAGAGGAGGAGACGGATGTTCTCGAACCTGAATTGGCGGCGCCATGCGCTTATCGGCGCTCTCGCAGCCGTCGGTACCCTGGCCACGGTGGCCAACGCCGACGACTGGACCATCCACATCACTGTCGACAACCAGTACGACGTCTACTTCGGCGATGGGACGTCGACGGACTTCTTCGCCGGCGGTGACACCGACTGGATGGACACGGAAACGTGGTACGCACCGGGCCGCGACCCGACCGACTTCCTGTATGTCGCCACGGCGTCCGACCATTCCGTTGCCCAGGGCTTCTTGGCGGAGTTCCTCAATACGACGCAGAACGCGACGATCCGCACCGGCGGCGGGTTGTGGGAGGTCTTTCCCGCTGGCGAGCACCTGAGCGACATCGATTCCAGCTGGCCGAGCCCCTGGCCGTCGCTGCAGATGCCGACGCAGTCGCAGGTCGACGCGGCCATCGCGTACGCGACCGCGAACAACCTGTGGGTGACGCCGACCACGGTCCCGGGCTATGACAACGATTCGGCCCCGCAGCCGTGGGGCACGCGGTCGGGCTTCTTCGGCAACCCGTCGTGGATCTGGTACGACAGCGGGAACCAGGCCGTGGGTTCGCCCTACCCCGTGCCGTTCGACGGCTTCAACCACAGCGAGTTCCTCGTGTTCCGCGTACCGAACGTGCCGGAGCCGAGTTCGCTGCTGCTGCTGGCACTCGGTGCCGCGCCGCTGCTCCGCCGGCGTTAGCACCGCGGCCGCTGGCAGGACATCGCTCCGCTTTGTCCTGTGCCTCGCGGCACTTGCTCCGCGTCGTTGCAGCCGACAACCGACGATTCCCCGAGAGCCGGGTTGCTTACCGCCCGGCTCTTGGTCTGTAATGACCGCGTGAACCACGACGACGCGCAGTTCGATCCGACCCGCCCGCTCGAACACGACGTCCACTGCGCCGAATGCGGCTACAACCTTCGCGGCCTGAGTGGCGACCCCGTCCGCTGTCCGGAGTGTGGCGACGGAATGCCTGCCAGCGAGGTCGTGGAGCGTTTGCAGCGCATCGAAGATCGGCGGCGCGAAGCCATCCTCCGCCGCGTGGAGTTCGGCCCGGCGTTATGCGCGTTTTCGCTGGCAGCTGCGCTGGTATTCCACGCTATCTACCGGCTTGATCCAAGCTTCTTCCGCCCGGTGCTTCACGTTCCGATTGCCACGTTCGTGGGTATTTGGTTGATCGGATTCACGCTCTACTCGGGCCGGTACCACGGCCTGAGGCACTGGGGAACTGCTTTCCTGCGATACGAGTTCTTCGGCGGCGTGGCCGCCGGAATGACGTACGCGGCACTCTCGGCGCTACTGGGATTATCTGGGCTAATCCAACTTGGACCCTGCTGCGGGGCGATGCTGCTTGCCCCGGTGGCGGGGGTCATTCTCCTGGTTCCGATCGCGTGGATCGTCGAAAAAGCGCGCGACCAACTCGCGCCCATCGTCGACCAGCTTATCCAGCGCGACGATATGAAGCCGTAACCCATGCCGCACGACCCACTCCACGTCGACATCAAGTGCCCCCGCTGCGGCTACAACCTCCGCGGCCTGAGCGGCGACCCCGTCCGCTGTCCGGAATGTGGGTTCAAGTCCGAGCGCGAAACCCTCTTCGCCCAGGTCCCCACGCCGCGCTCGCGCGCCGAAGAGCTCCTGATTCGCCTGCGCGACCAGACTTTCGGCCTGCTGCTGTGGCTGGCCGTGCTCGTGCCACTCAGCATCGCGATGCTCTTCGCCGCCGGGCCCGCGCCCCTGCTGCTCATCCTGTTCCTGGTAGGCATTCCCGCGTTCGGCATCATCGTGCTTGGCCCCGCGTGGGAGATGGCCCGTCTCGGCCTCGGCCGGGCGGGATGGGCCTGGGTGATCCGTTACCAGGCAGCCACGGTCGGCCTGGTGCTCGGGCTCGCTCTCGTCTGGCTCGGTTTCACGTTGCCCGCCCAATGGCTGCTCAACCAACTCGGCGCCGACGGCTATCGCCTGCTGGCCGCCGGTCTGGCCCTGCTGGCCACGGTGCTGCTTGGCGTCAGGCTCAAGCCTGTCAGCCGCCTGCGTGAATACCAGGAGCAGCAGTTCACGGCCCTCGTGCGGCTGATGGCCGACGCTGACACCCCTGGCTTGCAGCCGTCGCCCGCGACCGCTAGCTTGCGCGGCACCATGAAGCATGACAGTATCCAGCACCTGCTCGCCAGCGCCTTCACCGCCGCCATCGCCGAGGTTACCGGCCAGGACCCCGCCACGGTCGACCCTGTGCTGCGGCCGGCGGGCGACCCGAAGTTCGGCGACTACCAGTGCAACGCCGCCATGCCGCTGGCCAAGTCGCTCAAGACCAAGCCACGCGACGTGGCCGAGCGGATCAAGGCGGCGGCCGAGCCGCGCCTGGGTGAGATGATCGAGCCTTTGGAGGTCGCGGGGCCGGGCTTTCTCAACATTCGGCTACAGAACGCGTACCTCGGGCGGTACCTGGCCGAGATCGCGCCGCCGCCGCGCGGGCTCGAGCAGGATATGGCCGACCGGGCGGCATTCGCGCCGACCAGCGAGGCGTTCGATCGCGTAGGCATGCCGCCGACGGACACGCCGCAGCGCGTGGTGGTGGAGTATTCGCAGCCGAACATCGCCAAGCAGATGCACGTGGGGCACCTGCGGAGCACCATCATTGGCGACGTGATCGCGCGTGTGCTGATGTTCGAGGGGCACGAGGTCGTGCGCCAGAACCACATCGGCGATTGGGGGACGCAGTTCGGCATGCTGATTCGCTGGTATCGCGAGCATCCGCTGCCGACGACCGCGACACATGACGACGTGCTCGAAGCGATCGAGCAGGACTACAAGACCGCCAACGAACGGTTCAAGACTGACGAGCAGTTCGCCACCGAGGCGCGCCAGGCGGTGGGGCAGTTGCAGGGCGGTGATCCCGACGCGTACCGCCTGTGGCAGCAGATCTGCCAGGTCAGCCTCGACGCGATTGACGAGCTGTATCAACGGCTGGGTGTGCTGCTGCGGCCCGAGGATGTGCGCGGCGAGAGCTACTACAACGACGACCTGCCGCAGGTGGTGGCCGAGCTTCGGGAGACGCTGGGCGACGACCGAGCAGGGGGTCGCCGCGCGGTGGTGCGCGACGACCAGGGTGCCGTGTGCGCGTTCATGTATGACGAGCAGGGCGAGCCGGCGTACAAGGGGCCGGAGGGCGACATCCTGCCGATGATCATCCAGAAGTCGGACGGGGCGTACCTGTATTCCACGACCGACCTGGCCGCGATTCGCTATCGGTTGCGGCGGATGGGCTTCCCGTCGGGTACTGGTGCGCAGCGCGTCATCTACGTGACTGACGCGCGGCAGAAGCTGCACTTCGACATGTGGATGGCCTGCGCGCGAGCCGCCGGTTGGATCACCCCCGATCACCAGGTCGAGCACGTGACGTTCGGCAGCGTGCTGGGCACGGATCGCCGGCCTTTGAAAACGCGCGAAGGAGGCACGGTCAAGCTGCGCGAATTGCTCGACGAGGCCGAGAGCCGGGCGCTCGCGTTGCTCCAGGAACGTGTGACAGAAAGCGACGAGGCGACGGAGCGACGAAGCGACGAAGGGGCATCGGAGCAGATTGCACGGCGCGTGGGTGTGGCAGCCGTGAAGTACGCCGACCTGCGCAACGATCGCAATAGCGACTACGTCTTCACCTGGGACAAAATGATCACGTTCCAGGGGAATACGGCGCCGTACATGATGTATGCCTACGCGCGGATTCGCTCGATTTACCGCAAGGCCGCCGAGCGTTTCGGCGCGCCCGACGTGTACGCCGCGGACGTGCAGGTGCAACTGGTCGAGCCCGCCGAACGGGCGCTGGCGTTGCGGCTCGCACGATTGCGCGAAGCGATCGACGATGTGGCTGCAAACCTCGCGCCACACACGCTCTGCGGCTACTTGTACGATCTGGCCGGCGACTTCATGCGGTTCTACGAATCGTGCCCCGTGTTGCAGGCGCCCGATGACACGGCTCGGCTGAGCCGCATGCGTCTCTGCGACCTCACCGCCCGCACGCTTCGCCTCGGCCTCGGCCTGCTGGGGATCGAGGTGATCGAGCGAATGTAGTGGATTCGAAACTCAACAGGCATAGTCCAGAATGTCTCAGCCAGCGCCGGGGCGCCCGCGTCGGGTCGCGGCGTTTTGCATTCTGAATTCTGGATTGTGCGTTTCTTAAGGTCGATGCAGCTCGCCGGTCATGGCGCCGGTGCGGATGGTGCCGTCACGCAGGTTCACCACGAGCTGGTCGCCGGCGTGGATGTCGAACTGCCCCGTCTCCGAATCCTCGAAGTAAATCCGCGCGACGGCGGTGTCGGTGCCTTGCACGTCCAGCCGACTCGCGGCGCGGTCAAACTCGACCAGGCTCGCGCTGACCTGGCGAATCTGGCTGCCCTCACGGTCGCGCAGGTACACGTTGCCCTTTGCCAGCAGCGAGTTGAGCTGCATGGGATAGCCCGTCAGGCCGCCCGAACGCACCGGCCGCGGCCCGCTGTCGTCCGCCTTGAACCAGCATTCGAGCCGGCGGCACTCCATCCGCACACTCCGGCTCTGGTAGCGGTCGAGATCGACCTTCGCGGTGCCGTCGCTCGGCAACATCATCTCGACGTTGACCATCTCGCTGCCGGTGCGATGCACAAAGAGCACATCATCCTCGAACACGACCGTGTCCATGCGGTCGGGACCGGGCGCGCCGAGGGTGTACGTCATGCGACCCTCGCACTGCATCGCGGTCTGGCTTGGCCCGCGGCTGACCAGGGCCGACGGCACGCCGAACGTCCGCTCCACCGGCGCGACATCCCGAATCCCCCGGCGATCGGTCATCAGCAACTGCGTCAACCCGTGGGTGACGATCTGCCGGTTGGCGATGTCGCCTTCGAGCGTGGGGGCCGACAGGCTGGCGTGCATCAGCGGCAGCACGCCATCGCCGTCATACGTCTCGCTCGTGACCAGGGCGTTCGTCGCGATGAGAAAACGCGGCTCCTTGCGCACCGGCTGCGTCGCGTCGCCCATGGTCAGCCGCAAGCCGCCGGCGTCGGTATCGCGTTCGTACGCGTCGCCGAGCGCACGCGCCAGTTGCCACCACGGCCGCCACGCGTTGAAGCCCGGCGGCGGCTCGTCGCCCGTCGGCTCAGGCACGTCCTCGAGTGTCAGCGTGAGCGTGTCGGCCCGCAGCTGTTCTGCCCGGCTCGTGGCAACGACGTTGCCTTCAAAACGCACGCGGTTGTCCTGCCCGTCGACGCGCAGCAACTGCTGGCTCTCGACGGTGACGGTGGTCGGGTCGCTGCGCCGCGCGCCCTGCAGACTGCGCCGCGTCTTCATTGCCAGACGCGACGGGCCGTTGACGACGATGCTCTGATCCGGTCGGCTCAGGTCGATCTGGGCCCCCTCGACCAGGTACGGTGCACGATACACGCGGCCCCGCTCCTGCCCATCTCCCTGCACCACCGCCGCCCGCAACGCGTTGTCGCCGGTGAACAGGGCGCCGATGCGCTGCCCGCGGGCCGCGACCCTGTTCTGCGGATCGCGCAGCGACGCATCGCCGAGCACCTCCAGCGAGCGGATGACGAAGTTGGCGCGCTGCTCGCGCGGCGTTTGGGCGGCCACGGTCGGCTGGGTCGTCGCGGGGTCGGCCGGCAGCGGTGCCATCGTCGCGATCACTTCGTCGCCGCGGATCCGCGCCGGCTCCGCTCTTTGGACACCGGTGAGTGAACGCATGGCTGCCGTCAGCACATCGGGTTTCGCGGTGCCGCGCGTGATCGCGACCGCGCCGAGCGCGTGCATCCGCTGCGGATAGACGTCACGCGCCGGCGAGAGGCCGAACGCGATCTCGAGCCGGGCGGCGTCGAGGGTCACATCGCCGCTGGCCATCCGCACGCCGCCAGAGGCCGTCGCGACGTCGAGCAGCTCTTCCAGCGGGCGGTTGTCCTGGTCCGGATGAAAAGCGATGTCGAGTTGGTGGGCGGTCATCTGCTGTTCCGCGAGGTCGACGATCACATCCCCGACGAACGTCGCCGACTCGAGCCGCTGCATCGTCAGCACGCTGTCGCCCGCGGGATCGACCGGCTGGGTGGTCGGTGCGGACTCGGCCAGGTGCAACTCGGCCCAGTGTGCACAGCGAATCGCCGACAGCTCATTCGGGCCGCCGCGCCGCGACCGCAACAGAACATCCCCCACGAGCTTGACGATGCGTGCCTGCCGATCGACGTAGACGCCGGCGGCGCGGGCGCTCAGGTTGTTGCCCACGGCGAAGCGCACCGGTTCGTCGGGCAGGGGATCGAGCCACAGCCGCTGCGTCTCGTCGTGATACTCGACCTTGCGGCAGTGCACGCTGGCCTCGTGCCGCGTGAGCACCACCGGTGCGCCATGGGCCACGAAGTGCAGCCGCGACGCATCGGCCTCCGCCGTCGGTTGCGGCTCGAGGTGCAGCGGGCCGCTCCAGCGGACCACCAGCCGATTCCGTGGATCGCGCACCGGGCGCGTGGTGGGCTGCGTGGTGGTCGTCTTGCGCAGAAACCGCCCCGCACCCGCGCCGACATCGAACAGCAGGTCGACCTGCGCGGCCCGCAGCGCGCCGATCTGTTGCGATTCACCCGCCTCGTTCGCCTGGTATTGCTCGGCAACGACATCACCGCGCAGCGTGCAGGCGTACGCCGTCGCCTGACGCGTCCGGCGCGCACGCTTGGGGGCCGCCGGCGGCGTTTCGGGTACGGGCGGCTCGGTAGCGGCCTGCTGCGGCTGCCCGCCCATCATCGAGTCGAGCAGTCCCGCCGGCGTGTAGAAGACGAATTCTTCCCCCTGCGCGATCGTCAGCGTCTCGACCCGGTTGTCTGCCTGGTTCCAGACCAGGTCGAGCCCGGTCCCCGCGATCTCGAACTCCTGGGCCGCGACGCGCACCGGGCCGTCCGTTTCGAGCTGGCCGCGCTCCAGGTCGAACTGCAGCCGGTCGAGCTCGATCGTGATCAGGTCCCACGGCCGTTCCTCCCGCGGCGTACGTTCCTCGGCGGTCTCGCGGTCGACCACGATCCGCACGTTGCCCTCGAGATACCCGTCGCGCGGCTCGAACTGCGAGCGCTCGATCCGGTCGCCCGTGAGTTGGCCCCGGTCCGCCCACACCGTCACGACCATGCCGCTGGGCATCAGCTTGACCAGCTCGGGACCGGTGATGCGGATCTCGTTCTTGGAGCCCGGCACCGGCTGCCAGTCCTCGCCGCGAATCAGGTCGGTGGGGCGGCCGGTCCGCTCGTCAAACACGCGGAACATGAACTTGCCGCCACCGGGGATGCTCGCGTCGTCGCCGGCGGCGATCGCGGGGGTGTTCGCGTCGGCCTGCGCGGGCAGTTCGTCCAGCGGCTCGTTCGGCTCGGCCCGTACGGTCGGGCGGTCGGCGAACCGCGTATACGCGACAAACAGCACGACCAGCAAGCCGAGCGTCGAGAGCGCCAGGAGGAGGTTTCGCAACATGACTTACCCTGCGCTTCCGCACGCAGGCTCGGCGCGGGAAGACCCGATGGTGGTATTGATCAACTAATCCTCAACAATGCAGCCGCGACCGCGCTCAAGTTGACGTACCATTCTCCACGGCGCGCCGGCCCTCGGCGCCGGTCCCGGTTCGAGCCACTATGACGGCGGACCGTCCGCCTTGCAAGGGCACGCCGATGACCGGCGGGCCCGTTGTGCGTAACTCATGGCGCAGCATCATCTTCCGGCGGCTCTGTCGGCTCGGTGGCTGCCCGCTCGAGGATGAGCATAGCCACGTCGGCGGCGTGCTGCTGCTCGAAACTGCGGACCTCGGTTGGCCGTTCGCGCAGGGTGGCGCGCCCCGCGACCCGCGTGCCGTCGTCACATTCCAGGTCCAGCCGGAGCACCCGGCGCCCGCGCAGCAGCCAGTGCCGGCCGAATTCCACCACGCCGCGAACGAACTCCGCGCGCCCGGCCCGCAGGCCGACCTTCTGGAGGATGAAGCCGCGGGGGCTTTCCGGGTCGGCCGGATTCACGCGGAAGGCGGTGGTGCCGGGTGGGGCGGTCAGGTACAGCACGAAGTCGGCCGGCCCGCGGTCCACGCGGGGACGGCGAAACGCCAGGACGACCTTTTGCCGGTCGCCGCCGCGGGCGTGGTAGGCCGTATCCCCTGCGAGTTCGAGGTGCGCCTGGGTCGGCGGCGCGGCCGGCTGGTGCAGCACGAGCGTGGCGCGGGGGCCGCAGCCCGCAAGGGCGGCCACCGCCAGCAGGCCACCGAGCCCCCAGCCCCATGGCATCGGGCGATAATGGTGCGGATCCATGACCACAGCATAGGCGGTTGCCGGCGGCCACGCCAGATTCCGGCCGGCCCGCGCGGCCGGGCTTGGCGGGCCCGGGCACGCATGCTACCATGACCGGGATGTTGACCCTTCGGGCCGACAAGTGGGTGCGCATCGGTGCCGGCGGGGCACTGCTGCTGCTGCTGCTGGCACAGCAGAAGCTCTGCCCGTGGCTGCTTGCGCCGCCAGCCCCGGCCGATCCCGCACCGGCCGAAGCCGACACGGCCACCGCCAACGAGGACAAGGAAGAACAGCAGCGCCAGGCCGCGCGCCTGCCGCACCTGCTGCCGGATGCCGCGGCCGCTCCGGCGCCGCGCTGGTCGGCGTCGTGGGATGCGGATCGGCACCGCGCGACCACCGGCTGGCACGAGGGGGTCGTTGCGTGTGGCCCGCGCGATCAGGGAGCGCCGCCGACCGTTGCGGTCAGCGACGAATTCAACTGGCACGTTTTCCTGTGTCCGGTCGCACCGGCACAACGGGCATCGCTCGTCGCGGGGCATGTCCCCGCCATTCACGCCGTCTTGATCACGACCATCCTCCGTACCGGGCCACCGTTGGCCTGATCATCACCAGGTTGGGGAAAAGCAAGCACGCCGGGCGATGTGCGGCGTGACCATGTGGGTGTCCGGGGGCGGCGCAAGCCGTCGCGGACGAACCGGTGACGTCATCGGGTCAACTTGATCGATATTGCAACCAGGTAAGGAAACAGAAGATGGCCGAGAAAAACCTGAGCCAACGACTGCTCATCATCCTCGCTGTAATCGCAATCGGATTCGTATTCCTCTGGCCCCCGCAGCAAAAGCTGCGGCCGGGCCTCGACATCGCCGGCGGCACATCGTTGATCTACGAGATCGACGACACCGGCGTCCGCACCGACACCGACCTCGCCGACCGCGTCAAGGTCCACCTGCAGAAACGCGTCGACCCCGCCGGTGTGTATGGTCTCGTCTGGCGCGTGCATGGCCGCAACCGCCTCGAAGTGCAGATGCCGCTGCCGCCCGAGAATGCCCGCGAACGGCGCCAGGCCTACGCCGACGCCCTGCGGGACCTCTTCGCCACCGAGATCCGGCGTGGTGAGATCTTCACGGCCCTCGACAACCCGCCGGAGCAGCGCGACGAAGCGCTGCGCCAGCTGGCCCGCCGTAACGCGGACGCGGCGCTGGAGAAGCTCGCGCAGTATGACCCGACCGCCCAGGAGGATCCGCTGTCGTCCACGCTGAATACGCTGGCGCGGGCGATCAAGCGTGGTGACGCGGAACTTGACGTCGACGAGCTGCGCGAGGCGATCGAGGCCGGCATCGAGCGCCGCAACGCGCTACTGCTGGACGTGGCCGACCGCTACGAGGCCCGCCGCGCCGCCCAGCAGGCCTTGGACGCGCTGCCTGCCACGCAGCCGGCCGACGAGGCCGCGCCCGAGCGCCAGGAACTCGAAGACGAGTTGCGCGACGCGCGCGAGCTGTTCGAGGAAGCCGTCGACGGCGTGCTGGCGTCAAACCTCAACCGCCGCCGTTTCCAGGACGTGCTCGAGCTGGACGAAGGCTCACGCACCCGCATGGAGAGCCTGCGCCACGTCATTGACGAGCACCCCGACCTCGTCGTGAAGATCGCCAGGGTGGTCGATACCTACAGGACGTTTCGCTCCGAGCGCCGTTACCTCGATGGCCCCGCCGACCTCAAGCGCCTGCTGCAGGGTGCCGGCAAGCTCGAGTTCCGCATTCTGGCCACGCCCAACCCCGACAACCCGACGCTGTACGACCGCTATCGCCGGCAGTTGAAGGAAGGCCAGGAGCGGGTGCCGAACGACCCCTACGGCTGGTTCAAGATCGACAACGCGATGCAGTTCTTCAATCTGAACTCGCCGGCCGAACTGGCCGAGTTCGACCACGAGGCCATGACCAGCTACGTCGTGGGCAAGCTGGGCGAAGACTACTACGTCCTCGCCAAGCTCGGCGAGCAGGACGGCCTGCTGCGGACCAAGGACAGCCGCTGGAAGCTCAACCGCGCCATCATCGACCGCGACGAGTCCGGCCGCTGGTGTGTCCGCTTCTTCCTCGACCCGATCGGCGGCAGCCGCTTCGACCGTCTGACGCGCAACAACATCGGCGAGCCGCTGTGCATTCTCGTCGATGACATCGCCTACTCCGCCCCGACCATCCAGAGCGTCATCAGCCGCAGCGGGCAGATCACCGGCGAATTCAGCCTCGACAAGGTGAATTACCTCGTGCAGACGATGGAGGGCGGCACGCTGCCCGGCCGACTCAAGGACACCCCGCTGTCCGAGCGCACTGTCGGCTCGAGCCTGGGTGAGGCCAACCGCGACGCGGCCGTCCGCGCCGGCCTCATCGGGGCGTGTGCGGTCATCCTGCTGATGGCCATCTACTACTGGATATGTGGTGGTATCGCCGTCGTGGCGCTGTCGATGAACGTGTTCCTGGTGTGTGCCGCCCTGGCCATGCTCGGGGCGCGCATCACGCTGGACGGCATCGCCGGTATTATCCTGGCCGTCGGTATGGCCGTGGATGCCAACGTGCTGATCTACGAGCGCATGCGTGAAGAGAAGGACCGCGGCGCGTCGCTGCGGATGATCATCAAGAACGGCTACGACAAGGCCCTGTCGACCATTCTCGACTCGAACATCACGACGCTGCTGACCTGCGTGATCATCTACTATGTCGGCAGCGAGGAAGTGAAGGGCTTCGGCCTCACGCTCGGCTGGGGCATCGTGCTCAACCTCTTCACCTCCATCTTCGTCACTCGCACGCTCTTCGGCGTGTTGCTCAAGTACAACATCATCAAGGACATCGGCATGCTGCGCATCATCGGCGTGCCGACCATCGACTGGTACGCCAAGCGCAAGTACTTCATCCCGCTGTCGCTGATCATCGTCATCGGCGGCATGAGCCTGCTCATCGGTCGCGGTGCCGACGTGTTCGACGTCGAGTTCCGCGGCGGTGTGGCGGCCGAGATCGAGCTCAGCGACCAGGGCATCGCCGACGACCTCAACGACCGTTCGATCCACCAGCGCATCGAGACCTTCGCGAACGAGCTCGGCACCGAGGCCGCGCCCAAGCTCGCCGAGGCCCGGATCGAGGAGATCCCCGGCGAGATCGGCGTCTATCGCGTCAGCGCCGAGGGCCTCAGCAGCGGCCTGCTCGCGGCGATGATCGCCGAGCCGCTCGAGGAGACCAACCTGCTGGAGCGCGGCGGCGTGCAGCTCGAGCCCGAGCGCGGCACCGTCCGGCTGGTGGTCAAGCCGGAGGCCACCGCCGACCAGGTCACCGAGACGATCCACGGCCTGGCCAAACCCCTGGCCAGCGACGCGGACAACCTGGCCCGCGCCAGCATCAACGCCGTTCTGGGGGAAGAGCAGCGTGGCCGCGTCTGGAACGTGACGACGACGGTCACCAACACCAAGCTGGTCGAGCATGCCCTGGCCGAGTCGCTGGGGGAGAACATGCGCGTCCAGCCGAGCATCCAGTATGTCTTCGAGGGCGAGGGTGAGCGGCCGTACCCGATCACCAGCCGGCAGCTGCGGGCCGTGGTGCCCGACCTGCCCGAGGGCGCCAACGCCGACCTGACCAACTACCTCGGCGGCGCGGCGATGTACTTCACCGAGCTCGACCCGCCGCGCAGCACGCAGGCGATTCGCGACCGGCTGGAGAACATGCACTTCCAGCCCGACTTCCAGGACCTGCCGCAGCGCGACTTCACCGTCGTGGGTGTGCAGCCCGTCGAGGGGCAGGTCGACGACGCCGGCAACGAGGTCTACCGCAGTATCGTCGTCGCGACGGTCGACCCGGACCTGCGCTACAGCGTCAACCCGGATGCCTGGTGGACCGATTTCGCCCGGCCCGAGCTCGACCTGGTCAAGACCGCCCTCGGCAGCGAGCAGACCCTGCGCAAGGTCATGCAATTCAAGCCGCAGATCGCCTCGCGCTCCGTGCAGCAGGCCACCGTCGCCCTGCTGCTGGCCTGGGGCATGATCATCGGCTACGTGTGGATCCGCTTCGGCCGGCCGATTTATGGCGTCTCGGGCGTGGTGGCCCTGATCCACGACGCGCTGATCGCGCTGGCGTTCGTCGGCTTCAGTGGCGGGCTCGCCTCGCTCAACCACTGGATCCCCGACCTGTTCCTGGTCACCGATTTCAAGATTGACATGACCATCGTCGCGGCCATGCTGACGATCATCGGTTACTCGATCAACGACACCATCGTCGTGTTCGACCGCATCCGCGAAACGCGCGGCCGGCTCGGCGTCGTGACCCCCGAGATCATCAACAGCAGCATCAACCAGACCCTGTCACGTACGTTGATGACGTCGATCACCACGTTGCTCATCCTGCTGATCATGTACATCTTCGGCGGACCGAGCATCCGCGGCTTCAACTTCTGCATGATGGTCGGTATCATCACCGGGTCGTACTCCTCCATCGCCGTCGCGTCGCCGCTGCTGATGGCACGCGTGGGGCGGTGGGGCGCGACCGCACCGCGGTAAACGCGCTGGCGACTGTATCCGCCGCCGGCGCTGTGCTATAATGCCGCCCGGCCTGCGCACGAGGCGCAGGCCGGGCGGTTCTGCTCTATCGAGGCAGCACCATGCGCACGGAAGTCAAAATCGGAATCGTGATCGGGCTCTTCGTGGTCGGGGGGGTCATCATCCTGGTACTCAGCCAGGGCGGCGGCGCCACCGAGGACGCGGCCGAGTTCCCGTTCAGCAACAAGAACGACCTGGAGACCGTCGCCAATCGGCAGGAGTTCTCCTCGCCCCAGCCACGTGAGCGCGAGCGACCCACCCGCCGGACGGCCGAGCCGGAGCGACGCGGCACCGACCGGCCGGTGACCCCGGACCGGACCGCGGCCGAAGAGCGCTCGTCACGCCAGCCCACGCGACGGGTCGAGCGCCGGTCGCCCGTGCGGCCGCCGGCCACCCAGCCGCTGGGCCTGGGCCTGCCGCTGGTGCCGGATGAGGAGCGAGCCGACGGGCCGAGCCCTGTCACGCCAGTCGCCGAGCGCCCGACGCCGACCACCCAGCCGGCCAAGCCGTCCCCCACGACCCGGCCGGCCGAGCAGCCGCAGCCCAAGCCGCGGGGCCGCCCGGGTGTCACGCCGCCGACCGGCCCGGAGCGCGAGGAGCCGAACGCCACGCCGACACCGCGGCTGCCGCGTCCCGAACGGCCGCAGCCTGCCGGCGCCGTCAAACACACGGTGGCGGAGGGGGACTCACTCTGGTACCTCGCGCAGCAATACTATGACGATCCGACGCTGTGGCCGCGGATCCAGGCCGCCAACAACCTGAAATCGGACCAGCTCAAGCTCGGCCAGACGCTTGTCATCCCGCCCAAGGACGCCGTCGCGCGCCAGGCGCCGTTGCCCCGCCGCGAGGAGCCCGAGGCCGGGCGGCCCGGCACGCGGCCGCGAATCTATCGCGTGGAACAGGGCGACAGCCTCATCAAGATCGCCCGCAACATTCTCAAGGACGGCTCGCGCTGGCGCGAGATCTACGAGCTGAACAAGGACCTGATCGAGAACCCCGACGTCCTGACCGTCGGCACCGAGCTTCGGGTGCCCAAGGACTGAACGACCCCTGCGACCGACGTGCCTCGGATCCTCGTTTGCGGTGCGCGGACCTGGCAAACGAGACGCCGCGGCACAGCTTCGTCGGAGTAACACGCACAGTACCCCATGGTAACGCTGCACGCCTATGTCCTGCGTGAACTGCTGAAGACCCTCATCCTCACGGTGACGGCCCTGACCGTGCTGTTCACCATGGGCGGCGGTCTTTACAACGTCATCGCGTTCGAGGGCGTGTCTGCTGGCGACGTGTTCCGCTTCCTGCCGCTGCTGATTCCCATCGTGGTCACGCTGACGCTGCCGATGGCGGCCCTGTTCTCCGCGACGATGGTCTATGGGCGCCTGGCGGCCGACAACGAGCTGGTCGCCTGTCGCGCCGCCGGCATCAACATCCAGCGCCTCTTCGCCGGCGCCGTGCTGCTGGCGGTGTTCGTGGCTGCGTTCTCGCTCGTGTTCGGCAACTTCGTCATCCCGGAGTTTGCGCTGCGCATCGAGCGCTTCGCCCGCAACAACCTGCGGGACATGGTGGCCCAGCACCTGCAGTACGACGGCTTCATCCAGCGCCGTGAGAAAGACGGCGGCGACCGCTACACCCTCACCGCCGAACGCGTCCGCGGCGTTTCGACCGCGGCGCTGCAGGAAAAGGGGTTCGAGACCGGCCCCGAGCTGCACTATCTGCTGATCAGCAACCCGACGTTTCTGCACGTGGATGGCGACGGCGACCTGGTCCGTTTCACCGTGGCCCGCCACGGCCTGTGCCTGTTCGATACACGCCCCACCCCGATCGAAGCGACATTCTTCGTTCACGACGCGCGCGACTTCGAAGTCGGCAAGCGGGCGGTCTACGTCGGCGAGCAGCAGATCGGCCCCATCAAGGTGCCCCTGCCGAAGCCGTTCAAGCTCTCCGCGACCGATTTGCGCACGCTGCTGTATTGGCGCGAGGCACCTTGGGCGGCCCCCACGATGCGCGAGGATGTCACGGCCTATCTCACGCGCCTCAAGGCGCACCGCTTCTACGAGCATTGCGCCCGGGCGCTGGCCGGCGGCGGGACCCTCGAGCTCGCCGACGAGCGCAGTCGCCGGTACCGCATCACCGCCGCCGAAGTCACCAGCGAGGGGCGCCAGCTCGCGCTGCGCGATGGCCGAATCGAACTGCACCATCCCGGCGAGCCGCAGCCCACGGTCTACGAAGCGCAGCGCGTGGAGGTGCGCGGCCGGCCGCTGCCCAGTGGCGACCTGTTCGTCGAGATCACGCTCATTCGCACCCTCAACCGGGACGTCCTCGTGTACGAGCCCCAGGATGCCGCCCACGGCGCCGCCCGGCACAAGCCGACGCTCAGCCTCGACGGCGCCCAGGTGCCCGACGCCGTGCTCGAGGAGGTCCGGCAATACACGCCCGCGGCTGTCGTCGATCGCGCCGCCACGATCGAAGCGCCGCAGGAGCTCGCCAACCAGCGTGCCAGCCTGCAGAACGCCGCCGACGAGCTGCGGCGCAAGATTGTCGGGACGATCCACTTCCGCCTGGGCTATACCAGCAGCGCGCTGGTCACCGTGTTGATGGGGGCCATTCTCGGCGTGATCTTCCGCGGGGCCCGGGCCCTGGCGGCGTTCGCGCTGGCGATGATCCCGTTCTTCAGCGTGACGATTCTCATGGTACTTGGCCGGCAGCTGACCGAAGACGAGATGACCACATCGATCGGACCCGCCGTCACGTGGGGCGGCCTGGTCCTCGTCCTGATTGCCGATCTCGTAATCCTGCGTGTGGGAGTCCGCCGATGAGGCGGGTGTTGTTGCGATGACGATCATCGACCGCTACGTGATCCGCACGTTTCTCAGCAGCTACACCCTGCTGCTGGCGGTCGGCATCGGCCTGTACGTCTTCGCCGACGTCATCTTCAACCTTGACGAGTTCACCGAGGACGAGACCCTCTCCAGCCTGGGCGTGCTCCTCCGTATCGCCAATTATCACGGCTATCGCCTGCCGCTGTACTTCCAGCAGCTCGGCGGCGTCATGATGGCCATCGCGGCTTGCTTCACATTCGCCATGATGCTCCGCAACAACGAGCTCACGCCGCTGGCGGCCGCCGGCATGCCGCTGCACCGCCTGGCCGTGCCGGTCATCGGCTGTTCAATCGGCCTGGTCGTGCTGTGGCTGGTCAACACCGAGGTGATCATGCCCGCCAATGCCGCCAAGATTGCCCGCCACTACGACGACCTCGGCCGAAAACGGCAGGTCGAGGTCCGCTGTGTCCGCGACCACAACAACGCCATCCTCATCGCCGACGAGCTCAATGCGTACCAGGGGTGGCTGCGCGGGGTGTACATCATCGAGCCGGATGAATCCGGCGTACCCGCCTCCCTGATTTCCGCCGACAGCGCCACATTCGACTTCGAGCACGACACCTGGCAGCTTCATCGCGGTGTCCGCCTGCGCATGGTTGACGCGTTCGATACGGAAACGCTCGGCAGCCGCATCGACCGCCAGTCGCTGAACAGCTACGATTTCACCCTCGCTCCCCAGGACATCCTGCTGCGGCAGTCCTCCCAGTGGGCCGACCTCATGAGCATCCGCCAGATGAACCAACTGCTCCAGAGTCCGAACCTGCCCAATCTGCCCGCCGTCGCCCGCAGCCGCGACATCCGCTTTACCCAGCCGCTGCTGATGTGGATTCTGATTCTGCTGGCCGTGCCGTACTTCCTCACGCGGGAGCCGGCCAACGTGCTCGTGGCCGGCGGCAAGGCGTTGTTATTGACCGGAGCCTGCTTCGGGTTTACGTTTCTGGCACACAGCATGTCCCATGGGGCCCAGTACGGGCAGTTGGCCACCGCGCTGCCCGTCCTCGTGTTCGGGCCCGTGGCCGTGCTCCAGATGGCCAACGTGAAGAGCTGACATGCCCCGCATCGTGATCATCGAAGACGAACCGGATCTCGCTCTCGGCCTGCGCGACAACCTCGAGTTCGAGAATCATACCGTCGCCCACGCGCCCACCGGCGAAGAGGGATTCCGCCTCGCCACCGCCGAACCCACCGACCTCGTCCTGCTCGACATCGGCCTGCCCGACGTCGACGGGTTCGAAATCTGCCGGCGACTGCGGGCGGCCGGCCACACGATGCCGATCATCATGCTTACCGCTCGCGGGCAGGAAATCGATAAGGTCCGCGGCCTGGAGCTCGGCGCCGACGATTACGTCACCAAGCCCTTCAGCCTGCGCGAGTTGCTTGCCCGGGTCCACGCCGCCCTGCGCCGGGCCGAGCAGGTACCCGCCACCGGCCACCAGGAGTTTCGCGTGGGCTCGCGCACGGTCGACCTCACCCGGCAGCAGATTCGCACGCCCGACGGCGAGCTCCCGCTCGGATACTACGAGGCCGAGATTCTCCGCCTGCTGCACGACAATGCCGGGGAGGCCGTCTCCCGCTCGCTGCTGCTCAAGCGGATCTGGGGCGTGGACAGCGGACCGGCCGACCGCACGGTCGACAACCACATTGTGAGCCTCCGCCGCAAGCTCGAGGACGACCCCAAGAACCCGCAGCACATCCTGACGGCCCACGCGGTCGGCTACAAGCTCGTCCTCTAAGGCGACCGGGCGAGTACGCCCCCGGTGGCCCTTCCGCCGCAGTGAAATCGCAACGCAACAGTTGCCCGGCCAGCCGGGTCGAGCGGTCTTGGAATGAGATATTATGGGACACGCAAGATTCTGGGGACCTTTCTCGAAGATTATCTCCGGTCGCTGCTTTCTCGTAACTGCAGCGCTCGCCGCAACTAAGCGGACCCGTTCCCGGTCGCGGGCACGCCGCGCGCGAAGCCAAATCGGGACCATAAGTGGACTGTCTTTTTGCAGGGCCCATATACTGCTACAGAGTCCGACTCCGAGGCATCTCTTATAGGGAGCCAAGAGGTGACACGGAGCGTGGACAGGCAACAAAAGGTGAGGGTCGGCCGACGGGTCGACCCTCTCTTTTTTTCCACACCTGCTGCAAATGATCTCCCGCTGATCACTGCCCTTTGCCGCCGGCGCCGGACCCGCGGCCCGGCGAAAGACTGCCCGGCCGCACGGTCCCCAGCTCGGGGGAAAAACCACCGCCGGGCCTCAGAAACCGCGATTCTCGTGGGAATGCGTCGCGTGCGCCAAGATCGTCATATTTTTTCGGCACCGAAACTGGACTTCGGCTCGAAAGGGGGCCTAGTACTTAATACCTCCTCCTCCTGAAGGGGGTCGCAAAAGGCCCCCGACTGAGGGCAGCACAATGCCCTCCCTTAGTTAAACTCCTCCTCCTCCTGAAAAAGGAGGTCCGCTGATCACGGGCCTCCTTTTTTGCTGCGCGCCCGATTGTCACGTGCCGCCGCGGCGTGCGCGACAAGGCCAGGCCGCCGTACGCAGCGCGGCGTACCCCGCGGTCCCGGAGATTGTGGGTCGCCAGATATCGGAACTGGAGCGGAAAAAACGCGCGACGTATAGCCGAAAATAAGGCCCCTGCTGGAAATGTGCCCAAACGATGACCTAAGAACCAATGAGTGCGAACTCGTGCGTTGCGCACGAACAGCACCGCCAGTGGAGTTGGTCTCCAAAAAAGAAGGCGAGGATCGACCCTGAGGTGACCCTCACCTTCGACGCACCACCTGGCTCCCCAAGCGGTGGTGTAAGGCGCGGCGGACGGGCGCCTGTCGACCGGGTTGCCCGCCGCCGACGCTTTTTCACTGCATTCGCGTTTCGGGGTGCTTCGCCCTACCTACCGTGCGCATTCCTTCCGCAAACCCCTAAAGCGCTCACGCGGCGATTTTATCGCCTTGCGCCGTGGATTACAACGGTTCCCGGACCATAATTCCCTGTCAGTTCAGGCCCCCTGCGCCCTAACTCCTGTGAAACATGCAGGTTGGATGTGCCTGGTTTATCGGCGCGGCCCCCGCAGAACCAAGCGGACATTTGGGTTTTCTCATGACACCGGCACGCCCGCCAGGAAACCGCTCCGACTTGTCCTGCGCGGCGGTGTCCGCACCGCCTCCCGATGCATGTCACGGCACCTGCACGTGATCCAGCACGTAGCGCACGACGTCCTCACTCGTTTTCTCTTCGGCCTCCGCTTCGTAGCTCACGATGACGCGGTGCCGCATGACGTCCGGCGCGATGTCCTTGACGTCCTGCGGGGTGACGTAGCCGCGCCCGGCCAGGAATGCCATCGCCTTGGCCCCGCGCGCGAGGTAGATCGTCGCCCGCGGCGACGCGCCGTACTCGATCCACTCCGCGATTGCGAGCCCGAAGTCCGCCGGCGTGCGCGTGGCGTGCACGAGCGCGACGATGTAGTCGCGCACCTTCTCGTCCATGTAGATGTCGTCGAGCACCGCCCGCGCGGCGAGCACCTGGGCCGGATCCAGCACCGCGCCCACGCTCGGCAGCGTGCGCTGCAAACCGACGCGATCGAGAATCTGCCGCTCTTCGGCGGCCGAGGGATACTCCACGAGCAGCTTGAGCATGAAGCGGTCGACCTGGGCCTCGGGCAGGGGATAGGTGCCTTCCTGCTCGATCGGGTTCTGCGTCGCCAGCACCAGGAACGGGGCCGGCACGGCGTGCGTTTCGGTGCCGATGGTCACGTGGCGTTCCTGCATGACCTCGAGCAGGGCGCTTTGCACCTTGGCCGGGGCGCGGTTGACCTCGTCGGCGAGAATGATGTTCGCGAAGACCGGTCCCTTCTTCAGCTCGAACGTGCCGTCCTGCGCCCGGAAGACCATCGTGCCGAGGATGTCCGCCGGCAGCAGGTCGGGCGTGAACTGGATCCGCTTGAAGGAGGTATGGATCGCACGGGCCAGGCACGCGACGGCGGTCGTCTTGGCGAGCCCGGGTACGCCCTCCAGCAGGATATGCCCATCGGCCAGCAGCCCCACCAGCATCTTGCGCAGGAGGTTGTCCTGGCCGACGATCACACGCCGGATTTCGGTCAGCAGCCGGTCAAAGTGCTCGTGATGCTGGCGGACCAGCTCGCCTATCTGTTGCACGTCGGAATGCGATACGGCCATCGGTGTCGGTCTCCGTTCAATCGGCGGTCCCCGTGGCCATGAAGCTACCCGAACCGCGGTCAAAATCAAACCAATGGGGGGGCAAGGTGATAGGTGGGGCAGGGGCGCACGGCGACGCTGCGTTTGCGGCGTACGCGGCTCGGGCTGCCGGGGAGGGTGTTTCGACCTGGCCGATCGAGCCGGGCCCGCTCACCGCCCCTGGGTGAAGAACTCCTTGATGGAGTCGTAGATGTCGTCCTTGGTGTTCACCCGGGTGGTGACCATGTTCTCCTGCTCGCTCAGGTGCTCGCGGAGGACGTTGATGAAGTGCCCGCTGCCATAGGCGCTGGCCACCTGGCAGTAGCCGAACTCGTTGGCCTGCGGCAGGAGGTTCTCACGCAGAATCTGACAGCACTCGCGCGAGTCCGCCTCCGACGAGTTGTCGCCGTCGGAGAAGTGAAACAGGTAGATATTCCATTCCTCGGGGGCGTAGTGCTCATCGAGCAGCTCGCGGCAGCACTTGAACGCGCTGGAAATCTTCGTGCCGCCGTCCTCGCGCAGGTGGAAGAATGTCTCGCGATCGACTTCCTTGGCGTGAACGTCATGCACGATGTAGCGGCTTTCGATGCCTTCGTAGTTCCGCCGCAGCCACGCGTCGATCCAGAACGCCTCGAGCCGGACCAGCTCCTTCTGCTCGTGGCCCATCGATCCGGAGACGTCCATCATGTAGACGATGACGGCGTTGGATTGCGGTCTTTTGACCGGCTTCCAACTGCGGTACAGCTTGTCGGAGCGCTCGAAAATGATGTGCGGGTTGTTCGGGTCGTACACGCCGGACATGATCAGCCGGCGCAGCGCGCGGCGGAACGTTCGCTTGAAGTGCCGCAGCGACTCGGGGCCGGTCTGGCGGATGCTGCTGTAGCGGTCCTTGACGGCGGTGATGTTGTGGTGGCCCTTGGGCTCGATGCGCGGGAGCTGGAGCTCCTCGCCGAGGATGTCGGCGAGCTCCTCCAACGAGACGTCGACCTCGAGGATGTGCCGGCCGGGATCGGTGCCGCCGGGGCCGATGCCCTCGCCTTCGCCGTCGACGGTCTGGCCGGGCTGGCCTTCGCCCTGGCCGACGCCCTGGTCGTTGTTGTCGCCGTAACGGAAGTGGGGGAGATCGACACCGGGGACGGGAATGCTGACGAGGTGCTTGCCCTCTTTGCCGATCAGCTCGCCGCGCGTGAGGAAGCGGCGCAGGTCCTTGCGGATCTTGCCCTTCACGATCTGGCGAAAGCGCTGATGGTCTTTTTCGATCTTCAGAATCATCCGTTACAGCTCCGACGACCGCGAAGGCGCCGCGCGGCCGGCGTTCAGTGCTCTTGGTCGGGGCCGGTCGCGCGCGGCCCACGGCCGCGGCTCAGGCCGCGTGGTCGCGGTGGCGACCGGGGCACGATCGGCCACGACGGGCTCAGTCTTCCTGCTTGGCGTCGCCGCGGGCGAAGATGCTGGCGACGTAGTTCAGCACGTCGGTGGCGCTCTGCTCGTTGTAGCCGAAGAACTTGATCAGGCGCTGCTTGACGACGTCGATCTTGGCCTGGGTCTCGTCATCGACGACGCCCGAGACCACGTTCTTCAGCTTGATCGTGTCGCGCGAGTCCTCGAACAGCTTGAGCTCGAGCGCCTTCTGCAGGCGGGCGTTGGTGTTGTACTCGAACTTCTTGCCGTCGAGGGCCAGGGCGCCGATGTAGTTCATGATTTCCTGGCGGAAATCGTCCTTGCGGCTTTCGGGGATGTCGATCTTCTCCTCGATCGCCCGCATCAGGCGCTCGTCCGGCTCTTCGTCGCGACCGGTGTACTTGTTGCGGACCTTTTCGTGCTGGGTGTAGGCCCGGACGTTCTCGATGTAGTTGGCGCACAGCCGGCGAATGGCATCCTCGTCGGCCGAAATGGCACGCTGCACCTCGTTCTTGAGGATGTCCTCGTATTCCTCGCGGACCACGGTGAGCAGCTCCTTGTAGCGCTTCTTCTGCTCCTCGTCGGTGATCAGCGAGTGGTGCGACAGGCCGCTCTCCAGCTCGTTCATCACCATGAACGGGTTGATGCCGCGATCCATGTGCGCCTGCTCGCTCACCAGCGAGTTGGAGATCTTGTCCTGGATGTAGCGCGGACTGATGCCCTGCATGCCTTCGCGCGGCGACTCCTCGCGCAGCTCCTTGATCGAATCCTCGGTGAAGCCGGGGATGTTCTTGCCATCGTAGAGCTTCAGCTTCTGCATCAGCGTGAGGCCGGCCTTCTTGGGCTCCTCGAGACGCGTCAACACCGCCCACATCGCGGCGACCTCGACGGTGTGCGGCGCGATATGGATGCCACGCACGCGGTCGCGGCCGAAGTCCTTCTCGTAGATCTTGATTTCGTCGGTGAGCCGAATGTTGTAGGGGATGTCGATCTTGATCGTACGATCCCGAAAGGCCTCCATCAGCTCGTTGCTCTGGAGCTTCTTGTATTCGGGCTCGTTGGTATGCCCGATGATGACCTCGTCGATGTCGGTCTGGGCGAACTTCTTGGGCTTGATGGTGTGCTCCTGCGACGCGCCGAGCAGGTCGTACAGGAACGCCACGTCGAGCTTGAGCACCTCGATGAACTCGCAGATGCCGCGGTTGGCGATGTTGAGCTCGCCGTCGAAGTTGAACGCGCGCGGGTCGGAATCCGAGCCGTACATGGCGATCTTGCGGTAGTTGATGTCGCCGGTGAGCTCGGTCGAGTCCTGGTTCTTCTCGTCCTTGGGCTGGAACGTGCCGACGCCGACGCGGTCCTTCTCCGACAGCGCCTGTCGGCGTACGACGATGTGGTCGAGCACCTTGCGCCAGTCGCCCTCGTAGCGCACCAGCAAGTCCTCGAACGTGCGCCGGCAGAACGGGTCGAGGTGGCCGTCAATGCGGATCTGGCGGTCTTCGGGCAGGTCGGCGTTGAGCCTGGCCAGGATCTCCTTGCGCGCTTCGCGCGGGATGAGCTTGAGCGGCTCCTCGTGCATGGGGCAGGGAATCACCGCCGGCTGTCCCTCTTCGTCCTCCAGCTTCCAGGAGAACGTGTACAGCGCCCCGTCCTCGAGGTGCGAGTAGCGCTCCAGGCCCTTCTTCAGCAGCCGCGCGATCGTGCTCTTGCTGGAGCCCACCGGCCCGTGCAGCAGCAGGATGCGGCGGTCGGTGCCGTAGCCCTGGGCGGCGGACTTGAAGAACTCGACCAGGCGCATCAGGGCCGAGTCGAGGCCGTAGATGGCATCCGCGCCGTTGTCGATCGGGTCATCGAAGAACTTGTAGTGCACGTAGTCCTGCTTGAGGTACGTGTACTTGTCGGTACCGAAATGATGCACCATGTCGTAGACCCGCTGGAAGGCGTTGCGTGCCAGCCGCGGATTGGCGAGCACCATCTCGAGGTATTCGTAGAAGGTGCACTCCTTGTGCTGCTCGCGGAACTTCTGGGTGTCCAGGTGCTGATCGATGACGGACAAGATGTCTTCGGTGTTGGGCATTGGTTTTCTCCATGCCGGCTCCGGGGCCCTTCCCGACCCCACAAACCGAGCCAAACAGGCCGCCCTGGGACGCCTTCGCCGGGCCGGCGAAAAATGCGCGTCCAGTCTGCTCTAATGCTAGGTACGCCCCAAACCGCCTTCAACACGGTTACGGAACGCGACAGTCTTAAACATTATCGACCGTTCCGCCGCGAGCCTTAGGGGACATGTGGTTCCGCGGCGGGCGCCGGCTGGGTGGCGGTCCCGACCCGCGCGTGGCCACATTGCGGACAGGTCGGCTCCGCGCCGCCGCCCTTCGGCAGGAACTGATGCCCGCAGTTGCGACATTCCCACAGTTTGTAACAGGCGCGCTCGCCGCACGACGGGCATACGAGCGGGAACGGTTCTGCGGGCGGTGCCTCGGTCACGCCGCGATAGCCGCACTTGGCGCACGCCACCGCCACCTGGTGTGGCTCGGCATGCCTGGTGGGATCGGGCGGAAGCAGGGCGACATAGATCCACGCCGCCCCGACGATTAACAACAGCCCGATCGCTCCGAGCAGGATCCGCCAGCGCCGCACGCGGCGCGCGTACGCACCGACCATGATCTCGCCCCGGCCCTGCAGGACCTTGCGATAGTCCGTCAGATTCCTTGCTCCGCCACGTTTGACCATGCGGTCGCGGGTTCCTTCCTGCAACGTGATTATACGGCGGCGCGGTTCAGATGCCGTGGCCGGCCGCGGTCTTGCCCGCCAGCTCACGATCGCTAGCATGCGCTCACCGGCGGCGGCCGGCGAGAGGGCATTATGGCGACACGCATCGGCATCGGCTATGACCTGCATCGACTGGTGGCGGGGCGGGCGCTGATTCTTGGCGGCGTACGGATTCCGTATGAGCGCGGCCTCCTCGGCCACAGCGACGCGGACGTCGTGCTGCATGCCCTCTGCGACGCGCTGCTCGGGGCGGCAGGCTGGCCCGACATCGGCGAGCTCTACCCGGACAGCGATCCCCGGTGGCGCGGGGCGGACAGCCGCCGTTTCATTGCCGAGACAATGACACGGTTGCGGGAGGGTGGCTATGCCGTCGCGAACGTGGACCTGATCGTCCACGCGCAACAGCCGAAACTGGGAGCCCACAAGGCACAAATCCGCCAGACGATCGCGGAGCTGCTGGGCTTGCCCGGCGACGCGGTCGGCCTCAAGGCCACGACCAACGAGGGGCTGGACGCGATCGGACGTGGCGAGGCCATTGCGTGCTGGGCGGCTGTCCTGCTCGAGACGACCGGCGGCTGACGCTCATGCGGATTCCGAAGTCCGACGTCGATAGACGCGCCGCACCGCGGGCGGTAGCATCTGCGACCAGCGTGGATCGTAGACGTAGACCCGTTTTGACGCATCGCCGGGATTCATGACTGAACCGCTACTGGCATGGTCGGCGCTCGAACTGCTCTCCCGCAACTGGGCGCTGGTGGTGATCGCCTCGACGATCCTGATCCTCATGGTCGTCCCGACGCTGATCATCATGAAGTACGTGCGCATCTCGCTGAATATCATGCGCACGACCCGGCCGCCGCTGTCTCGCGCCCCCCTGGACTACGAGCCACTGGCGGGTGAACCGGTTGGTTTCCCCGCCTTTGACGGTCTGCCGCTGAACGGGATGCTGATTCGCGGTGTGCCCGGCGTGCCGCGGCGCGGCTTGGTCGTTTTCGCGCACGAGTTCTGCTCGGACATGCACTCGTGTGGCCGCTACTGTCGCCCGCTGCGTGACGCCGGCTACGACATCCTTACGTTCGACTTCCGCGGTCACGGCCAGTCGCCGTGCGACCCCGACTACACGCCGCGGCAGTGGGTGACCGACCGCGATCTCGACGACATGCGCGGGGCCGCCGCCTTCGCTGCGACCTGGCTGCGCGAGAATGACCTGCCGCCGGAGTTTGGCGTTTTCGGCATCTCGCGCGGGGCGTGTGCGGCGTTCCTGGTGGCGCGCGAGAATCCGGCCATCCGGGCGATCGTGGCGGATGGGGCCTTTAGCACCGACACGACCATCGAGTACTTCATGAAACGCTGGGCGTACATCTTCGCCAGCGTGCGCTTCGTCTACGAGAACCACCCACCCGTTTTCTGGCGGTTCCTGCGCTGGTCGATGTTCCATTTTGCCCGGCGCGAGTTCAAGACATCGCTCCCATCGGTCCGCAAGGCCATCCAGCGCATGACGCCCCGTCCGATCCTCTTCATCCACGGCGAGAAGGATTCGTACCTGCCGATGGAGCAGAGCCTGGGGCTGTATGCGCTCGCACCGCAGCCCAAGCACCTGTGGATCGCCCCCGGCGCCCGCCACAACCAGGCCGTGATTCGCCATCCCGAAGACTACGCGCGCCTGACGCTGTCTTTCCTGAACCTGCACCTTGCCGGGGAGGCGGTTGCCGTACCGGTGGCTGACCCCGCGTTGAAGCCGGCCGAAGCCCCGGCCACGTCGGCGTCCGCGCCGGTTGCCGTCGTTCTGGACAGGTCTGCCGGGGGCTGACGCCGTGGCCAGTTTCCTCGAGCATCTCGCGGCCCGCGTGGGGTTGATTCACGCCCGGCACGTGTCACAGCGATTCCAGCGGGCCCTGGCAGACACGGCGGCGACCGAGGCGGCCGTACTGCGGCGGGTGCTGGCGGAGGTCCGCGACAGCGACTTCGGACGGCGGCACGACCTCGCCCGCATCCGCACGCCGGCGGACCTGCGGGCCGCGGTGCCGATCGCGACGTACGAGGACTACCGGCCCTACATCGACCGGGTCTGCGACGGGGACATCGGCGCGTTGTTCTCGGGCGGGCGACGCGTGCTGATGTTTGCGACCAGCAGCGGCACGACCGCGCTGCCCAAACGCGTGCCGGTGACGTCCGCGTTCGTGGCCGACTATCGTCGCGGCTGGAACGTCTTCGGGCTGAAGATGCTCATGGACCACCCGCGGGCGGTGCTGCGGGCGATCCTGCAGTCCAGCGGGCGCTACGACGCGGGGCACACGGCGGCAGGGATCCCCTACGGCGCCATCACCGGGTTGCTTGCCCGGACGCAGAAGCGGATCGTGCGGCGGTTCTACGTCGGCCGGCCGGAGATTGCCCATATTGAAGCACCACAGGCACGCTACTACACGCTGATGCGGCTGGGGATCGTGCGCGACGTGGCGTTCGCCGTCACGGCCAACCCGGCGACGCTCATCCAGATGGCGCGCACCGCGGACGAGCACAGCGAATCACTGATCCGCGACGTGCGGGATGGGACGCTGTCGGCCGAGCTCGTGCCCGACGCCGGCCTGAACCGTACGCTGAGCGCCGGTTTGCGGCCCAACCCGGCCCGGGCGGCAGCGCTGGCGCGATTGCGCGCCGCCGCGGGGCAGCTGCGGCCGCGCGACTACTGGGATGTCGAGTTCCTGGCGTGTTGGACCGGGGGCAGCATGGGCCACTACTTGTCGCGCCTGGCCGACTGGTGGGGGGCGGTGCCCGTGCGGGATGTCGGGCTGCTCGCCAGCGAGGGGCGTGTGAGCCTCCCGCTTCAGGATGATACGCCGGTAGGCGTGCTCGACGTGACCTCTGGCATCTTCGAGTTCATTCCCGTCGAGCATGCGGACAATCCCGACCCGCCCGTGGTCGGGCCCGCGGCGCTGGAGGCGGGGTGCGACTACATCGTCGTGCTGTCGAACACCTCGGGGTTGCTGCGATACCGCCTGGATGACGTGGTCCGCATGCGCGGTCGGCTGCAGCAGGCCCCATTGATCGAGTTCCTGCACCGTGCCGGGCGGGTCGCTTCGGTCGCGGGGGAGAAGTTGACCGAAAACCAGGTCGTGGCGGCGTTCCGTGTCGCGTGTGAGCGGGTCGGGGCCCAGCCGGGCGATTTCCTCCTCGGTCCGTGCTGGGGGGATCCGCCGTACTACCGCATCCACTGCCCGGGGCCGCTCGATGAGCGATTGCCGGCGGTCCTGGACGAGGCCCTGGCCGAGCAGAACGAGGAATACGCCTCGCGGCGCAAGTCGGCCCGGCTCGGGCCGCTGGCGCTGTGTCCGGTGGGGGCGGACGTCATCGCCGCAATGGATCGGCGGCTGGCGGCAGGGCGGCGGTCGAGTGCCGAGCAGTACAAGCGTCCCTGTCTGGCGACTGAGCCGGGCGAGGACGTGCGACTGTTGGGGACGGCACCTGGATCGGCAGAAACCGCGCATCTCCCGCGTACCTGACGGTGTCTCGTCAGCATCATCCGACAATTTTGACAGATTATCCAAAAAGCCATGTCGGCGCAAGTTGCGCAGTTTCGCAGCTTTACGTCCTTGTCTGCCTTCCGCGTTAAAATAGTTAAAGATCGTGAGCGCTTGCGCCATTGAAATCGTTGAAGAATGTGGTATTCCTGGTTCGATAACACTGTCGCCACCTTAGAGGAGACGTGAGTCGACCGATAACGCCAAGTCACCAAAATGGTCGGCTCAGCCACAACAAGTCACGGACCCGACACCAGGAGCCTCGGCACCCATGAAGGCGAAGAGCAAGTCCGAGATCGCGGCCAGCCTGTGGCGCGCCTACCGTAAGAACCGATCCACCGATGCCCGCAACCGTCTCGTCGAGCACTACATGCCGCTCGTCCACAAACTTGCCGAGATCATGGCGCGGCGGCTCTGGCCCCGCGTTTCGGCGGACGAACTGGCCAGTGCCGGTTATGACGGGCTGATTGCGGCGGTCACGGGGTTCGACCCCGACCGTAACGTCAAATTCGAAACATACTGTCGCCAGCGGATCCTCGGCGCGATCCGCGACTGGCAGCGTGAGATCGACCCGCTGGGCCGCTCGAGCCGTAACTTCGAGCGCAACATGAACATCGTTGAGGATCGCATCCATGCCGAGCACGGCCGTGCCCCCTTGTCGGACGAGGTGGCCCGGCACATGGGTGTGCCCATGAGCAAGTTCGTCAAGATGAAGAAGACGGTCGCGGCGTCGCACTGCGTCCCGCTCGAGTCGAGCAATGACCGCAACGACGACTCGCGCAGCAGCACGCTGGTCCCGGTCGATCCCAGTCCCGGCCCCGTGCACCACACCGAACGCGAACTCATCCGTGAATACATCACGCGCGGGCTCAAGGAGCAGGATCGCCTCATCCTCACCCTCTACTACTACGAGAAGCTCACGATGGCCTCGATCGGGGCCGTTCTCGGCGTCAGCGAGTCGCGCGTCTGCCAGCGCCACGCCGAGATCGTCGAGCAGCTCCGCAACCGGTTCGCCAACTCGGCCTGCGATCTGGTCGCCTGAAACAGCTTTTCTTGCCTCCCTCCCTCCTCTAGCAGGGGGCTCCGCCAGAGCGGGGTCCCCTGTTTTTGTTGGCCGCATTCCGCGGCCCTTGCGACGCGGCCCCGCTCTCCCCAAAATCCACGCTTTTCCCGCAGGAGGACGCAGTCTCATGGCCAAGTCGACCCCCGCCCAACGCCGCCTCGAACGCCTCGCCAGCAGCCACAAGTGTTACCTCGGCGGCGCCCGGCGCATCCTGTGGGCGCCCGAGTTCCCGCTGTTCCTCGAGCGTCCCGGCTTCTGGGATCCCGGCACCTACCTCGAGATCAAGATCGGCAGCCTGTTCACTTACACGCTGCTTGACGACGGGGCGGAGTGCCCGCTGACCTGCAAATCGCGCCGCTGGCGGCCGGACGGGCTTACGACCTCATTCGCCACCAAGGGGCTGGCGCTGACCGAGGTCAAATCGGTGACGCCGGACGACAGCTTCCGCAGCGAGCTCACCCTGCGCAACACGACGGGCAAGGCCCGGACCGTCGACCTGGTGCTGTGGGGACGGGTTGACGCGACGGATATCGGCGCGACCACGTTTGGCCCGGTCGATGCGAGCCGGGCCCGGATCGAGGGGCAGTACACCTGGCGCGACGAGGCCAGGAACAAATCGCACGAGCTGCAGTTCACCTGGACGCTGCAGCCGGCGACGGGCCGTGGATCCGACTGCACGTCGTTCTGTGTGCAGACCTCCGAGCTCACCGGTGAGGTGCCCGACTGGCGCGTCAGCCCGTTCTACGAACTGTTCGACGGCAGGAAGCTGCCCGACAGCAACCACTATCGCGGCGGCATCGATCACCGTCCCGGCGGCGAGCCACACCGCAAGTGGGTCTTCGTTGCGCTGCACCGCCGGGTGAAGCTGGCCGCCAAGGCCACCGCGCGTCTGGTGGGGGCCTGCCAGATCGCCGCTCCGAAGGCATTGCCCAAGACCGAGCCGGCCGTGCCGGGCTGGGAGCGATTCTTCGACCTCGCGCCCGTCTTTCGCTGCTCCGACCCCTACCTGGAGAAGTACTACGACTACCGCTGGTACGGCCTGCGGCTCAACACGATCGATTACGGGCGAAGCCCGCTGCGCCACCCATGCGTGTTCGAGGGGATCAACCCCGGCTGGTTTCGCCACGCCATCTCGTACAGCTCACAGGTGATCGCGAAGGACGCCCGCTGGCTGCGCGATCCGACGCTGGCCCGCGGCTGCATCCAGAACTTCCTCGATTGCCAGGGGGAGGATGGGTTCATCCATGGGGCCCTGCTCACCGAGCAGGCCGAGCGCGCCTGGCACGCCGGCCTGCTGTATCACAGCGATTGGGGCGGCGCGGTGCAGATGCTGCACGAGGTGCACCCGGACAAGGCGTTTCTCAAGGGCGCCTACGCCGGCCTGGCGCGCTACGCCGAGTGGTTCGATGCCGAACGTGACCGCGACCGCACGGGCCTGTACGACGTGATCGCCCAGGCGGAGACCGGCCAGGAGTACATGAGCCGCTACCTCTTCGTCGATCCGCGCGCCGATGAGTGGGGTCCGTTCCGGCTGAAGGGCGTCGACGCGACGACCTATATCTACCTGCTGCAGAAGTCGCTGAGTTGGATGGCGCGTGAGCTCGGCAAGCCGGAAGAGTCGCGCAACTGGCACCAGCGGGCCGAGACGACCGCGAACGCCATCCGCACCAAAATGTGGGATCCGCAGCTCCGGAAGTTCTGCGACATCGACCCCAAGACGGGCAAGCGCAGCCCCGTCAAGGCCCTGACCGACTTCTATCCGTTCCTCACCGACATCGTCACCCGCCAGCACCTCGGCGCCATTCGCGAGCACCTGCTGAACCCGAAGGCGTTCTGGACGGAGTGGCCCGCGCCGGCCACCGCGCTCGACGACGAGTACGCCGACCCGTACGGCCGCTGGCTTGGCAAGCGCATGTGCTGCCCGTGGAACGGCCGCACGTGGCTCATGACCAATTCGCATATCGCCGACGTGCTGGCGGGGATGGCGCGGCGGCTCGACCCCGAGTTGGAGCCGTACGCGGTGACGTTCATGCACCGTTTCATCCGGATGATGTTCGTGGATCGCGACCTCGAGCGACCGACCAGCTACGAGTACTACAACCCGGTGACCGGCCAGGCCCCATTCTTCCGCGCGACCGACGACTACATGCACAGCTACGTGGTCGACCTGATCATCCGGCACGTCGTCGGCCTGCAGCCGCAGCTCGATGGCGGCCTCGTGATCGAGCCGCTGCAGTTCGGCCTCGAGCACTTTTCGCTCGAAAACCTGCTCGTGGCCGGCCGGCCGGTGAAGGTGACCTGGAACGGCGAACGCCTGGCGGCGACCGTCGGCAAGACGCGCAAGAGTACGAAGGGGTGGGGCCGGCTGGCGTTCGAGCCCGGTGAGGCGTAGGCCGCACAGACCGCTGCGGCGGACCGCGGCTCAGACTTCCTCGATCATCTTGAGGTAGCTGAAATAGCGCCGCTCGCTGATCGCGCCGTTTTCGACGGCGGCGACGACTGCGCAGCCCGCCTCGTTGCGGTGCAGGCAGTCATTGAAGCGGCACTGCGGCACGTACGGTATGAACTCGGTGAAGTACGCCTCGAGCTCGCCGGGCTCGACCGACCACAGGTCGAACGCGCGAATGCCCGGCGTATCCACCACGTAGCCGCCCGCGGCCAGCGGCAGCAATTCGGCCAGGGTCGTCGTATGCCGCCCTTTCTCCGACTCGGTGCTGACGGTTTGCGTCGTGAGGTTCATGCCGGGCTCGATCGCGTTGATCAGCGAGCTCTTGCCGACGCCGCTCTGTCCCGACAGCACCGTGATGTGGTCGCGCAGGGCCGCGCGCAGCGCGTCGAGCCCCGTGCCGCTTACCGTGCTCGTGCAGATGCACGTGTAGCCCAACGCGCGAAACTCGTCGATCACGTCGCGCACATACAGCCCGGTCGAGCGCGGATCCTCGTCTTCGGTCGTCACGGTGGGTGCCAGCAGGTCCATCTTGTTGAAGCACAGGATCGGCTTCAGGTCGCCCTTGAGCGCCGCCACGATATAGCGGTCCACCAGGTGCGGCCGCAACCGCGGCTGGGCGATGCTCACCACCGCCAGCAGCTGGTCCGCGTTGGCCACCATCGCATGCTCGCGCTTGCGCCGATCGCGGCGGGACAGCGTGCTGCTGCGCGGTGCGACGCGTTCGATCACGCCCACGGGCTCGTGGTCGTGATGGGCGCTCTGGTCAGAAAACCACACGCGATCACCGACGGTCACCGGGGCCCGGCTCGCGATCAGCCTCGTCCGCAGCACACGTCGGACCGTGCACTCCCACATGGCCCCCTGGTCGTCGCGGACGTAGTTGATCAGGCCGTGGACCTTCGTGACAGTGCCCGCCAGCCACTGCGACTCGTCAACGACGGATTGCTGCTCATCGTCGACCACGATCGTCCGCTTGCGCGACAGGTCGCCCTTGGCGCGGACCGACTCGCTGCGCTCGCTGTCGGCCAGTTGTTCCTGGTCATCGCGATACCGCTGTGTCCAGTCGTCCTGCCGCCGGCGTGCCTGGCGGTTCTGCCGGAAGTCGACGCGCACCTTGCGTTTTGACCGCTTCTTGGCCATCGCTCCTATTCTACGGCAGCCGGGCCGCTTCGGTAGCGCCGCCGGGCCGCGCGAGCGGGGCGGCTTCGCCTATCCCGTTGCCACACGTCAGCTTACCAGGCTGCGCCGCCCGCGTTGCATGCCCGCAGCATTTCGGCGACAATCCGCCGGGCGCATTTCGAGGAGGTGATATGGCAACGATCGCGCAGATGCTGGCTCAGCGGGCCCAGGACGCCACTTTCGACGGGCTCGGCGGGGACGTCGTCCACGAAGTCAAACGCCGCGTGCTGGATTCCATCGGCTGCGCGCTGGGCGCATGGACCAGCCGGCCGGCCAAGGTGACGCGGGCCGTGGCCCGGGGGGTGAACGTTCCCGAAGGGGCCGGGCTGCTCGGTTCGACGCACCGCACGACGCCCGACCTGGCCGCCTTCAGCAACGGTGCCCTGGTCCGCTACCTGGACTTCAACGACACGTATCTCAGCAAGGAGCCCGCGCACCCCAGCGACAACATCCCCGCGGCGCTGGCCGCAGGGCAGGTGGCCGGGCGAGACGGGCGCGACATCATCACGGCCATCGCGCTGGGTTACGAGCTGCAATGCCGTTTGTGCGACGCCGCTTCGCTGCGGACCCACGGCTGGGACCACGTGGTCTACGGGGCCCTGTCCACGGCGCTGCTGGCAAGCAAGCTCTACGGCCTCGATGCGGCCCAGACCGTGCATGCCCTGGGCTTGGCCGGTGTGTGCAACTTCGCCACACGCCAGACCCGCACCGGGCAAATCTCCGACTGGAAGGCCTGCGCGTTTTCCAACGCAGCCCGCAACGGGGTCTTCGCGGCGGGGCTCGCCCGCGAGGGGCTGACCGGGCCGAACGAGATCTTCGAGGGCCCCAAGGGCCTGTTCAACATGGTGACCGGGCCGTTCGAGCTGGCCTGGGCCGGGGGCGCCGACGACTGGATGATCCGCAAGACCTACATCAAGTTCTGGCCGGCGGAGTATCACTCGCAGTCGGCGATTGACGCGGCGTTGCAGTTGCGCGACGACGTCGGCGATTGCGGCCGGATCGACAGCATTCTGATCGAGAGCTTCGAGGCGGCGGTCAGCATTATCGGAAGTGAGCCGGAGAAGTGGCGTCCCACCAGCCGCGAGACCGCCGACCACAGCATGGGTTACTGCGTGGCGGTGGCACTGCTCGACGGGGACGTGACGCGGGCATCATTTGACGAGGCGAAGATCCGCGACGCGAGCGTGCTCGACCTGCTCGATCGCATCAGGATTGTCGAAACCGACGAGTGCAATGCCGGTTATCCCGACGGCATTCCGAACAAGCTCGTCATTCGGATGAAGGACGGCCGCGAGCTGTCCAAGCTGGTGACCTACCCCCGGGGCCACGCGGGCAACCCGATGACCGACGACGAAGTCGTGGCGAAATTCCGCAAGCTGGCGGACGGCGTCGTGAGCGATGCGACGGTGGACCGTATCATCGACCAGGCGCTGCGCTTGGACGAGCTGAGCGACGTCGGCACCCTGCTGGCTTTCGAGACGCTGTGATGAGGGCCGACCGGTGGCCGGCCGTGGTCGCGCTATCATCAGGGTATTCGTGTCGTTTCAAGTCCTCGAATGGAAGGTGAAGGTGGATCGATGAGCGAGAATGCCACGCTGACGTATGACGGGAAATCCTACGAACTGCCCACGATGCGCGGCACCGAGAACGAAATCGGCATTGATATCTCCAGGCTGCGGGCCGAGAGCGGCCTGATCACGCTGGACGAAGGCTACGGCAACACCGGCTCGTGCGTGAGCGACATCACGTTCATCAACGGCGAGCAGGGTATCCTGCGGTATCGCGGTTACCCGATCGAGGAGATCGCCGAGTACTCCACCTTCCCCGAGACCGCCTACCTGCTCATCCAGGGCGAGCTGCCCACCGCCAGCCAGCTGATGGAGTGGAAAGGCCTGCTCACCGAGCACCAGTTCATTCACGAGAACATGCGCCACCACTTCGAGGGCTTTCCCGCCGACGCGCCGCCGATGGCGATTCTCTCCGCGATGGTGAACACCGCCGGCTGCTTCGAGCGCTCCTTCGTCAAGCCCGACGATAACGACGAGCATTTCCTCGAGGCGGCGGCCCGGCTGCTGGCCAAAGTGCGGACGATCGCGGCGGCGAGCTATCGCAAGAACACCGGGCTGCCGATGAACTACCCGCGCTACGACCTCTCGTTCACGGCGAACCTGCTGCACCTGATGTTCTGCATGCCCAACATGCCGTGCGAGCCGGCGCCGGAGCTGGTGCGCGCGATGGACCAGATCTTCATGCTGCACGCCGACCATGAGCAGAACTGCTCGACGTCGACCGTGCGGATGGTCGGCTCGAGCCAGGCGAACCTGTACGCGTCGGTGGCGGCGGGGATCTGTGCGTTGTGGGGGCCGCTGCACGGCGGCGCGAACATGGCCGTGATCGACATGCTCACGAAGATCAAGGAGAGCGGCGCGCCGCTGGAGAAGTTCATCGCGAAGGTCAAGGACAAGCAGTCGGGCATTCGCCTGATGGGGTTCGGCCACCGCGTGTACAAGAACTTCGACCCGCGGGCCCAGATCATCAAGAAGGCGTGCGACGACGTGCTGGAGAAGCTCGGCATCAAGGATCCGTTGCTGGACATCGCCAAGCAACTCGAAGAGGTCGCGCTGCACGACGATTACTTCGTCGAGCGCAAGCTGTATCCGAATGTCGATTTCTACAGCGGCATCATCATGCGGGCGGCGCAGATCCCGGTCAGTATGTTCCCGGTGATGTTCGCCATTGGCCGCATGCCGGGGTGGATCGCGAACTGGCGCGAGGTCCACGCGAACCCCAACGCGCGCATCTACCGCCCGCGCCAGATCTACAACGGTCCGACCGAGCGCTCCTACAAGAAGCTGGCCGAGCGGTAACGGCCGTGAATGGCCACGGCAGACTGTCGAATAGCGAACGTGAGGCCGGGCAACGGGCCGGCGGGCGCGCCGCTGGCAGGGCAGGAGGATGATGCATGGACACACAGCCAGCCTCACGCAACGCGCGGCTGCGAGCTGCGCTCAACGACCATACCGTCGTTGCGCCCGGTGCTTTCAACGCCCTTTCCGCCCGCGCCGTCGAGCAGGCCGGCTTCGAGGCCGTCTATCTTTCGGGCGGCGCGCTGGCCAACAGCCTGGTCGGCGTGCCCGACATCGGGCTGACCACGCTCTCCGAAGCCGCCTGGCACGCGACGCGCTGCGTTGCGGCGACCACCATCCCGATCATCTCGGACGCCGACACGGGGTTTGGCGGGGCCGACAACGCGGCCCGCACGGTGCAGGAATTCGAGCGGGCGGGGTTGAGTGGCCTGCACCTCGAAGACCAGGAGTTCCCGAAGCGCTGTGGTCACCTCGACGGCAAGCGGCTGGTGCCGGTTGACGAATTCTGCACCAAGATCGCGGCCGCGGTCGCTGCCCGGCGCGACCCGGACTTCATGATCATTGCCCGGACCGATGCCCGCGGCGTCACGTCGTATGATGACGCCGTCGCGCGGGCCCGGCGCTACGTCGCGGCCGGGGCCGACATGATCTTCCCCGAGGCGTTGCGTGATGCCGACGAGTTGGCGCGTTTCGCGCGCGACGTGCCCGTGCCGCTGCTGGCGAACATGACCGAGTTCGGCAAGACGCCGTACCTGACGGTCGAGCAGTTCGCCGAGCTGGGCTACCGGCTGGTCATCTTCCCGGTGACGCTGCAGCGCATCGCGATGAAGGCCATCATCGAGGCGCTGGGGGTGCTGCGTTCGGCGGGCACCCAGCAGGCCTTGCTGGACCGCATGCAGACGCGTCAGGAACTGTACGACATGCTCGGTTACGACGTGGCGGCCCCACCGCCGCCGCCGAAGGGAGACAACCGATGAGCGCGACCGAAGAAACCTATCGCCCGGGGCTGGAAGGCGTGATTGCCGGCGAGACGGCCATCTGCTCGGTGGAGCAGGGCGTGCTGCTGTACCGCGGCTACGACATCGCCGACCTGGCGCAGCATGCCAGCTTCGAGGAAGTGGCGTTCCTGCTGCTGCACGGCGAATTGCCGACCAGCGAGGAGCTCAGGCTGTTCCAGGGTTATGTCGATGGCTATCGCGAACTGCCCGCTGCCGTCATCGACGTGCTGCGGGCCATCCCGCGACAGGCGCCGATGATGGACGTGCTGCGAACCGGCGTGTCGATGTGCGGGCATTTCAACCCCTGCGTGGCGCAAGGCCGCAACAGCCTGCTGTGCCGCGCGCAGCGCGTGATGGCGGTCATCCCGGGGCTGATCGCCGCCCGGCTGCGGCTGCTGGAGGGCCGCGAACCGGTCGAGCCGCGCGGCGGCCTGTCCCACGCCGGCCAGTTCCTGTATCAGGCATTCGGCCGCGCGCCCACGCCGCTGGAGGAGAAGATCCTCAACCTCACGCTGATCCTCTACGCCGAGCACGAGTTCAACGCGTCGACCTTTGCGGCCCGCGTGTGTACCAGCACGCTCAGCGGGCTGCATTCGTCGGTCGTCGCGGCCATCGGTACGCTCAAGGGGCCGCTGCACGGCGGGGCGAACGAAGCCGCGATGAAGATGATGGACCAGTTCCGCTCGGCGGACGGGGCCCGCACCTGGGTCGAGGAGACCGTTGCCGCCAAACAGAAGATCATGGGCTTCGGCCACCGGGTCTATCGCAACGGCGATCATCGGGCGTTCATTCTCGAGCCCTACGTCGACGAGCTGGCCGCCGCCCGCAACGAGCAGTGGCGCGCCGAGGTCTACCACGCGATCAAGGACAAGGTCTGGGAACTGAAGCAGATCTACCCGAACGTCGACTACCCCTGCGGCCTGGTGTATCACCTGCTCGGCTTCCCGCTGGATATCTACACGCCGCTGTTCGTCGCTTCACGCGTGACCGGCTGGTGCGCCCACATCATCGAGCAGCACGAGCACAACCGCATCATTCGCCCGCGCAGCCGCTACGTCGGCCCGCCCAAGCGCGACTGGGTGCCGGTCGACCAGCGCTAGCCGCGGCGGCGGGCCACGCCGTGCTTGCAGGGGCGGGCCGTCGCGCCCACACTGACCACCATGGCGCAGCTCTGGCAGGCGATCCTGGTCATCAACTATGTGCTGGCGGCGCTGTTCGTCGCGCGGCTGTTGCGTGGTCGCAAAGAGCCCACCGCCATGGTGGCCTGGCTGCTGGCGATCGTACTGCTGCCGGTCATCGGCATGCTGGCCTACTGGCTGCTCTCCTCCTCGCGCCTGCAACGCAAGGTGAAGCGCCGCCGCCGCCGCGTGGCCCACCTGCTTGCAGCCCTGCAGCGCAAGGCCGCCCACGCCTCGCCAGCGCAGGCACCGCCCGAGTCGCGCATGCCCGACGACCTGGCGGCGATTGTGCGCGTGGGCCGGCGGCTGGCGGACATTCCGGCGGTCGACGGCAACGAGGTGACGGTGTTGCAGAAGGCCGACACCACCTACGATGCGCTCGAGACCGCCATTCGCAACGCCCAGCACCACGTGCACCTGGAGTACTACATCTGGCGGCCCGACGCGACGGGCACCCAGTTTCGTGACCTGCTGGTGGAGCGGGCCCGGGCCGGCGTGGAGTGCCGCCTGCTGCTGGACGCGGTGGGGTGCTGGAAGCTCAGCCGGGCGTTCCTGCGCCCCCTGGTGGCGGCCGGCGTGCGGGTCGCGTTCTTCCTGCCGGTGCGCCCGTTCAACCTGCGGCGCCGCTGGAGCCTGCACCTGCGCAACCACCGCAAGGTCGTGGTCGTCGACGGCCACACGGCCTTCGTGGGCAGCCAGAACATCGGCGACGAGTACCGCGGCCGCCGCCGCGAGCTGAGCCCCTGGTACGACGTGCATCTGCGCATCAAGGGGCCGGCGACGCTGTTCCTGCAGCAGACCTTCGCCGAGGACTGGTCGCAGGCGACGCGCGAGCGGCTGGACGAATCCGCCTATTTCCGCCCGCCGCCGCGCGACGGCGACGCGACCGTGCAGATCCTGCCGACGGGGCCCGACGAGCAGGTGAGCACGCTGACGCAGATCCTGTTCGCCGCGGTCACGTCCGCCCGGGATTCGATCCGCATCGCGACGCCGTACTTCGTGCCCGACCCGACCCTGCGGCTGGCGTTGGCGCATGCGAGTTATCGGGGGGTGCGGGTGCAGCTGGTGTTGCCGACGCGGAGTGATGTGCCGCTGGCGCTGTGGGCGGCGCGGAGCTTCTACACCGAGCTGGTCGACGCCGGCGTGGCGGTGTACGAGTACGAGCGGGGGGTGCTGCACTCGAAGATCGTGACGGTCGACGATCGCTGGTGCCTGGTGGGCTCGGCGAACATGGACGTACGGAGCTTCCGCCTGAACTTCGAGGTGTCGGCGCTGCTGTACGAAAGCGCAGTGGCGGCGGACCTAGGGGCGTACGTGGAGAGTTTCTGTTCGCAGGCGCGCCAGATTACGTTGCGCGACGCGCACCGCACGCCGCTGTGGCGGCGCCTGGGGGAGGGCGCGGCCCGGCTGCTGGCCCCGCTGCTCTGAGCGCCGGCCGGCGGCTGCGTGTTACTGCTGCAGGAGCGTCAGTACGTTCTGCGGGGCGCTATTGGCCTTGCCCAGTACCATCATCGCCGCATTGACCAGGATGTTGGCCCGCGTGAGGTTCGCGGTTTCCTCGGCGAAGTCGGTATCGCGGATGACGCTCTCGGCGGAGGCCAGGTTCTCGTACTCGACCTGCAGCGAGTTGAGTGTCGTCTCGAGGGTATCCTTCTCGAACGCGCCCAGGCGCCCGCGGAGGGACGCCACCTGCATGGCCGCGGCGCGGATGATGCGCTGCGATTGGAAGAAGTTCTTCGAATTGAGATCGTTGGTCGCGCCCGTGGCCAGGGTGTAGAGGTAGCCCTCGTTGCCGTTGCCCAGGCCGGCGGCGTTGACGGCGTCGATGCCGATCGAGGCCAGCGAGTTGAGGTTCAGGATGGGCGTGATCGCGAAGCGCGCACCGCCCCCGGTGATCTCGAAGCTGGACGAGGCGCCCACCGTGGTGCCGAATTGCTCGTGCAGCGTGAGGTCTGCGCTGAGGGCGGCCGTGCGGACACTGATGTCCAGGCCGCGGGCCACGACCTGCATGCCGTTGATGGTGGCGGCGGCATCGCGGCCGTAGTCCTCGGGCGAGGTCAGCTCGAAGCTCTGGCCGGTAAGCTCGCGCACGCGCACGAACTCGCTGGAGCCGTACTCGGTGCTGGTGAAGTAGACGTAGTTGGCGCCGCTGGAGTACGCCGACACGCCGGTCAGCCGCGAGGACTGGTTGATCGCGTAGGCGATCTGGCTCACGGTCGTGCCCGAGCCGAAGGTCATGCGCTCGGTGCCGAGGTTGCCGGTGATCTCGATCGTGCGCGGGTTGCCGGTGAGCGTGCCGCTGATGTAGGCCAGCGACGCGATCTGCGCCGACTGCGTGACCTCGACGGTGACGGACCGATAAGTGTCGTGTGCGATGCGGGCGGCGTTGATGCGCAGGTCGGCGATATGTGAGATGGAATTGACGTTGGACGTCGTGTAGGCGAAGTCGCCGTTGAGCAGCTTGCGCCCCTGGAACTCGGTGGTATTGGAAATGCGGTCGATCGACTCGAGGATCGCGTCGATTTCGAGCTGATTGGCCTTGACCTCGTCCTCGGTGATCGCCGTCTCGTTGGCGGACTGGTCGACCAGCTTCTCGAGGTCGTTGATCAGGTTGCTGATCTCGTGCAGCCCGGATTCCGCCACCGCGACCACATTGATGGCCCGCGAGATGTTCTTCTGGGCGGCATCGATGGCCTTGAGATCGGCCCGCATGCGCTCGGAGGCGATCAGGCCGGCCGGGTCGTCGCGTCCCTTGTTGATGCGCATGCCGGTGCTGAGTCGTTCGAGTGACAGGCTCAGCGCATCGTTCTGTTTGGTGAGGATGCGCTGGGCGATCAGGGACGGAACGTTGGAGTTGATGCGGGTCATTAGGTGCGCCTCCAGAGGCGACTTGCAGGCCGGTCCGCGGCGGTCTGCGACGCGGGCCTGCGCTGCATCTGGTACTCATGGGGCGCGGTACGCCGTAAGAGCGTTTCGCGGTACCCAGAACTACAGCGAGCGCATCGTCCGGGTAGGGGGTGTGCTTTAATAACCTCGTACCGGTTACGCCAGAAGCCGACATCCGCGTCGGCTGGCGGTGCGGCGGCCCGGTCGGGCGTGTGCGGGCGGGGGGAGGAGCCGGCGCGCGAGCGCTTCGCGCCGTCGCGGGCGCGAAGCGCTCAGGGTCCGGTATTCGGCTAGTTGCCGAGCAGTCGCAGGACGGACTGCGTCGTCTGGTTGGCCAGTGCGAGCACCGACGTGCCGGCACTCACCAGGACCTGGTTGCGGGCGAGCTGCGAGGTCTCGTACGCGAAGTCGGCGTCGCGGATCGAGGACTCGGCTGACGTGAGGTTCTCGAGCGTGATGCCGAGCTGGTTCACGTTCGTGTCGAGCGTGCCGCGCTCGAACGAGCCGAGCCGACCGCGCAGGATCGAGATCTGGTCGATCGCCTTGTCCACGATGCGGGACGCGTGGTCATAGTTGCCGGTCCGCAACTCGTAGTTGCCGCCGGTCTTGAGCTGCGCCAGGAATCCGATCTCGGTGTCGCCCAGGTTGGTCGCGGCGACCGACTGGACGCCGATGTTGACCTGCAGATTGGGGTTGACGTGCGGGCCGACCTGGAAGAGGGCGCCGCCGCCGGTGACCGAGTACGACGTGTTACTGGCGAACCCGGGCTGCAGGCTCATCTCCAGGTCGAGCGTCGAGGTCTTGACGCTCAGGTGGTTGCCGCGGGCCGAGGCCACCGAGCCGTTGACGGAGGCGGTGGCGTCGATGCCGTAGGCCGAGTCCGGGGCCCCGTGCAGGAAGGCACCGTCCGGGTTGAGCAGCTTGACCTTGACGAACTCCTCGCTGCCGTAGCCGCGCGTCATCATGCGGAAGCCGGAAGCCCCCGACGGCACGCCCGAGGGCACGGCGGAGACGCCGGTGGCGTCGGCGACCGACATGATGCCCTTGCAGACCTCGAGGGCCGGCGTGCCGGAGCCGAACGACAGCGACGTGACGCCTTCGCTGCCGCGGACCTCGATGGTGATGGGCTCGGGGCTGCTGATGTTCGCGTAGGGGAAGCCGAGCTCGGCCCGCTGGGCGGCCGAGAGGACGTTGACGTTCACGGCCAGGCTGTCCAGGCTGCCGAACTGGGCGGCGTGGACCTGCTGGGCGGCGATGGCGGCATTGTCGACGCCGCTGGTTTCGTACTGCAGCGAGCCGTTGATCAGCATGCGACCGGCGAACGAGGTGGTGTTCGCGATGCGGGTGATGCTGTCGATCGCCTGGTCGATCTGGAGCTGGTTGGCGTCGCGCTCCTCGGGCGAGAAGGCGCCTTCGTTGGCGGCCTCGATCAGCTTGGCCTGGATGTCCTTCATCAGGGCGGCGACCTCGTCGAGGGCTCCTTCGGTGGTGGAGATGACGAGGCTGGCGCGCTGCGTGTTGGACAGGGCCTGGCCGACGGCGCTGATCTCGCTGCGCAGTCGTTCGGAGACGATCAGGCCGGCCGGATCATCCTTGCCGCGCGAGATGCGCAGGCCGGTGGCCAGGTGGGACATGGTCGTGTTGAGTTCGTTGTACGACCGTCTCAGGTACCGTTGCGCGGTGAGCGCAGGGACATTCGTGTTAATGCGAGCCATTGGCCATCCTCCTTGAACGGTTCGTGGCTGGAATGCTTGCCTGGGGCAATGAAGTTGGAATACGGGTGGTCGTCACGGGCGTGGCGACCGCTACCGGATGCCCGGTTACCCGTTGCGCTTGCGACCGTCGCGCTTCGTAGCTGAGGAGGCCGAAGCAAGGTCGTCCGATGTAACCCCCGCCGCCTTGCGGTTTTCCCGCTGAATGGCGTCGAAGACCTCTTTTCTGTGCACGGATATGTCCGGCGGGGCTTCGATGCCCAGCCGCACCTTGTCCCCCCGGATGTCGACGATCGTGATCTGCACATTGTCGCCGACGATGATGGATTCGTCGCGTTGTCTTGAGAGCACCAACATCCGCGGCTCCTTCCTGGATTATGCCGATGCCTTGTCGGACAGGAATCGGAATGGGCGATGCGAACCGGTCCCCGATTGCGCCGGGCGGCCGACCCGTGAAGGTGGCTATAGCGCATCGCGCGGTGCGCGATCCCAGGGATCCGTCGACGTCGTTTACGCCCGGATACATTATAACCAACCTGCCTTTCAGAATGCTACACCGTTCCGCGGGCCGTTTACGCCGTCCGGGCGACCGCCTCGCGGGCCACGCTGGCCGGCATCAGCCGATGCCGCGTGCTGTACCGTTTGTCCGACAGGACCAGTTGCTTGGCACACAGCGAGTGCGCCCCGA
Organism: uncultured Planctomycetales bacterium; assembly: GCA_964448675.1. GTDB lineage: Bacteria > Planctomycetota > Phycisphaerae > UBA1845 > Fen-1342 > CAYUZU01. Next base: position 156,726 of record CAYUZU010000010.1, read on the forward strand.
CGACGACCGGGCCGAGCAGGTTGGCCGTCAGATCGCCGTTGACCTTGTTCACGATCACCAGGACCTGGCTGTCGCTGAGATCCTGGAGGCCCAGCCCCTGCACGTCGTCCTTGCGGACAGGTACCTGGTAATCCTCCACGAACGTCCGCGGATCACACACCACGAACGCCAGATGCGGGTCGTCCACCGACTGCATCCAGAAGAACACCGGATCCGGTGACGCCTGGATCAGGGCGAAGCGGTGGTGGTTCGGGAACCCCAGCAACCCTTCCTTGAAGGTGATGATGCGGGACTCGTCCACTTCCAGCGGTCCAAAGCGACTCGTTTCGATGAGCATCGTACAGCTCCAACTGGCTCGAATCCTTGTGGTTGCCCGACGGGCGGCCGGCCTCCATGAGCCGGCAATCCATCCCACGCCGTCCGTCGCGCCGGGTACTCCGACCCGGCCCGCACTCCGCGGGCCAACCGCTGACTGCGCCGCGTCGAGCCACAAAGCACGACCGCAGCCACACGTGCTCACCTTCCCCGAAGCGACGGCCCCCGCAGAGGCCGCATCCCTAGCGCAAATAGTCCAGCAGGGACAGGTTCATCGTCTTCGACGCGGTCGTCAGATTCGCCTGCAACGCGTTCTGCAGCTGCTGGTAGCGAATCACCGCCTCGGTGAAGTCCACATCCCGGACGTCACTCTGCAGCACCTGCGTGGCCAGCACCTCGGTCTCGACGCGCTCCTCGCGATCCGCCATCTGGCCGGCCTGTGCCGCAATCTGTCCCTGGACCCGCTGCATGTTCTTCAGCACTTCCTCGATCCGCTCACCCGCGTCCATCATCAGGTTGCGGTCGTCGCGCAGCATGCCTTCACGCAACTCGAGCAAGGCCGTGAACGGGCTGTCCGATCGCAGCGGATTCACGTCTTTTCCAATCAACTCGTTCCCCGTCGCCGGGGCGTCCAGCCCCAGCCCCCGCACCGCCGGCGAATCACCCAGCGGTTCGATTCCGAATGCGCCGCCGCCCACCGTCTGGTCGCGTATCAGCAGCCCGTTTCCCTGGGCCTTGAGCGTGGCCGCGACCGCACCGCCACCGGCCGCGTTGATGCGGTTGATGACGTCCTGCAGCGTCAACGCGCCGTCCAGATCGACGTCGATGACCGTGTTGTTCGCCGTCGTGATGCGCAGGTCGTTGCCGCTGACCGTCTGCACCCCCTCGCCGTCGTTCAGGGCCGCCAGCGTCGTGCCGCCGTGCAGCGAGCGCAGCCCCAGCAGCGTGGCCGACTGCCCGCCATCCTCCGCGATCGTCATGTCGGTGCCCGACAGCCGACTCACGACGCTGAGCGACGCCCCGTCACTGCCGATCCGCGCCCAGACGCCGACGTCCGCATAATTGAAGGCATTCAGGACATCCTCGACCGTCTTCGCGCTGCTCAGGTCGATCGTCGCGCTCTTCGACCCGTTCTGCACCACGATCGGCGTGTTCAGGTTCATCCCCGCGCCCGCCCGCAACGCGTCGATCGTCGTGAACGGCGTCACCTGCGGATCGAGATCCTCCTCCGGCTTCACCGCCAGGTTGAAGCTGCCCAGCAGTCCCAGGTCGCGCGCCGTGTGCCCGCCGCCGATCTCGGCGATGGTGACGTTCTCCACGCCGGCCTGCGTCAGCGAGATGCCCCGCACGCCCATGACCGCGGTCATCCCGCCGGGCAGCTCGGCGTTGAGCTTGTCGATGATGTCGCCGACCGTCGCCGCGCCGCTCAGGTCGATCTGGGCGACGTCGTTGCCGCGGCGGACCTCGATGCGGCCCAGTTCGACGCCCTGGCCGGTCGTGCCGCGCAGGTCACCGACGCGCGTGCTCTTGGTGAGGGCCGGGTCGAGATCGACAAAACCCTGCACCTCGGCGGTGGTGGCGCCGAAAAACTCCACGCCGGGGACCGTGTAATGGTCGGTGCCGAGCTCCGTGTCGACGATCGCCTCCATCCGGTTGGCGTCGCCGGTGTAGATCACGCCCTCGCCGGTCAGCGCGAAGGGCGGCTTGTTCTGGTGGCCGGCGAAGAGATACGTATTGAGATACTGCCGGTTGCCGATCGCGACCAGCTGATCGAGGATCGAGTCGACCACGTCGGTCAGCGCGATCTGCTCGTCGTGCGAGGTGCTGTCGCCGACCACCTGGATCGCCAGCGAGCGCGCCTCGTCGAACAGGTCGATCGCCTCCTGCGTCGCGCTCTCCACTTCCGTGAGCACCGCGTTGGCCGTCCGCAGGTTGGTCTTGGCCTGGTCGAGGCGCTCCATCCGGCGGTCGAGGTCGAACGCGGCCGAGGCCCGCAGCGGGTCCTCGCTGGGGCGCACGAATCGCAGCCCCGTCGTCAACTGATTCTGCACGTGGTACAGGCCCACGCTGTTGGTCAGCATCGACTCGCGCAGGTTGTAGTAACGCTGCGTGAAGCTGACGCGGGTCAGGTTGACGGGGGTCACGGCCATGGGTGCGACAGTCCTTTGTCCCGGCTCTGCTTCAGGAGACCATGTTGAGTACGGTGTCCGACAACGTGTCGAGCACGCTCAGGTAGCGCGCGGCGCCCTGGTACGACCGCTCGTAGAGCGTCAGGTTGATCGCCTCCTCGTCGAGGTTCACGCCGCTGATCGATTCGCGCTGCGCCAGCAGGCTGGCATACACCGCGTCGGTCGCTTCGTAAGTCGTCTGCGCGGCGGCGGTCTTCACCGCCAGTCCGTTTACCATCGCTTCGTGGTACGTCAGCACGCTGGCGCCGCCCAGCAGCTCGCTGGCGGTCTCGCCGATCTGTGCCAGCCGGCCCGCGTTGCTGCCGTCGCCCGCCGCGCCGTTCAGCGAGGCCGCGATGTAGTTCACGTCGTTGCGGATGCTCGCGTTGACCGCGATGTCCGAGGCGTCCTTGCCGTCGAAGAACACGCCCATCCCCAGCGCCGCCAGCACCCCCGACGAGTCGTCCGTGAACGACACCTCGTAGCCGGCGGCGGTGGCGAGCTGCAGCCGGTTGTCGGCGGTCACGCTGGCCGTCAGCCCGGTGACGCCGTTCAGCGCCGCCGCCAGCGAGGCGAGCGTCGTGTCCGAATCACCCGGAATGGCCGCGTCGATGATGCCGTCGAGGTCGACCTCGATCACTTCCGACGTCATCTGGCCGCTGCGCTGGTCACGCACATGCACGCTGAAGGTGCCGTTGCTGACCGGGAAGACGAGCCCGGCGCCCGTGCTGTTCAGCGCGACATTCGCGTTGCTTGCGCTGTGCTGGCCGGTCACCTGCTGGCTGGCCTTGAGCCCCCAACCGGAGGTGTGCACGCGGTTGACCTCGTAGATCAGGGCCGCCGCCAGCGTATCCAGCTGCGCGAGCTGCTCGGCGAGGTGCACGTCGCGAGTCTGCACCACTGCCGCCAGGCGGCCTTCCTGCATCACGACCGTGCCGTTGTTGTCGGCGAAGCGCACGTCGACGTGCTCCAGGCCGTCCTCGATCACGCGCTCGACCTGGATGCCGCGGCTGCGCGTGAACTCGACCAGTGGCTCGCTGCCGACGTAGACGTTCGTCATGCCGTTGGTCTGCTCGCGCACCTGGATGTCCATCAGTTCGGCCAGGTCGCGCAGCAGGGCGTCGCGACGGTCGCGCAGGGCGCTGTCACCGCCGCGCCCCTGCGCCGTCGCCGCCACGATGAGTTCGTTCAGTTTCGCGATTTCTTCCGAGATCTCGTTGGCCTCGCGGGCCATCGATTCGGCGGTGAGATTCAGATCGCGGTTCTCGGTGATCAGGCCGTTGCGATGCCGCTGCAGTGTCTTCACGACGGCGTCCGCGCTCGCCACCACCTGGTCGCGAGCGGTCAGCTCGGTCGGATCCGTCTGCAGGGCCGAGAACGACTCGAACAGGCTGTTGAGCTGTGTCGACAGGTCGTACTCGGTCAGTTCGCCATACAGCGACTCGACGCGATTGAGCGTCTGGTGCATAACCTCGGCGGTATTGCGCTGCCCGGCGGCGATGCGCATGCGATTCTCGATCGCCGCGTCGTAGTGCCGCCGCAGCTGGTCCATGTTGACGCCCAGCCCCGGCGCGACACCGCCGGGCGTCTGCCCACCATGCATCGTGGACAGATGCCCGGACTGACGGGTGTAGTCGGCGTTGCCCACGTTGGCGATGTTCTGCCCGGTGACCGCCAGGGCCGACTGATACGCCGTCAGTGCGCTACGCCCGATCGAGAATGACGTGCCGAAGATTCCCACGATTCACCCAACTGCGTCCACCCAGCACCGCTTCGTGCTGGTCTCGTGCTGTCCGCCGGCGCCATAGACCACCGACTCCTCTGCCGTCTTCGCCAACTCAGCGAAGACACCGCGAATGTGTGCTTGCAGGTTCTGTGCCACCGTTGCCACGATTCGGTTTTTTCTTCGCAATTCCGACGCGGCCTGTTGCAAAGCCGCCCTGCGGGCCTGCAAGGCCGATGACAGCGGCTCCGGTACGTGCGGCAGCAGATCCTTCAGTTGCTTCGTGCCCGGCGGTGCTTGCGGCAGTCCCTGCGCCGCACGCGTAATTAATGCCCCCCGGTTCTGCTGCTCGAACAGCACCCGCTTGACCAGTTCCTCCTCCCGCAGCGCACAGTCCCGCAGCGCCGTCGCGTCGGCGGAGCGCATCGCCGTGAGTTTGTCGTCCGCCAGCGCCACGAGCTGCCTCAGCGACGCGTGCAGATCCGCCAGGTGACGCAGCAGGGGGTCCAGCGACCCCGCCGCTTCCGGCAGCGAAGGCCAGTCGTAGGGCTCGAGCGCACGCTTTGCCGAGTCGGCTACGGTCACACTTCACCTCGTGTTGGTTGGGCGGCGGGCCGCGTCGCGGTGGCGGGCGTTTCCTGCGCGTCGCCCGCCGGTGCAGCGCTGGGCACCCCGGTCACTTCGTTGTCCATGTAGCGCACAATCTGCCGCACCAGCGCCTGGTTGCCGGCCGCGACGATGTCCGCCATGCGCTCGTCGAGCCGCTCGCCAAACGCCGACTCCATCTGCCCCCCGTGCATCAGGTCGTTGCCGAACGGGAACTGGCGCATCTCGGCCAGCATCGGCTTGAGAAACAGCTCGGACAGCAGTTGCGCCGCCGCCTGCTCCCGCACCGCCGGATCGGCCTGGTCGGGCTTGCGCCCCAGCTCGGTCAGGATACGGAAGAACTGCGCCCCTTCGCCCGGCCGGCGCGTCGCCGCGGCCGCCGGCGTGCCGGTCATGCTGGGCGGGCTGCTTGTCCTGACGCTCGAGACCATGGGCCGTTCCTAGTCGTACGCCAGCTGGGCGTGCAGCGTGCCTGTCTTGTGCAGCTGCTCGACCGCGTTGATGAGCTGCGCCGGCGACGCCTGGATCGCCGACAGCGTGTCCAGCAGTTCCGTGAAGTCCACCGGCTCCACCTCGGCCGCTTCACCCTCCTCGGCGGGCAGCTTGCGCCCGATCAGCACGGTCCCGAGGCCGGGGATCTGCAGCACCGTCGGCGACACCGTGACATTGCCGGTGAACGCGATCGTCTCGGTCGTGCGATTGATCGTGACGCAGGCAACCTGCTTGGGCTTCATGAACAGTGGCGTCTGCAACACGCGGCTGATGTATCCCGCCGGATCCCGCTGCTCATAGGGCGGGATCTTGACCTGCACGTTCTTCGGGCCCAGCGCCAACGCCGGATTGACGTCGATCACCTGCTGCCCCGGGCGCCCGGCCTGCTCGAACTGTTCCGCGGCCGGATTGGTGAGCTCGTGGTTCAGGGCCCGTGCCATCATGTGGGCCCAGGTCCAGCCGGCGTGCGTGTCGTTCAGCACCAGCGTGATCGCGCCGTCCTGAATGAACCAGTAATAGAAGTCGTCCTCCAGCGTGGCCCCCTGGCGGACGACGCCGCGCGTGGGGATCTCGGCGTCCGGCGCGATGACCCGTCCCCCGGCCAGCGCCATGATCGCCTGGGTCGATTCATCGTCCGGATTGAACATCGCGTATTGCAGCGGCGTCGTGAGCAGCTGCCCGCCGTTGATGCTGCTGGCGGCCCCGAGCGTGGAGACGACCACGTCGACTGTCTGCCCCTCGCGCGCCCCGTACTCCGGGATCTCCGCCTCGACGATCACCAGGGCGACACTCTGGTTGCCGCTGATGTCCTCGGCGGTCAGGATCGGCGCGTGATAGCGCCGGTGCAACGCCATCAGGGCCCGCATGGTCGGGGCGTACTGGTCGCCGTCGCCGGTGCCGTTCAACCCCACGACCAGGCCGTAGCCCATGAGCTTGTTGGTGCGCCGTCCCTGGAGATGTGCGATGTCCTGCACGCAGATCTCACTGACGGCCGCCGCGTGGGCGGTCGTGCTCAGCAGCAGCAGCCAAATGCATGTGGCTTTGACGTTCACACTTGCACCTTTCCAGTGGCACTTCTTGTTCTGGCACCGGCGTCAATCCGGCAGCGTACTGCCCGCGCGCCGCGGTGCCCGTTCGCGTCCGAGGTCGGACGAGCAGGGTGGGTTGCACCCGCCGCCCGTGGCCTGCGGCCGCCCGGAGCGATGAATCAGAACGGCCGCAGCAGATCCAGCCCGCGCTTGAACCACCCGCGGCGCGTCGCATCGCGAATGGCACCCGTGTGCTGGACGCGAATGTCGAGATTCGCGATCTGCGTGCTGAGGATCGTGTTCGTCGGCGTCACGTCGATACTGCGGCACGCACCAGTGACGGTGATGGTGTACCGTTCCTCGTCCACCTCGATCGTCTTGGCCGCCTCGAGCACGAGCGTGCCGTTGGGCTTGACGTCGATCACCGTCGCCTGGATCCGCGTGGTCAACTCGTCCTTGCGGTCGTAGCTGCCATCGCCGGAGTAGTCATCCTCGTGCTGGAACTCCACCGCCGGGTTGCCATGCTCGAACAACGCCGGGATGAGCCCGTTCTTGTCACTCAGCTTGATCCACTTGCTGAGCTCCCACTCATGCTCCCATTCCTTGGTCGCCTCGGTCTTGGCGTCGCTCTTGGCGGATTTGTTCTCGCGGATGATGATCGTCACCTGGTCGTTGACGCCGATCACCTCGGGTTCGGGCGCCTCGACCGCGTAGGGCGAGACGCGCAGCAGCATCGCATTGGTCTTGGGCTTGGGCTGCTGCTCCTCGACGTGCCGGCGAATGCCCAGCACCGTCTTGCCGGGTACGACCTGCGGCCGCGACGGCTGCGACGTCGGCACCTGTCGGGCCGTGCCCTCGCGCCGCTGCCGGGCGCCGAACAGCGAGTTGGACTGTCCCACCGCCGGCGGCAGGCACAGCAGCAGCCACGCCAGCACCGCGGACAGAAGCAGCAGTTGCCGATGGTTGATGCGCTCTGCGTCGGTCCTGATCACGACCCGGCCTCCTCGATTCGCACCGTCGCCAACCCACTCACCACGCCGCGCAGCATCCGCCGGTTGCCGCGCGAGTTCCCCAGCCGCACGCGCACGCTGTCGCCGAAGCCGCCCGAATCCAGCGCCGTCCCCGTCAGGCGGATCTGCACGCCGTCGCCGGCCCCCAGCACCGTCACCGGCCGCGAGCGCTGGACCAGGTCCACCGCCTTGATCGCGTTCTGCGCCACCATGGCGCCGGCGGGCACGAACTGCTCGACCTGCTGCCCGATCGCCTCGGTGACCGACGCCAGCCCATAGTCGTCGCCGGCGTCGAACACGCGCGACTCCAGCTTGACGTCATCGTGCGCGATGTTGTTGCCGATGCTCAGCGGCCGCGTGGCCACCACCACCTGCCGCTTCATGCGCACATGGGCGAAGATCCGCGCGATGCGCTGCGTCCGCCCGTCGCGGCGAATCACCACGCGAAACTCGCGCAATCCCAGCAGATCGCGCCCGCTGCCAGTGATGTTGAAATCCCACGGTGGCGTGGTCAGGCTCAGGAACTCCTGGCCGGAACGCTCGAACTCGATTTCGGCGGTCCCGCCCAGCTCGGCCAGCTCGCGTTGCACGTAGCGGCGCAATTGCTCGGCCAGCGTCCGTTCGGTCGTGTCATGGCTGGCCGCCCCGGTCTTGCGGATCAGCGGCGCCGTGTCGCGCGCCTGGCGCAGCCTGGCGGGTTTGCGGTACAGAATCTCGCATTCCCACGCGCCGCTGACCAGCACCCGCGCCAGGTTCACACCGAGCGCGTCGAGCTGCCGCACGATCTGCTGGTGGGTTACCTTCTGGCGGCCATCAACCCGCGGCGGTGCTTCGAGCGGCACGTTCGCAATCGCTTCGAGCAGCGCGCCGTCCGCGTCGCTGAGCACCAGTACGTCCCCCAGCGTCGCCTGCGCGTCAAACACGACCGCGTGCGGCCGTAGCTTCAGTCGATTGACCTCGTCCGCCGCCGCCTGGGTCAGTGGCACCACCGCCAGCAGCAACAATGTCGCGTATCGTCCACGCATACGTCAGCCTCTCCTACTCAGTCTGGCCGGCGTGTTACCGATTCAGGTTCGCCACCACCCGCAGCGACTCGTCGGCCGCCTGGATCGTCTGCGAGTTCATCTGAAACACGCGTTGTGTCTTGATCAGCTCGACCAGCTCCGTCACCGCCTCGGTCGTGCTCTGCTCGAGGGTGCCGGACTGGATCTGGCCCAGCCCTTCCTCGCCCGGGGTGCCCTCGATGGGCTCGCCCGAGGCCTCGGTCTGGAGGAACAGGTTGCTGCCGTCGTGCAGCAGCCCCGCCGGGTTCACGAAGCGTGCGATCTGGACCTGCCCCAGCTCGGTCGGAACGCCTTCGATGGTCGCGACGATGCGCCCGTCGGCGCTGAAGCTGATCTTGTCGTTCGGTACGTCCTCGGGAATCGTGGGCGTATCCTTCAGCCGGTGGCCGAAGCTGTTGCCCAGCACCAGCTCACCGTTGGGGTTGCGCACGAAGTTCCCCGCGCGGGTGTAGGCCGTCCCGCCGCCGGGCAGATCCACCTGAAAGAACCCGTCGCCCTGGATCATCACGTCCAGCGGCTCCTGCGTGAGCACCGCGGAGCCCTGGCGGAAGATGGTCTGCGTGTTGCTCATGGCCACCCCCAGGCCGATCTCGGTGCCCAGGGCGGAGGCCGTCTCGTCGCTGGTCTGCACGCCGGGCTGTGCCCGCAACTGGTACATCAGGTCCTGGAAGTTGGCCCGCGCGGCCTTGTACCCGACGGTCTCCGCGTTCGCGATGTTGTTCGCGATCACGTCGATCTTGAGCGACAAGGCCTCCATGCCTGTGGCGGCAGTGTGCAACGCGGTAATGGCCATAACCCAGTGTCCTCCGAGGTACTCATGCCGGCGGCGCCGGGCGCCGCGGGTCTTGCGCTATTGCGTACTTACATCACGCGTTTACGGCCGCGAGATCAGGCTGATCAGCCGGCCGATCGACGTGTTCTGCAGCGAGACCATCTGGGCGTTCATCTGGTACGCCCGCGAGGCCTCGATCATCGTGACCAGTTCGTTGAGCGGCTCGACCCCCGACGATTCGAGCGTGCCGCTTGCAATGCGGGCCGGCGCCTGCAGGACATCCTCCTCCGGGCCGGCCCAGCGGTTCTCGCCGACCTTCGTCAGCGCGCCGTAGTCGCGAAAGTCGGTCAGTGCGAGCTGGGCCATGCGCTGCCCGTCCTGGATGACGTAGCCGTTGGTGTCGATCCGGGGCTGCCCGCCGAGCGGATTGAGCTGGATCGTCTGCCCGCTGCGCCCCAGCAGCGGGGCGCCGTCCACCGCCGCCACCAGCGCCCCGTCGCGGTTCATCATCAGCCGCCCGTCGCGCGTGTACAGTTGCTGGCCGTCGACGGCGACACTGAGAAAGCCCGGCCCGTCGATGGCGACATCGAGCGGGTTGTCGGTGCGGATCATCGCGGCTTCGGTGTGGTCGGTGAGCGTCTCCCCGAGCCATAGCCCGCCCGAGAGCGTCTGCAGATCCCGCGCACTCGGCCCGTGCCGCAGCCCCGCCGTGCTGGCGGGCTGGCGTTCGGCGAACACGGCGACGTCGCGCTTGAAGCCGGTCGTCTCCGCGTTGGCCAGGTTGTTGGCGAGAACGGCCTGACGATACTCGTTCGTCATCATCCCCGCCGCCGAGTTGTACAACCCGTAGATCACGGCGTTTGCTCCCGTCGCGAAGGAGGCGCCGGGACGACGGGTGTGGCATCAGACTTCGGGCGGGCCGCGACTTCATCCGTGGTTCGCCGCCATGCCTCTGCCATCACCCGTCGCCCCAGGTCGCGCCAGTTTCGAGGTGCGGGGTCGCGGTCCGGCTGCATGGTGTGCTCCTGAGGCACGACAGACCCGGACGATCGGCCTTTCGTCGAACGCGTTGGTACTCGGTTCTTGTCAGACGAGGGCTGCACGTTACGACTCCTGCATCTCGTGGCCCGCCGGCCGCCGCATCCCTGCGGACCGACCACAGCGGTACCGCCGGGGTTGCGAAGCAGCGCCCGTGCCAGAGCCGGACCGACCGTGCCGCGTTCAGGGGGCGAGGCTCGTTAAGTGTCTTTCGCGAATAGCGTTATGGATGTGCGAAATCCGCGGGCCGCCGGGTGGTCGGACGGGGCGGCCTGCCGCTGGGCCAGCATGGCTTGCGCCCGGCGTGCAGGTTCTGCGAGGCGCGTGGATACGCCCGCGCATGACAAGGCCGGGCTGGCGCGAACCAGCCCGGCCGGGTGGAATCCTCCATGTGCACGGGGCGTGCCGTGGCCGCCGGCCTACTCCGGCGTTTCGCCGCGGTTGATCTTCTTCAATACTGCCTCGCGCGTCGTGAGCACGTCTTCGCCGCGCGACAGGTCGCAGATGGCCTGCCACGTCGCCGCGGCCCGATCGACCAGTCCGATGTTCTGCAGCGCCAGCGCCAGATTGGCCCGGAACGCGATGTTCCGCCCGTTGCCAGCCACCGCGTGCTCGAACTGCTCGGCCGCCAGGTCGAACTGGCTCCGCTGCGCGAACAGCAGGCCGAGCTGGTAGTGCACTTCGACGAAGCGCGTATCGAGCTTCAGCGCCTGCTGAAACGCCTCGATGGCCTCGTCAACGCGGCCGCACTCCTTCAGGCAGATGCCCAGCTTGATCTGCGCCTTGGAGTAATTCGGGTTGATCACCACCGCCTCGCGGAACGCCTCGATCGCGTCGTCGTGGCGCCCCACCTGCCGCAGCAGCAACCCGTACCGATAATGCAGGTCGGCATGCCCCGGCGCGTGGACCAGTGCCTGCTGGTGCCGGCGCAGCGCCTCGCTGATCAACTGGTCATGGTCCGGTTCCTCCTCGCCGGTGCCGCTCTCGGCATCATAGCCGTAGCTCATCTGCTCGACCTGCACGTGCCGCTGGTGGTGTTCGGTCTGCAGTTGCAGCCGGTTGGATTCCGAGAACAGCAGCGTCGTGCTCGGTTCCAGGGCCGCCGCCAGGTCGAACGTCGCCAGCGACTCGTTCGTGCGGCCGGAGGCGTGCTGGGCGCAGCCCAGGCCGATGAAGGCGGTCATCAGCCGATCGTTCAGCTCGACCGCCCGATTGAACGACAGGGCCGCATCAACGAAGCGCCCCTGGCGCATATGCTGCGTGCCGAGCTTGACGGTGGCCTCGAGGAAGTTCGGGTGCGTGTCGAGCGCACACTGGTACTGCTCGACCGCCTTGTTGTCCTCGCCGCACTTGACGTACAGGTCGCCCAGGTGCACGTGGAAGGGCGCGACGCCCGGGTACTTGCGCACCACTTTTTCCAGCGCCGCCACGGCCTCCTGCAGCTGGTGCTCGTCGCTGAGGTCGAAGTCCGTCGGCGGGTCGTCGCCCGTCTCCGGTTCGATGAACAACGCCCGCTGGTACTGCTCGATCGCCTCGAGCGAGCGCCCGACCTGCAGGTAGAGATTGCCCAGCGTCAGGACCGCGTCCAGGTCACCCGGGTCCATGTCGACCAGTTGCTCGTACTGCTCGATGGCCTGGTCCCAGTCGGCCTCGCGGATCGCGATCGCCGCCAGCCGCTCGTACGCATTGCGCAGCTGGGGGCAGGCCGCCAGCGCCCGACGGTACTCCGCCTGGGCCGCGCCGCGCCGCTCCAGTCGCTCATGACTGAAGGCGATGGAAAACGCGATCGCCGGGTCGTCCGGATCACGCGACTGCGCCGCCGCGAGCAGCTTGATCGCCTGTTCGTAGTCGCCGAGACCGTCGGCCACGCAGGCCAGCCCCAGGAGCGGCTTGGCGGACGCTGGGTTGTTCCGCCGCGCGTTTTCGAACGACTCGCGCGCCTGCGCAAACTGCTCCTCGCGCAGGTACACGGTGCCCAGCCGCAGTGCCAGGTCGGCCGACTTGGGTGACATCGCGGCCCGCTGTTGCAGCGTCGCGGCCTCATCTCCCTCCAGGTCGGGAAGCTGGCTCTGAAACGCCGTGCGCAGCTCGCTGAGGAGCCCGCGGCCCAGTGCTTCAAGTAGATAACTCATGGCTCTTCCCGCTCAGGTCTGACGACGGCAGTTCGGCCAGGGCCTCGCGTGCCGCCGGCAGCACCGGATTCAGCTCGAGCGCGCTGGAATAAGCGGCTCGGGCCCTTTTCCACTGCCGCCGGGAACGACAGATGTCGCCCAGCAGCATGTGTACGTCCGGGTACTGTGCCCCTGCGGCAAGCGCGGTCTCGAGCAGCCTCGTCGCCCGATCGGGAAGATTGCGCAGCAGCGCAACCCTTGCTGCGAGAATGATCGCGTCCTTGTATGCCGGATTGATCTGTAGGGCCTGATCGAGCAGCGTGTCGGCGGTCGGATACGCTCCGGCCGCCCATGCCGCTCGTCCCGCACAATACAGCAATTCCGCGTATTCGGGATTCTCCACCAGGGCCGCCTGGCTCGCTTCCAGGATCATGCGGGCGGCCCGCGGAGCTTGGTGCTCAATGCCTTCGAGCAACGTCAGCACCAGCTCCGGTTCTCGGACGAACTGCTGCGCCAGCCGCTGTACCGACCGCGTGCGATCGGTTTGCGGTGGCGCGCTACGCTGGCGCGCCGCCGCCACGACCTTCTGTCGCTCGGCGCAGACAGACGTAATGACGTCCGGGGCTTTTTCCGGGGCTGTTGCTTCCATCTCCATCCGTCCTGCGACGTCCGCAAACGAGGCGGCGCGTCGACTCGGCGATACCTACTTGGCGGGGCGCTTCTCGCCTTCCTGGTCCTGCTTGGGCGGCGTGTACGGCGCGTCCGCCGGTACCATGAAGAGCTGCTGGCAGTGCGCGCAGCGCACGACCTTCCCGCGGGCGTTGTCCGGCGCAACCACCGTTCTTCCGCACTTCAGGTTGGGGCAGATCATCGTGACAGGCACGACTTCTCCTCTTCATGGCGTCCAGGCATTTTCAGCCGATGTGCTATCGTCAGATTCCCCCGGCTTGATCACTGCAGCGCCACGTCGGGCAGGAGCCGGTTTGTGTGGTATGCAGGGTGCAGGTCACGTCGGGCGGGTTCGTCCGGAAAGGTGGTCCGGTGCAGGACGGCAGACCCGCTTCCGGGCAGTTGTTGCGCCCCAGGCACTCGTCAGATTTCTGAGGTGAATTGTCCAGAAGCCGCGCCGGACGTCCGATTACGGTGCGACCGGGAACCGGGCCGCGATCATCCACGCCGCCCCGGGGCTAACGCGGTGACTTCTGCGCGCGATTCTCGGTCGGTCGCGTCACCGGCCGCCGCGACGTGGGCACCTCGATCGCCTTGCGCCGCGACAGGTAGGCCCCGGTCACCGAGCGCTCCGCCCCGGCGATCTCGTCGAAATCGCCCGCCGCCACGACGTGGCCGCCCCGGCTGCCCGGCCCCGGTCCGAAGTCGACGATGTGATCAGCGGCTTCCATCGTGTCGCGGTCGTGCTCGACGACGATCACGGTGTTGCCCATGTCGCGCAGCCGCTGCAGTGACGCCAGCAGCCGCCGATTGTCACGCGGATGCAGCCCGATGCTGGGCTCGTCGAGCACATACAGCACGCCGACCAGCCCGCAGCCGATCTGGCTTGCCAGCCGAATACGCTGCGACTCGCCGCCCGACAGCGTCGGTGCCGCCCGGTCCAGCGTGAGGTAATCGAGCCCGACGTCCAACAGGAACTGCAGCCGCGCCCGGATCTCCTTCAGGGGCTCCTCGGCGATCAGGGCCCGCACCGGATCGAGCTCCAGCGACGCGAAGAATTGCAGCGCGCGATGGATCGGCAGCCGGCAGGCCTGGTCGATGTTGAGCTGGACGACGTCACCATCCGGCCCCTGCGGCCGCCCCGGCAGGCGCACCGCCAGCGCCTGCGCATTCAGCCGCCCACCGTGGCACTGCTTGCATTCGGCCTGGCGCATGAACTGCTCGTAGAAGCGGCGCACCATGGCCGACTGGGACTTGCGGTGCTTGGCATGCAGCTCGGTGATGACGCCCGCGAAAGTGTCGCCGTGCTTCCATACGCCGTGCCGGCCGCGCCACTCGAACGTGATGTGCTCGTCACCCGTGCCGTACAGCAGCGCGTGCCGTGCCTTCGCCGGCAGGTCCCGCCACGGGGTGCGCAGGTCGAAGCCCAGGTGATCGGCCACGCCCTGGTAGATGTGCCGTCGCCAGCGGCCCGGCTTGTGCCGCAGGGCCGCGACACACGGGGCCAGGAAGTTCAGCGACGGATCCGGGATGAGCAGGTCAGGATCGAAATCGTAGCGCGTGCCGAGCCCATCGCAGTGGGTGCACATCCCCTGCGGACTGTTGAAGCTGAACATCTGCGGCGTGGGTGGTTCGAAACCGAGCTGGCAGGCGGTGCAGGCGAAGCCCGCCGACAAAAGGATGTCCTGCGGTCGGGCCTGGGCGCGGCGGCCGCCGCGCCGGGGTTTGTCGGCGGGCGCGTCGTCGGGGAGCACGCTGACGATCGCCGTGCCGTGGCCGGCGGCCAGCGCGGTTTCGATCGCTTCGGCGATGCGCGTCCGCAATCCGGACCGCAGCACCAGCCGGTCGACGACGACCTCGATATCGTGTCGCCGATAGCGGTCCAGCGCGGGCGGGTCCGACAGCTCGATGATCTCGCCGTCGACGCGTGCGCGGACGAAGCCCTGGTGCAGCAGGTCCTGGAACAGGTCGCGATACTCACCCTTCTGGGCGCGGATCTTCGGCGCGAGGATCAGGAAACGTGTGCCCTCCGGCAAGGCCTCGACGCGGGCGACCATCTGCGTTTGCGTCTGGGCCGAGATGGGCTGGCCGCAGCGCGGGCAGTGCTGGACGCCGGCGCGGGCATAGAGCACCCGCGCGTAATCGTGGACCTGGGTGATGGTGCCCACGGTGCTGCGGGGATTCCACCCGCTGGTCTTCTGCTGGATGGAGATCGATGGGGCCAGGCCGGTGATCTGGTCAACGTCCGGCTTGGGGAGCTGCCCCAGGAACTGGCGCGCGTAGGCGCTCAGCGATTCGATGTAGCGGCGCTGCCCCTCGGCATAGAGCGTGTCGAATGCGAGGCTGCTCTTGCCGCTGCCTGAGACCCCCGTGAAGCAGATCAGCCGATTGCGGGGCAGGTCGAGATCGACGCCCACGAGATTGTGCTCGCGGGCACCCGCAACGCGGATTGCGTCGTTCTCAGACGTCATGATGGCGGAGATCCCGGGAACGATGGTCGTCAACGGTGCTGAGCGGTTCGGATTGCCGGCGGGTGGGTAAGCGCGTTGCCTGAGCGGAGACCGACCTAGGCGGGCAATTCGATGATCGACTGCGTCTTGACCAGCGTGCGCTCGCTCGGATACGAGTGGAACGCGTGCACGTGGAATTCGCTGTCGCGCGCCTCGTAGTCAATGTACGAGAACGGGGCCAGGTCGCTCTCCATCCACTCCGGGTGGACATGCAGCCAGCCGCGCCGCTCACCATGCCGCAGCAGATCGAAATGGACCGACTTGTAGAGGGCTTCGTCCATCTGCTCGACCTGGGTACTGACCATGTAGCCCCAGCCTTCGTTCGTACGGCGCTCGTGATCGCGCTCGCCTTTGAGACGGAACCGGGAGATGACACCACGCGTCGGGATCATCTCGCTCTCGCGGGCGAGGAGCTCGGCCAGCGACTGCTGGCCGCAGGTCACGGTCACGACGTGGCTCAGGCCGACCAGCCAAATGTCGGCGTGATACCGCCCCTGCTGCACCCGATAGTCCGCATAATGCCGGAAGAGCTCCGGATGGAGCGACCGATCGAATGCAAATAGATGCAGGTCAGAGGTTTGCAGCCGTGGGCTGTTCAACTCGGTGTTGTTGATCGTCTCTTCAGGCAACGCTTACTCCTTGCTACGCGTCTGAACCGCTCATTATAACTGCTTCTCCGTGAAGTTCCCAGCAAAATCCGCCCTGGTGGCCCTCTTATGCTACGTTACGGGCCGGCCAGTGGTTCACCAAGCCTTTGCATCACCCGCGCACAGGATGATGCGAGCGCTCGGCGGCCGCAACCCTTCCCCGCCTTGTGGCGACGTCGCCCACCATCCCCCGCCTGTGAATCTAGCCGCGCGCCGCGCTGGCGGCGCCCCTGCGGGCCGTTGCCTTGGTCGCGGTCCGCTTGCGGGGCTGATCCGTGAAGAACGAGCCGAGCTTGCGCAGCCGGTCATAGCGACGCCGCAACAGCGTGTCGAGCTTCAGCCGGCGCAGGTCGCGCAGCGACTTGCCGATCCACGTCTCGAGGTTGCGGGCGGCGGCCTCCGGGTCGCGGTGGGCGGCGCCGAGAGGTTCTTCGATGATCGTATCCACCAGGTCGAGCCGCTTGAGCTCGCCCGGGGTCAGTCGCAACGCCTCCGCAGCCTTGGGCGCGTGCTCGCCCGACTTCCATAAAATGGCCGCGCACCCCTCGGGGCTGATGACTGAGTAGTAGGCGTGCTCCATTACCGCGACCTGGTCTGCGACGGCGATCCCCAGCGCCCCGCCGCTGCCACCTTCGCCAATGACCGCGGCCACGATCGGCGTCGGCAGCCGCGACATCTCCATGAGACTCACCGCGATGGCCTGGGCGATCCCCCGTTCTTCCGCCTGGACGCCGGGATAGGCCCCGGGCGTATCAACCAGGCACACGATCGGGACCTTGAACTTGGCCGCCAGCTTCATCTTGGCGAGCGCCTTGCGATACCCTTCCGGGTGGGCGCAGCCGAAGTTGACCTCGATCTTCTCCCGCGTGTCCCGGCCCTTGTGCAGCGCTACCAGCATGACGCGCTGGCCGGCGATCCGGGAAAAGCCGCACACCATGGCCTTGTCGTCGCCATAGGCCCGGTCGCCGTGCAGTTCGCAGAAGTCCTTCGCGATCATGCGGATGTAGTCCCGGGCCAGGGGGCGCTTCGGGTGCCGCGCCACGAGGACCTTCTCCCAGGCGGTGAGCTCGGCATAAGACTTCCGCAGGGCATTGTCGAGCTGCTCACGAACGCCCGTGATCACCTCGCGATAGTCCCGCCCCGTCTCCGCCTGGAGCGCTTCGAGGCGATGAATCTCCTGCTCCATCTTGGCCAGGGGCTTCTCGAACTCGAGCACGTGCGTAAAGCCGGCGGGGGATGTACCGTTGGTTGATTGATTGCTCATATGGCCTTCCAGAAGACAGCCGCGCCAACGACAGGCCAGTGCCAGCCTGTTTCCCGTCTTCCAGCGGGTTTTGTTGGAGACGGATGATATTCGGATTCAGTGAAGGAGGCAAGGAAATTCCACAAGCGGCCGCAATGGCTGTGGACGGAATTCCGTCATCGTGCTCGCTTACGAAATCGGTAACAGGGTCCTAGCGCAAAAGTTACATTCTCTTGCCCAGTTTTCCATTCGCCGACCTTTCGACGAGGGGCCTGCGAAGCAGTATGATCTGGGCCATCCTGAGACGCCCACAATCTTGACACACTCTCTTGTGGATGAGGTGTTCGCAACATGCCCGTTCACCGCGTGGAGATCGGTCCACCCCCCGACGCCCCTGACCGTGCCGCCGACCGCCATGTCCTCGCCCGGCTCCGTGAAGCGGGTCTGGCGGGCCTGCAGGCCGTCCGGGCCGCCCGCCTGTACCTCCTCGAGGGCGACCTGGACCGCAACGCCGCCCGCCTGGTGGCCGATAACCTGCTCGTCGATCCGGTGATCGAGTCCGTCGGCGTCCTCAGCGATGACGATCCCGCTCCGCGGACGCCCGCCGGCTGGGTCGGCGTCGAAGTCCACCCCCGCCCCGGCGTGATGGACCCCGTCGCCCAGAGCACCCACGCCGAACTCCGCGCCCGCGGTCTGGCGGTGGACAACGTCCGCACCGGCTGGCGCTATCTGCTCGCCGGCACGCTCGACAGCGCCGACGTGGTGCAGGCCGTCCGGCGGGTCCTGGCCAACGACTGCATCGAAGAGGTCGTGCCCGGGACCGCCGGTGTGCGCCCCGCGCCGCGGCCTCCGGTGTTTGCCTTCGCGTTGCGGCACGTTCCGCTCCGCGAGCTCAACGAGACCGAGCTGGAAGCGTTGTCGCGCTCCGCGCACCTGTTCCTGTCGCCGGAGGAGATGCGTGCGATCCAGGTGCACTTTCGCGAGCAGGGCCGCGAGCCGACCGATCTCGAGCTCGAGACCCTCGCCCAGACCTGGTCCGAGCACTGCGTCCACAAGACACTGCGCAGTGCGATCCTCTACCGCGGTGCGCCGCTGCCGGGTGCCACGGCAACCGACACGCCTCAGGAGCGCCAGTACGACAACCTGCTGAAGGACACCATCGCCCGCGCGACCGAGGCGCTCATCGCCGCCGGCCGCGGCCCGCAGTGCCTCTCGGTCTTCAAGGACAACGCCGGAGTCATTGCGTTCGACGACGACTTCGGCATCGCATTCAAGGTCGAGACGCACAATCACCCCTCCGCCATCGAGCCTTACGGCGGGGCGGCGACGGGCATCGGCGGCGTCATTCGTGACATCATCGGCTGCGGTCTCGGCGCCAAGCCGATTGCCAACACCGACATCTTCTGCGTCGCTCAATCCGACTGGCCGCAGGACGCACTGCCGAAAGGCGTCCTGCACCCGCGCCGGGTCCTGCGCGGCATCGTCCAGGGCGTGGCCGACTACGGCAATCGCATGGGCATTCCCACGGTCAACGGCGCGGTGTATTTCGATCCACGCTATCTTGGCAACCCGCTGGTGTACTGCGGCTGCGTCGGCCTGATGCCACGCGACATGGTCGAGAAAGCAGCCCGCCCCGGCGACGCAATCGTCGTCGTCGGTGGTCGCACGGGACGGGACGGCATTCACGGTGCCACGTTCTCCTCGGCCGAGCTCACTGACACCCATGCGGACGAGTTCTCCCACGCCGTCCAGATCGGCAATGCCATCACCGAGAAGCGCTTCCTCGACGCCGTCCTGCAGGCGCGCGACGCGGCCGGCGGCTGCCTGTACAACGCCATCACCGACTGCGGCGCGGGCGGCCTGAGCAGCGCCGTTGGCGAGATGGGCGAAGCGGTCGGTGCGGTCGTCGATCTCGAGACCGTGCCACTCAAGTATGCGGGCCTGCGCTATGACGAAATCTGGATCAGCGAAGCCCAGGAGCGGATGGTGCTTGCCGTTCCGCCCGCCAGTCTTGACGCGTTCATGCAGATCATGGCTGCCGAAGAGGTCGAGGCCACGGTCATCGGCACCTTCGGCCACGAGGTGGACGACAAGCCCCGGCTCGTGCTGCGCTACGACGGGAACATCGTCGGCGACCTCGACCTGCACTTCCTGCACCACGGCGTGCCGCGCCGCGAGCGCACCGCTGTATGGGAGCCGCCCGAGCACGGGCCGGACGTCCTCGCCGCATCGTCCACGACGTCGCTGAGCGCGGCCGATCTGTTGGATCGCCTGCGCGACGCGCTGGCGAGTCCGAACGCCGCCGCGAAGGAGTGGATCATCCGCCAGTACGACCACGAGGTGCAGGGGGGCAGCGTGGTCAAGCCGCTGCTGGGGCGCGGTCGCGGACCCGGTGACGCCGCCGTACTCCTGCCGCGGTTGGACAACACCCGCGGCCTGGCGGTGGGTTGTGGCCTGGCAGGGCACCTGGCCGATGTCGATCCCTACTGGATGGCCGCGGCCTCC
Source organism: uncultured Planctomycetales bacterium (assembly GCA_964448675.1). Taxonomy (GTDB): domain Bacteria; phylum Planctomycetota; class Phycisphaerae; order UBA1845; family Fen-1342; genus CAYUZU01. The sequence continues at coordinate 176,627 of CAYUZU010000010.1, forward strand.
ATCGACGAAGCCCTGCGCAACGTCATCGCGGTCGGTGGCGACCCGGCGCAGACCGCGATCCTCGACAACTTCTGCTGGGGCCGCAGTGACGACCCGCATCAACTCGGCGCCCTGGTCCGTGCCTGCCAGGCCTGCTACGACGTGGCGCTGGTCAATGGCGTGCCGTTCATCTCCGGCAAGGACTCGCTGAACAACGAATTCGCCCTGGACGAAAGCGACATTGCACCGCTGATCGCCGCGCTGCGCACGAGGGCCGCGGGTGATTCGCCCGACGCCGTCCGCCTGCGCGCGATCCTGCCGTCGCTGGAGCGCAAGCTGCACGAGCGGCGGCGGCTGGCGATCCCGCCGACATTGCTGATCAGCGCCATCAGCATCGTGCCCGACGCCGGCCGCTGCGTAACGAGCGACCTCAAGCGCCCGGGGCACCAGGTTGTCCTGCTGGGTGGGCTGCCACCGGTGGACTACGAGCTCGCTGCCGCTGCCGGCACGCACCGCGTGGTCGCGTCGCTCGTTGCGGACGGCCGGGCGTGCGCATGCCACGACGTGTCGGACGGTGGCTGGCTCACGGCACTGGCCGAGATGGCCCTGGCGGGGGATCGCGGCGTCGATGTGGCCCCGCCGGCCGCGGATGCGAACCTCCCGGCCCCGTTCGCCGACTGCTGTGCGACGTACCTGCTCGAGAGCGACCGACCCGACGATGTGCTGCGGGCAGCCGAACGGAGCGGCGTGAACGCGGTGGCGATCGCCACCGTGCGAGATGACACGACCTTCCGCGTCGCCGGCCACGCGGTGGAGGTCCAGGCCTTGCAGGCCGCCTGGCGTGGCGACGCTGCGATCTAGCCCGGATTATTCATCGGTAGGTTGAAGTTTGGGTAGTGCGGTTGTGCGAG
>CAYUZU010000011.1:0-163608 GCA_964448675.1 uncultured Planctomycetales bacterium
AGAGCGCTTGCATGGCATGCAAGAGGTCGTGAGTTCGAATCTCATCGGCTCCATTCCCCGGGGAAGACTCAGCGAAACGAACGTCACGGTGCGCCGCCAATGCGCGCTGCCTTTCAGTTTCGGTCCAGCGCCGTTGACGAATCGACGGCACCCTTGCCGGGCCGCTGCGGATTGTCCGCGATCAGCGCCAGGAGCATCACCGCCGCCGGCAGCAGCAGCGAAGCGACCTTCACGGGCAGGTAGCCGTCGGTCAGGGCCCGGGCCTGGGCGAAGATGACCGGGCCCGTTGCGCTGGCGAAGACCATGATCGACGTGACCAGCCCGTTGATCGCCCCGAGGTGCAGCCGACCATAGAACCGCGGCCAGGGCACCGTCAGCAGACAGCCGAACAGCCCCAGCGACGTGCCGTAACCCGCAATCATCAGCGTGCGGCCAAAGGTGTCGGCGAAGGTCAGCAGGCCAACCGTGCCCATGGCCTGTGTCGCCCCGAGCAGCAGCAGCAGCCACTTGATCGGGTAGCGGTCACTCGCCCAGCCGCCCAGAAAGTTCGCACTCACCCCGAAGAACGCCATCGGCCAAAAGACCGCGTAGGCCGCCGACTCGGCCACATCGAGCTCGGCGCCGAGCGACGCGATATGAAAAGTGACCGCCGTTACGACCAGGGCCTCGGTTGCCAATCCCAACGCGAAGGCCCAGAACGCCAGCGTACCGACCGCCTCACGGCGTGTGTACTCGTGGTGGATCGTCGGTTGGCGTTGCTCCATCCGGGCGTGCCAGGCCGGGTCGGCGATGCCGTCCATGACGAGACCGCACTGTTCCGGGTTATCGCGATAGAAGACCCAGCCCAGCAGTGTCATACCGAGACCGACCGCGGCTGCCAGCGCCAACGCCGCCCCGCGCCAGCCGAGCCACGCGACCATCTCGTGGACGATGACCGGTCCGCTGTTGAAGCCGAACGAGATGAACACGCCGGCGATGCCGACGGCCAGCCCGCGGCGATGGTTGAACCACTTGCTGAGGGTGACGCGAGCCGTCAGCGTCAGGCACCCCTGCCCGAAGAACCGCATCATCAGGAACGTGAATGACGCCGTGACCAGCGCCGCCGTACCCGCCACCAGCGGCAGGGCGGTGGCGACGCGGTCGCTCGTTGCCAGCAGCACCAGCGCCACGCCGAGACCGATCGATGCCGCCATTGTCATCGCCCGCGCACCGACCCGGTCGAGCACGCGGCCGGCAAGCGGCAGCAGCAGGCTGCTGCCGATGGTACCAATCATGTACGCGGTGCTGAGTCGAACGCGATCAACAGCGAGGTGCTCGATGAGGTGATCGGTGAAGACCCCCACGATCATCGTCTGGCCGGGCAGACTGGCCAGCGTCCCGATGGTGGTCACCGCCAGGATCACCCAGCCATAGAAGAACGGCCAACGCCGCGGCGCAAACGGGATGTCACTCCAGGGTGCAGACACGCGGCGGATCGTCGTCGAAACGCGGACGGGTGTACAGCCCTGCCTGCTGCCGCCCCACCCGCGGCGCCTTCACAATCCATTAACATAATAGGGCCACACTTCCCGCTTTCGGCCGACGGGCAAGGGGACATCCGTCCCCGATCAAGACGGTTCTTAACAATCAAGCCGGCGGCAGCGGCCGTCAACGAGGTGTTAGCATGAGGGGAGTCGCCGTCCATTTCCTGTTGACCGCTGCCGTGTTGGGCACCCTGATCACGGCGCATGCCGACGAGAAGTCGCCCCGCGACAATATCGGCCATACGCACCACCACCACCGCCACAACCCGCCGCACAAGACGGTCGATGACCCCAGCCGGTTCCACACGAGCCGCACCGGCCTGCGTCTGCCGCTGCCCAACGAGGAAGACGCGTTCTTCTTCGTTGTCTATGGCGACCGGACCGGCGGTCCCGCGACCGGCGTCTCGGTTCTGGCCGACGCGGTGCGCGACACGAACCTGCTGGAGCCGGACTTCGTCATCACCGTCGGTGACCTGATTCAGGGCTACAACCAGCACCCCGAGTGGATGGAGCAGATGCGCGAGTTTCGCGACATCATGGAGAAGCTGTTGTGCCCCTGGTTCCCGGTCGCGGGCAACCACGACGTCTATTGGCGCGGCCCCAAGGAGAAGAAACCCGCGGGCGAGCACGAGAAGGCCTACGAAATGCACTTCGGCCCGCTGTGGTACGCCTTCCAGCACAAGAACTGCTGGTTCGTCGCGTTATACAGCGACGAGGGCAACCCCGAGACCGGCGAGAAGAGCATTCGCAACGCCGACTGCCAGACGATGAGCCCCGAGCAATTCGCCTGGCTCGAGAGCATCCTCGCCAAGGCCAAGGACGCGGACCACATCTTCCTCTTCCTGCACCACCCGCGCTGGCTCGGCCTGGCCCCGGACAACTGGAAGAACTACGGCGACGACTGGGCCCGCGTGCATGACCTGCTGGTCAAGGCCGGCAACGTCACCGCCGTCTTCGCCGGCCACATCCACCGCATGCGCTATGATCCGCGCGACGGCATCGAGTACGTCACACTCGCCACCGTCGGCGGCGGGCAGTCGGGCCTCGTCCCCAGCGTCGGCTACTTGCACCAGTTTCACATCGTCACGGTGCGCAAGGATCAGGTCGCGATGGCGTCGGTCCCCGTCGGCGAGCTCCAGGACGTACGCGAGATCACCGGCAAGATGAAGAACGAATGCGTCGAATACGCGCAACAGAAGCCGGCGATCGAAAGCACCGTGAAGCTCGACGCGGATGGCGGCGGCAGCGGCCGCGTCGTGGCAACGATCAACAACAACACATCGCGCCCGATCGACGTCACCGTCATGCCGCAGTCGGCCGACAGCCGCTGGCGCTTCTACCCCGATCACAACCACGGTCGGATCCCGGCCGGTAAGCCGCTGTCGTTCGCGTTCGAGATCGAGCGACCTGGCGACTCGCTCGACGAGTCGTTTCGCCCGTTGGACCTCGTGCTGCGCAGCGAGTATCTCACCGCCGGCTATCGTTACGAGATCCCCGAGCGTGCCGATCCGATCCCGCTCGACGTCGCAATCAACGCGCCCCCCGAACCTACGCGCGAGCACGTCCTGCTGCTCGACGGCCAGGACGATCACGTGATGTTGCCGAGCACGGAGGTTGCCGTGCCCGACGGTCCGTTGACGCTCGAATGCTGGTTCAAGGCGGAGAAGTACGGCCGGCGTGTCGGCCTGCTCGCCAAGACGGAAAACTCCGAGTTCGGCATCTTCGTCAGCGATGCGCGGCCGGAGTGGTCCGTTTACATCGGCGACAAGTACCTCAGCGTTCGTGCGCCGAAGGGCATCGCCAAGACGAACACCTGGCACCACATCGCGGGTGTATACGACGGCAAGGAAACGCGCCTGTACATCGACGGCCAGCTCATCAAGTCGGCACAGCGCGCGGGCAAACGCCGCATCAACGGCTTGCCGCTGATGATCGGTGCCGACGTCAACGGCCGGGGTGATCCAATGTCGTTCTTCAACGGCCGCATCGACGAGGTGCGCCTGTCAACCGTCGCACGATACAGCGGCGAGCGCTTCAGGCCGGCGCGGCGTCATACGGCCGACGACGACACCGTGCTGCTGCTGCACATGGACGGCGCGATCGGCCCGTGGCTTCACGACGCGTCACCCGAGGCACAGCACCCGCGGCTGTTCAACGGGGCCCGCGTCGTCCCGGCGGCCAACTAGGGCGTCGCGCAGCCACCGCGGCCGAAGAACCGTTGCAGATCGACGACATCGGCCAGGTCGGTCGCGCCGTCACCGTCGACGTCGCCCGGCGCGCCCGGCCCCGGATTGCCCAGGTCGCCGGCCAGCACGAGCCAGTCGTCCCAACCGACCGTGCCGTCGCTGTCGAGATCGGGGACCGGCGGCGGCCGTCGCGTGGCGTTGCCACCGGGCACCAGCGCCGTGTTCTCGAGCGCCGGAAACACCGCCGTGACGGCGTAGTGGGCGAACGGCGGCACCGTGGCCGTCGCGAGGGCCGTTTCCTCCAGCAACGTGGCGTCGCGCAGCGCGAAGATATCGCGAATCGGTCGGTCGGCGCCGTAGACGCGCACGTGCAGCGCGTCCGGCGGCGCCTGCCATGCCAGGCACACCTCCGCGCCAAAACGCACCGCGCTCAGGTGACCGACCTGCGCACTCTCGACCTGCTCGCGCGCGATCTGGCACAACGCGAGGGCCGGCGTCATCGACGCCTGCGAGCCGGGCAGCACGTCCGTGAACAGGACCGCCGTGAGCCCGCGCCGCCGATCAATCCATAGGTAGCTGCCCCACGCCCCCGCGCCGACGATCTCCTCGACGTGGTCGGTCGTCGGGTTCTCGGCGAGCACCCAGCCGCCGAACCCATAGTCTGGATCGACGCCGTACGGATAAAGCGCGTGCTCGGCGGGCCATGGCGAGCCAAAGACTGGCAGGCCGCGCGTGTAGTTGGTGAACAAGTGATCGATGGCGGCATCGGAAAGCACGCGCTGGCCCGCGTACCAGCCGCCATCGATGATCATCTGGGCGTAGTTCATCGACTCCTCGGCGGTGCTGCGCAAGCCGCCCGCCACGGCCGGGTTCGGGTCGAACTGACCATAGTCGGTTTGGGGCATGTCGCAGGCGTCGAAAACGCGCGTCTGCGCGATGGCCGCCCACAGCTGATTGCAGCGGAGCTGCGCGATGCCGCCGGTGACCTGCATGCCGGCGCCGTCGTAACCGAGTTGCTCACCCGGCGCGAAGACCGGATACCCCGTCACGCCGATACGCGTGATTGACTCGGCCAGGGTGAAACGTGGGTCGCGTTGGTACTCGAGCGGCGTTTCAATCCCGTGACGCATCGCCCACGCATCGAGCACGGTCGGGTCGCCGATGCCGCTCGCCTCGAACAGCGGGTACGTGTCGCCGACGCGTTCGTCCAGCGCGAGCAGCCCCTCGTCAACCAGGGCGAGAATCACGCCGGCCGAGACGGTCTTGGTGAAGGAGGCCATGCGGATCTGCGTGTCGTAGCCGATGTCCCCCGCCCGGAAGCGATAGAGCTCGACGCCGTCCTGGCGCAAGATTACAGCGACGTGATTATTCAGGTTGGGCAGGGCTTCCGTAAGCAGGTCATCGGCGGCCGCGAAGTCGTAGGGCTGACCGACCGCGACCAGGCTCGTCGCCAGTGAAAAAAGCAGGCACAGTACGGCTTGTGGATGCATCGCACTACCTCCGTTCGGCTCAGGGCGTTACCTGGCAGAACGCCATACCGCCACGGCCTATTGCCGGGGGGGGCCGCCGGAAGCACCGCGGGTCGCCGGCCACGGCCCCAACTCCCCGCCCCAAACCGGTTGCAATCCGGCCCGATTACCTATAATCTCTCTGCGGGTAACGTATTGTGACCGTCAGGCGCGGTTTATCGGCGGTCCAGCGTGGGCGCGGCCACGCTTCTGACGGCTCTTGTTCGCTCAGTTGTCACAAAGGAGACTGGAGATGAACATTTGGACGTGGGTCATTGGGGCACTCCCCGGGATCATCGTCGGCCTCTTCGTCGGTTGGAACCTCCGCGTGCTCGCGGGCGGCTAAGCCGGCGCAAGAACCAATCCCCTGATCTGTCGGCGCCTATGAGCACCGGCGGATCGCTCTATCGGCGGTAGGCGAGTGGGCCTTGGTCCCTTCGCACTCCGCCGATTGTTTGCGCAGCGTGGCGCGGTACGCTGCCGGCGCGTTGCCGCCTTCAGGGAATCAGGGCCTTCGGCGCCTCTGCAACCCGCTGTGCCGCGCCGGCCTCAACGACCCGCTCCCAACTCCCCTCCAGCACGTGGACCGTCGTGGGCATCGTCTGGCGACCGGCGTCAAACAGCTCGTCCACCTGCTCCTCCGACAACTCGTAATCGAAGATCGCGACTTCGTCGATCAGCCCGTCAAAGGGCTCCTGCCACGGCGTAGTGCTGTGATCGTCGCTGCCATAGGCATTGACGCCGATGGCGATCGGCTCGCGGTTGCCGTCGTCACCCGAGCTGGCACCCCATCCGCCCTTGTACCATTCGTAATCCACGTAGGTCCCGTTGAGATACAGCCGCATTCCGCCAGGACCGAACGTGACGACGACGTGGTACCAGCCGCGGTCGACGATCAGGCCGTACCACACGTAGTAGCTGTGATCGTCGCTCTGCAGCCGCACCTCCACGTAACCGCCGGTCGTGCGGATGTAGAAGTGCCCGCCGTCGTCGTGCCCGCTGGAGTCCTTGGAGAACAGCCCCTGGTCGTCCCAGCGGTCGTGCGTGTTGAACCACAGCGACACGCTTCCCTCGTCGATGAGCAGCATGTCGTCATGGGGAATCTCTACGTAGTCGTTCACCCCGTCGAACGCCGCCGCCGGATCGCAGCGGAACGGCGTCTGCTGGTCGAGCTCCACGCCATTGACGTAGGTGCCGTTGAGCGTGCCGTTCACGTCGGCGGCCACCTTGCCGTCGGATTCGCCCAGCCGCCAGTAGGCCAGCGGCTTGAGCTCCGTCATCACGTCCCACAACGGATCGAAGTCGACGGCGTCCGGCTCGGCCAACACGCGCAGGATGTAGCGCGCGTCGTGCGCCACCCCGTAGCCCGTGAGCTGGACGAGGTCGCATGGTCGGTCAGCGAGGTCGCCGTCTTCCGGGTCGGTCACGTGCAGCGTGAAGAGCGTATCGCCCAGGGGCACGTCGCTGCGCCAGCGGCCGGCCGCGTAGTCCGCACGCCACGTCGCCGACGCGTTGATCTGCATCAGGCCCAGGTCGATCGCCGATTGTGCCGCGTACCGCGCCGCGACGAAACCCGCGCGGCTCGTCACGGTGTGCTGCCGCACCCGCATGGCCGACACCGCCGACATCCCGATAATCGCCACCAGGAGCGCGCAGCTCAGCACCAGCAGGTAGACGCTGGCGCGGCGGCGGTGGCGTGTGTCCATCGGCGGTGCTCCCTACGGCAGCGTGTCCCACCACTCGGCGACCAGGCGGTTGGGATCTGCGAGTTCCGCGAGCTTCTTCGTTTCATCGGGCCACCGGTCGAACTCGATCGGTACGGCTTCCACATCGGTCAGCAACTGCGGCGGCGCGGTCCACGCGTCGGTCCGCAATGCAACCAGCTCCGCGACGGGCGCCTTGTCGTAGTACACGATGACCGTGATGCGCTTCACGCTGGTGGCGGCGCCGGCATCCACTGCGGGCTTCGTCGGATCGACCCACACCACCGCGACCTGTCTTGCAAACTCATCCGCCCCCGGAATCACGGTGCCGTCCGGCAGGGTCGGCGGCGCCGATCGCCAGTCGTCGTAATCATCCACATCGTCGAACTTGCTGCGGTTGCCGATGTCCTCGTCACCGCCGACGCCGAACGAAGCCCAGCCGTAGTCCGGGTCGGCGTACTCCTTCACCATGATCTCGGACAGGAGGTCTTCGGCCAGCAGCATGCCCCGGGTCTGCACGCTGACGCGGTGCATGCCCACGCGGGCGACCGCCACCGTCTCCAGCGCGGCCACCAGCATGAGGCTGATGACCAGCGCGCTGACCACCACCTCCACCAGCGTGTAGGCGATTGGGCCGACATGGTGGGTCGACGACCGGGTCATGGGGTCGCCTCCGGCATGTTCAGCAGTGCGACGGAGGTGGACAGGAGCTGGTTTTCCTCGTCATTGAGCCGCAGGCTGACACCAACGCGCGTCAGGGTCATCGGGGCGCTGTCGTCCGGGACGAACACCGTGCCGCGCACGCGGTACAGCAGCGACTTGTCCGTTTCAATATCCCAGGTCTTGTCATACCGGACCATCGCGGAAAACCGCGCCCCGGTGGTTACCGAGCCCCCCTGGTACTCGAAACGCGCCGGAACGCCGTGGCCGGTCACGTTGTAAAGCAGCACGCCGACACCGTCATCAGGCGACAACTCGGGGCAGTCCGGAAAGCTCACGGTGTACCATGCGAATTTGCTGGACAGCGTGGCCTCGGGCACTGCGCGATCGGCCAGCGTGTTCAGCGTCGGCACCCCGGCAATCACCTGGCACAAGCGCACCCCCAGGACGCCGTTGATCGCCCCGTCCTGGCGCAGCCGCAGGTCGACCGCGGTGATACGCCAGGCCTTCGCTTCATCGGGCAACGAGGGCACGAAGGCCTGCCCGAACATCTTGTTACCCTCGGGTTTGTCGTCCGAAAGCGAATCCTCGTTCGTGAATGCGATCAGCTCCTGCTCCTCGCCCTCGACCGGCTCGCCGGTGTCATCGTGCGGGCGATAGCCTTCATAGGCGAAACCCAGTAGATCGACGCTCGCAAGCACCTCGATCGCCGTCTTGCCGTTGAGCGCGCGCAGCAGCGGATCCCCGGAGACGCCCGACCAGCTGTAGCGGATCGTCTCCGGCGTGCCATCCGCGTCTTGGTCGGGGATTGCATAGGTGAGGCTGGTGCCGGTCGCTTCCGTGACCGCCTCGGCCAGCGCGAGTTCGGTCGCGAGCTGCTCGAGGACCGCCGCCCCGTCGACCAGGCCGTCCAGCTCGGCGCGGTTTTCGGGCATAGCCCGTGTGGCCAGCACGATGGCTGAGGCCATGCCGCCCAGCAGGATCACCGTCAGCGCGCTGCTGATGACCAGCTCGACGAGCGTCATCGCGCGGCGTGGTGACTCAGGGATTGGTCTTGAGCAGGTCCGATACATCGACCGGCGCCTCCAGCGGCTTGTTCGGGTCCGCGACCGGTGCGGGGCTCTGCAGCTTGTCCGCATCGTCGTCTTCCGTTGGTATCGCCTCCGCGTCGACCTCCGTCGGGGCCAGCGCCGGCCGCGGCTCGCCCACCTGCACCTTGCCGGTGACAGCGTCAAAACTGATGGCGATCCGGTAGCCCGCCGACCCGAGGATGACGGTCCCGCTGGCGTTCGCGTTGCCGAAGCCATCAAACTCCAACGCGGCATGACCACCGAACGCAACACTCGCGAGTGTTACTTCGTACGGCGGCTCGGTGAGGTCGACGGTGTAGTCCTTGCCGGGTCGGTCGGGATCGGGCACCCCGATGATCTCGTACGTGCTGCGCCCCACGTCGAAGTCGATCTGCCGCGCGGCGCTGTTGAGCCGCGCATGCTCGCGCGCCAGGCTGAGGTCGCGGGCGACACGATCCGCGGCCCCCTCCAGCCGCCCGCGCGTCAGGCTGTTGAGGAAATTGGGCACCGCGATGGCCGACACGATTCCGATAATCACCACCACGATGACCAGCTCGATCAGCGTGAAGCCGCGCAAAAACCGCCGGCCGTCGGTCACGCCCTCTCTCAGCGGTGGTTGCCGTCGTGGACGCATGGGTGCGTATGCTCCGCAAGCCTGGGGGCGGCGCGTCAAGCGACGCGACGCGCGTCTGGCATCCCCGCGGCGTTGCGATCGCCCGGCCGCGGTGACGCCGCGTGGATGCAGTGGCCCTGATTGGGTTCATCGTCTCGATCCGGGTGGTGCTTCGGGAGGGGCGTGCGGAGCGAGTGCCGGGAGCGATTGCGATCCCCCTGGCGACCGCGCCACCCCGGGCGCGCCGCACTGGTCCGGTAAGGAATCCTGAATCTGCGAGCCGGTGGCCTCCGATCTACATACGTGAATAGAGCGCTTTCCGTGACGGCGCGGCGTGTCGGGATCGCCTGACGTGCCGCCCTCGGATGAGGCGACGGCCGGTACGGGGCCGGGCGTCGCACGGGTCGTAAAGTCGCGTCTTGCCGGGCCGCGCCGGCGGGCCGCTGGTCCGCATGAGCGGGGCGTGTCGCAACGACGCCGCATGACGAAAGTGAGTTGGCTTTCAGATGGACAGTAGGACGGACCTCCCTCCGCGCGGACGAACATGTGACCCAGGAACGTCCCGGCGCGGGCAGCGGCTGGCCTGCGTGCTGCTGATGCTCGGCGCGCTGCTCGCCGGCACCCACGCGCAGGTGGCGGACCCCCCGCCGCCGGTGCCGGCCAAGGAGCCCCCGCCGTCAGAGGAGCTGATCGGGCAGATGATGGGCCTGATCGAGGAGCTGCGCAACGCCAGCACGACGCCCGCTGCGTTGCTCGGCACCCAGTCGACCGAGTCGTCCGCGGACGAGCAGGCGACCGCCGAACCCGCGGCGACGCCGACGTTCGCGTCGCCGGCAGCCACGTCGGCGCCCGGCGAGCTTGACGTTGCAGTGACCGAGACCGGTCTGCTCGACGTGCATGTGCAGAACGAGGACATCGGCAACGTGCTGCGCATGCTGAGCTACGAAGCCCAGGCCAACGTGGTGGCGACCAACAGCGTGCACGGCGCCATCTCGGCCAACCTGTACAGCGTGACGCTGGAGCAGGCACTGGACGCCATCCTCACCCCCAACAAGTACGCCTACGTGGTTGTCGACAACCTGATCTACGTCGGTCGGCCCGAAGAGATCGCCGACATGCAGCCCGCGCCGCCACCGCCCGAGACGCGCGTCATTCGCCTGCACTACGTCAGCCCGCGCGAGGCGGCCATGGCAGTCAAGGCGGTCCTCACGCCGGAGGCGGTGATTGTCGAGGGCGGCGGCGAGGCGAGCAGCAGCGCCAACGAGACGAGCATGGAGGCCGCCGGCAACGACTACATCATCGTCACGGACTACACGCCCAACCTGGATGCGGCCGAGGAGGTGCTCGCCGCGATCGACGTGCGGCCGCAACAGGTGCTCATCGAGGCGACGGTGGTCCGCGCGACGCTGACCGAGGGCAACCAGTTCGGCATCGACTTCACCATGCTGGGCGGAGTCGACTTTCAGGACGTCGGCAGTACCAGCGACGCGTCCGCCAACCTCACGCTGGGCCAGCTCCCCGCCGACGACCTGCAAAGCACCACGTTCCACATCAGCTCGGCACTCGCGGGGGACATCCCCGCCGGTGGCTTCACGTTCGGCCTGATCAAGGACAGCATCGCCGGCTTCATCCGCGCGCTGGAGGAAGTCACCGACGTGGTCGTGGTCGCCAACCCGAAGATCATCGCCCTGAACAAGCAGGAGGCCGAGGTCACGGTCGGCCGCCGGGACGGCTATATCACGACGACCGTCACCGAGACGGCCGCCGTCCAGACCGTTCAGTTCCTCGAGACCGGCACGCAGATCCGCTTCCGCCCGGTCATCAACAGCGACGGCACCGTGCGCCTGTCGGTACACCCCAAGGACAGCAACGGCGGCCTGTCGGCGGCCAACCTGCCTTTTGAAGAGACGACCGAAGCCCATGCCAACATCCTGTTGCAGGACGGCAATACGGTGCTCATCGGCGGGTTGTTTCGCGAGCGAACCGTCAACGGGCAGACGCAGATTCCGGTGCTCGGCAACATCCCGATCGCGGGCTTGCTCTTCAGCAGCCGCAATGACCAGACCGTCCGTGAAGAGGTCATCATCCTGCTGACGGTGCACGTGCTCAAGGACACGCCAGAGGAACAGGCGTATTACCGCCAGCTCGTGGAAGACGTCGAGCGGATCCGCGTTGGTGCCCGGCGCGGCCTGGTCGGTACCGGCCGCGAGCGCCTGGCCCAGGCCTTCTTCCACGAGGCCGTGGCCAAGCTGGAAGAGGGCGATGTCGACTGCGCCGCCTTTAACCTCCGCATGACGATCAACAACCAGCCCAAGCATCTCGCCGCCCAGAAGCTGCTCGAGCAGATCACCAGGCAGCGCCACTGGGAGGAAGAGGGCGCTCGGATGCGCACCATGATCTGGGAACTGGTTCAACTCGAGCAGCGCGGCGCCCCCGGCCCCGTCTTCGACCGGCCGCCGACCGAGCTGGATCGTCTCCTCCCCGAAACAGAGGCCCATGAGGAACCGAGCCCATGATACGCCGACAGTCCGACACCGTCATGACGCTGATTGCGCTCGCGGCAGGGGTGGCCGTCACGGGATGTCAGACAACGCAGCCCACCGCGCGCGAGCAGGCCAACGAGCGCTGGAGCGTCGCGCGCGCCGAGGTCAAGGCCCAACTGGCTGCCGACCAGTTCGCCTCGGGCAATATCGATGCGGCGGCCGGCGAGCTCAACGAGGCCTACCGGCTGCACCCGGAGAACCCTGACTATGTACCCCTCCGCGCCCGCATCTGGCTGGCCAAGGGCAAGATCGCCGAAGCCGAGGCGCTGCTGACCGGGACGACCCTGCCCGGTCGCCGGCAGGCCGAGATCGAGTACCTCCTCGGCGTGGTGCGCCAGCAGCAGCAACGCTGGTCGGACGCCCTGGATGCCTACCTGCGCGCTGCCGAAATCGACAACGACGCGGTCGAGTACGTCATCGCCGCCGCCCAGACCTGGCTGCAACTGGGCCAGCCCCAACAGGCCCTGGAATACCTGGGCAGCGTGTCGGCGAAGTTTGGCTGGACGACCGTCTATCAAACGACGCTCGCCGAGTGCCACGAAATGCGGGGCGACTGGTCGGCGGCGGCGTCGGCCTGGCAACGCGTCGCCTACACCCAGGGGGCCGACCGCGAGGTTCGTCGGCGACTGGCCGACGCACTCTATCGCTCCAACCGCTACCTCGAGGCGATCCCGACGCTGGTCGAGTTGGTGGACGCCGCTGACGAACCGGACCACCAGACCCGCATGATGCTCGCCGAGAGTTATCTGGCTGTTGGGCGCAACAACGACGCCCAGGACCAGGCCCGGGCCGTGCTGCTGGCCGAGCGCGACCACACGGCGGCACTGCGGCTGATTGCCCGCAGCCTGTCCGCCGAGGGCCAGTACCGGGCCGCGCTCCGCACTGCCCAGCAGGCCATGCGGCACGACACCAGCGATCGCCACAGCCTCGAACTCGTCACGGCCCTGGCCTGGCGGGTCGGCGAGCGCGAGCTGGCGACGTCGACCGCCACCCGGCTGCTGCGCGTGGACCCGCAGAACGCGATCGCGGAATCCGTGCTCCGCCGCGCGCGTGTCCCGCTCCCCAGTGCCGTGGACTGAGCCGCTGCCCCGCCCCCAGCCACGCCCGCATAGACCTTTCGCCGCGTCCCGTGCGCACAAAAGAAGCGAGACCGGACAGCCGGTCTCGCCTCCGCAGGTCAGGAGTGATCCGTGTCGGACGCGTCACCCCAGCGCGTCCGACCGACCAGGATCAGTATTCGTTGAATGCCTTGCCCGTCTCGTCGGTCTGCGTGGTGTTGGGCAGAAACTCCCCGGTGTCGGGGTTGTAGACCCAGCCTTCGCCGCTGCCGGCGTTGGGCGTCGGGGGACTGTTCGTGTCATCGATGAGGATTTCGTTCGCCGACGCCTTGTAAGCGTTCTCACCCACCGGGCACGGCGGGATCGCCAGCAGGTACGGCCCAAAGCGGTACTGCGAAGTCTTCGTCGCGTTCGTGTTCCCGTCGATGTCCGAGTACATCGTCAGCTGCTCGACCACGTCATTGGGGTCGGGGCCCGGGAAGGTGTTCTTGTGCTCGGCGGCGTAGAGCGTAATCGCACTCCGCACGGCCTTGAGGTTGGCCTGCACGGCCGATTCGCTCGCGCCCGAAGCACCGCGGCTCAAGCGCGGAATGGCAATGGCCGCGAGGATGCCGATGATCACGATGACGACAACCAGCTCGACCAGCGAAAAACCCGACTTCCTGCTCTTGGACTGCAACATCTTGGCGGCTCCTGGCTATGCTTGTGCGGCGGTAGAGTGCACTTGCCTCAACGCGTGTACCTGCCTACAGGGATCAACTCCCGACTCATCCCTTGAATCGGCCCGCCGGACGAGCGGCTTGAGTACCGCACCATTACATCCGGCAAGCTGTTATCGTCCGTATCCGCACCCGCCAACGCCCCGCCTACCGATGGCATTATCATCCCTAAGGATGGGGCGCCCCCGCCCGGTCGTGACGCCGGTCCGCTAATCCCCGTCTTCCGCAGTCAGGGTCAGCGAAACGTGCGATCCACTGTCCAGGTTTTCGAAAACGACCACGTTTCGGCGAATCTCCACCAGCCGATGGCCGGCCAACTCCGCACCCAGCGACAGCATCTGCCCGTTCACGACCGCCACGGGGCGCCTGCCCAGCAGCACCGCCGTTACGCGGTGAACCTCGTCGAAGGCCGGCGGCGGGGGCGCCTGGGCGGCCCGGGCCGCGGCGGCGATTTCGGCCGGGTCGGGTTCGGACTCGGGCTCGGGCGGGTGATATGCCTGCTGCATGAGCGGGCTGGGAAGGAACGGATCGCGCGACGCTCGTACCAGTTCCCCCTGGATCGGCTCGTAGCGGGTCGTGGTCAGCCGCCGAATCAACGCGGCCACGTCCTGCCGCGAGCGGAGACTTGCGCCGGCCGCGCCGGGCGTCTGTTGCCCGCCCTGGGCCCGGCGCGGGCCACCGCCGCGCTGGTAGCTGTCGTACCCCAGGCCGATCACGGCGAGACCCAGCACGCCGAACAGGATGCGCTGTGTTCGCGTGAGGCGTGTCATCCGGTCGAACCTCCCGTGGTGGCCCGTTGCGGCAGCAGGTATAACCGCACCGTGCAAAAAAGGTCGCACGTCGCGGTCTCGTTGTGATTGGCGTGCGACATCAGGCACGCGTTGAGCGACTGGTACGGGTTGGTGGCGGCGAGGCGGTCGAGGAAGCGGACGAAATCGCGGCTCGCACCGCGCCCGCCGACGTCGATGTCCGCGATCAGGTAGACGCCGTGCACCTCGGGCGCGCGTGGCACGACACTGATCACTTCCAGGTTGCACGCCTTGGCCAAATCGGTGATCTCGCGCAGCAGCTGCGGCTGAGCATCGACCGCGGGAACTTCATCCACCTCGCTCACGATCACGGACCGCAGACGCGCCAGGTCCGCCTCGAGCGCTTCGAGCGTGTGCAGGTCGTTTTCCAGGAGTATTTCCGCGCTGTGGCGCGCCTGCGCTACGGACTTGTACTGCGACCACATTGCCAGCCACGGCCGGGCGGCGAACCAGTAGCCCGCCACCAGGAGCAGGGCCAGGGCCCCGCAACCGATGAGGTCGACGTCGTAAATGCGGCACGGTCGCCGGGTGATGATCATGAGGCCCCCTCCACTGCGGTGCGGCACGCCAGCTCGAATCGCACGGCCTGCCCGAGGCCGTACGGTTCGCGCGTGGCGCGTACCAGCTTCACTTCCTGCCAGTCGGGCATGCCCTGCAGCAGCCGGATGAACTGCAGCAGCTCGGAGTGATCCATCGCGAAGCCGCGCAGTTTCACCGTCTGCGGCTGCGGCGCCAGGTCCGGCATGACCGGATGCGGCTGCGCGCCCTCACGCGATGCGCGGGCCCGCGGGATGGATCGGTCCGGGCCGGCCTTGCGTTCCGGCGGCGAGATCTGCACGACGCTCAGGAAGATGCTCTCCGGCAGGCGCTCGCTCAGCGCGAGCAGGCGCCGTGGCCAGGGCTGCGGTCGGTGGGCCGCGGCGACCGTCTGCAGCCTGCCGATGAGTTCGGTTTCGGCCTCGTGTTTCGTCGCGAGTTGTGCCCGAATCTCGTTGCGGCGCGCGGTGAGCGCCTCGGTCTCGTCCTCGATGTGCGCCATGGCTCGCCGGGCCGTGAACTGCATCGCCACACCCAGCCCGCCCACGGCCGCCGCCGTCAGGCATACCGAGATCCAAGAGGCGCGGCGGCGGGCGCGGCGGCGCGTGTGCAGCTTGTTGCGCGGAACGAGATTGACCGAGCAGTTCATGCCGCCTCCAGATCGAGCAGGGCCCCGCCGGCGGCGGCCGCTGCGGTCGGGCTGATATCCACGTCCAGCAGCGGGTTCGACCAAAGGTGCCCCCCGGCGTTGTCGCGACTGTCCAGTCGGTGTACGGGGATGCCCAGGTCGTTGCCGAGGACGGTGTCGAGCCCGCCGAGATTTGCGCCACCGCCCGCGATGACGAGCTGGCTGACCGCGTGCTCGGGGTAGCTCTGCATCACGTACGAGAAGCAGCGGCCGATTTCCTGCGCCAGCGTGTGCAGTGAATCACGCAGCACGCCCGTGACGACCTGGGCCAGGTCGTCGGCCTTCAGCGCTTCCTGGGGCGGCGTCGTGTCCCGGAAGCCGCGCGTGGTGGCGGTGACGCCGTTCTCGCGTTTGAGCTTCTCGGCGACCGGATACGCGACCTCGAACGCCTGGGCGAGCTTGCGGGTCCACTCGTGCGAATGGACCGACACTGACCGGATGTACGTTGGTACGCTGCCGACGACGACGGTCAGCGTCGACTGGGCCAGCCCCAGGTCCAGCACGCCCCAGAGTTTGTCTTCCGCCGGCGTAAACGCGCAGCAGCAGGTGCGCACCAGGGCGCACGGCGCGACATCGAGCCGGCGCAGGTGCAGTCCCTCTTGCGCGAGCAGGTCGTAGATCCGGACGGCCGTCCGGGCGGGCATCACCACCGCCATGACGTTTGCCTGCTGGGCCCGCGCCGCCGGCAACTGCCAGAAGCGCAGCTCGAGTTCGTCAGCCGAGCGCCGGCTTTCCTGGGCCACCTCCCAGCGCAGCGCCTGTTCGACGCGCTCAGGCGGCTGGGCCAGTGCCTTGTCTGGCAGGCGCATTGGCGAGAACTGTACGGTCGGCGGCGACAGCACGACGGCCACATCCGTTCCGCTGAAACATCCCTGCCCGATCAGTCGTTGCAGCTGGGCGGCATCGAGGTCGGCCGCCGCCGGCTGGTCGACGTCGGCCGTCAGGTTCCGCTCGATCTGCAGCACGTCGCACAGGCGCGGTCGCTGGCCGACGCGCTGGAACTGGAAGGCCCGGGTGCCGGCGGTGCCGACGTCGAACGTGATGGCTGATCTTCTTGTGCGTGGCCAACCGACCATACTGCAGTTCCTCTACGCTGCCGTCGCCATGTCGAACAGCGGAATAAACAGGGCCAGGGCGACGAAGCCGACCACCAGGCCCATGAAGGCGAGCATGACCGGTTCCATCATGCGCGTGGCGTTCTGGATCAGCGTGGCGTTGTCCTCGTCGAGCCAGTCCGAAACGAAATCGACTGCCTCGGTCAGACGCCCGTTTTCCTCACCGGTGCGAATGGCCGAGGTGATGATCGGGTCGGCCATGCCGACGTTGGCCACGGCCTGCCCGACACGCCCGCCGGACGACACGTCGTCCTCGACCGCGGTGATCATCTGCAGAAACGCGCGGTTCGTGATCGCCTCGCGCGACTTGTGGATCGACTCGATCAGCGGCACATGACTGCGCAGCATCGCGGCCCAGATGCGCACCACCCGCGCCAGGATCAAGCGTGCCACCACGCGGCCCACGACCGGCAGCCGCAGGACGAGATAGTCCAGCCGGCCCCGGATGGACGGGGTGCGCAGGCACAGCACGACCGCCACGATCGCCAGGAGCACCGCGCCGACGACGTACGGCCAGATCGCGCGCAGCGATTCGGACAGGTTGAACAGCAGCATCGTCGTTTCGGGCAGCGACTTCTGGGTCGTGGTGAACAGCACCCGGAACCGCGGCACGACGAAGAACAACAGCACGGCGACCACCGCGATCATGAGCACGAACAGTACGCACGGGTAGATGAGCGAACCCGTCACCATCCGCCGCGCCGCCAGTTGCCGCTGCGACAGCCGGGTCAGCCGCTCGAACACGCTCGGGAGCGTGCCGGTGGCCTCCCCCGCGCTGACCATGCCGCGAAAGACGGGGTCGAAGAACTTCGCCTCGTGTTCCATCGCGCCGGTCAGGGTGTCGCCCTGCTCGACCCGGTCGCGCAGCCGCCGCAGCAGCGCGCGCACGTGCGGCCTCGAGGTCTGGACCTCGGCCGCCTCCAGCGCCGGCACCAGCGGTGAACCCGATTCGAGCAGCATCTTGAGCTGGCGTGTCAGCAGCACCTGGTCGCGCGCGCTGAGCCGCTCGGACCGCAGGCGGATGCTGAACCCGCCACCGCCCACCTTCGCCGCCTTCTCGCGCTGTTCCTTGAGGCGCATCACGAGCAGGCCCTTCTCGCGCAGGGCCTCGACGGCGTCGTTGCGCGCACCGGCTTCGATCACGTCGCTGACGCTGGTACCGTCGGGACGCATGGCCTCATACGCGAAACGCATCGTCAGTCATTCCTCCGGTCGGTGGTCATGCTCCATGCCGCGCGGCGGTGCTCACTTGCCCGCCGTCGCCGGTTGCTCGGCCCGCGTCCGCGTCTCGGTCTCGACGTGCGTGACGCGCAGCACTTCCTCGAGCGTGGAGCGCTCTTCTTCGACCAGCCGCAGCCCTTCTTCACGCAGCGTGCGCCAACCGTCCTTGCGCGCCACGGCCTTGATCTGCTCCTCGTGATAGGCCGAGTGCACGGTCTGGCGAATCGGCTCGGTAACTTCGAGAATCTCGAAAATGCCCGCGCGGCCGCGAAAGCCGCTGTCGTGGCACTGCTTGCAGCCCTCGCCCTTGTAGAACACGCGATCGGTGTCGCCGAGCCAGCCGGCGTCCTCCAGCGCGCTCTCGGGCGGGTAGTACGACGTGCGGCAGTACGGGCAGATGGTGCGCGCCAGGCGCTGGGCAATGACGCCGTTGAACGCCGACGCCAGCAGGTAACGTTCGACCCCCATGTCCACCAGGCGGATGAACGCCCCCGGCGCGTTGTTCGTGTGCAGCGTCGACAGGACCAGGTGCCCGGTCAGCGCCGCCTGGATCGCCACCCGCGCCGTGTCCGTGTCGCGAATCTCGCCCACCATGATCACGTCCGGGTCCTGCCGCAGAATCGAGCGCAGCGCCCGGGCGAACGTCATGCCGATCGCGTCATTGACCTGGATCTGGTTGATCCCGTCGACCTGGTACTCGACCGGGTCCTCGATCGTCACGATGTTGCTCTCCGGCGAAGACAGCAGGTCCAGCACCGAGTACAGCGTGGTCGTCTTGCCGCTGCCCGTCGGTCCCGTCACCAGCACGATGCCGTGCGGCCGCGAGAAGATCCGGCGGAAGGCACTCATGCGGTCGCCCGGCACGCCGAGCTTCTCCAGCGCTACGTTCAGGTTCGACTTGTCCAGAATCCGCATCACGATCTTCTCGCCCAGCAGCGTCGGCATCGACGACACGCGCAGGTCGATCTCGCGCCCCTCGGCCACCACGTGCACACGGCCCTCCTGCGGCAGGCGCCGTTCGGCGATGTCCATCTTGCCGATGACCTTGATGCGCGAGACGATGGCGGCGTGCATGGTCGGCGGCGCCGACATCAGCTCGCGCAGGTTGCCGTCGATGCGGTAGCGGATGCGCGTGACCTGCTTGGTCGGCTCGACGTGGATGTCGCTGGCGCCGTCGCGCACCGCCGTCATGATCGCCAGGTTGACCAGGTTGATGATCGGGCTGCCCTCGACCATCCGGCTGATTTCGGTGGCCGGCTCCTCGTCCACCGTCTCGCGCTCGACGACCTGCACTTCGCTCTCGGTCAGGTTCACCAGGAACGAGTCGATGTCGACCTGGTCGCCGAGGTACTTCTCCTGGAACTCGACGATGTTGTCTTCCAGCGCCAGGATCGGGTTGATCTCGCAGCCCGTCAGTGCGCTGAGCCGGTCGATCGCCGGCAGCGACTGCGGCTCGCACATCGCCACCGTCAGCCGGTCGCGCACCTTGAACATCGGCAGCGCCTTGAGCCGCGCCGCCTCCTCCCGGTCCAGCAGCCGCGCCACCCCCGGATCGATCAGCCCGTGCCGCAACTGGCACGCCTTCACGTTGAGCTGCTTGCCCAGGGCACTGAGCATCGCCTTCGGCGAGAGCACCCCCAGATCGATCAGCTGCTCGCCCAGCCGCTTGTTGTCCTTCGATTGCGCATCCAGCGCGCGGCGCAGATCGTCTTCGGTGACGAGCCCCTCGTCGAGCAATAGCTGACCGAGCTTTCCGACGCGTCGCAAACTCATCGCCGACAACTTCTCAGGGCATTGTCCACCGTGTCGAACACTTCCAGCCGCGGCAGCACGTCCGTCAACTCCAGCGCCTCCATGCACGTCTCGCTCAGCCCGGCCAGCGTCGGCCGCAGGTGCGCCGGCAACTGGGCGTCGCCCATGTCGAGCAGCAGCTCGATCCCGGCACTGTCCAAATACGGCACGTCCGCCATGTCGATCACCACGCGCTTGGCGCCGGACGCGGTTGCCGTCTCCACCGCCCGCCGCAGATCGATCAGCTCCTCCGCGGTCAGCGGCCCGTGCGCCGCCAGCAGCGTGACGTGGCCGTGCGCTTCCGACCGGACCTTCACGATGCCGCCTCCGCCGCGTCCACCGGGTCGTTCCGGGCCGCGCCCTCCTCCGCGCGCCGCAGATCGCACGCGACCGGCTCGTCCGCCGCCCGCGCCCGCTCGACCGCCTCGAACGCCGCCACGAGCAGGTCCTGCAGCGGCGGCTGCTCGAAACCACTGCCCACCAGTCCCGCGCGCAGCCGGATCTGATCGGCCACCCCCGCGATCTCGCCGATGCACGCCTGCGCCGCCGTGAGCAGCTTCTCGGTGATCAGGCGCCCCAGACTGCTGTCCAGCCGCCGCAGCAGCAAGACGAAGCGGTCGTCGCTGAAACGCCCGACCAGGTCATCGGTGCGGACACGCCGCGCCAGCAACTGTCCCGCCCGCTCGACCAGCGCGTCGCGCTCCTGCCAGCGGCCGCTGTCGTCCAGGCGCCGCAGCCCTTCCAGGGTCAGCACCGCCACCACCACCGGTTCGCTGGCCTGATAGGAATCCGCCAGAGCCCGCTCCGCCAGCGTGAAGAAATCGGACCGCGTCAACACGCCCGTGGCATGGTCCGTCCGGCGAACGATCCGCAACTGCTCCAGCGCCACCACGTGTAGCCAGAACAGCGTCAGCAGCGGGCCGACCGCTTCGCGGACCGCGGCCTTCAGCTCCGCCGCCGCCGGCACCGGCCCCACCGCGACGATGCCGATCGTCGCACCGTGCGACCGCACGGGCCACACCCAGCTCCAGGACTCCTCGCCCCGGTGTGCCAGGTCGTGCACCAGCGGGCCCTGCGTCGAATCGGTGGCGGCGAACTCGCGGCCCGTGGTCGCGACATGCCCCAGCAGCCCCTCGCGCAGGCTGGGGCCCTTCGTCGAAGCCGACCCGCCGGCCTGGGCAATGGTCTGCAGTGCGTCGGCCCCGGGCCGCACGTGATAGCAGCGCACGCGCGCCGCCTGCAGCTGCTCACAGAGGTTCTCACGCAATAATTGGTCAAACGACGTCCACGGCTCCGGCTGGTCGTCGAACGCCTCGACCCACTCGTTGAACGCCGCACGCAGCCGCCGCGCGACCAGACTGCTGCCCGGGACGGGCGGTGCGGTCGCCGGGGTCGGCGCGGCCACGGGGACCGCGTTGGCTACCGGCGCCGCCGGCATGGCCATCGCCGCGGGGGCCGGCGCACTCTCCAGGGGCGGGCCGCTGTTGTTCGGTTGGCGGCGGAAAAGCCAGAAGGCACCCACGCCCAGCGCCGATCCGGCGGCCAGAATCGCGATCGCGATCATCAGCGTGCCGAGGCCCACGCCGGCCTCGGGGCTGTCGATCAGTGCGGCCGCCACTTCGGCCGGCGGCTCGACCAGGCGCGTCCCCGCAATGCCTGCCAGAATCACGTCAAGACCGCTCATGGGCCACCTCCTCGTCCTGGACCGCGGGGAAACGGATGGCGAAGTCGTCCGGCTCTTCGCTGCGATAGCGTTCGAAAGCGCTGAAGAATGCGTCGGCGGCTTCGGTGTCGATGCGGACGCCACGTTCTTCGCGGATGATCTGCATGGCTTTCTCGATGGTGAACGCCTTGCGGTAGGAGCGCGTCGAGGTCAGCGCGTCGAACGTGTCGACCACGTGGATGATCCGCGCGACCAGCGGAATCTCGTCCCCCTTGAGCCCCTCCGGATAGCCGCTGCCGTCGGGGTACTCGTGGTGATACAGCACGCCGTCCAGCACGACGCCCAGCGACGCGATCGGCTGCAGGATCTCGTAGCCCATCCGCGGGTGCTGCTTGATGACCTCGAACTCCTCCTTGGTCAGTTTGCCGGGCTTGCAGAGAATCTCCTCGGGAATGCCGATCTTGCCGACGTCGTGCAGCAGGCCGGCCCACTCCATGATCTGCTGCTCGGCCGTGCTCAGCCCCATCTCGCGCGCCGTCAACCGTGTCAGGAATCCGCCCCGCTCCGAGTGACCGCTCGTGTAGTGATCCTTCTTGTCGATCGCGGCGACCAGCGCACGCGTGACCTCGAGCGACATGCGTCGCAGCCGCTCGTGCAGCTCGCTGTTGCTGAGCATCTGCCCGCCGAACGTCAGCACCGACTCGATCAGCATCATGTCGCCCGACGTGGGCGCCCCCGCCGGCGACTGGCCCACCGCGAACACCACGTCGACCTGGTCGTCGAGCCGCACGAGCGGGGCGGCGATGATCTTGCGCGAGCCGATCACCGCGACGTGCACCTGCCGCGTCTTGCGCACCGTCTCGATCGACGATGCCATCTCCGCCGGATCCACCACCGGTCCGGGGATCCACGTCTTGTTGACCCCCTCGCTGACGTTGTAGGTGCGCGTCGTACCGTCATGCGTTACCAGCGACACCGTCTCGGCGGCCACCAGCGACCCGACGCGCCGCATCAGCAGCTTCTCGATCTCGCGCGTATCGGTCACCTGCGCGATCTGCTGCGTGAAGTCGAAGATCAGGTTGAGCTGCTCGTAGTTCTGCAGCACCTCGTCGGCGAAGCCGGCGTTCTCCTCCAGCAGCTGGCTCACGCGCTGCACCACGCGCGACGCCGCGTCCAGGTGCCGCGTCACGCTGTCGCGGCCGCGCGGCACCGGTTCCGGCACCGCTTGTCCCTCGACCGTCAGCAGCACCGCCGGACGCCCGCCCACCGCTGTCGGCTGGGCGGCCACCTGGAACCCCTTCGCACAACGGCCGTCGCGCAGCAGGTGGTCCTCGATCCGATCCTGGGCGGCCGCCTGCAGAAACGGGCACCCCTTTGGCTCGATTGCCCGCGGATCCTGGTCGAGGCAGGCGCGCAGGCAGTGCGCCGGCGGCTGGGCCGGGTGCGATTCGCTGCCGACGATCCCCACCGAGAGCGTGGGGTCATCCCCCGGCAGCGACAGCCCCGCTACCAGGTCCTGCAACAGCAGTTCGTCGGTCTGTGACGCGTTGTTCGCACTCATGGCCAGTCTCGGCTATGCCCGCACGGACCTCAGACACCTATCCCTGGGATTCGCCCGACGCCGCCTTCATCATGGTGTCCACCAGTTCCGACAGCTTCGAAGGGCTGAACGGCTTCGGCAGCACCCGTACGTCCCATTCCGCCAGCCGGTCGCGAATGTCGCCGTGATCCCAGCGGTTGGTCAGCACGACCACGCCGTGCAGCACGCGTCCCTCCGTCACGCCGGTCTCCACCAGCTCGAGCCCGTCGATGCCGGGCATGTTGACGTCCGACACCAGCACGTCGACCCGCTCGGCCCGCAACAGGTCGCGCGCCGCGATGCCGTTACGCGCTTCGAGCACCTCGTGCCCCTGGCGCTTCAACCACATGCTGATCAACCGCAGGATGTGCGGGTCGTCTTCGGCGACGAGTATCCGGCTCATGTAGCACCCACTTCCGCATGGTCGGCCGCGGTCGGCAATTCGATCGTGAATCTCGAGCCCCGCCCGACCTCACTCTCCAGTTGAATGTCCCCGCCGTGCAGCCGGGCCACTTCGCGCGCCAGCGCGAGCCCCAGCCCGGTGCCGGTGATCTCCTGCACCTTGTCATCCGCCGCCCGGTAGAACTTGTCGAACACGTGCGCCTGGTCTTCGGGCGAAATGCCGATCCCCGTGTCCTCGACGGCGATGCTCACGTAGCTCTCGTGCGCCTCGACCGCCACGTGCACCTTGCCGTTCTCGGGCGTGTACTTGATCGCGTTGCCGATCAGGTTGCTCAGCAGGACCGACAGGCGCTGCTTGTCGCCCTCGATCTTGGGCATCTTGGGCGGCATCGCCAGCGTCAGGTCGATCCGCTTCTCGTCGGCCGCACCGAGATTGTCCTGCACCATCTGCCGGATCAGCCGCGCCAGGTCGACGTTCCCCATGTTCAGCCGCACCGTGCCGACTTCCATCTGCGAGATGCTCAGGATGTCCTCGACCAGGCGCGACAGCCGCTGCGTCTCGCTGATCAGGACGTTGTAGCACTCCTTCCGCGTCTGCTCGTCGTCGAATCCCGGCTTGGTCAGCGTCTCGGCATAGGCATGGATGTTCGTCAGCGGCGTCCGCAGCTCGTGCGTCACGTGATACAGGAAGTTGTCCCGCGCCCGCTGCCCCTCGCGCAGCTGGCTGATGTCCTCGATCGTCACCAGCGAGTCGCTGCCCGGCTCCGGCGTGATCGCCATGAACCGGAAACGGAATGTCGTCTCGTTCTCCCCCTCGCTGCGCGTGTGGTCCACCGTCAGCGTCGCCCCCGGCCGTAAGCGAATCGCCCCGGCCGCCTGCGTCACCGTCGTGTCCTGCACCGCCGCCGACAGCATCGTCCCCACCGTCTCGTCAGGGTCGATCCGCAGCATGGCACTGGCCGACGGGTTCGCGTATGTGATCCGCGTCTCGTCCCCCATGCACAGGACGCCGAACGGCAGGCGGTCCACCACCCGGCGGAACCGCGAGCCCTCGAACCGCGTGAGCACGTCGGTCTGGCCGGCGTCCCGCGCGGTCTGAAGCTGCTGCTGCAGGTCGTTCAACTGGTCAATCAGCGTGTTCCAGCCGCGCGCCACGCTGCCGAGCGAGTCGCTCAGGTGCAGCGTCGACAACTCGCCTTCGACGCCCTCGGCATAGCTGCTCAGCGTCCGCTGGATCGCCCCCGCCGGCTGCAGGCGCCGCCGCAGCCGCCAATAGAACAGGCCATAGGCCGTCAGCGACACCAGCACCGCCGCCACCCAGCTCATCATCAGGGCTGTGCGGTAGCCGGCGCCGTGCGGCGGCTGACGCGTCACGGTGACCTGCCCCGCCGGTACGCCGTCCAGGGTCACCACCGGTGCGGCTGCCTGCATCCCGTCATGCACGCCCCCGGGGGCGCCGGGGCCGAGGGCGCTGACAGCCCGCGGCCAGACGAGCCGCGGCTTGCCATTGGGCTGCACCCAGCGGATTGCAGTCAGTGATGCGGACTGTCCCAGGCCCTCGGCCGCTGCCCAGAGCGCCGCGTCGTCGGCGTCGCCGTATGACCCCAGCGCCTGGGCCACGCCCAGCGCCACCGATTCGAGCGAGCGCTGCCTTTCGGCCTGCTGATCCTGCTGCCAGCCCCAGTCCGCCAGCCAGTATGCCACGCCAAACCCCACCGCGACGATGCCCACGAACGTCAGTCCAAAGACCTCGGGCAGCAGGCCACCCCACAACGTGCGCCAGCCGTCGCGGGCCGGCCGTGCCTCCGTCTGGTTGGTTTGGGTTGCGCGCATCGCGGGCGTACTCTCCTTGTGGCACGGTCGTACCATCGGTGCATCGGTGGTCCGATTCAGGCACTTGAAGAACGGAAGGTGTGGGGGTGATGCGGCCGGCCCCGCTTGCACCGCTCGGCCGCGGCCCGGCGTTCACTTGGACCAATAAGGTGCGCTGGCGCGGTGCGCAATCGCCCTCGGCGGCGGCCCCCGTGCCGCTCGGCGCGCAAGGTACGCTGACAATACTATTGATGCTCCACGCGACCGGTGGCGCGGGGGGCAATGTCCGACAACTCGGCCCGTCCTACTCCGGGCCGGGCGTGGTGTTCTCGGACCCGGTCTCCTCCTCGATGACCAGCCGCAGGCCGATGTAGGCCGCCCGCATCCCGGCGGTGCGCCGATAGCGGAAAGCCGAACGCAGCCAGTCTCTTGGCACCCGCCACGCCCCGCCCCGCAGCACGCGCAAGTGGTTCAATGCGTCGCCGCTCTCCCAGGCCCGCCCGTCGGCCGGCGCCCCGTCATACGTCTCGTGCCACGGATCCTCGCACCACTCCCACACGTTGCCCAGGATGTCGTGGAATCCCCAGGGGTTCGGTGCGAGCTGGCCGACGGCTTGCGGCTTGGCACCGGCGTTGTCGCGAAACCACGCGTACTGCTCGGCTGCCGCGGCGGCCGCCCCGAAGAAGTACGGCGTCGTCGTCCCCGCCCGGCAGGCATACTCCCATTCGGCCTCGGTCGGCAGCCGCACCGTGCGGTCCAGCTTGTCCGACAGGGTGCGGCAGAATCGCCGGCACTCGACCCAGTGGATGCGCTCGACCGGCTGCAGCGGGTCGCCGCTGTACCAGGACGGGTTCTCGCCCATCACCGCCTGCCACTGCTGCTGCGTCACCTCGCAGCGCCCGAGGTAGAAACCCCGCTCGATGCGGACCCGGTGCGGCGGCCCCTCGCTCGGCATGCGTCCCGGCTCTTCGGGGGGCGAGCCCATCAGGAACTCGCCCGGCGGGACCCGGATGAAGGCCATTTCAACCCCGGGCGCGAGCTGCACGGTCATCGTCTCCAGGCCCGCCTTGTTGGTGCCCTGTCGGACAACCTGAACTTTGCCCGCGGAACGGGCGCCGCATCCGACGGCGTGGCTGAGCATGAGCAGAGCGAGGACCGGCAGGGTTGCGTGTCGAGAGGGATAACCCACGGCAGGATCCTTTCGTGACAGTGCAGCGCGGCCCCGCACCGCTCGCGTATCGCGGATCCCCGCCTGGCAGGGTTGCGGCTCGGCCGAGCGAGCCTACCTTAGCCATCCGCCGGGGCATTGCAAGCCGACCGCTTATGCGCCGGGAGCCGCGGATCCGCCGCGCGGGGCACCTGGCGTAATGGTATCTGACGGCGTGGTGTCGCCGAGCGCGCTTCCGGGTGCTGCGCGGCCAAAGCTCGACCCAAAGGCCGAGATGACGGGGCTATTGACCGATTGAGGTCCCATATTGACATTCCCGCCGGTTGCCTCATACTTGTCCCATAAGGAAAGCGGGACCGAACGGCGGGGCCTGTCTGAGAAGTTGAGCGTGGCGAGTTGCCCCGCGCTCGGTGCGCACGAGTGTGCGAGTCAACGTCAAGGGACGGGTCGCCACAAACGTGGCAGCGCTTGGTTGCGCCGTTGGTGTCAGCGGATTGAGCAGTGCGGAAAACGCTGGAAAAAAGGGTTTTTCTGCTATCTGCGCCGCGTGCAACGTGAAGTGAGACGCGTGTGAAGACGTCGCCCGATGAGCAGCAGACACGTGCAGGCGCACGATTGGTGCGCCGCGCGCCGCGTGTGAATGATGCGCGCAACGCCGCGCCGTGTCACGGCGCACGGGCGCTGCGAGCTGCGCGATCGGCAGCAATCGGTTTCGGGGGGCACAGCGGGGATCCCGGTCGCCCTAGGCCGTGCGCCGGAGCGGGCGCGCCCGAGAGTACTGGGTTGCGAGCGGCACCGGGACCGATTGCGAAGCGACCGGTGCGGAGTGCGCTGCGGTATTCGGACCACAAGGTCGGACATTTTTTAGTCCATATAAGCAAAGAACTTAGGTTGCTTTTATCGGTGCCGGAAAGGGCCCGAGAATGTGCCAGGGCAAAAAGTTCTCATAAGCGCTTGCATCGGGGCAGCGATTTGGTATTATTATCAGTCGGGACGGCTCCCGGGAGGGCTCTCGTGGGGCAGTCGCCACCGGGTCATGGGGTAACAGAGATTGCCGCAGTCGGGCCCGGTAACGAGCGAGCGGAACGGACTCCACTCTTAGAGAACTTGTTGGGTGCGGTGAGGGAGTTGGGCCGAAGGATGCCCCCGAATCACCTGAGTCTGCGTCATGCGTTTGTGAGTATGTGTGCGGGAACGAGGCCTGTCTTACGTCGTCGGACCTCGGCGGCGCACGGCAGAAAGGAGGTGGGTTCTCCGTTACTACGAGGTTGTCGCCGTGACGCCTGAACGGGCGCTACGGGACGTCGGGTTCCTCTCGCGGGAACAGATTTCGTTCGAATTGGTGCCTCCGTGTGTGAGGCGTATCGAATTGGGGACACGTTTCTTAGGAAGAAGGAAAGGGGTCAACAAATGTTGAACCGAATCGCTATTGGTCTCTGCATCGCATTGGTCGTGGCGAGCGCCTCCGCCCAGGTGCCGGATCGCGCGAGCCTCAGTGAAAAGGGTAGCGTCCTGATTTACCCGAACATTCAGCTCGGTTGGGACGCGAACATGGAGCTGACGATTGACACGTTCATCACGCTGACCAACGACTATGGTCAGCCGGTCCGTGTCACCATGTACTACGTGACCGAACAGTGCGCCGACCGGGATTTCCACTTTGACCTGACCCGCGAGCAGCCCTCGTACTGGTCGGCCTTCAGTGGCGCCCCCGGCCCGAACGGCAACCCGATCCAGAGCTTCGCCAACGTCGCGGCGCCGGTCCCCGTCCCGGGTGACGGCTACTTCCTCCGCGGCTACGCGATCGTGATCGCCGTGGACGACAACGGCCACCAGATCAACTGGAACAAGCTGTTTGGTGAGGCCACCGTGGTCAACTATCAGCTCGGTGCGGCCTATGAGTATCCCGCCTACGCGTTCAAGGCCAGCGGCGTCCTGACGGGTGCCCAGGTCGGCGCGACCGCCGGCGAGATCACCCTCGACGGCACTGCCGGCGTCGGCTACTCCTCGGCCTTCGAGCGGCTGCTGTGCAACTACTTCGTGCCCGGCTCGCTCGTCTACAACACCGCCGGTGTTGGCTACAACCCCGGTCTCGTCCTCGGCACCGAGCTCACGCTCATGATGCTCGAGATCGACCTGCGTCAAATTCCGGATGGCCCCTGGAACACCTATGCCATCTTTGACGTCTACGACGAGAACGAGAACAACTACACCGGTCTGGCGTTCTGCATGCCGAAGTTCTATCACGAGTTCATCAACAACATCAACAGCACTCTCATCGTCCCGACCACCGCGGGTTACTTCCGCGTCTGGGGCGAAGAGAACGATGCTTGTGATGTCCTCGAGCAGCAGTTCCCCGGTGGCCCGATCGACACCGTCGTCGAGAGCATCGACTCGGCGCTGCTCGGCATCCAGGCCGAGGCCATTCAGTTCGTGAACACCGAGCACTACGCGGCGGTCGGTACGGCCCTGCGTGGCAGCGGTGAGATGACCGCGACCATCAAGTGGACCCCGACGGTCAACGGTGGTGGCGACGACAAGGCGAACGAGGTGCAGAACCTGACGCCGGTCAACGGCCCGCGTCCGGTTGGCGCCGTCAACAAGGTCCGCTAGTTGCTAGCGACCTGCGGATGAACCCCGGCGGGGGTGAGCTCGTCTCACCCCCGCCTCTCCCGCACCTCTTCCCAGCTTTCGCCGACGCAACGATGCAGACGCTCAGGCAATCGCAACGCACCCAAGGTCTGATGCCGAACGGAGAAGTCAGTGTTCGGGACGCGATCACATTTCAGCGGTCGTTTTTTTGTCACTTGTTTCGGGACCGCTTTCGGAATCGCCCTGCTCGCCGGCTGCAACAGTACGCAGCGCCACGGCGGCGCCAGTGCGCCAGCGCCACCCCCTGACATCGACCAGCTGCGCCAGCGCGTCGTCACCCTGTGGGACGCGCGGGTCGCCGAAGACTGGGCCACAACCTTCCGCTTCGAATCGCCCGAGACCCAGGCCGGCGCAACCGCTGAAGAATACGCCGCCTGGAAGGACGAGAACGAACCTTTCATCGTGCTCGACTACGACATCGAGGCCATCGAGGCCGTCGACGGCCTGGGATGGGCCACCGTTGCGTACCAGTCGAAGCTACGCAAGTTCGAGAAGCTGCCCCCGCGGAACAGCACCCGCGACGAAAAGTGGTACGCGCATCAGGGGCAGTGGTACCCTGTGCCCGGCGCCGCGGCCGACCGCTACCCGGCCGCGCCCGCGAAACGCGACGCCGACGCCGAGGCGCACTTGGGTGAACGGCATGATGCTGCCTGGCGCGCCCGCCAGGCCGGCGACATCCGGGCACTGTACGAATTCATTCTGCCGGCCGATCGCCAGCGCGTCAGCCAGGACCAGTTCATGGAGGAAGAGAGCCGCTTGCTTTATCTTTCTCGCAAGGTGCACTGGGTCGAGGCGATCGACGACGTCGGCCGGGTTCGTGTCGCGTACGAGTATCGCTTCAATGATCCCAGTATGACCAAGATGACCCCACAGTGGCTGGTCATCACCGAGAACTGGGCACACCTGGACGGCCAGTGGTATCTGGATATCGACGCCGCCGACCAGGCGACGAAAGCGAGTGACGAATGAGACACGAACGGCCACCAAGCATGAACTGGTCCACCGGACTGTTGAGCGCCCTGCTGCTCCTTGCGGCAGCCGGCTGCCAGCAGCCTCAGGCGCCGGTGACCTTCACACTCTGCCGAACCGGGCTGCCCACCGAGGGCAACTGGAAAGGCGAACCCAAATTCGTCGACTTCAACGCGGACGGCCGGCTCGACCTGGTCGCCCAGCTGCGCCAGGGGGGCGGCCCCGGCGCCTGGATCGGCAACGGTGATGGCACCTGGACCCCCGCCGACGAAGGGCTGGCCTTTGACGACCTGTCCTGTGGCGGCGGCGTCGCGTTCGGCGACCTCAACGAAGACGGGGCGCTCGACCTCGCGGTCGCCGATCATTGCCAGGGCCTGTTCGTCTATCTCGGTGACGGCACCGGCCGCTGGACCATGATCACCGAAGCACTGAACCCGCCGCCGCCCGCGCGCGACGAACTGCCGCGCGGCGCGATCCAGTCGGACTACAAGGGGCACGAGTGCGTCGACATCGCCGACTTCGACGGTGACGGCCACCTCGACCTCGTTGCCGGCGCGTGCGACAAGGGCGGCATCCAGTTCTACCTGGGGGACGGCACCGGCGCGAACTGGACTTACCGCAGCCTGCCCGAGGTATATATCGACCGCTGGGCCCTGCGGATCCGCGCCCTCGACCTCAACAACGACGGCCACCTCGACATCGTGGCCAACTGCGAGGAGGGCCCGCGCGTCTGGTTCGGCACCGGCCCCCTGCAGTTCCGACCATCACACGACGGCCTGCCGGAGCCAATGATCGGCGGCATCTACCGCGGCCTGGCCATTGGCGATGTGAACGAGGACGGGTTACCGGACATCATCACGGGCAACCACTTCGACGGCCCGGAGGTCTACCTCCAGCGGCCCGACGAGTACTGGCAGAAGCTGCCGGACATCTTCCCGAAACTGCTTGGTGGGGCCGAAGGGGTGGCCGTCGGTGATGTGGACCACGACGGCCACCTCGATGTACTTGTTTCCGGACGCATGGGCCAGGAACGCGGCCATGTCTTCGGCGTTTTCCTGCTGTTGGGCGACGGCACCGGCAAGTTCGCGTACGCCGAGAACACCGGCCTGCCCGCCTCCAGGCTCGCCCAGCCCTGGGGCGCCCAACTGGGTGACGTCAACGGCGACGGCGTGCTCGACGCCGTGGTTGCCGGCGGGGGCGTGACGGCCACCAACCCCGAGCACGCCGAAACGGTGCTCGACGCCGGTCTCATGCTCTGGTGTACGGAATTACACGCGGATGACGCTCGCGGAACGAAGTGAGCGTGCGATTTGATACAATGGCGGCCCAGGAGACGTATTTGAACGAGGCTTAATCGCGGGCCAAGAGGACGCTCGGCAAGCGCTCCGGAGGGGAAACCGAAGCGCACTTCCGACTCGTACCTTTCAGCTTGGCCACAATCCGTGTTCGCGTGAAACCGCCGGACTTCGCCGCGGCACCCGTGCGTTCGGGACGCGCCGACGTCGCGGACAGACTCTCTATGCAGGCATGAACCGGCCAGGGAAAGGAGCTGCGACAATGTTCACAAGGAATGGTAAACCGAATCGACAGTGGGTGCCCCTGCTGGTCGTCGCGGTCGCGATCGCGATGGTCAGCGGTGGCTGCCCGGGCACGAGCAACGACCCCAACGCCCCCGACGAGTTCTTCCTCTTCGGGCAGTTCCGTCCGGGCACCGATGGCACGGACGGCACCGACGGTAACGACGGCAGCGGGTCTGACGGCACCGACGGGAGCGACGGCACGGGCGGCGTCCAGGGGCCGCCCGGTCCACAGGGGCCTAGCGGTCCCCAGGGACCCGCTGGTCCGCAGGGCCCCGAGGGTGATCCCGGTGATCCCGGTGACCCCGGTGACCCCGGGCTGCCCGGCGAGCAAGGCCCGCCGGGTGAGCAGGGCCCGCCGGGCGAAGACGGTGCGGATGGTGAGGACGGCACCCCCGGCATCTCCTGCTGGGACCTCAACGCCAACCGCGTCGGCGACCCGGAGGAAGACATCAATGGCGACGGCAGCTACAACGCCTTCGACTGCCAGAATCTGCCCGGGCCCCAGGGCCTGCCGTGCTGGGACCTCAACATGAACGGCACCGGCGACCCCGAGGAAGACATCAACAACGACGGCAACTACGACGCCCTCGATTGCCGCGGCGAGCAGGGCCCGCGGGGCGAGCCGGGCCTCGACTGCTGGGACCTCGACGGCGACGGCATTGCCGATCCCGAGGAAGACATCAACGGCGATGGCTTCTTCGATGCCTTCGACTGCCACGGCGAAGACGGCAGTGACGGCACGGACGGCGCCGATGGCATTGACGGCACCGACGGCGCCCCCGGCCTGAACTGCTGGGACCTCGACGGCGACAACATCGCCGACCCCGAAGAAGACATCAACGGTGACGGCTTCGTCGACGCCTATGACTGCCAGGGGCCGCCGGGCGATCCCGGCGCCGACGGCACCGACGGCGATGACGGTGTTGATGGCGAAGACGGTTCCCCCGGCCTGAACTGCTGGGACCTCGACGGTGACAACATCGCCGACCCTGAAGAAGACATCAACAACGACGGGCTCGTCGACGCCTGGGATTGCCAGGGTGGCGCCGTCCTCGAAGGTGCCTTCTGGAAGCTCGGCGGCAATAACACCGTGGACACCGAGGTGCTCGGCACGCTCACCGACGCGGCGATCGAGTTCGTCGTCGGCGGCCTGCGCGCCGTGCGCATCGAGCCCAGCTTCATGAGCCCGAACCTGATCAACGGCTTCGAGGAGAACGCCGTCGCCGACGGCATCTCGGGCGGAACGATCGCCGGCGGTGGTATGGCCGAGGACGATTTCGGCAACAACGGGCCGAACCTCGTCACTGCCGACCTGGGTACGGTTGGCGGCGGTACGGGCAACATCGCGGCCGGCGTCGCGGCGACGGTGCCGGGCGGCGCCGATAACACTGCCGATGGCGCCTACAGCTTCGCGGCGGGGCGTCGTGCCGCGGCCATGCACCAGGGCAGCTTCGTGTGGTCCGACTCGGCGGACGACACCGGCTACGCTTCGGAGCGCGAGAACGAGTTCCGTGTTCGCGCCCGCGGCGGTCACGTACTCGACATCGGCAACGGCCGCTTCATCCAGATTCGTGACTGGATGGGCACGTTGATGTACTCGTCCACCGGCGCGTTCCTGAGCCTGGGCGGCATGTGGGTCAACTCGTCCGACCGCAACGGCAAGGAGAACTTCGTGCCGGTCAACGAGGAAGACGTGCTCACCAAGCTCGACACGCTGCCGATCCTCACCTGGAACTACGCCGATGAGGATCCGGAAATCCGCCACATGGGCCCGATGGCGCAGGACTTCTTCGCGGCGTTCGGCGTGGGTTACGACAACCTGACGCTGGCCACCGCCGATGTGGACGGTGTGGCGCTGGCTGCCATCAAGGGCCTGAACAAGGTCGTCGACGAGCAGCGTCAGGAGATTGAGCAGCAGCAAGCGCAGATCAACACGCTGCAGCAGCAGTTGAGTTCGCTGGAGCAGCGGCTGGCAACGCTCGAAACGCTCTTGCAGCGCGACAAGAACAAAGACAAGAAGTAACACCCCAGTGGAGGGGGCGCCCAGTCCGGTCGTTGTTTTTGGCTGGACTGGGCGCTGTGTTTCGCATAAAATACGGCAACGCTGCGATTGTGAACATC
The DNA here is from genome assembly GCA_964448675.1 of uncultured Planctomycetales bacterium. Lineage (GTDB taxonomy): Bacteria > Planctomycetota > Phycisphaerae > UBA1845 > Fen-1342 > CAYUZU01. The sequence continues at coordinate 33,691 of CAYUZU010000011.1, forward strand.
CTTGTCTGGTTTCTCAATCGCGGCAGCGAAGTGGGTGTCGAGCAAAAGGTGGGGCAACCGCGTTCCGTCTCTCCCTGCCACGGTCCCTTTTTTCGGACGTCATGACACTTCTCCTTCGCCCACGTACCACTTGATCCGACGCGACCGGTGTCGCCCCGAGGAGGAAAGAGCGATGACACGACGCGCTGTGTCTGCCGCGCTGATCGCCACCCTGCTGATCGTCGCCGCGCACGCCACGGCCCAGGACTGCGAATGGGCCCAGCCCGTTCCGCTCCCCGCGGATTTCAACGGGGCCATCACGGCGGCCGAGATCTTCGATCGCGACGGGGACGGACCGGACCCGCCTGTCCTCTACATCGGCGGTGATTTCACCTTCACCTTCAACAGCGCCGTGTATTACAACATCGCCGGCTGGGACGGCAGCACCTGGCTCCGCATGGACGGCGGCACCAGCGGCCCCGTGACCGACCTCGAGGTCTTTGACGACGACGGCGAGAGCAGCAACCCTCCCAAGCTCTACGCCTGCGGCAGCTTTCTCAACGCCGGTCGCATCGGTGCCCGCCGCATCGCCGCCTGGTCCGGCTATACCTGGAACTCATTGGGCTTCGGCATCAACAACGGCCTTGATGCCGCCGCCTATACCATGACCGTCGCCGACCTCGACGGCTTTGGCTTCGACCCGCCCAAGCTCTACGTCGGCGGCCTGTTCGGATCCGCCGGCGGATTCAGCGCCGAGCGCGTGGCCGCGTGGGGCTACGATTCAGCGTACGGCTACGTGCGTTTCTCCGCCTTGCCGAATTCGCCCGAGCTGAACAACTCCGTCAATGCGCTGATCGGCTATGACGAGGACGGCGACGGCGTGCCGACACTGTACGCCGGCGGTGGTTTCATCGGGGGCGGCCCCAGCCCGTCGTACATCGCGCGCTGGGACGGTTTCAGCTGGAGCGTGGTCGGCACCGATGTGCTCAAGGGCGTCGACGACATCGTGCATGCCCTGGCCGTTCATGAAGGCAATCTGTACATCGGCGGCCGCTTCGATCGCGCCGGCATGATTCTCGATGCCAACGGCATTGCCTGCTGGAACGGGGCCAGTTGGTCCGGGCTCGGCACGGGCACCGACGGGACGGTCCTGAGCCTGCAGTCCGCCGACGTCGACGGTAGCGGCCCGCTCGAGGCCGAGCTCTTCGCCGGCGGCACGTTCCTGAATGCCGGCGGCATCGCCGCCAATCGCATCGCGCGCTGGGAGGATGGCGCCTGGTATGCCATCGGTGCCGGACGTCCGGAGCCGGTTTACGACATGCTGCCCATCGACGAGCAGTATGATCATCTCGAGGGGCCGGGGCTGTTGGTCGCCGGTGGCAGCACGTTCGACGGCGACCTGGCCTTGTGGACCTGCGAGGCGGCCGACGATTTCGACGGCGACGGTGTCCCGGATGACGAGGACAACTGCCCCGAAACCTACAACCCCGATCAGCTCGACGACGACGAGGACACGGTCGGCGACGCGTGCGACAACTGCCCGGAAGACGATAACCCGGAACAGACCGATACGGACGGCGATGGTGTCGGCAATATCTGCGACAACTGCCCGGAGATCTTCAACACGGACCAGAGCGACTTCGACAGCGACGGCGTCGGCAACGTCTGTGACAATTGCTTCACGTCGTACAACCCCAACCAGGAAGACTTCGACGACGACACCTGGGGAGACGTCTGCGACAACTGCCCGACCGACAGCAACCCGAACCAGTTCGACAACGACAGCGACCAGCTCGGCAACGCCTGCGACAACTGTCCCGACGATGCCAACCCGGGCCAGGAGGACGCTGACGACGACGACGTCGGTGATCTGTGTGACAACTGTCCGGACGATGCCAACAACGACCAGGCCAATTCCGACACGGACGCGTTCGGCGATGCCTGCGACAACTGCCCCAACAACAGCAACCCGACCCAGGCCGACGGCGATGGCGACGACTGGGGCGACGCCTGTGACAACTGCCCCGATGACGCCAACCCGCAGCAGCTCGACGGCGACAGCGACAACGTGGGCGACGTCTGCGACAACTGCCCGGACGACGCCAACGAAGACCAGGCCGACGGCGATGGCGACGACTGGGGCGACGCCTGTGACAACTGTCCCGACGATGCCAACCCGCAGCAGCTCGACGGCGACAGCGACAACGTCGGCGACGTCTGCGACAACTGCCCGGACGACGCCAACGAAGACCAGGCGAACAGCGACGGCGACGACTGGGGCGACGCCTGTGACAACTGTCCCGACGATGCCAACCCGGAGCAGCTCGACGGCGACAGCGACAACGTGGGCGACGTCTGCGACAACTGCCCGGACGACGCCAACGAAGACCAGGCGAACAGCGACGGCGACGACTGGGGCGACGCCTGTGACAACTGTCCCGACGATGCCAACCCGGAGCAGCTCGACGGCGACAGCGACAACGTGGGCGACGTCTGCGACAACTGCCCGGACGACGCCAACGAAGACCAGGCCGATGGTGACGGCGACGGTTGGGGTGACGTATGCGACAACTGCCCGAACGTCCACAACCCGGGTCAGGAAGACAGTGACGAGGACGGCGTCGGCGACGCCTGCGAGACCAGCCCCGAGTGCAAGGGCGATGCCAACTGCAACGGCAGCGTCGACTGGCGCGACATCGACTTCTTCGTCGCCGCCCAGAACGACAACGAGTCCGCCTGGCATGACATGCACATGCAGCGCTACGGCGAGCCGCCGACCTGCCCGTTCTCCAACATGGACGTCGGCGGGCACCAGGGCATCGCGACGCCCGACGGCACCGTTACCTGGCGCGACATCGACGGCTTCGTGTCCCTGATGAACACGACCTGCCCGTAGCGCCGCGATCGCGGTTCAGAGATCAGGGATCGCGGCGTCCGGGAAGGGCGCCGGGGCCCCCGGAGTCCTCCGGCGCCGCGTGTCGTGCCGCCAGCGTGGCCGCCAGCGCCCGCACGCGCTCACTCACCACGGTGCCGAACACCGCCGCCGCCGGCTCGGTCACGTGATCCACGTTCTGCATGAGTGCCTGCGAGAACGTGGGCGGCGCGTCGACGGCGACCTGCACCAGCGGCGAGGCCGCGGTCGCTTCACGCAGCATTGGCGGGATCTGGCGGAAGTAACGCTGAAACGCCGGCGCTTCCCACAACGCCTCGTACACCGGACTGTTGACGATCACCACCGGCAGCGCGTGCTCGTCCGCGAGTTCGCACAGCCGCTGCAGCGCCGCGCGGTTGTCCTCCGACAAGCGCGGGCGCGGCCGGCGCTCCAGGAACGCCAGGTGCGCGGCACAGTCCGCCGCCACGTTCGCCGCATCAGGCTCCACGATCGGCATGAACCCCGTCGGGTAGGCACGCACCGCCCGCGCCACCGGGTCCGCCCGCGACAACTGCCCGCGAAACAGCGTCCGCAGGCTCTTGGTCTGCGAATCGAGCGGCGCATAGCGATACAGCCACAGCCGAAACTGATTGCGCACCCCCCGCGCGCACACCGGCTGCACCGCCGAGTTGGCGAAGCGGTCGGCCGGTATCGGCGTCAACATCGGACGGTGCAGCGAGCGGTGCCACACGTCGTACACGTGCACCAGCACCACCGCCCGCGGCGGCGGAAAACGCCGCAGGTATTCCTCGAGCATCCACACGTCGTCGACGGCGGCGTACGCCCCCAGCGTGCACAGGTTCAGCGCCCGGCCCCCCAGCCGCTCGCCGACCAGCACCGGGTCCACCCCGCACAATCCGCTCGAATCCCCCAGGATCAGCCAATCCACTGGCGTATTGAGATCGCGCAGCAGCCGCCACTTGTGCTGTGCCGCCGCGTAGCCCAGGTTCTGCGGGTGCTGTCGCAGGTACGCCAGGCAGGCGAAGTTGAGCGCGACCACCAGCGCGCCCGTCAGCAGCAGCGTTGTCCACACCTGCGACCCCGTCCGCGGGACAGGGACCTCCTGCGGCAGGAAGCGATCAGCGGCGGGTGGGGGCTTCGTCGTCATCGTCAGAACTGGAAGTAGATGAACTCGACCTGGTCGCGAACGCCGAAAACCGCAATCGCCCCCAGAAGCACCGCATAGGCCACAGCCCGTGGCACGACGGGCCATCCCGCCAGCCACGTCAGCCGGCGCGTCGCCTGCTGGAAGATCTGCACCAGCAGCAGCGGTGTCGCGAAGTACGCCAGGTCGAACGCGAGAGCCGCACTCTGTGCCGAAGCGCCGAAGCCTGCGTGCGTGACGAAGTGCGCGATCTGGGCCGCCGACGAAGAGCGGAACAGCACCCAGCCGAACACCGTCAGGACGAACATCAGCACCATTGCCGGCAGACGCTGCCAGGCGAACGGCGACTGGACATCGGGCTGCCAGCTGCGGCGGCCGTCCCCCGCGGCACGATAGATCACCAGAATGGCACCGTGGTACACCCCCCACAACACGAAGTTCCACGCCGCCCCGTGCCACAGGCCGCCGAGCATCATCGTCAGCATCAGGTTGCGTGCCGTGCGCAGCCGCCCACCGCGATTACCGCCCAATGGGATGTACAGGTAGTCGCGCAGCCACGACGACAGCGAGATGTGCCAGCGGCGCCAGAAATCGCTCGGGCTGACCGCGAAGTACGGCAGGCGGAAGTTGAGGCAGAGGTCGAACCCCAGCAGCTTCGCCGTCCCGCGGGCGATATCGCTGTAACCCGAGAAATCGCCGTAGATTTGCACGGTGAACGCCAAAGCTCCGATAACCAGGTCGAGCCCGGCGTGGTCGTGATAGTTGTTGAACACCGCGTCGGCGACGACAGCGATATTGTCCGCCACCACCACTTTCTTGAAGTAGCCCCAGATGATCAGCGCCAGCCCCGCGTCGATGCGCGTCGCTGTAACCCGTCGCGGCTGGGTGATTTGCGGCAGCAGCCGGCCGGCTCGCTCGATTGGCCCGGCCACGAGCTGCGGGAAGAACGCCACGAACAGAGCCAGGTTCTCCAGCCGCCGACAGGGTTCCAGCTTTCGTCGATAGACGTCGATCGTGTAGCTCAGCGTCTGGAAGGTATAGAACGAGATGCCGACCGGCAGGACGATGTTGAGCGTGGCGTAGTCCGCCGCGAAGCCGACGGCAGCCAGGCATTGGGCGAAGCTCTCGGCGAAGAAGTTGAAGTACTTGAAGGTGGCGAGGATGCCGAGGTTCGACACGACCGACGCCGCCAGGAGCCAGCGCCGCCGCCGCGGCTGCTCGGTCTGGCCGAGCCAGCGGCCGACGTTGTAATCGATGATGGTGGAGAGCGCCAGCAGCGACAGGAAGCGCCAATCCCAGTACCCATAAAACACGTAGCTGGCCACCAGCAGCAGGCGGTTCTGCCAGCGCCACCGCCGGCGCAGCAGCACGTACGCCGCGTAGACGGCCAGGAAGAAGACCGGGAAGACGTACGAGTTGAAGAGCATCGGCGGGTCCCGCGCGTGGGTGCTCACAGCGACCGAACCCTGCCCGCCAGGGCGCGGGAAAGTCCGATTCCGGCTGGCGCTGCCGCTGGAAATATCGGTGTCACCCCCGGGGTGCTTAAGGCACGCCCGCCCCCGCAGGTGCCAAACCCCTGCCGCAAGGCAGGGGCGCCGGACCCCAGCCGCTGGGTTGTGGGCGGGGTCCGGACGGGACGCACACGCCTATGCAGTTGAGCACTACTCGTTCTTCTCCGCCTCGTCATTCGCCGAGCGCAGCAATTCCAGGTCAGCGACATCCTGCAGCCGCGTCAGGTCCGTCCAGAACGTCCCATCGCCGGCGAAGATCAGGCGGATGCTGTCCGGCGCGAAGGACTGTGCAAACGTGTACAGGTTGTACGCGTGGCCCGTACCGAACGCCTGCACCATCAGCTTGCGCCCGTCGGCGTCGGCCTGGTTCTTCATTCGCTCCACGTCGGCCTCGGCCGTCCCCAGCGTCAGCGCGATCGCCGCCTCCAGGTCCGCGATCTGTCGCTCGATCTTGGCGACCTCCAGATCCCGCTCGGCGTCGATCTTCTCGGCCTGCTTCTCGCCCTCCGCCTTGATCTGCGCCACCTTCTTTCGCGTGTCGCCCTTGATCTCTTCACGGGCGACCTCGATCTGCGCCTTGGCGGTTTCCAGCTCGGCCCGCACTTTGGCAGTCTCGCGCTCCTTCTGCTTGGTCTCCTCCTCTTCGACGGCGATGAACCCGCGCTGGATCGTCTGTTTCAAATCGAGCTTTTCGGCGCCGCTGGTCGAACCGCCGCGAACTTCGATGTTCTGGATCAGCGCGATCAGGATCTCGATGTTCCGTTCGCGACAGACGCGTTGCAGCGTCTCGGTGACGGCCTTCTGGTACTCCTCGCGCTTGTCACCCTGGATGAAGTCCGTGCTCTGGTAGGTCGAGCCCGTCACGCGACAGATCGACCGGATCTGCCCCAGGATGATCTCGCGAATCTCCGCCAGGTCGCCGAAGCGGCTGATCATCTCCGGCGTGTGCTGCGGATGCCGCCCCCAGACCACGGTGACCTCGACCTCGATGGTGAAGGCGTCGGCCGACGGGAAGTAGATGTTCGTACTGAGGTCCCCGGTGCGGAGCTGTGACAACTCGTTGTAGCCGATCTGTACGATGTCGACCTTGTACACCTTGGGATTGAGGTAGTAGATGCCCGGCTGCAACACGTTGCGCAGCACGCCGCGCTGACCTTCTTCGGCCAGCTTCTGCACGCGCTTGGTGCGGCCTTTGACGGGTTGCCCATCGGGGCCGATGCTGACTTCCTCGATCGTCTCGAAGCCGGGCATGTCGCCCAGCTGCGAAGTCACGATGCCCACGCAGCCCAGCGGCACGACCACCGCCGGTTCGAGCTCGATCTCGTAGGCATGCGGATTCAGGCGATACGTGCCGGGCGTGAGCACCGCCCGCTGAATACCGCGGTAGCCCGGATCGACGACCTCGCTCTCGTGCGGCCATTCCTTGCCGGCCCGGCTGATGACGATGCCGACCTGCGGCCACTCGCCCGCCGTCTCGGGAATGGCGTAGTCCGGCTGGCCGGCCTGCCAGATGACCTGCCAGGTGGCCGGGTCGCCGGCGGGGATTTCGGTGACCGGATGGGTCTCCCATTCCCACTTGAGCGGGTTGAAGAAGTAGCGCCCGGGACCGAGCGCCTCCCGCTGGATGCCCTGCTGGCCGGGCTCGGCGATGGTCTGCCCGGGCGGCATCTCTTCGCCGGTCTTGCGGATGAGCACCAGCACCTCGTCCGGCGCGACGTAGGCCCGGCACATTGTCCAGGCAAACGACAGACCGGCCGCAGCCAGGATCAGGACCAGACCCACCACGGCACTGATGATTCGGCTGATCGTCATGGCGTTTCTCCTTGCGTCGTGGCGGGGGGTTCGGTCGGCACGCTGCGCGAGAGGGATGTGAAGATCTCCGCAAACGGTCCGTCCGTGCTGGCCAGCACCGACCGCAGCGCCGGCGCGAGCTGCTGATAGAAGAAGTACTGCGCGTAGGTCTCGCCGCCGCCGAAGGCGCGAATCGCATCCGCCAGCGGTTCCGCTTCGGCCTTGTAATTGAGGGTGATCACGTCCGCCTCGGCTTCGCCGCGGGCCGTCTTGGCGGCTGCCTGCTCCTTGGCGGCTTCCAGGTTGAGCCGCGCGACCTCCAGCCGTTTCTGCGCCTCGGTCAGCGCGACCGCCTTGCGTTGCTCGGCGGCCTTGACCAGCGTGACCACCTCACGGTCGGCTTCGCCCATGAGCTTGTTCTGGCTCTGCATTTCCTGTTCCTTGACGAGTTCGGCCTCGGCCTGGGCCACGCGCTGGTCGTTGCGGTATTTGTTGATCTGCTGGTCGGCGAGTTGCCGTTCGCTGATCGGGTCGGCGATGGCTGCGGGCGGTTCGATTCGCCGGATCAGGGCGGCGCGCACCTCGATGCCCTGCTTGGCGCACTGGTCGCGCAACCCGTCAAAGAACGCGTTCTGGAAGCGCAGCCGCGTCTCGCCCGAGATGAACTCCTTGGCCAGCAGCTTCGACCCCTCGATCCGCGACAGCGAGCGGGCGTACGGCAGGATCAGCTTCTTCTCGATGTCCTCGTGCTCGCCGATCGCCACCATGACGTAGGGCGCCATGTCCTGGCTGATGGCGTACTCCACCGTTGCTTCGACGATGATCTCGAAGCTGTCGGCCGAGGGGAAGCGGATCGCCTCGTCCTGCCGCAGGTCGAGCGTCTTGCTGCGCACGTCAATCGGCGTGATCTGGCGTACGAAGGGGTTGTTGTAGTAGGTGCCGGCCGGCAGCACGTTCGGTTGCACACCGCGCTCGCCCGGCTGCACCGTCCAGTCGTTGGGGTTGTCGGGCTCCGTCCCGTGCAGCAGCCGCTGGACGCCGACGAAGCCTGGCTTGACGATGACCGGCTTGACCCGCCTCACCTGGTAGGCGTAAGGGTTGATGTTGTAGCGCTCCGGCATCAGCACGTCCTTCAGCGGGCCGCGCTCGTGCTCCTCGGTCGCGACGATCTTGCCCGGCGGCAGCGGCTGGCCGTAGAGGCGCACGCGTACGCCGATTTCGTCCTGCCCGATCACGACGGCGGGGTGGACCTGCCGCTCCCAGAACAGCGGATCGTAGAAGTAGCGCCCCTCGGGCAGCACCTCGTACTGAATGCCCTTGTAGCGCGTCGAATCCGGGGATTCTCCCAGGGCTTCCAGCAATGCGGGGTACAGCACCGTTTGCGTCCGCACGGTCTCCGGCACTGGCGAACCGTCCGGCATGGTTGACGGCAACGGCTCGCCGACCTTGCGCACCAGCACCAGCACCTTGCCCGCCGGCACCTCGACCCGCTGGACGAACCAGTAGTACCCCATCCCGACAAGCAGCAGGACGGGAATGACGGCCAGCCAGCCGAGCAGGGCCACCGGCGGTCGTTTCGACGGCGTGGCCGCTCGTCGATAGGGCCGCCCTTCGTCGGGCGGTGGGGGGGTAATCGCCATGGTCAGTTCTCCGTGTTGGACGGCTCGGCGTCGTTATTGATCAGTCGCGTACCACAGTGGGCACAGAACTGCGCCCGGCCCGGGTTCGTACCATGACACTGCGGGCAGCGGTCGGCAGCGCCCGCGGCGCGCCGCGGGGCGCAGGGCCGGCCCGGTCGGCTGCTGCTGCCGAGCACGATCGCGCCGACAACCAGCAGGACGCCGGCGAGCAGCAGCACCGTGATGGTGGCGGGCCCGATCATGGCATTGTCCTCCATGCGATAGGATAACGCGAGTGGCGAATAGTGCATTTAGAAACGAGTTCGCAGTCTGTAAGCGCCACGGGCGATTGTAACGAAGTGTCAGAGGGCCTTGCTTTGGCACGGCGGACCGCGGACAATAGCGGGCTCGACGCTGCGAAGACCCCGACACCGAATGCTTCACCCATGGGTACCGACGAAACATCGCCCGACGCCGCTATGAAGACCCCGCCGCGCCGCCGCTGGTTGAGCCGGCTGGTGCCTGCCGGCGTGGTGGTCGCGGGGCTCGTGGTGGTCGGGCTGGTGGCCCAGATGCCGGCCAACGAGGTAACGGTCGCGGAGACCCCGCCGCCTGCGGTCAACGTCAAGACCTGGCGCGTGGCGCCGCAGCCCGAGCTGGCGGACACGGTCATCGTCTCGGCGGTGGTCGAGCCCGAAGCGGTCGTCGAGGTGGCCGCCGAAGTGGCCGGCCGCGTTGAGCGTTTCGCGGAACGCCAGCAGACGGTCACCTGGCGCGGCCAGACCTTTCCCGCGGGCTCCGTGCTCGACGAGGGCGAGCCGGTCGCGGCCGGCGCGCCGATCGTCTATCTCAACAAGGACCTGCTCCAGGCCCAGTTCGAACAGGCCCGGTCGCAGTTCGAGTACGACCAGCGCGAATTTCGCCGGCTGCAGGGCCTCTTCGAGCGCGGCGCGACGTCGCAGACCGAGCTCGATGACGCCCGCACGCGCCTGGAGATCAGCAAGGCCGTCCTGGCCGAGGCGCGCCAGCAACTGGATCGCACGACGATCTACGCGCCCACCGGCGGCATCCTGAACCGACTGCCGATGGAGATCGGGGAGTACGCCACGCCGGGGACGGTCGTTGCGGAGATCGTGAACATCGAACGGGTAAAGGTGGCCGTCGACGTGCCCGAGCGCGATGTGCATTTCATGGAGGTCGGCGAGCCGGCGGAGGTGCTCATCGCCGTGCCCGCGGAGCGCTCGCTGACCGGTACGATCACCTACATCGGCGAGCTGGCGGATCCGCAGACGCGCACCTCGCGGCTCGAGATCACGATCGACAACGAGGAACACATCCTGCGCAGTGGTCAGATCGTCAAGGCGCGCCTCACGCGGCGTGTGCTCGAGGATGTCATCATGGTGCCGCTGGGCAGCGTGATCCCGCTCGAGGTCGGCCGCGTGGTGTATGTGGTCGACGAGCAGCAGCGCGCCGAGCGGCGCCCCGTCGAGCTCGGCATGGTCAAGGGCCGCAGTGTGCATGTATTGAGCGGTCTTGCCCCGGACGACGAGTTGATCGTCGTCGGCCATCGCTACGTCGGCCCCGAGCAGCCGGTCAACGTCGTCGAAGAGCTGGCCCTGGAGCAGTAGCACCCCCGTGATCCTCTCCGATACCGCCATCCGGAACCGCACCACGGTCGGCGTGCTGGTCGTGGTGATCATCACCTTCGGCGTCTACAGCTACATCACATTGCCGCGCGAGGCGGCCCCCGATATTCCCGTGCCGTTCATCATCGTGTCGACGGTCTACGAAGGCGTCTCGCCCGAGGACGTCGAGTCGGCCGTGACCATCAAGATCGAGAAGGAGCTCGCCGGCCTGAAGGGTGTCAAGGAGATCCGCTCGGTCAGCATCGAGGGCATGTCGCACATCACGATCGAGTTCATGCCCGATATCGACATCGACGACGCGCTGCAATACGTCCGCGACAAGGTCGACCTCGCCGAGGCCGAGCTGCCCGAGGAGGCCGAAGAACCGACCATCACCGAGATCAGCTTTGCCGACTTCCCGGTCGTGATCGCCACGCTCTCGGGCGATGTTTCGCCCGTGCGGCTCAAGGCGCTGGCGGACGACCTGGAGGAACTGATCGAGTCGCTGCCGGGCGTGCTCGATTGTGACGTCCAGGGCGCGCTCGAGCGGGAGATTCGGCTCGAGGTCGACCCCGACAAGCTGGCGGTCTATGACCTGACCGTGTCCGAGGTCGTGGGGCTCGTGCCGGCCGAGAATGTCAACGTCTCCGCCGGCGGGCTCGAGACCGAAGGGACCAAGTTCAACGTCCGCGTGCCGGCCGAGTTCATCGAGCCGGGCGAGGTCAACGATTTGGTCATCGCCGTGCGCGACGGCAAGCAGATCCGCCTGACCGACGTTGCCGAGGTGCGCGACACGTTCAAGGACCGCGCCAACTACGCGCGGCTGAACCACGAGCCCAGCATCACGCTGGCGGTGCAGAAGCGCACCGGCGAGAACATCATCCAGGTGGCCGACGGGGTGAAGTACGTGCTGGACGCGGCGCGGCAGCGCGTGCCCAAGGGGGTCGCGATCGACGTCATCATGGACCAGTCGAAGGACATCCGCATGATGGTCAAGGACCTGGAGAACAACATGCTCTCCGGGATGATCCTCGTGTCGGTCGTGTTGCTGATCTTCCTCGGCTGGCGCGCCAGCTCGATCGTCGCGCTGGCGATTCCGCTGAGCATGCTGCTGAGCGTGACCGTGCTGCAACTGCTGGGGTACACACTGAACATGGTCGTGCTGTTCTCGTTGATCATGGCGCTCGGCATGCTGGTCGACAACGCCATCGTCATCGTCGAGAACATCTACCGCCACTACCAGCTCAGCGGGCGCCGCATCCGCGCCGCGATGGTCGGTACGAGCGAGGTCGCCTGGCCGGTCATCACTTCGACGGCGACGACGGTGGCGGCGTTCGCCCCGATGATCTTCTGGCCGGGCATCATGGGCGGCTTCATGAAGTACCTGCCCATCACCCTGATCGTCACGCTCATCAGCTCGCTGTTCGTGGCCCTGGTGATCAGTCCCACCATCAGCTCGGTGCTCGTGCGAGGCAGGCTGCGCAAGGCCGACGAGGAAGGCCCGGTCATTCGCACCTATCGCCGCCTGCTGACCGGGGCCCTGCGGCACCGCTTCACCACGCTCGTCATGGCGGTGCTGCTGCTGGTCGCGCTCGCCATGGTCTATGGCAAGATGGACCACGGCGTCGAGCTGTTCCCCGACGTGGACCCGAAACGCGCCGCCATCAACCTGCGCTTCCCCCAGGGCACCAACATCCGCGAGACCGACCGCGTCGCGCGCCGCATCGAACGGCGCCTCGAACCCTACGTCGGCAAGACCATCGAGCATGTCATCACGAACGTCGGCTCGGCCGGCGGCGGCAACCCGCTCGAGAGCGGCGGCGGCAACGGGCCGCACCTCGCCAGCATCACGCTCGTGTTCTACGACTATGAAGAGCGGCCGCGGCCCTCGGCCGACGTCATTGCCGAAATCCGCAACAAGCTGGCCGACATCGCCGGCGCCGAGCTGCGCGTCGAGAAGCAGGAGGAAGGCCCACCCACTGGGGCCGCTGTCACGATCCACGTCATCGGCGAGGACTTCGACCAGCTCGAGACGATCAGCGAGCGGATCGAGCACCGCATCGAGAGCGTCCCCGGCCTGGTCAACCTGCGCAGCGACCTGGAAGCGACCCGCCCCGAGCTGGCCTTTCACGTCGACCGCAAGCGGGCCATGCTGCTGGGCCTCAATACCTACATGATCGGCAACTTCCTCAAGACCGCCGTCTTCGGCCAGAAGGTCGGCACCTACCGCCAGTTCAACGACGAGTACGACATCACCGTCCGCCTCCCGCAGTCGCAGCGCGAGAACATCGAGGACCTTTTCCGCCTGCGCGTGCCCACGCCCACCGGCGACGCCGTTCCGTTGAGCTCGCTCGGCGACTTCCGCTACACCGGCGGCTTCGGCACCATCCACCGCGTCGATCAGAAACGCGTGGTCACACTCACCGGGGACGCCGAGGGCCGGCTCGGACCCGAGGTGCTCGCCGACGTGCAGCAGAGACTGGTCGACCTCGAATTGCCCGCCGGCTACCAGGTGCGTTATGCCGGCGAAAAGGAGGAACAGGACGAAGCCCAGGCTTTCCTGAGCCGGGCGTTCGTCATCGCCCTGTTTCTGATCGTGCTGATTCTCGTTGCCCAGTTCAACACGCTCGTCATGCCGCTGATCATCATGACCACCGTCATCCTGTCGCTCATCGGCGTGTTTGCGGGGTTGCTCATCTGTGCGATGCCGTTCGGCATCATCATGACCGGCGTCGGCGTGATCAGCCTGGCCGGCGTGGTCGTCAACAATGCCATTGTGCTGCTCGACTACACGCGGCTGCTGCAGAGCCGCGGCCTCGACCTGGTCGCCGCCGCCATCCAGGCCGGCGCCACCCGCCTGCGCCCCGTGCTGCTCACCGCGACCACGACCATCCTCGGTCTGATCCCCATGGCCGTCGGCGTCAGCTACGACTTCCACCAGATGGCCTGGAACACGCGCAGCGAATCCAGCCAGTGGTGGCGCAGCATGGCCATTGCCGTCATCTTCGGCCTGGCCTTCGCCACGTTGCTTACGCTGGTCGTGCTCCCCACGCTCTATGTCGCCCTGGTCAGGCTGAGCGAGCGTCTCGGCTTCCGTGGCGGCCTCGGCCTGGCGCACATCGAGGAAGAATAGCCAACCCCGCGCGGCGTCCTTCAGCCCCCCCGGCGATTCTGCAACCACGCCGTCAGCGCCGCGCGGCGAATGCGGTAGGTGCCGGGCTCCGCGTAGCCGCGCTGCACAAGATCCGACTTCGGCGTGATCAGCAGCGGAATCAGATCTTCGCCGCGACCGGTCCCGAAGAATGCCTCCGGCCGCAGCCGGCTGGTCGCGCGCGGTCGCGGCGCAAAGCCCTGCTGGCCGAGGAAACTGGTGAAGGCTCGCTGGGCATGCCAGCTGGACAGATCCAGCAGCACGCGGTAGCCGCCCTCCGGGTTCAGGACCCGCAGCCCGTCCTGGCGCATGTGGTTGAAAGAGACCTCGAAGTCGCCCTGCCCGAGGATGTCGGGGATTGGCACGTTGCGCATGATGCTTGACTGGTCCAGCCAGCGCCGCATCGCATCGGTCACCATCTCGCCCGTGCGCAGCTCGCGGCTGATGCCGTTGATCTTGCTGAAGGCGTCCGTCATGCCCGGCCCGAGCTGAAAGATCTCGAAGCGCTCGGGATGGCGCTGATAGGCCATGCCGAAGTTGTACGTGCCCCGCTTGGACAGCGTTGCCGCGGGGCTGTCGATGGTGAAGTCGCTCTGCAGGCCGCCCTCGACGACGCCCGCGCGGACGCGCCCATAGCCCACGCCGATGTTCACGCGCTTGGTGCTGGCGGTGGTGTAGGCTTCGCTGATCAGCGTCTTGCTGGCCGGTTCGATCAGCAGGGCGGTGTAGGTGTCGTCACGCCCGATCTGGAACTTCACCGACGAGCGGATGCCGGTGAGAATCACCGTGCGCTGCGGATAGGCGTCGCCCACCTTGCACGGCTTGAACTCGTCCGCCCCGAGCGGTGCGTGCCGCACGTCGCCCTGCACCTCGATTACGTGGGCCATGATCGGCTCCGCGTCGGCCGGCGCGGCCGTCGGGCGCGTTGCTGGCTGCGTCGTTGTCGGCGGGGTCTGCGCACAGGCCGCACCACAGGCGAATACGCCGACAAGCACGCGGAACAGGGCGGTGGGGCGGTTCATCGACATTCCTCCTGGACAGCGGCCCGCAGTCTACCCGCCAACAGTATGCAGCGCCCCCCGCCCGGGTCAACGCCGAATCCGGGCCTGCCCGCGGCCAGGCCCGCACCGCGGCGTTTGGGCCTCCCGGGCAAAAAGGACGGTTGAGCGTCCGCCCGTGGCATTTACAATCAAGGGGTGCCCGGGTCCAAGGAGGGAACCAGCCCACCCGGGGAACGGAGACCAGCAGTGGCCCCGCGAAAGAAACGCCCCGTCCTGTACGAAGTCGTGTCGCGCTCGCAACGCGGACGATCCTGGAAGCCGTCCTCCCGCGGCGGCACCACCACCGAATCGCCTGCGCCGCCCACGACCGAGCCGCAGCCGACCCCCCGTGCGGCGCCCGCCCCGGCGACGCCCCCCCCCGCCCGGCCCACCGACGCCCCGCGCAGTGCGCGCTTCGCCGATGGGCGGCTGTATCTCGTGCTGGGTTGGCCGCACCTCGCCGTTGCGGCGGTGCTCCTGTTCGCCGTCGTGATCGCTTCATTCCAGGCGGGGCAGCGCAGCACACTGCCACCCGTCGCGCAGGACGCCAACAGCCTCGATGCGATGTTGGGCGGTGACGCCGA
Organism: uncultured Planctomycetales bacterium; assembly: GCA_964448675.1. Lineage (GTDB taxonomy): Bacteria > Planctomycetota > Phycisphaerae > UBA1845 > Fen-1342 > CAYUZU01. The sequence continues at coordinate 49,028 of CAYUZU010000011.1, forward strand.
TCGCCCGCCGGCTGACGAGCCCGGCTCCACGGCCATTCGCCCGGGTGGCGGCAGCGTCGGGCCGATACGGACACCCCTGAACGATGAGGCTGTCACGCACGTAGATCCGCCGCCGACAGCCGACAAGCCGCCGGGGCCGGCCGCCGAAGATCCGTCCCCCGCACCGCCGGCGTTCCGCGACGACCGCTACTACGTCCGCGTGCAGTGCTTCCCGAAGCGGCGCCGGACGGCGGCGGACCAGGCCCGCGACTACCTGCGTTCGCACGGCGTGCCGTGTACCGTCGTCGAGCGGCCAGCGGACCTGGCGCTCGTCGCACTCGAGCCCTTCGCCAGCCAGCAGCAGGCGCAGTCGCTCGTGCGGCGTGTGCGCGAGCTGGGCAAGGAGTACTTCACCATCGCCGGCTATGACTTCGGCGGATGCGAGCCGAAGAAGTTCTGAGCGCCGACCGCCGCGCAAGGCAGGCCCTGTCATGTCGCGCCTGGACAAGCTCCGCAAGCTCGTCGCGGCACAGCCGAACGATCCGTTCGCGCATTACGGTCTCGGTCTCGAGCAGGTCCAGCGCGCGGAATACCCCGACGCCGTCGCCACCTTCGCCCGTGTGCTGGAGCTGGATCCGCACTATGTGGCGGCGTACATGCAGAAAGCCCGGGCCGAGCTCGCGACACAGCAGCGCGACACCGCGCGACAGACGCTCGAGGCCGGCATTCTGGCGGCCCGTGGCGCCGGCGAGGGGCACGCCGCCGACGAGATGCAGAAGCTGCTGGAGACGCTTTAGCACGTGCACCGCGGCCTATCGGGCGTTCGGGCGTCGCGTTGCGCCTGTCGCGTGGCGCCGCGACCCGTCTGCGAGCGTACCAGGCCGGCGCCCGGTCCGATGCGCAGAATCGGCCCGTTATGGGGACGGCATCGCCAGCGCCGGTCGCCGTGCGAATCCGCACCGCGCGTAACATCCTCGAAAAGCCCGCGCGGCCTCGCACAGGACGCGCGATTCTCGGGCGCGCTGCTTTCCATGTCGGCCAGTTCGCGCGGCGTTGCCGCTACTGAACCCCCTCCCGACGCCAACCGACCTTGATAGCGAACCGCGTGCCGCGGCGGACGGCAACCGAGGGATGTTCGGGGGCCTCACCGCGCCGACACGGTTGCACGCGACATGATCTTGAATGGCGCACGACCGGCCACCGGCCGCTGCTGACCAAGGAGTGCAAGACCATGCTGACACGCTACTGGGACCGTCGTCGATTCATCCGTGTGCCCGCCTCCGGTCCGGCTCGCTGGCAGTCCGGCGGCCGAAGCGGGCTCTGTGAGATCGTCGACATCTCTCCCGGTGGCGTGGGCATCCGCCTGAGCGCGCGCAAGGCTGCTCAACTGGGCGAGCGGGTTTCCCTCGCGGTCGACCTGGCGCCGGAGGATACCTGGCATCTGGCCGCCGACGCACGTATCGTGCGCCGGCAGACCGACCATGATGGCCAGTGCGTGGTCGGGGTGGAGTTGCCTTCGGGAAGCTGGAACACCGGCCACTGACTGGACGCACGCGAGCGCACCGCCGTCAAGCCGCCGCCGCCCCACTGACACCCGGCGACCGCCAACTTCTCTCACGGACACGTCGTGTTCTGCAGTGCCACGAACGGGTCGATGTCGTGCCAGTTCACCACGCCGTCGCTGTCGACATCGTTGTTGCTGAACGAGCACGTCGGCGTCCCCGGTGCGAACAGGGCCGCCCAAGCGGACACGTTGTCGTTTTGCGCCGCGACGAAGAAGTCGATGTCGCGCCAGTTGATCACGCCGTCACAGTTGCCGTCACCGAGGCACGGCGGCGGCGACTGGCACTCGTCGGGGATCCCGTCGCCATTGGCATCCAGGCTGTAGCCCGAGTCGATGTCGCACGAGTCGGGGATCGCGTTTTCGTTGCAGTCGGTCGCCGTCGGCTCCCGGGTGTAGGCCAGGCTCACCTGGATGTACGTCAACGCCGGATCCCCGCACCGCGCCGCATCGATCCCCGGGGCCGGAATGATCGCAAACGCGGCATTGCCGCCGGCCTTGGCATCGTTGAACGTGGCGGCGGGGATGACGAGGGTGCTGGTCTGATCCGGCGCGCAGTCCGCAAACGGGCCATCCATCTGGTAGACGCTCCCGACCTGGACGCCGTTGAGCTCCACGTCGACGTACTCGGTCGTCACGGAGTTCAGGTCGCCGGAGGCCAGGAACTCCAGCGTGACGTCGGACTGCGCGTCGGGCGGCGCATACACGGTGAACATGTGCGTCACGCCACCGAGGGGCGAATACAAATCGGAAGCGGCCGCGTAGTCCGGGTCCAGCTCACACGCGTCGAGCATGCCGTTGCCGTTGCAGTCGCTGCACCACGGGCTGCCGTCGCAGGCCGCCAGGTCGCACTCGTCCGGCACGCCGTTGCCGTTGCAGTCGACGCTCAGGCCGCTGTCCATGTCGCAGGTGTCCATGATGCCGTTGCCGTTGCAATCGCTGCACCAGGGGCTGCCGTCACAGTCGGCCGCATCGCAGGCATCGGGGATGCCGTTCTCGTCGCAGTCTTCGGCCAGGCCGCCGACGATGTCGCACGCGTCGATCACGCCGTTGCTGTTGCAGTCACTGCACCACGGGCTGCCGTCGCAGGCCGCCAGGTCGCACTCGTCCGGCACGCCGTTGCCGTCGCAGTCGGCGCTGCTGCCGCCGGCGATGTCGCAACTGTCGGGAATGCCGTTGCCATTGCAGTCACCACAGGCGGGGTCGCCAGCGCACATGTCGATGTCGCAGACGTCGAGGATCCCGTTGCTGTTGCAGTCGCTGCACCACGGGCTGCCGTCGCAGTCCGCCAGATCGACGTCGTCGAGGATGCCGTTGCCGTCACAGTCGAGCGAAGGAAACGGCCAGCCCATCTCGGCGGCCTGGTAGACGGCGGCCGGGGCGCTGTTCAGGTTCGCCTGGGCCCACGCAATGATCTTGATGTCTTGGGCGTTCGCCATGCTGGTGCTGTCGAACGTCATGGTGCGCGTGATGGTGGCACAATCACCGGGATTCAGCGAAACGACCTCGGTAGCCGCCGCCTGCTTGAACGTATTGCGCGAGTAGCTTGGCGAAGCGGGCCAGTTGTCGAGCACCTGCACGATGTAGATGCGCATCGTCTTGGCCGTACCGGACGGCTCGAGGCAGACCTGCGCCTGAATCGTGTACGTCGAGCCGGACTGTGGCATGCCGCCCAGGTCGATCGTCACGTCGGTCGACACGGCGCGGCGTGAAAGATACGTGTTGTTGTACCGGTTGTAGTCGGACGGGATGTGCTGGTAACTGCCGCTGTTCTCGACCAGCCCGTCAAACCATGCGTCGGGCGTGCCGCCGACCCGGTAGAAACTGTAACCGCGCGAGTCGCCCCATACGGTGCCATAACCGTCGAGTGACAGCGGCCAGTGATACTCCACGGCAACGAAAGTACCGGGATGATTGTCGATCATCGAATCCATCGCCGGACCGGCGTAGGCACAATAACTGCACCCGTTACGCGTGAAGTACTCGCACAGCACGGTGCGATCCGCCGCCAGCGAGCCGGCGGGCAGGTAAGCCAGGCTGCCCGTCACGGCCAGAAGGAGGGCGACGCGCGCAGCGATGTACCGGTTTACCTTCATGATCATCTCCTCTACGCTCGGTCAGCGCACCCCGTTTCGGACCATCCCAGCGGCGAGGAAAACTCCTTCCCTCGTCCTGCGGTCAGTGCAGGCACCCTGCCCTTACTCAATATAGCCTCGCGAACTCGGCCGAATCAACCAATTTCTAACCCCACATTTAGCGGACCCTAACCGCTCAAAGCGCCCATTACAGCGCCGTAACGCGGTCGGGCCCGCGACTCGACTGAATCGCGGGCCCGCTGTGCCACCTCGAGACCGGCCGCCAGGGCCTAGTCGAAATTCGTGATGTCGTCCTGCGTGCCGAACATGCCGTCCTTGCCCGGCGAGAGCAGCAGGAACGAGTCCTTCCGATACGGGACGACCGACCGGCCGTCGGTCGACTCGAATACGTTCTTGTTGAGGATGTAATACGGGAACGAATTCGTTTCGTCCTGGATCACGTCGCGCCAGATGGGAGCGTCCGTGCCCTGCCAACGCGTCGGGAAGATCAGCCGCTTGTGCGAGCCCGCGCCGAAATCCCACGGCTCTTCGATGCACAGCACGTCCGTGCAGCCGCTGGTGAAGATCGCGTTGTCGCCGAAGTTGTAGATCGCCGGATAACTCGTGCCGGCCGAGCCCTCGCGCGCGATGTTGGAGTCCGCCAGGGCCGCGTGCTTGGAGTTCGCCGCGTAATACAGAATCGGCATGTCGTATTCGTCGACGATGACCAGCTGCTTGGCCTGTATGGCCGACAGCGCGCCGGGGTTACCGCCCGCCGGCCCGCCGGCCAGGTCCTCCATCGCCTTCAGCCGAATGCCGTCCGGCAGCAGGTAGGGGCCGCTGCGCGGGAAGGATTCGTCCGCCCCCGGCGGCAACGGGTTGTTGGGGTCGGTCGGCGAGCCGTACCAGCCGAACTGCTCGTAACCCGGCGCATCATTCCAGTACTTTCGCGGCACAGATGAACGCGCGACATAGCCGTTGAGGTCCTTGCCCATCAGGTAGCGCACCAGCCAGTTGGCGCCGAAGATCTGGTCCGCGGTCGTGGTGCCGTCGGCGGCCTCGCCGCCCGGCTCGGTCGGGTCGCTGCCCGCTTCCGACGAGGGATAGTTGTTGCCGCGCAGCTCGCGCTCGTTTTCGGCCCGGAAGAGCTCGAGGCAGTCGCCGATGCCCTTCATGGTGGCCTGGCTCTTGACCTTCTTGGCCTGGTCGCGGGCGCCGCTCAGCGACGGGACGAGAATCCCGATCAGCAGCGCGATGATCGCGATGACCACCAGCAACTCCACCAGAGTGAAAGCGCTGCGATCAATACAGGGTCGTGGAATCCGGCGGCGGCGTTCGATGTTACAATTCTGCATGAGATCACCTGCTCAGTACGCGTTCCGACCTGCGGGCGCGGATCGCCCGTTCCCCAGCAGATCATTATGGGCTTCCGCAGGTGTCCCCACAAGCCCCGGATGGACGCCCCGCGTGCGCCGCCCGCAAAAGCCGTATCTAACTCATTGTAGCGGCTAGCCTAACGCTTCGACCACTTCTTCGCTGGGTGCGAAGCCCCGGCGCAGGGTGTTCTCCGTAATGGTGCGCGGCTCGCAATACTGTATCAAATAGTCCGGGCCGCCGGCCTTCGTCCCCAACCCCGACATCTTCACCCCGCCATAAGGCTGCAGGTCGACCCGCGAGCCGGTGATGTGCCGATTGACGTAGAAGTTGCCGCACTCACAATCACGCCGGGCGCGGTCGAGATTCTCCGGACTCCGCGAGAAGATGCCACCCGTCAGGGCATAGTCGGTGCCGTTGAAGATGCGGATCGCCTCGTCGATGTCGCGGGCCCGGACGATTGTCAGCACGGGGCCGAAGATCTCCTCCTGGGCGATGCGGGCGTCCGCGGGGACGTCGTCGAAGATGTGCGGGCCGATGAAGTAACCGCCGGTCTCCGCGACCAGGCTGCTCGTGTCGACCGACAGGACACACTGGCCTTCCTGCTTGCCGGTTTCGATGTAGGCCTTGACCCGCTCGAACGCCGCCTTGTCGATCAGCGGCGAGACGGCGGTCGTCGGCTCGTCGGCCGGCCCGGTCCCTTTCGACCGCGCCGCCTCGACCAGCCGCTCGAGCAGGCGGTCGTGAATCGCGTCCACCACGATCACGCGGGATGCCGCCGAGCATTTCTGGCCCGCGTACGAGAACGCACTGGTCACGATGCCCTTGATTGCCTCGTCGAGATCGGCGTCGGAATCGACGATGATGGCGTTCTTGCCGCCCATCTCCGCGACGACCTTCTTCAGCGTCGGTCGCCTGGTCGGATGCTCGGCCGCCAGGGCGTACACGCGGCAGCCCACCTCGCGCGATCCGGTGAACGCCACCATCGCGACGTCCGGGTGCCGCACGAGCGCCGCGCCCGTCGTCTTCCCGGGCCCCGGCACGTAGTTCACCACGCCCGCCGGCACGCCCACCTCGCGTATCACATCCATGAACTTGCCCGCGATGGCGGCGGCCGAACTGGCCGGCTTCATCACGACGGTGTTGCCCGCGACGAGCGCGGCTGCCGTCATGTTCGCGAGCAGCGCCAGCGGGAAATTCCACGGGCTCAGCACCGCCACCACGCCCCGCGGCACATAGTAGTATTCGTTGGTCTCGCCCTCGATGTCGCGCCGCCGCACGTACTCGGTGATGCGCACCATCTCCTTGGCGTAGTAGTTGCAGTAGTCGATGGCTTCGGACACGTCCGCGTCGGCCTCGCGCCAGGTCTTGCCACACTCCAGCGCCATCAATGCCGCCAGCTCGAAGCGCCGCTGCTGCAATCGCTCCGCCACCTGCACCAGCAGGTGCGCGCGCTCGTGCGGCAGTACCTGCTTCCACTGCGCGAATGCGGCCGCGGCGGCCGCGATGGCCCGGTCGACCGCGGCGTCATCCGCCTGCGCCACCCGCGCCACCACCTCCCGCGGCCGCGAGGGATTCAACGACTCGGCCCACTGCTCGGTCTGCACCGGCTCGTGATTGATGATCAGCGGATACTCCCGGCCGAACTCGGCCCGGATCTGCGCCAGGCCGCTCTGCATCTGGCGGCGGGTCTCTTCGAGGGAGAAGTCCGCGTTCGCAACGTTCTCAAACGGATCCATGATCGGTTCCTCAAACTCGTAGCGCACCACCGGCGGATGGACCGGCGGCGTCGCGGAGCGCCCCGTCACTTCGGGGTTTTCCAACAGCGCGTCGACATCCGCCGACTCGTCCGACGACTGCCGCAGAAACGATTCGTTCGCCGTGTTTTCCAGCAGGCGGCGGATCAGGTAGGCCATGCCCGCCAGCATGTTGCCGTAGGGTGTGTAGATGCGGCAGCGCTGGCCCATCTGCAGGCCGGCGATCTTGATGGGGTCGCCCATGCCATAGAGCATCTGCAGCTCGAACGCCCAGCCGGGCACGCCCAAGGCCCGGCGCACCGCCATCGCGTAGGCCAGGCTGCGCACGTTGTGGCTGGCGAACGCGCCGTGCACGTGCTCGTAGTGCTCCAGCATCATGCGCGTCATGCGCTCGTAGCAGGCGTCCGACTGCCACTTCTGCTCCCACACCGGGACCGGCCAGTGGCGCTGCGCGGCCCATACGGTTTCCGAATCCCAATAAGCCCCCTTGACCAGCCGCACCCACAGCGGTGTACCGCGGCGCTTGGCGTAGTCGACGGTGCGCTGCGCGTCCTTATCCCCATCCTTGAGATAGGCCTGGAGCACGATCCCGAAATGCGGATAATCGCGGAACTCGTCCTCCATGAAGAGCTCTTCGCAAAGCTCCAGCGTGAGATCCTTGATCGCGTAGTGCTCCATGTCGATGTGAATGTGCACGCCGCGCTCCATCGCCTTGCGCAGGATCGGCCGCAGAAGCTCCTTGGCGCGCGTCTTGGCGGCGTCGGCCGCGATCGGGTCAAAACCCGGATACAACGATGTCATCTTCACCGACACGTTGACGCGCGGAATCGCCTTGCCGTCCGCCTCGTCGATCAGCGGCACGGTTGGCCAGCCGGCGGCGTGATCGGGCAGTTCGCGCACCAGGTCCATGTAGATCTGCTGGTACGCCTCGCCCTCCGCCGTCGAGACGGCCGCCTCGCCCAGCACGTCGATGGTAAAGGCCATTCGCCGATTGCGCAGCTTGCGGATTGCGCGCTCCGCCTCGACCACGTTGGAGCCCGCGATGAAGCTGCCGGCCATCAGCGCGGCACTCTGGCGCGCGCCGAAACAGAACAGCCGCGCCAGCGGGCCGTCCAGCCGCGAGAAGTTCATCGTGCGTGAGAGCAACTCGACCAGGCGCCGCGTGGCGGTGGCGTGCTCGAGCTCGCGGAGCTGATTGCCGTTGCGGGCGTGGCCGTTGGGGGCGTGGCCGGCGTGCTCGGGCAGGACGAAGTACTCCTTGAGGTGCCGCGCCAGCTCGATGTCGCTGTGCATGGTGGGGAGCACGTCGATGAAGCGGAACGCCTGCACCTTGAACCACTCGTCCTGCATGCAGAGCTGCAGGCCGCGCTCCTGCCACCACGCGTACTCCCACATGTGCGGATTCGCGCCGCGCATCCGGTCGAACATCTCGTGGCCGAGTTCCTGGGTCAGGCTTTCAATGTGGCGGTCGGTTGCTGTCTGGGGCATGCCTCACCTGCCGGCTGGTGACGTCGCGCCGACACACTGGCGCGCGGCGACCAGTCCACTGAGCGCGTCATCGTAGCGATAGGCCGGTAGGGCAGCAATCGGGCGTCGCGCGTCACGGCCACGGGCTCGGTTGAGAGCAGGGTTATCGTTTGCGAGGTGGGCGCAAAAAAGTGGGCCGGCGGTCGGGACGTGCGGGGGGGGACACGTGCGCCGACGCAGTCCGGCCCGGGGTTTGGGCGTTATCACTGCAAAGAATGATAACGCATTGCCCGCGTTTTGCCAAGCGTCGATTCGCTTTTCTCGGGCGATTCAGGCCTTTTCGCAATCCGCCCGACTCTACGAATCCGCCACGGCTAGCTTACAATACGAAGGCCCTCCGTGACAACTGGGGATCCAGGATTCGAACCCGGACTAACTGATCCAGAGTCAGTCGTGCTACCGTTACACTAATCCCCAAGTGGTTCTGCGTCGCTTAGCTTAGAGACGTTTTCGGATCAAATCAACCGGTTGTGAAAAAACAACCGCAGCGGGCGTCAACCCCTTGTATGAACCGATTCATTCGCCCCCACTGTCCGCGCCGCGCCCTCAGCCCTGCACCGCCCGGGCCGCCGCGCACAACCGGGCCACTTCCAGCGCCTTGGGCCGGAATTCCGCCAGACGCTGGCCCCGCCGCACCTGCCCCGCCAGTTCGCGCAACGCCGCACCAATCGGTTCAAAGCCGTAGCTCTCGGCCGATTCGATCAGGCGATAGCAGACGCGCTGGAAGCTCTCGCGGTCATCGATCAACAGCAGGTCCCGCAGCTCACGCACCGTCTGGTCGAGATGCGTCACGAACCGCAGGATCACCGGCCGCATGTTCTCGCGCCGCCAGTGCTTGCTGAACAGCGGCTCGAGCCCCGCGTCGGCCTGCCAGTCCCGCGGCAGCGTGTCGTCGAAGACCTCCGCCAGCCGCTGTGCCGTCAGTGGCGCCTGCACCACGCAGTCGCAGCCCTTGGCCCATGCGGCCTGCTCGCTGTCGGCGTGCCCCGCGTCCATCGCCGACACCACCGCCATGAGCGCGCCCGCATAGCCCCGCTCGCGCAGCACCGCTGCCAGCTCGGCGTTCTCGCCCATGGCCGAGATGCGCGCAATCACCATGTCGAACGGCGTGCGCTGCGTCAGGGAAAGCGCGTGCGGCACGTCGACCGCGACCTGCATATCGACCCCCAGCTCGCTGCCCAGGAAAGTCACCAGCGCCTGGTCGGCCTCGTTGCTGTCCACGTAAAGCACCCGCCCCACGTAACGGGCGGCGAACTCGTCCGGGGCATCGGCCTGCTCGGCGGCGACCTCGGGCAGAAACGCGGCCAGGTCGATCGGCTCGGCGAAGTTCACGGCGACCTCGTGCGCCTTGCCCGTCAACAGCCGGCAACGCAGCACACGCCCGCGAATGTGCGACCACGCACCGGTCAGCCGCCGCAGCGTGATGTCGCACGGCGTGTCGGTGTAGACGAATGTGCCGTGCAGGAACGAAATGCCCCCGCGGCTGATGTTGTGTGGCCGCACTTCGTAGCGGACGGCCGTGCCGCCGGGCTGGTGCAGCAGCACGTTGATCGGCGCGCCGCGATAGCGGATGCGGTCATAGACACGCCGCTCCGAGCCATTGCGGCTCTCGGCTTCGGCGTCGAGCTGTTGCAGCAGCGCTTCCTGCTGCGCCAGCGTCAGACGCAGCGTATCGAGCCCGCGCGAAGCGCCGGCGGCGTGCTGTTTCTTCCTTGTTCGCATCATGAGCCCGACCAACAGGCGACCGGTCGCCGGAGCCCCGTGACCCGCCGGGCGCAGCATCGCGCACCGCGCGAACCGTCGCACATGACTCTCTTCGGCCGGTTTCGTCGGTTCGTCTATCAGGCAACGAGGTTAAGGGCCGCCCGCCAGCGGCGGCGTACAGCGCGGCTGTGCGCAGGCCATGTGGCCGGGGATTAGCGGAACCGCTCGTGCGGTGGCCGCGGTGGCGTCGCGTCGCCAGGCCCCGTAATCCGGCGGCGCGGGCCGGCATGTCGATCGGCGTGCGCGGGTCGGCCCCCGCCCGCGCCGGTCCCGGTCAGGGCGAGCACGACGACATCCCGCGCTTGGCCAAGTACTTCTGGTGGTACTCTTCCGCGCGGTAGAACGGTCCGGCGGGCTCGATCGCGGTTGCGATCGGCCGGGTGTAGCGACCGGCCTCTGTCAGCCGGTGCCGCGCGGCTTCGGCCAGTTCCTGCTGCTCGGGAGAGTGGTAGAAGATGACGGAGCGGTATTGTGTGCCGACATCCGGTCCCTGGTGGTTCACCTGCGTCGGATCGTGGCACTGCCAGAATACGTCGAGCAACTGCTGGTAGCTGATCCGGTCCGGGTCGAACTGCAGGTGGACCACCTCGGCGTGGCCGGTTGTGCCGCTGCAGACCTGACGGTAATCGGGGTCTTCGGTGGTGCCGCCGCTATAGCCGACAGCGGTTTCGACCACGCCGTCGAGTTGGCGGAACGTCTCTTCGACCCCCCAGAAACACCCGGCGCCGAACGTGGCTTTCTCGATGCTCATGTTGTCCTTTCCCGGGTCGGCGGGGTTGGCTGCAGCGGTTGGCTGCTCCTGCCCGGGCGCCGCCGGTCGCCCCGAACATCCGACCATGGTGAGGGTCAACGCGCCAACGACTGCCATGGACAGGGTTTGGCGCACGCGATGATCATAGCGCGGTAAGTATCGCATCTCATCAGGGCGTAACCGGGGCCGGGCCGCGGCTATTCCGGCGACATCTTGCGACATTCGCAGCCGCCGGATGCCGCGGGCCCGCCGGCGGCTAACGTTGTTCTCGGACCGGTGTCGAACAGGGGGTGGCAGGGTCGCCTGCCGTTCACGGGTAATACCACAGGGAGCACGCAATGATCTCGAGGTTTCTTCCCTCGCCCTGGGTCGGGCTGTGGGGGCTGGGGCTTGTATCGCTGTTGGCGGGGTTGGGCGGCTGTGTAATCGTGTCGGCCAAGGCGCCCGAGCCTGGCGCACGCGTCGACGTGTGCGCGACATCCCCGACGCCGCTGGCCGCCCGGCATGTCCGCTACACGCCCTATGCCACCGCGCTGCAGCGCGTGCAGCGTCAACAGGTGACGGTTGACAAGGAACTCCGCGGTGGGGACTGGGCCGAGTTGCGTGACGAGCTGGGCGACTGGCAACATTACACGCGGCAGCTGCTCGGCGTGGCGGACACCGCGTCGGATGCCGACGGCCTGCGGCAGGCCTGTCGTGAGCTGCTGCGGCACATTGCCGAGCTGCGCGAGGCGGCCGCCACGAACGACGGGGCGCGCGCCCGCCGCGTGCTCGCGGATGCCGGGCGGGTCGTCGACGAGCTCAGCGCACGGTATCCCCTGACCGAGCCGGCGCCCACCGCGGACCCTGGCGCGGCCGACGATTCGTGCGCCGCGCGAGCCTGAGCGGGGAAGAGTCGGCGGAAAGGTGTGGCGCGGGGGCGCACCGATGCTGAAACGACGGGGGCGCGGCGCGCCGGGGTGCCCATGTTATCGGATACCCTGGCGCCGCGGCCGCCACGACCGGCAGGTGCTGCGCGGCGGGGCGCAGCGACGGGGCATTTCCGCGGGCCGTGCAACTCAATTGCCTGCTGATGCGAAACGATAACGACTGTGAGTGCCGCAGCGTTCGCATCGTGTGGTGGGACTCCATCACGCTGCATTCGCGCTGTGGTGCCGGCCCCGGCATTGCGCCGGCGGCAGTTGGTTGGACCGGTGAATCTGATTCAGTACCAGCGCGGAAGGACGCGCCCGAATGTCGCAGCGAGACCGGAAACGTGGCCCGGCCGGTGAGTACGAGCAGCGTCCCAACGGGGGCGCCGCCACCGGTCGCAAACGTGCTGATCGAGGCGGCGAAGCGACGTCGGTGTGCTGGCAGACCTTCAACGTGGGGTAACCATGATGACGGTACAAGAGGCGGTTGCGGGTCTGGTCGAGGCGGTCGCGGCACCGCTGAACCGGAACGACCTCGGCAGGCTCGCGCAAATGCACTCCTGGGGCCAGGTCCTGGCCGAGGCCGAGGCGCCGACGGATGTGCCGGCGGCCAACGAGTCGCTGGTCCAGCTGGCGCGCAGCATGGTGACCCTGCTGGAGCGACTGATCCTGGACGAGGCGGCTGATCCAGATGGCGGCATCACGCTGGTGCCCGACCTCATCAAGCAGATCGAGCAGGCGGCCCAGGGGCAGGTGGTCGACTTCGCGCAGCTCGAAGCGCGTGTCGACGCCGTGCTCAAGGGTGGGTCGGCTGCAGGCGCGCCTGCGGCGGAAGACACGGCGGCCCCCACGCCGGCACCGGCGCCTGCGCCGGTGGCCGAAGCGCCCGCTGCCGAGCCCGTCCCCGCGCCGCCCGCTGCCGCGGCAACGGCGCCGGAAGCGCCGGCCCCGTCCGCCGCACCGGAACCTGCGCCGCCCGCCGCCGCGGACGAACCCGAGCCGTACGTGTCCGAGCCGCTGCTGATCGACCTCGACGAGCGCGAACATCTCGAGGGGTTTCTCGACGAATCGAACGAACACATGGACGCGATCGAGGCGGGGCTGCTGGACGCCGAGTCCAACGCCTCCGACCCGGACAAGCTCAACGAGCTGTTCCGTCCGTTCCACACGATCAAGGGCATCGCCGGGTTTCTCAACCTGCGCGACATCAACTATCTCACGCATGAGATCGAGACGATTCTCGATCTGGGGCGCAAGGGCGAGTTGACCGTCACGGCGAACATGATCGACCTGATCTTCTCGGCCGTCGACGTGCTGAAGACACAGCTCGCGCAGATCCGTCAGTACATGGCGAATCCTACGGACGGCCCTTGTCCGCAGCCTGACATTGCTGCCATCATTGACAAGCTGCGGCGGGCGCAGAAGGGGATTGAATCGACGCCGGACAACCAGCCCGCCATGCCCGACCAGCCGAAACTCGGCGAGGTGCTGGTCGACAACGGTGACGTGGCCCAATCGGACGTGGCGGCGGCACTGTCCGTGCAGGACGATGGTGGCGGCGCGCACAAGATCGGCGAGATCCTGGTGGAGAATGGTGCGACCGGCGACGTGCAGGTCAAACGCGCCCTGGCCCAGCAGCAGGAGACCACAAAGGGGACGCTCGACAGCTCGATCCGCGTGGACACGCGCAAGCTGGACACGCTGGTGGATGCCGTCGGCGAGCTCGTCATCGCCCAGGCCATGGTCGGCCTGAGCGAGAAGATCCAGGAAGATGACAAGCTCTCGCGCAACGTGTCGCAGGTTTCCAAGATCGTGCGCGATGTTCAGGAAACCGCGATGAGCATGCGCATGGTGCCTATCGGGCAGACATTCCAGAAGATGCGCCGCCTGGTGCGCGACGTCGCCCGCAAGGCCGGCAAGAACGTCGACCTGATCATCACCGGTGAAGAGACCGAGCTGGACAAGAACGTCATCCAGCAGATCTCCGATCCGCTGGTGCACCTGGTGCGGAACGCAGTGGATCACGGCGTGGAAGCGCCGGACGCGCGGCGGCAGGCCGGCAAGCCCGAGACCGGCACCGTGCACCTCAATGCGTTCCACCAGGGCGACAGCATCGTCATCGAGATCCGGGACGACGGGAAGGGCCTCGACAAGGCCAAGCTCATCGAGAAGGGTATCGAACGCGGGCTGATCACGCCCGACGACCAGCTCAGCGAGCAGCAGGCCTTTGCCCTCATTCTCCAGGCCGGCTTCTCGACCGCGGAGAAGGTCACCGACATTTCCGGGCGCGGCGTCGGCATGGACGTCGTCAAGCGGAACGTAGAACAGCTGCGCGGCAAGATCGAAATCCACTCGGAGAAGGGCAAGGGCAGCACGTTCAGCATCCGCCTGCCGCTCACGCTCGCGATCATCGACGGCATGCTGGTGCGCGTCGGCACCGAACGCCTGATCATCCCGACCATTCTGATCGAGCAGTCGCTCCAGCCCGAACGCAAGCAGATCACCTCCGTGCAGCGGCGTGGCCAGATGCTGCAGGTGCGCGGCGAGCTGTGTCCGCTGATCCAGCTGGGCGCGCTGTTCAACTACACCGCGCCGGTCGACCCCTGCGAGAACCTGGTGGTGATCGCCCAGTGCGAGGGCCAGAAGATCGCCCTGGTGGTCGAAGAGCTGATCGGCCAGCAGCAGGTCGTGATCAAGACCCTGGGCGAGCGGTTCAAGCAGATCCGCGGCGTGTCGGGGGCGGCGATCCTGGGCGACGGCCGCGTCGGCCTGATCCTCGAGCCGAGTGGCCTGCTGGGGCTGCACAACACGACCGGGTCGGCGACGTATACGCCGCCCGCGCCCGACGTGGTCGCCGCGGAAGAGGCCGAGCTGTCTGACGAGCCCGCAGGCGCGTTGCCGGGGGCGGAGCTTTCTCTTGAAGACGACAACCAGTCTGACGCCGGCGCGTGTGCCGAGGAGCCGGCCACGACCCTGGCGTAGGAGTGACGAGCGATGACAACTGCAGTCGATAACCCGGAAGTGGCAGCGGCCCAGGCCCAGGTCCAGTCGCAGGCGGATACGCTGGGCGGCAAGTACCTCACGTTCAGCCTGGCGGCCGAGGAATACGGCGTCGAGATCCTGAAGGTCCGCGAGATCATCGGGATCATGGATATCACCGCCATGCCGCAGGTGCCCCCCGAGGTGAAGGGCGTGATCAACCTGCGCGGCAAGGTGATCCCCGTCATCGACCTGCGCCTGAAATTCGGCATGGAGCCCGCCGAGTACACCGACCAGACCTGCATCGTGGTCGTCGATGTCGGTGCGCTGGTGGGCGTGATCGTCGACACGGTCCAGGAAGTGCTCGATATCGACGAGAACCAGATCGACCCGCCCCCGCCGCTCGGCGCCGCGGTGAACACGCAGTTCATCCTGGGCATGGGCAAGGTCAAAGACGACGTCAAGATCCTGCTCGATATCGACAAGGTGCTGGGCTCGGCCGAGATGAACGCGATGCTCGACTCGATGGTCGGCGGCGAGCTGTAGCGGCCGCGCCGGCGCGATCGCCCGGCCCGGGACCCTTGCGCCCCCACAGGCTGCGGCGAAACAACCGGCGCCCGAGGCCGACCTGTTCGTCCGAGACGCCGATCGGGTTCGCACGCCGTGAATCCGGTCGGCGTTTGACGATCCGGACCACGGCGCGGCCGGCCGATAACACGTACCGCGTCCGCCCGCGATGTCGCGGCGGGCTGGTCAGGCGCGGATTCGGCTGCGGCGCGACGACGACCGAATGTAGTGGCGGCGATGAATGGCCGATGATGAACCTGGCGACTGCCAACCATGCATCGGCGCTCGGACGGCCCTGTACGCGGGAATCGCATGACGATCGTTGTTGATATTGCCGATATGGCGGTCTCCAAAGATCCCAGCGCGACCCTGATTACGTATTCATTGGGGAGCTGCATCGGCGTGGCGATCTGGGACCCGGCCGTCCGGGTCGGGGGACTGCTGCACTACATGCTGCCGGAGTCGCAGCTCTCACCGGACAAGGCCCGCGCGAACCCGAGCATGTTCGGCGATACCGGCATCCCCAAGCTCTTCCGGGCCGCCTACGAGCTGGGCGCGGCCAAGAACCGGCTGGTCGTGAAGGTTGCGGGTGGCTCGCAGCTGCTGGACGACAGCGGGACCTTCAACATCGGCAAGCGCAACTACCTTGCCCTGCGGAAGATCTTCTGGAAGAACGGCGTGATGATCAAAGGGGAGGACGTCGGTGGATCAACGAGCCGGACCATGAAGCTGGAAGTCGCGACCGGCATGGTCACCATCAAGTCGCGCAGTCAGGAGGTGCCGCTGTGAGCACGCAGTTGATTGAGGAAATCATCGCTCACGTGGGCACGCTGCCACCCTTGCCCGACACGATCCACCGGCTGGTCAGTGTCGTCGGCGACCCATCCAGCACGCTGGCCCAGATCGTCGAGACGATCCGCTACGACCAGGTGCTGACCGCCGAGGTGCTCCGGCTGTGCAACTCGGCCTACTTCGGCCTGTCGCGCACCATCGAGTCGCTCGACGACGCCGTCCGCCTGCTCGGCACTGTAAAGGTCCTGCAGCTCGTCATCGCCGCCCACGCCCGGGCCATGCTCAGTCGCCCGCAGGCCGGCTACGGCCTGCCCGCCGGCGCTTTGTGGCTGCACTCGGTCGGCGTGGCGCTGGGGGCCCAGCTGCTGGCCCGGCCCATGCGGCTGACGCACGTGGGGCTGCTGTTCACCGCCGGCCTGCTGCACGACGTGGGCAAGGTGGTGCTCAACGAATTCGTCGCCAAGGAATACGCCGAGATCTCGCAGCTCGTCGCCCAACGGCACATCTCGTTTGCCGAGGCCGAGCGCGAGGTGCTGGGTTTCTCGCACCCCGAGGTCGGGGCGCGGCTGGCCGAGGAGTGGAGCCTGCCGCCGGCGATCGCGCGGTGCATCCGCTATCACCACGAGCCGGAGACCACCCCGACGCCCGAGCCGCTGGTCGACGCGGTCCACCTGGCGGATTCGGTGTGTATCCTGCTGGGGGTGGGCGCGGGCGACGACGGGCTGTCGTACCGGGTCAGCGGGACGGTCCTGGAACGCTACGCATTGTCGCAATCGGATCTGGAGTGTGTCGGCGCCGACGTCATCGCGGAGGTGAAGTCGGTGCAGGCCATGTTGGCTGCGAAGTAGGGAAGATCATCATGGCTGCCAACGTCTTGGTAGTGGACGATTCGGGAACGATGCGCGGGATGATCAAGCGCACGTTGTCGATCAGCGGTCTCGAAATCGGGGAGATCTACGAGGCGGCCAACGGCATCGAAGCGCTGGCCGAGATGGCGCGCCATTCCATCAGCGTCGTCCTGCTCGATATCAACATGCCGGTGATGAACGGCGTGCAGCTCGTCTCGCGCATCCGCGACGACGAGCGGCTGCGCCATATCCCCGTCATCATCGCCTCAACCGAAGGCAGCGAGACCCGTATCAACCAACTGATGGAAGCCGGCGCCCGCGGCTTCGTCCGCAAGCCCTTCCGCCCGGAGCAACTCCGGGACGTGCTGGCCCCCTTCGTGGGGCTCAGCGACCAGACCACCGCCGTCGCCAGCGACGACGACGACCTCGCCTTCTGAGCCGGGCCACCCCGCCCGCGCAGGCCCGACGGCCGGCACCCGCGCCGCCCGTGCCGTTCCGGCAATCGCCGAAATCGATCACGAAACTGAGGCTTTCTTATCATCTCGCCTTTGACGGGGGGACCCGGGGGGGAGATACTTGGGCCGTTGGCGCCGGCACCGCGCCACACGCGGCGCGCAAACCCTGATGACACCACCAGGGGGCCGGCTGGTCAGGCACGGCGTCCTGGCACGCAACCGTCGTGGCAACGGCTCTGCAAGGAGGTGGCCGCACCATGGCAAAAGGCATGGTCAAGTGGTTCAACGCAGCCAAGGGCTTCGGCCTGATCAAGGCCGACGATGGCGAGGAGATGGTCGTGCACCACAAGAGCATTGTCGGCGGCAAGAATCTCAAGGAAGGCGAGCGCGTGGAGTTCGACGTCCAGAAGGGCGCGCGTGGCTCCGTCGCGGTCAACGTGAAGTCCAGACGCTAGCCACTGACCGAACGACGGTGCCCGCACGATCGGCCCGACCGTGCCACGCGGCCCGCCGCCTGTCGAACGAACTCCCCCAGCAGTAGAGGATTTGTTGTGCGTATTGCATTGGTCAACCCGATTACACGCCGATCCCAGGGTTATCACACCATCGGCTCGTATATCCCCCAGCTCGGCCTGCAGGTCCTGGCTCGGCTCGTTCCACCGCCCCACGAAGTCGATCTCATCGACGAAGTCTTCGGCTGGGAGGCGACCCAGCGCTTCCTGACTCCCGATCGCTACGACCTGGTCGGCGTCACCGGCTACAGCAGCGGCGCCACCCGCGCCTACGAAATCGCCGAACTCTGTCGCCAGCGCGGCGTGCGCACCATCATGGGTGGCCCGCACGCGTCGGCCTGCCCGGACGAGGCCGCCGCGCGCTTCGATGCCGTCGCCATCGGCGAATGTGACGCCATCTGGCCGCAGATCGTGCGGGACGCCGCCGCCGGCCGCTTGCAGCCGCGTTACGAGGGCACGCTGTCCGATCTGGAACAGAGCGGCTTCGGCCGCGCGCGGCAGGACCTCGATCCGATCAACGGGCGCTACGACGTCGCCGCGCTGCAGACCTCGCGCGGCTGCCCGGTCGGCTGCGAGTACTGCTCGGTCACGCTGTTCAACGGGCCCAAGATCCGCCGCCGCCCCATTGCCGACATCGTCGACGAATGGAACGCTTCGCCCGCCAACAAGTTCATGTTCGTGGTGGACGACAACTTCTTCGGCGTCGGCCCGCAGCACGCCGAATGGGCCAAGGAACTGCTGCGCGCCATCATCAAACATGGCAGGAAGCGCCTGTGGTTCAGCCAGACCACGATCAATATGGGCGACGATCCCGAAGGGCTCGCGCTGGCGTACAAGGCCGGCTGTCGCGGCATGCTGGTCGGCTTCGAGACCTTCAACGAACAGTCGCTCAAGGCTTACCACAAGGGCATCAACCGCAAGAACGCCAGCCGCTACCAGGAGCTCGTCAACGGCTTCCATCGCGCGGGCCTCTCGGTGTTCGGCGGCTTCATCATCGGCTCTGACGAGGATACGCCCGAGACCGTCGCCGAGACGGCAATCCAGGCCGTGCAGCTCGGGCTGGACATCATCCAGATCACCAACCTGACGCCGCTGCCCGGCACGCGCATGTACGACCGCTTCAAGGCCGACGGGCGGCTGCTGGCGACGGAGTATCCCACGGACTGGGAACGTTACACGTTCACCGAGACGGTCTATCACCCGGCGCAGATGTCGGCGCAGGAGCTCGACGAGGCGATCTACGAGCTGCGCTACGCGGCCGCCAAGGAGAACTGGGTTCTCAAGCGCGCGCTGCGGACGCTGCTGCGCACGCGCTCGCTGACGACCGCCATCTTCGTGCTCCAGATGAACCAGGGCTGGAAGCGCATGGCACGCGTGCAGGCCCCGCTCGACGCGCAGCGCTACGGGCTGCTGCCGCCGAAGTCGCCGCGCATGGCAAAGGTGATCGAATCGTTCAGGATGCACCTGCGCCCCGCGCTGGCCCCGGCCACCTCCTAGTCGCGCACCGGCGACTGCGGCCGGCGCGCAACGATCCTTCCGCAGATTACACGCCGGCGTCCCGGCCGGGGCGCCGGCGGTGTTCATACCGCTCGTGCATTTCTCGGACGCTGCTCCGCGTCGCGCCGCCGGGGGCCGCTGGCGCAACAGTTTGCGGGACGGTTCCCAAAAAACATGGGCCTGTTTGACTTCGCAAGCTGGCGGCCCCTACGACAGTTGTAGAGAAACACGTTGGCACGCGAGCGCGTGCTGACAGGCGAACACGAAGTGAAGTCTCGGCGCGGCGACTGAAGCGCGCGGGAATCCGGCCGGGTGCTTGGTTGCCGACCGGCGCTGGGTTGTGCTTCAGGTGCTCAAAGTTTGCGTGGGGGTTCTGGGAGAGACACGGTGCGCTATCCGTATGCCCTGACATGCTCGCTATTTGTATTGACGGCCGTCATCGGTGCAAGTGTGGCGCAAGCGGACCTGCTGGTCATCGGCCCGCTCGACGTGCCGGTACTGTCGATCCCCGGCGACGAGGACGGGGGCGAAGTCGCGCAAGCCGCCGCCGTCGAGGTCGAGCAGTTCGATCCCGGCATGGGGATCCTGAAGGAAATCCGCTTCGACCTGCAGGTCGACTTTGCCGGCACCGTCGGTTACGAGAACAAGGGCGCCTTGACCAGCTTCGTCACGACGACGGTCACGTGGGGGTTTTCTCTGCTTGATCCGCTCGACCCGAACAGTGGCGAGTTGCTGCATGTCGACGCCGAGCGCGTCTTCGTCAACCTCGCCGAAGGCTTCGACGGCAACATCGACTTTGGCGGATTTTCCGGCCGCACGTACGGGCCCGCGCAGGGGGCGGTCGGCAGCGGGATCGACAGCCGCACTCTCGACGACCCGAATCAGGCGCTCTTCAAGGCGTTTGTCGGCACCGGCAGCGTCAGTCTCGACGCGGCGGCCGACTACTCGCTCGAGGCCAGCGGCTTGCCACCGGTCGAGGTCATGAAGCTCGCCGAGGACATGCAGGTCACCGGCGGTTCGTTGACGGTGACGTACGACTACATCGTTCCCGAGCCGGCTGCGCTCGCGCTGGCGCTGGCGGTGGCCACGCTGGTGCGGCGACGATAGTTGCCGAAAGGGGATTCCACTGGCGTCCCATCGGGTGTACGATTCGCGACCCGGGTGACAACCGGGTCGTCGTCGCGCTGGGCACTGTGCGGCGCACATCATCGATACCGCACAGCGACGCGACGTCCCGCACCTATACGTGCGTGCGAGAGACAAGGCAAAGGGTATTCGTTCCAGAGAGATCGGAGATTGGGTATGTACGCTTTGATGCGAGCGATGCGTCCGACCGGCGCCGTTGTGTGTTCGCTGTCCCTGCTCATGCTGGCGTTGACCGTCAACCTCGGTGGCTGCCCGCAGCCTGACCAGGGAGAGTTGGATCCGCCCGACCCCGCCGAGGGGCCGGCCGGGCCGGTGGGACCGGAAGGGCCACAGGGCGAGCAGGGCTTCCGCGGCCCGCCGGGAGAACAGGGGGAGCGGGGTCCCCAAGGCGAACAGGGCGAGCAGGGCGAACAGGGCCAGCGCGGGCCTGAAGGGCCGCCGGGCGAGAATCTCACGCTGCCGGCCGGCACGCCGGTCGTCGACACCGTCAGCCATGACGGCTTCCTCGTGCCTGGCGACATTGTCGACCTGGAAGGCACCGACCTGAATGTCGACGAGGTCATGGTCGGCAACCACACCGCGCGGATTGTCGACGCCACGGACACCAAGCTGACCATGCAGATCCCCGCCGGCGTTCCTGCCGGCCGCAACACCGTCCGCCTGCTGAAGTACACGACCGAGAGCCAGGTGCTCCGCGATGAGGTCAGCATCGAGGTGCACCGGCTGGCGATCTTCCTCGCCGAAGGTGCGAGCACCGATCCCGACGACGATTTCATCACGATTGTCGACACCGCCGACCAGACCATCCTCGGCCAGATCGCGCGCAACGTCGGCCGCGACCAGGGTGGCCTCGTGCCTTACAACGCGACCTTCGCCAACCACGGCTCCCTGGCTCTCGTGCCCACCGGCGATGGCGAGGTCACCTGGATTGACATGACCAGCGTCATCACCGGCGACCCGACCGATGAGCCCACCAATGGCACCGTCAAGCTCTACGACGAAGGCGGCGAATCGAACGACGCGGCCGCCATGACCGTCAGCGGCGTCGCCGTCAGCCCCGACGGTACCGTCGCCGTGGCCGTCGACGAGCTGCGCCAGCAGTTCTGGACCATCGAGATCACCGGCGACACCCCGCCGTATACGACCGCGCCGGTCAACGAGGCGCCGGCCGCGCCGGCCCTGACCATCGCCGGCACCAGTGCGCCGCGCTGTCCGGCGTTCGTTGACAGCGACACGCTGGTCGCGCCGTACTACGACGCAGTGACGGGCCTGCTGGCTGTCCTGACGCTGGACACCGGCACGCTGACGCTCAGCGAGGCCGACACGGTCGACACCGGCGCCCCGCTGCTGGCCCAGGCGGCCTACCTGGGTGACCGCGCGCAGGTGCTGACCGCTACCCGTACCAACAACGCGATGGCCACGTCGCTCATTGGCGGCACGACGGTCACGTCGCTGGCGAGCGTCGACACGCTCATGACCGACGGCGCGGCGATCCTGCTCGCGTTCGATACCGACCCCACGGACCGCTTTTCGTACGCGATCGCGATCAACAGCTCGGTCGTGACGTCGGTGTTCATGGGCGACGCCGTGCTCGCCAAGATCACGGAGAACGACGTCCTGTCGTCGACCAATCCCCAGGCGATCGCCGTGGACCCCGTCGCCGGCGCGTACCTCTACGTCGGCCTCCGGGACGGCGACTTCGTGGACATCGTCGACGTCGACGGCGGCACGCTCACGCCGCGGGCCACCAATCCGCTTGCCGGCAATACGGCGTTCGAGCGCTGCGTCGGCATCGCGATTCAACCATAACCACCGATCCTGCGAGTCACGGGACCGGGAGGTATCCGTTGCCGCGGGCGTTTCTTCGGAGCGCCCGCGGCGTTTTTCTGCGCGTCCGGGGGCGCTGTCGGCCAAGTTTCGAGCGGCGGGCGTTTCCGCTATGATGCTGAATTCAGGCCGACGCCGCGGTCCCACGCGGTCCGGGTGTCGGGTTGCCGGCCAGAGTTTCTCGAAGTCACAGGATCGCCCCATGCTTCAAACGCCGCTGAACGCCTTTCACCGTGAGCACAACGCCCGCCTGGTCGATTTCGCCGGGTGGGAGATGCCGGTCATGTACACGAGCATTGTCGACGAGCACGTCTACACGCGCGAGCACGCGACGTTCTTCGACGTCTCGCACATGGGACGTGTCGAGTTCCGCGGTCCCGACGCCGAGAAGTTCCTGGAGAAGCTCAACACCCGCAACATCGGCAGCGCCAAGCCCGGCATGTGCCGCTACAGCCACATGTGCAAGGAAGATGGCGGCGTGCTCGACGACGTGATCGTCTCGAAGGCGGACGATCACTTCCTGGTCGTCTGTAATGCGTCCAACCGCGAGAAGCTCCTCGGCTGGTGGGACCAGCAGCGGGCCGGGTTCGACGTGGAAATCACCGACCGCACGCTCGAAACTGCCATGGTCGCCATCCAGGGCCCCGAGGCACTGGCGACCCTGGGCCAGCTCCTCCCCATCCCGCTCGACGACCTGAAGCGCTACCGCTTCAAGAGCGGCACGCTGATGGGCGCCGACTACTACATCGCCCGCAGCGGCTACACCGGCGAGGACGGCGTCGAGATCATCCTGCCCGCGAGCATGGCTCCGACGGCCCTGCAGATGCTGGTCAGCCAGTCCGAGGGCCTCGCCAAGCCCATCCGCCCCGCCGGCCTCGGGTGCCGCGACACCCTCCGCCTGGAGGCCGGCATGCCGCTCTACGGCCACGAGCTCAGCGAGGACTGGGACTCGATTACCGCAGGGCAGGGCTGGGCCGTCGACCTGAGCAAGGACTTCATCGGCAAAGATGTGCTACGGCGCGTCCACGACGCAGGCCCCGAGCAGACCATCATCGGGCTCGAGATCGCGGGCAAGCGCATCGCCCGGCACGGGGCGACGGTACACGTCGGCGACGAGCAGGTGGGCCAGGTCACCAGCGGCACGCAAAGCCCCACGCTCGGCAAGAACATCGCGATGGCCCTCGTGCGGGCCAACCTCGCGGCAGCGGGCACGCAGCTCGCGGTCGACATCCGCGGTCACCGCAGCCCGGCGAAAGTGGTACCACTACCGTTCTATAAGCGCTGACACGAAGCGGCCCGGCGATAAACTCGGTTTCATCTTCATATTTCCTTTATACTCTGCACGGAGAATATGAGTGTTGTGAGAGATTCCCTGCCTTCAGTTCGTGTCGCGGCGCCGTGGTGCGCGCGCGTGTTGCCGTTGCAATCCCCCGCGCGGATGCCGGCCCATTGGGCGTGCCTGCTGGTCGGCGGCGGGCTGTGGGGCATCCTCCTGCTGTCATCCTTTGCGGTCGACGGTATTGTTACGGGATGGATCGCCGAGGCGATTCAGCCGGACACGTATGTGCGCCGAGCGGTCAAGCTGCCCGCCCACCTGTTCAACTGGGAGAGCTTCCTGCTGCTCGGCGTGGCCTTGGCGCTGCACCCACGTCGGCGCACGCTGCTGCGCGCCTACGTCGCCACCATCGTCGCCACGCTGGTGATCCTCCACCTCGCGAAATTCGTCATCGGCCGCGTGCGGCCCGACCTCGAATGCGGTCCGTACTACCTTTGCCCCTTTGGCGACCCGCGCCTGGGCTTTGACTCGTTTCCCTCCGGCCACGCCACGCTGGCGGTCTTGCTGACGCTGCTGGCGGCGCTCTACCTGCGTCGTTCGTGGGTGGTGCTGCTGCCGCTGGCCATTCTCACCTGCGTCGGCCGCGTCGCGCTCCAGCGGCACTTCGTGTCCGACGTACTGGCCGGCGCCGGCCTGGCCTGCCTGATGGTCTACCTCGCCGTCCGCATCTTCGGCCGCGAGGCCTTCCCCACGCTCCGCTTGTCGAGCTACCGGGCGATGTTGCCGCGCCGCCGACCGCCCTGGCCCGCCCCCGCCTGAGCGCCGGCCGGCTCTACTGCACCAGCGGGTCGACCAGCCGCAGCCGCACCCAGCGCCCGTTCGAGTAGTTGAACCCCGCAACCTCTGCCAGTACCCGCGCCTCGTGCTTCGCGAACGCCGCTTCCTCGGTCACGATCAGCAGCCCATGTGGATGCTGCCGCACCCAGCCCCGCAGGTCCGCCCAACTCAGCCGCTCGACCCGCCCGCGCGTCAGGAAAACGAGGCTGTCCTCGTGGTAGCCGGCGGCGGCGAGCGGGCGAATACGCTGCGGGTCCTGGGCGTGCACGGCCGCCACGATCCGCGAGCTGAGCCACAGGTGTTGCAGATTGGGGGCGATGAACTGCAGAATGACGCCGTGGCCGATGACCGCGATCGTCACCGCGAGCCACTGCACCGTGCGGATGTTCCGGCGCCACAATCCCACGGCCAGCGCCGTGGCGAGAAACACCACCGCCAGCATGCCCGCCGCGATGATCGTGAAGAGCACCGGATCGGGCGGCAGTTTACCCACAACGATCAGGGCCGATGGCGCTACCACTGCCAGCACGAACGTCATCACCGCCCAGCCGATAAGGAGCCCGCGACCGCTGTGCGTGCCGAACACCCAGCGCCAGCCCCATGCGCCATACAGCGCTCGCGCGCAGAGTAGCGCCAACGCCGGGTACATCGGCAGCGTGTAGTGCGGCAGCTTCGTCGCGACGAGCTCGAACAGCAGCCAGCTCGGCACGATCCACGCCAGGCAGAACAACTCGGCCGCCCGCGCCGGCCGGCGCAGCCGCCACCAGTCTCGTACGCGCGTCCACCAGCCGCGGCGCATCGCGCCGTCACGAGCGGTGGTGGTGGCGAACGACCGCCGTGCGGCGCGCCACGCGCCCGGCACCAGGGCCAGCGACCCTGGCCACAACAGCACCGGCAGCAGCAGCAGGTGATAGCCCGGTGGCCCGGTGTGCCCCTCGCGGGCCGACACGCTGCGCCCCACGGTTTCATCAATGACGGTATCCAGAAAACGCTGCCAGCCGAGCTGTTGTCCGACGAGCACAATCCAGGGCGTGACGATCAGGACCACGACACCGACGCCGATCGCCGGCCGCAGGCGCTGTAACCAGCGCCATTCGCGCGTCAGCACGCACAGCGCCAGGGCGGTCAGCAGTGCAACGACCGGCGTCACGGGGCCCTTGGTGAGCGTCCCGAGCGCTACGGCCAGCCAGAACACCAGCGTCCACCCGAAGCCGCTGTGCGACGTATGTCGGCCGCGCCACAATTCAAAGAGCGCCCACTGCGCCAGTGTGGTGAACGCGAGCAGCGCCTGGTCGGCCCGTGCCTGGCGGGCATCGAGCATGACCACCGCCGAGCACCCGATCAGCACCGCGGCCACGAGTCCCACCGGCGGTGCGAACATGCGACAGCCGATACGCCACGTCAGCAGGACCGTAACCAGCGCCGCCAGCACCGACGGCAGGCGATACGCCCAGATACCAGCCTTGGCGGGCGGCAGAGGGGCGCCACCGGTTGGCGACACGATCGGGTGCGCTTGCCGGTCGTCCGTCACCGTGGTCGGCGCGCCGACCAGGTCGGCCGCCCCGGCCTGCAGCCAGTAGATCAGCGGCGGCTTGTTGAGCCGCGGCTTGCCCTGGATGCGGGGGATGATGTAGTCGTGCCAATCGTCGGACGCCGCCATCTGGCGCGATGCTTCGGCGAAGCGGGCTTCGTCGCGGTCGATCGGCGGCAGGACGAACACGCCCGGCAAATAGAACGCCGCACAGAGCAGCACCAGCAGCACACCGCCCGGCCAGCGCGCCGACCAATGCGTGCGCAGGTGCGCCGGCACGCGGCGAGCGTGTGGCGGTGCGTGGTGGTGTTGGAGCGCTTCGGTCACGGGCGGCGAGACTAGCTCCGGCGGAGTGGGCTCGCAAGTCGCGCGGGCACAATGACATGGGACGACGTATCATGCCACGATGACTTCGCGCGAGCGATTGCTGACGGCCTTGCGTGGCGCGCGGCCCGACCGGACGCCGGTGACGATCTACGAGCTATCACCTTACGCCGATGACTGGGCCGCGGGCGATCCCTCGTACGCGCCACTGCTGGAGCTCGAACGGCAGTGGGGCGACAGCTTCGTCTTCACGCCCGGTGCGTTTCCGGTCTTCTTCGATGAGCAGGGCGGCGTGCGCGAGAAGCTCACGACCGCCGCCGACGGGACGACCTGGCGCACGCGCGAGCTCGACACGCCGCGGGGACCGCTGCGGGCGGTTTCGCGGCGGCCGCCCGATCTGATGACCTGGTGGCAGGTTGAGCCGCTGATCAAGACCGACGCCGACCTCGACCGCGTGCTGGCACTGCCCGATCCACGGATTTCCGTTGATGCGGCAGCGATCCGCGCGATAGAGCAGCGCACCGGGGACGCGGGCGTGTTGTGCTTCAATCCGGGCGATGCGCTGGGCCGCGTGGTCGACCTGTTCCGGTTCGAAGACTTCGTGCTGCGCGCGCACCGCGACGACGCGCCGATCCGCGCGCTGCTCGCGCGGGCGAATGCCCAGCTCATCACGGCGGTGCGGGCCCACGCGGGGATCGTGCGGGACGCCGCGTTTCGGCTGTGGGGGCCGGAGTACAGCGGGGCGCCGCTGATGAACCCGCGGCGCTACTTCCAGCCGTACGTCGTCGCGCCCGATCGCGACCTGACCGCCGCGATTCACGAGACCGGCAACTTGAGCATCGTCCATTGCCACGGCCGGCTCGCTGCGCTGCTGGAGCCGATCACGGACATTGGTGCTGATGCCTTGGAACCACTGGAGGCGTTGCCCATTGCGACCGCCGACGTGACGCTCGACGAGATTTTCCGACGCGCCGGTGATCGCTTGTGCCTGATGGGTGGCATTCAGGCGCAGGTGCTGGAGCATGCGCCGCCGGCAGAGATGGAGGCGCACGTACGAAACGTCGCGCGGGTTGCGGCCGAAGCAGGAGCGTTCGTGATCTTGCCGACGGCGGCGCCGTTCATGCGGCCACTGACGCCGCGCTGCCTGCAGAATGCCGAGATCATGTATCGAGTGGTGCGCCGTGAAACTTCGCGTCGGCGGTGACACGGACCCGGTCGTGCTGGATCAGCTCCGCCTTCAGGATGTACAGCGGCGCGCGAAACTCGACCAGCCACGCGCGCACCGTCGCCGCGGCGCCCACGTCGACCGGATGGCGATACGCGATGTTCAGCCGCGCCGTCATCCCGCGGATCCGCCGGGCGAACAGGCAATGCGTCATGGCTGAATCGAGCAGGGTCGCCACGATGCCGCCGTGCAAGCGGTCCGGATACCCCTGGTAGTGCGCGTCGCAGGCGAAATGCGTCGTCACGCTGCCATCTTCGGCCACATCGAACGAAAGCCCGAGGCCGCCCTCACGTGGCGGCCGGCACGCGATGCACGCAGGGTGGCAGCACGCGCTGACTGCGTCGGGGTCGGTCGTGGGCCGCGTTGTCGGCGCTTGATCCGTCATGGTGGTGGGTCTCACGAGTCCCGACCGTCGTGGGCACAACCGCCGCCCGGCCGTTGCGCCGCGCTGCCGTGGCTGCACGCGTTGCCGGCGGTGGCGAGGTTGCCCGCAACGTACGCCGTCGCCACGGCGCGGGCATCATCGCCGGCGACGCCGGTCACGACTTCGATCCCTTGGCTGCCGAGCAGTTGCTGCGCGCGGCCGCCCATGCCGCCGGCGAGCACCACGTTCACCTTCTGCTCGGCCAGCCATCGGGGCAGGGCGCCCGGCTCGTGCGGCGGGGCGTCGAGCACGGTCTCGCTATCGATGCGGCCGGACTGGGGATCGACGTCCAGCACGGCAAACTGCGGGGCGTGGCCGAAGTGTGGCACAACGCGTCCGTTTTCACAGGGAATCGCGATTCTCTTCATCGGATCTCCGATCCTGGTTGAGGCGACCGGGCGGTTTTGTGCCGCGGCGTGTGCCGGAGCCGTTCCTGGACCTGCGCCCAGACCTCACACAGGGCCGCGGCCGCCGGGCCATTGTCTTGCTCGATGATCGTTCGGCCACTCATCTGAGCGGCGACGACCGCCTTATCGTAGGGGATTCGGGTGGTTGTCTCTACACCGGCGGCGTAAGCCGCTCGTTCGAGCTGGTCCGCGACGTCGGGGGCGACGTCGGCCTTGTTCACGCAGGCCATGGCCGGCACCTCGAAGTGCCGCAGGAGTTCGGCGGCCCGCTGAAAATCGTGTAAGCCCGAGACGCTCGGCTCGGTGACAATCAGCGCGAGGTCGGCACCGCGCACCGAGGCGATCACCGGACAGCCGGCCCCCGGCACGCCGTCGCAGATGATCAGCGATCGGTCGGCCGCTTCGCTGCGCTGACGCGCCTCGCTGCGCAGCAGCGTGACGAGCTTCCCCGACGTCCCGCGGCCGGGCTTGAGCCGTGCGTGCACGAACGGCCCAAAGCGCGTGTCCGACACGTACCATTCACCGTTGAAGGCCGGGACCATTTCGACGGCCTGCGCCGGGCAGATCTGCGCGCACACCCGGCAGCCCTCGCACTTGAGTGGATCGACCAGGTAGGTCTCGCTCGCCAGCCGCGTCGGGGGGCCGCCCCCGCGAATCGCATCAAAGCGACACATCGCGGCGCAGCGGCCACAGCCGATGCACTGGTCCCGGCGCAGCAGCGCGGTCTCGCCGCCGACAAAATCGCGCCGCTCGCGGATCTCGGGGCGCAGCACGATGTGCAGGTCGGGCGTTTCGACGTCGCAGTCGACCAGCAGGGCGCTGTCGGCCAGTGCCGCCAGGCCGCCGACGACGCTGGTCTTTCCGGTGCCGCCCTTGCCGCTGATGATTACCAGCTCCGGCATGTTTGCACCTCCTGCATGAGCTTGTCGGCCAGCGCGTCGAAGCGCGTCGCGAGGTCGGCCGCCGTGTGGTAGGCGAGGCCGGCGGTGGCCTGCTGCGTGCCCAGGCGCGGATCGTGCGGCAGGGTCGCCAGCAGCGGCACGCCATGTTCGGCAGCCCACGTCTGGACGCGCCGATCACCGATGTCCGCCCGGTTGATCACGATGCCGGCTGGGCGGTCGAGCTCGACCAGGGCCTCGTACAGCAGCTTCAGGTCGTGCAGGCCGAAGGCCGTCGGCTCGGCAACGAGCACGATGTAGTCCGCATCGTGTACGGCTTCGATGACCGGACAGCTCGTGCCGGCGGCGACATCGAGAATCGCCACCGCCGAATCGTCGTCGGTATCGATGTGCTGCTTGACCGCCTGCACGACAGGCGTCGCGCGCGGCTGGCCAATGTCCAGGCGGCCATCGACGAACGCGATGTTGCCCGCCTGGCCGCACTCGACGGCGCCGACTTCGTGGTCATGTTCGCTTATCGCGTCGGTGGGACAGACCACGGCGCAGCCGCCGCAAGTGTGACAGAGTTCATCAAACAGCACGAGGCGGTCATTGAGCTTGGCCAGCGCGCCGAAGGCGCACAGCTCGACGCAACGGCCGCACAGGTCGCAGCGGGCCGCGTCGATGGCCGGCAGCCGCACGTTGACCGGCGTGCGGGCCGTGATTTCCGGCTGCAGCAGCAGCCGACCGTTGGGCATCTCGACATCGCAGTCGGCATACTGCACCACACGACCGGCATCGGCACAGGCCGCGGCGAGATTGACCGCGACGGTCGTCTTGCCGGTTCCGCCTTTTCCGCCGGCGACGGCAATACGCATCAGATGCTCCCAGACCAGAGTAACGAAGTCGTAGCGTCACAATCGGACAGTTTGGCGCGCAGCACTCGTGGCGTTGTGGCAATCGATTGCATTCGCGCCCGGGGCCACTGTGTCCGCGCCGCACGGCTCACAAGGCCGTGGCAATCCGCGGCGCCGTGCGCCCCGCCGTTACGCCGTGGCCTGGCTCACCGCTTCGCGGATCACGCCGCTGCTCTTGACCGCCCGGATACCGGCGGTGTCGAGGGCCCGTTGCGCCTTGGGGCCGAACTCGCCCGCGAGGACCAGTGTCACGTGCTGGTCCGCCAGGGCCTGGACCGCGGCCGGACCGGCCCCGCCCGGCATGCTGACGCCGGGGTTGGGCAGGGCCTCGCAGCTCATCGTATCGGTGTCGACGAGCAGGAACAGCGGGCAGCGCCCGAAGCGATCCGATACCTGGTCGTCGAGTGTTTCACCCATGGAAGCGACAGCAACACGCATAGGGATTCTCCTTCATCGTTGATCTGTACGTTCAAAAGCTGGTCGTGCGGCCAGCCGCAGCGTCAGGCCTGCTCCTCGGCGTCGGCCGCGTCTTCGCCGCGCGCACTCGCCAGCTCGGCCCGCAGGGCGGCGACTTCGTCGGACAGCGAGCGAATCTCTTCGCGGAGCTCGTCAGGGGTGGCGTCGGCGGCCGGGTAGCCGCCCTGCACACCGGGGCCGAAGCCACCACGCCCGCGCCCGCCACGGCCACCGCCGAAACAGCGCCCGCGTCCGCCGCCGCGCGGTCGTCCGCCGCGGCCGACGCCGAGCAGGGCGTTGCGATTGGCGGCCTGATTGCTGGCGTTGGGGTTGCAGTTGCCGAAGCCGCCGCCGGTCATGGGGCCTTCGCCCCTGGGTCCAGTGTGATCGAGTCCTGGCATGATGATTCTCCTTTCAATCGTTGCTTGGGTTGTTGCGACCCCGGCCACGGCCGCGGCCGTCCCGGTGACCCCGGCCACCCCTGCCGCCGCCCGCACCGCGGCGACGTCGACCGGGGTGATCGTCGACGCGGCGGATCTGGGGCGATTGACAGTGGGGGCAGGCCGCGGGTCGGCCGGTGCCGAAAGGCTCGCCGAAGCGCTGCCCGCAATCCTGGCACAGGAAGACACGTTCGGGGGCGGGTGCGACGGTGCCGCCCTGAATGAGCAGGGCGTTACCGCTCACGATCGCCGTCGCCACCTTCTTCCGGGCCTGGGCCAACAGCCGGCCGAACGTCGGCCGCGACAGGCCCATCCGCTCAGCAGCCGCGTCGTGGTACAGCCCTTCGACATCCGCCAGCCGCAACGCCTCCAGCTCGTCGAGGCCCACCTCGATGTTGGTCACCTGCTGGCCCGGCACGCCGGCGGGCTTGAAGACCGTCACAGCGGGCTGGTTGGCGATCAGGCGGCACTTGTGCGGTCTTGGCATCGGGACCTTTCCTCGTGTTCTGTTATGAGCATATGTTCATAACGGCGATTCGTCAACCCGGCTTGAGCCGTTGATCGCGTTTCCGTGTGGCGGGGGGTATAAGGGCGGCATGACCGCGGACGCGAAACGACCGATAACGGATGGCCGCCTCGGTGTCGCGGCCCTGCTCCTTTGTGCGGCCCTGTGGAGCCTCAACGGGCCGCTCATCAAGCTGCTGGACCAGGAGCAGGTCGGCGGCTGGACCATCGCGTGCTATCGGTCGCTGCTGGGTGGACTGGTGTTCGTGCCCCTCGCCCTCCGGCGAGCCGGCACGTTGCGGGCGGTACGGGTTGGCTGGCCGATTGCGGGGGTCGCGACGTTCACGCTGATGACCGCCTCGTTCGTGATCGCGAACACGATGACGGCGGCGGCCAATGCCATCGTGCTGCAGTACACCTCGCCAATCTGGGTCTTTGCCCTGTCGCCGCTGCTGCTGGGCGAGAAGCCGCGGCGGAGCGAGGGGCTGGTGTTGCTGCTGGCGATGGTCGGCGTAGGGGTGATCTTCTCGGGCAATCCATCGACGCACCTGGCGGGGCTGCTCGTGGCGCTGCTCAGCGGCCTGGGGTACGGGTCGCTGACGGTCGTTCTGCGGGGGTTGCGGCCGGTGGCGCCGACGGTCGTGGCGGCGACGAATGCCCTGGGATCCGGGTTGCTGCTCACC
Source organism: uncultured Planctomycetales bacterium (assembly GCA_964448675.1). Lineage (GTDB taxonomy): Bacteria > Planctomycetota > Phycisphaerae > UBA1845 > Fen-1342 > CAYUZU01. The sequence continues at coordinate 81,252 of CAYUZU010000011.1, forward strand.
GTGCCGGTGGCGCTGCTGGGGTCCTTTGCGCTGACGCCGTATCAGTGGGGGCTCATGCTGCTGCTGGCCTTGGTGCAGTTCACGCTGCCGTATGTGCTGTTCTCGTGGGCCCTGCAGCGGGTGGAGGCCCACCGGGCGGCGCTGATCCTGCTGCTGGAGGTGATCCTCAATCCGATTTGGACGCTGCTGATCGTGGGAGAGCGGCCGCCGGTGGCGACCTTGTGGGGCGGGCCGCTGATCCTGTTCAGCGTGGCGGGCTGGCTGGCGCTGGGTTGGCGCCAGCAGCGTCGGACCACCCCCGCCCCGCCGCCGGCCCCTTGAGCCCCGGCCATGTCGGCGTTATCAACTGACCGGCGGGGCTGGTTTGGCCAGGATATCGGCGGCGAAGGTGCTGATGGCCCAGACGGCATTCATTCTGATCGTGAGCGACGACGAGGAGCGGGGCGAGCGTCTGCGCGAGTTGCTGCGCGAGTCGCACGATCATTCGTGTAGTGTGGTCCGCCACCTGTCGGACGCGCTCGACTCGATTCGTGCCCGCACGCCGGACATCGTCATCGCACCGAGTGCGCTCGACGGCGAGCCCGCGGCGCCGGTCCTGGCCGAGCAGTTGGACAAGTCGGCCCGCGACGCCACGCTGCTCGTCTCGGATGAAGGCCCGCTGCCCAAGACGACCAGCATCCGCGTGAGCCGGCTCGAGGAGCAACCCGACCTCGAGAAGCTCGCCCGCACGATCAGCCGCGACGCGAACAAGGCGGCCACCAAGCGCGAAGACCGCCGGCTGCAGGAGTCCATTGCGGACCGCCGGCACGAGGCGTTCGAAGGCATCGTGGGGGTGTCGCCGGCGATTCGGCGCATCATCGAGCGGATCAAGAAGGCGGCGCGGAACAAGCTCACGGTACTCATCCTGGGCGAAACCGGCACGGGCAAGGATCTCATCGCCGAGGCGATTCACCGCCAGTCGGACCGCACCAACAAGCCGTTCAAGGCGATCAACTGTGCCGGCGTGAACGAGAACCTGCTGGAGAGCACGTTGTTCGGTCACGTGCGCGGCGCGTTCACCGGGGCGGTCGCCGAGGCCAAGGGCTACTTCGTGGCGGCGGACGGCGGGACGCTGTTCCTGGACGAGATCGGCGACATGCCGCTCAACATGCAGGCCAAGCTGCTGCGCGTGCTGGAGCGGCGCGAGGTGACGCCGGTGGGGTCGACCGACGTGCGGCGGGTCGATGTGCGGGTGATCGCGGCGACCAACGCCCAGCTCAGCAAGGCGGTGGAGGAGCGTGAGTTCCGCGACGACCTGTACTACCGGTTGAACCAATGGGTGATCGACGTGCCGCCGCTGCGCGAGCGACGCGAGGATATCCCGTTCTTGGCGGATCACTTTCGCCAGCGGGCGAACAAGCTCCACGGCATGAGCTGCGACGGGATTTCGAGCGACGCGATGTCGCTGCTGACGAAGTACTATTGGCCGGGCAACGTTCGCGAGCTGGCCAACGTCATCGAGGCCGCCGTTGTCGAGGTCGAGGACCGGCGCATCGAAGCTGATGACCTGCCCGATCGCGTGCGCGGCCCGCGCGACATCGTGCCGGCGTCGGCGGGGGGGATGGTCGGGCTGACGATGGCCCAGGTCGAGCGGATGATGATCGAGCGCACATTGCAGGCGACGGAGGGCAATCGCGAGCAGGCGGCCAAGCTGCTGGGCATCGGCACGCGCACGCTTTATCGGAAAATCAAGGAATACGACCTGTAGTTCCGGCCTGCTTTCAGGGGGTTTCTGTGGCGGAAGCGTCCCCGCGACGGGCCTGCCGCGCTCTCTCGCAACCGCCCGCACGCGGCGTCAGCGTCGCCGGCGCGCGGCGGGCGCGACTTATCACGCGCGCGAACGCGCCGCGTGGTTTTTCGGAACCCCGGCCGCGTCTTTATCATCAGATTCTGCTGGACAACAGCACGGTGGTTGCCGACGAAGCCCGAGAGGGGCGCTGGGCACCAACGAGGATGAGCGCTGATGAGCACGGCCAACGAAACCGCTACGCCTGTCATCATTACGGCGCCGACAGCGCGCAACGGTGTAACGCTTTTGCAACGTCTATTGAACTCGTCGCGGCGGATCATCGTCTATGGCGAGAATGGCCATTTTTGCGAATCGTTGCCCCGGCTGATCATGAGCGTTCAGCAGGACCACCAGCGGGCGCGGGCCGAACTCGACGCCACCCGCCGCCGCTTCCTGGAGCAGACCACCGAATTCTGGTCCAGCGCCCTGTGGCCGGATTCAGGCGGCTATCTGCGTGCATCGGTGGAGGGCTTCCGCCACCTGGTGAAGTACTACCAGCAGTGCAGCCACAGGTACGGCTTTGAGCGCTGGGGGATCAAGCATCCGTTCAGCAGCGTGTACCTGATGGACTGGTTCACGGGGCTGCTGCCCGAGGCGCGGTACGTCTACATCTACCGCAACCTGTTCGATGTGGCCCGCTCCTCCAAGGCGCGGCGCTTCGTCGAATCGCTGGAGGACTTCACGCAACTCGCCACGACCTGGTGCGACAGCGTGAAGACCGTCCTGCATGCCCAGCCCGCCGGCATGCTCGTGATCCGTCACGAAGATCTCGTTCGCGACCAGGCGCATTGGCTGGCGCAGCTGGCTGAGTTCACCGGCGTGAGCGGGATCGACGCCACCGTCATGACCCGGAAGTTCAACACCTTCCGTGGCAGCGCGAGCCAGGGGCGTGCCACTGACCAGTATATCCCGCCCGCCGAACTGACCGCCGACGAGACGGACGCCCTCCGGCGAGCGGCCGGCCCGCTGCTGGACGAGCTCGGTTACGAGGACCGCGCTCCCGCCGAACTCGCCGGCCGGCCGAGCTGACGGGCAAGATCGGCGCGGAAATCGGCGCTGCGCCCGCTCGCCCTTGGGCGGGCAACGGCGGGCGGCCGATCCAGCAGGCATGGACCCGCTGCCCCCCACACCGTACCGTTCGCAACCGCGTGACCCGCAGGCCCCGGTGTTCGTCACCGCACCGACCGCCCGCAACGGCGTGACGCTGCTCCAGCGCCTGCTCAATTCGAGCCGCCAGATCATCGTCTATGGCGAGAACGCGCACTTCTGCGAGCACCTGCCCGCCGCAGTGTGCGAAATGCTCCGTATCCAGCGAACCGCGGCGCAAACCCAGGCTGAGTCGCGCCGGCGTTTCCTCCAGGAAACAACCGAGTTCTGGACGAGCAACCTGTGGCCGGACGCGGAGGCGTACCTCAACCAGACCTTGGCGACGTTCCAGGATTTCGCGCGCCTGTACGCGACCTGCACCAAGCGCTACGGCTACAACCGCTGGGGCATCAAGCACCCCTTTTCGAGCATCGCCGCGTTCGAGAGCTTCTTCATGATGTTCCCCCAGGCGCGGTTCGTATACGTCTATCGCAATGTGTTCGACGTGGCGCGCTCGGCCAAGGCGCGGCGCTTCGTCAAGAACGCCGCCGACTGTGCCCGGCTGGCGGCGAGCTGGCAGCAGAGCGTGTTGCGCGTGCGGGATGTGCAGCGCGACAATCTCCTGCGAATCCGCTACGAAGACCTCGTCGCCGAGCCCAACGCCTGGATCACGCGGCTGGCCGACTTCACCGGCGTCACGGGCATCGACCCCAGCATCATGCAGCGGAAGATCAATACGTTTCGTGGCCCACGCGATCACGGCTACTCGCCGACCGAATACATCGCCCCCACCGCGCTCACCGACGAGGAGCACGACGCGATCGCGTCCGCAGCCGACGCAGGGTTACGGGCGATGCACTACGTCGACCGGGCCGGTGCCGCCGCGAACGCACGCGCCTGAGCCGCGTCGCCTCCGGAAGGTCCGCTATCCGTCGGTCCGGGCCACCAGCGCGTCACGGAGCTCGTCCCGTGCCACTTCGATGAGGCTGACAGCCGTGTCCGCCGCCCCCGCATAGACCAGGAGGCGGTTCCCCCGCGGAATGATCGCCGTCGGAAACACGACGTTCGGCACGAAGCCGGCGGTTTCGTGCGGGGCCTGGGGACTGATGATCGGCCGTGGCGTGTGTGCCAGGATGCGCGTGGGGTCATCGCCGTCCAGCAGCACGGCGCCGGCGGCATAAGCGCCAACCACGCCGTCGCGCGGGTCCTGCTGCTTGCCGTGATAGACCTCGAGCCAACCTTCGGGCGTGCGGACAGGCGGGGCGCCGGCGCCGATGCGGCCGTCGTCCCAGCCCCCGCCACCGCTTAGGAAGTGCTGGTGCCGCCCCCAGTGCAGCGCGTCACTCGACCGCGCGAGCCACATCTCGGGCATGTTGAACGGGGCGTGCGGGGCCGGGCGGTGCAGGGCGACGAAATCCCCACCCGATTTCTCGGGGAACAGCACGACGTCCTTGTTCTCCGGACAGAAGATCACGCCGTGGCGCTCGAACGTCGCGAAGTCGCGCGTGGTGGCCAGCAGGGTGGCCGGCCCGTGGCGCGACGCACCGACGTACGTGACGTAGAACACGTCGCCAATCGGCGTGATCCGCGCGTCTTCGACGCCAAACTCCTCGTAGAGGCACTGTGGTAGCAGACGCGGCCCGTCCACGGTGTCGATGGTGTGGCCGTCGCGGCTGCGGACGACGCGGATGTGTGACGTGAAAGTCAGGCGCCACAGGCCGTCCCGTTTGCGGCGGATGATGCGCGGTTCGGGTTGTTCCCACTCGGTGTCGGGCACCCAATCGATGACGATCTCGCTGCGTTCGTAGTCCCAGCGCGTCATGGGGAAGAAACCGGGGCGGGTTTCGCGCGGGCGTTCGGCGATGCGGACGAGCAGGACAACTTCGTCGCCGTTGCCCGTGGCGACGACGCCGGGGTTGAACGCGCCGACAACCTCGAAGGCGTCGGTGGTGGGTTCGAAGTCGGCCGGACGGAGCAGGCAGGTATCCACGAGACGTGTGAGCATGGCGTCCTCCGAGTCGCACGCGGCTGATTCCACCCCGCGATCGCACGGGGCGACAGAGGATACCACACGGTGGCCTGCCTCGCACAAGCCGGTTCAGGTGTGAGGGCGCGCCGCTGACGGGGTCTTGCCATCGATCAGCCAGAGGTAGGCCACGACCGTTCGGAGCCGCGGCGGCAGCATCACGGAACAGGCCAGCCGCGCGAACGCCCGGCCGAGGTACGCCGCCAGCAGGGCCCCGCCGACGAACGAGAGGGCCAAGCCCCCGATGCGCAGCAGCGACCACGGCACCAGGCCTTCGAGCGTGTCGAACACGTACAGCAGATGCAGGCTTGCCGTGACCGCGGTTGCCAGCAGCGCGAACGCGACGTAGCCCCAACGCCGCCAGTGTGGCATCGTGACGACCGTCCACAGCAGCATGGCGAAGCCGGTCGCGAACGCCCCGGCGCACGCGAGGCTGAGCAGCCAGGCGTGCAGGGCGAAATCGTCGCGCGGCACGGCCTGAAAACGCACCACGTTCTTCAGCGTCACCGTGTCCGAGATCGTAGTGGTGGCGTAGACGCGGCGATGGGTCGTCAATTCGTCGAGTGTTTCGATGCCGATTGCGACCTGCACTGTAGCGAGTGTGACGGGCACCGCGAGCAGCACGATGATCCAACCTGCGATCAGGATCGGGGCCAGCCGCCGCCCCCAGATCGACCCCACCGATGTCTGCTCGCGGGCCGCCAGAAAGCGACCGCACTCCGGGCAACGGACCAGCAGCAGCTTCGTGTGCGGCTCGTGGCGCACCGGCTGCGTTCGCAGGTTGTAGCCGCAATCGTCGCAGAAGCGGTCAGTCTCGATCACCGCGACGGCGCGCTGCTGGTCGAAGCGTGCTCGATGCTCGTCGTTGCTGGATGTGTCCGGCTCGCGCATGGTTACCTCGGAGCAACATGATAGGCCCGTCCGCTGGCGGGGGGAATTCGTGGCCGCCGGGGCGATATTCCTCGTTCCGTGGGAGCCGGCGGCCGGCAGCGGTATGATGCGGCCGGAGGTGCTTCATGCGGAGACAGCTGATCGTGGTTGGTGCAGCGTCATTGGTCGTTGCGTTGGCGGGGTGTCGGACGGCCGGACGGGGCGGCTCCGCGCAGCAACGCGCGAGCGACACCGCCACGTTGTTGCACTGGATGACCGGCTCGTTCAGCTCCGCGGCGCAGGCCGCCGCCGACCCGGAGCACTACTACGAGATCCATCTGCACATGGTGCCCATCTGGACGGCGCGGGACGATGGCCCATGGCTGTATGTCGAGCAGGCCGCGGCCACGAAGCCCGACCATCCCTACCGGCAGCGCGTCTACCGGCTGGTTCCCCATCAGGATGGAACCGTCGAAAGTGCAGTCTACACGCTGCCGGACGACCCGCTGCGGTTCGCGGGCGCATGGCGCGACCCGGCGCGACTGGACGAGCTCACACCCGCGGACCTGACGCCGCGCACGGGCTGTTCGATCTTCCTGCGGCGGGTGGCGGAGGATCGCTGCGCGGGCCAGACGCGCGGGCAGAGGTGTAAGAGCACGCTGCGCGGGGCGGCCTATGCGACGGCACAGGCCGAGATTACGCCCACGACGCTGCGGTCGTGGGATCGCGGGTATGCCGCCGACGGCACGCAGGTATGGGGTGCAACGGAGGGGCCGTACGTCTTCAGGAAGCAGCCCTGAGCTCGCGGCGGCCCCGCGGCGCGCCGGGCCCCGGCATGTGCCGGCATTGCGCTATAATCCCGGCGGAATCGGGGACACGACGGGCCGAGCGCCACACGGCGCGCAACGCCATGGGAGGCGATGAATGACGAATCTCAAGGAACTCACGGCGATCATTACCGGGGCGAGCAGCGGCATCGGTGAGGCGACGGCGCTCGAACTCGCCGGCGCGGGGGTCAGGGTCATGCTGGCCGCACGGCGTGAGGATCGCTTGCAGGCATTGCAGGGCAAGATCGAGCAGCTCGGCGGCGTGGCCCAGATCCGCGTGACGGATGTCACCTCGCGCGAAGACGTGGAAGGGCTGGTCGCCGATACCGTCCAGGCGTTCGGGCGGGTCGACGTGATGTTCAACAACGCCGGCGTCATGCTGCTGTCGCCGCTGGAGAAGCTCAAGGTTGACGAGTGGGACCGGATGGTCGACGTGAACATCAAGGGCGTGCTCTACGGCATGGCTGCCGTCCTGCCGCAGATGAGGCAGCAGGGCAGCGGGCACATCATCAACACCGCGTCGGTCGCGGGGTTGAAGGTCTTTCCCGCGGCGGCGGTGTATTGCGGCACGAAGCACGCCGTGCGCGCGATTTCCGAGGGGCTGCGGATGGAGTTCGGCGATCAGATCCGCTCGACCATCATCTCGCCCGGTGCGGTGGCGACCGAACTGGCCGACCATATCAGCGATCAGGAGGTCAAGGCGCAGATGGCGGGCGTGTACGAAATCGCCATCCCGTCTGAAGCGGTGGCCCGTGCCGTTCGCTACGCGATTGAGCAGCCGGCCAGCGTCGACATCAACGAGATTGTCGTGCGGCCGACCGCCCAAACACTGTAGCACCGATTGCCGCGCCAGGCCGCGATGGCAGCGCAGCGCGGTCGGTCGCACTGCTGACCCGCTCGTTTCAGCTCGCATCCAGCCGTAACATGCCGACGATCTCGGTCAGCTTCTGGATGATGGGCGGGCGCGGTGCGCCATTACTGACCAGGCGGCGCAGCTCGTCGACGCCTTGCAGGATCTGGGCGACCGGGTAAGCAGACTGTTCGTCTGCGGTGGGGGCGTCGCCCGGGTCTTTGACGCGCGCCGTCTCCAGCGACACGAAGTTCTCGATATCGATCAGGCCGCTGAACTGGACGGCGACTTCGTGCGTCCGGCCATGCACGCAGCGGCAGCGCACGATCCGCCCCGAGGCGTTGACATTCTCGCCGTCCGTGGTCTTCAGCGTCACGATGCAGGGCGTGCCGGGGTACAGGAAGCTCCCGTGCAGGAAACTGATGCCGCCGGCTGACAGATTGCGCGGCCGCACGACGTAGCGGGCGTTGGCCCCGTCGACCTGGACGACGAGCCCCTCGCGGACGACGTAGCGATAACGACGGTGACGACGGTCGGCGCGGGTCTCGGCGGCGACATCGATGCTATGTCGCTCGAGTGCCTCGAGGATGCACTCCTGTTCGCGCTCCGATAACCGCAGCAAGTCGATACAGCCGTTGCGGGTCTGCATTCGCGCACTCCCACTGACCCCGGCCGACTTGTCGCTTGAGCGGCACTGGAGTATCGCAATGATACGGTCTTGGGTGCAACTGATGCCGCCGATTCTGGTCCGCGGCGGCGGGAGCGGCCCGATTCTCGGTCGACGCAGGCCGGGGCGTGTCAGATAATCCACTTGATCAAGAGACCTCTTGGCAGGAAGGAAGGCAATGATGCGGTTCAACATGCTCGCTTGCGTGGTGTTTCTCGGGCTCGGGTTGGCGGCGACTGCGCGCGCCGAGGAGGATCAGCTGATGATCGGGAAGGACCGGCTGTGGGACGCGCCGCGGCCGGACGGCCCCGATCTATCGGTGCAGTTCATCTCGCGCACGCCGCGGTTTCCGGGCCTTGCCCCGGAATACAAGGACATCGACGATCCGGTCCTGGGCAAGGGGCCGGTGGGCCCGGTGCGAATCAAGAACGAGGGCGCGCAGCGCTGGCCGCGGCCGGGGCAAGCGGTGACGTTCACGGCGGTGGTCCGCAACGTGGGGACGCAGCCGATTCGGTCGTTTCAATGGCATTGGCTGTACGATGGACGGGACGCCGAGCAGGGGTGGCATCGGGACACGCTCGGGCCGGACGAGACGGTGTCGTTCGAGCTCGCGCGACCGTGGCAGGACGGCAAGCACTTCATCGCGTTCGAGGTGGATCGGGCGCGGCTGCTCGACGAGACCTGCGAGGAGAACAACTGGGTGATCGACCGCACCGACGCGCTGTCGTATGCATTCTTCGTGGAGGAGAGCGTCCGCGCGGCGTTCAAGTCGTATCGCAACGGGCTGGGCAGCTACGATTGGGCGGACTGGGCGCAGTTCCAAGTGCGCCAGTCGAATAAGGAGTTTCGCGACACGATCTATCCGTCGTGTCCCGAGGGGATCATCGAGCGCGTGCGGCTTGACGCGGTGTACGTGATTCCCGACGGCTGGGGGCACAAAGGCGGTATGCACACGCCGGGGGTGCGCGTGCCGGTCGACCTCGACAACCCACAGTTCTACAACGCGAACCACCCACCGGCGGACGTGGACGCGGTGCAGGTCTTCGACAACGTAGTGGGGGGTGTCGATGGTGTGTGGGGCTTCTCGGTGGATTTGCTGAAGGAGGACGATCGGGGGTTGCACTTCTATACCAAGCAGCATCGCTGGGTGACAGGGTCGGAGTGGCCACTGCACCACGAACTGGGCCACCAGTTGGGCCGGGTCGATCACTACCTCATGTGGGCCGACAAGAACCACAACGAGGCGATCCCGGGCCTGGGCTGGGCGCCCCCGGCCGATTATCGCACGGGCATGATGTACCACGGCAATTACTCGCACGACGACGCGATCGGCAAGAACCAGAAGAAGTGGGATTCGACCTATCGGTTCTACAGCGAGCACACGGCGCGGTCCTTCAACCGCGACAAGGGCACGCGGCGCGGGCTGTTCGGCGAATACCTGCACGAGGTGCCGGCGCGCTGCACGCTGGTGATGATCGGCCCGGACCGCCGGCCGGTGCGTGATGCCGGGGTGGAGTTGTTTGTCGGGCGCGGCCGGGGCTATACGGGCTGCGGCTTCAACGCCGAGCCGAACTTCACCGGGCGGACGGATGGGCAGGGGCGGTACGCACTGGAGCGCAGCCCGTGGGAGCACGTCTTCATCTGGGGCAACAACGCGGTGCTCATGTTCCGCGTGACGCCGGCAGACGGTGCGCCGCTGGTGGGCTTTCGCGGGCTGATGCATTTCAATCTCGCGTACTGGCGCGGGCAGACGGCGCATGCGACCATCGTCGTGCCGCTGGAGACGGTCGCAGCCGGCAAGGCGGCGGCCGCGCGGCGCTGAGTGTGGTATTATGGCGCTGCATGGTGACGACTGGGGGCTGTTGACGCGAGCCTGCCATGAGTGATCGCGACGAGCTCGAGAAACTCATTCGCCTCGGCCATACGTGCATCACCGTAAGCACGTACGAGGAAGAGTACGTCATGGGCTGCCTGCGCAGCGCCGCCCAGCGCGTTCGCCGGCCGTTGTGGATGTGGTCGGTCAGCGGGGGGGTGCAGGACGCGCGACAACCGCAGAATCCGGCGATTCCGTCGACGGAGAAGCCGGTGGCGGGGCTGACGCAGTTTGCCCAGATTACGGACTGGCCCGTGTGTGTGACGCTGGACCTCGCGCCGCACCTCGAAGACAAACGCACGTTGCGGGTTTTGCGTAACCTCCTGCGGCATTTTGAGCAGACCCGCAGCCAACTCGTGATGATCGATCACCAGGAGCATCTGCCGCCGGTGATCACGGATTACGCGACGCGCTTCACCGTCTCATTGCCCGACGAGGCGGAGATCGAGCAGATCCTCAAGGAGACGCTGCGCCAGGCCAATGACGAACGGCCGATCGAGATCGACATCACCCGCGGCGGCCTGCGGACGATCATCCGCAACCTGCGCGGGCTGACGCGGCGGCAGGTGCGGCGCATCATCGCCGACACGGTTGTGGAGGACCGTCGTTTCGACGAGCAGGACATCAACACCGTGCTCGCGCAGAAGCGCAAGGCGCTGCATCGCGGCGGCTTGCTCGAGTTCGTCGAGGCGCCGGTGGACCTGCGCGAAATCGGCGGGTTGCGCACCCTCAAACGCTGGCTTGATCATCGACAGCACGCGATGTCCGACCAGGCCGCGACGTATGGCCTGGCCCAGCCGCGCGGCGTGCTCATGCTCGGCGTGCAGGGTGCGGGCAAGAGCCTGTGTGCCAAGGCGATCGCGACCGCGTGGCAGCGGCCGCTGCTGCGGATGGACGTGGGGGCGCTGTACGACCGCTACGTGGGCGAGTCGGAAAAGCGGCTCCGCGATGCGTTGCAGCAGGCCGAGCACATGGCGCCGATCATCCTGTGGATCGACGAGATCGAGAAGGCGTTCGCCTCCGCCGCCAGCCGCAGCACCGATGGCGGCCTGTCGCAGCGGATGTTCGGCACGCTACTCACCTGGATGCAGGAGCGGACGGCACCGGTGTTTCTGGTCGCGACGGCGAACGATATCGAAGCGCTGCCGCCCGAGTTGCTGCGGAAGGGCCGCTTCGACGAAATCTTCTTCGTCGACCTGCCGCAGCGCGACACGCGGCGGCAGATCTTCGCGATTCACCTGCGCAAGCGCGAGCGTGACCCGGTGAACTTCGATCTCGATGCACTGGCGGATGCCGCGGACGGTTTCAGCGGGGCCGAGATCGAGCAGGCGGTCATCGGTGCATTGCACGAGGCCTTCGCGCAACAAGTGGACCTGAACACCGAGCATATCCTGCGGGTCGTGGCAAACTCGCCGCCGTTGTCGGTCACGATGCGCGAGCGCATTGCGAACCTGCGACAATGGGCGGATGGGCGCTGCGTGCCGGCGGATTGAGAAGGATGCGACGGAGAAACCCACTTACCAATCAGCGCTGATCGACGGGCAATTGGGGGAGGGACTCGGCGCAGAGAGACGTGGCGGTGCCCGCTTGGGCTCAGGAGAAGGTGGCATGTTGGATGAACTCCGCAAGCTGATCGGGATCGAGACAAGCCTCGAGCGCGTGGCCCGCGGGCTGCGGCACATGGTGCGGCTGCTCAAGCCACCGTTGGTGGGGGCCATGCACATCACCTGCGCCGACGAGTCGGAGTGGGAGTGTATTGACGTGTTTCAACGGCAGTTTGTCGAAGAGCTGTTGCCGCCGCTGAAGCATGCCCAACGCGCGCCGTTTCGATTGTGCAATCTGGGGGCACGGTATGAGGAGGGGGCGCTGCCGGTCGCAGAGCATCATTATGCCACGCCCGAGACGCGCGAGGCGTTCAAGGTGATGGTGATCAAGGTGAACGGGCACGTTGCGGTCACCGGCGTGGGCGAGGCGGCGCAATTCGGCACCATGCAGCGATACGATGCCGAATCCAAGGCGTGTGGGGCGTTGCACGCGTTGATGGACGGCAAAGAGCTGCCAGCGCTGGCAGAGCTGCGTGCGATGTTCGCCGAGGGCGGCATGGATCGGCTGGGGGCCCTGCTGGATGGCCAGCGCGTGGATCCCGCGCGGCGAAGCTTGTACGTGGCCCTGGTCAGTGCCCAGTTGCAGGCGCGGCGCGTGGCGGATGCGGTCGCCGACCATCCGGCCCACTCGCCGACGGTGTACCTGATCGCCTCGTGCATGACGTTCAACCGGCCGGGGGAGGACACGGAGTTGTTGTGCGGCGTGCAGGTGATCGATCAGCGGCCGAGCGGTGACGCCGACGTCCGCATTGGGCTGGGGGACGATCCGATGAAGTATCGCTTCGCGGGCGCAGGCCGCCAAGTGCGCGTGACGGATGAGCAATGGGCGGGGTGAGGTGGTGCCGCCAACAGATCGGCCGGCGCAAGCCGGCGGTTGTCGGAGGACTCGGGCCCCGGCTCTGAAAGCTGCGGCGCCAAGCGCGGACGGGCCTCGGGCAAAGCAGCGCCATGCCCCACCGGGATCGCCGCTCAACCCAAGTCTTGCCCCGTTGTGCTGAGCGCTACGCGCTGCGGTCGTCGTCCTGTGGGGGCAGCGGCTGGTATTGCCGTACCACGACCGTCTTCGCGAAGATATCCCCCAGCCGCTGCCGGTTCCGCGACAGCACGACCAGGAAACCCAGGATCCACAACGGCGGCTGCAATTCGATCAGCCGAAAGAGGTTGCGCACCAGCAGCTGCCAGAAACGCGGCGGTTGCCCGTCGTCCGCGAGTACCCGCGTCCCGCTGACCACCTTGCCGGCGGTGCGGTGCGTCAGCAGTTCCATGACCAGGCCATAAACCGTATACGCCACCGTGCTGTATCCCCACCACAGCAGCAATTCGGCTGGCGGGATGTTGCCCGTGACCGCGTCGCTGCCGAGCGCCCACAGCCCCATCTGTTGCAGCCCCGCGCCCCACTCGATCGGGGTGAACAGCGACGCCACCAGCGTGAACGGCAGCAGATCCACCAGCAGCCCCAGGATCCGCTGGAAGCTGAATGCCGCCGCCGTCCCCGCCGGCCACTCGATCTCCTGCACCATCGCCCCGCGGCGAAAGATGAAGAGCGACGCCATCACCACCAGGAGCACCAACAGCGTCAGCATCTGCAGCCAGCCGGGCTGCGCCTCCGCCGCCGCCTGCTCCTCAAACAGCGTCTTGACGGCGATCGTCGTCTCGGCGGGCGGCGTGTCGAACTGGGCGAACTGCACGTAGTGCCGGTCGGACTGGTCGCGGAACAGCAGGGCGGCATGCTGGTTGAAGCCGGCGGCCGCCAGGTATTCGACCGTACGCACGCCCTCGGGCAGGTCGGAGAACGCCAGCGACGCCGAACGCCACTCGGTCAGCGTACCCTCGGCGGCGTTGAACAGCCGAAACGCGCGGACGTACTCGCTGCCGTCGTCCCGGCCCGCCGCGATGAGCAGCGTCGGCACGCGGTTGACCGTGGCGAACCAGAAGCCCTGGACGTTTTCCACGGTCGGCGCGGCGGGAGCGTCCGACCACTGCCCGGATTCGGGAACGAAGCGATTGGCGTGAATCCGGGCCCGGTCGGTGCCCAGCCAGAAGATCTGCAATGCACCGTGGACCAGCCCCAGCCGCGGCTGCATGCGACCGGCCGCGTCCGCCAGCCGCGGCACCGGCGACGGGGCGACGGCCCCCCAACCCTGGTTGTCATAGCGGGCGACCGTCAGCGAATGGCCCCCGGGATCGTACGGCTGCGTCTCCGCGGCCGGCGTGGCCGGCGCGAGCAACGCGAGCTCGCCCGGCGCCGGTGACGCCACCAGGGCGTACAGATACGTCGGCGTGCCGAGCAGGTGCAGCGGCTGGCTGCGACCGGGCAGGTTCAACTCCGGCGTCCACTCGCGTCCGGCCAGCGAATACGCCGTCCCCTCCGCGACGAAGGCGTAGAGCAGCCCGCGGCCGGCGGCGGCACGAATCACGGGTGCGTTGAGCGGATCGGACGCCTCGAAAGTGCCCGTGGCCTCGCGATGCATGGCGAGGGACACCCCTTCGGTGACCCGCACCAGCCACAGGTGCTCTTCGCTGGCGGTCAGCAGCGGCCGACCTTGCAGCACCTGGCCGGTCTCGCCGGCGGGACGCGGCTGGGCGGCGGCGGTGGCGGCCAGCAGCAGGACGGCCAGCACCGGGATTGGGCGCGCAATGCGGATCGGGATCACTCCTGTGTCGGGGCTGCGGGCGGGGCGTCGAGACACTCGGCTTCACCCTGCCAGCCGGCGGGGAAGTCGAACACTTCGGGCTCCAGTGCCGCGCGGAACTTGGCACGATGAATGTCGAGGCGGAACTCGGCGTCGTTCATGGGCCAGAACACCTCGTAACGCCGCGGCGTCTTCGGCCAATCGTTGCTGACGGCCTTGTAGTTCTTGAGATAGGCGTGCATGGTGATCTGGCCGTCGACCGAGCGATCGATGATCTCGACCGGCTGGTACGGTTCGCAGTGATCGAGCTTGATCTCACGCTGGCCGACCGTTTCGCCGTCCGGGCCGACGCGCAAGTAGACCAGGCGGTGGTCCTTCCCGACCATGCGCAGCGTCGGTGCCGGGCCGCCGCGCAGATGCAGCGGCAGCGGCCGCAGCATGAGGGCATCGAACAGGTCGTTGGGCGGGATGGCCAGCTTCTGGGCGGCGCCCATCTCGGCCAGCTCCCACGAGCCCCACCACATCTTCTGCGCGTCGGGCATGTCGATCCAGAGCCAGTAGCGGTCGGCGTTGGAGCCGAACTCGGCGACGGTCCCCGTGTCATGGCGCACGTCGAACAGCAGGTTCTGCCCCGGCTGGAAGATCAGGCTGGCGCTGCGCAGCGGAATGTGGCGGACTTTGCCGTCGGCGTCGCGGAACTTGAACGAGACCAGCCCCTTGCATTGCAGCGGCTCGTCGATCTGGCCGAGGTTCTCGTTGACGCGGCGCAGGGCTTCGGCGCGGTCCCGCGGCGCTTCGCACGTCTTGCAGCCCGTGACCAGCAGGAGGATCGCCAGCGACGCCAGGGCGCAGTTACGCATCTTCGTTCTCCTCACTGATTTCGCGGGCGACCGTGTCGAGCTCGCCGGGCTGGCCGGCCAGCAGCAGCTCGAGCTGTTCGCTGAGGTGCTGCAGCTG
The DNA here is from genome assembly GCA_964448675.1 of uncultured Planctomycetales bacterium. Taxonomy (GTDB): domain Bacteria; phylum Planctomycetota; class Phycisphaerae; order UBA1845; family Fen-1342; genus CAYUZU01. The sequence continues at coordinate 96,473 of CAYUZU010000011.1, forward strand.
CTCCTCGTCGAGCTCCGGCCGGCGCACGTGATGCACCACGCCGGTGCGCGGCACCAGGAATTCCCACACCTCGTGGCCGTCTTCCTCGGCAGTGCGTTCCAGCTTGAGCACCTTCTTGCGCCACAGCAGCAGCGCCAGCACGAAACGGAACTGCACCTGGTGTGGCTGCTCGGCGTCGGCGAGCCGCTCGAAGAAGCCGAAGATCGCTTCCCGGTCGAACGGGTGCACCTTTCTGGTGGCGGGTTCAGGGCGGCGTGTCTTCCATGCCCCGATGACGAGCGCCTGGTCGGCCGGCACGCAGTCCAGGCAGTAATCCCGGCGGGCGTAACCCTCCTCGGCTTCGTAGAGGAAGGCCTGAAACGTCTCGCCGATGTCGAACGTGCGCTCGCACGCGGCACATTGCTCGGCACGGCGGGGCATGGTCCAGTTGTCACTCACGGGCACGACTCCATCCCTGAAAGTACCAGCTGGCGATTATAGAGACTCTGGCGCGGGCCGCGAGCCCTGCGGCGCAGCGCGGTGACTTGCCGCCGGCGCCGGCTTGTTCATAATCGCGGGGTCGGGGCAGTGAATCGGACCGGCGCGGGGCGGCGCCGCAGTGCAACCGGAGTGAAAGCATGGCGGAATACTACCTGGGCATCGACGTCGGCACGAGCGGGACAAAGGCCCTGCTGCTCAGTGAAACGGGCAAAGTGAGGGGGACGACCACCGCTTCACACGCCAGCCACTATCCGAAGCCCGGGTGGTCGGAGCAGAAGCCCGACGACTGGTGGGCCTCGGCCTGCAGGGCGATCAAGGCCCTGCTGCGCCAGGCGAAAGTGAGCAAAAAGCAGGTCGCCGGCGTCGGCCTGTCCGGGCAGATGCACGGCAGCGTGTTTCTCGATGGCCGGCAACGCGTGGTCTGCAACGCGCTATTGTGGAACGACCAGCGCACCGGCGCCGAGTGCGAGGAGATCGAGCAGTGCGCCGGCGGCCGCGCCGCGCTCATCGAGCTGGTACAGAACGTTGCGCTGACTGGCTATACCGCGCCGAAGATCCTCTGGCTGCGCAAGCACAAGCCGTCGCTGTTCAAACGCGTGCGTACCGTGGTGCTGCCCAAGGACTACATCAACTATCGCCTGACGGGCGAGTTGCGGTGCGAAGTGTCCGACGCGTCAGGCACGCTGCTGTTCGACGTCGCGCGGCGGTGCTGGTCGACCGCACTGATGGACAAGCTTGAGCTCGACCCGGCGCTGTTTCCGGAGACGGTCGAATCGGCTGATGTCATCGGCGCCATCACGGCCGAGGCGGCCAAAGCGACTGGCCTGCCCGCCGGCATTCCGGTGGTGGCCGGCGCGGGCGATCAGGCCGCGGCCGCGGTCGGCACGGGCGTGGTGCGCAAGGGGATCGTGTCCGCGACGATGGGCACCAGTGGCGTGGTGTTTGCGTACAACGACCAGCCGGTGCCGAACGACGAGGGATTGTTGCAGTCGTTCTGTCATGCGGTGCCGCAGGCCTGGTGCGTGTTCGGCTGCATGCTGTCGGCCGGGGGCAGCCTGCAATGGGCCCGCGAGGTGTTCTACGCCGATCGGCTGGCCGCGGCGCGCAGCGACAAGGCCCGCGACGCGATCTACACCGCCATGATCGAAGAGGCCGCCGCGTCGCCGCCGAGCGATTCGATCATCTTCCATCCCTATCTCACGGGCGAGCGATGTCCCTACCCGCACCCGCATGCCCGCGGGTCGTTCATCGGATCGACGCGAGCGGATACGCGCGGCGTGCTCGTCCGCGCCGTGCTGGAGGGCATCACGCTCGGCATGCAGCGGCAGCTCGAGATCATGCAGGGCCTCGGTGTGAAGATCAGCGAGGTGCGGCTGGCCGGCGGCGGGGCGCGCAACGCCTGGTGGCGCCAGTTGCAGGCCGACGTCTACGGGGCCAAGTGTGTGGCAATGCAGTCGGAAGAAGGGTCGGCGCTGGGGGCGGCCCTGCTCGCGGCGGTCGGGGCGGGTGGCTTCAAGACGGTGCCGGCTGCGGCGAAGGCGGCGACCGAGATCAGGCAGACGCTGCGGCCCGACGCCAAGCGGCACAAGCACTACACTGCGCTGGGGGCCTGGATGCGGGCCACGTACGAGCATCTCGAGCCGCTCTATCGCAGCAAGGTCTGCACCACGTGAGCGACGCCATGACCGCTGCGCACCGGCCATTGACGCGTGACGATCTCGTCGCGGTGTCGTTACACCGACTGGGCCGGCAGGTGTTGACCTTCGACACGGTCGACAGCACCAACGCGGCGCTGTTGCGCCAGGCGGCCGAGCTGCCCGACGGCACGCTCGCGGCCGCCGAAATGCAGACCGCCGGCCGCGGCCGCCTCGGGCGGCGCTGGGAGTCGCCGCGCGGCGCGTCCGTGATGCTGAGCGTGCTGCTCCATGAGCCGGTGGGCTCGCCGCTGCTGCCACTCGGCGGCTTGCTGGGAGCGCTGGCCGCCTGTGAGGCAGTGGAGCAGGCGACGGCCTGCACGCCGGCGGTCCGCTGGCCGAACGACGTCGTGATCGCCGGCCGCAAGGTGGCGGGGGTGTTGGCCGAAACGACCGGCAGTGGCCCGACCCGCGCGCTGGTCATCGGCGTGGGCATCAACTGCCTGCAGCACGCGGGGCATTTCAGCCCTGCACTCGCGGGGAGGGCGACCTCGCTCGACCTCGCCTGCCCGGGCCCGGTCGCGCGGGCCGCGGTGGCGGCAGCGCTCGTGCAGCGGCTCGACGTCTGGCTGGCGGACGGCGGCCGGGCCGATCGCGTGGCGGCGTTGCGCACGACTTGGCGCCGCCGCTGTGTGGAGATCGGCGCCCGGGTTACACTCGAACACGACGGACGCTCGTTCACCGGCACGATGCTCGACATCGACGACGACGGCAACCTCATCGTCGAGCTCGATCGAGGTGGAAGGAGGCACTTTGTCGCGGCGGTCACGACGCAGGTCTGGTAGGCGCAACAAGGCGCGTAAGCAACGACCCGCGTCCAGCCCCCAGGCCGCGCCGCCTGCCCCCGCCCCGACGTCGCCCGCGCCGGCCACCCCGCCAGGCCCCGCCCCTGTTGCCCGCACCGCGCCGCCGCCACGCCGCCGCATGCGCATGCAGGTCTACGGCTGCGGCGCGTTGTGTGCAGCGGGCATGACGGCAGGCGGCCTGGCCGCCATCGGCGAGCTCGGTTTTCACCTGGCGTCCCTGCGCGACACGATCGGCTGGGTCGGCGCGACGCTGGCCGGCGGGGCCGCTCTGGGCTTCTGGTTGCCACGCCGTGTCATCCACCGCCGGCTGGCCGCCACCGGCGCTGCGCCGCCCGACGGCGTCGCGTTCGAGTTCGCCAGTTCGGCGATCGGCGTGCTGGTGCTGCTGCTGGCCGTCCTGTGGGCCCTGTTGCACGGCTGGCTGGCAGGGCTCGAGAGCATCCGCGGCTGGCTGACCGCCCACTTCGTGCAGCCGCCGGCGGTCACGCTGGCCTGGCTGATTGGTCCGGCGGCGGTGCTGCTGATGCTGATCGGCGCGGTTGCGGCCATCGGGCTGGTCGCGCTGCACGGCTGGTTTCGCCTGGTCAGCGGGGCGCGCCGCAGCCTGGTTCGCCTCTGGATCGTGCTCCTGGCGGGTGCCGGTGTGGCCGCGGCGCTGGTCGCATGGTTGTCACCGGCGGGCGGCGCCGGGCTCCTGTGCCTGGTGAGCGTGTTCATCGCCGGCCTGCTCGTGGTCAGCCGCAAGCCGCTGGGCCACGCCGAAGAGCTCGCGGCCCTGGCACCGCCGCAGCGGCCGCCGTCGCTGACGACTTCGCTGGTGCTGGGGGCGCTGAGTTGTGCGGCGCTGGCTCTCGCGCTCGTGCCGGCCGTTGCGCCGGGGCCGCCGGCGGTCGGTCGGCTGGCGCTGGCACTGGCGAGTCTCGCCGCGGCACTGGCCGCGGGCGTCGCGACGGCGTGGACGCTGGTGCGCCTCGCGGACGGGACCACCTGGTGGACGCCGCTGACGCTGCTCGTGGTGGCGGTGACGGTGCTGTTGCCGCGCGGAGACAGCATCGCGGCGCCGTGGGGCGACGGCCTGCGCATTGTGCTCATGGCGTTCGCCGTGGCGCTGTGCGTCACCCTGGTCGCGATCGACGCGCAGGGTGCGCTCGTCCGGCCGCAGCGCGCCCTGGCGTGGGTCGGGATCACGATCGGCGCCACGCTGGCCGCGGCCGCGCTGCTTGGCGGCGTGAGCGACGTCGCGTTCGACGGTCGCGTTGCGACGGTGCTCATGGCGCTGGGGTTGATCCTCGCCGCCGGGCTGGCGTTGCTCTTTGACCACGGTGCGCCGGTGCGGTTCCGCGCCGGTGGGCTGGCCGGCGTAGGGATGGTGCTGCTCGGGCTGCTCTATGGGCAGGTGCGCTACGACGGCGCCGCCGAAGCAGCATCGGCTGTACCAGGCTCCACGCCGCAGGCTCTGCCGGCGTGTGTGCTGGACGCCCTGATCGAGCGCCGCGCCGCGCGCGTCTTCGCTGGCCCGGAGGCCGCGAGTGACGCGATGGTGTGGCAGTGCGACCTGCGCGGTCGCGCCTGGGAGGTCATCATCCTCGCCCGGGACACCACGGCGGACCACCCCCCGCACGCGCTGCGCCGCCTGCTGCAGCGCTGTGCGCGCGCCGTGCTTCCCGGCGGCCAGGTGGTCATCGATCGACCTTTGCCCGTCGTCCGGCGGCTGGTGGCGGCGTGGCAGCCGCGTAGCGCGTCCCTGCTGCGCGTGACCTGCAACCAGCAGCAGCGCGACTTGCTGGTGCTCGGCACGGCGGCGGAGGCCTGGTTTGACGGCTTGCCGCTGCCCGACGGCGTGATCGTGGAATCGCAGCCGCTGCGCACCGCCCGCTGAGCGGTGGCACCCTTGGGCAAGGCGGGTTACACTACCGGGTTCTGATCCAAGCTGTAAACACGGCCACCCGAACATCATCCGAGGAGGCATCATGTCATTGCTCGTCACCGGATCCATCGGCATTGATACCGTCGAGACGCCCCACGGCCGCATCGACGAGGCGCTGGGCGGGTCGGCGGTCTACTTTTCGCTGGCGGCTTCGCTGTTCGCGCCGGTGCGCATGGTCGGCGTCGTGGGAGAGGATTTCGACCGCAAGCACTTCGAAGGTTTCGTCGAAAAGAAGATCGACACCGAGGGCGTCGAGTTCCGCGCCGGCAGCAAGACCTTCCGCTGGCACGGCAAGTATGCCGGCGCGATGAACACCGCCGAAACGGTCGGCGTCGAGCTGAACGTCCTGTCAGAGGAGGGGGCCAAGGTCCCGCCCGCCTATGCCAACAGCAAGTTCGTCTTTCTCGCCAACACGCACCCGGCGTTGCAGCGCGACTTCGCCCGCCAGTTCACCGGCGCCGACCTCGTCGTCTGCGACACGATGAACCTCTGGATCGAGAACGAGCAGGACGAGCTGCGCAAGACCCTGTCGGCGGTGCACGGCATCGTGCTCAACGAGGGCGAAGCACGGCTGCAAACGCAGCGCATGAACCTGGTCTCCGCCGGCCGCGAAATCCTCAAGATGGGCCCCAAGTTCGTCATCATCAAGAAGGGCGAGCACGGCAGCCTGCTGGTGTCCGAGGACGACCTGTTCATCATGCCGCCGTACCCCACCGAGAACGTGGTCGACCCCACAGGTTGCGGCGACAGCTTCGCCGGCGGGATGATGGGTTACCTCGCGGCGCGCGGCAAGGTGAGCAAGGAGATCCTGCGTTCGGCGATGGCGCGCGGCTCGGTGCTGGGCTCGTTCGTGCTGGAGTCGTTCTCGGTGCAGGCGCTGGGCAGTGTGACGTCGAACGACGTCGAAAAGCGCCTCAACGCCCTGCGCGAAATGTCGCGGTTTGAGTAAACCGAGTAGCGACGGAGCAACGGAGGGCAGGCGCCGCCCGCCGCATCCCGCCGCGCAAAACCCGCCCCGCTGACTGATCATTGACGATGGGGCATTGCCGCTCGCGGCTATTCGGCCGCCGCATCGTCGCGCACGAACACCTGCAGCCCGTCAAAGATGTTCGCCAGCCCGACGTAGAGCTTGTCGTCCACGGACGCCATCGTCCGCACGCCGTAGTGGTCCGGGTTGCCCAGCCCGTGCGTGAAGACCGGGTACCAGTTCGCCCCGTCGGCCGACACCCACAGCTGCGCCCCCTTGCCGGTCCACACGTCCCACAGGTCCGGCACCGGCTTGAACAGGTTGAGCTTCTCCGAACGCAGAATGTCGTTCAGGTAATAGCCGAGAATCGGCGGTACGCTCGCTGAATGCCAGGTCCCGCAATACAATTCCCCGCGGTGTACCTCCAGCGACCAGAGGTAGCCGTTGTTCACATCACCGAAGCCCGACCCGACGCCCGCGACCGACCCCGGCCCCGCCACGACCTCCACGTTGTCGGCCGGGTCGAGCCGGACCATGTCCGCCCCGCGCGGCTTGGCCCCGTTGAACAGGTCGACGCCGCCGAAGATCACCGCCGGCACGTACAGCTTGCCCTGAAACTCGACCATTTCGCCGACGGCGACGTTCGCGCTGGATGGGCCGCCGTTGACGATGACCGGCCGGGCCGCGGCGTCCGCCTCGGTCGGGCCATCGAGCTTCCAGACCTCGTAGCCTTCCATGTAGTTGATCGTGCCGGCATAGAGCCAGCCGTTGTACGAGGCGAGCGAGAAGATGCCGGTGTTGTTGGGGTCGCCGAAGCCGTCCGTCGTGATCGGCCACACGGCCTGGCCGTCGCTGGCGAACAGTTCGCCGGGGGTCGGCGGGACAGAAAACTCGTGGGTGACGGCGATATACAGCAGCCCGTCGTGTTCCTGCAAGGCGCGGATGGAACCCTCGTTCGGGTCGGACCACACCCGCTCCCACGAGCCGGGCGCGCCCGTCGCCGTGCGCCACAGGGCGGCCTCGTTGCCCAGGGTGCCGGCGTAGAGGTAGCGCACGCCGTCGGTCGGGTCACGGTACTCACCCATGGCGCGGAAGCCGGAGGTCTGCGGGTCGCCGTTCTCCACATCGTGATAGTCAAACACGCGTTCCCAGTTCCACGGGCCCTGGTCCGGCCGGTAACGACGGACCTCCGGCAGCCGGTACACCGGGCTGGTCGACACCTTGATCCCGATCCGCTTGAGAATCATGTTCACCACGCTGTTGCCGGTGCCGACATAGAGGAAGCCCTCCTCGCTGCCGTCCGGCGTGAAGTGGTGCATCGCCCACGGGTAGTTGTTGAGGTCGCGGGCGTTGTCCTCCTTGTCAAACCCCAGCTCGCTGACCGCGACGAATTCGTCCGGCACGTTCGGCACCGGGCAGCCGCCCAGCGTCGCGAGTCCCAGCATTGCCACCGATCCCACCAGGCCCGTTGCGATACGACGTGCGCTGTTCATGATTCTGCGGATTCTCCTGCGCGAATTGCGTCCTGCTCTCACCATCCGGTAACGAATCGGGCGGATGATACCCGCGTTGGCTGCTGATACCAAGCTCTCAAGCGTGCGGCGTTGACGATCCGCCCGGAAACCGCATCATGCAGCCTGCGGGGGCGGCGCCAGCAACGGAGTGCAGCATGCAGCCACCGCCGATTGAACAGCAGGTGACCTTCCTCTACACGCAGGATCTGGCGGCCACGACGGCTTTCTACGAGCAGACCCTCGGCCTGCCGCTCGTGCTCGACCAGGGCCCCTGCCGCATCTACCGCGTCGCCGGCGAGGCGTTCCTCGGGTTCTGCACGTCGCCAGCGGCCGCGGCCCCGCCACCGTCCGTGAAAACCGTGATCTTCACGCTCGTCACGCCCGATGTGGCTGGCTGGTATCACTACCTGCGCGATCGCGGCGTGGCATTCGAGCAGCCGCCAAAACACAACGATACCTACAATATCGACCACTGTTTCCTGCGCGATCCGAACGGCTATCTGCTCGAGATCCAGCGGTTCTGTGATCCGCGCTGGCCGGTCCCGCGGGTGGAGGCCTGAGCGTCCGTCCCCTGGCGCCGCCGGCGTCGAAACCGATCATGCAAGCGGAAGTGGAGTTGTTGATGCGAGAATGCCGCAGATTGCTGCGAAAATGCGGGGTGCCCCTGGCCCTGGGTCTGGTGCTGCTCGGCGTGGCGACCGGGTGCCGCTCGGCGCTGCGCTTCCCCGCTGCCGCCGAGACGCGTCACGGTGCGGACGGCGCCCTCCAGATCTACGATGTCGACGACGACGGGCAGGCGGACTTCTGGGCCTACCAGAACGCCGCCGGGCGCAAGGATGCGATCGCCTATGCGACGGCGCCGGGGGAGCCGGGCCCGCGGATCTCGCTCGACGACATGCGGGCCGAGGAATGCCCGCACTTCGTGATCGTGCTCGACGGCGTGCCGTTCGAGCTGGTCGAGCAGCTCTATCAGGAGGGCCACTTCCGCTTCTTCTACCCGCCGGCGCGGGTGATCTCGTGCTACCCGTCGATGACCGATCTCGCGCTGGCGGACATGTTCCACGCCGGCCGCTGCCTCGGTTTTCAGGCGCTGTACTATGACCGGCTCGCGGATCGGCTGAGCAACGCGAACGGCGTGTATCTCAGCGGCCGCAACGCCCCCTGGGTCGGACACATGGACTATCGCTGTTCGTTCTGGTGGGACACGAAGGTCTACCTCGATCCCCAATCCGTCTTCGACCACGAGATCAAGGGCATTCTGGACACGTTCGGCACGATGACCGGCGGCGAGGGCCACGCGTACTCGGTCGGCACCGCGGGCCTGGGCACGCGCGGCGGCCGTGACGCCATCCGGACCTATCTCGAGACGCTCGACCGGCTGTGCGCGCAACTCATTCACCAGCGGCGCGGCAAGGTGAAGATCACCCTCACCGCCGACCACGGCCACAACCTCGTGCCGAACCGCCGGGTGAAGTTCGACGACCTGCTCGCGGCGCACGGCTTCCGCGTGCGCAAGTCGCTCGATGCGCCGCGCGACGTGGTGCCGATCGAGTACGGGCTGGTCACGTACGCCGCGTTCTACACGAACGCGCCGGCGGACGTGGCGGCGTGCCTGGTCGCGCACGACGACGTCGAATTCGTGTGTTATCCGCTCGGCCGCGCGGTCGTCGTGCAGAACGCGGCCGGGCTGGCCCGCATTCGCCGCGACGACACGGGGTACTACTACGACGCGTCCGACGCCGACCCGCTCGGGCTGGCGCCGATTCTGGCGGAGCTGCGCGAGGCGGACCTGGTGCACGCGTCGGGCGCGCTGCCCGAGGACGTGCTGTTCGCCGCGACCGCACGGCATGTGTATCCCGCGCCGCTGCAGCGCATCTGGGCGGCGTTCCATGACCACGCCGAGCATCCGCCGGACGTGATCGCCAACCTGCGTGACGGTGCGTGTCACGGCTCGGGCTTTTTCCATGCGATGATCGGCGACCCGGCCAGCACGCACGGCTCGCTCAACCGCGCGAACTCGACGACGTTCGCGCTGACGATGCTGGGCGAGTTGCCGGCGGCGTTGCCGGCCCGCGACCTGGTGCCGCTGCTCCGTGCCATGCGCACCGGCCCGCTCTCCGCCCGCCGGGCATGGGAAGACCCGGGGGAGAGCGGGATGACCGATTATCAATGAGCAGTGGGTGGGAGAGCGACGGAAGACATTGATCATTGATCGTTGATCATTGATAATCGCCCTCGCCGACCGGGGCGGCGACGACGGTGGTCTTGCCTGGAGCAATCATGGGTGTGCTGCGCGACATCGGCCGCTGGCTGTGGCACCTGGTGCCCGGCAACCCGATCATGGTGCGCGTCGTGGCCACCGGCGGCAAGCGCGTGCGGCACCTGTGGGCCCGGCTGATCTATCTCGTGCTGCTGATGGGCGTGTTCCTGCTCGCGGGCGGCCTGTTGATCAACGCCGGCAACCAGTCGCTCAACCACCTCGCCAAGCAGATGACCCAGACGTTCATGTACGTCAGCGTGGTGCAGCTCTTCTTGATGAGCTTCATCGCGCCGGTCTTCTGCGCCGGGGCCATCACGCAGGAGAAGGACGCCAACACCTACCACATCCTGCTCACCACCCCCATGAGCAACGGCCAGATCGTCCTCGGCTCGCTGCTCAGCCGGCTGCTGTTCGTCTGGGCCCTGCTGCTGTCGGGCCTGCCGATCTTCTGCATCACCATGATCTATGGCGGCGTGACCACCGCCGAGATCTTCGAGAGCTTCGGCCTGGCCGCCTGCACCGGGCTGATCACCGGCTCGATCGCCATCATGATCAGCTTCCTGCGCGTCGGCACCCGCCGGACGATCTTCGCATTCTTCATCGGCGTCGCCGTCTATCTCATCGCGGTTTACGCGATCGGCCTGGCCCGGCCGCTGCCCCGCGGCGTCGCGCCCGAGGCCACCGGGGCGGGCGGTGCGATCCCCGATCGGATGAGCTGGCTGGCGCCCGTCCACCCGTTCCTGTCGCTGCTGGTGGTGACCGGCCAGACGCCGGCACCGGCCCCCGCCGCGGTGTATCGCTACGGCTGGCCCACGTGGTGGTTGCTGGCCTACCCCCAGTACGGCTACATGCTGCTGACGACGCTGGCCTCGGCCTTGATGGTGCTGGTCAGCCTGATCTACGTCCGCCGCGGCAGCAAGGAGGGCGAGACCACGATCTTCTCGCGGCTCAGGGAGCGCTTCGCACCGATCGCCGGCGGCAGCGGCGGCGAGCGGCGGCACAAGCCGCGCCGCGTGTGGACCAATCCGATCGCCTGGCGCGAGGCGGCGACGCGGGCCTCGGCCGGCGGGCGGTCGCTGCTGCGGCCGGTGTTCATGGCGCTGGCGCTGCTGGCGGGCGTGGTGCTGCTGATCGCGCACGAGGGCGGGCACTGGGGCCTGAGCAGCGCCGCTCCGCAGCAGACGCGCTTCTACCTGACCGCGCTGATCTGGATCGAGCTGGCCGTCGTGCTGTTGGTGGTGACCAACACCGCCGCGACCACGCTGACGCGCGAGAAGGAATCGCTCACCATCGAACTGCTGCTCTCCACGCCGCTGACCAGCCGCTACATCATCGCCGGCATGTTGCAGGGGCTGGTGCGGCTGGTGGTGCCGCTGATCGGCGTGCCGTTGCTGACGTTGATGCTGTTCGCGCTGGTGGACCTCTTCCGGACGCAGACGCCGGCGGTCATCGCGTACGAGGCGGTGATCATGGTGCCGGTGCTGATGGTGGCGTTCGCGGCGCTGGCGGCGATGATCGGGCTGCACTTCTCGCTGCTCAGCAGGAAGACGGTGCAGGCGGTGATGATCAGCACCTGCATCGTGCTGGGGGCGGCGGGCTTGCTGTATGCCTGTGCCCTGCCGGTGGTCAGCGGCGGGTCGACGCTGGCGGCGGTGGTGCTGCCGTTCACGCCGTTCCCCGCGATCCAGTCGGCGCTCGACCCGTGGCGGATCATCAGCGAGGGCGGCAACACGATCGGTGCCACGCCGGCCACGCTCGCCAGTTACCGCTGGACGCAGGGGGTCTTCAGTGCGATCGCGGCGGCGGTGTACCTGGGGATCACCTACGCGGTCTACACGAACATGGTGCGCAACTTCGACATGACCGTCCGGCGGCAATCGGCGTGAGGGGCGCAATGCAGCAAGGGAATGATCAACTAACCATGATCAGTGATGCGTGAAGACGGGAGAGCCGGGACCCGGGGCGCGTAACTTGTTACGTTGTTACCTTGTTACTCCCCCGGCGGACAGCTCTTCGCCAGCTTGTCACGCTTTTGGGGGGCGGCCCCCGCGCCGCTGCGCGAGGGCCTCACCCCGTTGCGGTGATCAGAGAACTAGGCGATGTGCCGCTTCACGCGCGCCACGAGCCCCAGACCCAGCACGCCCAGCAGGACGGCGCCGGGGATGGGGATGACCGTCACGAAGTCCTGCGCACCACCGTCGACGGCGTTCTCCAGCCCAAGCAACCGAAGCGTGGGCCCGTCACCATCGATGGTGCTGAGGAAATCATTGGCGCGGTCGCGAGCGGTACCCGCATCGCCCTCGACCCAGAAATCGCCCCCAGTGGCGCTAAAACTATTCGAGAGGTCCTCGTACACAATCTCCCAAACCGCCAGTTGGAAACCCTGACGGTCAGTGGCATCGTTGGGCCCGTCGAAGAGCTGGTGATAGTGCTCACCAAAAAGCTCTGCGAGATACGCCGCACGAGTGGACCCCATCGGATTGTAAGGAGTATCTCCATCTGGAGTGGGGATGCTGCTCGGGTCGACGAAGTTGTAATCCTGCCCTTGGTACACGTACTGGTCCAGGTCTACGCAGAAAGTGTAGAACTCAGTCTGGCCGTTCACAGTGCCGGTACCCTTGACGTCGAACTCAAACAAGCCGACATTCGTGTGCACACGTTGCTGAGCACCGAGATTGCCAACGGGAGCGTGAACATGCAGGTTCTTTCCGTTATGAACCTGATAGTCTACGTTGGTGATGCCCGCCATCGCCGTCGAGGCCATCAGACCCAGTGCAATAATAATCGCAAACTTCTTCATTGCTTGTTCTCCTCTGCGTGCAGCATGCCCTGATGCGCACGCTTGCAAGTCGCGTGTCTCTCCGGCGGCCGTCGCACAACCCGTGCGATCAAACAAACCACCGGCGAGATTCAGTCAACAATCAGAGGAAAACAGCGGCGGCGCGCGCGGCGCACGCGCGAGGGGGGTGAATGCTTGCGGGATAGGCACAACCGCTTCAAGGGCAAAGCGGAGGATTGGCGCGACATGCGGCGTCGGCGTCTCGAACACGCACACCGGCAGCGGCACGCGGTCCAGGTCCAGGGGCGTGGCGTGGCCGATCTGCTGCGGCCCGCCGGTGTGGTACCAGTCCGGCAGACGCGACCAGTGCACCTTTCGCCCCGCCTGGTACAGCCCCAGCCCCGCCAGCGCGGTCAGCCCCAGCGCCAGACTGCTCGGCGCCGGCGGCAGTTGCTGGATCGTCTCCGCATTGTCGCTCGGCGGCACGGGGGCCGCGAAGTCGGCGATCGGCGCCGGCCGCGTGGACGCGAGCCAGTCGGGGGACGCGGGTGCGGGCGATAATGTGCGGGCCCATTCCGCCGCCGTGGTCGCCGCATCCGCCGCCGCGCGTTGCGGTGTGCCGGCGGCTTGCGTGCTGGTCGCGTCGCGCGCGGGCAGTTCGCCCGGCGCCCAGCCGGCGCAGGCGATGCACGCGCTCAGCGCGCCATGCGCAACAATCGCGATGATCAGGTGGCGTCTCAAAACATCCCCACCAATGGCCCGGGTAAACACCCGCTAATCTTTCCACCGCCCATAATACCGCGGCGGAATCGGCGGTGTCAACCGAATTCTCCCGGATCGGGGACCGCGGAGCCGGGAATCGTAGCGACGGCGGGAAGGCCGGGATCAGGGGTCGGGGATTCGGGAACCGGGCGCCTCAATCGTTACTTTGTGACTTCGTGACCATGTGACTCCCCTGGCTGATCACTGAGCGCTGGCGGCGGACAGCAGTCAGCCGAGAGCTCGTGACCTTGTTCCCCCCCCGCGTGCCCCCCGCCGCTGCTCGCTGATAGCCCTCGCGGTCGCACAGGGACCCTCTGGCGCATCCCGGCTCCCGACCCCCGTTTACTGATCATTAATCATTTCAGATTGATCGTTTCTGGCCCGGCGTTGCCCATCTTCGCAACGTATTGAACGCTATATGGAAGATAGGGGTTTTGCGGCCGGGGGCACCGTTCAGCACAACGAGGTGTACAGTGCACGGCGGTCATCAGTACAGCAGGCTCGCGGTAGGTCTGGGCATCGTAGCGCTGGCGGCCCTGCTGGGTTGTGGCGGCGTCAGCGACACCCCCGGCGGCCTCACCGATGTCGATAACATCCTCACGAACACCAACGATCCCGGCACCACGGGCGGCACGGGCGGCACCGTGCCTGATAACGGCGCCGCCGCTGCCTTCGATCTCGCGCCGCGCCTGGGCGAGGCCCCGCTCGAGGTCACGGCCACGGTTCTGGATGCCGCCGACGGTGCCGGCTACGCCTGGGACCTGGGCGATGGCACGCTGCTGGCCGGTGCGAGCGTCAGCCACACGTACGTCGGCCCCGGCCTGTACGAGGTGCTGCTGGGGCGGCAGACTGCGGCGGGGTCCGACCTGCTGGCGGCGGATACCGTTGCCGTCATTCCGGATTTTTCGATCGCCACGTCCACCGACGATGCCACGGGTGAAATCACTTTCTGGGTCGCGCCCGATCCGGTAGTATCGCCCTTGCCGGTGGACGGCGAGTTCACCTGGGTTCTCGGGGATGGCACCAGCGCCGCGGGGCGGGAGATCCGGCACGTGTACAGTCAGGCGGGTCGTTACACCGTCGTGTTGAGCTTTGTGACGGTGCTGTCATCGGTGCAGTGCGCGCAGCTGGTCAAGGAGGCGGGCGACCCGCCGGACCAGGAGCGCGGGCTCAGCGTCTCGTCGCTGGTCGTGACGCCGGCGGACGGCTTTACGGCGGTGGGGGAGATGGGCGGGCCGTTCACGCCGGCGAGCAAGACGTACACGCTGAAGAACGACGGGGCCAAGCCGCTGGTCTGGTCGGCGACGGTGACGGCGGAGTGGGTCTCGCTGACGCCGCCGACCGGCACGCTGGCGGCGGGCGAGAGCGTGGTCATGACGGCGGCGTTGAATGACCAGGCGAACGATCGGCCGTGGGGGCAGCACGATGCGCAGCTCAAGGTGCGCAATCTGACGGTGGACGAGGTGGCGGCGCAGTGTGATTTGCGCTTGTCGGTGGAGGCGGTGCGGCCGCTGATTGCGGCGTTGGGAGATGAGGGGGCCGAACCCGACGCGGACTATGCCCGGACGCCGACGTTGTTGGCGGGGACCTTGCCGGTGACTTGGACGCTGGTGGCGGGCCCGGCGGGGATGACGATGGATGCGGGGACGGGCGCGGTGGTTTGGCCTGCGCCGCACACGCCGGGGGACGACGTGACGGTGACGATCCGGGCGGAGAACCTGGGCGGTGCGGACGAGGAGAGTTGGCAGGTGTTGGTGGGGGCGGCGGCGCCGCGGCTTGCGGCGTTGGGGGATGATGCGGTCGACCCGGGCGTGGCGTATTCGCGGACGCCGACGTTGCTGGCGGGCACGCCGCCGGTGACCTGGACGTTGCAGCAGGGTCCGGCGGGGATGACGATCAATTCGGGGACGGGCGTGGTGAGCTGGTCGGACCCGCAGCCGGCGGACTCGACGCATCCGATCACGATTCGCGCGACGAACGCGGCGGGTTATGATGAGGGGAGTTGGGTGTTGGCGGTGACCGAGGACGATCCGCCGGTGATTGCGGCGCTGGCCGATGACGAGGTGGAGCCCGACGCGGCGTATGGTCGCACGCCGAGCTTATCGCAGGGGACGCCGCCGGTGACGTGGAGCCTTGTAGCCGGTCCGGCGGGGATGACGATGGATGCGGGGACGGGGCAAGTGAGCTGGCCCGGGCCGCACACGCCGAACGAGACGCACACCGTGACGATCCGCGCGACGAACGCGGCGGGCAGTGACGACGCGAGCTTCGCGCTGTACGTCCGGCCGGCGTTGGCGAGTTCGCTGAGCCAGTACGGCATCACGTGGACGTTCGACAAGCCATACCGCGTGGGGCAGTTTGTGAATGGGGATTGGTGGGTCACGCCGGACACGCCGGGGGGGACGGTGACGGTGGTAACGGTGGACCCGGCGCCGACGGGGAGTGGCGAGAGCTATCGGAATGGGTCGATGGTGAATCCGGTGCCGGGGGCCACGCATGGGTATGACGGGCGCAGTGGTGCGTTTGATCAGAATGATGCGGAGGTATATCCGCTGGCTTTGGGCAACGAGCAGTCGTTGGTGTCGGCGGTTAGTCGGCCCGAGGATGCAGACTTCAACGCATCGACTGGGCATCGTGGGAAGATCTCGGATGCAGCAATCTTGACCTGTCTAACCACCTATCCATCGCCGACGTCGTTTCGGCCGGCTTATTGCGGCGATAGTAAGACGATCTACGATGCTGCTGGTATTGACTTGGGCCTTTTGCCAGACTTAGTGTCCGTTGCTGCCACGCCAGCCCTGTCATCGCTCTATGACGGCACTTACGCTGTAGGTGGCACGGAGAGCGGCTATATAGATTTTTCGAAACCGTGGTTGGACCATGTCGTCGACTATTACAATCAGCACATTCACCCACAGAACCACATGGAGGACTATGGCCGCGATATTGCCAGGCACATTGGCGACGCGCTGCTGATGCTCTGCCTGGACGACGTCGGCGATCGAACTGCCTTGGCACGCCACGTATGTCAATTGGGGATCGATCTGTATGGCATTTCTCAAGCTGGTGGATACTGGCCGAATAACGGTGGTCACAATGCGGGGCGCAAAGCGCCGATTGTTGTAGCGGGCTGGCTCTTAGGGGATAACGGCATGCGCGACATCGGCACTACCGTGCAGTTTCAGGAGGATCAACAGACGTTCCATATCGCGCAAGCGGATGTTGATCGCTTGCTGGATACCGAAGTGTCAATGACTGTTAGTGCATCGACGAGTAATACGGTCACCGGGACGTTGAATCGCGCGTTGGATGGCTACGCGATTATCACGGAAGGCAACCTACGCGTGACCGGCGGAAACGGCGTCGGGCAGGAGCGTGTCATCTCGTCTTCCACGCAAACCCGCGGAACGACGCTCAATGTGGGCGCTAGTCTGACCCTGACGTGTGATACTCCGTGGACGACGCAGCCGAGTGTGGGGGGCACCGTGGCGATTCTGGGTTATGAAGTTGCGGACATCGGGATGGCAGAATGGGGCATTAACCACGCCAGCAACATAGTTAGAGACAATCCGGCGTGGTCCGCGGACTACCGGTACACGAACGGATATTGTTGGCCCGGAATGGTATTGGCGGTCCGTATCATGCGACTAAAGCCGTCATGGGGTCACGATGCGTTGTTCGACTATCAGGATCGCTACATGGACATCACCGACGATGACGGCGCATTCCCAGGAACGCGGGCGTTGTCGCCATTCGCTGAGAACATGTGGGATACCTACCGCAACGACTATTGAGGAGAATCGCCTGCGGCTGTGGCGGGATTTCGCGAATCATCCCGCCCCCAATCCACCGTCTGTTGCCGGAGGTGGCGGGCGGCACGCCGCCGGGCGGTGAGGTTGACGGCCACGTAGATCGGCAACAGCGGCCACAGGCCGGGGCGCGTCAGGGCCCAGTGCCAGAGCGGCTGCCGGGCGGCGGCGTGGTCGGTCTTGTGCATGTCCGGGTAGCGCTGCCGCAACTGGGCGTGGCCCACGCGGACGCGGGTCTTGGCCCGGATCAGGCCGGACAGGCTCTGCGGCGGGTCGACGTGCGACGTGGCACCCTCCACGGTGGTGCGCTCCGCCGGGGGAAAGGTGAACCGCACGAAGCCGTCGTCATTGATCACATCCGGAAAGCGGTCGAACCGGCTGCGGCCCGCCTTCGACAGGGCGTAGACGCCAGTGCCGACCTGCCCGCCGACGCGGTTATACGGCAACTGCGTCCAGACGCGGTAAAACGCCCGCACCGCCCAGGTGGTCTGGCTCAGGTCCATCGCCAGCGCCGGCGTGGCAAAGTGGATATCGCCACGCTCCAGCACCGTGGCCATCGCCCGGATCGACTTCAGGTCCAGCACGACGTCCGCGTCGATGTAGAAGCGCGGAAAGCCGGTGGCCAGCTCGTCCGCGGCGTTCAGCGCCGCGATCTTGGAGGCCTGGGCCACCTCGATCGCCCGCACCGGCGGGCCGAAGCCGCTGGCGATCGCCAAGGTGTCGTCCGTGCAGCCGTTGCAGGCGACGATGACCTCGAGCTCGCCGGGCGCCGCGCCGGCGACAATCGCGCGCAGGCCGCGGGCAATGACCGCTTCCTCGTTATGTGCCGGCACGATGACCGAGATCATCCCTTCAACTCACCTCTCGCACTCCCCTCCCTGTCAGGGAGGGGCTGGGGGAGGGTTCTTCTAACCGGTTCATGAATAAAGGAACGCAGCGCCGCAATCAACTCCGGCGACGCCTCTCCGCTGATCCGCTCCGTCGCTTCGCTGCCCAGTAGCGCGTCGAGCTTCGCCGGCAGCTCGTCTTCGTCATACGCCACCGCCACCCGTCCCATCGCGTCAAACCGTCGCGCGGTCGCCACCTGGTGGTCGTTGCGCGTCTCGTGCAGTGCGGCCTGCCGCGGCAGCACCAGGATCGGTTTGCCCAGTTCCAGGGCCGTGAGGATGCTGCCCATGCCGGCGTGCGCCACCAGCGCGTCCGCCGCTCCTGCTTTCGCGCGAAACGCGGCCGGCTCGAGGAACCGCGTCCACGCGATGTGCGCCGGCCGCCAGTCCGTCGGACCGATCTGCGCGAAAACCTCGGCGTCCGGATGGTCCGCCGCCCAGGCATCCACCGTGCGAACGAGCCGGTCGAATGGCATCTGGGCCCCCACGCTTACGAAAATCACAGCACTGCTCCCACGTAGCGCGGCCCCTCGGGCTGCTCGAGATGCTCCCACTGCGTCAGCCACAGGTCCGCGTGGCGCTGCACCAGTTGCCCGGTCATGGAGAGCGTCTCAACGTTGGCGATGCTGTCGATCCAGATCGTCCGCGCCCCCAGCCATTTGCCGAACCGCAAAGCAAAGTAGCCCGGGGCGGCCCCGGTCGAGACCACCACGTGCGGCCGCACCCGCACAACGATCATTAGGATGCGGGCACACATGAGCAGTAGCTTCAGCTTGTTCCACCGCGTACCGTCGTTGATCACGCGAAAGCGTTCCCCCGGCACGTCATCCCGATACGCCGCATTGACCGTAACATACGTCACGTCGCAGCCGTCCCACGCCGGCCGCAGCCGCAAGAGCTGCACCCAGTGCCCGCCGCCGGAGGCGATGGCGAGAACGCGTTTACGCATGCGAAACGGACTCCCGCCGGATGAACGAAGAAGCGAACAGATCGGAGTACCGCACCACGCGCAGCGCGCGCTCTCGCGCCAGGTCGAGCAGCCCCTGCGTCACGGCCAGAACATGCTCGCCACGCTGGGCCGCGTCGTGTCCCGTCCGGTCAAAATCGTGCATGAGCACCACACCGCCGCCGTCGTCGGCGACCCGCCGGACGATCTGCTCTGGCTTCGGCAATTCCGGCCACGTATCGCCCGAGTCGACCGTCCACCAGGCCAGGCGTCGTCCGTGCCGCCGCCCGGCGAGCCAGGTCGGCAAGGTGACCTTGCCATGTGGCGGGCGGAAGGGTGCGGTCCGCGAAATCCAGGGCTTGAGCGCGTCGTAGCCGGCGTGAATATCCGCCACAGCCCGCCAGGGCAGCGCTCGCCACGCGTGCAGGTGGCTGTGGCTGTGGCAGCCGACCTCGTGCCCGGCCGCCTGCAACTGGTCGATCAGTTCAGGGGCCCGCTGCACGCCAGCGGACGTGATGAAGAACGTCGCCGGCGCGTCAGCGCTGCTCAGTCGCTGCAGCAATGCGGGCGTCAGTTCGTGTCCGGGGCCGTCGTCGTAGGTCAGGGCCAGCAGCCCATCGGCCTGGCAGCGCCGGCGCAGCTTGCGAATGTCGTACCGCTTTGCGCCGGCGGGGGCCATGTAGGCCGCCGTGCCGAGAACGGCCGCGGCGAAGATGGTCGCAGTGGTCGTCAGGATCAAGCCGGTTCTTCGCTGGTTGGTAGTGGGTTGTCATTCGGCGCGGCTGGCTGCGGAGGAGGCTGTCTGGCGGCGTTGTGCCACTCGCGCCGCCGCTGGCTCAGCTTTCGGGGGACAGGTCACGACCGCCCCGATGCCCGTCGCAATTGTCGTGCGGATCACGCGAGTTTGTCGACCTGGGACATGTTGCGGGTGTGATCAGCGGCCAGCGCGTTCACTATTGGCATCTGTGTTGGGCCTCATGGATCGGACTCCGTGCCCTTGTTCGGAAGTCCACCACACGGCGTGCCATTTCGTTTCTGCGATAGAGAAGGTCGAACGCCCTGCCAATCGCATGTCCTCGAAGACCCGGTCCAACTCTGCTGCTCGGCCATCATAGTAAGTAGCAAGACACTTATTGCCCAGCTCGGACATGCGCCGTACTGCCCGCGGCACGTCTTTCATGTAGTACAATACCTCGCTTGCGACGACCAAGTCCACACGAGGAATGCGTTCGAGCAACGTGCATGCATACAGATCGCCTACACCGAATGTCGCCTCTGGGACCCGCCTTCGCGCCCGGTGGACTGCACGTTCGCTCACATCCAAGCCGTAGAGCGTCTCACACACATTTATAAGCTCACGTGAATGGTGACCTTCACCGCTTCCTACCTCCAAGATCGTTCCAACGCGCCCAAAGGTTGCTTCGATGAGTCGATTGACTTCTGCGAAGCGGAATTGCTCCCGTTCGCTTTCCATGTTCCACGGGTCGTGGATGCGATATAGCTCATTGAGCTGCCGCTTACGGTCACTGTAGTGCGCGCCACGAAGTGCGAGACGTGCCCACGTAGCCCGAAACAACTTCCGAAACATGGCATCTCCCTAGCGTGGCGGCATGACCTGCGCGTACAGCCTCACACCGCAACCACTCTCACGCCAAGTGAATTTGATCCCAATCATGGTCTGCTTTCGTGAAGTGCCAATGGTCCTTCGAACGCTCCAGTTTCTGTCGCAAGACCGGGTCGTCAGCAACTGCTGTCGGACGCATCGTACGGGTAACGAAGAACCCCAGTCGACGAAGCTCGGATGTGATCTCAGGCAGTGAAGTGGCGCAGTTCACTACTGCGACTTCGCCTTGGAAGAGTTCCACTGCGTGCACCAATAACGCCCTAATGGTCTTCACGTCGTCGCGGGCAGCAAACACGTCAACAATTTCACCGGCAGGCAATTCGTAGGGCTCACACTTACGCAGCACCGCATAGCCGGCAATCTCACCCTCCACAAGTGCTACGAAGCGTCGATATGCCAACCGTGGGCAGTCAACAAACCGCCAGTTCAAAAAGCGGGCCGTCCGCGGGACCAGCGCTCTGAACTGAGACGAGACCTTCAACCACAATCGATCTACGTCTTCGTCGAAGGACGGCACCTCGCAGATCTCACACGTCTTCCGTAGTTTCGCATTCCTACTTATCCACTCTCGGACCCAAACACTCATGTTTCCGGCCCAAGCGAGAAGATAATGCGCTGCGAAGTAGCGGCACATCGCCTGCGCAATTCGGTTGTATTTTGGACGGTGATGTGTGCGGACGACCAGGTATCGACGGACGGCGTCAGCACCAAGGCGGAGCCACTTCGTATACTGATACACGGGTCCAAGTGTTACACAGCGGGCCTTTTCTGCGATTCGTCGGGTCGCAGGTGCCATGGTAAGTGTAAGTAGCAGTGGGATCGCGCCCGGAATGTCGGCGTGGAGACGATGCCCTAGGCCTTGTCCACGGTACTCTGGCAGCACCATTACGTCAACAATCCAGCCCCCTCGATGAAGTTCGTTGCCGATTTTGAAGTCCGTCTCCTGAACGGCGATTTGCCCCACCACGCGCCCGCCGTCCAAGGCGACCCAGACGGGTGCGTTGCCGTCTGGCATCGTACTGAACGGATTGTCTCGGAACTGCCAGCTCCATCGATCTTCGGCTTTGTATTCTGCCTGGAGCCCATAGGCCTCATCAATGAAACGCGCTATCGCCGGCCGATCACGGAGCTTTGATTGCCTGATTTCAAGCGACATCTTGAGATCCCACTTTTCCTACGTGCTCAGCGCCATCTCTTGAGCAACAGTTTCGCTCGGTGCGCCAATCCGCTGGGCCTCATCGTGCCATCGAGCATCGCAGCGACATCAGCGAGTGTATCACTATGATGAATGCTGTTGCGCGGTTGAATCAAGCGTCCCTGGAACGCCAACCCTCGATCGCTTGTGAAGACCTCACGATAACCTGCATTCCTCAATGCGTCTAACACACGCCGGCCATAGCTTCCAAACGGGCACGCAGCACTAATGATCGGAGCGCCGATGATGTCGGATAGAACTTCGCGCGACTCACGAGTTTCTCGTGACAATGCCGGGGTGGGTAACCCGTGCCAAGGGACGTGGTCCATTCCGTGGCTACCGAGTGCCATCCCCTCCTTCGCGAGCTGCTGTATGTCGGATACGTTGAGAAAGCCGCGCTGACCGAGACGTCCTGCTACAGGGAAGAATGTTGCCGTCATGCCACGGCAGCGCAGCTCAGGAAGCGCCAGATGAACGTCCGAAGCGTTGCCATCGTCAAACGTGAGCTTGACATCCGCGCGATGCTGCACCAAATCGAGGACTGCTCGAAACAGCTCCGCGCTTATCCACACGTGATCTTCCCCATCGTCAAGTGGACGCAAAGGCGGTCCGATGCCGTGAAATGTCAGTATTGTGATTCTCATGGGTCTAGTAATCGGGCGGTGGCCCACTCGGACCGCCTTGTCCAAACGGTACGCCACGCAGAATACGAATGCGCTGCCCTCGGGTTGATGAAACGTATAAGGCCAAACCCGACCATACGGGTGAAGGCCCAAGCATGAAGCAGTGTAATTCCTAGCGAGGCACTCGTGGGGCTCCAGTGTTTTCGGACAAGCTGTATCTTTGCAGTGAATATACGTACCAGCTTATCACCCCGCACCGGTTCCGATGCGCCACCATAGTGCACGATCGTCGCATCTGGGCAGATCACGCCCCGCGCGCCCAGTCGGCGGGCGCGCAGGCACAAGTCCGCTTCCTCTCCATACATGAAGAAACTCAAGTCGAACCCTCTGAGCTGCCCCCAGAGGCCACTGCGAAGCAACAGGAAGCATCCGGTGACAATATCAACCTCCCGCACCGTATCGCGTGCCCATCCGCGCAGCTCCTCACTGAACGCCCAGGGCGCGCGCCGAAAGACTGCCGACAAGCCGGACGCCAAACAGAAGAGACTCCACAGCGTCGGCTTAGCCCAACAAGAAGTTGCGTTGAGTGTGCCATCCGCAAATAGCGTTCGCCCGCCGAAGATGCCGTAGGCCGGGTCGGCGGCCTGCCGCTGCTCGGCGAAGGCGACCAGCTTGTCGATCGCGCCGTCGAGGACGACGGTGTCGGGGTTGAGCAGCAGCAGCCAGTCGCCGGTGGCGTGCTGGGCGGCGAAGTTGTTCCCGCCGGCGAAGCCGAGGTTGTCGTCGCGGGCCCAGAGGCGGACCTGGGGAAACTCGGCGGCGATGGCGTCCGCAGAGCCGTCGGTGGAGGCGTTGTCGACGACCAGGATTTCAAAGGCCGTGTCGCGGGTCTGGTCATAGACCGACCGCAGGCACGCGAGCGTCATGTCGCGGGTATTGTAGCTGACGATGATGATGGAGAGCTTGGCTGACCTAACTCGCACCGGCGCCTACCTCGCTAGTACACCTTTTTCTCGTAGATGCAACTGTTGCGGCTCATGGAGCGCATGCTATAGCCGGCTTTCTCGTATACGCGGCGAGCCCGCGTGTTGTCCGTACTGACCGTGAGACCGATCAACTTGCGCCCTGCGTCGCGGGTCTGTTGCTCGGCGAGCTCGAGGAGTTGGCGGCCCACCCCGTGGCCCTGCACGCTAGGATCCGTTGCGACGAGTTCGATCCAGACACGCGGCTCGGAAAGGTCGGCAAGTGGGATTGCCGTCTCGGCTCTGCTTGGACGGAGTTGTGACTGGAGGCGCGCGACGCACTTCCGGGCTGCGGCTCGCACGGCCGTCGGGTGCATAAGCAGCGCCCGGCAGCGCGCGGGGAGCGGTGCGTTGCGCAACGGCTGTTCGCGTTTCCAGGTTTCTCCGTCGAACAGCAGCAGGATGAAGCCCGCGGGCTGTAGATCGCGCGAGACAATCCACGTTCGCGCGCCCTCACAGGCCAGCGCCGTCCGCCACCAGCGCAGCGCGACAACGCCCGCACATTGCCAGCGAACGCTGTACGGAAACGCGCGTTGACACATGCGGCACAGATCCGAGGCGTCCGGTGCCGTGGCAGGTCGCGCCGGTGACTGCTGTTCGGTTGCGCTAATCATCTGCTGGACGTCTTCCAAGCCGCTTGCGCCAAAAGCGCTTGACGCCGGCGACGCCGCCGACTCGGCCAAGCACGCTCTTGGCAGTCTGCGAAGTCCAGCGGGCGCAGCGTTCGAGCTGTGCGGCATACGTCGCACGGATGCCACGCCCGTACAAGTGCAGCGTTACCTCGTCCCAGCTCTGGGTGCCGTAGATGCGCTTGTAATCGGCGTCGCCAAAGCCGTAGTCGATGGTGTGCAGCTGCTGCTCACATAAGTCCTGGATAATGAGCTGTGAAAGGGTGCTGCCGGGTCGGAGATCGTGGTGCTGCGGCAAGTAGCCCCGACCATCGCAATAATAGCAGCCGCCATACACGGCGCCATTCTGGAACGCGAGTGGCTTGCCATCGGCGATGAGTGCGTAGGACCGCATGCGTCCTTGGGCAGCCTCAAGACGCAACAGACTACTGGTCAGGTCAAACTGGGATTGGGCAAGTCCCAGTTGGAACTGGTAGGTATGCGGAGCGATAGTCGCAAGCACGTCCATGAAGTCCGCGATGTGCGCTTCTTCCGTGAATACCTGTAGACTGACCTTTCCGTTGAAGGCTTCACGAAGTATCCGCTCATACCGTCGGAGCTTCTTGCGATGCTTCGACGAGTGACTTTGCATTGTCTCCTCATATGAGCCAGGGACGAGTTGCATTTGCCAGTGTGGTTCGCGGCGTGCAGTTGTGCCACGCAAGTTTTTAACCAATGGACTCTGCGCGTCCAGGTGGTTAATCATGATGTGTTCAAAGTCCCCTTTGAGCTGGAGCATTCCCACGTAATCGACCAGTGCCACTTGCGATGTGCGTGAACCATCCGTAATGAGCCCACCGTACACGACATCGAGGCATCGCAGCCGGGGTGATCGGATCGATAAATAGCCAAAGCGGTGCGTGACGCGGCGGCGCGAAGTGCGTCCGATGAGCATGGCCCGGGGCCGGTCCCCGTCGGACAGGACGGTCACGTATGGTGCGACGTCCGCACCCAGATGCGCAGTCACGACGGCAAACCGGTCGGGGTCCGCATTGGGGGGAGTAAAGGGGGCTTGCGCGCGCAGGGCGTTCCACGCGGGCCGGATGCGCTCCAGTTCCTCCAACCGTTCCACGACGTCCCAAGCCAGGCACGATTGCTGGTCAACGCCCGGGGCGGCGTCTCCGTCAGAGCGGGTCTGGGAAGCTACATATGCCGACGATTGCATGGTCTCTGCCTCTGCTGCTATCAATACGCGCCAACGCCGCACTGGGCTGCCGCTCCCGGCGGATATCGTCGCTGTCATGCCGCGCAAGCCGTGGCAGGCCTGCGCACGTGATCGGCGACGTTTCTAGTAGCGGTCGCGGACCGCGTGGGCCAGGCGCCGTGACAGCGCGATGGTCTGCCCTTTCTCGTTGCGTGGCCGTCGTGCGGCGACACGCTGTGCGGGCGAGGGCAGGGCCGTCCGCGAGCCGGCCAGGGCCACGAGGGCGATACACATATTCCACGAAAAGATCATCTGGCCCCAGTATGACGTGCCGATCATGCTGACACATTGAGTGAACAACGCGGCGCCGACGCCCCAAGCAAGCAACAGGTCCGCACGGCGGCGTTCGAGACGCTCACAGGCGCGACCGACACCGATAAAGCCCGCCGCGATGATGGCGACATGAAGCCCGAGTCCGAGCAGACCGCCGCGGACTGCGACGCCCACATACTCCACCGCGACGTCGTAGGTGCCATAGTCCCAGTGGGCCGTTTGATTGGTGCCGAGCAGGGCCCACTCGCCGATGTGGCGGATGGCACCATCGATCAGCCGGTAGCGCTGGTGACCGGTCGAGCCGCCGACGATATCCACGCGCGAAATGAGGTGCCAGACCGGCATTTCCCGGATGAAGTGGATCACGACGAGGGCCCCAACAACAACCCAACGGAAGACTGGCAGTTCCCGGCGCCACCGAAACATGCACATGGCGAAGATGGCCGCGGCCAGCGACGCTACAGGCGTGCTGGAGGCCGCCGCCACCACAATGATGACGGTCGCCACGCTTCCGATGATGGACCAGACCTTGTACCGGCGTCCCGACCAGGCCAGCGCAATGAAGAGCGGCAGGAGCGTGGCCCAGAACGTGCCCGCCAGAATCGGGTGCGCGAAAGCGCCCTGGCAGCGCAGGCGTCCGCTACGCACAATCGTAACTTCCGGCACGCCGCCGAAAACGGCAAACAGGTTGCGCGCTGTTTGTGACTCCACGATGAAGGCCAGGCTCACGGGGATCGCCAGCACGGCGAAGGTGGTGACCAGGCGCCGGATGTCGTCCAGAGAGAGAACCCAGGCCCGGACGAGCAGAAACAGACCCAGTGTATCGAACGCGATGCCCGCGGCCCGAATCATCCCGGACGTGTCCCCGCCGCGTAGGCTGCTGACCAGGAACATGGCGATCACGTACCAAAGCACAAGCCAGTCAACGAGTTGCCATTGCGGCTTGCGTAGCTCGCCGCGGGCGAGCACGCGCATCAGGCCGAATAGAATGATCAACCGCAGCAGCGTGAAGTCCAGGCTGGCGATGATCACGCGTTGCGCCGGCGTGACAAAGCAGAGGAGGGCCAGCATTGGCACGAACGCATAGCGCCGCGGCAGCGCGAGCGTGCCGATGGCTGCCGCCAGCAGCATCGCCGCCGCGGCAGGGTGGAGCATGGTCTGCCCGTAAATGCCGGCGTATTCGGTAGAGAAGTTTACGAAGCCGCTGTCCATAGATCCCAGCTACACTGAGGCCGTCAGGGTGGCGTGCCGGGTGGCGCCCTCTGGCGCCGCCTGCACGGCTTGCCGCTGGCGCAACCCCCGCCGCTTGACCCGTCGCCACGTCCCCGCCGTCGAACGCAGCTTGTCCACCAGCCCCAGGCGCCAGCACCAGGCGCCGAACATCGGCAGCCCGCCATACGTCGGCCGCGGCACACCCGCCAGGCGCAACGCCAGCAGCCGGCCCCACAGCGCCCCGCGGGTCTTGAGCAGGTTGTCCTGTGACGCCGGCAGCTTCCACGGCTCCGCGGGCTGGATTTCCACGTGCTGCGACTGCCGCGCACCCGCCAGCACCTCCACGCCCCGCGGCGTGCGGGCCAGGAGGAGCGACTCCCCCGGCTCGTCCGGCTGCGGCGGGTGGTACCAGGGGTCGCCCACCGCGATATCGGCAAATTCGCCGGTGTGGTCCGGGCAGATATTGCAGCGCCACTGCTTGTATTTCGTCAGGAACCCCCACGATTCCTCATAGCTCAGGCTGCGCTCCTGCACCGTGCCCGCTTCATCGCGAAAGCGGATCGTCCAGCGGCCGGGCCAGCCGTTGCCACGATAGCGCAGCGACTCGACGCGGCTGGGATCCTCCACGCCGACGCTACGCATCAGCTCCAGCGTACCCTCCGTGGACGGTACGCCGGCGCAGAAGAACGCGATGGTCAGGCCGATCTTGGCGTCCAGCTCGGGCCGCAGCCGGCGGGCTTTCTGCACGGCGGCGACGTCGCAGGGCTTGCCGATGAAGACGCACGGGCCGGGGGCGTCGACGATCTGCTGCAGGCCGTCGCAGGGGCTGGCCGGGGCGTACCGCGAGCCGGTGCGGGCGAGCAGCTCGTCGCGGGTCGTGCTGAGGACGGTTTCGTTGAGGTACGGCACATCCCGGCGGGCCGCGACGTGCAGCACGCCGTGAAACCTGAGCGCCTCCAGGCAGTACGCCGCGAGGGCGCTGGCGGCCCCGCCGCTGGAGCCGGCGTGGCGGATGGCCGCGTCGGCGGCGTAGCCCTCGTACATCTCGCGGACCGGGCCCCAGGCGTCGGCAAGTTCGTGGATCAGAGCCGGGTCGCGCCGATCGAAGGTGTGCTCCAGGTGGATGCCAGGACAGACAGCCAATGTGTCGGGGTCGTGCTGGCTGTCGGGCCCACCCTCATTGACCACCGGCCGCCGGCCGAAGCGGAAGTCATCGATCATCTGGATCCGCTGCGGATCGGCGTACGCGCACGCCCCGCAGCCAGAACAGAGCTGGTATTCGGCGACGTCGCGGATGGTGGGCAGTGGGTGGTTCATGTCGGGGAGTTGCGGGTAGCGAGGACTCGGCGTTGAATGGCCGGGAGAAGGCGCTGGAACAATTCCGTCCGCAGTTCGCGGAGCAGGACGAGGGCGGTTGCCGTGAAAACGACGACGAGCAAGGCGGACGCCACGAGGGCTGCCCACAAAGTCTGGGCCACTTCCGTTCCTGCAACGGACCAGGCCAGCGCCAGCGTAGCCACGAGGAGGCCGCCAACCCAGAGCGTGGCGCTGCGCGGAATCGCGTGCTTCCTGAGCGCACGCTCGACGACGACGACGAGCGCGAGGGCTTCGCCGAATGCAGCGGCAATCGCCATCCAGACCAACGGGGTCTGGAACAAAGCGAGCAGTAGCGCGAAGAGCACGGCGAATGCCCGGGCGAGATTGCCTGCCAGTGCCGCCCGGGTATCCGCGCGCGCGACGCACGCAGTAGTGGGGGCGTTGCGGATGAGCCGAAGGGCCTGGGCGACCGCAAGCCAGGCGAGCAAACTCGCGGCATTTTCATATGGCGAGCCGTACAAGAAGTGCAAAAGTGGTGCCGCAGCGACGATCATCGGGATCGCGAGCAGCGCGGCCGCGGTCCCCAAACACTCCGCGTAGCGGCGTGTCTGCGCGGCGACACGGACCGGGTCGTCCTGCACGCGGGACAGCAAGGGAAAGAAAAGGGGATTCAGCACGCGCAACAGCATCGCCGCCGGCGCCATGATGAGCCCGATTGCCACGGCGTAGAGACCGAGATCGTACATATTGTACGCCGCACCAATGATCAGCCGGTCGCCCTTCATGACCGAGAACATTAGCAGGCCGCTGACAAGCAGTGGCCACCCGAACCCGAGCAGACGGCGTACATATTCGCGATTCCAACCCAGCGTGAACCGGCGCGTCGCGAGCGCGTGTGTCGTGACAAGTACCGCTGCTTCCTTCAGGATGATTAGCGCCAGAAAGGCAGAGTAGTCGCGCAGCCAAACGCACATTGGCCAAGCCAGCGCCACAGCGGCCGCTTGAGAGGTGAGTTCCACCGCCGCTTGCTGCCCGAAGCGCATGTCGCGTTGCACGCGCTTGTGGTCCAGGTGCATGAATCCCCGCAGGATGGGCACGAGAGCGACGCACTGAAAAGCCCAGCGGGCATCGGGGCGCTCGAAGAGCGCGCTGATTGGCCACGCGATGAAGAACAGCACAATTGCACTGGCGACTCCGCGCAGTACCTGCCAACTCTGGACATTCGCTTGTAGCTCGCGCCGGTCCCCATCCGGCGCCTGGATCAGCAGCTTGTCGGCGGCCAGTTCGCTGAGCGACTGGAGCAGTGCGACGGTAACCCAGAAAGTCGCCCCGAGCCCGACATCCTCCGGGGTCAGGAGACGGGCGACGATGATATTGCGAACGAAGGCCAATACCTGGCCCAAACCCTGGCCGAACGCCAGGGTTGCCCCGCCGCGCAAGAACCTGGCCCGCAGGCTCATGCTGTCGGGTTCCCTTCTTCATGTCGCGCGCTGGCACTCGCCGGCGTGGCTGTGGTTGGGCCGGGCACGGCGAGTTCGTCCCGCGCCGCGGCCACCACCGCCGCCAGCTCGTCCACCGCCTGCTGTCGCACGGGCGCGACGCCAGTCGCCAGGCGCTGCCGCAGGTCCGCACGCCGCTGCCACAGGTCGAACAAGCCCGCCACGACGGCGTCCGTGTCCAGCTCGCGCGGGTCGACCACCGCATCGCCCACGCCGCACGTTTCGAACACCCCCTGCGTCTTGAGGCTGTACGCGATCGCCGCCGTCGGCACGCCGGTGGAGAGGCCCGCGATGGTCGCGTGCATGCGTGTGCCGCAGAACCAGTCGCAGCGGCTGATGACCCACTTCACTTGCGCGGGATCCTCCCCCAGCGGCTGCACCGCCGCCAGTCGCGTCGCCGCGGCTGCCGCCACCAGCCCATCATCGTCCGCTCGCAGCGCTCGCAGCACCGCCGCACAGGCGTCCGGGTCACTCTCCATCGCGCCCGGGTAGGCGTACACGTGCGGGATCAGCACGACGTTCGCATCCGTCTCCGCCAGGACATGCCGCAGAAAGCCGTGCACCACTTCGCGATAGTCCGCCTTGAAGTGGTACCGCTCGCGCATCGCGACGGGATCGTTGTAGATCAGCCCGCTAACGTTGAAGCCGATCGTCGGCCGCTCACGCTGGTCGCCCAGCCACGTCGCAATCGGCTCCGGCAGTGGCGTCGCCGGCTCGCGCGTCGGCAAGGCGAAGGCCACATCCACGCCGCTGCGGTGCCGCGCGGGATCGAAGGCATCGCCCAAGAGCTCTTTCAAGGTCGCGAAGCTGCGCTCGTCGCGGGCCCAGCACATCGTCGCTGCCCGCACGAGCGACGCCGCTTCACGCCGATTCGCCGGGTCGTTGTACGGCCCGTACGTCTGCGGCAGCAGCACCAGGGGCCGGCCGGCGTCCAGGGCCATGCGTTTCGTCGCCGCCACCGTCGCAAACCGTTGCGGGCCGTACAGATCGGTAAAGCTGTCGCCGCCGCTGATATCCAGCACCGCGTCCGCTTCACGAATGGCCCGGGCCGCGGCGTTGGGCAGGCCGAACCGACGTGCCAGGCGGATCTGGAAAAAGCTCTCCGGCCGCCACAGCCGCCGGGTCTGGTTGGCGCCGCAACGCGTGATTCCGCGGGTTGTGCCGTTCTGCGCGACCTGCTCGTGGCGCACGCCGCGGCCGTGATCGAAGACGGTGATCTCCGCGTCCGGCGCGTGGTGCAGGATGCCGTTGACCACGGAATAGCAGAGCGCAGAGACGCCCATGTTGCTCGTGTCGGGCGATGCCCCAAACAGGCAGAACTTCAGCGGCATACCACGCTCACCATCATTACTCGGCCGACCCGGCAGGACATGGCTCTGCTTTGTCCTGCGGTCATCTTACTTCGTGTGACACCGGCGAATAGCCCGTGCTCTCCACGGTTCCCGCCGCCAATCCGCGTTACACTGCCCCACCATGAACCGCCTTGCCTTCACGTGGCCCGATGGGCTGGTCTGCGCCGTGCGGACGTTCAAGGCCGCCTGCGCGTGGTTCAGCGAGCACACGCTGCTTGGCGTGCCGCTGGACTGGCCACTGCGGGCCGTCCTCGTGGGCGGGCTCTACGCCCTGCTGCGTCGCCGCGGCTCGCGCCGCCGGGCGGTGCTGATCTGCTCCGCGCTGCTGGTGGCCAAGGAGCTGTTCGATGTCTTCGCGACGCGCCACCCGCTCCGTCCGCCGCTGCCCGACGCCGGTGACCTTGCCGACCTCGCCGCGGGCCTTGTCGGCCTGCTCGTTGCCGAGTCGCTCTTCATCTGCTGTTACCCAAGGGGCCACGGTCGACGGAGACCTGACGACTGACGACTGACACGCCCGGGTCCCCGATCCCTGTCCCCCCGTGTTCACTGATCATTGCCCATTGATTGCCGGCAGCAACGCCAGGATTTCCGGTCCTGCGGCAACGGCGAACTCCTCGCACAGCCGCTCGGCGGCTTCGTCTCCGCCGACGCCGACCACGGCCGTCACCTGCACCTGTGCCACGTACCGCGATGCGTCACGCGCCAGGTTGGGCGTCCGCCAGCCCAGCGACCAGAAGCTGTGCTCGTCGATCGTGGGTACGCCCGCCAGCACGTAGTAGTTCAGCACCACCACCCGCGCCTCACGCAAGCCCGGCTTGAAAAACGTCTGCACCCGCACCGGCAACGACCGCCCGTCGGGCAGCGTCAGCGTCTGCTCGCTCGGGTCCGCGGGCGTCCATCCCGCACTCGGGTAGCACACCCCCGGCCGGTGCCGCAGCATCGTTCGTGGCCGGGCCGTGTACCCGACGTACAGGCTCACTTGCCGCCGCGTGGCGGCGTGCGTATACGCCCGGTTCACATAATCATCATTGCCGGCGATCTTGAGGACCGCCTCGCGCATTTCGATGTCTTCACCGCGCCAGTCGCCGATTTCGTGTGCCAGGCTGCGTAGCGGCGGGTCGAGTTGCACCGGCGCGTCCAGGGCCGCCTGCACCCAGCCGGAGAAGCTGCGCTGTGCGACGCCGCCGGCGATGACCAGCAGCACGACCAGGCCCATGCCGAGTCGATGCCGCGGCGTCAAGGTGGTTGGCGCCGCCGTGTTTTTCGCTTGGCTCTTCATCGTCATCCATTTCCGCCTTGTGCGTCCCGTCGCTCCGTCGCACTCTTCCCGGCGTCCTGTCCCCCCGTCGTCACGGATTATTGCCCATTGCCTTCTTGCATTTTCACTGTTGCGTAGTCCGGCGCCTGCTCTTCCCGCCCTCTGCTTGCAGGAACGCGAACAGCTTCAGCAGCAGCAGGCAAGCCACGATCGCCAGCGGCATCATCGCCAGGCCGGCGGCATCGTGGAACGTCTCGGTCAGCCCGGGCGATTCGGAGTAGTACACGAAGATGCTGGTGGCGATGACGCGGATGCAGTTCGATCCGACTGCGATCGGGATGCTCGCCAGCACCAGCGCCGCTTTCTGCCACGTGGGCCGGTTGACCATGAACGCCAGCACGGCGGCGACGAACACGAACGCCGTCAGCATCCGCAGCCCGCTGCACGCCTCGGCGACGCCGACCACCTGCCCGTTGTCCATCCGCAGCACGTTGCCCTCGCGGATGACGAAGAACCCTGCCAGCTCCAGCCCGAACACGGCCGACTTGGTCGCCAGGGTTTGCAGCGGGACGGCGACCGCCTCATGCACGCGCGCGGGCCACGGCACCATCAGCAGCAGGAACAGCCCGACCCATTTCAGCCGCCACAGCAGCGCCGGCCCCAGCACGGCCAGCGTGACCGCCCCGAGCGCGCCGACGACCGCGAAGCGTTCGACCGAACCGACGCCAAAGTACAACCCGCCCAGCCGGCCGAGCTCGACCAGCACGACGGCGGCCACGCCCAGCCAACTGAAGCGCCACTGATCGGGGGTGAGCCGGGCCCTTTCGCGCCACACCAGCCACGCCGCCACGGGCGGGACCAGCATGCCGACCGAGTAATCCTGGTTGTTGCGCCAGAACGCGACCAGTTCGGCGATCGTTGGCCAGTAGCTCCACAGCAGGGCCACGGCCAGCCCGACCCCGAGCCACACGCCCGGAGCGCGTACCCACGCCGCCAGCCCCCCGCGGGACGCCGCCGTCATCTCACGCATTGCAGCCGGTTCCACACGCATATTTTCCTGATCTCCCGCCCCCGTCGCGCCCCCGCCGCCGCCAGCTCGTCACCCCAACGCCTAGGACATTGCTCCGCTTTGTCCTGTGGTCGTCTGGCTTTGTTCGCCGCCGCCATCTCGCGGGCGACGCCCCCCGTCTTCACTGGTCATTGTTCACTGTTCATTGATCATTGACCCCTGATCATTCCCGTCTTGCATTTTGCATTTCCAATCCTGCATTCCCCGCCGCCCGGTTCTCCAGGTATTCGTGCAGCATCGCCCGCCAGCCGCGGCAGGGCGGGATGCCGAGTTCCGCCAGCCGCTCGCTCCGCAGCGCCGACATCGCGGGCCGCTGGGCGGGTGTCGGGTATTCGCTGGTCGGGATCGGCGTCAGGTCGACGTCCAGCCCGCCGTGGTCGAAGATCGCCCGCGCAAACGTATACCACGAGCAGCAGTCTTCGGCTGCCACGTGCACGACGCCGGTCGCTCGGCGTTTGAGCAGAGCGACCAGTTTGGCCGCGCACTCGACGGTGCTCGTTGGCGACAGGGTCTGGTCGTCAACGACGCGCAGTGGCTTGCCCTGTCCCGCCACGCGCAGCATGGTCTCGACGAAGTTGCCCCCCTTGCCGCGCGCCCCCGCGTGCCCGTACAGCCCGCATGTGCGGACGACCAGTGCCCGCGCGCCGGCGGCCAGCGTCAGGTGTTCGCCCGCCAGCTTGCTCGCGCCGTACACGCTCAACGGCCCGGGCATCTCGCTCTCGCCGTACGGCAGCAACCGCCGCCCCTCGGCGCCGAACACGTAGTCTGTGCTGATGAAGACCAGGTAGCCGCCCAGTTGCGCGGTGGCCTGCGCCACGTGCCGCGCGCCGAGCGCGTTGATTGCAAAGGCCTCGGCCGTCGCGCTCTCGCACCTGTCGACGTTGGTTTGCGCGGCACAGTTGATCACGACATCGGGCCGGTGAGTTTCCAGCGCCGCGTGGACCTGGGCCGCGTCGGTGATGTCCAGTTCGGGCAGGTCGAGCGACACGACCTCACCTGGCAGCACGGGCCGCAGGTCGTGGCCCAGTTGCCCGGCGCCGCCGATGAGCAGGGTTTTGTCCGTGGCGCCGCTCACGTCGTGACTTCACCGTACTGCTTGGCGTAGTAGTCGCGGTAGGCGCCGGACTTGATCGCGCGCCACCAGCTTTCGTTCGCGACGTACCACTGCACCGTCTCGCGCAGGCCCTCGGCCCAGGACACTTGCGGCGTCCAGCCCAGTGCCTGCTCGATCTTGGTGTTGTCGATCGCGTAGCGGCGGTCGTGGGCGACGCGGTCCTTGACGGGGCGGATGTACGATTCGTCCTTGCCCAGCTCGCGCAGGATCGAGTGGGTCAGCTCGAGGTTCGTCAGCTCGTTCTTGGCGCCGATGTTGTACACCTCACCCGGCGTGCCGCGCTCCAGCACGGCCAGCAGCGCGTCGCAATGATCGCGGACATGAATCCAGTCGCGCACGTTCAGCCCGTCGCCGTACAGCGGCACCTGCTGGTCTTCCAGCAGGTTGGTCACGAACAGCGGGATGACCTTCTCGGGGAACTGGTACGGCCCGTAGTTGTTCGAGCAGCGGGTGGTCAGCGTCGGCACGCCGTGCGTCTCGTGCCAGGCCCGCACCAGCAGGTCGGCGCCGGCTTTGGACGCGCTGTAGGGACTGTTGGGGGCCAGGGGCGACTGCTCGGTGAAGGCGCCCTCCGGGCCCAGCGACCCGTACACCTCGTCGGTCGACACCTGGAGGTAGCGCTCGACGTTGTGTTGCCGGGCGTGCTCCAGCAGCACCTGCGTCCCGGTGATGTTGGTCCGCACGAACTCGGCCGCGCCGAGGATGCTGCGGTCCACGTGGCTTTCGGCGGCGAAGTTGACCAACCCCCACACCGGCTCGGCGAACACCGGGGCCAGGTCGTCGGCGTGGCAGATGTCGCCGCGGACGAACGTGAATCGTCCGGTCGCCTCCAGCCCGGCGAGGTTCTCGAGGTTGCCGGCATAGGTCAGCGCGTCGAACGCGACCACGTGCCAGTTCGGCTGCTGTTCGAGCACTCTTCGGACAAAGTTCGAAC
This sequence comes from uncultured Planctomycetales bacterium, assembly GCA_964448675.1. GTDB lineage: Bacteria > Planctomycetota > Phycisphaerae > UBA1845 > Fen-1342 > CAYUZU01. Next base: position 131,668 of record CAYUZU010000011.1, read on the forward strand.
CGATGAACCCCGCCGCACCTGTTACGACCAGTCGCTGCATGTCCGTTCTCCACCGCCGCTTACAGTTTGGCACCCGCGAATAGCCGGCGATCTCTCGTCTGTCCTGGCCGATGGCTTCGGCTGCCCCGGCTTCTGCCCGTTGCGGTCTTTTCTCAACGGATGATTGATCTTCGTCGCGCCCTCACTCCGCGTTCGCCATTGCCGGCCGCACCGGCTGGGCGTGATTGGCCCCGCCTTCGGCCACCAGCTTCGTCGCCCGGTACAGCGACTCGGTGGTGCCGGCGTCGGTCCACCAGCCGTCGAGCACCTCGTACTCGAGCGAGCCGGCCCGCAGGTAGAAGTTGTTCACATCGGTGATCTCGAGCTCGCCGCGGTCTGACGGCTTGAGCGAGCGGATGAAGTCGAACACCTGGTGATCGTACATGTAGATGCCGATCACGGCCTTGTCGCTGGGCGGGTCCTTGGGCTTCTCGATGATGTCGGTGATATTGCCCTGATCATCAAACGCCGCCACCCCGAACCGCTGCGGATCGCTGACGGCCTTCAAGTACACCCGTGCCCCTTCAGGCTGGCTGAAGAAGTTCGCCACGCCCTGGCGGATGTCTTTCTCGATGATGTTGTCGCCCAGGATCACGACGATCTTCTCGCCGTCGGCGAAGTCCTCCGCCAGCCGCAGCGCGTCGGCGATGCCGCCCTCGCCCTCCTGGTAGGTGTAATGCAACTCCTTGAGCCCCAGCTCTTTACCGTTGCCTAGCAGCCGCAGGAAATCGCCCGCGTCATTGCCGCCGGTGACCAGCAGCACGTCCTTGATGCCGGCGTTGACGAGGCACTCGATGGGGTAATAGACCATCGGTTTGTCGTACACCGGCAGCAGGTGTTTGTTCGTTATTTTCGTCAGCGGCCAAAGCCGCTTGCCGAGCCCACCGGCCAGGATGACACCTTTCATTCGCTCACTCCCATTTCGGCGTTTTTCTTTCCTGGGCGCCCGCCGCCCCTGTCCCCACCCCTCACCCGCTGGTGGATTCGTCACGCATCGTGTCATTCGCGCGTGCCGGCGGCAGCCTGTCGCGCGCCGGGTCGACCTGGATCGACACGGGTGATTCTCGCATGCCGTAGCCGTACGCCGGGTAAGCGTAGTACGTGCTCGGTCGCGTGCCGACGAAGACCGTGCCCAGCAGGCGTCCGCCCGCCGTCTCGAACATGGCCAGCCCACTGGCGAGCATGTTGCGCCGGCAATGACCCTCGCGCACGACGAGAATCGTGCCGTCGACCTTGCGTGCGAGAATGGCTGCGTCGGCGGTGCCCCACAATGGCGGGCCGTCGACGATCGTAATGTCGTATTCGTCACGCCACTGGCGCATCAGCGCCGAGAAGCGGCCGTTGGCCAGCAGCTCGAAATCATCGAGGCCGCCCGCCTCGCCGGCCGGCAGCACGCTCAGCAACGGCAACTCCGTTTCGTGAATGCTGTCGCCATTCGCGTTGTTGCGCAGCAGGTCCAGCAGGCCCTTGCTCGATTCGAGTTCGAAGTGACGCGCGAGTGACGGGCGCCGCACGTCCGCATCGACGAGCAGCACGCGCTTGCCGAGCTGGGCCAGGCTTCGCGCCAGCAGGATCGACGCGGTGCTCTTGCCCGATCCCTGGCTGGTGCTGGTGATCTGCACGATGCCGCCGTCGGCGTCGTTGAGACGGGTCAGCAAGGCGGTGCGAACGATGCGGATGGCCTCGACCTGGCCCGCGTTCAGCGTCACCCGGGCCCGCCCGGACTCCGGCACCAGTGGCAGGTAACCCAGGAACGGCCCTTGAATCGCCCGCTGCACGTCGGCCGGCTCGGCCACGTTCGGGTCCAGCAGGAAACGCACGTAGCCCGCGCCCAGCCCCAGCGCCAGCGCGCCAAACAGCGCCGCCAGCGACATCTTCATGCGTTTCGACGCGTTGTCCGGCTGCGTGGCGGGGGCCGCGGTCGCGATGACCTTGATCGCCGGCGGCACGCGGCCCTTTTCGAGCAGCTCACGTTGCCGCTGGTGGATCTGCTGCAGGCGCGTCGTGAGTCGGTCGATCTTGGCCGATTCGCTGCGCAGCGTCTCGGCGGCTTCAAAGTCGGCCGCGTATTCCTGCGCCATGCGATCGATCGTTTGCTGCACCAGCGTGCGGCGCGTCTCGAGCCGGCGGATCTCCTGCTTGAGGGCGGCGACGCCCATGGCGCCACTGCCGTCCGCGGCCGAATCGCCCAGGGGCAGGCCCGCGGCGAGCATCTGGTCGATCTCGCGCTCGCGGTCCGCCAGTTGCTGCCGGGCGAATTCCACCTCGTTCTCCAGGCGGATACGGATCGGGTGCCTTTTGGCAAACTGCTCACTGGCCGACGCCAGCCGCTGCTCGGCGGCCTTGAGCGCCGCCTTGCGCTTCTGCCATTCGCCGTCGTCCAGATAGGTGAGCGCGGCATCCTCTTCCGCCTCTTCCGGCGCCGTCGCGGTTTGCAGGTCCTCAAGCTCCTGCTGGCGCACGCGGACCTGCAGATCGAGCTCGGCGAGCTCGCCCTGCAACTGGTCCAGCCGCACGCGCTGCTGCAGGATGAGGTCATCCGCCGACGACCCCGTCCCGAGCTTCCGCCGTACCTCGCTGGCGGCCCGCTCCGAGAACGCGATCGCGCTGGTCAGCTCGCGCTCGTCCTCCTGCAATTCCTGGAGAAGCTTGCGGTCCTCCTCCGAGAACTCGTCGCCGACGAAGCTCACGTACTCGGCCACCAGGGCGTTGACGATCGCGGCCGCGTCTCTGGGGTTCGACGTCGCCATGCTGATTTCGATCAGTTCGGTCTTGCGGACCGGCTCGGCGGTGACCTCGTCGTTCAGGCGGGCATACGGGTCGGTCGAACTGCCGCGCAGCTGCTCGACCAGGGAGGGTGCTTCGTTGTACCAGTCCGTGGCGCGCACCTCGGGCCGGTCCTTCAGTCGCTCCAGCACTGCGGAGCTCTTGATGATCTGCACCTGGCTCATCAGGTAGCGGTCATACTGGCCCCACGGGCCGGCCTGCCCGTTTTCCGGCGGCTCGATCAGGTGGTGCAGCTTCGACCGCACGTGCACGAGCGAGCGAGCGCGGTACTCGGGCTGCAACGCGAACCACACGCCTGCCACCAGCAGCGGCGCCGTCAGCACCGTGACCAGCAGCACCGTCCACTTGTAGCGCAGAAATACCGAGAGTGAAAACGTCCGGTTGCCGGACGCCGCCGACTCGCCAGCACCGTCCACGCGTTCGACCACGGAGACCACATCCGGCATGGTTTCCGTGCGCGTTTCCGGAGAAGGCCGACGTTGAGCCAAAGGGGTATCCTGATCCATAGCGTTTACTCGCTTCTTCCCTCTACCGACAAGTGCCCTGCCCCGTCGTCGACCCACTGCGGTCGACGGAGCCGCGGGCCCGCACCAACCCCCAGGCGCTTGTAGTCGCTGCTAACTCGCGTGGCGCCAACGCGCTGATCATCACTTGAACTCGACATCCCAACGAAAATCGAATGCGTCCCAGGCCGCCCGCTCCTCGTCCGGATTGGCGGCGTCGTACTTGCGCGTCATGTAGTACAGCAACAGCGCATCCTGGCGACCGACCGCCACGCCCCCGTGCCACAAGCCGACCGGAATCCGCAGAACCCCCGGGCGATGCTCCCCAAGATACACCGCCTGCCCGGCCTGCGGCGGCACTTCAACGTTGCGCACCAGCTCCCCATTCGGCGCCGGTGTCGCCAGGCGCAGCTCGGCGACCAGCGGCTCGGGCCCGGTGTTGAACAGTCCGATCTTCAGGTTGCCCGCCAGCACGGTCCAGTGATCGTCCTGACGCGCGTGGCGGTGCCAGGCCTTCACCGCGCCCGCGTACATGACCGACACGTTGACCTGCCCCGGCAAGTCCGCCAGGTGATCATAGACCGACATCAGCGAGCGGCCGCGATCGTCCGAATACAGGTGCACTGGTCGCTCCTCCTCGCGCTCATACGGCGGGCGACGTCGCCCGCGCGTCCGTCGTCGCCTCGTCCGGCTGCTCCAGGATCGGCACCACCGCCGAGCCTGCCGCTTCGGCGGCATAGGTGCCACTGTCATCCGGCACCAGCCAGCGCAGCGGCACACTCCAGCGGCCGCCCAGCGTCAGGAAGGTGAACAGCACGATCTTGACGTCGAGCCACCACGACAGATGACGCACGTACAGCATGTCGTAATGGATCCACTGGTGGAAGTCGCCGGCCGAGCGCTCGTGGCGGCAAACCTGCCACAGCCCGGTGATCCCCGGCCGCACCGACAGCCGCGCCTGCCGCCAGGGTACGCAGATCTGGTTTTCGCGGAATGGCGACGGCCGGGGGCCGATCAGGCTCATCTGGCCGAGCAGCACGTTGAACAGTTGCGGCAGCTCGTCGATGTTCGAGCTGCGCAGAAACTGGCCGATCGGCGTGATGCGCGGGTCGCGGTCCATCTTGAACTGCGGCCCGTCGACCTGGTTGTTGGCGTAGAGCTTGCGTTGCATCGCGTGGGCGTTGGAGACCATGGTGCGGAACTTCCAGCAGCGGAACTCGCGCCCGCCCAGCCCCTCGCGCTGGTGCGCGAAAAACACCGGCCCGCGCGACGTCAGTTTGACCAGCACCGCCACCGCCGCCAGCAACGGCGACAGCACGGCCAGCCCCGCGGCCGCCAGCAGGCTCTCCGCCACCCGCTTCACGCCGATGTAGCGCCGCGGCCGCGCCGCGCTGTCCGTACGCTGCGCCGCGCGATCCAGTCGCCAGACACCCGAGCTGTCCGCGACCTCCCCCGCAAGGCCGTCCGTCGGCGCGCCCTGATCAAGCGTGGCACGCGTGACCAGGCGCCGATGCACGACCATGCCCGCGGGCACCGTCACGCCCGGCGCCACCACCCCGTGCACCAGGACGCTGCCGGCCGCGACACGCGCATCGCGACCTATTACCGCCGGGCCGATTACGATCGCGCCGTCCTCGACCACGCCGCCCGGCTCCACCACGACCGGACCGTACTTGTTGCTTGCGCCGTTGCCGTTACCGCGCCGGTCTGACTCGGCCGGCTTGTGGCCGTTGCCGTTCCGCCGGTTCGAGTGGCGCGCCACGTGCCATTCCATGCACTGCAGCAAACCGGATTCGCTGGACAGGTCGATGACGCCGCCGGGCAGGGAGATGTCGCGCGAGGGCAGCCCCTGCCGCACCAGCGTTTCGCGCAGCGCGGGCAGCGAATGCATCGGCTCGTCATCCAGCGCGTGGAGCACGGTCGCCGGCAAGATCGAGCAGATCACCGCATGGCGCTGCACCTGCGTGCTGCCGGCGTAGTAACGCTGGATCCGTCGTACCAGCCCGCGCGCGTCGGTCAGGATGCGATCGTGGGCAACCGGCGGGCTCGGCGCCGCGGCCACCAGGTGCGCGATCTGCCGGCCGCGGCGCGCATCGTTGGCAAAACGCCGCAGCGGCAGGTCCGACAGCGCATGCGCCACGGGATCGATCACCAGCACCCAGTCCGATGGCTCGCGCTGCGCCAGGTGTTCCGACAGCGCCGGCATCTCGAGCACTTGTCCGTCGGCCGACGCCGTTGCCTGCTGGACGAAGTCGCGGTAGCTGTCGTCCGCGTCAAAGTCGGTCAGCACGGCCAGCTCGCAGTCGCCGACGTCGCGCAGCCCATCCATCAGATGCGCCAGCAGCGACCCCGCGCCCATCGGCAGCTGCAGCAGCGACAGCGGCGTGGTCCGCAGGTACGCGGGTCTCGCGTCCAGGATTAGCGCCAGCAGGCTCATGCGCCGGGCTGCTCCGAACATACGGGCAGGGTTGCGTCGTGACGCCGGCGGTGGCCGTGGGGCCCGTCCCCCGCAGCGCGCCGACCGTTGCGCATTGCGCGCAGGCGCCGGCGCTCAGTCCGCACGCCCTTCAGCCGTTTCGCGGCGGCCGTACTGCCGCTGGTCAGCCCATCGAGCACGGTCGCATTCCAGATGCTGCCCGGGGCCAGCGACACGCCCGACGTGACCACGCAGCGATCCACCAGCACCCCCGCGCCGATGTCGGCCTGGTCCCAGATCACCGAGCGACACACCGCCGCGCCCGCCGCGATCCGGCAGCCGCGCCCGATCGTAACCGGGCCGATCACCCGCGCCCCATCGGCCGCGTGCGAGTCCGGACCGAGCAGCACGGGCCCGTACAGCCGCGCATTGTCTGCGACCGTGGCGGTCACATGCACGTAGGCCTGGCCCAGGCGCCGGTAGCCGGAAAGATCGCGCCCCTCGTGCCCCATACGCTGCAGGACGCTGCCGCAGAGGTCGAGATACGCCGACGGCGTCGTGACGCGCGGCGTCATGGCCCGCGTCTCGTGCACGGCGACGGTCAACCCCTGGCTGTGCAGACGCGGGATCAGCATTTCCTTGATGTCCTGGTAGCCCGACGGTGGGATCGCCTGCACGGCCGCGCGCGAGAACACGTACACGCCCGCCGACTCCAGCCCCGGCTCGACCACGTCGTGACCGGACATCCGTTTCGCGACAACGGTCAGCGCGGCGCCGGCGTTCCGGTGGGTCTGCAACAGCTCGGTCAGGTCGAAGCCGGGAATGACGGTCCCCTCGATCACGACCAGGTCGCGTGCCGGCCAGGCCAGCCCCGCATCGCGCACACATCCCGCCGGTCCGCGGGGCGACTGGTCCTCGTAGTAGGACAGCGCCAGGTGCCAGCGGGCCCCGTCTGCGAGATGATGCCGCACGTGCCGCGAATCGCTGTTGGCACAAACGGCCACGTCGCGCACGCCGGCGCCTCGCAGCCACCGCAAGGCGTAACAGATCAGGGGCGAGCCGGCGACCGGCAGCAACGCCCGCGGCGCCGCCCGGTCAAACGCCGATGGGCTCCACTGGTGCGTACCGGCGAGGACGATACCTCGCACACCATCTACATTTATAGGCCCCATCTCCTTCGCTCCTCTCCGCAACGAGTTCCCCGGGTGTCGGACGTCGGCGCGTCCGACGGCATGCGCTTCCAACCTCTCGTTACCTATCTGTTTAGGCAAGCCGACCGCGCCATTCAAGCGAGAGGCCGACCTCAGGCCCGTGCATGCGACCGCACGCGGGTCACAATCTCCGTAATCACCGCAACGGCCAATAAGAGAATCGCAATCAGCAATGTCGTCTGCTGCTTCCAACCCAGGCCCGGCGAGCCATAAACGCCGAACCAGTCCCAGCACAGCGCCCCACCGAAGACGAACACCCCGGCCAGCGCGATAACATCCACACGCATCAGCACGCCCAGCAGCAGCACAACGGCCCCGACGATCACGCCGACGCGCTGATACCAGCCGAAGCCGGGACTCGATCCCGAGATCAGCAGGTCCGAGGCGCCGCCCGCCAGTCCCAGGACCAGCGCCGCCAGGCATAGCAGCACCGGCAGGCTGAGACGCGACGCGCCACGCCGCGCGGCGCGTTGCGGCACCGCCAGTTCCGGCGGACACGTCAGGCAGTAATACCCCATCACCGGCTCGCCATCCCGATAACCCTGCAACACGCACACGCGAGCAGGCTGCCCGCAGTGCGCACAGTGGTGTGCCGTCGGGGCCGGTGCTGCAACGTCGGGTTGCGTCGCCGGCGACTGAACTTCACCCCGTTCGGCCATGCACTCCTCGTCAGCGGCTAGTCCATGGGCAGCAGGAGATCCGCGTCCACCTCGATCGCCGCGCTCTGGCCCAGCATCGTGACATCCAGGCACACCTGGAAACGGCGCCCCTGGCGAATCACGACGCCCTCGATGTCTTTCAGCGGCCCGGCCGCAACCCGATAACGCCGGCCCGGTTGAATGTGCGAGAAGACCGAGATCGCGCTGCCGCTGCTCAGCGCGCGATCAATCTGCACCAGCTCGTTCGTAAGCTGGTCCTGGTCCTGCACGGGCAGGATGTGCGCTACGCGGTTCGTCCGCCGCGCCGCTTCGCAAGCCGACGGGTCGCCGTGCAGAAACACGTAACACGGAAACAGCGGCACCTCGAAACGCGCCACCGACTTCGCGTAGGCGTGCTTCGTCTTGCGCAACGGCAGGTAACACGAGACGCCGCGCTGGCGCAGTGCATCAGCAACGCGCTTCTCGTTGCGCGAGCGCGTGTGCAGTACCCACCAGTCGCCCGTGCCGGCTGCCATGTCGGCCGGCCTTGTCGGCAAGATCGCCGGAGCAACCGTGGTCCGAGTTTCAGTGATCACCGCCGCGTCGACCGCGCCTGCTGAACTCATGCTTCCCTCATCCGCAACCCGCCGCCCGTTTGACTCGATCGGCGTTTCTGAGCCTTCCAGCGGCTTTTGTGCCGCGAAGTTGGCAGACTCCGTCCCCGTCGCTTGGGCGGCCCGCTTTGCTCGCGGCACCGTTTTCTCTCGTTTCCGCTGCTCACGGGGCGCGTGCGGAAACGCCGATATCCCAACCGACCAGCTGCTTCTGCCGGGGCACCGCGAGCGAACCGTCGCCCGCTTGCCCCACGTGGAGGATGTATCGGCGCAATCCGGCAGGCTTAGAAGTTGCGCGCCGTCGCCTAAACATCTCGCGTTTGTAATCGACTACTGCACCCTGCCCGTTCGACCCAGGGCCCGTAACACTTAGCTGATTCTAATACCCCACATCACGGGTTGGCAAGAAAAACATGCCCCTCTTACCGCTGACAGTCTACCGATAAAACATCAAGCATGCGAGTAAAGGCGAATATGAAGCGCCTCATTGGCTTCGTCCACGCAGCTTAGTGCCAACGGCGCGGGCCGGCCCGGGGTGCGAGACGATAAGCAGGTGCGAAAGTGCGTAATCGGCGACTTCGTACGCCCGACCGGCCGCGCCAAGCTCGCCCGGGTTCCGAAGAATCTACCTGGTTCGTCAGGGTCTAATAAGAAATGAGCGCGACCCTAACGATCGCCGCCACCTTGCCAACGCGGCCCGTCCCGTCAATCATGCGCCGTGCGACCCGTGCGGTTGTCGCATCCGCATGACCGCAGCCCGAGACCGGCAGGAGACGCCGTACGACGCCCGCCAACCCGTCCATCCCGCCTGCTACAAGCTCCCCCTGGGTGAAGCTGCGCTCCGCCTCTGCCCACCCCTTCGTCTTTCGCAAGATGGTGCGGGAGGCTGATCCCGCGGCCCGCCCCGGGGACATCGTCAGCGTCTACGACAAGCATGGCCAACTCTTCGGCCGGGGCCTGTACAACCCCCGCTCCCAGATCGTCGTCCGCATGCTGGCCCACGGTGATCAGCCGATCGACGAAGCGTTCTGGCGCGAGCGGCTGGAGCGGGCCATCGACCTGCGCCGCCAATTGAAGCTTGATGACAGGACCGATGCCTATCGCCTGGTCCACGCCGAGGGCGATGAATTATCAGGCCTGATCGTCGAGCGCTACGCCGACTGCCTCGTCTTCGAGTTTTTCTCCCTCGGCATGTTCGCGCAGCGGGCCAGTCTTACGCAGATCATGACTGGTCTGCTCGGGCCGCCGGCCACCCTCGACCGGCCCGGCAAGGCCAGCGCTCACTGGCGCGTGCTGCTCCAGGCCGATAAGCGCAGCGAGTCGCTCGAGGGCTTTCGCGCCCCCGCGATCGGCGCCCAACCCGATGCGCCCACCCGCGTCACCATCCGCGAGCACGACGTGCGCTACTGGGTCGATTTCAAGGCCGGCCACAAGACCGGCTTTTTCTGCGACCAGCGCGAGAACCGCCGGCGCCTGGCGACGTTCTGCGCCGACGCCGACGTGCTCGACCTCTGCTGCTACACGGGCGGCTTCTCGCTGTGCGCCAAGTTGCTGGGCGGGGCGCGCAGCGTCAGCGGCGTGGATCTCGACGAGGATGCTGTCAGCGTGGCGCGCGAAAACGCCAACCTCAACCAGACGCGCATCGACTTCGTCTATGCCGACGCGTTTACGTTCATGCGCCAGATGCTCAGTAATCACCGCCAGTTCGACACCGTCGTGCTCGATCCGCCGAAGCTGGCTCGCTATCGTGGCGAGTTGGACGACGCCCGGCAGAAGTACGCCGACATGAACACGCTGGCCCTACAGATGGTGCGCCCCGGCGGGATCTACCTCACGTGCAGTTGCAGCGGGCTGGTCTCGCCCCGCATGTTCCGCGAGATCGTGATCCAATCAGCACAACGTGCTGGTCGCCGGCTCCAGTTCCTTGACGAGAGCGGCGCTGCTCCCGATCACCCCGTCATGAGCAACTGCCCCGAGTCGGCTTACCTGAAGGCCCTGTGGTTCCGCGTGCTCTGAGCAGGGCGCGGGCCGCGCTCAGGCGGCCGTCTTCGCCCCCGCATCCGGCCGGCGGCCGAACAAGCGCAGAATCCCGAACAGCGCCACAACCCCGAGCAGCAGCCCCGCCCAGATCGGCACCGGCGTCAGGCGACAGAGGAGATCGCCCGTGAGGATCGCGACACCGGCAACCGTTAGCGCATAGGGAATCTGCGTCCAGACGTGTTGTTCCAGTGAGCACTCACTGGCCAGCGACGACAGCACCGTCGTGTCGCTGATCGGCGAGCAATGATCGCCGAACACCGCGCCCGCCAGCACGGCGCCCACCGCGGCATAGAAGATCGGAATCGCGGCGCTTTCCGGCATCCCACCGAGCAGCCCCGCCGAGATCGTCACCACCGCGGGACACAGAATCCCCATCGTGCCGTACGACGTCCCGGTCGCGAACGATACTACGCACGAGGTAAGGAACACGCCCAGCGGCAGGAAGCGCAGCAGCAGCGGATCGTCGAAGCCGCCGCCGCGCATCAGCTCGACCGCGACCGTGCCGAGCTGCAGGTTCTTCATCGTCGACGAGAGCGTCCACGCCAGCACCAGCACCACGATGGTCGACAGCAGTCGCGACATCGACGACAACGTGCTCTCGAAGGTCTCCGCCAGCGTCTGGGCGCGCGACCCCAACGATATCAGGATTGCCAGCGTCAGCCCGACCAGCGCCGCGTAGAGAATCGAGTTGTACGCGTTCGCATTCGACACGATCGCCTGCAGCGCCGCGAACGAGTACGACGTGTCCCCCGGCGGAGCGAAGTTGTCCCAGTCGACCGCATAGTACCCGCTCAGCATCAGCAGGCTCAGCGTGACGATCACCAACGCCAGGACGGGGACGATGGCATACCACGCGCGGCCGCCGCCGGCACCGGGCGCGGCTTGCTCGTCGCGGGGTGCGGGTTCACGTTGCGCGTTGCGCTCCGCGCGGCGCATCGGCCCGAAGTCGCGCCCCAGCCAGCCGACCAGGAACACCATGACCAGCGCCAATATGGGATAGAAGCGGTAGGGGATCGTGCTGAGGAAGATCTGGTACGCGCTGGCACTGCGCATGAATTCCGGCACGTTCGCCATGTCGCGTATCTGCTTGAGCCCGTCGTCGATGTACGCCACCTCGGTGCCGATCCACGTGCCAATCAGCGCGATCGACGCCACCGGCGCCGCGGTCGAATCGACAATGTACGCGAGCTTGGCCCGGCTGATGCGTAGCCGATCGCATACCGGGCGCATCGACGGCCCGACGATCATCGCGTTGGCATAGTCGTCGAAGAACACCAGCAGACCGGCGACCCAGGTGGACACCTGCCCGCGCTGCCGCGTGCTGCTCCAGCGCGTAAAGCTGCTGACGACCGCGGCCGCCCCGCCATTGGCCGAGATGACGCCGACCATGCCGCTGATCACCAGGCTGAACACGATCACCTTGACGTGGTCATGGTCGGCGATCGCATTGATCAGATAGTACTCGACCGACAGTTGCACGCCGCCCAGCACGCCCGTGCCAAAACCAGCCTCCGCGGCCTGGAACGGCGCCATCATGCACGCCGCCAGCAGAATCCCGATCGACAACGCCGGCACCACCTGCCGCAGAATCATCGCCAGGATGATCGTCACCACCGCGGGTGTGAGCACCCAGGCCCCGTACCACGACGCGGGCGTCTGGCCGGGCTCGTCCGGTGTCCAGACCTGACGAATGAGCATATCGAGCAGTAGGAAAGAGGCCATCGTGCCGACAGCGAGCAGCACGCCGCGGATCCACGTGTTGCCGCGCCGCGTCTCGAGGCCGGTTTGGAAAGCAGGTTCAGACAAGATCAGCCCGGGAAATGGCCTTTGCGCGGTCGCTTAGAGCGCGGCGCCGTGCGGCACGACCTGGAAAGTCGTCACCAGTTGGCGTCCATCCGATTCGAAGAAGAAGTGCACCGTGTCGCCGCAATCGATGTTCACGTTCTCCGCCAGTACGATCGGCCGGCCGACGGCGTCGGGGCTGGTGAGATCGTCGCCCACGCTGCCGCCCTGCGTGCCGAACACGCCGAGCTTGTCACAATCAACCGTGATGACGACCTCGTTCTGCGGCAGGATCAGGCCGAGCCCGCCCACGCCGAAGTTCGACCGGGCATTCTCGGCAACGAACAGGTCGTCCGCGGCCACGTCGGGCCCGCCGATGTAGAACTGCGGGTCCAGCGGCTTGTTCGTGCTGTTGGAGATTCGAATCGTGATGCGCGTCGGCGGACCGGTGTCGACCACCTCCGCCTCCTCCGTCCCCTCGGTCGCCGGACGCCGAACCACACAGCCGCCGGCTGGCAGCAGCAGCGCCACGATCGTCAGAAGGCCGAACAGGGTCACGAACGTCCTGCAATGCATGCGGCTCTCCTTTGCTCGCTTTCAACCCAACCGGCGGCGGCTGATTTCGGGTATTATTGGTCGTTACGGACGAGGACACAAGTACACGCGTGCCCGCGCGTCGCGGCCGTCCTGAACGGAGCCGGTCATGGAAACAGAGACTTCCGCCACGTCCCTGCTCATCGACGACATCGGCACACTTGCGATCGTGCCCCCCGGCCCCGTGCTCGGCAGCCGCATGGATCAGGTCCAGTTGCTGCACGACGCGGCCGTCCTGGTGCGCGACGGGCGCATTGCCTGGTTCGGTCCCGCCGCCGACAAGCCGCTCGACGAGGGCCGCCACGTGCTCAGCGCCGGCGGCGGCTGCGTCATCCCCGGCCTGATCGATCCGCACACGCATATCCCGTTCGTCGGCGACCGCAGCGACGAGTTCGGCCGGCGTCTACGCGGCGAGTCGTACCTGTCGATCATGGAATCCGGCGGCGGCATCCGCGTCACGACCAACGCGGTTCGCGAAGCGAGCCTCGACGATCTCGTCGCGGCCAACCTGCCGCGGCTGCAGCGCATGCTCGAGCTGGGCGTGACGCGCGTGGAGTGCAAGAGCGGGTACGGATTGGCGCCCGAGCACGAGCTCAAGCAGCTCGAGGCCACCGCGGAGCTGAATCGCCAGCAGCCGATCGACCTCGTGCCGACGTATCTCGGTGCCCACGCGCTGCCGCCGGAGTTCGAGGGGCGCCGCGACGAGTTCATCGATACGATCGCCAGCACCACCGCGTTGCAGGACATCGTCGAGCGCGGCCTGGCCCGCTTCTGCGACGTCTTCTGTGACCAGGGGGCCTTCACGGTCGAGCAGGCCCGGCGTGTGCTGGTGCGGGCCACCCAGGTCGGCTTGCGCCCCAAGCTGCATGCTGACGAGCTTGCGCAGATCGGCGCGTCGCGGCTGGCGGGCGAGGTGCGGGCGACGTCGGCCGATCACCTCGAGCAGATCGACGATGCGGGGATCGCCGCGCTGAAGCAGGCGGGCACGGTCGCCGTCGTGCTGCCCGGCACCTCGTTCTTCCTGGGCATTCCCCATTGCGATGCCCGGCGGCTGATCGCGGCGGACCTGCCCGTGGCCCTGGCGACCGACTGCAACCCCGGCTCATGCATGATCGAATCCCTGCCGCTGATCATGAACATTGCCTGCTGTGAGCTGCGCATGACCCCCGGCGAAGTGCTGGTGGCGTGTACCGCCAACGCCGCTGCGGCCGTCGGGGTGCAGGCGCACGCCGGTGCTATCGCGATCGGCTACGACGCCGATCTGGTCGTGTTGGACGTGCCCTCGCTGGATTACTGGTTCTACACGCCTGGGCGCCCGCGCGTGAAAGCCGTCGTCCGCGCCGGGCACATCGTGCACCGCCGTCAGGAGCACGCCCTGTAGCCGATCAGCCGCAGGCGATTCGGCCGGCGGACACAGGCCCGCTCCCCGTGGCCGTGCACCGGGCGCGGCAGGCGCTCCAGCGGCTGCCCGTTGTGCATGCTCATGATGCGCGGGGCCGGGTGAAACAGGCAGCGCGCCGTGACGGTGTCGGGGTCGAACACCAACTCGAAGACCGATGCCATCGACACTTCGAAGCGATCGCCGCTGGACAGCTCCAGCAGGTGCGGGTTGCGCGGCTGATACCAGCGCACCTGCGGCAGGTACAACGCCGATCGCAGGATGGCGAGCATCGGGGACGCGTGCGAGACCGCCACGGCACACCGCGCGCCACTGTGCAACCAGCGCACCAGCCAGTGCGTCAGCCGCGCGGTGACATCGTACAAACGTTCGGTTCGGTGCCATTCGCGCAGCCCCGTCGCCACCTGCACCGGAATGCCCAGGCGGGCCGCGATCTTCTCGGCGGTCTGGCGCGTGCGAGCCAGCGGTGACGTGTGGATCACGGTGGGCCGCAACGGGCGCACCACCGCGGCGGCCTGGCCGGCTTGCACCAGGCCCGTCGGCGACAGCGGCGGGCCGGGCAACTCGTCACCCGCCTTGCCAAAGCGGTAGTCCGGCAGCCCGTGCCGCACGAGCAGCAGGCGCCGTGGCATCGCACCGGACGATTGGTCGCTGAGCGAATTCATGGGCTCTCGCGCTCCACGTCGGCCTCCTGTCGTGCCTGGGACAGTAGACTCACGCCGCGGCGCAGCCGGGCCTGCACCTTCTCGACCAGCGCCTGCGGGCTGTCGCGCAGCTCGTCTTTCGCGATGCGCCCGGCCCGCAGCTCGGCCAGCACCGAATCGAGCCCGTCGGCCATCTCGACAAACGCCGCAGGCAGGCGCTCCGAGTAGCCGGCCTCCGGGTCATAGCACCACTGGCCGTAGACCTTTCGGAGCCGCGCCTCGCGCGTCGGCAGTCGCTGGCCTACGGTGAACGCCACGCGGGCCTGTCCGCCGCTGACACTCTCATCGAGCAGATTGACGTGCGGGCTGAACACGCCGAGGTTCTCGCCGAGGTACGACTGGTCGATGGTCTGGGCCAGGCCGATGCCGACATGGTCACGGATCCACTCGCAAAGTCGCCGGTTCGCGTCGAGAAACGTATCGATGGCCAGCAGGGTT
This sequence comes from uncultured Planctomycetales bacterium, assembly GCA_964448675.1. GTDB lineage: Bacteria > Planctomycetota > Phycisphaerae > UBA1845 > Fen-1342 > CAYUZU01. The sequence goes on from CAYUZU010000011.1 coordinate 146,833, forward strand.
TCGATGACCTGGTGCCGCTGCTCGGGCACGATGCGTTCGCGCACGTCCTCGTAGCGCCGTTCCGCGTGGGCCGCGCGCATCGCCTGCAGGGTCTCGCGCGGGCCGACGGCGGGCGGTGGGGCGGGGGCCGTCGCTGTTGCCGCCGGCTCGTCGCGCGCGCAGCCGACCAGCATGGTCAATACGAGCACCGCCGGCCACACGCGTGTGCGTGTCGCCGGCGGGCGAAATGTCGGGAGCATGGCGGGCACGTCGGGTCAGAGCGGCCGCTTCACCGGAGGCAGCCGGTCGGGCTGCGGCGCCCGGGCCCGGATCAGGTGCGCCTCGAGCCAGCCGCGGGCCTTGTCCGGGTTGGCTTGGGCGTACAGGATCGCCTCGTGGTCGAGGCTGTTGATGCGGTCGTTCGCCGCCCGCAGCGCGTCCATGCTGTTTCTCAAAGCGACGTCGACCGGCATGCGCTCGGGATTGATGTCGATGCCGAAGTAGCCCTCGTAGCTGTACATCTTCAGCGTATACAGCATGGCTTCGAGCTGCTCGGGCGAGATCACGCCGACATTGAGATCCTGGTCGTAGTTGCCCAGCGGCTGGCTGTTGCAGTGCGTGTGCGCCAGCCGGCCCTCCGACAGCGGCCAGCTGTAGGCGTAGGCCAGGTCCTCGAACCCCATCAGCACATGGCCGATCTCGGGATTCATGCACACCAGCTTGTGGCCGTCGTCCAACAGTTTGCGGTTGGCGGCATTCTTCAGCCGCGCCTCGACCTGCTGGCCGAGCAGCAGCCCCTCGGGCGTCGTGCCGAACAGGATGTGGCCGCGCGGCTCATAGGGCTTGGGCTCGAACGCGATGCGCACGCCCGGCTCGGCGTCGAGCGCCTCGGCCAGCCCGTCGACGAAGCGGTCGCGCATGCCGACAAAATCGACGCCCATCGGATTCTCATAGCCGTCGATGCCGGGCCAGACCACGGCGAAGTCGGTGTCGAGCTGCTTGTTGAGCGCCAGGGCCCGCTTGGTGCGCTCAATGGCCGCCTTGCGCGGTGCTTCCATGGGATTCGACAGCGAGCCCCATTCAAACTGGTCGTCCCAGAACAGCAGCGGGATCACCGTCAGGATGCGGACGCCGGAATCCTGAGAAAACTGCTTCCAGAGGTCGAGGTTGTCCTCGTTGATCTCGTTCGGATAGTGCGCCTCCATCCCGCGCAGGCCGTAGTCGGCCAGCGTGGCGGCGGTATCGAGCCGCTGCCTGATGTCCTTCTCGGCGCCGTACTTGTCATGGAAGCGTCCGCCCGGCGGCGAGAAGAACCAGACGCCGGCGGAGAACTTGAGATCCAGCTCGAACGTCTGCAGGTGCTGCAGCAGTTGCTGGGAATCGCGGCGCGTGGCCTGCGGACGTAGATCGACCAATGGCATGCGAACACTCCTTTCGTGGCGGCATCAAGCAGCGCCGCGCGGCGCCGGGGCGCCCTGGGGGGCGGGCCGGCTGATCGCGGCGGGCGGCCGACGCGTAAACTACAGATGGGGCCCCGGTTCGTGTCAAGCCGCCGGGAGCGGTTGAGGCGCGGGCGCCGTGCGACAAATGACGCATTTACAGGGCTTTGTATCCTATAATCGCGAGCGGTTTGCGGCCCTGGCAAAAACTGCGCAAAATTCCGCTTTCTTCCTAGAGGTCTCCGGCAGCGGCTGTCAATCGAGTAATAGCCGTAAATCTTTTTTTAGCGGTAGTTTATGTATTTGTTTCTGGCTCATCGCGGCCGAAATTATACGCTGCGTCCGAAAAAAACGTATCGGCCGATAATTCATGCTTGACTCTGAGCAAGAATCACGTACACTACTAGTGCTTCTTTCCCCTCCGGAGAGCACCGGGACGCCTATGGCCCTCGGTGCCCTCTTTTTTTCGGGCCTGTGTCGTGCGCGATCCCGAAATCGCTCGCCGGCCGGCGGGCTTTTTTCGTAGCGATTGATCCAGTCAGCAGTTACCGGCCCCTTTCCACCTTGCTATAATGCGCGCAAACCGGTGTTCGTCGTTCAGAAAACGTTCATCTCGCGGCGAGTCACGCGCCGCGCAATCTTGGACAAGGCGCCATGGCTGACCTCGTGCCCCAGTTGAAATGCGCCCTGTGTGACGGCGTAATCGACCCGCCGACCGACTGCTATCGCGCGACGGGGGATTTCCTGCCCGTCGGCGACGCGCTGCGCGACTACTGCAACGCGCCCATGCACTGGGATTGCTACGCCCAGTGGAGCGAGCGCGAGCGCTTCGCCCGCCACTACGTCGACGCATGGGTCAAGGCCAACCGCAAGAACCCCTTCTGGTGGTCGGTGTATCGCGACAGCGACGTGTATGTCTCGGTGAACCCCGGCCGCGGCATCGAGGAGGCCTCGGTCCGCCTCTACGCCGTCGGCAACGATATTCGCGTGCCGTTACCACGCTGGCCGCAGTGGCTCGACAACGTCGACGCCATCACCCCCGGGCTGCACCCGTTCGAGAAGAAGATGCTCGACGCGGTACTGCCGCGCCTGCGCGACCAGTTCCCCGACGACCACGCGGTCGTGCACGCCATCGATCCGGAAGAGAAGCGCCCCAAGCGCAAGTCCAAGGCCCAGGCCGACGCGTAGCCCCGCTATTCGCCGTCTGCCGCGTCACGTGCCCGGAATTGCACGACGGTGTGCTGCGCGCCGCGGGGATAATAGCGAATCGTCTCCGGGCGCCCGTCGCGCATGATGTGAACGCGAACCCGCCGATCGACATCCCCCGCGTGAATCCGCCAGCCCGTAATCTCGTCCCCCTCGCGCAAGCCGGCTTCAGCCGCCGCCGACCCCGCCCGCAGCCCGACGACGCGTTTGGCCTGCTGCGAGCGCCGCTGATCGAACCCCAGCTCGAACGCACACACGTCGACGTAACCGCCGGTCAGCGCCGGCGCCAGGACGTCCGGCGACAACTCGATCGCCGCTCCCTGCCTGATGTAGCGATCGAACTCCGCCTCAAACCAGGACCCCAGCCGCTCACGCCCCAGCTCGCGAATCAGTCGGTTGCTCAGCCGTGTGCCCTGCCGGCCGCGTGCCACCAGTGCCCGCAGCAGCCGATCGATACCTTCGCTGATGCCCGCCGCGCGGGCACGATGGTGCCAGCGTATGCCCAGCAACAGCCCCTGCTGGTACGGCAGCTCGACGCGGCCAGCCGCCGCCCGCTGCGGATCGGCAGACGCCGCGCCGTCGCGGGTCGGATTGGTGAAGTAGCCGCGCACGTGACGGTTGATCCAGTCGGCGTAAGTCGCATCTGACCAGCGTCCAGTGTCGTGCAATAGCCGCAGCGCGTAGTAGTCCGTGAACCCCTCGATGAACCAGTCCACCTGCGCCGCCGGTTCCGCCGCCCGCAGCATGCGCCCGTTCCAGTAGTGAAAGAGCTCGTGGGCCAGCAGATGCTCCAGTCCGCTCGTGATCCGTGCGTCGGGCGAGAGCAACAACGCGAGGCTGTTGTGCAGGCCTTTGCCGGTCATCCGCTGCCCCGCGCCGCCCAGGCTCTCGCCCACCGGAATGGCCGTGATGACAAACTCGGGAAACGCCGGCTCACGCATGAACTGGCACTGATCGGCGATGATCGTGCGCGCCACCTGCGCCAGCGCGTCCGCGTCGAAGTCAAACGCGTCGAGCGCGGCCACCAGCAGCGAGTCGGCCCCCGCCACGTCCACCCTTGCCCTGGCCAGCGGCCCGGCCAGGTACACCGAGTGCCGCAGGTCATTCACGTCCAGCTTCGCGCCGATGTGCGCGCCGCTGCCCCACGAACACACCGCCCGCCACCCGCGCGGCAAGCGCCAGCGCAGCAGTACCTCGTACGCCGCCGGTGCCCCGCCGTGCCCCGGCTGCGGCACGAGCAGGAACGTGTTGCCGATGCCATGAAAGAACCTGTCGGTGCATACCGGGTGCTGTGACGTTTCCCAGGAAAACTCCGCCCCCGGCGTCGTGACAGCGTAATGCACGCGGAGTGTCGCATCGCTGCGATGTCGCAACGCCCAGCACCCGCTGCCACGGCCCGTCACCACGCCGTGCTCGACGCGCAGGTCGCGGATCAACCCGGGCCCGTCCTGCACCGTGCCGAACCGCTCCGACATGCACAACCGCGACGCCGACCGGGGCCCGACCTGCCACGTCAGCTCAACGGCCAGCGTGCCGGCGTAGGGTTGCGGCGTCAGCTCATAAACCAGCGTCTCGGCGCGGCCGTTGCCCGCGCTCGCCAGCACGCAAGCAACGAGTCCCAGCGCCGCCGCCAGACGACAGCAAGTTGCGGCAGATCCTCGCATGCGATGATGGTATCACGGTCGAGGGTCCGCCGCTGGCGGGGGCGAGCCCGTGGCGCAGGATGCGGGTCGTGCGGGTCTATTCAGCCATTGATGGGGTGTGGTGCCGTTCGTACTAGGCCGGCAGGGCCCGCACGAAGCTGCGGATGAGCAGATCCTGGTGCTTATGATAGCCCAGGCACGCCAGCGGCGAGAGGTAGCGGCCGGCCTGCCGCAACGCGCGATAGCCGACGCGCTGCCAGCGGCTGGTTTCCTCCGCCAGCCGCAGTTCGACCGTCCGCTGGATGGTCAGCCAGACGTCCTCGCGGAGCTTCTCCGGTGTGCCGAACGAGCCGCACGGCACGGCATGGCCGGCCTGAATGTGCGCGAGCAGGTCGCCAACGGTCGCGCCTGCCGAGCGGGTGTAGGTCGTGCCGACGCGGAACGTATGCGAATCGCTGCCGCCGACGAGCACCTTCTCGTGCCGCCCGGTGGCCTGCCAGACGAAGGCGTTGTGCATGTAGCTGCGGGCGCCGTTGAGCCCCTCGAACACGTCGAACAGCTCGAGCATCGCCTCGATCTGCCACGGCGTGAGCACCTTCTGCTGCTCGGTCCAGGTCATGTGGTTGAGCACATAGAGCTTGTTGATCTGCCGCAGGTAGGGGATCAGCTCGTAGATGTTGTGCCGCAACCGCTGGATCTCGTCGTGCTGCTCCTCGTCGATGTCGTAGACATTGACGTGGATGATCGTGCCGTCCTCAGGAAAACGCACCGACACCTCTTCGCCAAATACGAAGTCGGGCAGCGGCCCCCGGCGATCGATCAATGCCTTGCAGCCGTCGATCGTGTCATGGTCGGTGATCGTGACGAAACTCATCCCCCGCTTCCTGGCCAGCTCGTACAGCGCCTCCGGCTCGAGCAGCGGCCGCCAGACGAGCCCCGGCAGGTACTTGAGCCGTTCGATCGAGAAGCTGGAATGGCAGTGGAGATCAATCCGTGCGACGGGGTCGGCCGGCGACGCCCAGGAGCGATTGGCACCGTCTCGGAAAACAGACTCGAGGCTGGATGTCAGCAGGTGTCTCATCAGCGGTTCCCGACCGTTTTTAATAAGGATCGCGCCCCTTTGTAAAGGAATAGCTACGGGCCGGTGAGTTTTTGTGCATTTCCTGTGGAAAACCTGTTTGTTGCTCCGTAAGTTCGCCGGCTATCGGACGATAAGGTCGCATTACAGCCTCGATCGCCCCCGGTTACGCATGGAGACGATAGGGCGCGCGCTTTGGCCGGTCCAGCCACCGCGCTGCCAATTCATCGCCCACGATCTCCCGTTGCTGCGGATCCCACTGCAGCGTCCGCCCCAGCCAGATCGCGATGTTGCCCAGGTGGCATACGGTAACCGAACTGGCGCCGATGGCCACGTCCGCGATCGGCCGCCGGCGGGTGCGGATGCACTCGATCCAGTTGGCATGATGGTCCGTGCTGTCGGTCAGGTGCACGTCGTCCGGTCGCAGCGGCTCATCCCACAGCCGCTTGTGCGAGCTGGCATGGTGGCCCCGGTTGACCTCGAGCCAGCCCTCGTCCCCCACAAAGCGGATGCCGTGCGCCGGCCCGCGCCGCATCGTTACGCCGTTGGCGTAGCGGTAGGTGATCTGGCCGGTCTCGGCGTGGCCGGGCGGGATGATCTCGACCGGGCCCGAGCCGTCCATCCCCAGCCCCCATTGGGCAATGTCGAAGTGGTGGGCGCCCCAATCAGTCATCATGCCGCCGGAATAATCGCGGATGAACCGCCAGCCACCGCCATAGGCCCCGCTGCAGCGCTCCTCGTTGTACGGGTACCAGGGCGTCGGCCCCAGCCAGCGCTCCCAGTCGAGCCCGTCAGGCACCGGCTGGGCGGGCAGGTTCTTGTGCACCGCCTTGCCATCGTGGAAGCCGACGATCACCTCGCGGATCGGACCGACCCGCCCGCTGCGGGCCAGCTCACATGCCCGGCGGAAGCTCGCCGACGAGCGCTGCTGGCTGCCGGTCTGAAACACGCGGTTGTAGCGCCGGGCGGCAGCGACAACCGCGCCGGCCTCGTGAACCGTTAACGTCAGCGGCTTCTCACAGTAGACGTCCTTGCCCGCCCGGCAGGCGGCCATCGCGATGATTGCGTGCCAGTGATCCGGGACGGCGATCACGACAGCGTCGATGTCGTCGCGGGCCAGCACCTGCTCATAGTCGTTGTAGGTGTCGCAACCGCGGTAGCCGGGCTGCGCTTCGGCATAGGCGTTTTCGACGAGGTTTTTGTAGCGGTCGCGGCGCCAGCGCTTGACGTCGCACAGGGCGACGATGTGTACATCACGGTTGTGCACCAGGGCGTGTACGTGGTTGTTGCCCATGTTGCCCAGCCCGATCAGCCCCAGCGTGATCCGCTCGCTCGGCGCGGCACGCCTGGTCGCCCTGGCGGGCAGTACGTACGGGGCCGCGACCAGCGCGGCGGCACCCTTTAGAAACCGTCGGCGAGAGATATCGTGCGTTCGGGTCATGCGGGCTCCTGTGCGTCTCATGGCGCCGTCGTCCCGGCGCGGGCCCGCAGTGTACCACGAAGGCCGGTCGCTCGGCACGGTGCCGCTTCCAGTCGCTGGTGATCAGTTCCCAGTTGTCAGTGGGGCGCATTCGGCGGGGAATCGGCCCGGGGCCCGGCTGATGACCGGTCACACCGCGTCCCCTTCGTCGCTTCTTCATGCTTTTTCATTGACGCCGTGATGCCCCCGCGATATCCCGGGCAGCACAGGGTAGCCGGAGGACACATCATGGCATTCGAAATCACCCGTGTGGATATCTGGGCCGGGGAGATTGAGGACCAGCCGAGCGCGCTGGCCGCCAAGCTGGCCGCATTGCAGGAAGCGGGCGCCAACCTGGAATTCGCCATTGTGCGGCCGCTGCTGCACGAGGGCACGGGCGTGCTCTATGTCGCGCCGCTGCTGTGGCCCCAGCAGGCGGCGGCGGGTGAGGCTGCGGGCCTGAAGAAGGCCGGCATCCATGCCCTGCGCATCGCCGGCCCCGACCGGCCGGGCTTGCTCAGTGGCGTGGCCAAGACCGTGGGCGACGCCGGGATCAATATCAGCGGCCTGTCAGCCGCCGCAATCGAGGACCGCGCGGTGATCTACGTCCGTCTCGCCTCCGAGGCCGACGCGCGCGAGGCGGCCCAGGTGCTCACGCCGGTTCTGTGCTGAGCCCAGGCGTCCATCGCGCCAGGTTCCTGCTTCCACCGACGACCGGCAGGGCCGGGGTGGCTGACGACTGCCGACAGCCGGCGGGCCAGTGAAGACCGAAGACCGACATCTCACGACCGTCTTCCGCTGCTGCGGATCTACGGTTCGTTACTCGGCAAGCACGCCCAGCTCGCGCAGTTCGGCGAGGACCGCGTCGGCATAGACTTCGGCACCGGCCGGATTGGGGTGCCCGACCGAGGCATACAGGCACGCGACGATGGCCGCGGGGGATTCGTAGTCGAAGCAGACCTCCGAGCGCGCCGACTGCACCGGATCCTCGGGAAACAGCTCGAACTCGATGTCGATCGGCAGCGTGTTGGTCAGGTCGCTGTCGCGCGTCATACCCCACAGCAGGGCGTCCGGCGCGAAGACCGCGTTCTGCGGCCCGAACCCAGGGTCGGCAAACGCGAAGCGCGGCGCGCCATCGGTCTCGTCATTGACCGTGTCGATCGCCGTCCGCAGGTTCTCGTGCGCCACGTCCACGAACAGCGTCGACCGTGACGATAGCGCCGCCAGCATCGCGGCGTCCTCTTCGCTGAGCTCGGTCTGGTCCGACGTGTCGCGCGCCTCGTCCCAGATGCGAATCGCGGAAATGTCGCTCTCGGGCCCGACGAACGGAAAGTAGCCGGTGATGACGACCGTCGCATTCGGCATCAGGCCGCGCACCTTGCGCAGCAGCTTGGCCATCTCGGTGTCGCAGAAATGCTCGGTCAGCATCACGAGCATGTCTTCGTCGAACGTCGGATCCAGAATTCGCCCCAGCCCCACGTCATTGATGCAGCCGTTCATCAATACCAGTTCGACGAGCTCGGGCTTGCGGACGAGGTCGACCTGGACCGTGATTGACGTTGATACCGCCGGCGCTTCGCCGTAACAGCCTACGCCGCAGACGCCGTCGCCCTCGGACGGCACGATTTCGGCGCCGGATTGTGCGAATCGCTGCCAGATGACCCGGCGTTCGGTTTCGCGCTCGATCGCGTCGATGACGAGCGCGGAGATCTTGTCGTTTTCTTCGAGCCCATTGCCCCACATCACCGAGTCGCCCAGCACCGCCATGTAGTAGAAGTCCTGCACCAACTCGAAGCTCTCGGCGCCCAGCGGCGTACCGTCCGCCGCCGTCTCGGCGAACATCTCGAGCCGCGTAAACGCTGTCAGCAGGGACGTCGGCAGGAGCACCCCGTAGCGGGTCTCCAGTCCCGCGCCGCCCGCGCATTGCCAGAACACGCCGCGACCCTCGCGCAAAGCCTGGCGCCCGGCGTCGCTGAACGCGCGGCCGCTGTCGGCCTGCTGTCTTTCCGCATCACCACCGGGCGGAGCGATGCGGCTCAGCTCATGCACCGACGCCAGCCCGCGACCGACCAGGCGAAAACGCACCGCTTCCGCGTCACCGGTGGCGAGGGTCACGAAGAACCCGGCGCTCGCGCCGGCAGCCGGATTGGCGTCGTCAATGGGCGCGAGTGCCTCCGGTCGAAAGGTTCGGCTGGTGGTGGTGACGGCCGGAGGCGCCAGATTGTCCGTACGAACCAGCACGACTGGCACGAAGGCGCGGTCGGCCTGACTGGCGTTCAGGAGCGGGACCGCGTCACAGCCGCCCAGCCAGATCATCAGCACAACGAATCCCGTCGCGACCGCTGCTTGTCGCCCGCCCATCGCCACCTCTCTCCGCCGAGTCCCGGCCGTAGGCGCCGCTCGGCGCACTCCCCCGTCCGCTGCCCCTACTCGACAATCTCGAGGATCCGCTGCACCTCGACAATCCGCCCGACGTCGCAGCTGCTCTCCAGGTCGCTGCGCGTCGCGATCTCGAGCCGGGACGTCCGGCCCGGGGTCATGATCTGGTCGAACTCGGTATTGTCGACCCGCGCACCCTGGAACAGCTCGTACGTCATGCCGTTGCTCGCGTACCACACCCGACACGGTCCGCCCTCGTCCACGACGGCGCTGACCCCACTGACAATGAACGGCTCTCCCTTTACGAAGAGCACATCCTCCCCGGGAATACGGATTTCAATACAGCTCCATAGCAGCGGCAGCAGCGCGCCGCCCACCAGCAGGACCGCGATCCGTCGTATCTGCATGACCCTGGGCCTCCATTCACCAGTTCGCAGGTCCCGCCCCGCCAGGCGGTATGGGGCACGCCCGTGCCACTGGTCAGCCATCTTACCAGATGGGCCGCTGAATGCGCTATCGAGTGTTTCCGCCCGTGGGCTTGAAACCCGCCCGCTGCCACGCGATCATCGCCCATCGCTTGTGACGCAAAGGAACCCTATGGCGGCCGAGATCCTGGACGGCGCGGCGTACGCCGCCGAAATACGCACCGAGGTCACCCGGCAGGTGGCGCGGTACAACGCGCAGCACGGGTCGATCAAGCTGTGCGCGGTCCTGGTGGGCAGCGATGCCGGTGGGCGACTCTACGCCGAATCGCAGCGCAAGCTCAGCATCAAGGTGGGGGTGCAGTACGAGCTGGTCGAACTGCCCGAGACGACGTCTCAGACCGAGCTGCTGGCGGCGATCGACCGCCTGAACGCCGATCCGGAGGTCACCGGCATCATCCTCCAGTTGCCACTGCCGGCGCATATCGACGCGGCGCTGGCGCAGTACCGCATCGACCCTTACAAGGATGTCGAGGGTGTGAACCCCGCGAATATCGGACTCTTGTTTACGGGCGAGCCCATCATCGCCCCCTGCACGGCCCTCGCGGTGACCGAAATGATCCGCCGCTGCGGCGTCGTCGAGCGTGGCGCCGAGGCCTGCGTCGTCGGCCAGAGCTCGATCGTCGGCCGCCCCGTCACCATGTTCCTGCTCACGCACATGGCGACAGTGACCGGGTGTCACGTCGCCACCCGCGACCTCGCCGCCCACACCCGCCGGGCGGAGATCCTCGTGGTGGGGGTCGGCAAGCCCCGGCTGATCGCGGCCGAGCACGTCCGGCCGGGAGCCCTGGTGATCGATGTGGGCATCAATCGGATTACCGAGGAAGGCCCCGACGGCAAGGTCCGCAAGCGCACCGTGGGCGACGTGGACTTCGAAGCCGTTGTGCCCATCGCCGGGCACGTCACGCCCGTTCCTGGCGGCGTCGGGCCGATGACGGTGGCGATGCTGCTGCGCAATACGGTCGAGGCAGCCTACAAGCAACGCGAGCGCCCGATTTAGCCGAAGCCGGCGCTGGCCGGCGCGAATACCCAGCGCGACGAGTGGCCCGACGAAACACCGAGATGACCTACGTCCTCGCCACCATCCTGACGCTGCTGAACGCTTTCTTCGCGTTCCTGGTGCTGCTCGGGCTGCCCGGGACGTGGTTGATCTGCGCGGCCACCGGCATCATCGCCTGGTGGCAGTGGGACCGCAGCCAGTCGCCGCATGACCAGATGTTGAGCGTCGGCGTGCTCGTCACGATCCTCGTGCTGGCGGCGCTGGGCGAACTGTTCGAATTCCTCGCCGGCGTGTTCGGCTCGAGCGCCGTCGGTGGAACGAAGCGTGGGGCGCTCGGGGCCTTGGTGGGCACGCTTGTCGGCGGCCTGCTCGGCACGTTCTTCATCCCCGTGCCCCTGGTTGGCTCGTTGATCGGGGCCTGCATCGGGGCGGCCATCGGCGCCTGGGGGACCGAGACCTACGACGGTCGTCCGTGGCGTGACACGTTGCGCTCCGGGGCCGGGGCCGGCGTAGGCCGGCTCCTCGGCACGCTCGGCAAGTTCGTCTGCGGCGTGATCATGTTTCTGCTCGTAACCGTCGCCGCGTTCTGGCCCTGAATCTCAGGACGTGTCCCGGGCCCCCAGCAGGCCGCGCGCGTAAGCGGCCAATTCGGCCATCGAATCCCCCACGAACACGGCCCCACCGCGCGACAGCGCCAGCGCGTGCACGCTTCTGCCGCCGACCGCCAGCATCGTCCCGCGCTTGGTCATTTCGCCGGCCAGCAGGGGCAGCTCCCGCCGCAACTCGTCTGCTTCGGCGGCGTGATTGAGGCTGAGCCAGACGATACGCGGCTCGTACTCGGCGGCCGCGATGCGCAGCGTCTCGAGCGGTGTGCGGGCCCCCAGGTTGATCGTGCGATAGCCGATCGACGTCAGCGTGAGTGACGCCGCCAGCGACGGCAGCACACTCGGGTCCGCCGGCCCGGCCCCGCCGACGGCGATCGGCGCGTCCTGCGGCACCGACAGCAGCGGGCTGAGCTGCCGGAGGGCCTGAATGCAGATCTCGGTCGCACGGTGCTCGATGAAGATGCCATTCTGATCCGTCCGCCAGAGTGCGCCGATGCGGTCCAGAGCGCCGCGCAGCGGCCCATCGACGATGGTGGCAATGCCGTGCCCTTCGAGGAACAGCGTGAGCAGCAGCCCCTGGGCTTCGGCGGCGTGTCCACCCCGTAGCAGGGTGTAGAGTCGCTCGTCCAAATCGTCCGCCGTCGCCGATTCTTCTGCTGTAGCGGGCAGGCCGAGGATGTCGGGCCGGAGCACGGGGCTGCTCGTTTCTCGGATGAAACGAACGGCTTCGGCGATCGTGATCCGGCGATGGCCGCCGGCAGTCTTGGTGACCTGCAGCCGGCCGGCGTCCGCCCAGCGTTTGAGTGACGACTCGCTGACGCCGATGGCGTCTGCCAATTCCCGGGGCGACAACACCGATTTCACCGACTCACCTCCGATCATTTTGAGCGATTGTACCGTTTTGGTTCATCCCCTGCAAGTCGGCCGCCAGAAAATCGGCCGGCATAAGTCGTTCTTTGGCAGCACTTTATAGGGAAAGACCTCATATTGGCTTGACAGCACCGAAAACGTACGCAATACTTATGAACGATTTGAACGTTTTTGTTGCCAAGGGCGGCAACGCGAGCAAATGAAGACGCCATCACACAAGGGAGTGGCAAAATGAATGGGAACGGCAACAAGTTGGCAGTGTTGGGGACGACCTTGGTCGCGACGATCGCGATCGCTTCCACCGCCTACGGGCAGTGCTCCTCCGGGAAGGCCACCGCACGGCAGGCCTCCAATGACAAACCGAGCAAGGATATCGTGCAGACCGCGGTTGGCGCGGGCTCGTTCAACACGCTCGTCGCCGCCTTGAAGGAGGCGGAACTGGTTGAGGCGCTGCAGGGGAAGGGCCCCTTCACCGTCTTCGCGCCGACCGATGAGGCCTTCGCCAAGCTGCCCAAGGGCACCGTCGAGAAGCTCCTCAAGCCGGAGAACCGCAAGCAGCTGCAGGCGATCCTGACCTACCACGTCGTGCCCGGCAAGTTGGACGCCAAGCACGTGATCAAGCGCAACGGCGCGAACACGCTCAACGGCCAGCGTCTCGATTTCTCGATGCACAAGAAGAACGTGATGATCGACAGTGCCAGGGTGGTGAAAGCCGACATCGAGACGAGCAATGGTGTGATCCACGTGATTGACACCGTCATGCTCCCCAGCGCCGAGAACCTGGTTGAGACCGCAGCGAGTGCGAAGCAGTTCACCACCCTGCTCATCGCCGCCAAGAAGGCCGGGCTGGCCGACGCGCTGGCGGGTGAGGGCCCGTTCACCATCTTCGCCCCGACCGATGAGGCGTTCGCCAAGCTCCCGGAGGGGACGATCGAGAAGCTGCTGCAGCCGGAGAACCGTGACCAGCTCGCGACCATCCTCAAGTACCACGTCGTCTCTGGACGCGTGTACTCCGATGCGGCAATCGAAGCGGGCCGGGCCGACACCCTGGCCGAGAAGGAAGTACGGATTCGCAACGGCGCCGGTGGCGTGACGATCAACGACGCCCAGGTGGTGCGTGCGGACCTTGATGCCTCCAACGGCGTGATCCACGTGATCGACCGCGTGATTCTGCCCAACTGAGGCGTACCCGGCCGTACGGATTAAAAACAACGAAAGCTCAACAAGAGGAGATAAGCAATGAGAACGCTCGACATTATCGCAGCTGTGCTGCTCGTGGTTGGTGGCCTCAACTGGGGCCTGTGGGGATTGCTGGAGTTTGACCTGGTGGCGGCCATTTTCGGCGGCAACACGACGATGCTGGCCAAGGTCGTCTACACGCTCGTCGGCCTCGCCGCGGTGTACCAGGCGGCTTCCGTGAAGGCCATTCAGAAGCGCTGGAACGTCCGCATGGCGACGGCGTAAGGCGCGAGCATCGCACGCAGATGCGCAACAGCATTGCGCTGCCCCCCGGAGCGCCCGCGGCCCACGTCGCGGGTTGCTCCTTTTTTCATGAACACGCCGGGAGTCCTTTCCGCCGCGGCGCCCGGCTCATACGATCCGCGTAGCCGACGGGAGATGCTGCCATGACCGCTCCCTCTTCTCATCCAGTTCCGCAGCGCGTGCTCGTGACCGGTGCGACGGGGTATGTCGGCGGGCGCCTTGTGCCACGCCTGCTCGAGGCGGGCTTTCAAGTGCGGTGCCTGGCTCGCAGTGCCCGCAAGCTGGAAAGCCGGACATGGTCCCGCGCTGACCACGTCGAGATCGTCGAGGGCGACGCCGCCGACGAACGTGCCCTCGTCACGGCCATGCGCGGCTGTCATGCGGCGTATTACCTCATCCATTCGATGACGGCCGTCGGCCCCGGCTATCGTCAGCGCGACCGTGATCTCGCCGCGAGCTTTGCCCGCGCCGCCGCTGCCGCCGGCGTCCGGCGCATCATCTACCTCGGCGGCCTGGGCGAGATGGGCCCCGACCTCAGCGAGCACCTGACGTCGCGCCGCGAAACCGAGCAGGCCCTCGCCACCGGCCCGGTTTCGGTGACCGTGCTGCGGGCGGCCATGATCATTGGCAGCGGCTCAGCCTCGTTCGAGATTCTGCGCTATCTCGTCGAGCGCCTGCCGGTCATGATCACGCCGCGCTGGGTCCGCACCGAATGCCAGCCCATCGCCGTCCAGAATGTCCTGCATTACCTCGTCGCGTGCCTCACGAGCCCCGCGACCGTCGGTTGCACGCTCGACATCGGCGGCCCGCAGGTCGTGACCTATCACACGCTCATGGAAGAAATGGCCGCCGCCCGCGGCCTGCGCCGGCGCTGGATCATCCCCGTGCCCGTGCTCACGCCACGTCTGAGCTCGCTCTGGATCCACCTCGTCACGCCGATCAGTGCCCGCATCGCCCGACCGCTGGCCGAGGGGCTGCGCAACCGCGTCGTGTGTCGCGATGACGAAGCGCAGCGGCGCATGCCGCAGCGCCTCCTGACGGTGCGCGAATCGATCGAGGCAGCCCTCGGCAACCTGCAGGCCGGCGCCGTCGAGACGGCCTGGAGCGACGCCGGTCCGATGCCGCACGATCCGGATTGGGCCGGCGGCACGACGTTCGTAGACCGGCGCCGTATCCGGATCGAAGCCGCCCCCGACGCCGTGTTTCGCGCGGTGTGCCGCATCGGCGGCGGGCGCGGCTACTACGCCGCCGACTGGCTCTGGCGGCTGCGCGGGTGGATGGATCGTCTCGCCGGCGGGCCGGGTCTGCGGCGCGGCCGGCGCGACCCCGAGCGCGTGGCTTATGGCGAGGCACTGGACTTCTGGCGCGTCACCGGCATCGAGCCGCCGCGCTGGCTCGAGCTGCGGGCCGAGATGAAACTCCCCGGCGTGGCCACGCTCGATTTCCGGGTGCATGACGCCGCCGACGGCTGCGAACTGGTCCAGACGGCGCGCTTCCAGCCGAAGGGCCTCGTCGGCCTGGCCTACTGGTACGCGGTCCAGCCGCTGCACCACTACGTGTTTCAGGGCATGCTCGCGGGCATCCGCGACGCCGCATTGCGGGACGAGCCCATCGCCGACGCACCGCAAGCGTCGGGGGTGTCGTCATGAGAGCCCTCGTCTGGTTTCGGGCGGACTTGCGCTGTGACGACAATCGCGCGCTCTCCGCCGCCACGCATGCGGCAGATCGCGGTGTGCTGGGAGTCTTCCTGATCTGCGAGCAGCAGTGGCAGACACACGACTGGGCGGACATCAAGGTCGAGTTCCTGCTGCGCAACCTGGCCTGCCTGTCAGAACGCCTGAAGAAGCTGAAGATCCCGCTGCTCATCCGCCGGACGCCGACCTTCGAAGGCGTCCCCGGCGTCTTGCTGGACCTGGTGCGCGAGCACGACTGCGACGCGCTGTACTTCAATCACGAGTACGAGGTCAACGAGCAGCGCCGTGACGACGCGGTCAAGGACAAGCTTTGCCGCGCGGGCGTGCACGTGCAGGGTTTCCACGACCAGGCCATCGTGCCGCCCGGCGCGTTCCGCACCACCGAGGACCGCTTCTACACCGTGTTTACACCGTTCAAGCGCGCCTGGGCCGGCTACCTGGGCAACCATGCCGACCTGGCCACGCCGGTGCCGGATGCCCGGCCGCAAGCGCAGCTGAGCTGCGCGCCCGACACCGTGCCGGAATCGCTCGAGCGGTTTCACTTGGACCGCGGCCAGCCCGAGCGCTGGCCCGCGGGCGAAGGCGCGGCGCTGCGTGCGCTCACGACATTCGTCGAGCGGCGTATCCGCGACTACAAGGACGATCGCGACCAGCCCGCCTTGGCGGGTACCAGCCGCCTGTCCCCGTACCTCACGCTCGGCGTCCTGTCACCCCGGCGCTGCCTGGCGGACGCCCGCGAAGCCAACCGCGGGCAGCTCACCAGCGGACGCGTCGGGCCGGCGACGTGGATCAGCGAGCTCGTCTGGCGCGAGTTTTACCGCCACGTGCTGGTCGGCTACCCGCGCGTTTCGATGCATCGCGCCTTCAAGGAACAGACCGAAGAGATTCCCTGGTCCGCCGACCAGGACCACTTCGCGGCCTGGTGCGCTGGTCGTACTGGCTTTCCGATCGTCGACGCGGGGATGCGCGAGCTCAACGCTACGGGGTGGATGCACAACCGTGCACGCATGATCGTCGCCATGTTCCTCACCAAGGACCTGCTCATCGACTGGCGCTGGGGCGAGCGCTACTTCATGCGCCACCTGGTCGACGGCGACTTGGCGAGCAATAACGGCGGCTGGCAGTGGTCCGCGTCGACGGGCACCGATGCCGCGCCGTACTTCCGCCTCTTCAATCCGTACAGCCAGTCGAAGCGCTACGACCCCGAAGGTGAGTACATCCGCCAGTGGATCCCCGAACTCGCCGATGTGCCGGCCGCGGCCCTGCACGATCCCGACAAGCTTACCCCCGCGCTCCGTGAGCAGTGTGGCTACGCCGCGCCGCTCTGTGATCACGGTGCAGCGCGCGAGCGGGCCTTGGCGGTGTTCAAAGCCCTCTGATTGCACCAGCCGTTGCGCTGCCGCGCAATGAAACAGGCCGGCGATTGCGGGAATCGCCGGCCTGTCGTGTTACGCGGTTGT
>CAYUZU010000012.1:0-125299 GCA_964448675.1 uncultured Planctomycetales bacterium
TAAACCACACGAAGGCCGCTTTTTCAATTCAGCCGTGAATAATCCGGGCTAGCGCGATTCGCCTTTCGGCGCAGAGTCGGGACGCCGTGCCTAACAAGCCCGGGATGTCAAGCACGGCGTCGTTGCGGAACAATGTAGCCGGGGTGATGACGTATCTGGCGGGCAGAGTCCGCCCCAAGCTCTGACGGCGGATGACTTCTCAATTGATCATCGTCAACTGATCATTCACCCTTCGTCGCTTCGTCGCTGTTCTTTAGAAACTGTACCGCAGCGCCACGTACACGTTCGAGTTCTTCGCGAACTGGTTGAAGAACGTGTGCTTGTCCGCCCCGAAGAACACGCTGCCGCCGGCTTCGACCAACCAGCGGTCGGTGATCTTGTAACCAACGCTCGGACGCAGGTACGCATCCGAATCGCTCGGGCTGTAGTACGCGAACAGGGACAGCGTCAGGTTCTGGTTCAACAGCAGCTTCGTCACGCGGCACGTCACGACATGCCGCACCTCGTCCCGCGCCGGCATGATCGGCAGCAGCGTTTCGCGGTACCGGTCGTAGTCCATCATCCACTCGACGTAGTACTGCCCCCCAACGGTCAGATCGCTGGCAATCTCCGGCAACTGGCGCTCGTATCCGGCAAGAAAACGCATTTCGCTGTTGTCGATGAAGCGGTTGTTCCCCTCGCGATCCTCACGCGAGTCGTAGTACGCCACCTCGAGGTTGGCGATGCCCCCGCCCAACGGCCCGCGGATGCTGCCACCATACGTGTTGAGCCGCGGAAACGTCGCCTTCTGCTCCAGAAAATCCATTCCTCCGGGACTCTTCCACCGACCCCAGTAACCGTAACCGGCAAGCTCGACGCCCTTGATGTTCCTGGAGATGCGTGTGTGCCACTCGTGATCTTCAAACCATGTATTCGGGATGTCCGCCTGCTGCACGGCGTTACGCCCGGCCCGCCCCATCAGCAGTGGGTTGTAGTACGACAACCGGCGTCCCGTGATGAACCGGTCCGGATCAAACCGCGGCACGAAAACAACGTCCCAGTTCGCCACATCACTGAAAAAGCTCAGCTTCACCGCATCCGACGGCGCCTTGAGATACTCCACGTCGCGACCGATGAAGAACGACTGCCAGTCCTTCGGGAACATGTCATTGAGAAACAGCAGATCACCCGTGCCCCACGTCAGGATCTGCCGGCCGATCTTCACATCCATGAAGTCCACCGGCGTAAACATCACATTGGCCTCGCGCAGGTCCAGCAGCCCCTCGCCGCGCTCGAGGTTTACCGAGTGTCGGTCGGTCACGGGGTCATACAGCAGGTCCGCCTTGATCTGAAAGGTGAACTTCTCCGCCAGCATCCGCTCGATATCGAGCTGTAGCCGCGTCTCAGCCAACGACGCGTCCTTCTGATGCCGATCGCGCTGCGTCCGCACACCGCCGCGAATCTCCCAGAACCCGGTAATCCCCAGCTCGCGGAAGTCGAAACGCTTCTCTTCCGGCTCCTCCGTCTCCTCCTCTTCGGCCGGTGCCTGGCCAAGCCCTTGCGGCAGCGCGGGTTCATCCGCCTTCTCTTCCTCACCAAGGCCCGCTGGCAGCGCCGGCTCGTCGCGGTTGGCCTGCTGCTGCTTGTCGTCCTCGAGCCCGGTCGGCAGCGGCGGCTCCGCCTGCGTCCAGCCCGCCACTGCACCCGACAAGAACACCCCCAGGACCAGAATCCGCCAGAATCGTGCAGCTTGTGTGTTCATGGTTGCCAGTCGTCGGTTTTCGGTTGTCAGTTCGCCGCAGGGCGAGCACTACCCGCCGGATTACCAGCTTCTTTGTCAAGCCGCGGCGGGTGAAATGCGCCCTACACGTCGTCAGGTCCTCACCGCAAATGCTGGTGCGGCGGGTGCCGCAGGTAGCGCTCGGTGAAGATATCCGCCGGCAAGTCGGTATTGTACTCGACGTTGCTGTATTCCATATCCGTATGGCCCCCACTGCGATGGTCCGTCATGCGCGATTTCGTCACCGTGGGGAAACCGTCGATCGTCTTGACCTCCTTGGCCTCATAAGTGCGATACGGCTTGGCGTCGGGCTTGTCACTCTCGTAATACTCGGTCTTCACGACGACCCACGTGTCCTTGTGGATCCACATTTTGAAATACTTGAACTCGACCAGCTTGGCATCCTTGGGCGTGTTCTTCAATACGTAGTAGTTGTTCGTCGTCTCGATCAGCTCGTGTACGTCGTCGTCGATGTGTCGGCCCGACACGTCCTCGTAATAGAAGTGCGACCCGACGAAGCTGGTACGCTTGTCCGTCGCCGAAATCCGCTTCACCAGGTCCAGGTTCGGGTCATACAGCCAACGGTCGTCGTCCTTGTCGAGGTGCTTGTGAACCATGAACACCATCTTGTTGACGTCCGCCGGCCGACGAAAGTACACGTAGAACTGCTGGTCGCCGCAGTACGCGTCCTTGGCAACATCCTCGCCTTCCGGCGCCGGCTCGTCCCGCCGCAGAATCGTGAACTGCCGGTGTCGCTCGCGCCCCTGGCTGTCGACGATCTTCATCTTCACCTGAGCTCGGCCGTCGGCGCCCTGGTAGTACGAGACACGATTCGTCTCTGCGACGATCTTGTCGACCGCTGGCGCGCCGTCCGCCTTCGTCTCATCCTCGGCGACCGCCAGCGCCGTCACGCCTGTCCCAACCGCCAGCAGCATCGCCATATGCATCATCTTCCGTTTCATGCGGGTTCTCCTTTCGGAACGTCGGTGACCTCGCACGCGCGGCGCCGCGAGAGCATCCCGCAACCCAGCGCAAACACGGGCACCGCCACCAGGCTGACCCAGGTCAGCGTGGTCCAGTCCATATGCCAGTATTGGCTCAGGCTCAACGCCAGCAACAACGCCGCCGCCAGCGACGTCGCGATACACGTGACGCAATTGCAAGTCACGCCCATCGGCTGCCGTGCCTTGAACAGCCACGGTTCCAGCACGCGCACCAGTGCCGGCAGAATGAACAACGTCGCCACCCCCGACGTCAGCAGAATCGTCGCGAGCAGTACCCCGACCGTCTTGTACGGCATCAGCGGCGCAAACAGCAGCGGCGTGAAGCCGGTCGCGATCACGATGATGTTGCGCGTGATCGCCCGCGCCGGCTCGCCAAACACGCCCGGCACCGCTGCCTGCCATGAGCCGTGGCGCTCCTGATAACGCCGACTACGCGCCAGGAAGTGGATCGCGAAGTCGATCGCCAGGCCGAGCGAAAGCGACGACAATACCGCCACCGGCATGTCATACGCCTTGCCCACCAGGCCAACCGCACCGTAGATCGCCACGATCGTTACCGTCAACGGCACCATGCTCAGCAGACCCCACAACGCCGAGCGGAACAGAATCGTCATCAGCAGAAAAACAACCAGAAAACTGCCGGCAAACGCGCCCAGCATGCCTTTGACCATCTTGTCCTGCCAGACGACGTTGATGTACGTCAGACCGAACCAGTCGAACGAATCGGCCGTCAACGGCGCCGGCGGCGGATTCTGCGCAACATGATCGTCGACCGCATTGACCACGCGCATCATGTCCTTGTTGTCACCACTGTTGAGCTGGACCCACAGGCTCGTCGTGCGATAGTCCGGCGTGACGAAATGCCACAGGTCGTCCGGGCGGTGGCTGTTCTGGAACTGAATCAACGTGCTCGCGACAGCCTTGCGATCGTCGGGAATGCGGAAATCCGCCGCGTCGCCGCTGAGCAGCTCGCGGTGCACGGTCTTGACGATGTCAGACAGTGAGTTGGACTTGCCCACGATGCCCGTATCGGCCATCGCCGCCTCGAGCCCCGTGAGATACTCGAGCAACGCGGGATCCTTGAACACCTCGCTCCGCTGCCGCTCGACATCGACAAATACGCTCGCCTCGTCCCAGGCAAACAGCATGTCATCGGGCGCCGAATCGAGCTGCTGCGAAACACGCTCGCTCAACTTCGCCAACGCCGCATCACGTGAGTCGGCCTGTGGCGTGACCTCCGTCGCCAGCGCCTGCACCCGCTCGAACACCTGCGGCGCGTTTGGTAACTCCTCGGCCAGCTCGTCCGCCCGCGTCTGAGCACGCTCCTTGAACGACGCCAGGAACGCCTCGGGCTCCCACGTCGGATCGGGCGCTTCCAACGCCAGGTACGCCATGTAGGTACCGCCAAAGTGCTCGTTCAGCACACGGTCGGCGACACGGATCGGATGCGATGGCGTGAACCACTTCACCGGGTTGTCGTTGATCTCAATCAGACTGATCCCGTATCCCGCAATCACCAGCACTACGACGGACAACGCCAGAATCGGCTTTGCCTGGCGATAGGTCACCAAACCGATCGCCTGCAACATCCGCCCCAACACGCCGTGCGGCTGCTCGTCCTCCCCCTCTGCATGCACCGCGCCGAACTTCTCGAGCGTCCGCGGCGAAATGAACATCACGTACGCCGGCAGGAAAGTGATCGTCAGGAACCACGCCGCCAGAATGCCCACCGCCACGAAGACGCCGAAGACCTGCACCGGCGGGATCGGCGTCAGCGCGAGCGAAGCAAAGCCCGCCGCCGACGTCAGCGAGGTATAGAGCATCGGCATGAACAGCTCTTCGACAACATGCACGATCGTCTTCTCGCGGTCGCGCGTGGCCTGGTAGCGATCGAAGAACTCGCTGAGGATGTGCACCGCGTCGAGCACCGCGATCGGCATGATGAAGATCGGGATCATGCTGCTCATGATGTGCACCGGGAAGCCGCAGATGATCAGCGCCCCCATCGTCAGGATCACCGATACCATCGCCACGATCATCGGCGAGATGATCAGCACCAGCTTGCGGAAGAAGAGCAGCATCAGGATGAAGATCACACCCATCGCCATCGGCGCCGAAATGCCCATCTGAATGAACATCTCCACGCCGAAGGTGTCCTCCGCCACCGGCAGGCCCGTGATGTAGTACTCCTCATCCCCTTCACCAAACTCCGCGATGCGCTCGTTCAGCTTGGTGTAGACCTGGTAGCTCAGGTCCTTGCTCGTCAGCGGCAGGTACAGACAGATCGCCTTGCCATCCTCCGATACCAGCGTGCCGTTCAAGAATGGGATACGCTCGGCCTTGTCCCGAATGGCCCGCGCTTCTTCGGGCGTCTCGGGCGGCTCGGGCATCAGCCACTCGAACTTGACCACGCCGGGCCCACCCTGCTCGATGTTGTCCACCGTCGACGGCGCGATCAGGTCGACCTCGACAATGCCGCCATTCTCGAATTGCAGCTCATCCGACTTGACAAACTGGGTAAGCTCGTAAATCCGCCGCAGCGATTCCGGGTTGAACACGCCGTCGGGATGCTGCTCGTTGACGATGCCCACCACGACCATGTCGTATAGCGTGAGCTTCTTCTTCATCTCGTCGTGAAAGACGCGCACCGGCTCGTCGTGAGCGAGCATGTTCTCGGGGTCGGTGTCGACCGCGACCGGGTTCAAGAACGAGAACTGTCCGGGCCAGATCGACGGCAACGCCGCCGCCGCGGCCACCACCGCCGTCACCCCCACCATCAGGCCGGTGACCTGCCAACGATGACGGGCGCAGTACGTCGCAATACGAGCGCCAATACTCATGGGTGCGTTTCTCCTGCAACAGCGATGACGGTGCGGCGTACGAAACGCGTGATGCCGTTGTCCGCCGCCGAACGGCTGCTGTCAAGCCTCTGTGGATTTCCGGCGCGTCATCCCCAACTCAGTGAATCACACTGAGAATCTGCTTTTCGTCGCGCGCCACCTTCTCCCCCATGACCCGGGCCACGTTGCCGCCGAACAACTTGCCCATCAACCCCGTGTTCATCTTCGAAACATACACCGCGCCGTCATCCCCCTCCCACACCGAAATCGAACACGGCATGAGGCTCGACAGGTGCCGATCCGTGGTCAGCACGTCCTTTGCATAGTCCGGATGACACAGCTTGATCACTTCGACTCGATGGTCAAAGTCCTTGCCGTGCTTCGCCAGCGATTGCTGCATGTTCATGCGCCCCGGCAGCGACCAGCCGACGTCTTGCGCCGCCGCTTCGAGCTTCGCGATCGTCTCGTCAAACCCCAGCGGGCTCTTCTCGGTCACGATCATCATCGAGGGCATGAGCATCACGACCATCAGGGCCGTCACGACCCCGCCCGCCACAAAGCCGCCCAGCAGCGACAGGGCAATCGCCGGGCTCTTCGACCGCGGCGCCGTCGTCGTGGTCTTCGCTTGATCCGTCATCGGGCTTTCCTCCTGCGAGCAGAGCCTCGTGGGTCGCTCGCGATTTCGTTATCCGTTGCAACGTGCCGAGCCCCTTGTGGACGCACCGGCACCCACCAATGGATTGTCAATCCGCGTGCCACGGTAGCGCTCTGACCTGAACCGAACCATCGCCGCACCCCTCAATTTCAGACATAAGTGAATATTTCACAGGAGTTTACACAATATCTGCCCCCAAGGAGAACCACCCCGACACCCGCCGACAGCCCGCCCGATGTGTCCAGATTCCGTAGAAAAGATGAACAGTCGTGTTTACACTATGGTGAACAGTTTTGAACACTTGAACAGCGGAGGTCGCCCCATGGGCAGCGAGCCGAGCATCGATCCGCAGCGCGTCGAATCCATCCTCGACAGCCTCGACGAGGGTGTCATCACCCTCAGCGACGATGGCACCGTCATCGGGATCAACCGCGCCGCCTGCGACATCCTCGACGTCGAAAAAGGCGCCTCTATCGAACGCGCCTGCCCGTTCCTCCTCGGCGACGAGGTCTGCTCGCAAAGCTCCCTCCTGCGCCAGTCCATCGCCGACCGCAAGCCCATACGCGACCTCGAGGTGCAGATCCGCACCGCCACCGGCCAGAAGAAGACGCTCAACGTCCGCACGAATATCCTGCGGAGCGAGGTGGGCGGCGCGCGCGGCGGCCTGGTGATCTTTCGCGATATCACCGAGCTGTCGCGCCTGCGCCGCGACCTGGGTCAGCGCACCCACCTGCACAACATCATCGGCAAGAGCAAGGCCATGCAGGCCGTCTTCCAGCTCACCGAGCAGGTCGCCCAGACCGAGGCCTCGGTCCTCATCGAAGGCGAAACCGGCACCGGCAAGGAGCTCGTCGCCCGCGCCATCCACCACCTCAGCCACCGCAGCGCCGGGCCCTTCATCGCCGTCAACTGCTCCGCCCTGCCAGAGACTCTGCTCGAAAGCGAACTCTTCGGCCATGTCGAAGGCGCCTTCACCGGCGCCGTGCGCGACAAGATCGGCCGCTTCCAGGCCGCCGAGGGCGGCACCATCTTCCTCGACGAGGTCGGCGACATCTCGCCCGCGATCCAGGTCAAACTCCTGCGCGTGCTCCAGGAGCGCACGATCGAACGCGTCGGCGACCAGCAGCCCGTCCCCGTCGACATCCGCGTCATCTCCGCCACCAACCGCGCGCTGAGCGAACTCGTCCAGCAGGGCCGCTTCCGCCAGGACCTGCTCTATCGGCTGCGCGTGGTGCCGGTGCGCATACCCGCGCTGCGCGAGCGGCGTGACGACATCCCCCTCCTCGCCCAGCACTTCGTCAATCGCTTTCGCGAGAGCACCGGCCGCCCCATCGAGGGCATCGACGAGGGCACGTTGGCCCTGGTGCTCGATTACCACTGGCCCGGCAACGTCCGCGAGCTCGAAAACGCGATCGAGTACGCGTTCGTCAAGGCCCGCGAGGGGCTGATCGCGCCCGACCACCTGCCGCCCGAGCTCCACAAACGCATCGAAGCCCGCGAGGCCATCGCGTCGGCAGCGCTCCAGCCCGGCACGCGCACCACCCGCCGCCAGCACCTCACGCCGCAAACCGTCGCGGACACGCTCGAGAAGACCGCGTGGAACATCTCGAAGGCGGCCCGCAAGCTGAACGTCAGCCGTACGACGCTCTACAAGCGCATCACCGAGTACGGCCTCGAAAACCCCGACGAGTAGCCCGGCCCTGTCCTGAATTGGTAGGACATCGCTCCGCTTTGTCCGTGTGCCACGGCTCTGTGAGCCGTGGCACAAGGGCGCTGCATGCGCCCCGTGCAGAGCCCGATTGCTACGGCGTCAGGCAGCGCTGGACGGTGCCGATGTCGTGCAGGTCGATGTCATTGTCCGTATCACCGTCGCCGGCGAGACAGCCGTTGCCGGCCATGTAGGTCTCCGCCGGGCCGCGCAGGCAGAAGAGCAGGTTCAGGACGTCATCCCAGGTGACCTGGCCGTCGGCGGTGTAGTCCCCGGCGCAGTCGCTTTCGAGCAGGGCGCTCTCCGGCAGCCAGCCGCGGGTCGCCCCGATCGCACAACGCCACCAGTTCGTGCCGGTCGCGCGAATGCCGGTCAGTTCGTGGGCGCCGATCTCGGCCATGGTCCCCGACGACAGGTCGACGCGGGTGCCATAGTTGTGGCCGGGGCCGACGTACAAGCCGCTGGCGGCCGTCAGACGGACGGCGTCGCCAACGTCATAGCGGGTGGAATACGCGGCGGGCAGGACGTTGCACATGAGCAGGCCGTTGGCGACGGCGCGCTCCTGACCGTCGGAGGGTTCGTTGACGACCTGGCCGTTGACCCAGAGGGTGGACGAGCCGCCGCCATCCTGGTTGATGCCCTCGACCGCGCCGAGCTCGTTGAGGCAGAAGTTGCCCAGCTCGGTCATGCTCATGCCGACACTGACCGCGCTGCGGCCGTCGACCACCACGAAGAAGATGTAGTCGTCGTTGAACGCAATGGCCGTGCGCGGGTGACGCTGGGTCGCACCGGGGTCGTCGGACCATTGGACCGCGCCGTCGGCAAGGAAGTGAAAGCTGCCGCCGATGCTGGCGTAGGTCTTGGTCCAATCCCACGGGCGCGGCGTTTCGCAGTCGTGCTCGTAGTGGGTGATTTCCTGGGAGATGCGGACCTCGGTGCCGACGCCGACACTGCCGAGCAGCGGGCCGATGGCGGTGCCGGCCGCGGAGAGCACGACATGGTCGAACGGGATGACACTGTTGCCGCCGTTGTTGCGGATCTCGGCGACGGTGCCACGCGCGTACGCCGGCTCGGGCAGGATGAGCGTGGGACGATCCATCGCGACGATGACCTCGAGCCCGGCGTCGAGCGTGCCGGTGGTGACGTCGTATTGCGGGGTGTAGAGGATGAGTTCGTCGCTGCCGCGCGGCTGGTTGATGCCGTCGATATTCTGGTCGTGGCTGGTGGCGGGGATGATGAGCTTGTTCTTGTTGGCGTGGTGACGAACGCAGCCGCCGATGAATGCGTCGCGGTCGACCTGCCAGGCAAAGCCGCTGCCGCCGGTGAAGTCGTCGAAGCGCCGCGCGTACCAGCCGCTCTTGATCTGGCCGCTCACTGGCAGGTCATAGCTGAAAAAGTCGCCGTTAATGGCGGCGACGACGTCGTAGCGCGGCCCCCACTGCTGGCCCCACCAGCTCAGTGCGCCCTCGTGGCGGGCGGCCATGCTGCTGACGACCTCGCGGCCGCCGCTGAGACGCCCCTGGCCAATGGTGCTGTCGATCGTGCAGGCCTCGTTGCTGCGGTCCATGCGGACGACGAAGACGTTGTTGGGGCCGGGTGCCTGGAACGTCGCGTATTCGAAGCCGGGCGCGATACTCTGCCAGTCGGCGAGCACCGGCGCAGCGAGCAGCACGAGGCAGCACGCGACCAACGACGAGCGGATTCTGGCGGGGAGCATCTTCTGACCTCCGGCGATGAAACCACGCTGCAGCGATTCAGGTCCTATTGTATCAAACACGACGCAGGATTCAGCTTGACGCGTCCGTTCAGCTCGCGTCGAGACGGGGATATCATCTTGCGCCGGGGCCGCGTGGGGCGGCTCGCGCAACGGAGATGCATCATGGCGATCACACGCAGGGAATTCGTGGGCGGGGCCATCGCGGCGGGCGCCGCGGGGTTGATACCGGCGGCGGCCCACGGCGCTGCCCGCAAGCCGCAGCCAGCCGCAGCCAAACGCGACGGCTTCAGCTTCGTACACCTGACCGACATGCACGTCACGCCGAAACGTTGGGGCGACAAGGGTTACCGCGCATGCATCGAGAGTGTGCGCGACCTGAAGCCGCGGCCGGCGTTCGCATTGATGGGCGGCGACCTGGCCTTCGACGGCTGCTACACACCGAAGGCGGACTTCGAGGAACAGATCCGCCTGTACAAGGAAATCAGCGGCGGGCTCGGCATGCCGTACCACAACTGCATGGGCAACCATGACGTGCTGGGCTGGTCGTCGCGGCGCAAGTGCGCGGTCGACGATCCCGAACTGGGCAAGAAGATGATCATGGACCGGCTCGAATGGGAACGCAGTTATTACAGCTTCGATCATGGCGGGTGGCATTTCGCGGTGCTGGATTGCATCCACCCCAAGCAGTTCGAGCACGGGCCGGGGTATGAGCCACGGATCGGCGACGAGCAGCTCGAGTGGCTGGCGTATGATCTTGGCGCCGCCGGCACACGGCCCAAGGTGTGTGTCACGCACATTGCCGCTTTCTGCAACACGGGGCAGATCCAGGGGGATCCGAACCGCAAGGCGATGGACGGGCACATGGTGCTCTGGGACACCGCCGAACTGCGCGAGATTCTCGAACGGCACCAGGTCAAGGCGCTGTTGCAGGGGCACAGCCACGAGATCGAGCAGTTCTGCTACAACGGGGTGTGGTACCTGACAAGCGCGGCGGTGAGCGGCGCGTGGTGGGCGGGGAGCTGGACGGGGAACAAGCCGGGCTACACCCTGTTCCGCTGCGAGGGCGACGAGCTGCGCTGGTCGCACCACGTCTTCGGGTGGGAGCCGCACCTGGAGCCGGACGACACGCTGGAGCGACAGAAGATTGCCGAGCAGGCGGCGCGCGAGGCGGAGCAGCGGCGGCTGCTGGCGCGGGAGCGGGCGGGGCGGCCCTGAGGGTCGCGGGGCAAGGTCGGCCGGCTGGTTATCGGTCTTTTTTGGGTACCCAACCGGCGGCCCGCGACCTAAGCAGCTACCCGACCGAGGCTTACGTCAAAAAGTGACCGGCCGGCCAGGCGGGCGTTTGCCGTTGATAAACGGAGGAGAATGATTGCATCATCATTTCGATTTGGGTACATTGGCAGGTGGAGTAAAAGGAGGCTCGTGCGAGAGGAGAGAGGTTCTCGCCGAAAAGCCACATCGGACATGTCGTGCCGCGTTCCAATGGAGTCTCATCGTCGAGAGGGTGGGGCGCGCGTACGGAGGAGCATTGGAGACACCTGGGATCCTTCGAGAGGGAGATGACTCATGAGAAGCACTTTGGGAGTACTGGTCGTCAGCGCCGTGGTGCTGGTGGCCCCGGCGGCATTCGCCGTCTCGTACGCGTCGGGCGTTCAGCAGTCCGGCAACGTTGTCCTGTTCACGCTGAACCAGCCTGGCAACGTGACCGTGCAGTTTGACGGCGGCGCGGGCTCGCTGGCGCTGGGCGACCTGGCTGCGGGCGGCAACGTCTTCCAGATTCCGGCCGGCTACACGGACTACTGCATCGAGGTGACGAGCGACACTGGCACCGGCTGGCAGTGGTCGCAGATCAGCACCGACGACACGTCGACCAGCTTCTATGGTCCGCGCGGCGTTTCGGTCGACCGCAATCCGGACAGCCCCAACTTCGGCAGCGTGTATGTGTCGGAAGGTGCCCCGGGCCTGACCGCGTTCGGCCGCACGACCGAGGACGGCGTCTACAAGCTTGATGCCGCCATGAACGACCTCGGCGTTTACACTGGTGGTGTGGATTGGAGCGGCGGCTCTGGTCCGTTCAAGAGCACTGTTGGCCCGGACGGCCACCTGTACGTCGCCAACTTCAACGACGACACGCTGTATGAGTTCAGCAGCGACATGTCGACCGCGACGCAGATCATCGGCCCGGACGACAAGTTCGAAGGCCAGTGGATCTCCAGTGCGATTGTCGAAGGCACGCAGGCCGGCGGCGATCGCGTGATCTACACCGTTGACAGCCAGTATCTGGGTGCCAGCCGCGGCCTGGTCAAGTACGACCTCGGCGGCATGGCGGATGCGGACGGCCCCGGCCAGCAGTACATCGGTCCGGACGTCTTCGGCTTCTATCCCCGGGATGCGGTGCGCGACAGTGATGGCAACTTCTACATGAACCAGTTCCGCTACGCTCCGACCGAAGGCGCCGCGATCATCAAGTTCCAGGATGGCCCGGATCTCCCGCTGGATGGCGACGACATCCTTTGGGAAACCCCGCCCGAATTCCCGTACAATGGCAGCAACAGCCTGGCGCTGTTCGAGACCTTCGACTACATCGCCTTCGGGAACTACTACGATGGTCAGGTCCTCATCTTTGACAAGGACACCGGCGACCTGCTGCACTCGTTCGACGCCGGCAGCCGCATGTATGACATCGCCTTCGACGCCGCGGGCAACGTCTACACGGTCGACAACCTGACCGAGTGGCTGCGTGTCTGGTCGCCGGGCGGCACCTTTGTCGCCACGACCTGCTCGGATGGCACGTTCAGCGTCGTTCCGGAGCCGGCCGCCCTGGCCCTGCTGACGCTGGGTCTGGCGCTGGTGCGCCGCCGCTAGTTCGGCACCGTTCGCAACGCGAACACGCTTGAGAGTTCACGGGGTCGCCTCACGCGGGCGGCCCCGTTTCTTATGCGCCGCTTTCGGGTGAAAAGGGGGCCGGTGATAGGTGATTGGGCGCGCATCTACCGTCTGTAGCGCGCCGATCCCGGCTGCCACAAAGCCGCACGATGCGCTATACTCCCATCCAAGGAGCAGCGCAGCGATGGGTCAGATTCGTCCGCTTTCACCCGCCCTGATCAGCCGCATCGCCGCCGGCGAGTGCATCGAGCGCCCGGCCAGTGTCGTGAAGGAACTCGCGGAGAACGCCTTGGATGCCGGCGCGGGGGCAATTGACATCACGATTCTGGACGGCGGCCGCGGGCTGATCCAGGTCGCCGACGATGGCGTGGGGATGGATTCCGACGATCTGCGGCTCAGCGTCGCCCAGCACGCGACCAGCAAGCTCCTCAGCGACGATGACCTCTTCAACATCCAGACCATGGGCTTCCGCGGCGAGGCGCTGGCGAGCATCGGTGCCGTCGCGCGGCTGCGGATCACGTCGCGCCGGCGCGAGGACGACGTCGCGCACGAAATCCGCGTCGAGGGTGGTGCCGTCAGCGAGCTGCGGCCGTGCGCAGCCCCGCCCGGCACGACGGTCGAGGTGCACGACCTCTTCTACGCCGTCCCCGCCCGGCGCAAGTTCCTGCGCACCAACCAGACCGAGATGGGGCACATCACCGAGCAGCTGGCCCGGCTGGCGCTGGCGCACCCGGAGATCGCCTTCACGCTCAAGCACCAGGGCCGCGTTACGCACCGGCTCGACGCCACGCAGGATCGCCGGCAGCGTATCGCCGACCTCTATGGCGCTGAGCTGGCCGACGTGCTGCTGCCGGTGCACCGTGCGGGCACGGGGCTGAAGATCGACGGGCTGGTCGCGCCGCCCGCGGAGAGCCGCGGGTCGAGCAAGTGGGAGTACGTGTTTCTCAATGGGCGCTACGTTCGCGATCGCTTCGTCTCGCACGCGGTGAAGGAGGCGTATCGCAGCCTGATCGACCCGTCGCGCTATCCGGTGGTGTTCCTGTTCATCACCATCGACCCGGACGCGGTGGACGTGAACGTGCACCCGACCAAGATCGAAGTCCGCTGGCGCGATTCAAACTATGTGCATGGACAAGTGCTCGCAACACTGCGCGAGCGATTCCTGTCCACACGGCTAGACCATGAGCTGCGGCCCGCGCGGGATGACGAAAACTATCGCGCGCAGGTACGCGAGGCGATGGTCGAGTTCTTCACGCGCTCGCGGCCGGCCGAAAACCAGCGACACTTCGACCTGCCGGCGGTCGCGCCGCCGTCGCAAGAACCAGCGGCCGAGCCCGCGCGCGACGTCACACCGACACAGGCATGGAAGCGCCCCATCGATCCGCCGACGAGCGAGCAAGACGCCGTCCACGGAGAAGAGGCCGACACGCGGCCCGCGCTGCAGCCGGTGACTCGCGTGATGCAGGTGCACAACACCTACCTCGTGGTCGAGACCGACGAGGGCGTGATGATCATCGACCAGCACGCCCTGCACGAACGAATCCTCTACGAAGAGCTCAAGCGGCGCATGACGGCGGGCCGGCTCGAAGCGCAGCGGCTGCTCATGCCGGAGGTGCTGCGCGTGCCGGCGGATCGACTGGAAGTGCTGGAGGCCCACGCCGACCTGCTCGGCCGGCTCGGCGTCGAGCTGACGGCCGCGGGGCCGCAGAGTGTCGCGGTGCAGGCGTTTCCGACGCTGCTGCTGGAGCGAACGGACCAGGGGCGTTTTGTCGCCGACCTGCTCGACCTGCTCGGCGAGCAGGGCACGCGGCCCGATGCCGACACCCTCATGCACGAGGTGCTGGACATGATGGCGTGCAAGGCGGCGGTCAAAGCGGGCGACCCGCTGACGCCCGAGGAGATTACGGCTCTGCTCGAACGCCGGGAGCAGGCCGAGCGCAGCAGCCACTGCCCGCACGGCCGGCCGACAACGCTGCGATTGACCCTGCGCGACCTGGAGAAGCAGTTCCATCGCCGCTGAGGCCGCGGCGTGACGATTCGCAAGGAGCAACTCTCAACGGTCAGCGATCAGCGAGAAGAGCACACGGCGCGCCGGGGGTGTCTGGCGCGGCAGCGACCACTACTTCTTCCGCGTGGTCTTCTTCGCGGCTTTCTTGCGAGTGGTCTTCTTGGTGGACTTCTTGGCCGTCTTCTTGCGCGTCGTTTTCTTCTTCGACTTCGGCGCACGGGGGTCTTTGCCCTGGTCGCGGAGCTTCTGTTCACGCGCCGCGATGAGCTCCACGGCTTCCTCCAGCGTCACCTGGGCCGGATCCTTGCCCTTGGGAATGGTCGCATTGACCCTGCCGTCCGTCACATACGGGCCGTAGCGCCCGCTCTTGACCTGGATCTGCTCCTCGCGCTGCGGGTGCTTGCCCAGGTCCGCGACGACGGTCTGGGCCGCGCGACGGCCGCGTCCCTTCGGCTGCTTGAACAACTCGACGGCCTCATCGAGCGTGAGTGTCTCGAGCGCTTCATGGTTCGGCAGGCTGCGCGTGTCGCTGCCCATCTTGGCATAGGGCCCGAAGCGCCCATCCTGCACGGTGATCAGCTCGTTCGTTTCCGGGTGCTGGCCCACCTCGCGCGGAAACGACAATAGCTTGAGCGCGTCGGGCAACGTCACCGACGCCATCGTCATCGAAGGCCAGAGGCTTGCCATTCTGGGCTTGCCGCCACGCTTGACGTTGCCCTTCTCGGTCAACTCCGGATCGCCGAGCTGCACGTACGGCCCGAAGCGCCCCGTCTTCAGATACACGGGCTTGCCCGTCTCGGGGTCTTCGCCGAGGACGGTGTCGCTCTGCTGTGCCTGGCCGATGAGTTCCTGGGCCTTGTCGATGGTGAGCTCGTCGGGCGGCAGGTCGTCCGGCACCGTCGCGCGGGCGTCGCCGTCGCCGAGCTGCACGTACGGTCCGTAGCGCCCGACGCGGACGACGACGTCCTGGCCGTCAGGCGTCTGGCCGATATCGATGCGCGAAACCTCGCGCGCGTCGATGACCTCGCCACTGGCATTGACGAGCGACTTGAGCCCGACGTCGGTCACGCCGTCGCCGTGCTTGCTCGGCTCGCCGAAATAGAAGTCATGGAGCCAGGGCGTCGGGTCCTGGGCGCCGTTGGCGATTGCGTCGAGATCGTCTTCCATGCGCGCCGTGAAGTCGTAATCGACCAGGTCGGGCATGTAGCGCTCGAGCAGGTTCACGACCGCGAACGCCGTAAACGTCGGCACCAGCGCCGAACCCTTGCGCCACACGTACCCGCGGTCCTCGATCGTCCCGATGATCGACGCGTAGGTGGACGGCCGGCCAATGCCACGCTCCTCGAGCTCGCGAATGAGGCTTGCTTCGGTGTACCGCGCCGGCGGCTGGGTGAAGTGCTGGAGGGCCTCCACCTTTTCGGCGTCAAGCACCTGGCCGACCTGCAACGGCGGCAGCACCTTCTCCTGATCCTCGAGCTCGGCCGCCGGATCGTCCGACCCCTCCACATAGACGCGCAGGTAGCCGGGGAACTGGATCACCTTGCCCGAGGCGGCGAAGGTGGCGGTGCCGACAAGCTCGGCCTCGGCCTCGATGCGCACGCTGGTGCGCAGACCGTGGGCATCCTTCATCTGCGACGCAAGCGTGCGCTTCCAGATCAACTCATACAGCTTGAGCTCGTCGCCGCGCAACGTCGCCGTAAGGCTCTTCGGCGTGCGAAAGTCCTCGCCCGCGGGGCGGATCGCCTCGTGTGCCTCCTGGGCGTTCTTGGACTTTTTCGTATATACGCGCGGTTTGTCCGGCAGGTACTGGTCGCCGTAGAGCTCGCGCACCTGGCCGCGGGCGGCATTGACGGCCTGGCTCGACAGCGTGGTCGAGTCGGTACGCATGTACGTGATGTGCCCGTTCTCATACAAGCTCTGCGCGATGCGCATGGTGCGCTGTGCGCTGAAACGCAGCTTGCGGCTGGCTTCCTGCTGCAACGTCGAGGTGATGAACGGGGCGTAGGGGCGGCTGGTGAACGGCTTCTCGTTGACCTCGGTGACCGTGAACGGCGCGTCGCGGAGGCGCCGGGCGAGCTCGCCAGCCTCGTCGGCACGGAGCAATGTCACCTTGTCGGCGTCCTTGAGCCGCCCGGTCGTGTCTTCAAAGTCCTTGCCACTGGCGACGCGCTTGTGGTCGAGCTCGATCATCCGCGCGTCAAACGCCTTGGCATCATCCTGCGGCGTGAGGCGGGCCTCCAGATCCCAGTACTCGGCCTCGACGAAGGCCATGCGCGCCCGCTCGCGCTCGACCACCAGACGCGTCGCGACCGACTGCACCCGGCCGGCGCTCAGCTTGGGCCGCACCTTGCGCCACAGCACTGGCGAGACCTCGTAGCCGTACAGACGATCGAGGATCCGGCGAGCCTCCTGCGCATTGACGAGCTGTTGATCGATGTCGCGCGTTTCGTTGATGGCGCGGTCGATGGCGCTGCGGGTGATCTCGTCAAAGACCATGCGCCGCACCGGGCAGTTCGGCTGGAGCACCTCGGCCAGATGCCATGCAATGGCCTCCCCCTCGCGGTCTTCGTCCGTCGCCAGCAGCAGTTCGCTCGCATTCTTCAGCTTGCTCTTGAGCTTGCGGACCTGCTCGTGCTTGCTGCGCGGGATGATATAGATCGGCGTGAAGGCTTCTTCCACGTTCACCCCCAGCCGCGCCCACGGCTCGTCCTTGTACTTGGCGGGAATCTCGGCGGCGGTCGACGGCAGGTCGCGGATGTGGCCGATGGACGACTCCACCTCGAACCCCTCGCCGAGATAGCGGGCGATCGTGCGGGCCTTGGCGGGGGACTCGACGATGACCAGGGCGTTGCCGTTGGTTTTGCGATTGACCATATACGTGCTCGTGGCGCCTCCGCATGCCCGGGGTGTGCCGGCGCGGCGGCCGGCGTCGAAATCGCGCCCGCGAAGGGTTGGCCGAGTCGTCGGTGCCCCACGGCGCGCAACCATGTGTAGCCACGGGGGGCGGGCAATTCAAGGGGCCGGCCTCGGTTGGGCTCGGAATTCCGGAAGCCGCCGGATTATCGGGCGTTCGGTCGGCGTTGGCTAAGCGGGCCGCCGCCGGTCGCCGGGGGACAGACCTGGACAAGAGAACACAAGTGCTTTCTTCTCATATATTTACGCTTCCACGCACTGGCCAATGACCGGTGCCTGGCCCCCGATGTCGGAGGCTGCCGTCAGGGTGCCGAGGGCAGGTCGGGACGCAGCCGCCGTTTGCCCCAGTGGCACCTGCCCGTGTGGCACCGGCCAACAGCGGGTGCACGCAGCACCCCTCGTCTCGTCGACCGTGCGGGGCGGGTGTCACCCGTCGGATGTGAGAGTGGCGCGGGTTTCACCCGCCCAAACGCGAGCTGCGACCGGCTGGGCGCCCGGCCCCCCCGCGTGAGGCGCCAAGAGAGAGCGCAGCGCGCTCCGCACCTTGTTACGTTGTGACCTTGTGGCCTTGTTGCCCCCTCGCGACGGCGGTCGGATGTAGACAGTTCGGCCACGTCGCCCCGCCGGCGGGATCGGCGAGCTACTGGCGGCGGATGATCCGGACGAGGATTGCGATCCACGCGATCCGGCTGGGCGCAGCCATGCAGGAGAGAAACAACCACAGAGACACAGAAAAAGACATCAATGCCCGCCCTGTGTGGCTCTGTGACTCTGTGGTACGATTCGCCTCGCATTGGCGTAGGGTGGCCTGCCACGGTCGGTCGATCCCCAATCACGCGGCAACGGTCAACGGTGGCAGCCCACCCGACGCTTGTACAGCGCGGCTCACAGCGCCGTGGCTCCCGGCCGGTCGCGGCTCGGATTCACTCCGTCACTTCCGGCGCCCCGATCCCGGATCCCGCCCCTTGTCACGTTTCACCTTATCTCCTTGTCACCTCTTCCCCATCACCCCCGCCTACGACCACACCGGGCTCGACCACGCCATGTTGCCGTCCGCCAACGTCACCCGCAGGTAATAGCACAGCGGCCCGTCCGGCGCCGCCTCGTCCACGAACGTGTACCGGCTGTGTTGCCCCTCCGCGCCGTAACGGTGGACCACCGCCCCATTCCGCACGACCTCCAACCAAGCCAAACGCCCCTCCGATGGCGGCACGGCGACCTGCACGCGGATGCGTGGCGGCCCGTTGCGCAGGCCCGCCACGTTGGCAGACGGCGCGATCGTGCCCATCAAGGCGTCATTCACCACGAAGTACAGCCACAGCTTTACCCCGGTCGTCGCGAACGTCCGCCGCCGGCGCAGCGCATCGAGCAGTGCGTCGCGTGTCAGCTTCGGCGCCCACACGCCCGTCAGTCCGGCCCGAAAGCAATTGCGCTTGTGACAGATGCCATGGTGCCATTGCAGGCCGTGCTGATCCGACGCACCGATCACGCCAACGTGCAGGCCGCGCGCCAGACCGTCGCGATAGAAGTGCCCGCGCATCCCGCCGCGATGCCGAATCGGCTCGTTCCCCTCGTACTCGAATGCACCATGCACCGAGCAGATCTCGACCACCGGCGTCAGTGCGGGCTCGATCGTTGCCCACGGCACGCCGGTCCAGCCGATGTGATGCGGTATCGCGATCGCGTCGTAGGGCCGTATCGCGGCATAGAGCTGCGGCAGATCGCGCCAGCGCTCGTCAGTGTGGTCGAACAATGGAATCCGCGGGTCCGCGGCGTATACATTGAAGTGGCCCCAGCCGTGCGGCCGACCGACGCGTGCTGTGGTCCATTCCTGGCCGAACAGCGTGATGAAACGTCCGGGCTCGTGATAGTGTTCGACGATGTCCTTCTGCTGCTGCCACTGGCCGTCATTCACGCGTTGCCCGACGAAGTAATCGTGATCGGTCAATACGTGGAAGTCGTCGCCATAGACGTCCCGCGCTCGCAGGTACGATGTCTCCGGGTCGCCCATGCCGTCGCTCTGCCAACTGTGGCCGTGCAGGTCACCGAAGTAGAGCTGTAGGTCGGCAACCTGATCCGGCGCCGGCGGCCAGTCGTACGGGCCCGCGTTTGCGGTGCGTGCTTTCGCGGCCGGCTGCACGCGCGGCTGCATCGGTATCGGCCCGCGCAGATCGTTGAACCCATCGATGCGCGTCAATGCGTTGCCGCCCAGGTCGCGCCGTGCCAGCCACAAACCTCCCGCGTTGTCGAACGCGCCCCGCAGCAGCCGCCCACGGCCACCCCAGCCGTCCTCTGGCAGTCGATACAACGCGCTGCGCCCCGCGCGCGAGTAGTACTGCACCAGGAAGTTGTGCGACGCGCGTCCCAGCACGCACACGACGCCCGCCGGCGACACCGCCAGCCGCACCAGCTCGAACCCCTGCACCGTTCGCCGACTGTCGCGATCGGCCTGGCCCGTGCCGGCCGCCGGCACGGACCACGTGCGGTCGCTGCGCCGCAACGCCGCCAGTCGATACCACGGCGTGATGTCGCGCCCGTCGCCGCGACGGTCCGAGTGCCACGCGACCCACAAGTGCTCGCCATCGGCTGTGAACGCCAGCGCCGGCGCGACGTCGCTGGCGGGATGATCCGTGGCCGGCAGCGGTTTGTCCGGCACCTGTCCATTCGTGACGAACGTCACGTACACGTTTTGCGTGCCGGGGGCATCCTGGCGATCAAACGCCACGGCGAACGTATCGTCCGTCGGCGAAGCCACCACGGCGGGGTGGCAGCAATCGCGCTGCCCATCCCGTGCGATGTCGAACACGTCGCCGCGCGGCTGTCCCGTCAAGTCGAGATGGCGCCCGCGAATGACGAACTGTCCGCTCGCCGGATCGTGCTCTTGCCAGACGATCAGGGCGCCGTGCGCCGTCGTCGCGATCCCCGGGTACAGCGCGACGCCGCCGGCTGGCGTCTCGTGCAGCAGAGCGACGTCTCCGGACGTATCGCCGTCACAGGCCACACGACGGCCCCGTACTTGCCACGCGTCACCCTGTCGCGACAGCCAGACAGACAACACGTGGGCGCCGACGACCGCCAACTCGCCGTCGGTGGCCGTGGTTTCGGTTGGGTCGGACAGTTCAATGGGCGTGCCCCACGTGCCGGTGGTCGTGTCGAAGTTGCGCAGGAACAAGGCTTCGCGCTCGCCCGCGAGCGCGACCCAGCTTGTCCAAAGCCGGCGGCCGCGTTGGCCCGCTTCGGCGACGAGCGTCGGGCATGCTTGCCGTCGTCCGCGGCCGTACGCGACCTCCTCACCCAGCGTCAGGGGCGTGCCGCCCGGTTCGAGCAGTGTCGCGCGCGGCGTCTCGCCCCATGGCAGGGCCGCCGATCCGCGCGGCAGCCACGGCCCCAGCACCGCGCCGCCGAAACAAGCGGAGAGTACCTTCAGCGCGTGCCGCCGGGTGCAGCCGTCGGAAAGCGGGATAAGGTGGTTGTCGCACATGAGCATGCCTCCCTTGCTACCCTCATCGTAGGCCGCGCCGCAGCCGCCAACAAGTGTCGTCACGTGCCTGCCGGCCGCCGGCGTGCGTGTTATACTGTCGCGGAGCGAGGAGACCCATGCACCCGCGCCTGACAAAACTACCGCAGGCCGCTGCCGATTACCGCCGCTTTCTGCAAGTGTTGCGTCGCGAGCGGCCTGACCGCATACCGGCGCTCGAGCTTGCAATTCACCCCGAAGTTGTCAACGCCCTGCTCGACGAGCCCGCGACGCAGGATCCGCGCGAAATCGTGCAGCGCAACGTGCGGCTGCACCAGCGCGTCGGCTGTGACGTCGTGAAGGTCTCGGCACCGATTCCGTGGGAAGTGCAACGTCTCAGCAGCGACGGCACGCCCGCCATCAACTGGACGGACGAGCACGCCGGCCCGATCGGCAACCTGCGCGATTTCGAGCAGTTCCGCTGGCCAGGCGCCAGCGATGTCGATTTCAGCCCGCTCGACGCGGCCCGCGAAGTCCTGCCCGACGGCATGCGGATGATCGGGTTCTCGGGGGGCGTGCTCGAGTTCGCGATGGACCTCATCGGCATGCAGCGCTTCCTCATCGCCACGCGCCGCCAGCCCGACCTCGTCGCCGCCGTCATCGAGCGCGTCGGCCAGACAATCGAACAGGTGTTCGCCACGTACTGCCAGATGGAGGACGTTTGCGCCATCTGGCTCGGCGACGATCTCGGGCACAAGCACGGCACGCTGCTGGCCCCCAAGTGGATCGCCGAGAATCTGGCCCCTTGGTATCGGCGTTTTTCCGAGCTGGCCCACCGACACGACCGTCCGTTCCTGCTGCATACCTGCGGCAACACGACGGACGTCATGCCCGCTCTCGTCGACACCGGCATCGATGCCAAGCACAGCTTTGAAGACGGCATCGAACCCATCGAGTCGTTCTACGACCGCTGGCACGACCGCATCGCCGTGCTTGGTGGCGTTGACGTGCATATTCTCGCGACCGCGGACGACGCCTCCATCAAACGGCGTACTATTTCGATCCTCGAGCATTGCGCGGCTCGCGGTGGTTACGCCTGCGGTTCGGGGAACAGCATTCCGAACTACGTACCGCCCGAGAATTACCTGGCGATGCTCGAAGCCCTGGCCGCCTTCAACGCCGGATGAGAGGACTCATGAACAACGCCGCCCGCACTGGTGTTCTGCTCGCATCGTTTCTCAGCGTCGTCCTGCTGGCCGGCTGCACAGCGCGGCATGCGGCACCGCGCGCGGCCGAGCCAACGCAACCGCGCGGCGAGGATCTGCGTCTTGCCCTCGACGAGCACGCGACGGTCATCGTGCCGGGGGCGTTGCCGGCTGGCGCTGAAGTGTTCGATATGGTCGTGCACTTTCACGGCGCCCCGGACGTCGTGCAGCGAGAGTTACTCGCCGCGGAGTTGAAGGCTGTGCTCCTCGTGGTGAATTTCCCCGGCCTGTCCAGCGCCTACGGGACGCCAATGGCCGAGCCGGGACGGTTCGCGCGCTTGCTCGCTCGGGCGACGGCGGAGCTTCGGGAAGTGGGCCGGCTATCGCTCGAGGCTCGCCGCGGACGTCTCTGCCTGTCGTCGTTCAGCGCCGGCTACGGGGCGATTCGCGCGATTCTACGCCAGCCCGGCTGGGCGGAGCGCGTCGATGCTGTGTACCTGGCGGACTCGATGTACGCCGGCTATGTGGGGGACGGCGACGATCGCCGGGTGAATTCGGCACATATTGACGTCTTCTGTGATTTCGCGCGTGCCGCCGCGAAGGGGCGCAAGACGATGGTCGTCACGCACTCCTATCTCGAACCGGGGAGCTACGCCGGCACGCATGAGACCGCTGACGCCGTCATTGACGCCTGCGGTTTGTCGCGTGCGACCGTGGATGAGTCCGGCCCCGGTGATCTGCGCGTCGTGTCGCGCGTCGCGCGGGGCGGCTTGTTGATTCTGGGCTGCGCGGGCACGACCGGCGATGACCACGGCGATCACCTGCGTAACCTGCGGCTCGGTTTTCGGCGGCTGCCGGCGGGCAGGTGAGCCGTGGCCAACAACAACGGCCCGCCCCCGGCATACCTGGCTTTCCCTTCCCCAATCTCTGCATCTACTTCGTCACGACGTCACGCTCCTCAGAAACTGCTTTCCCGCACCAGCACGCGCTGCCCCCAGCACAGCCACTCGGCCACGTACGACCGCGGCGCCGTCCGTAGCCACAGCCGTCCCGTCTGCCCCGTCCGCAACGCCGCTGGCGCCGACAACGCCACCTCGACCGCGTAGTACGCGTCGACCATCTCCAGCCGGCCCTGCCCGTCCGGCGCCACCGCAATATCACCGCCGGCCACCGACGCCAACCCGCGATGCGGCAACACGCGCGTCCGTACCGGGTCGACGAACGTCACCGCCCCCGCCAGTGGTGCCGGCTCCGCGTCCGGCACGAACCGCACCGGCGTGCCGACCTGCAACGTCGCCGCGAGATCATCCCGCACATAACCCGTGACGCGCGGCGTCTGGCGGCTGACGATCCGTCCCAGCACCTGGTCCGCCCGAATGTGCACGCCCGGCCGCACCGCCTCGTCCCAAGCCGCCACCACGCCGCTGACCTCCGCCCGCACGCACAGGCCGCCGACCGCTTCCTGCAACGCCGCCAGCCGCGCCCGCGCCCGGACGAGCTCCTCGGTCTTCTGCGGCAACAGCGCCCGCCGCTGCTCGTCGCCGCGCAGCAGCGCGAGCTCGGCCTGCACGCGCCGTACATCGAGCTCGGCGCGACGACGCTGCTCCTCGAGTTCCCGTGACGCGACGACCAGCAGCACCTGCCCCACGCGCACGTGCTCGTCCGGCCCCACGTCTAGTTCCTGCACCACGCCGGCACCCGGCGCATACACCACCTGCGTCGCCGCGGCGACCGTCGTGGCCGGCAGCGCCACGCGTCGCGGCAGCGGCCAAGCCGCCCAGGTGGCAAGCCCCAACAGGACAGCCGCCAGTCCCGCCGACCGCCATGTGAATCGCCAGTGCCTTCGCATGCGCCACACCTCCAGCAGTTCGCGTGCCACCGGCCGGACAAGGAATGTATAGAGCGCCAACACCAACAGCACCGCCCCCAGCACCTTGGTCACGCGGTGATAGAGCATGAATGCGATCCCCGTGTACACCAGCAGGCGGTACAGGCTCGCACCAACGGCGTAGCCCAGCAGCACACCGCGCGGTCGCCGCGCGAGCTCCGGCTCCGGCGCGGCCAGCGGCATGCCCAGCACGTGGTACCGCCAGGCCCAGCGTGCGTGCGCAAACGCCCGCGGCTGAAGGTTGTCGATCCCCAGCAGATCGCTCAATACGTAGTAGCCATCGAACCGCATCGCCGGGTTGAGATTCACCAGCAATGTCGACAGCAGCGTCACGGACGACACCACGAAGCAAAGGCTGTTCAGCAACCCTGGCGGCGTGAGGGTCCAGCCGATGAGCGCGATACCCGCAATCACGAGTTCGGCCAGCACGCCCGCAAGACTGATCAGCAGGCGCGTGTGACGATCGCGCATGCGCCAACTGTCGGTCACGTCCGCAAACGCCACCGGAAACAGGAAGATCAGCGCCACCCCCATCGACGGCACGCGGTTACCCATGGCCTTGGCGACGTACGCATGGCTGAATTCGTGGATGACCTTGATTGCGGCGATGACACCAACAAACGCCGCCACGCCCGCTGCGTTGAAGAAATACGGAAACGTCGCCACGTACGCATCAAGACGCTGCGACAGGGCCAGCACCCCGATGAGCGCAATCATGAAATACGCCACCAGCGCCGGCCGGCTGCCCAGCCAGCGTACGTAGCGCACGGTTCGGTCCAGAAACCTGTCCGGCCGCAACAGCGGCACGCGCAGAAACACCAGCCGCCGAAACACGCTCGTCAGCCCCACCGGCCGCGTCTTCTCGCGGGCCGCACGCCACGCCCCTTCGTCAATGACCGGACGTCCCAGCGTCAACCCGCGCGCCGCGGCGTCGTCGCACAACGCCCGCACGTCCTCCGGCGTCACGCGGATCGTCGTACTCTCGTGCAAGTGGCGCATGAGGCGCTGCAGCGACAGCGGCACCCGCAAGCGGCGCAGCACTTCCG
Organism: uncultured Planctomycetales bacterium; assembly: GCA_964448675.1. GTDB lineage: Bacteria > Planctomycetota > Phycisphaerae > UBA1845 > Fen-1342 > CAYUZU01. The sequence continues at coordinate 25,087 of CAYUZU010000012.1, forward strand.
CCTGCACCCACGTCGCATGCTCGAACGTGCCGCGCAGCGGATCGTGGATCACGTACGTCGGCGCACCGGCCTCGTCGTCCGGACCGCGATGAAACTCGATGTCCGGCCGCAACACCGGCAGCGTCTCGGCTGGTGGCGCCGTCGTCGTCATTCAAACCCCGAAGTAACGCCGCACCGCCGCCAGGGGGCGACGAAACAGCCAGTACCCCAGCGACACATCGTCACCGTACAACACCGCCGTCCCCTCCAGCCCCGGCTTGAGGTCGCGCTGCGGCTGGTCCCAGGCGGCCTCGGCGCGGAACGCGGCCAGACCTTGACCGTTCACCTCACTGTGGCTCGCCACGAAGCGCAAATGCGCCGCCCTGCCGCGCCGCGGGTCTGAATCAAGGATCACTTTCAGTGCGCGCTCGGTGTCGAAGGACACGTTGTCATGCGCCGGCAGCCAGATGCGCACCTTCGTCTGTTCCGGGTCGACCAGCAGCATCAGCCGCTCGCCGACCTGCACCGGCCGGCCGCGCCACGCCTGCGGGTCGTCCAGCATCACCGTGCCCGCGCGTGGGGCGTGGATTTCCAGCTTGCTCGCCCGGTGTTCGGCAATTCGCAACCGCGTCTGCTCCTGGGCCAAACGGTTTTCCAGCAGGGCGATCTGCTCGCGGGCCGCGGGCTTGTCGAAGGCCTGCACGCGCGCCCGCTGCAAGTCCGACTGAATAATCTGCACCTGCTGCTGCGCGATCTTCAGCTCCTCGCGCGCCACTCGCTGGTCATAGGTCGCCAGCAGCGCACCGCGCGCCACCGGCCGCCCGGGCAGCACACACACTTCGTCAATCACGCCGTTCAGCGGCGCCGTAATCGCGAGCGGATCGGCCGGGACAACCTCACACGGCGCCACGATGCGCAACGGCACCGGCACCAGCACCAACGCCGCCACCAGTCCGGCCAGGACCGCCGCCGCCACGAGCCACTTGCGCAACAACAGGCGCCGCAGCAGCGGAGCGCCCCGTGATGCCACACTGCGCCACGCCACACGGTACGCGCGCGTCAACGCCTCCAGCCGCTTCATCTCGGCCGGCGCGAAGCGGCGCCCCGACCAGCGTTCCAGCCACAGGCCTGCCACCAGGTGCCCGTCGACGACGATCGGCAGCCACGCCGCCGACAGTCCCTGCGTCTGCCGCGTCAGCAGTTCCCACAGTTCGGCCGCCTCCGCGAAACTCAGCTTGGTCAGCAGGGCATGGTCGCGGGGGTGTTTCAACGCCGTGACCAGTTGCCGCCACCAAGCCACCAGCGGCGCCCGATCGTTCAAGTCCGTCTGCCCCGAAATCCCCAGCAGCCGTGGCCGGCGCCCGCGCAGATCCCACAACACCGCCCGATCGTACCGGCAGTAACCGATCGTGCGATTTACGATGCGAAACGCCAGTTGGCGCAGGTTCTCGCTGTCGCCGGCCTCCACCGTGAGCTGGTGCAGGGTGGCCAGCGATTCCAGCGCCTCGACCGAGACGCCCGCCGCTTTCGTCTGCGTCAACATCCTAGCGCGCCTCCAGCCCCGACAACCGCAACAAGCCGTTCATCCCGGCCCGCAGCTTGCCGTCCGCATTGTCGACTTCGGCATACACCTCGAATGTCGTACTGGCCGCATCGAGCACCGCCGCCACGTGTGACACGCGCCCTGTGACCGTCTGTTGTGACTCGCGGGCGGCGATCGTAACCGGCTGCCCGATGCGCACCTTGTCGAACAGGCGTGATGGCACCAGGAATTTCGCCAGCAGCACGCGGTCGTCGACAATCTCCAGCACCGGCATGCCCGGCTCGGCCCGTTCGTGCCCGTGAATCAGCACCCGCGCCACGCGGCCGGCGTACGGCGCCTCGAGCGTGCACGCCGCCAGGTCGTGCTGCGCGACCGCCAGTTCGTCCGCCGCCACCGCCCGGTCCCTTTGCGCCGCGGTCAGCTCCTTCACCGTCTTGGACGCAACCAGCTCGCGGTCGATACGTGCGGTTGCTACGTCGCGCTGCGCCTGGATCAACTCGATGTTGGACGCGTGGCCTTCCTCGTACAGCTTCCGCGTCACCTCGAGCACTTTCTCCGCCGCCTCGGCCACCGCGTCGGCGTGGCGCTCGCGGGTCTTCTCGTCCGCGAGGCGCTGCACGCGTGCCAGCTCGCGCTGCGCCGCGGCCAGCCGTGCCTGCGCGGTGGTCACCTGGGCCGCGTAGCGCGTATCGTCGATGCGCAGCAACACATCGCCCGCAGCGAACGCCTGTCCCAGCTCCCGCGGCACGTCCAGCACGCGCCCGGCCACCTCCGCCGACAGCACCGCCTCGTGCCGTGGCGCGAACACGACCGAAACGACATCGGGGTCGTCGTCGGGCCCGAGCACCACCGGGCCCGCCCCCCCCGTGAGCGTCGCCAGCGGCAGCCACAGCACGAGCAGCGCCGCGGCCGTCGTGGGCCGTGCCGGCCAACGCGCCCCCGCCACCTGTCGCAATCGCGTGATCATGGGTCCGATTCGTTCCCCGCCGCCCGGGCCAGCTCCGCGCGCACCGCCGCCGCCTGGGCCCGGCGCTCGAGCATGTGCACCATGTACTGCAGCAGTTCCCCGCGGGTCATCTCCGCCTGCGGGCAGCTCGGACGCTCGCCGGCGGTGTTGAGGACGCGGGCCTGGGCCGCCTTGAAACTGGCCAGCGCGCGGAGCTCGCGCGCTCGCGCCTTGAGATAGCGCATGCGCTCTTCAAACGCGGCGCCCGCCGGCGTCGAGCCCTCCGTGGCAGAGCTTTCGATCGCTGCCAGGAGCTCGCGCCGCGTCGCCGCGATGCGCCGTGCCAATGCCAGTTGCTCGGCCGCCTCGTCATGCTCGATCAGCGCCAGCCGCAATTGCGTGAGCACCGCCACCGCGATCGCGGTCCGCCGTCTGGCGATCAGGTCGGTCTGCAACAGCAGTGCCTGCCGTTGCTGGTACTTCTGCGGGATCATCAAGAGGTCCCACGTCGCGCGCAACCCGATCGTGTTCCACTCCTTGAAGACCAGCAGGCGATTGTCGTCCCAGTTCGCCTGCCAGAACAACGACACGTGCGGGAACATCTCGACCAGCGCCACATGCGCCTCGTCGCGCGAGATCGCCTGCTCGAAGTCCTTCTCGTACAGCTCCGGTCGCTGCCGCAGCGCCGCCCACTCCAGCTCGTCAATGGAAAACGCCCGCGGCGTGACATCCTGGTCGACATCGACATCCGCCAACAGGAACGGCGTTCCGGGGGCCAGCCCCATCAGCGCCGCCAGCTCGGTCTTCGCCGCCAGGTACGCTCGTCGATAGCGGCGCAGCTCCTCCTGCTGCTCCAGCAGCGTCGCCTTGCGGGTCAGGCCTTCGACGCGCGAGAGGTTCTGCGCTTCGATCTCCGCGTCGATCCCCGCCAGCCGATCCGCCAGTTGCGCGGCGATGCGGTCGGCCTCCGCGGCGGCTTCGCGCGCCGTCACCGCCTGCCAGTAGACGCGTGTGACCTCCAGGGCGAGGTTCTGCCGCACGCGGCGCAAGCGCTGCTCGGCAATCTGCTCGCGGTTGGCGGCCTGGCGCGAACGCATGTAGGAGATGCCGAAGTCCAACAGGTTCCACGTCAGCCCGACGTCGAACGTCCGCCGCGTCTTCTCCGCCGAGTAGGACGGTTCGAGCGACTCTTCGCCGGATTCGATCGCGACCGAGCGGGCCGCGTCGAACTCGCTGCGGTGGCTGGCCTCCGTGCCCGCGACCAGCGATGGGAGCAGCTTCAGCCTGGCCCCCGTCGCCAGCTCATGCTGGTACTGCTGCTCTTCGGCAGCGATCCATACGTCGATGTTGTGCCGCTGCGCGAGTTCGAGCGCGTCGGCGAGGGTCACGGGCGCATCGATCTCCGGCGCACGGGTCTCGTACAGCGCCAGATCGGCCTTCGCGTTCTGCTCGCGCACGACCTCGCGGCCGAGCTGCGGCGCACAGCCTGACAGGCAGGCGAGCCCCAGCATTGCCGCCGCTGCCGCCGACTTGCGGATAATCCGTCCCGGCACTTCCACTAGCTGCTCTTCATCAGCGTCGTCTCGGCATCGCGCAACATGCGCGCATTCCGCTACACTCCACCCCAGTCCGATATCGGCACCCCCACCGGCCGGATGAAACCAATCTCCTGCGCCTGAATCACCCCCGGCGACGCTTCGCCGATAAAGCTGATAAGGACAACCACGGTCCGGCACGGCAGCGGCCGCCGGACACAGCGGCCGGGCTCGGCACCGGACGATCGCACGGCTCTCAGAGCCGTGGTACACGGTAGCGGCCGACAGCCCCGTGGTTGAGAGGACATTGCTCCGCTTTGTCCCCCAACGCCCGAAGCCGAACAGGTACCGATGCATCACACTGGCCCCCGGAAGCCCACTGACAAGCCGTTCCCCACGCCATCGGCCATGCGCACACGGCTGATGCGACTGGAGGAGCGGGTCGTGCTCGATGCGGCCGTTCCGACAGACGGCGCCGGCGGCACCGACCACGCCACGCTGCCCGCATCGTCACCGGCGGAGGCCGGCCCGCCTGCGGCAGCCCCCGTTCATGGTCTCGCGCAATTCTCGCCGGACGGTGAATCGCCCGTGGCCGCTCCCGGGACACCGACGGTCCCGGCACGCCTGCTCATCATTTCCGACGACATCGATCAGGCCGACGCGCTCGCGGCGGCGCGCGCCGGCCACGTCCAGCTTCTGCAACTCGACCACGACACAACCACGCTCGAAGATCTGCTGGCGCAGATCCAACTCGCCGTCGGCGATACGCCGGTCGAGAGCATCGCCCTCGCGACGCATGGTCGCGGCCCGGGCGAGTTGATCGTGACCGGCGACCACGTCGTCGACGCCGATTCGCTGGGCATCCCCAGCGTGCAGGCGTTCTGGCGGGGAATCGCCCAGTGCATCGAGCCGGGCGGTCGAATCGACCTGCTGGGCTGCGACGTCGCTGACAATGCCGCGGGGGCCCGGCTGCTTCACGTGCTCGAGCAACTTACAGGCGTGAACTTGGCGGCGTCTGATGACCCGACGGGCAATGAAGCCGACGGGGGCGACTGGGTGCTGGAATCCGACCGCATCGACGTCGCTGGCCAGTACTTTGACGCCGGCCGCCTGTCGCAGTTTCGCGAGACCCTCGCCGACACGCGCCCCACAATCAGCGACACCGACCCCGGGCGCACCGCCCGCGGCCAGGGACCGGCTGTCGTTGTCGACCCCAATATCAGTGTCAGCGACGCCGACTCCACTGATCTGCTGCGCGGTGCGCTGGTGCGTATTCGCAACAGTCCCGACCTGACGCAGGACGAACTCTCCTTCACCCCCATGCACGGCGTCACGGGCAGCTACAACGCCGCGACCGGCGAACTATTGCTCACCGGCGACGCCACCGCGGCCGAGTACCAGGACGTGCTGCGCAGCGTCACGTATCGAAACACGAGCGCAACGCCCGACACGACTGCGCGCACGATCCACTTCATCATCGGCGACGACTTCGACGGCTACCGGTACAACACGGCGAACGGACACTACTACGCGCCGACGGCCGGCCTCAACAACTACCTCAACGCGTCAACCGCCGCGTCAACCGCCACGCTCGACGGTCTGCGCGGGTACCTCCCGACCGTGACCGGCACGGCGGAGAACACGTTCGTGACCAGCCTGTTTCCCGACGGCCCGCAAGGAGCGTGGCTCGGCGCGAGCGACTCGGCCATGATGAACAACTGGCGCTGGACGGGGGGGCCGGAGAATGGCCGGTTGTTCTGGATCGGCGGTCCTGCCCCGGGTGGCAGCCCCCAGGGCGGCTACTACAACAACTGGGCGGCCGGCCAGCCGTCGATGACCGCGATGTATGACTACGCGGCCATCAATCCCACGGGCAGCGCCGGCACCTGGATCACGTTGCGCAATTTCGACACAGCCCACACGGTGATCGAGTTTGGCGGCGCCGTCGGCGACACCGAAGGCGACCTCCTCGCCAGCGTCACGCTCAACGTCACCGACCCCAACCAGGCCCCAGTGCTCGACGCGGCCGGCATGATGTCGCTCGATGACATCAACGAAGACGATTTCACCAGCGCGGGCACCACCGTCGCAGACATCGTTGCCACCGCCGGCGGCGACCGCATCACCGACGCCGACGGGGATCCTGAGGGCATCGCCATCGTCGGCCTCGACACGAGCCACGGCGCGTGGCAGTACTCCCTGGACGGTGGCAGCACGTGGGCCACAATCAGCGGCGTGGCGACCAGCAATGCCCTACTCCTCCGCAGCAGCGACCTGCTGCGCTTCGTCCCTGACGCCGACTACAACGGCACGCTCAATGCCGCCGTCACTTTCCGGGCCTGGGACCAGCTCTGGCACGACGCCGGCGATTACGTCGACACGTCCACGTCCGGCGGCGCGACGTCGTTCAGCACCGCCACCGAAACCGCCGGCATCACCGTCCACAACGTCAACGACGCCCCCGTTCTGGACGACGGCTACGACCTGCACCTGAATGACATCAACGAGGATGACCTCACGAATGGCGGCACGACGATCGCCGACCTGCTGGCATCCGCCGGCGGCAACCCGGTCAGCGATGTCGACACCGGTGCCTTGGCCGGCATCGCAGTCATCGGCGCCGACACCACCCACGGGGCCTGGCAGTACTCGACCGATGGCGGCGCGACCTGGCTGGACCTCGGTAGCGTCAGCAACACCAACGCCCTGCTGCTGCGCGACAGCGACCTGATCCGCTTTCTGCCCGAGCCCGACTACAACGGTACGCTCGACGCCGCCCTCTCCTTTGTCGCCTGGGACCAGACCAGCGGCAGCGCCGGCAGCTATGCCGACACGGCCGCCGGCGGCAGCACCGGTGCATTCAGCAGCGCCAGCGACGCGGCCAGCCTGCTCGTCCACAACGTCAATGACGGCCCGACGCTGGCCAATCCGCTGGATGACGGAGCGGCCACCGTAGGCGAGCTTTTTGAGTACAGCTTCGCCACAAACGCGTTCACCGACATCGACCCGGGCGATGTGCTGAGCTACAGTGCGACGCTTGCCGACGGCAGCCCGTTGCCGGCCTGGCTCGTGTTCGACCCGGCGACACGCCGGTTCAGCGGCACCCCCGACGACGTCGGCACAGGCAGCCTCTCCATCCGCGTACGGGCCACCGACGGCCAAGGCGCGTGGGTCAGCGACGACTTCATCATCATGCTGAGCGAGCCGCCCGCACCGCCGCCCGATCCACCGGCCCCTGATGACCCACCGGCGTCCGACGATCCGCCCGTCAACCCGCGCGGCGACAGTGGCAGCAGCGCCAGCGGCGGCGGCGACGCGGGCGACAATGGCGGCGACGCCGGTGGCGATGCCCCGGGCGAACCCGGTGCTCCCGCTGAAGAGGGGCTGCGCGATATGCTGGCCGAGGACGACAGCGCTGACAGTGACGCCGGCGACTTCGGCGAAGCGCCCGCGGCCAGCGACGCCGGCGGCGAAAGCTCGGCCAGCGGGGACGCGGGGGACGCCGGCAATGCGGCGGCCGCGGAAGGCCCCGGGCAAGCCGCCGACGGCGGCGCGAGCGGACCAACCGCCGTGGCCCAGCGCCGCGAAGACGATCCGCTGGCGGCGCCCGACGAGGACGATCTCGGCGTGGAGATCGGTGAGCTGACCAGCCAGATTCGAGACGCCATGTTCACCGGCGACCTGCTCACCGACGACACCCAGCCGATCGAGTTTCGCGCCGCCTGGGACACGATCCTCGGGGCCTATGCCGGCACCGGTGAGGAGCTGACCACTTATCTCGAGTCGGCTTTCCGCACGGTCACCGAATCGGCCTTTGTCCACCAGGCCGCGGACCATACGCTGGACGCCGTCCAGGAGGAGCTCACGTTGGCTCGCGAGGCCGGCCTCGACGTCGACGTCGACGTGCTGATCGAGCAGGTGCTCGCGGCCCGAGACGACGTCCGCCAGGCCAGCAGCGAGCTCGAAGCCGCCATTCTCGCCGCCGCCGAAGCCGGCCAGAACGACCGCTTCGACCGCGTGCTGGAGGACGTGATCAGCGCTTCGCTCTATCGCCTGATGGTCGCCAACGAACAGCTCTTCGTGAACACCGAAGCACTCGCCGCCGCCACCGCCCAGATCCGCGCCGCGCGCGTCAATGATGCCAAGGCGATCGCCACCGACGAGCTCGTCGCCGCGGCCCGGCAGGCCCGCGACGCGGCCCGCGCGGAGATCAACGAAATGCGCAAGAGCTGGGACCGCGTCGCCCAGGATGTCTTCGCGGCCTTCGTTACGCGGCTGGTGGCCCAGAAGGGCGCCATCGACAACCCGTTGCAGTAGAACATTCTACGCTTCGGCTTCCCCGGCACCGGCCCTCCGGTCTCCGCCTCGGCGCCTGTTCTCGTCGCAACCGCTGTGGGTGCGTACGCCGCCCGCCCCTACCCAAAGGCAAAGGAAAAGGGCCCCGCACATGGCCAGGGCCCCGGCACCACAATCTGGTTCTGGCTTGGTCGCTACTGCTTGAACAGCTCCGCGTGCAGCCGATCAACGACCACATCCAGCTTTTCGGGCGTGAGGTACGTCCCCGCGGCGATTTCCTCGCGGATCTGCGCGACCCGGCGTTCCATCGCGGCATCAACCGCCGCCTGCGGGTCGTAGTTCGCCGCCGCCTCGGACAACTCGACCCGGTCCGTCGCTTGGGCGGCGGCGGGGGCTTCCGGGGTGGCCGGCGGCCGCTGCACGGCCTCGCGCTCGGGACGTGCGGAAGGCGCAACCGTTCCCGGAATGGCATTGTTCACACTGGTCATGTCGTTCATGGGCAGCCTCCGCCGCCACGGGCTCTGGCCCCGGGCACAGTCCAGGGGATACCGCCATCCAGGTTGGCTCAGGGTTCGTCATGCCGCGTGCCATTGGTCGCTCCATCGACCGCCGCCACGCGCGCCCACTCGCTCAGTAGTCGCTATCGACCGTTCCCCGATAAAACTTTGGCAAAAATGACGGAAATCCACCATTTCTGGGCCGGCATGGCCAAAAGAGGGCAAGACCTTTTATTCTAAGACTTTAAGGTCGCCAGCTCCCCGGGCTCGGCCACCCCCTGCACGAAACGCCGAACGTGCGCCTCGTCACTATTCATGAGATCGTGCGCGGTTCCGTCCGCCAGGAACCGCCCCCGCCAGAGCATCAGCACCCGGTCGCCCACCTCGGCGGCACTGCTCATGTCGTGCGTCACCACGACGCTCGTCACGTGCATCTTCTCCTGCAACGTGCGGATGAGCTTGTTGATCACGTCCGCACGCTGCGGATCCAGCCCGGCTGTCGGCTCGTCATACAGGATGACTGCCGGCGGCGGCTCCATCGCGATCGCCCGGGCCAGCGCCACGCGCTTCTTCTCGCCGCCCGAGAGGTCGGCGGGCCGCTTCTGCTCGAACCCCGCCAGGCCGACCATGTCCAGGCAGCGGCGCGCAAGCTCGTCGATCTGCCTGGGCCGCAGCCTGGCGGTGCTGTTCTCGGTCATGGGGAACGCGACGTTCTGCAGCACCGTCATCGAATCAAACAACGCGTTGAGCTGGAACACGAAGCTGATCTGCTGGCGGATCGGCACCAGCGCCCGCTCGCCGAGCTTGTCGATCCGCTGCCCCTCGAAGTACACCTCGCCCCGGTCGGGCCGCAGCAGCCCGACGATGTGCTTGAGCAGGACGCTCTTGCCGGTGCCGGATCGCCCGATGATCACCGTGTTCCTGCCTCGCTCGATCTTCAGATCGATGTCGTCCAGCACGAGTTGGCGCCCGAAGGCCTTTCGTACGCCGCGCAGCTCGATGATGGGCGTATCGTCCGCCACTGGCCACCTTTGTTCAGATGATCGACCGGAAACCGTACCAGAGGATGTACAGCCCGTTCATCACGATGTTGAGGAAAAAGTCCAGCATCAGGATCAGGATGAAGCTGATCACGAAGCTGTTGGTGCAGGCCTGCCCCACCCCCTGCGCACCGGGCCGACAATGGAACCCCTGGTAGCAACTCACCAGCCCGATCGCCCCGCCGAAGAACAGCGCCTTGACCAACCCCGTGCCCAGGTGCCACATCTCGACCATGAGTTGCGTGTGATACCAGTACGGGCCTGACTCGGCCCCGTACACCCCCACGTAAATCACCCACGCACCGAACGCACCAACCAGGTCCGCGTAGCAGGTCAGCAACGGCGTCAGCAACAGGCACGCCAGGAACCGCGGCGTCACCAGGTGCCGCACCGGGTCGGCCCCCATCGACCGCAGCGCCAGCAACTGCTCGGTCACGTTCATCGTGCCCAGTTCGGCCGTCAGCGCCCCGCCAACGCGACCCGCCAGCATGACGCCGGCCAGCACCGGCCCCAGCTCGGACGCGACCGAGATATTCACGATGCCGCCCAGAATGTCGCGCAGCCCCGCGTTGTCGAACTGATCGAAGCTCTGCACGATCAGCACCATGCCGATGAACATGCCGGTCAGCATGAGCACCGGCACCGAACGCGTCCCGATGTAGTAGCACTGCGGGATGAAGCGCCGCCAGCCGCGCACACTGGCCAGCTCCACCGGGATGAACGAGATTGTCCGGGCGGTGAAGATCCAGAACCGGCCATACCCTTCGAGGGCATTGAAGAAATGCCTGCCAATGCCGGCCAGCACGCTCTGAGCCATGTTCGCTTGCGCCATGGTGGTCCTTGCCCGAATCCGTTCGGCTCGACAGGTTGCCCGACGACGGGCGCGAGCCGCGCCGCGGCCCGCCATTTTTCGCGCGGTGCATAGGTTATCGAAATTCGCGCGGAAATGCGATATGATGGCAAACCGAGCGAGGATACCGCCGGACTCGGAGGTCCGGTGACGGGAGCGAACAAGGATGGCGAACACGCCCCGTAACGATGAGCGCCGGGCGGCGCTGCGATTCTCCCTGCTGGCGCTGGGCTGGCTGGCCTGCCTCTTCGCCTGGGCCAGCGTGCTCTCATTCAGCCCCGCCGACATGCCAGCCACAACCGTCTGGCCAAATCCTGACACCCCCCACAACCTCTGCGGCACCGTCGGCGCCACCATCGCGTACCACGGGTTCCGCTACATCGGCGTCGGCACCTACATCGTCCTCTTCCTCATCAATGCCGCCGTGCTGGCGTGGTCACGCCAGTTCACCCTCAACGATCTCTGGCTGCGCTTCATCGGCCTGCTGCTTGTCGCCGTGTCGTGCGCCGCCGCCGCCACGCTGGTGATGGATCCGACACACCAGCACCTCGTCACGGGGCCCGGCGGCATCGTCGGGCTGGCCACGGCCGGCTTCCTGACGGCGCACCTCGAGACTTTCGGCACCGCACTACTACTTACGCTCACCTTGATCGTCGGTCTGCTCCTCGCGGCCGACCAGGTGCTGCTGACGCTGTTCCGCTGGCTGCGCTGGGCCGGTGAGCATTCCGGCCCGGTCCTCGCGCGCGGCGGCAGCCACGTCGCCAGCGCCGGCGCCGCGGTCGCCAGCGGCATGTCGCATCTCACCGGCCGCCTCAATCACCAGGACGCCGACGCCGCGCTCATCGAGCCCCCCAAACGCGGCCGCAAGCCGCGCCAGCTCGCGTTCGAAGAGGAGGAAGAAGACGAGGCGGACGAAGCGCCGGCCGAAGAGGAGGAATACGAAGAAGAGGAAGAGGAAGAGGCCGCGGACGACGCAGCGGAAGAAGAGACCACTGACGAGCCCGAAGACGAGGCGCCGGCCGCGGCACCCGCCGCCAAACCGTCGCGTCTGCTCGTCAAGGACATCGGCCCGAAGCGCAAGCCGCGCAAGCGCCCGCCCGCGCCCAAGCCGCGCCGCCTGACCGACGAGAACTACGACCTGCCGCCCATCACGCTGCTGGAACCGCCCGTGCCGGTGGACCGTCACGCCATCGAGGCGGCCTGTCGCGACAAGGCCTACGTGCTGGAGCAGACCCTCAACGAATTCCGTCTCGAAGTGCAGGTCGTCGCGATCGAAACCGGCCCGGTCATCACCGTCTTCGAGTTGCGGCTCGCCCCCGGGATCAAGGTGAGCCAGATCGCATCGCTCACCAACGACATGGCCCGCGCGCTCAAGGCGCCCGCCGTGCGCGTCGTCGCCCCGCTGCCCGGCAAGAACACCATCGGCATTGAAGTGCCCAACATCGACAAGGAGAAAGTCCGCCTCCGCGACGCCATCGAGATGGCCGGCTCGCGCATCGACAACATGGCCATACCGCTGTTCCTCGGCAAGGACGCCTCGGGCCAGCCACTCATCTCCGACCTGACCCGCATGCCGCACCTGCTCATCGCCGGCACCACCGGCTCCGGCAAGAGCGTGTGCATCGGCAGCGTGATCTCGTCCGTGCTCATGACCCGCTCACCGGTCGAGGTGCAGATGATCCTCATCGACCCCAAGGTCGTCGAGCTGGCGATGTACAAGGACGTCCCCCATTTGATGTGCCCCATCGTCACCGACATGCCCAAAGCCGAGAGCATCCTCGAGTGGGCCTCCACCAAGATGGACGAGCGCTACGCCCTGCTCGCCGAAGCCGGTGTCAAGGACATCCGCTCCTACAACCGCCTCGGCGAGGCCGGCCTGCGCGAGCGGCTCGAGATCGGCGACGACGACGAAATGGACAAGATCCCCATTCGCCTGCCCTACATCGTCATCATCGTCGACGAGCTCGCCGACATGATGATGACCTCCGCCAAAGAGGTCGAGTTCCACCTCTGCCGCATCGCGCAGAAGAGCCGCGCCGTCGGCATCCACCTCATCGTCGCCACCCAGCGGCCGCAGGCCAATGTCGTCACGGGCCTGATCAAGTCCAACCTGCCCAGCCGCATCGCCTTCCGCGTCTCCTCCCGGCTCGATTCGCGCATCGTGCTCGATCAGAACGGCGGCGAGGTCCTGATGGGGCAGGGCGACATGCTCTTCCTTCCGCCGGGCCAGTCCAAGCTCGTCCGTGCCCAGGGCACTTTCGTCGACGACGAGGAGCTGCGCGCCGTCGTCAAGCACTGCAAGGAACAGCAACCGCAGCAATTCTGCACCGAACTCGTGCGACTGCCGGGCAAGGACGCCGGCGGCGGCGCCGAGCGCGACGAACTCTTCGACGATGCCGTTGCCGTGATCTTGCAGACCAAGCGCGGCTCGGTCAGCCTGCTCCAGCGCCGCTTCAACGTCGGCTACAGCCGGGCGTCGCGCCTCATCGATCAGATGTACGAAGCCGGCCTCGTGGGCGAGTACAAGGGCAGCCAGGCGCGCGAGGTGCTGATTACCGCGGACGAGTGGGAGCAAATCCGCACCCAGCGCGACGCCGACGAAGCGATCGAGGACATCGAATACGAAGACGACGCCGACTACGAAGACGACGAGGAATACGAAGACGAAGAGCCGGAAGACGACGCCGGCGACGAAGAGGGGGATGAGGCCGAAGACGCAGAAGGGGAAGAGGAAGAAGAGTACGAGGAAGAGGAAGAAGAGGAGGAAGACTAGGGTCTGTCCCAGTACTTCCCTCCCGCCCGCCACCGGATCGAACGAGGCCCGCCGAATCGGCGCCGGGGGAAACGGCAGGGGACAAAGCAGAGCAATGTCCTCCCTGTGCGCCCACAGGACAAAGCGGGGCGATGTCCTGCGTGTGCGCCCACCTGAAAAGGCGGCGCCATGTCCTGCCTGAGCGGCCGCGGCGTGGTCAGCGGTAATACGCCGGCAGCGGCTCGCCAGCCTGCTGCCACGCGGCGATCACGGCCTCGGCCTTGCCGGCCACATTGAGCACATGCAGCTTGCGCCGGACCATATCGCGGATGGCATCGCGGCCCGGGCCGAGGTATTTGCGCGGGTCGAACTCGCCCGGCTTGGTCGCGAAGACCTCGCGGATCTTCGCAGTCAGGGCCAGGCGCAGATCGGTATCGATGTTCACCTTGCACACGCCGTACCTGGTCACGGCCATGTTGATCTGGTCTTCGGGCACGCCCTTGGCGTTGGGCATCTGGCCGCCGTACTTGTTGACCAGGTCGATGAACTCCTGCGGCACGCTCGACGAGCCGTGCATGACCAGCGGCAGGCCGGGACAGGTCTTCATGATCTCTTCCACGCGGTCGAACGCCAGCTTGGCCTCTTGCTTGAACTTGTAGGCGCCGTGGCTGGTGCCGATCGCGACAGCGAGGCTGTCCACGCCGGTCTGCTCGCGGAAGATCTTCGCCTCATCGGGATTCGTGAGGAACTTGTGGAGCTGCTTCTCATACTCCTCCGCGTCGAGACCGACGACGTCTTCCTCGATACCTCCGAGCATGCCCAGCTCGGCCTCGACAACAACCCCCGCAGCGTGCGCGGCATCCACGCACTGTTTGGTGAGCTTGATGTTCTCCTCGAACGGATGGTGCGAGCCGTCGATCATGACCGACGTATACCCGTCGGCGATGCACTGCTTGATCAGGTCAAGTGTGTCGCCGTGGTCACAGTGAATCGCGATCGGCAGCTCGGGATGCTCACAGACGGCGGCATCGATGATCTTCTTGAGGTAGGTGATATTGGCGTACTGGCGTGCACCCTTGGAGATCTGGAGGATCAGCGGGGCCGACTCGGCGGCGCAGGCATCGATGATCGCCTGGGTGATTTCCATGTTGTTGACGTTGAAGGCGCCAATCGCGAACCCGCCGTCATAGGCCAGGTCGAACATCGGCTTGGTGGTCATCAGCGGCATGGCACAATCCTCTCTGTTGCTAAGCGTCTGCATCGCCGCGGCCGCCCGCGCGGACCGCACTGACCCGAATCACCCACCGGCCCCAAGGGGGCCGCCCACGCTCGGCTCCGGGCAGTTCTTGCGCTTCGGCGACGCGCCGCCGGCGACCGAAAGAGCGACAGCATCGCCGCACGTGGCCCACCCGTCAATCCGCCGTGCGCGCGCATCTGCCCTCCTGCTGCTGTTATCGGCTGTGTCGCCGCCGCGAGTCGAGGGCGTTCGCCGGCGGGCGCGCGTTGCGTCTGCCCGGCCCGGGCGGATTCCGCTTTCAAGCGGCGTTTGAGAAGGAACCGATCATTCGGGCAGTTTGTGGCATGCAGGGGGTTGGGTTGCGCCCCACCGTCAAGCTCCGGTTCCATCTGCAAGGAGAATGTTCATGAAGAATCGCCCGCTTCTCTTGATGGCTGCGTTCGGTGCAGCGCTGTCCCTGGCCGTCGGCGGCTGCCCACCGAACCTGGCGAACAACAATGGCGACGACGGTGATGACGGCGCCACCGGCAGCGCCCGCACGCTCAGCGGCACGCTGGTCGCACCCGAATCCGCCAAGGTCCGTGCCCGCAGCGAGACGAGCAACGAGGGGCTGACCTACAGCGTGCTCGTCCAGGCCGCCGAGACGCTCAACACCTACATGGGCGACACGGACGCCAACGGCAACTTCAACGTCAACATTCCCGCGACCGAGACGGCCAACACCTTCACCGTGACCATCATGACGCCTGATGGCAAGCCCGCCGGCCCGGTCGTCTTCGGCACCGGCGACAACCAGGCCTTCACCGGATTGCAGGTGCCCCAGAACACCAGCCTCGGCACGATCAGTTTCCCCGACGACCCGCGTCACAGCGTGATCGCGCCGGGCAGCGATGCGAACTTCGGCGATGACGCCGTCGACAACGGCGTCGTGGCGCGGATTGATCCGAATGGCGTGCCAGTGGGTGTGCCAACGTTCGGCCGGGGCAACGACGCCAAGGGCACTGCCTCCACCGAGACCAAGCAGCAGGGCGACCGCGACATGGACGGCATGATCGACCAGTTCGACGCCGACGACGACGGCGACGGCACGATCGACGATCTCGATGACGACGCCACGCTGGTCCCCGGCCTGCCGACCGGACTGAATATCAACTTCTTCATGAACCTCAAGATCGACGACGTGCAGGCGACCCCCTACTTCAGCGGCGACGCCGCCGGCATCCAGAAATCCCTGAAGGAGGACACGGTCATCACGTTCGAGGTGCAGGCGACGGCGGCGCTGGGCAAGAACATCACCAGCGCGAAGGTGATCAGCCCGCCGGCCCCGGCACCGACGTACCTGCCCAATACGACGATCTCGTTCGGCGCGGGTCCGGGCACGTTGTGGTCCACGACGAGCTATGCCCTGGCGAAGGAGGACACCAACCACTTCCAGGAATGGGTCACACCGAACGACATCATGAATACCGGTGACACGTTTACCGTCGAGATCAACTTCGACGACGGCACGACGGGCGTGTACACCCGCATGATCAACTACGTGTTCCACAGCATTCCGAAGCTGATCAACGTTGGCCCCCCGGGCGCATTGGCGTTCTTCAACGGTCCGAAGGAGATCACCTTTGACGGCACCAAGGACCTGGCGTTCGAGTGGGCGCCCCCGGTGGACGACTTCGGCATGTTGATGGTCGGTGTTCCGTACAAGTTCGAGGTGTTCTACTTCGACAGTACGGGCGCTCAGATCAACAACATTGATGGCGCGGCCACCTGGCCGACGGCCATCACGAACTGGAACACCACGGGCCCGTTCCTCGAAGTGCCGGGTTCGAGTCTCACCACACTTTCGGGCAGCAACACCTTTACCATGACGATGCCCAAGGAGTGCTTCCCGAACACCGTCACCCTCACCGACGGCACGACCAAGACGGTCAGCAGCTACAAGGTCGACATCGCCGCCCAGATGAACGGCAACAACGCGGCGTTGATGGTGCGGCTGAAGAAGTCCTAGCCACGATCCGCCCCGTCACGACAAACGACGAAGCGGCCCGCAGCGCCATCTCTGGTGCCGCGGGCCGCGTCGCTTGGCGGAGTCGTGCGATCTACCAGTGATCTGCCGATTCGTACCGATTGGTCGTTCGTGGCTTGCGCGTGACGCTCGTGCTCCTTCACGCCACGGTCACGTCCTTGTTCAGGTACACGTCCTGCACGGCGTTGAGCAGCTCGACGCCCTCTTTCATCGGCCGCTGGAATGCCTTGCGGCCCGAAATCAGCCCGGTCCCGCCGGCCCGCTTGTTGACCACCGCGGTCTCGACGGCCTCGGCCAGGTCGCTGGCCCCGCTGGACGCACCGCCGGAGTTGATCAACCCGATCCGCCCCATGTAGCAGCCGGCGACCTGATAGCGGCACAGGTCGATCGGATGATCACTGGAGAGCTGCTCGTAGACGAGCTTGCTGGTCTTGCCGAAATTCAGCGCCGTGAAGCCGCCGTTGGTCGTGGCCATCTTCTGCTTGATCAGGTCGGCTTGCAGCGTCACACCGAGGTGGTTGGCCTGGCTGGTCAGATCGGCGGCGAGATGATAGTCGGTGCCGTCCTTCTTGAAGTCGCTGTTGCGCAGATAGCACCACAACACGGTGAACATGCCGAGCTCGTGGGCCTGGGCGAACGCGTCGGTGATTTCCTCGATCTGTCGGCTGGACTCTTCCGAGCCGAAGTAGATCGTAGCGCCCACGCCAACCGCGCCCATATCCCAGGCCTGGTCGACGGTGGCGAACATGCGCTGATCATACTTGTTGGGGTAGGTCAGCAGCTCATTGTGGTTGATCTTGACGATGAAGGGGATCTTGTGCGCGTACTTGCGCGACATCACCGCCAACACGCCGTTGGTGCTCGCGACGGCGTTGCAACCGCCTTCGATCGCCAGCTTGACGATGTTCTCGGGATCGAAGTAATCCGGGTTGGGGGCGAATGAGGCACCGGCAGTGTGCTCGATGCCCTGGTCCACGGGCAGGATCGACAGGTGCCCCGTGCCCGACAGCCGGCCGTGGTGGAACAACCACGCCAGCCGATTGATCACGCGGTTGTTACGGTCCGAGTGCAGCAGCGTGCGGTCAAGATGATCCGGACCGGGCAGGTGCAGCCGATCCGCCGGGATCGTCTTGCACTTGTGGTCGAGTAGCGCCTTGGCCTTGTCACCGAGAATATCCAGCACGTTGTTCGCCATGGGAGGTTCCTCCAGATTGATCGCAGACAGGCGGCGTCGGGCGCCGCGGGGCCGAACACATCGATGCGGCCCAGTGTACCGCGCGCCGCGGACCGCGTCAGCACGGCCGACGGGCGCCCACGCCCCTAAAAACCGGACCCGAGCATCGGGTATGTCCACAACGGCGGTTCGAGCGACAGCGGCACCAGCCGCACCGCGAGCCACGGCGTGCCCGCGAGCCACAGCACGCCGCACCACGCCGCCACCACCGTGCGCCAATCCATCGTCGGCCGCTCTTCGCTGACGGGCCGGCGCCGCAGAACGTGAAACCCTGCCAGCCCCGTGAGCACCGGGAAGGCATAGGGAATCCCCAGCGCGAACTCCGGCACGATCACCAGCACCACGCCCAGCGGCACCGTCAGCCACAACGCGATCGCCGGCGTCCACGCCAGCAGCAGCGCTACATAGTGCCGCCGCCGAACGGCCCTCAGGTCCGTGGTGCTCGGGACGGCGGTCCACCCGAATACCAGCGCCGCCGCCAGCAGCGCAAGCAGCGTCACGCGGGGCGACCAGTGCAGCGCCGCCGACCGCAACGCCGCCGCCGGACTCGCCGGTGCGTGAACAAGCGTCGCCACCCCGATCAGCAGCGTCCCGATCAGGTAGAGCCACAGCGTGCCGGCCAGGAAAAGCGCCAGCCGCCGCCAGAGCGGCACATCCGCCTGCAGCGTCTTGAGTGCCTGCCGCGGTTTTCGTGCGGCCCGCAGCAGGTCACCCAGACCGCCGAGCAAGACGGCATGCGGCTGCCAGGGGTCGACCGCGTCGAGCCGGGCGGGGATGTCCTGCCGCAGCACGCCCGAGTCCCATTGCTGCGGGCTGAATGCGAGGCCGCACTCGGGACACCGCGGCGCGGGGAGGCCGCGCAGGCTGTAGCTGCAGCGGGGACAGACCAGGTTGGACTCGTCGTGCGGTTCCACGGCGTATAGGATACGCCGCGCCGAAGCGTATTTCACGAGAATCACGCGGCGGCTGGCGGCAGGTCCGTACCGCTGGCGGCCAGGAGCAGGAATCATGAGCAGGCAGCACTGGACTATCGGCGGCGTGTTGTTCGCGGGGTTGTGTGCGTGGAGTCTTGCAGGCGGCAGGGCAGAGCCGGCGGCCGCGCCGACGACCCGCCCGACCACGCAACCGGCCACCGAACGGGTGATTCGCGAGAGCGTCATCGTGCCGGCGTCGGTCGAGAAGGTGTGGGCGGCGTGGACGACGCGCGAGGGGCTGAAGCGTTTCTTCGGTGCGGATGCGAAGGTCGAGCTGCGCGTCGGCGGCCCGTTCGAGATCGTCTTCGTCCCGGATGCGCCGGCGGGCTCGCGCGGGTCCGAAGGCTGCAGGATCCTGAGCTTCGTCCCGCGCGAGATGCTGGCCTTCTCATGGAGCGCGCCGCCCAGCATGCCCGAGATCCGCGAGGAGCGCACGCAGGTCGTGCTGCACTTCGACGAGCTGGGACCGCAGCGCACGAGGGTGCGCCTCGTGAACGTCGGCTGGGGGCAGGGCCCCAAGTGGGACGAGGCGTTCGCCTATTTCTCGCAGGCGTGGCCGTACGTACTGGCCTCGCTCAAGGGGCACTTCATGAAGCAGAGCGACGGCAAGCAGGCCGAAACACCTGCCGAGTTCATCTACTTCATCGAGCCGGTGCGGGCCACGTTCAACGAGGACTACACCGAAGACGAGGCGAAGATCGTCGCGCAGCACTTCGCCTACCTGCAAGCGCTGCTGGCCGGCGGCCGGCTCATCCTCGCCGGCCGCACGACCGAGGAGCGGCCGACCGGCATCGTGGTTTTCGAGGCCGCCGATCTCGCTGCCGCGCGCGAGGTGTACGAGAACGACCCCGCGGTAAAGGCCGGGCTCTTCAAGGGGCGCGTGGCGCCCTACCGCGTCGCCCTGAGCCGCGCGCCGTGATGGCGCGGTGCACGCCGCGCACGCGCGCGTTACACTCCGCACGAAGTATGGGCGAACCGAAACCCGCTTGAGAGGTTGATCATGGACAGTGTCATCGCCTATCTGCGCGAGCAGCGCGAAAACCACCTCGAATGGGCCAAGGCCCTGTGCCGTATCCCCAGCATCAGCACCAAAGCCGAACGCAAGGCGGATGTCGCCGCCGCCGTCAAGTGGACACGCGATTTGTGCGAACAGATCGGGCTCGAAGCGTCCGTGCACGAGACCGGCGGCCACCCGCTGGTCTACGCCCAGCACTGCCAGGCCGCTGACGCCCCGACGTACCTGGTCTACGGCCATGTCGACGTGCAGCCCGAGGGCGACCTGGGTCTGTGGGACGCCGACCCGTTCGAGCCGGTCATCAAGGAGGGCAAGCTCATCTGCCGCGGGGCCGCCGACGACAAGGGCCAGATCCTGGTGCACCTGCGGGCGGTGGCCGGGTGGCTGGCGACCGAGCGGCGGCTGCCGGTCAATCTCAAGTTTCTGTTCGAGGGGGAGGAGGAGATCGCCTCACCCAATCTCCGGCCGTTCCTCGAGCAGCACACCGACCTGCTGCGTTGCGAGCACATCCTGATCTCCGACACCGGCATGTACGCCGACGGCTGGCCCACGATCACTTACGGCACGCGTGGCCTGCTCTATAAGGAGATCCGCCTGTACGGCCCGCGGCACGACCTGCACAGCGGGTCCTTCGGCGGCACCGTCGCGAATCCGGCGACGGTGCTGGCGCAGGTCATTGCCGGCTTGCGCGACGCCGATGAGCGCGTCACCATCCCCGGCTTCTACGATGACGTCGCGGCGCCGAGCGACGACGAGCGGCGGCAACTCCGGTCGCTGCCGCTGGCGGACGAGGAATTCGCCGCCGCGATCGGTGCGCCGGGCGTCGCCGGCGAGTGCGGCTTCTCGACCAACGAGCGGCGCTGGGTGCGGCCGACGCTGGACGTCAACGGCATCTACGGGGGGTTCATGGCCGAGGGCGCCAACACGATCATCCCCAAGATGGCCGGGGCCAAGGTCAGCATGCGGCTGGTGCCGGACCAGGATGGCGGCAAGCTGAGCGAGCAGTTCGACGCGGCGGTGCGGACGCTGTGCCCGGATACCGTGCGGCTGGAGATCCTCAACCACGGTCACGCCGACGCGTACGCCACGTCGCTCGACAGCAAACCGATGCGGGCGGCGCACCGGGCGCTGCGCGAGGCGTTCGAGCGTGAGCCGGCGCTGGTGCGCGAGGGTGGCTCGCTGCCGATTCTGCCGATGTTCAAGAAAGTGCTCGGTGCCGATAGCCTGATGCTGGGCTTCGCCGGCCCGAACTGCAACGCCCACGGTCCTAACGAAAACGCCGTGCTGGCCGATCTCGATCGCGGCGCGGAGGCGGTCGCGCGGCTGTACGCCTATCTTGGGGATGGTGACTGAAGAACAGCGACGAAGCCACGGAGGAGAGGCCAAGGCGCGCAACTCTGGCTGGCGGATCGCTGACGGCTGACGGCTGCGAGCTCGCCCGCCTCAGGTATCCTTGCGATCCGCCGGCGGCACGTTGATGATCTCGGCGAACATCCCGAGCTTGCGGATGCACCCGATGAAATCACGGTACTCGACCGGCTTGGTCACGTACGCATTGCACTTGAGGCCGTAGCACAGCTCGACCTCGCGCGGGTTGTCCGCTGTCGTAAGCATGATGACGGGAATCTGCCGGTGGCGCGGGTCGGCCTTGAGCTGTTCGAGCGCTTCGACGCCATCGACGCGCGGCATCTTGATGTCCAGCAGGATGATGATGGGGTTGGGGTGCTTCTGGCCCGCAGGCGCCCCTTCGTGCCGGATGTAGTCGAGCAGCTCCTGCCCATCGCACACGCGAACGATCCGGTTCACCACGCCGGTGCCGCGGAGGTTGTCCATGATGAGCTCGGCGTGACCGTCATCATCCTCGGCGAGCACGATATCGATCAGCGGCCGACCGGCACTCATGGCGCGTTCTCCTGCTGCGAAGCGGCCGCCGACAGCCCCGGCGGGCACAGCGTGAAGCAGAACGTGCTGCCCTCACCCTCGTCCGACACCAGGCTGAGCTCGCCGCCGTGACGATCGACGAGCTTCTGCGCGATCGTGAGCCCCAGTCCGTCGCCATCGCTGCCGGCCGGGTCGAGCCGCTCGAACATGCGGAAGATCTTCTCGTGATGCCGCGGGCTGATCCCGACGCCGTTGTCGCGCACGAAGTACATGACACGACCGTCGTTTGTCGCCCGCGCCCCGATTTCGATCTGACCGGGGCGGTCCGGCACGAGGTAGTTCAGCGCGTTGCTCACGAGGTTGGCCAGGATGCGGTTGGCCGCGTCCGGGTCGGCCTCGGCCGGCGGCAGGTTGTGCACCTGCACCGTCACGCCACGGCGGCGGATCATCTCGGCGAACTCGCTGACGACGTTTTCGGCGAGGAGCTTCATGTTGACCGGCTGAATCCGCAGCTCCTGCCGGCCCGTGCGTGACAGGCGCAGCAGCCCGTCGATCACGCGGCGGAACTTGTGGACGCTCGTGTGGATGTGGCGCAGCGCTCCGGTGACCGAGTCGTCGAGCATGCGCTGCACCGCCTGCGCCTTCTGGGCGTCCTCGCCCGCCATCTCGCGCAGGGCGGCCTGCACCCGCTCGATGCTGTCGCTCAAGCGGTCGGTGAAGCCCTGCAGATTGAGCAGCGGTGCCCGCAGGTCGTGCGATGCCGAGTACACGAACGACTCCATCTCGGCGCTGGCCTGCTCCAGCGCGACGTTACGCTCGCGCAGCGCCTCGGCAGTCTGCTGCAGCGCTTGCGTCAAACGGTCGCGCTCCTCTTCGGCCTCCTTGCGCGCCGTGATGTTGCGGCTGATCGTCGCCAGCGCCAGCACGTTGCCATCGTTGTCCTTGACCGGAAACATGTTGATCGAAACGTGCATCAGGTGGCCGTCCTTGTGGCGCCGCACCGTCTCGATCGGCTCCGATTCACGGCCGCCCTGGGCCTGGGCCATGAGCTCGTGCGCCTGCCCCTCCTGTTCGGGCGGGATAATGAGCCGTACGTTCTGCCCCACCGCTTCCTGCGCGCTGAACCCGTACAGCCGCTCGGCCCCCGCGTTCCAGCTCGTGATCGTTCCGTCCGGCGTCTTGCTGATGATCGCGTCCTCGGACGACTCGACGATCGCCGCCAGCCGTGCCAGCCGCCGGTTCATCTGCTCGAGGGCCTGCTTCTGCTCCTCGAGCTTCTCGCGCGCCCGCTTGAGGTCGGTCACGTCGACGAATGTGAGCACGGCCCCGTCGAGCCGGCCCTCGTCCGTCCGGTACGGGTGGATCCGCATCAGCAGGGCCGTCCCGTCCGCCAGCTGCACGTTCGTCTCCGACGGCTCTCCGGCGCGCAACACGGCCCGCACGCGGACCGGCAGGTCCACTCGCCCGAAGTTGCTCGAGATGTGGTCGATCGGCCGGCCGACATCGTGGTCCATCAGGTTGATGATCCGCATGATCGCCGGCGTGAACTTGCGGATGCGCAGCTCGCCATCGACGAACACGGTGCCGATGTCCGTGCTGCGCAACAGGTTGTCCATGTCGTTGTTGAGGTCGGTCAGCTCGCGGATCTTCGCCTGGTACTCGGCATTGACCGTGTGCAGCTCCTCGTTGACCGAATGCAACTCCTCGTTGGTGCTCTGCAGCTCCTCGTTGCTGGCCAGGAGCTCCTCGTTGCTGGCCTGCTGCTCCTCGTTGGTCGTCTCCAGCTCCTCGATCGTCGCCTGGAGATTCTCCTTGGTCTGCTGCAGCTCCTCTTCGAGCGTGCGGATGTGCTGCGCCGCCTCCGACTCCACGTCGAACGTGCGCGCCGCCGCGACGCTGTGCGCGGCCGTACTCGGCTCGATGATCACGAGCGCGCCGTCCGTCATTCCCTTGGCCGATTTCTGCGGCATCACCCGCATATCGACGTGTCGGGCATCATCCGCGTCGCCGAGCTTCACCCCGCTGAACAGGATCGGGTCGGACGACTTCTTCAGCCGATGCAGCGCCGTGTTCAGAGACAGCGACAGCGCCTTCGGCAGCAGCCGGAGCAGGTCCATCGTCTGCTCGCCCTGCGGCATCTGCAGGTAGGCCCCGCTGCGGCCGAAGACGTGCGTAAGCGTCTGGTCCGGCGCCACCACCAGCGCCACCGCGTCGCGATCCCGCAGGTACGTGCCGAATGCCGCCACGGCCGCGGTCTCGACCTGCTTCTCGGCGGTCGCCGGCGCCCCGGCCGGGCGAATCCCGACCGGATCGACCAGGCCCGATACGCGGCGCCCGCGCGACAGCGGCAACGGCACGTCGCGCCGCTTCTCGAAGACCTTGAACTTCTGGTGCACCGTGCGGAATTCGGCCTGCAGGTCTCCCAGGTTCTCGGCCGCTCCCAGGAACAGAATCCCCTTGGACGACAACGAGAAGTGCAGCATCGCCAGCACCTGCGATTGCAGCTCCGGCTGCATGTAGATCAGGACGTTGCGGCACAGGACCAGGTGGATCTTGGTAAACGGCGCGTCGCGGGTCAGGTCGTGGTTGGCGAAGATCACCTTCTCGCGGACCGGCCGGTTGAGCTGATACCGATCGCCCTTGCGCTCGAAGAACCGTGCCGCCCGGGCGTTGCCGATGTCCTCCACGATGCTCGCCGGGTACGTCGCCGCCGCCGCCTTCTCCAGCGCTTCGGTGTCGATGTCCGTCGCGAACACCTTCACGGTCGGCGTGCGCTGCTGCTTCTCGAACTGCTCGTACAGCAGCATCACCAGCGTGTAGACCTCCTCGCCGGTGGCACACGCCGTCACCCAGACGCGCAGCGGTTCGTCCGGCGGCAGTTGCCGAATCAGGTCGGGCAGCGTCTGTGTTTCGAGGTAGTGCCACGCCTCGGGATCGCGCATGAAGCTCGTGACACTGATGAGCAGGTCGCGGCGCAGCGCCAGCCGCTCGTCTTCGGACTGCTCGAGTCGCTGCAGGTAATCCTCGATGTCGGCGCAGTGGTTGATCAGCATGCGCCGCTCGACCCGCCGCCCGAGCGTGGTCGGCTTGTAGTGCGAGAAATCGACGCCGTCCTGCTTGAGCAACTGCGTGATCCGCGCGAGGTTCTCGTTGCCGACGTGCCGCGTCTGGAATCCGGGCAGATCGACCCCCGCGACCGAGCGTGTCGCGTAGTCATGAATCTGCTGCGCCATCTCCGTCGGCGGAATGACGCAATGGACCTGGTTGGTCGCGATGGCGCTTTGCGGCATGCCGTCGAACTGCGCGGTCTCCGGATCCTGCACCAGCACCAGCCCGCCGGCCTCGTTGATCGCCCGCACGCCGCGCGAACCGTCGCTGCCCGTGCCCGACAGCACCACCCCGATGGCCCGCTCGCCATAGTGCGTGGCGAGCGACTCGAAGAACAGGTTGATCGGGAAGTTGGGCCCCTGCCCGCGCTCGTGCTCCTGCTCGATCAGCCGCAACTGCTCGCCGTCGATCACCATGTTCTTCTTCGGCGGGATCAGGTAGATCGCGTCCGGCACGACATGCATGCCGTCCTCCACCCGGTGGATCGGCATGCTCGTGTGCCGCGCGAGCAGTTCCTGCATCAGGCTCTTGTAATCCGGCGACAGGTGCTGAATGACGACATAGGCCAGCCCGTCGCTGCTGGTGGCGTGGTCGAAGAACTCCTGCAGCGGCTCGAGTCCGCCTGCCGACGCACCGATCCCCACCACCCCCGCGCAGCGCGGCGTCTGCTCCGATCGCGTTGCGGGCGCCGCCGCTTCGGCCTCGCTTGACCCCTGGCGGGGTTCGTCTTTCGCGCTGGCTTGCTGGGAACTCTGCGGCATCTACGGACACTCCTGCGTACAGCCCCCCTCCCGCCACCCATCGTCACAGGCCCAGTGCCTCGGCTGCTTTTGCCGTTTATACTATCGGATTCGATGCGGCTGCAAGCGCCGAAAACGCGCCCGGCAATCGTAGTCAACACGAGACAAATAGGACTTTTGTTGACCTCTTTTGTTCGCCTGCTAGCATCTAGCGAGGGTTCGGACGCCTTTTCTGCGTCTGCGTGGTCACTCTGCCCGATGCTTGTGGTGGAACGACGCTCCCTGGAGGACGCCCGTTGAACAACCCCGGACCGTACCCCCCACCACGGCCCGCCGCTCGCCCGCTCGTGGCGACCACGCCCCTGTGCGCGGCGCTGGTGCTGCTGGCGACCGCGGCCGAGCCCGCCTACGCGTATGTCGGGCCGGGCGCAGGATTTGCAATCGGCACCACGCTGGTCACGGTTTTTCTGGCGTTCTTTTCCGCAGTCGGTGCACTGCTCCTGTGGCCGTTCCGCTGGCTGATCCGCTCGCTCCGCCAACGCCGGGCCCACGCGCAGGCCCGCGTCAAACGCGTGGTCGTGCTGGGGCTGGACGGGCTCGAAACCTCACTGGTCGAGCGGTACATGAGTGCGGGCAAGCTGCCGAACTTCGCCAAGCTGCGCGAGACGGGCTGCTATCGGCGGTTGGGCACCACCGCCCCCGCGATGACCCCCGTCGCGT
Organism: uncultured Planctomycetales bacterium; assembly: GCA_964448675.1. Taxonomy (GTDB): domain Bacteria; phylum Planctomycetota; class Phycisphaerae; order UBA1845; family Fen-1342; genus CAYUZU01. The sequence continues at coordinate 51,460 of CAYUZU010000012.1, forward strand.
GGTCGTCCTTCCTCACCGGCTGTAACCCCGGCAAGCACAACGTCTTCGATTTCCTGACCCGCGACCGCAACACCTACCTGCCCACGCTGTCGTCGGTGCAGATCGGTGGGCCGCGCAAGACGCTCAAGCTCGGCAAGTACCGCATTCCCCTCGGCAAACCCGACGTCCGCCTGCTGCGGAAGGGGAAGCCGTTCTGGAACATCCTCGGCGAGCACGGCATCTTCTCCAACATCATCCGCATGCCGATCACCTTTCCGCCGGAGAAATTCCGCGGCGCCCTGCTGTCGGCGATGAGTGTGCCCGACCTTCGCGGCAGCCAGGGCACGTTCTCCTTCTATTCCACCAACGGCACCACCGCCGAGGAACACACCGGCGGCGAGCAGATCCGCGTGCAGCGCGCGGACGACCGCATTCGATCGCACCTCGTCGGCCCGCCCAACACGATCGTCGCGGGCGGCGACAGCATGCGCTGCCCGTTCGAAGTCCGGATTGAGGGTCCCGACGGGGCCACCATGAAGATTGACGGCCAGACCATCCGGCTGCAGCGCGGCCAGTACACGCCGTGGATCAAGGTCAGTTTCCGCGCCGGGCTGGGCATCAAGGTGAAGGGCATCTGCCAGTTCCTGCTCATCGAGACGCAGCCCGCGTTCAAGCTCTACGTGACGCCGATCCAGATCGACCCGGCCAGCCCGGCGTTGCCGATCTCGCATCCGGTGATCTACTCCACCTACCTGGCGAAGCTGCTCGGGCCCTACGCGACGATGGGGCTGGCGGAGGACACGTGGGGGCTGAACGCACGGATTCTCGACGACGAGACGTTCCTGCACCAATGCAACCAGGTCGACGATGAGCGCATCGCGATGTTCCACGACGCGCTGGAGAAGGTCAGCCAGGGGCTGTGCGTCTGTGTGGTCGACGGCCCCGACCGCATCCACCACATGTTCTGGCGCTACATCGACCCCAAGCATCCCGCCCACGATGGCCAGGACGGCCCCCAGGTCCGCGACGCGATCGAGCAAATGTACATCCGGATGGACGAGCTCGTCGGGGAGACGATGGACCGCTGCGACGACGAGGGCACCATGCTGCTGGTCATCTCGGACCACGGCTGCAAGTCCTTCCGCCGCGGTCTCGACCTCAACTACTGGCTCGAGCAGAACGGCTACCTCAAGCTCAAGCCTGATGGCCGCTACCAGAACTACCTCCGCGGCGTCGACTGGTCGCAGACGCGCGCCTACTGCCTCGGCCTGGCCGGCATCTGGCTGAACATCAAGGGGCGCGAGGCCCAGGGCATCGTCGAGCCTGCTGACGCTCCAGCGCTGCGGGCCGAGCTCTGCGCGAAGCTCGACGGCCTGAAGGATGACGCCACGGGCGAAACCGCCATCAACCGCGTGTTCGATACCAGCCGGATTTATCGCGGGCCGTACAAGGACGACGCGCCCGACCTGATCGTCGGCTACAACGACGGCTACCGCGTATGCTGGGAAGGGGCGGTCGGGCAGCCGACCGACAGGCTTTTCCACGACAACGTCAAGGCCTGGAGCGGCGATCACTGCATCGACCCGCGACTCGTGCCCGGCGTGATGTTCTGCAATCGCCGCGTGGCCGAAGAGAATCCGCATATTTCCGATCTGGCGCCTACGATCCTGTCGCTGTTCGGCGTCACGGTGCCGGGCAATATGGACGGCAGGTCACTGACCGTGAGCGACGCGGGCGAGGCGTCGCCGGGCGCTGCGGCCGTACCTGAAACACGGGAAGAAGTCGAGCAGGCCGAGCCTGCGGGAGTATAAGGAACCATGGTCTTCGCTGGACAAGATCCGGTCAGCCGACGGCGCTTCCTCCAGATTGCGGGCGCTTCGGGGCTGGCCTCGGTATTGTGCTTCTACGGCGGCTGCACGGGCGGCCAGCACCGGCGCAGCAAGGCCCGCGGCAAGAAGATGATCGTCATCGGTGTCGATGGCATGGACCCGCGCATGGCGCAGCGGCTGATGGATCGCGGGAAGATGCCGCGGCTCGCCAAGCTGCGCGAGGCGGGCGGCTTCACGCCGCTGGGCACCAGCCACCCGCCGCAAAGCCCCGTCGCATGGGCGAACTTCATCACCGGGGCGAATCCCGGCGAGCACGCGATTTTCGATTTCATTCACCGCGACCCGAGCCGGCAGTGCGCTCCCTTCTATTCCGGCGCCCAGACGCTGGAGAGCGAAGAGGGCTGGGAGGTCGGCGAGCACCGCCTGCCGCTGACGTTCTGGCCGTTCAACCACTCGACGACGCACACGCTCTTGCGCCGCGAAGGCACACCCTTCTGGGACTACCTCGACCACGCCGGCATCCCGTCGACGTTCTACGACATTCCGTCGAACTACCCCCCGAGCCCGTCGGTTGCCGGCAATCACTGCTGCCTGAGCGGCATGGGCACGCCCGACCTGCTCGGCACGTACGGCACGTACCAGGTGTACTCGACACGGCAGCGGAAGCAGCGCGACCGCCAGGGCGGCGTGCACTATCCGATCGTCTTCAAGGACAATGAGGCGACCGCCACGCTGCGTGGCCCGCTGAACACGCTGCTCAAGCAGCCCGAGCACACCGAGGCGACGTTCAAGGTCTTTCGCGATACGAAGCGCAAGCTGGCGCGCATCGAGCTCCAGGGCCAGACCATCGTGCTCCGCACCAACGAATGGAGCGACTGGAAGAAGGTGTCCTTCGCCCTGCGCATGCCGTCGTTCCTGCCCAACGACGAGGTCACCGGCATCTGCCGCTTCTTCCTGCAGGAGGCCTCGCCGCACTTCCGCCTCTACGTGTCGCCGGTGAACATCGACCCCTCGGCCCCGGCCCAGCAGGTAAGCGAGCCGGGCAACTTCGTCGAGAACATCGCCGACGAGCTCGGCCTGTTCGCCACCACCGGCTTTCAGGAAGACCACAAAGCGCTCACCAACGGCGTGTTCACCGACGACGAGTATCAGCGCCAGGCCGACTTCGTGCTGGAAGAGCGGCTGAATCTGCTCAACTACGCGCTGGAGCACTACGACGACGGCCTGCTGTTCTTCTACTTCTCCAGCACCGACCTCCAGGCGCACATGTTCTACTGGGATTCGGAAGACAAGCACCCCACGCGCACGGCCGCCGACGCCGAAAAGTACATGGGTGTGCTCGAGGAACTCTATGCGCGGATGGACAACGTGATCGGCGACCTGCTCGACAAGTACGGGCAGGACACGACGGTGATGCTGCTGTCCGACCACGGCTTCTGCAACTTCCGCCGGCAGTTCAACCTGAATACGTGGCTGCGGGAGAATGGCTATCTCTCGCCCCAGTGGTGCACGTCGCTCTACGCCCTGCCGCGCCAGACGCCGCCGGAATGGTCGCGCACCCAGGCCTATGGGCTCGGGCTCAACGGCCTGTACCTGAACCTGCGCGGCCGCGAGAAATACGGCGCGGTCGCCCCGTCGCAGCGCGAGGCGCTGTTAGAGGAGCTGCGCGAGAAACTGCTCGCCGTGCGCGATCCGGAGAATGGCCAGCCGGCCATCAAGGCGGTCTATCGTGCCGACGAGGTTTATGACGGGCCGTACGTCGAACGCGCACCCGACCTGATCATCGGTTACAGCCGCGGCTACCGGTGTTCGTGGGACACGGCGCTCGGTACAATCACCGACGAGGTCTTCAGCGACAACACCAAGGCATGGAGCGCCGACCACTGCATGGCCACCGAGGAGCTGCCGGGCGTACTGTTCTGCAACCGCCCCATCAAGCGGGCCGACCCGTCGCTGATCGACATGGCCCCGACCATCCTCGAGGAATTCGGCCTCGAGAAGCCCGCGCACATGCGCGGCGGCAGTGTTTTCCGCGTTTGATTCACCAGCAAGGAGCAGGCCCTGTGGCGAAGATCAAGATCGACGACAGCTTGTACGACCGCGTGAAGAAGATCTCCGAGACGGCCGGGTACGGCTCGCCCGAGGAGTTCATCGTCCACATGATCGAGAAGGAGCTGGCCCAGGTCGAGTCGGCCGAAGACGAGCAGCAGGTCATCGACCGCCTCAAGGGCCTCGGCTACCTCGAATAAGCGCCCCATCCCCGGCCTCCTGTGCAGCACGCGTAGACGGGAACACGCCTGATGTCCGTGATCAACTGGTTGCTGCTGAGCATCGGCGACCTGGTGCAGTGGGCCTGGCACGCGCTCGGGGCCCTGTTCGCCGGCCTCTGCGCCGCCCTCGACTACATACTCAACCCCATCCTGTCGCCGGTGCTCGCGGTCCTCAACCGCGTGCTCACGCCGGCGGCCGACGCCGTTTACGCCGCGCTCGGCGCCCTGCCGGTCTGGCTGGGGCTGACGATCGTGTCGGCGATCTGCGGCGTGCTGATGCTGATCGCGTTCAAGTACCTCTCGAACCAGGAGGCGATCGGCCGCTCGCGCGACCGCATGAGTGCCCACCTGCTCTCGCTCAAGCTGTTCAAGGACGACATCGGCGTGACGTTCCGCGCCCAGAAGCGGCTGTTCACGGCCCTGCTCGTCTGGCAGTGGCACATGCTGCGGCCGCTGTTCGCACTGATCATCCTGCTGCTCCCCGTGTTCGCGCAGATGGGCTTGCGCTACCAGTGGCGCCCGCTGGAACCAGGCGAAGAGACCCTGGTACGGATTCAGCTCGACCCCAACCCCGGCCGCGTCGAGAACGCAATGCTGCGCCCCTCACCGGCGATCACCGAGCAGGTCGGCCCGGTCGCCGGCGACCAGGCGCTGGTCTGGCGCATCCGCGCGGGCGCGCCCGGCCGCTACCAGTTGCAGTTCGAGCTCGATGGGCAGGTGATCGAGAAAGAGCTCGTCGTCGGCAACCCGTTCCAGCGGGTCAGCGCCGTCCGCCCCGGCCACACCTGGACCACGCAGCTGCTGCACCCCGCCGAGTCGCGGCTGCCCAGCGACAGCCCGGTGCAGGCAATCGAAATCGAATACGGCGGCGTGGATTCGTGGGTTTACGGGCAGAACTGGTGGATTCTGTACTTCTTCATCGTCTCGATGCTCGCGGCGATCGCGCTGCTACCGTTCTTCAAGGTACGGTTTTGAACGCCCCTGCGAGCGAGCGCCTTGCGGGACGATGCCTTCCAGCCGATCCGACAGGTTCTTGTCGTTCGGGCCGAGCCGGTCGGCCCGCTTGAACAGGTAGATCGTGCCGAAACGCGGCACCTCCGCCACCAGGCGATAGCGCTCGTCAATCCAGCGGGCGAACTGCGGCCCCGTCGGCCAGTTCTTGTCTTCCTTACGGCCATACAGCTTGAAATAGTCGTCCGCCGACATGACCAGCAGCACGGGCGGGTCGGCATAGAGCGCGTCCTCCAGCTCGCGGGCGATGCGCTCGGCGACGGGGTTTTCGTAGAGCTGGCCGATCTTCTCGGTCGTCGCGTACCGCGATACGTTCGGCCGCCGCGCCACGAGGTAGGTGCCGGGCATGTAGCCAAGGCACTGGATGGTGTCGCCGGGGTCGGTGATGTCGCGTACGGCCCGGCCGACGACTTCCCAGCGGGCCTGCTCCTTCTGGTCGAACCGGAACACCAGCACCTTCGAGACTTCCTGGAACTGTAGCTGGACCGACTCGGCCGCGAAGTACCCCATCACCACGACCGCGACGGCCACCCACGCCCGTTGCTGCAGGCGCCGCAGCAGCTTCGTTTCGGCCCGCAGCACATTGATGAGGTAGCCGGCCAACAGCAGCAGCGGCGGGATCGCCGGCACCAGGTAGTGGCGAAAGCCGTGCGGGCTGAGCAGTGCTCCCCAGAACGCGACCACGAACCACAACGCGAACAGCAGGAAGTACCCCGGGCACACCGGCCGCACGGCGCTGAGCGGCTGCTCGATCTCCGGCGGGCGGAACCTGGGGCGGGCCCACCACAGCACGGCGTGGATCGTGGCCGCCGCCGCCATCAACAACGGCAGGAGCAGGATCGGGTGCACGTGCTGCTCGAGCAGCTTCCAGCTGACGTAGCGGAACGGGAACTGGCTCGAGCCGTGTGCGAAGTACTCGCGATTGAACGCGAACGCCGCGTAATAGGCGGCCTGGAGTGCGCCCTGGCTCGCGAGGTAGCCCGCGGCCAGGAGAATCGTAGTGACGGCGCCACCCAGCAGCAGGAAGCAGCGCTTGGCGCCCGTCCCGAGCGCCAGCCGGCCGGCAAGCACCATGATGATCGTGTGCAGCCCCATGCAGCCCCACGCCGCCAGCCCGACCTGCTTGAACAGGAACGCCGCCCCGCACAGCCCCCCCGCGACATACCACGTCCACCAGCGGTCGCGGGCCCAGCCGCGCATGTAGAGTGCGACCGCCGCCAGCTCGAACGCGACCAGGAAGGTCTCGGTGCGGTTGGTGCCGCCGGTGTAGAACGCGTGCGTGAGGTAGAAGCTGAGCAGGATGGTGGTCAGCGCGGCGGCACTGCGATGGTAGACGGACGCGGCCGTCACGAAGAACGCGACGTGCGCCGCGACCATGGCCGCCGCACACATCGCGATCACGCCGAAGTAGCTGCCGCCGACGACGAGCATCCCGATCGCGTTGATCCAGTAGATGCCGGGCGGCTTGTTGTCCCAGACGTCGAGGTACACGGTGGCGCCGTTGGCGATGCGCCAGCCGAAGTAGCCGAACATCTGGTCGTCGACCACGTCGATGCGCCAATACGCGATGAACTGCGACAGCGCGATCAGCGGCGCGATGATGAGCACCATCACGAGGACCAGTTCGCGCAGCGGCGTGCCGGCGGCGCGCTCTTCGCTCACCGGCAGGCTGTTCTCATCGCTCATCGGCACTCACTGTCGGGCGGCGGGATCAGCCCACGGTCAGCTTCAGCGCCGCCTGAAGCCGACCTTCGACGTTCTCCCAGTTGATCAGTTCCATGAAGGCCTTGATGAACTCGCTGCGGCGATTCTGATACTTGAGATAATACGCGTGTTCCCACACGTCCACACACAGGATGGGCACCGCGCCCCAGACACCCATATTCTGGTGCTTTTCGGCCTGCAGAATCAACAGGCGCTGGGCGGTGGGCTCGTACACCAGCACGCCCCAGCCGCTGCCCTGCACCTGCGCCGCGGCCGCTGCCATGTTCGCCCGGAAGGCGTCGTAGGAGCCGAAGTCGCGCTTGATCATGCGGCCGACGTCGCTGTCGGCCGGCGCGGGTCCGCCGCCGTCCTTGGTCATGCTCTCCCAGAACAGCGTGTGCAGCACGTGCCCCGAGAGGGTGAAGGCGAGTTTGTCCGTCGCGGCGCGGACTTCCTTGATCTGGTCGCCGCCCTTCTGGCGGATTTCGGCCAGGGCCGCGACCGCGGCGTTCGCGCCATTGACATAGCCCTGGTGATGAATGTCGTGGTGCAGCTTCATCGTCTGCATGTCGATGAAGGGCTCCAGATCGGCGTAGCCGTACGGCAGCGGCGGCAGCGAATACGGGCCGGCCTGCCCGGCGGCGGCCGCCCCGGCACCGGCCCCGGCCGCCTGCGCCGGGCGCAGCCCCTGACCCAGCGCCATCCAACCCCCGACGATCGCCGCCGACCCGAGTACTTCCCGGCGTGAGATCTCAGCCATGACAACCTCCTCCACTTGGTTTCAGCGTTCGGCTCGCTCGAGACAGGTTACGGTTCGTAGAGCCTAAAGCCGCCTTCATGACCCGTATACCTGATTTTTCTGTAAGACCGGGCACGGTGGGCCGTTGCTACGCGCAGCGCTCGGGTGCCGGGATCAGGCAGATGAACTGCAGCGGCGCGCTGCCGGCGTTCTGGAACTGGTGCTTGGCGTTCGGCGGCACCCACACCACGTCGCCCGCCTTGCAGGGCCGATCGCCCTGCTCGCTCTTGACGACGCCCTGCCCCGCAAGGATCAGCACCTCGTGCTCGTAGTTGTGGGCGTGGTGCGGCGTATGCCCGCCGGGGGCCACCTCGAACTGGCGCATGTGGAAGACCTGGGCCCCGTCGTCGGGCCCCACGAGCATGCGCATCTTCACGTCCTTGGCACCCTCCATGTCGACGTCTTTCTGCGGGTGCTCGGTGATCGGCTTGACCTTCATGTTCTCATCTCGCTTGCCGCGTTGTGGCGGCGTGGGCGGCTATTCCTCGCGCGTGGTCCACTGGTCGGTCACGCGGCGATAACTGATCACTTCGTCCGGCTTGAAGAACAACGCGATTTCCTGCTTGGCGGTTTCGGCGCCGTCGCTGGCGTGCACGAGGTTATACTGCTGGTCCATGCCGTAGTCGCCGCGGATCGTGCCCGGGGCCGCCTTGCCGCCGTGCGTCGCGCCGAGCAGGTTCCGCACGATGTTGATCGCGTCGGGTCCCTCCAGCACACCCACGATGACCGGGCCGGACGTCATGAACGCGACCAGGTCGTTGTAGAACGGCTTCTCCTTGTGCACTTCGTAGTGCTTCTCGACCTGCGCCTGCGGCGACTTCTGGAGCTTGAGGGCCGCGATGCGCAGCCCCTTGTCCTCGAAACGCGCCAGAATGCGCCCCACCAGGTTCCGGTTCATCGCGTCCGGCTTGAAGATGATCAGTGTCTGTTCCATGTGTGCTCCCAAACGGCTATGCTTCCAGGACGCGGATTGTAGCCGCTGGGCCGCGTGGCGCTAAGGGTGAGGCCGCACGGCGCCAGGGCCGGGGCGCGGTGCGGACCATGCGGATGAACAAGCGAACCAGTCAGTGGCTCATGCTCCTGTTGACGGTCGTGGCCGGCATCGGAAGCGGCTGCCAGCAGCCCCGCGCGTCCCTCACGCCGCGCGAGCAGGCCATCGCCGCGGCCGCCCGCCCCATCCTCACGCTCGATCCCGACACGGTGTGGGTGACCTCCTACAACCGCCTGCTCGAATTCGGACCGGACAGCATCCGATTCCTGATCGAGCAGCCCGCGATGGCGCGTCCCGCGGCCCCCGACAGCCTCGACACGCTGCTGCACGCCTCGCTGATCCGGCTGCTGGCGACGCCGGGCACCTGCCCCAAGCTCACGACCAGCGCCTTCGACACCACCCTGGGCGTGCTGCACTTCGAAATCAAGGTCGCCGGTCAAGCGCTCGGCCCGATCGTGATGCCCCGCCCCACGCCGCCGCCCGCCTGGCACGACCTCTATCCGGCAGCGTTTGACCACCGCCTGGCCGCGCACGTCGACATCGAGGGGGATCGACAGGCGCTGCGGGCGTGGTGGCGGCTGCGCGGCGAGCAGGCAACCACGCGGCGGCCGCTCAAGCCCATCACACGCCACCTCTGGCCGTTGCTCTCGCGGCAGTACGCGGACCGCTGGCAGTACCAGCCGACGCCGCGCGCACTGCGCTGCGCGTGGCGACCGCGCCCGCCGACGCTGTTCGACATGGCAACGCACGATTACAACCTCGTGCGGGCGGCCTGTCTGTGGCTCGGCACGCGCGACGATCGCGACACGCAACGCCGGCTCATCGACCTGGTCGGCAGCCCGGCGCCGGTCGTGGCCCACAATGCGCGGTTCGCCCTGCGGCATTCTCCCGATCCCCGGATCCGCGACGTCATCAAGCAGTATGACGAACCCCGCGCCGAACGCGACGCGACCGACAGCGGACCAACAAATCGGTGATCGCGGGGCAAACAAAAAGGGTGCGGCGAGTGCCCGTTCGGCAAGCGACACCCACCACACCCTCAGTTACCTCGCCAAGCCGCGGCCGCTACTCGAGAAAGCTCCTGACGCGCTCGTAGAGCTCCGGCTCGTGCTCCCTGAATTCCGCGGCCGACTCGTAGGCCAGCTCTTCGACCTCGCCGTGTTCGTTGACGATGGTCAGCGAGATGAAGCCCTCCTCGTCGATCCCGAAACCGAGCACGCGCGTGGCCGCCTCCTCCTCGAACACCGGCTCGTGCTCTTGCTCCCGAGCGCGCTTCTCGATGAGCTCTTCTTCGAGCTCCTCGATCTCGCGGGCCCGTTCGACCGCTTCCTCGTAGGCCTCCTGCGCACGCTCGGTCGCACGCTCGTGGGCTTCCCGCGCCCGATCCAGTGCTTCCTCGACCCGCCGCCGCACGTCAATCTGGAAGCGCTGCTGCAGCCTTTGGGCACCGTGGCTCCCGGGCTCGACGCGGCGATAGATCGTGAATTCACGCTCGCCGAGGTGCTCGTTGTACAGCTCGAACGCCTCGGGGTCCTCCTCCGCGAGCACGTCCGGATCCTCGTACGTCGTCGTGATCTCTTCGCCTTCCTCGTCTCCGCGCGTCACGTGGATCAGGCCTTCGGCATCACGGTGGATGCTGGTGCGCTCACCATCTTCGAGGATTTCGATGCGGAACGACGACTTCGCATCCGACACGCCGTCGCCGCCGGAGAAGAACATGGTGAGCTCGTCGTCGTCCTCGAGCACGCGCATTTCCAGATCCGGGAAGAAGTCCTCCGCGTCGAACTGGAAGTTGAACTTGTTGAAGTTCATGCCGTGCAGCTTGTCGAAGACGCCATGCAGACCCTGCAGGTCACCGAGATCATGCATCCGCCACTGCCCGTCCGGACCGAGCTGCAACGCGCGGCCGCGGAACTCCACCGCGTCCTTGAGCACCATCGATTCGGGCTCGTCGTACTTCATCTCCCACTGCAGGTCCGCCGGCCGCTCCATCGGACGAATACGCAGTTCCTCGCGCTGCCCCCCGCGGATAATGGCCAGCCGGGCCAGGGCGCCCGGCTCGGCCTCGGCGATGGCCGCCGTCAGGTCCTGCGGCTCGTGGATCTCGACGTCGTCAAAACGCACCACCACATCGTACTGCTCCAGGCCGGCCTTGTCCGCCGGGCTGTCGCTGACGACGTTGTTGATCATGATGCCACCGGCGCCGATATGCGCCGCGAGCGGCGCCGGCACCGGCGTGATGCGCACCCCGAGCCAGACGCGCGGCAACTCACCCTTCTCCATCCACTGCGGCGGCGGCGGGGGCGGCGCCGGGGCGGCGGGCGCCTCAGGACGCGGCGGCGGGGCGCTGCCCGCCGCGAGCCAGATCTTCGGCTCGCCGGTCGTCGACACCAGGTGACCCCAGCCATCCACGACCACCGTTTGCGACGGCACCGGCGTCAGGCCGACTTCATCGGTCGCGCCGGCTGCAACACACATGGGCGTCATCAAGACAACAAGCAACGGCAACATGACGATTCTCCTCAATAGTCCTTGTGGACCGGAATGCTATGGGTACGAATACGGTCGACCTCGATCACGAAAAACGTCCCGGGCTCGTCGCCCGGCACGAGGATCCACTCTCTTTGCGTGCCGCGCAGCTTCAACTCCGGATGCTCATACACGCGCGGCACCGGCTGCCCAACATCGGTCCGCGGCATTGCCGCCGTCGGCACCACCCAGCGCGCCGGCGACCCCGTCGGCCCCGCCTGACGCGGCTCGTTGGCCGTTGGCGGCACCGACGTCGCCGGCCGGTACCACACGATCGCCGCCAGGCACGCAGCCGCCGCCACGATCAGCCCGCGCCCGGCACGCCGCCAGGTGGGCTGCAGCCGCAGCACGGGGCGTGGCTGGCCGGCGGCCGTTCGCAGCGCCGCGCCGATGGCCCGGTCCATCGCGCAATACTCGTCGAACCGCTGCTGGACACGCGGGTCGCTCCGCAGCAAGTCCTCGAGCAAGACCCGGTCCTCGGCCGTGGCCTCGCCATCCAGCTCCCGCGAGAACAGGCGTTCCAGGTTGTCCTGATCGATGGTCATTGTTCCACCTTGCCATCCAGCATCTGCCGCAACATGCGGCGCGCCCGCACCAGGCGCGTCTCGACCGAGGCCACCGGCAGGCCCAGCACCTCGCCAATCTCCGCGTAGCTCCAGTTCTCCAGGTGCCGCAGCACGAACGGCTCGCGATACAACGCCGGCAGCGCCTGCACCGCCCGCAGCAGCGTCTCCTGCAGCTCGTTCCCGGCTGCCGCCCCGAAGGGGCTCTTCACCGCCCGGCTGCGGCCGTCGTGGCCGTCATGATGCTCGTCCAGCGGCGCCGTGCGCCGCTGATGCCGCCGGTGGGCCATCGACGCATCGAGAGCGGCGTTGCGGGCCACCGAGTACAGCCAGGGTCGCAGCCGCTGCGGGTTCTCAAGCGTTCCCAGCCGCTGCCAGGCGCGGACCCAGACCTGCTGGGCAATGTCCTCGACGAAGTCGGCCCGTCCGGTGACGGCGTAGATTGCGCTGCGCACCCAGGCGTCGTGTTCGCGAACCAGCCGGTCCGCCGCCGTCCGATCGCCGCGCCGCGCGTCCGCGACCAGTTGCCGCATTGACTCGCCGTCGACTGCCATACTCGTCATTTCACCAGTAATAGACGGCCCGGCCGAGCGATCCATGCCACAAAGTTTGTTGGAAAACGTACACGGCGCCGGGGCGGGCGGGGGCGGGCCGCTTGGCCGGCCGGTGCCGATAACGTACCATCGCGGGCGGCCCCCAGCGACATGGAGACCCCGATGCCCCTGCCGAAACCACTTGCCGACGTGCTGGCCCTTCCCACCGCCCCGTTCTGTGAAGCCGCGGTGCTGACCTACCTCGAAGACGCCTGCCGCGACCTGCCCGGGGTGAAGCTGCGGCACGACCGCTACGGCAACCTGCTGGCCCACTACCGCCACCAGCCGCGCAAGATCACGCCGCTGGCCTTTGTCGCGCACACCGACCACCCGGGCTTCGTCGCCGAGGCCATGGTGCGCAAGAACGTGCTGCGGGCCGCATTCCGCGGCGGGGTCAAGGTCGAGTACTTCGCCGACAGCCGGGTTCGCTTCCTCGTCGACGACCAGTGGACCCGCGGCCGCGTGCTGCGGCTGTCCAAGGTCGACCCGCCGCGCGTGCCGGGCGGCAACCCGGTGCCGAAGGAGGCCCATATCGAGGTCCGCCGCGACGTGCCCCCCGGCTGCCTCGGCATGTGGGATTTGCCCAAGCCGTCACTGCGCAAGGACCGCGTGCAGGCGCGCGTCTGTGACGACCTGGCGGGCGTGGCGGCGGCGCTGACGCTGCTGCAGCGCCTCAGCCGCAAGCGGGCCGGCGGCGAGGTCTACGTGCTGTTCACGCGGGCCGAGGAGGTCGGCTTCGTCGGGGCGGTCGGCGCGATCCAGGCCGGCACGCTGCCCAAGCGCGTCGCGGTGGTGTCGATCGAGACGAGCAGCGCCTTGCCCAATGCCCCGATCGGGGCCGGCCCGATCCTGCGCGTCGGCGATCGTGGCACGATGTACACGCCGCGGCTGGCGGCGTTCACCACGCGTGTCGCGCAGGAGCTCGCCAAGCGCAAGAAGGCGTTTCAGTATCAGCGCAAGCTGATGGACGGCGGCATGTGCGAAGCGTCGGCGTTCGGCAGCTACGGTTTTGACGTGACGGGAATCTGCCTGGCGCTGGGCAACTATCACAACATGAACACGCGCCGCCAGCGCATCGGCAGCGAGTACGTCGGCCTGCGCGACTACGAGAACATGGTGGACCTGTTCGAGGCGCTCGTGCTCGACAAGCAGGGGCCCGGCGTCGCGGACGGTCAACTGCGGCAGCGCATCGACAAGCTGTTCGCCGAGAGCAAGGCGTTGCTCGGCAACCGCCACTGAGCCGGAGCACCGGGCACGCGGGGCCGGACGCCGCCGATCATTCGGCCTCCGGCCCCCGTGTCAGCCAGTCACGGCCGACGGTGCCGCTCCTCAGGGACACGTCGTATTCATCAATGCCACGAACGGATCGATGTCGCGCCAGTTGATGTAGCCGTCACCATTGGTGTCGTTGTTCGCGAACGGGCAAGTCGGCGCCGCGTCGAACAGCGCTTCCCAGGCGGCGCGATTGTCGTTCTGCGCCGCAACGAAGAAGTCGATGTCGCGCCAGTTGACCGCACCGTCGCAGTTCGCATCACCCACGCAGGCCAGCGGCACGAGCCACGCGCCGCGCCCCTGCGTTGCCGCGACGAGCCGCCCGCGCGCCGGTTCGATGACCAGGTCGATGAACGCCGTCCGCGGCAGCCCGAAGCCGTAGCGGCCCCAGGTGGCCCCATCGTCCAGCGAGCGATACAGCCCGTCGTCGGCGCCGGCGTAGATCACCGGCGGATCGCTGCGCACGTCGACGGTGACGGTGTTGACCGGCACGTCCGGCAGGTTGCCATCGAGGATCTCCCAGGTCTGGCCGCCGTCGAACGTGCGGCGCACCTGGTCGGTGCCGAAGGCGCCGACGCCCAGGTACACCGTGTTGGGATCATCCGGATGCACGAACAGCTCGCGCGTGGTGCGCGGCCAGCCGAGCACGCCATCCAGGACGAGATCAAACGTGTAGCCCGCGTCGTCGGAGCGCAGCACGCGACCGTCGTTGGTCGCGGCATAGACGATGCTCGGATCCGACGGGGCCAGCGCCAGCGTGCGGACCGCCGCATTGGCGCCGCCGGTGAGATCGCCGGAGATCGGCGTCCAGCTCGCCCCGCCGTTGCTGGACAGGTAAATGCGATGCGTGGCATAGAGCATGCGGGCGGAGTTGGTGGGGTCGATCAGGTACGGCGGCAGGAAGCAGTTGCGATCGCCGCCGACGATGCCGGTGCCGCTGTACACGAACGACCCGCCGCCGTTGTTCGTGACGAAGAGGTTGCCACTGCCCTGGTACTCGACGAACAGGCGGTTGGGGGTGAACTGGTCAATCTGGGTCCAACCGCCATCGCCACCGAAGAGCTGCACCCACACCAGCGACGGCAGGCGGATGTTCGAGCCGTTGTCCTGGGTGCCGCCCAGGATAAGGCGGTCGTTGGTCGGGTGCGTCGAGAGGCCGGCGTAAAACTGGATCGCGCCGAAGCCGTCGTTGAGCGCAGTCCAGCCGCTGCCCAGCGAGCTCGAGCGGTGCACGCCGCCATCATCGCCCGCCAGCAGGCGACCGGCCGCATCCCAGGCCAGCGCGTGCTGGTCGACGTGCGGCGGCGACGCGTTGGACCAATACTGGCCCGCGGTCGTCGAGCGATACAGGTTGAGCCCACCCATGAAGACCGTGTCCGCGTCGGTCGGATCGACGGTGATCACCGACAAGAACCAGCCATAGGTCGACTGAATGCTGCCGATCGACAGCGGTGTCCACGTCGTGCCGCCGTCGTCGCTGCGATACGCGTCCAGTGTGGTCGCGTTGCCGCCGGTGGCGCTGGCCGGATTCGTGATCAACGTATACACGCGTTGTGGCTGCGAGGGCGCGACCGCGACCGCAATGCGCCCCAGCGTGCTGGTCGGCCAGCCGCCGCCGGTGAGCTTCCGCCACGAGTCGCCGCCGTCGGTCGTCTTGTACAGGCCGTTGTCGGGGTGGCCGAAGATCCGGCCGATCGCCGCGTAGAGAACCTGCGGATTCCCAGGGTCGAGCGCCAGGTCGGTCGCCGACAGGCTCGGCAGGCCGTTGGTCAGGTGCGTCCAGCTCACGCCGCCATCGGTCGAGCGAAACACGCCCAGCGGCCCGGTCGCCTGCGGGTGGTTCTTGGCGGCGGCGAGCTCGGGGAAGCCGCCCGCCCGCGTGATGGCCGCATAGATCGTCTGGGGATGCTGCGGGTCGACCTTGAGCTTGGAGAAGCAGCGGCCGGCGAACACGTCGGCCCCCAGCAGCGTCCACGTGTCCCCCGCGTCCGTCGTCTTGTACAACCCCACGCCGTACCGGCTGTGGTTGGCGTAGTTCGCCTCGCCGGTGCCGGCATAGACGATGTCGTGGTCGGTCGGATCCATCGCCAACGCGCCCATCGCGCTGGTGGGCATGCCATCGGTAACCGGCGTCCAGCTCGCGCCACCGTCGTAGGTGCGCCACACGCCGGCGTCGGCCCCGGCCGCGAAGTACATGTTCGGATCGGTCGGACTGCACGCCAGCGCCGCGATGCGCCCCGTGTAGTCGCCGGTATGAATCGGCGCCGGGCCGAGCTCGGTGACGTCGGCGTACAACGCGGCGGCCGCCAGGCCCAGGACGAGGATGCCGATCGTGATTCGTCGGTTCGTGCTCATTTGCCCACCTCCTCCTGTGTGACCTCGAAGCTCAGCGTCGCCGTGTGCAGGGTCCAGTCGGCATCCGGGTCGTTCTCGGCCTTCTGCAGGTGGTGGGCCTGCACGCGCCACGTGCCCAGCGCGGACACGCGGAAGTGCCCGGAGCCCTTCGGATCCGTATCGAACGTCAGCGTCTTGCCCGTCTGCACGTGCGTCGCCTGCACCTTCACGTCCGGTCGCTTGCTGCCATCGACATAGAACCACACCGGCAGATCGCTGCCGACCGCAACCAGCGTCGGATCGAAGATCGCGCGAAACTCGCTGCGCTGCCCACTCTTGCTCGTCGCGATCGCCGAGGGCAGGTCGCGCCCCTCCTCGTCCGGCACGCGGATCAGCGTCTTTGACGAGCGCACGTGCCGCACGCGCACCTGCTCGTCATTGTTGGGAACGTCCGGCGTGTGGCCCCGCGTCGCCACGTTGCGCTTGACGAATGCCCGCAGCTCGGCGTTGGTCATCTCGCGGACCTCGGGCCGCTCGTCGATGCCGACCAGCGTGACGCCCGGGTGCTTGATCGTGACGGGAACGAAATTGTCGCCCTTGCGCGCCGGCTGCACCTTTTCCTTGTTGGTGGCCTCCGGCCCGCCGCGGACGAACATCCATTCGATTCGCTCGCCCGGCCAGGGGACCGGTCGCGCAGTACGGGCAGCCCCGTCGACAAAGTGCAGTTGCACCGTGTCGCCGACGGCGGCCACATGCTTGTCGGGCTTGAGAAACGTCGTCTTGGGTACATCCGCCAGGGCCGCGCCGGCCGCTGCCAGCAGGGCCAGCAGGCCGATCGTGCGCAGGGTTGTGTTCACGGGTGTTCTCCTGTGCAGGCTGCGGGGTATCGAACAACATGTCATCCTACGCGACGCGTCACGGGCGGGCCAAGCGAAAAACGCCGGCGCGACATTGCTTTCATCGGGCGGTTGCACAGCGCGAATTCACGCCGCGGCGCCGGACGCCGGCACGGTGGTCGCGCTGCAATTGTCGGCGTAGCATGCGCTTAAGGCGGCGCGGCTGTTCTCAGGGGGCCGTGCTGGCCAGCGTGGCCGGTGCGCCGCGTACGGTGGTGTTGGCGGGTATGTTGTGAATGACGATCGTCCCGGCCTCGACGCAGGCGCCGGTGCCGACGGCGCGGCCCGGAATGACCGACGCGCCGATCTCGAGTCGGGCGAAGTCGTCGATCTGCACGCCGCCCGCCAGCCGCACCGCCGGCCCCAGGAAGACGCCAACGCCGAGCTGCGTGTCGTGTTCGGCGATCGCGCCGGCAGAGAGGATCGTGTGGCGCTGGATGACGCTGTGGACGCAGACGGTCGCACGGGCATCAATGATGACGTGTTCGGCGATGCGCGCGGATGGCGAAATCGTCGCCAGCGGGTGGATTGCCGAGGCCAGCTCCATGCCGTGGGCCTGCAGCGTCTCGGCGTGGGCGGCGCGGGTGAGGTTGTCGCCGATGGCGACGATCACGTGGCGGATGTTGCGTTGCAGCAGCAGCGGGACCTGCTCGAGCCCGCCAAGCACGGGCAGCCCGCCGACCTGCGTGCTGTGCCTGGCCGGGTCGGAATCGAGAAAGGCGACGGGATGCAGCTTGGCCGCCTGGAGCAGGATGTCCTGCACCTGGCAGCCGAGCCCCCCGGCACCATAGATCACGACTTCGTTCATGGATCGTATCTCCGCCGCCAATTACTATCGGTCGATTCACCGGGCATACTCGCCGATAGGACCGGCGGGGAAATGTGTTAGGATACGCGGCGGACGTCCGGTAACGGTGGAGTACGGCCTTGCAACGCGGAGGTGCTGTGATGATGCGATGGATGCTGGCGGGGGTATGTGCGCTGTTTCTCGCGGGTGCGATCGCCGCGGATGACAAGGCCACCACGCAGCCGGCGACAACCCAACCCACGACACAGGCGACCCCGCCCCGGACGACCCTGCGCAAGCCGCCCCAGGCGACGATCTTGCGCAACCTGGTCGCGGCACACGATCGGACGGCCCCGATCCAGCCACGCAGCGACGACCGGACGGATGGCGAGAGCACCGAGCAGGACGGGCGGCCGGGGGCCTTGATGGAGGGTACGGTGCTCGTCGAGCGGCCGGGGCGGCTGGTGCACGACAGCGGCCGGGCGCGGTTCATCTTCCATATGGAAGGCGAGGGCCAGGTGCCGCGCTCGATGATCGTGCTCGAGAACCAGTGGCTGGAGACGATGGAGCGGGAGGCCGAAGTCGGCTTTGCCGAGTTTATCATCTCCGCCGAGGTAACCCGCTATCGTGGGGAGAACTACCTGCTCTTGCGCAAGGTATTGCGGCGGACGGGCCAGGAGAACATCGCACCTTAACACAGCAGAAATGGCCTGTTTTACTGACAGCCTGTCACGACCGTCAAAATTAACCCAATCTTAACAAACCAGCGAATCCGATATATTGTGGTGCGCCAGAAGAGTGCGTCCATATATGGGGCTCGATCGCCCGCTGTTCGCCATGTTCCCAAAAGAATAGCCGAAAAGTGGTAAGATTGGTAAAATTACCAGCCGCACCGATAAGAACTTGTGCTATTATAGTAGTGGCCCGGTTGGGAAGTGGACACAGCGTCACCAACTGAGACATGGTTCCTGCCGGGCGTAGCGAGTGGGTCGGAAGCGACCCCATCGCTGGCGCGGCTCAAGGAAGGGCCGTGGATGAGACGATCGCATCGGCAAGCACGGACGCTTGCCCGATGCCGTCTTCTGGAGCCTGTGCGAGGGTTGGTCCCTCGCTGCTACGTCACGGGCGGTCCGCAGGGTACGACGTTCTTAGGCCATCGAGAGGATTGGTTCCCCGAAGAATCCACACTTGATGGCCCCCTCGCTCGAAACCCAACCCCCTCCTGAGAACGTCACCCCGACCGCCCTATTTTTCCCCCTGGCGGTCTCCCCATGAAGCACGGTCGCCTGCCGTCCTACCCGCCCCGCTGCCGCAGGTAGGCCGTCAGCAGCCGCACGCCGAAGCCGGTGGCGCCCTTGCCCGAAGGGGACGTGGCGTCGTCGCTGCTGGCGACGGCGGCGATGTCGAGGTGGGCCCAGGCGGTGCCCTCCTGGATGAACGCCTTGAGGAACATGCCACCCTGGATGCAGTGCGCGTCGCGCTTGGATCCCGAGTTGCGGATGTCGGCTTCGGTGCTCTTGAGCAGCTCCTTGTAGTCGTCCCACAACGGCAGACGCCACAGCCGCTCGTGCGTGTTGCGGCCCGCCTCCCCGAGGTCCGCGGCCAGTTGGTCGTCGGTGGCCATGATGCCGGCCGCGGCCGTGCCCAGCGCCAGCCCCACGCCGCCGGTGAGCGTGGCGACGTCGATCAGGGCGGCCGGCTTGAGCTTCTGCTGGGCGTACCACAAGGCGTCGGCCATCACGAGGCGGCCTTCGGCGTCGGTGTTGGTCACTTCGACAGTCTTGCCGCTCATCATCGTGATGATGTCGCCGGGGCGGTAGGCGTGTTCGCTGACACTGTTCTCGGCAACGGCGACCAGCCCGACCAGGTTGCACTTGAGCTTCAGGTCCGCCGCGGCCTTGAGCACACCGAGGACCGTTGCCCCGCCAATCATGTCGAACTTCATGTCCTCCATGCTGGTCCGCGGCTTGAGGCAGTAGCCGCCCGTATCGAAGGTGATCGCCTTGCCGACGAGTACGGTGCGGGCGCGAGCACTGGGTGCACCACGATATTCGAGCTGAATCAGGCACGGCTTGTGCGCGGCGCCTTGGCCGACGGCGAGCAAGCCGCCGGCTTTCATCTGCTTGAGGCGGTCCGCGGTGAAGACCGTGCACTTGAGCTTGTCCTGGCGGCCGAGCTTGCGTGCTTCGGCGGCCAGTGTCGTGGGATTGAGGATATTGGCCGGCTCGTGGGCGAGGCTGCGGGTGTAATTGACCGCGTCGACGAGCGTGTGTGCGGCGCGGATGTCCTGCATGGCGCGGCTGGCGCGGCCATCGCTGCTGGCACAGACCTGGATGCGGATCTTCGCCGGCCGTTTCTCGTCGGGCTCCTTGTAACTCGTAAACTTGAACCCGGCCAGGGCCATACCAGTGGCCCACTCGGCCGGCGCGTTGTCGATGCCGCCGGCCTCGAGTCCGTCGATCCAGAGGGCGGCGTTGTCGATCCGCTCGCTGACAAGCCAGCGCAGGGCGGCGGCGCCGGCAACGCGAAGCTGGTGCCCGTCGAGTTTGTCGATATCTCCCAGGCTCACCACCAGCACGCGGCGACACTTGCCGGACGAGGTCGTATGGCTGATGTGGCCGATCTCCTCACGTACCGCTTTGACATGGAGCAGTTCGGAGACGGCGTCGTCGCACAGCCGATCGGCCCGCGTGACGAGTTCCATCGGCGGTTGAGGCTTGGCCGGCAACGGCACGATCAGCACCTGGCCGGTGGGTTGCTTGGTACCGCGGGTGAAGTTCAGGGTGGTTCCGTTGGCTTTCATGGTCAGACTCTCGATCCTTCGGAAACTGTGCGACCCGTCCGCGGGTTGCTCGCGACGCGGGCAGCGTACCGCGCCGCGCGGCGTGCGAAAAGCGCGACGTGCGGCGGGGCGGTACTGAACGGCACTTGCCGCGTTGGCATCGGGCGAGTGAAATCAACGTGCGGAGTGCCATCTTGGTGCAGGCGTCACGGGAGCAGATCATGGATGCGACGCGATGGACGCGGGTGGATGAACTGACAGCGCCAAGACGGGTGCATTTCTAGAACCTATCCCAAAACTCGACACCTGTGTATTCCGTATACTTGAGCATGCTCAAACTCACGGATGAACAACTCGACTGGCTGACGGAACGGCTGCCGGATCATGAACTCTCACCCAAAGGCGGACGCCCGACGGCGGCCTCGCGGGCTAACTGCTCCACCCACACTTGAACCCGCGACTCGGGCCGCGTTACCCTGACCCGGCCAACGTCCGCGTCCGCGCTCGAGCAAATGCCAGCCCAACCTGCCGCACTGGCGTGGAGAAGGTGCTCTTGCGTGGTGCCCAAGGCAACGGGCTCGGCGGCGGAGCCGACCCGGAATGGTCCTCAGAACCGTATCTCTTCGAACAGATGATCAAGTGATCAAGACCCTCATCGTACCTGGATCTGTCGAGCCCGGAGCAGAATCATGTTGAAGGGAATGTTCCTGGACCGCGACGGGACCATTATCGAGGATCGCGGCGATCTGCGCGACGAATCGCAGGTCGTCTTCCTGCCCGAGACGTTTGACGCACTACGCCACCTGCAACAGGACTTCCTCCTGTTCATCGTCACCAACCAGTCCGGCATCGCCAAGAGGGCGATCACGCGGCAGGATGCCGACCGAGTCAATGCGTTTGTCGTCGCCCAACTGGCGGAAGCGGGTATCGATGTGAAGGACGTCTACGTGTGCCCGCACAGTCGCCAGGACGGCTGTGCGTGCATCAAGCCGAAGCCCCACTTCCTGTGGAAAGCCGCGACGCAGCACCGGCTCGACCTGCGCCGGTCGTTTACCGTCGGCGATCACCCGTGCGACGTCGAACTGGCCAGCTCCGTGGGGGCGCAAGGGGTCTACGTGCTGACGGGCCACGGCAAGCAGCACCTGGACGAATTGCCACCCGATGCTTCGATTGCCGGAAACATCGGCGAGGCGGCGGAACGGATACTGACGCTATCGAGGTACCAAGCGGAGATTCGCAAGCCAGCCGAAGACCTGCGCCAAGCGGCCCGCATGCTACAAAGTGGCGGCGTCGTCGCCTTCCCCACCGAGACCGTGTATGGCCTGGGCGCAAACGCGTTGGACGCAACGGCCGTGGCGCGGGTCTTCGAGATCAAGGGGCGACCGCGATTCGATCCCCTGATCGTCCACGTCTCTTCGATCACACAGACCGGGCGAGTCGTGCGTGAGTGGCCGGAGGCCGCCATGATGCTGACGCGGCGCTTCTGGCCCGGCCCGCTGACGCTCGTCCTTCCCAAGGCTGACCAGATCCCCGAGATTGTCACGTCCGGGTTGCCGACGGTCGCCCTGCGGATGCCCGCCCATCCGCGGGCGCTGGCAATGATAGCAGCGGCGAGCCTGCCGGTGGCCGCCCCGAGCGCCAACAGGTTCGGCAGAATCAGTCCGACCCGAGCTGAGCACGTCCGCCAGCAGTTCGGTGAGGACGTGGGTTTGGTGCTGGAGGGCGGCCCGTGTCGTGTCGGAATCGAATCGACAATCGTGTCGTTGACGGAGCACGTACCCACTCTGCTTCGCGCCGGTGGCACGCCCGTGGAAGATATCGAGAGCGTCGTGGGTCCGGTGCGGCGTCAGATCACCGCCCCGAGCCGCCCAACGTCGCCCGGCCAATACCCACGGCACTACGCGCCGCGAACGCCGCTGGTTTTCTGTGAGGCGGGCGCCAGCGTTCCGGTGATGCCCCGCGCAGGGCTGCTGACGCTACGACCATCGTCGACGTCCGGACGCTACGCGGCCGTTGAGGTACTCTCGCCACGCGGTAATCTGCAAGAGGCGGCGGCCAATCTCTTCGAAGCACTTCACCGACTCGACGCGTTAGAACTCGATGTTATCGTCGCGGCCGCGCTGCCTGATGCAGGGCTGGGGCTGGCGATCAACGACCGGCTCCGTCGTGCGGCGTACCGACCCGCGGAGAGCGAGCGCGAGCTGTAGCCCGCCGCGCATGCTACCAACGATGCCGACTGGGGGTGGGTCGCTGATACGAGCATCAGCGTATGCTGTTCCAGCGCTTCGTCCCCCGCCGTCGGCCTCAAGGGCACGACCGTCTGTCAGTGCGATACGCCGGGCTGCTCGCATCGCGTCGCCGGCGTCTCAATGTCGTTCCGCGATGCCGTCGATCAGGGCCCGCAGGCCCACGCGAAACGTCTCCGGTTCCTCCAGCATCGGATGATGCCCGACGCCGTCCATGATTACCGCATCAAAGTCTGCGTATTGGCGGTTGGTTTCGATCGCAGTCGGCATGCCCCCGTTAGTCCATGGCGCTGCGTTGATACACCGGATCGGCACATCGACTGCCTCCAGCGCCGCCGCCAAGTCAAACGTCGGGAAGTTCCGCATCAGGGCGATCGCCGCGCGATGGTCGGCAAGGACAGCTTCCGAGCCGACCCAAGCGATGACGTCGCGCTCGGCGTTCGGTGGGAACATGGTCGGGACTGTCTCAGTCATCGTGCCATAGAAGTCCGCCTCGAAACGAGCCGCCAGTTGCTCTGCCAGCGCTGGTGGAAACGTGAAACTCGCGTCGTGCAACTCGGCTGCGGCGCCCAGCGGGCCGTATCGGGTCGGGTACTTTGCGGGCCGCGGCAGGCAGACGCGAGCCCGGCAGCACGCAAACACATTCAGCGTGCGGTGACGCTATTCAAGCAGCGCATTCGGCCCTGGATTGCGACGGCAGACGTGTATCATCATGACCCCGTGCTGCCGGGTGTCGATCCAGAGGGCTGGTGTACTCTCGAGCTTGCCGCGGCCGATCGTCTACGCGGAGCGCTGGGCGTGTTTCGATTGGCTGGTCCGGCCGAGGATGCGCGGTGCGTCCGACCGCGCGGTTTGCGTATTGATCAGCGGTACCGCGTGTACCTGGACAATGACTCGGCGACGATTCTGCGCAGTGGCAGGCAGTTGATGCAGGAGGGCTTGCGAGTGCGTCTGGGCGCACCCATGCAGTCGGAATTGCTGCTGTTCGAAGCCGAGTAGGGGCACTGCGCGTGTGGCGACGCGCTTGTCAGTGCGACCTGTTCGGTCCCGTGAAGCGTGCCTGCATGATCGTCACGTCGTCGAGATCGACGTCGCAGTCGCCGTCAAGGTCGCCGCGGACGCTGCCGTCGGCTTCGAGCATACCGGGCGGCAGGTTCAGCGGCGTATAGTCACACACGTCGCTGTCATTGGGCACGCCGTCGTCGTCGATATCGGGATCGCAGGCGTCGATCAGACCGTCCTGGTCGAAGTCCGGATCGCAGTCGTCGGGCACTTCGTTGCCGTCGCAATCTTCGGCCAGGCCGGCGGCGATCTCGCAGTTGTCGGAGATGCCGTTGTAGTTGCAATCAGTCTCAGCACACTGGGAGCCGGCGCCGAGGAACGTGCCGGCGCACTCGGACGGCCACGTCACGACGCAGTAGGGCGCCACGTCGAGGCAACAGGCGCCGAGGCATTCGACCTGCAACGTGTAGCTCCACTCACCGTCAGGTCCGGGGCCCGTGCCGCAGAGGTAGTTCTCCATCGCGAATTGCGGCGACACGTGGATCCACCAGTTGCCCGGGGGCAGCGTCACCTCGAAGACGCCCGCTTCACACGGCTCGACCATCACGTACGGGTCGAGAAGCCCGGTCATGTCCGCGCAGTCGCCGCTGCCCGGCGGATCGGTCTCGACCAGGGCCAGCAGCGCCGCGAACTCGGCGGTGAGGCTGACACGGATCGCACGCGGCTCGGTGAGGACCATTTCGTACCAGTCGGTGTCGCGGAAGCTGCCATCGTACCACGCATTGCCGCAGACGATGTCACCACAGGCCAGCGGCGAGAATGCGGGCGGGCCTTCGCAGCAGCAGCCGCCATTGACTTGTTCACCACAAGGCTCTTCCTCGCTGTTGGCGCAGTCGACGATGCAGCCGCGCGGGCCCGATGCGTCGGTGGTGGATGCGACATTCTGGTGGACCCCCGCCAGCAGTAGTAGACAAAACGCCATACCAAGAGCAAATCCCGTGGACGTGCAGTGCATGATTGGCCTCCTGTCGGTTCCCGAGGTGTTCACCGCTGAGCGACGTGACGGCGACAGGTTTCATTTTACAACAAACGGATGGCAAAAGCAGGTGAAATGCGCTGCGACCAATGCGCTGCAACCAATGTGCTGCGGGCGACGCGCGACACTGAAACGGTACAGCCGCGCGCCAGCGTGCGCGGCCTGCGGCATGCCCGCAGCCGCACCGCGCGTCTGTGCTGCCCGTCGCGAGCGTGCACGCACGCGGCGCCGGCAGCGTAACGCCGCGGAGTGACACAGAATTCAGCGCGGCGTAACTCTCGGTGGGAGCGAAACGTAATCGTTTCCGCCTTCCCATCTTCACACGGAGCAGCAACGTTTCGCTTGTTTTTCTTCCCAAGACCGGGTATCTTTCCCGCCGGTGGATCGGGTCCACCTCGGACGGGTGTTCCGGCGAATCAGCGACCAGTCCCGGCCCAATCCCGGGGTCGGCGTGATGGAGGGTCGGCGTTGTCGGCCGAGCTGCTACCGGCAGTCGATGATATCCGCGTTCTCTTTGAGGACGTGCTCGCGAGCCAGGGTGGCCAGCTGAAAGACAGCATGCAGCACGCGGACCGTTGTTTCTTGCGGGGCGTGTTGCCAGACCGCTTTCAGGTGCGGGCCGCGGACTTCATGCGTCCCGGCGTCGCGGTCATGACTGCGGCGGACGCGGTCTGCATGCATCCCTTCCTCTACCGTGAAGTCTGCGACAACGGCGCGATTCTCTGCGAGACCACGCAGAGCTGTACGGTACAACGCATCGCGCCCGATGCCTCACCTTTTTGCATCGAGGCAACCCGTGCGGAATTGCGATCGGCGGTTGAAACATGTTGCTCTCCGGAGGCATTCGAGGTGCCTGTCGCGCAGGTGCGGTCCGCGGTGCGCGCGGCCGCCAACCTGTCGTTGCACCTGTTCCCGGCGCTGTTGCGCCAGCGAACAGGCCTTGTCGGCCGGCACCTCGATGAGATCGTGCGTCGTTTCACCGCCGCATCGGACCACTCGGTTTACGGCCTCATGAACGCCGTCACGTCGACGGCGCGCGATGAGCCGGATCCCGAGCAGCGCTGGCGGCTGGAGGAGCTTGGCGGGGCCATCCCGGCGCTCCTCCGGCCGCGGCAGCGCGACCCCCAGCGGACCCACGCGCCACAACTCAGCTAGCGGCATGCCCGCGCCTGGCGTGCGGCGGTCGATCCCGGCGCCGACCCGGGTTCTGATAACGTCGCGACGAAGCTGACAGCCGCGTCATCTTTTTCCGGAACCGATTTGACTTGCGGTTCTCAGGGGGGCCTACCATTGGGCGGAATCTCAGGTATCTCAGAGTGCCGGCCACGACCCGGCCGCTGCCGAACCGGCGGTGGTTGCACGAGTCGTAACGGCCAGACAGGCGAACAAGGAACACAGGGGCACGCGGGCAGCGCAGCAACGCACCCTCTTCGCTTGTCGGCGTCGATCAGTTCCCACAGGCTTCCATGCTTGCGACGCACGGCGGGTGGCGAGAAGTCTGCCTGCAAGAAAGGGGAGTACGCACAGTCATGGCCCGAAGAAACGCGAGTCGTAAGCACGCGAGCAAGAAACAGAACAAGGTCCTGACGCAGGGGCTGGCCGGTGCCGCCATGCTGGCCGCCGGCACCCAGGCCTATGGCGGGCTGATCTCGGCAATCGCCCCGCCGGACGTCCCGGAACCCGGGTTGCCCGGGGCGAACGCGGTCACCTGGGATATCGACGGGGACGGCGCCGACGACTTCGAGTTCAATTACAAGCGCCAGTTTTCTCAGCCCTACTGGCAATCCAACGTCTACACGAAGCAGGCCGACAACGGCATCGTCGGTTACGTCGGCGACTACATTGACTATGCCGATCGCCTGGATTTCGACGTTTCCGTGGATGAGCTGCAGGAATTCATGGGCTCGGCACCGAACGACCAGATCTGCATGGCATCGCTGTACAACGGCGATATCTACGGCGGCTTCGCGGATGACGCGCAGGGCTTTCTGGGGCTCAAGTTCATGGTCGGCAGCGAAACGCACTACGCCTGGCTGCTGCTCCGGACCGGGCCCGGCATCGGCATCGACTTCATCGCAGCCGCGTACGCTTCAGACCCCAATGAGCCGGCCATCACGCCCGAACCGGGCTCGCTCGCCGCGCTGGCGCTCGGTGCCGCGGCGTGGTTGCGGCGCCGCCCATAGCGCAGTCGCCGTCACGAGCCTGATCCCGAAATGCCTGCCCACGTCTGGCAGGCCTCTCCACTGGCTGGATGTTTGCACAGGCAGCCGTCACGGTTATCGTGGCGGCTGTCTCTTTTCACAGATGCGACAGGGAGTGGCGCCTTGGCGAAACGACGGGCCCGACGCGTATTGCTGATCGGCTGGGATGCGGCCGACTGGCAGATGATCCAGCCGCTGCTCGACGGCGGCCAGATGCCCAACCTGCAGCGCTTCATCGAGCAGGGCGTGATGGGCAAGCTCGCCACGCTGCACCCGGTGCTCTCGCCGATCCTGTGGAACTCGATCGCGACCGGTAAACGCGCCGACAAGCACGGCATTCTCGGCTTCATCGAACCGGACGGCCGCGGCCACATTCGTCCGGTCGCCAGCACCTCGCGCCAGGCGAAGGCCATCTGGAACATCCTCAGCCAGAACGGGCTGCGCTCGTGCGTACTGGGCTGGTTCGCGTCGCACCCCGCCGAGCCGATCAACGGCGTTGTCGTGAGCGACCGCTACCAGCGCAGCACCAACCCGGCCCACGAGCAGCGCTACCCGCTGGGCGCAAGCGCGGTCCACCCGCCGGCGCTGCTCGACACGCTCAAGGCGCTGCGCGTATCCATCAACGACATCACGCCGCAACAGGTCCTGCCGTTCGTGCCGCAGGCCGAGCGCATCCGCCAGCCGGAGGATCGGCGGCTCGCCGCGTTGTGCCAGTTGCTCGCCGAGTGCGCGACGATGCACAACGCCGCGACACACCTGCTCGAGCACGAGACGTGGGACTTCGCCGCGGTGTATTACGACGCGATCGACCATTTCGGCCACGCGTTCATGGAGTACCATCCGCCAAAGATGGAGCACGTGAGCGACGAGGACTTCGAGCTCTACCGCCACGTGATGAGCGCGTGCTACTGCTTCCACGACCTGCTACTCGGCCGGCTGCTGGAACTCGTCGGGCCCGACACCACGGTGGTGCTGCTGTCCGACCACGGCTACTACAGCGGGGCGCTGCGGCCCTGGCTGCGCATCGATCCCAATGACCCCAACCGCAAGATCGGTCCCGGCGTCAACCCGGTCGCCTGGCACCGCCGCTACGGGGTGCTCGCGGTGCGCGGGCCGGGCATCAAGCAGGACGACCTGGTGCACGGGGCGTCCCTGCTGGACATCGCGCCCACGGTGCTGACCATGCTCGGGCTGCCGGTGCCGAACGACATGGACGGAACGGCGCTCACGCAGATCTTCAGCGAGCCCGTCGCGCCCGAGCACGTCGACACCTACGAGGGAGAGCACCCAAACGATGGCGTCCATCGCGACGGGCACGTCGAGGACCCGTACGAGGCCCAGGAGGTGCTGCGCCAGCTCGCCGCCCTGGGCTACATCGAGGCGCCGGATGACGACCAGGCCCGTGCGGTCGACCGCTGCATTCGTGATCGCAAGCAGAACCTGGCCCAGGTGCACTTCGCCGCCGGGCGCTTGCAGGAAGCCCACGATCTGCTGCGTGAGCTGCTGCAGCGCGAGGATCAGCCGCAGCTGCGCAGCCGCCTGGCGCTGTGCCTGGTCGGGCTGCAGCGCCATGACGAGGCCGAGGACGTACTCGGCAACCTCGGGGCGCAGCCGGAAGTCCACCCGCTGGCGGCGATGCTGCAGGCCGAAGTGCTGTTTGCGCGCGGCGCGGTCGAGGACGCGTTGCGCATGCTCGAGGCCGTACGCAAGATCGACCCGCGCCTGCCGCACCTGCACGTGCACATCGGGCGCATCTACCTGCAGCAGCAGCGCTGGGCCGAGGCCGAGGACGTGCTGCGCAAGGCGCTCGAGATCGACGGCGACGACGCCGAAGCGCATGATTTCCTGGGCGTGGCACTGGCGCAGCAGGGCCAACTCGAGGACGCCGTCTATCGGCACATGTGCGCCGCGTCGCTCCAGCACCACCGGCCGCTGACGCACATCAACCTCGGCATGGCGCTGGCGAAGCTCAACCAGGTCGACTGGGCCATTCAGGCGTTCAAGGTCGCCGCCGGCCAGGCCCCCGACCAGCCGCTGCCGCACGAGATGCTCGCCCGGCTCTACCGCCAGGCCAAGGGCGACACCGCCGCCGCCCGGGAGCACGAGCAGCTTGCCCGCCGGCTGAGCGCGCAGCGCGGCCAACCAGACCAGTCGAACGGCGAATAGGGAATCCCCGACAGGTGCTCACGGCGTGGCTGCCCGCATCGGGCGCCGTCGGCGCGCGAGGCCGGCAGCGCCCACGTCCCCGCGCCCACGCCCCCCGGACCGCGGGCCTACCGCTGCACGTAACCCGTCAGGTACAGGAACTGGTTCTGCGTGATGACCGGGATGTACATCTTGGACGCGTTCTCGACCAGGTCGCGGAAACGCTCGAGCATGAGCGCCTTCATCTCGGCCTGGTGGGCGACGATCTCGCTCACCGGGCGATCGGCGTCCAGCTCGGGCACGTCCGGCGCCAGGCCAATGACCACGAAGTCCACCCGCTCATCGAGCTCGTTGACGACCTGGCCGCCCCACTGGTCGATCAGGTTGGCCACGCGCACCGCACCATCCAGATCCGGCACGCCGTCATAGTTCAGGTCGAACTCGCCCCGCACCACGAAGCGCGGCTTGCGCTGCCGCTCATAGGCGATGTTCACGATCACGTCGCCCTCGATGATCGGCTGATCGGGCTCGCGCCGCGTCACGCGGCACTCCGCGGTCTGCTCCATCGCGGTGACCACTTCCAGCGACGCCTTGCCCCGCAGGCCCTCCGGCACCTCGCGCGTCTGCGAGTAGACCTCGAACCGCATGCCGACCTTCACGTCGTCGGTCGCGCCGAGATTGATGTACACCACCTCGCTGCCCGGCACGGCCCGCAGGATCTGGCCATCCGCCTTGGTGAGAATGTCGGTCGGGTCGAAGGTGCTCGGACGCAACACCCGCACCTGGTCCTGCAGCATCTCGACCTGGTTCTGCAGCCGTGAGATCTCGACGTCCTTCTCGCGCTCCAGCGCAATCCGCTCGCGCTCCATGCGGATGATCTGCTCTTCCAGGCTGCTGATCTTGTCCTGGGCACTGCTGAGCTGCTCGTCCTTGGCATCCAGGCTGTCGAGCTTCTCCGCCTGGGCCTGCTCCAGCTTGGCGCGGAGCGCCGCCGCCTCTTCCTCGAATTGCTGCCGCGACGCGGCGAGCTGCGCCGTGACCGACTCGTTCTCCGCCTGCAACTCGCCGATCTTCGCCTCGGCCCGGTTGGCGCGGTTGAGCTCCGCACTGTGCGCGTCGTTGAGCTCGCGGAAGGCCGACAACAGCGTCAGCCCCGTCGACACCAGGTGCGACTTGTTCTGCGCCACTTCCTGGATCGCCGTGTCCACCTTGCGCACGATCGCCATGCCGACATCCTCGGCGTCGCCGGTGACCGCGGTCGCCACGCGCCGCAGGTCATTCTCCATGGCGGCGAAGACGTTCGTCCCGCGGGCGTCGGCCTCCTGGTCGTAGTACGACGGCGGCCGGCCATACCGCTCCATGCGCGTCTCGGCGTCGAGCGCTCGATTCAGAATCGACTGGTTCTGCGTGAGCTGGAAGATGAACAGCCCCAGCGACGCCATCATCAGGATCGCAAACGCGATCACCCAATACAGCAACGGGGACTGACCGCTCTGAGCACTGGCGGGACGACCGGCCATGGCTGACTCCCTACATCTTTCGTTACCGGTCACAGGCTGCGTGTCGCCGCCGCCGGCGCGTTGCCCGGCACTGGCCAACCTCGCGACCACGCGTGTGTGAACAGCGAAGTATGCGACAAGCCTCGCCCATTGTCAAAATCCAATCCGGCCACACCACCCCCCGGCTTGACCCCGCCCCGGCCCGGTCGCATCATGCCCCCGGAAACCCAGGAAAGGCCCAGATGAGCAAGTCCACCAGAAACCTCAAGTTCGAAGCCGCCATGGAACGCCTCGAGGCCATCGTCGACGCCATGGAGTCCGGCGAAATCGGCATCGAGGAGTCCATCGCCCGCTACGAAGAGGCCATGACGCTGGCCAACCACTGCCGCAAGATCCTCGACCAGGCCGAGCAGCGCATTCAGAAGATCCAGATCGACGCCAGCGGCCAGCCGCAGCCCGAACCCTTCCAGGCCCCCGCCGAAGAATCCGGCCCGGCGGAGGACAACAGCGAGTAACGCCATGAACCGGGGGTCTGCATCGGTGCCGCCACCTGCAACGACCGGATCGTCGCCCCGCGCCGCCGGTGTCCGCGCCGTGCGGGCCATCGCCGGCGCCTTGGTCGACGCCGTCCTCCCGCAGACCTGCGTCGCCTGCGGCCGCGCCATCCCCACGGGCAGCGGGCTGGCCTGCCATGATTGCCACGACCAGATCACCGCGGCCGCGGACCACCCCTATTGCCCGCGCTGCGGCCGGACGATGCCGCCGCCGGCCATTCACGAGAAGTACTGCGCCCGCTGTCGCACCGAGCCGTACTGGAACCTCAAGGCGGTGGCCCGCGTCGCGCCGTACACGCCCGCCCTGCGTTCGGCATTGCTGGGTCTCAAATACGCCGGCCAAGCACGGAATGCGCGGTTTCTGGGGCGGCTGCTGGCGGAAACGCTGCGGGGGTGTGACTGGGGCGGCACCATCGACTTGCTGGTGCCGGTGCCCATGAGCTGGCGGCGCCGGCTGCAGCGTCCCTGCGATCACGCCCGGCTGCTGGCGGAGGCGCTGGGGCGCGAGATGCGGCGACCGGTCGTGGCCGCAGTGGCGCGGTCCATCGACACCCCGACACAGGTGGACATGGTCACCAAGACCGAGCGGCTGGCAAACGTGAAGGGGTGCTTTGCGCCGGCGCGCTGGGCGCGCCTGCGGCCCGATCGGCTGCGCGGCAAGGCCGTGTGCATCGTCGACAACCTGATTCTCAGCGGGGGGACGGTTTGCGAAGTCGCAAAGGTGCTGCGCCGCGCGGGTGCAAAGCCCATCTATGCCTTGACGGTGGCTCGCGGGCCCGCCCCGGGTGATCCGCTGGCAGGCCTGCCCGCAGTCGACTATTCCTCGGTATCTGACGCTGCCCGGTCCCGAGCCAGCAGTTTCATGCGATAAGGCACCCCGCATTGCGGGCAGAACGCGCCGTCACCCATTCGCCACGGCCGGCCGCAGGCGTCGCAGCCAGGCAGCACGCGCTTGGGCGGCTTGGGCAGCAGGTCGGCCGGGTCGAACGGCTTGCCGCACTCCGGGCAGCGGTGCTCAGTAAGGCCGCGCAGGTCGTAGCCGCACTCGCGGCACTGGCCGCGCGCCCGGCCGAGCTTCTGGTTGGCACGATACGCCAGCCACCCCAGCACGCCCGCGCCAATGAGCAGCAATGGGGCGGCCAGGGTCCCGACCCAGCGGCTGATCTCCTGCTCACGCTGGTAGTTGGCCAGCCATTGCTTCGCCTGGGGATTGTTCTGTTGGCCCGGCGGCAGCACGAACCGCATGGGCGGCGTCGTCCAGGCGTCGATGACCATCGTGAGCAGCATCAATCCCATCACGCCGGCCATTACCGCCCCCCAGCCGAAGCCGATCACGCGGCCGCGCAACTGCTCGACGTAGCCCTGCTGCCGCTTGCGGCGCCAGGGCTGAAACAGCGGCAGGACGAGCCCGGCGCAAAGCTGAAGTGCCCCCAGCATCATGGGGGTGCCCGCTTCGCTGCCACGCGTGCTGGCAACGTAGATCATGACGCCGCCGGCAACACAGAAGACCAGCGCGGCCACCATGATGGCGACAAAGCCCGTGGGGTTGTACCGGATCCCCGCAATGATGCCCGGCGGGGCTGTCGACGCCCCTTGATTGGCCGCCGCGTCGGACGTGGGGACCATTGCGTCGTCCACCTCCGCCGATACGCCGCGCGGTGGGTCAACGCTCGGTGTCGATCGCTCCGTCATGTTGAACCCCCTTTCGGACGGGCGCCGTGCCGCATTCGGGGCAGACTCGGCTCACGTTTCCAGTCAGATCGTAGCCACAGGTGAGGCACATGTGCGGATAGTAAACCGCAAGAAGGAGGTTGCGGTAGTTCTTGAGCGCACGTGCCCAGAAGTATCCGAAGATCGGTGCACTGAACAGGAAGGCCCCGAGTATTGCGGATAGGAGAACATACGTCGACTCGCTCACGTACTTTGTGGGAGACACGCGCAGCAACACCAATACCATATTCAACCCAAGAACCAACGCCACGTGCAACACGGTGAACGCGATGACCTGCCAGACGGTTATCCGCGCTGGACGCCGGGGCGTCAACCACCCCTTGATCCCGCAGGGCGCGCCGTCAGTCGTACCGCGCCGATCCAGTCGCCAGAGGACGATGGTCGGCACTGCAAGAATCAGCAGCGGAATCCAGAGCGGCATGCGAAAAGACCCGAGCATGGGATCTACTTCGAGCCAGAGCACATGCGGCAGATCCTCCGAATCCAGGCCTCGGGGCGTCCAAGTCGCGAAATGGGGAGATGCGCCAACCATCTCCGAGTTAACAAGCACTGTGATGTTGCCGTTGCCCATGCCGAGGCAGAGGTGCTCGATCGGAACCCAGTCAGAGCAGAGAAAGAAGCTCGTTACCATAGACGCAGCAACCAGCAGACAGACTGTTGTTCCAATCCACTTGAGCACACGCCGTTTCCGCAACCTCTGCACCATCTCCGCATTCTAATCGACCAAGGGGGCATAAGGGAAAGCGGCGCCAGTGATCGATGATGCCCCGCTCACGTGGCCCCGGCCACCCGCGCCCCATTCTTGCACTTGTCATTCCGCCGTTCTGATTGCGCGGCGCGTACCGCTGCGCCACACGCCACATCGCTGCAACTGACCGCTCCCCACCACTGCCGAGTGGAGAGTGACTACTCCTCCACCCATCCCGCACTCATTGTTTTTCCTTTTGCATCTCCCGCCACAGCGTCATCCCGTCCTTGAGCGCCCGCACATCATGCGTCCTTATGTACGCCACCCCCGCGTTCACCGCCCACAGCTCCGTCGCCAGCGTTCCGGCCGCCCGCTCATCGACCGGCCGCGGCCGGTCGGCAATGCCCAGCAGCGCCCCGATGAACGACTTGCGCGAGGTCGAGATGCACAGCGGCAGCCCCAGCGTCTGGAGCCGCTTGAGCTGCCCCAGCACGGCGGTGCTCGCGCGGGGGTCGCGGCCCAGGAAAAACCCCATGCCCGGGTCCAGAATCAGCCGCTCGCGAGCAATCCCCGCCGCTGTCAGTTCCGTCACACGCCGCTCAAGAAACGCCACGATCCGCTCGACGATTGTCTTGGGGTCCACGTCGACCCGTTCGGCCCGGGCTTCGGTCGCGGTCGAGTGCATCACGACCACCCGCGCGTCCGCCTCGCGCAGCACATCGACTGCCGCCGGGTCACGCAGGCCCGACACATCGTTGATCATCTCGACACCCAGGTCGAGCATGGCTTGCATGACGGGGGCCTTGCAGGTGTCGACGGACACCCGAATGCCGTCGGCGCGCAGCGCCTGCACCACCGGCGCAAGCCGGGTGATCTCTTCGTCGGCGGGCACGTCCTCGGCGTCGGGATGGGTGGACTCGGCCCCCACGTCGACCAGGTCCGCCCCAGCCGCGACGAGCTGCCGCGCCTGCCCAATCGCCGCCGCCGGCGTCAGGAATCGTCCGCCATCAGAAAACGAATCGCGCGTAACATTCAGAATGCCGAGGATTTGCGTCATCAATCACTCCGGCGGGCCGAGTCACCACCCGACGATCGCGAGCATGGTAGCATACGATCCTATTGTCACGCGCGGACGGGCCGTACATCAACCGACAGGAGGCACTGCTGTGGACGCCAAAGACGCAATCCGCAACGTCATCGAATTCAGCTATATGGTCACCGGAAGCTACATTGACGACCTCGCCGACGACCAGCTGTTGGTGCGCTCGGTGCCCGATACCAATCACATCGCCTGGCAGCTCGGCCATAGCATCACCAGCAGTGTCGAGATGCTGAAGGCTTTGGGGCAGCCAGCGCCCGACCTGCCCGCCGGCTTCGCCGCGGCCTATACGAAGGAAACCGCCACCTCCGACGACCCGGCCAAGTTCCACACCAAGGCCGAGTACGTCAGGCTACTGGACGCGATGAAGAGCGCGTCGATGGCGGCCGTCGACGCCACGCCCGCTGGCAAGCTCGACGACCCTACCCCACCTCCCATGAACGAGTACGTGCCTACGGTCGGGGCCTTGCTGACCTTGCTGGGGACCCACCTGGTCATGCACGCCGGGCAATTCGTGCCGATTCGCCGTAAGTTGGGCAAGCCGCCGCTCTTCTGAGTACCCGGCTGGCGGCGGGCCCGCTGGACCCGCCCGGCGGAACGTCCGATGACGATACTAGATGAACAGCCGCAGGTTCCGCGCGCCGAGATTCCCGAGCCGGGTGCTCGTGGCGGGGCTGGTCGCAGCCCTCGCCAGCGGGGCCGGTGCGCAGACGCCTGATCCGGCGGCGCGTGGCGACGGGGGGCTGCTCAATGCCGATGTGTTCCGCCAGGTGAAGGTATTTGACTTTGACGAGCGTCCACTGGGCAATTTCGAAGAGACGCCCATGCACTGGACGCAGTTTGAGGGGCCGGGGCTGCCGTCGTACTCCGAGGGCGCTTTCGATTACGACATCGGGCACGAGGCCCCGCCGTCGTTCCGGTTCTGGGTCCGCGGCGGCAGCATCGGGTACGAGTACGCCCACACGGATCTGGTCATCTTCCCCGATTCCGACTATCTGATCGAAGGTTTTATACGGACGGGAAACCTCGAGCACGCGCGGGCGTTCATGGCCTGCTACCTGGTGGATCGCTTCGGCCAGCGCGTGCCGGGCAGCGATCGCGTGAGCGCGCTCGTCGGCGGCGCGGACCCCGACGACCCGTGGCAGCGCGTGACGATCTCGCTCCCCGGCGACTACCCCGAGGGCCGGTCGCTACGGCTGCAGCTCTGGATCCTGCAACGCCATGTCTGGCGCAGCCACGACTTGCAGACCGCCGACCCGATTGTCCGCCAGGATGTCGACGGTTACGCCTGGTTCGACGACATCCGTGTCCACCGCATGCCGCGGATCCGCTTCGGCCTGTCCAACCCCGGAGGCCTGGTGCTGCCCGGGGAGCGGGGCACGGTGCTGCTCGACGTCCACAACGCGACGCTCGCGGAGGCCAATGTCGACGTGTCCGTGGTGGATGGCGGCGGCCGTGAGCGATCTCAAGCCACCCTGGAGGTTGCGCCGCAGGTCACCCGCGCCTTCGAACTCCCCCTGCCCGAGTTGGAGCCCGGCCTCTACACCACCCAGATCGCCCTGCTCGTCGAAGGCGACCCCATCCTGCAGCGCACCCACCAGTTTGCTGTCCTGCCCCCGATGCCGCACCACGACATCCACGAGATCGACCTCGGCCTGTCCCTCGGCCGCTGGCCCGACAGCAACGAGTACGGCGTGGTGGAACTGGCCAAGGCGTTTCACGTGGGGGCCGTCAAGGTCGGCCTGCCGATGGTCGGCGCCCCCAAAACCGACAGCGACGTCGCCTACCTGCGCCAGATCGCCAACCTCGCCCGCGAGCTGGCCAGTAACCAGATCCAGACGACGGCCGTCATTCTCTCGCCTTTCGCGCGCGAGAAGCCCGATCCGCGGGCCGCCACCTGGCGCCTGGTTCAGTCTGACGACAACTGGAACACGCTGGCCGGCCCGGTCTTCGCTTATTTCGGCGGCTACCTGATGTCCTGGCAGTTGGGCGACGAGCGGATCGAGTCACTGGGGTTCGACGGCTGGAACGCCAACACGGTGCAGCGGATCCGGTCGCTGGTCGAGCGCTTCATCGCGGCGCCGGAACTCATCCTGCCCCGTTCCATCCTCGACACCGACCCTGCCAGCACGCTGCCCGGCGCACCGGGCGACCTCGAGCGGACGGCGCTCGATCTCTCCGGCCTGCCGCTGCACGCCCATTCGTACTGGGTGCCGCCGGAGATCCCGGCCCGTTCGATCCCCTGGGCCCTGGCGTTCTGGTTCGAGAAACCGCGCGTGCGGAATACGACCAGCGAAGTCGACGCGCGTACGGTCTATGGCGGGACGCAGCGCTGGCTGACGCTCGGTGTGGACCGGAGTGACAACGTGCCGCGCGAACAGCTGCTGGCGGACACCGCCCGCCGCGTCGTGTTGGCCAAGGCCGTCAACCCGGACCGCCTGTACATCCCGGCGCCGTTCGAGCTGGCCCAGGAGGCGGGCGGGACGAACTGGCAGCCCACGTACGACTACATCCCGCTGCGCACCCTGTTTCACCACCTGGCGGGACAACGGGCCGTGGCGGCGCTGCTGTATCCGCACGACGGGGTGGGCATCCTGTTCTCGAGTGCCGAGCGTCACACGCTGGTGCTCTGGACCTGGGCCATGACGCCGCCGGAGACGCCGCTGAATCTCTATGCCGGCGCCGCGGCGACGGCCATGGAGCTCTCCGGACAGCGGCGAGAGCTGGTGCATGAGGGGGCGCTGGTCAAGGTGCCGCTCAGCCCGATGCCGCTGATCGTCGAGAACGTGGATGCGCCGCTGATCCTGCTGCAGGACAGCTTCCGGGTGGAGCCGTCCGCGATCCAGTTGCACGACCCCGAGCCGCCGCCCGTGCTCAAGATGGAGAACTACTACGCCTTCGACATCAGCGGCACGATCGAGCTGCACCCGCCCAAGGGCTGGGCGGTGGAACCCAATCCGATCTTCTTCGAGCTGCCGGCGGGCGAGATGCTCGAGAAGCCGCTGACGTTCACCATTCCGCCGCGGCAGATCGCCTCGGTGCAGCCCCTGGGCGTCGACGTGCACCTGTCGTATCCGAACGAACTGGACCTGCATTTCGATGAAGGCCTCAAGATCGAGCTGCGCGACATCTACGTTCGCGGGACGGCGTGGTGGGACGGCCGGCACCTCATCGTCGAGCAGACGCTGCACAACATGTCGGCGCAAGTGGTGAGCTTCAGCGCGTTCTGCCAGGCGCTGAACCGGCCCCAAGCGGAGGGGGCCTTCCTGAACGTGCCGCCCGGCGATGTGCGGGTGCTGAAGTACCGCATTCCTGACGCCCGCGACCTGGCGGGCACCAAGCTGTGGATGGGGATTCAGGAGATCGACGGCCGCCGAACGCTCGACCAGCTTGTGGATGTGCCTTACTGAGGGCAGAATGCGCTCTACAATCTGGTGCAGCCGCCACGCAGGCGGCCAGAGCGAACTGTAGCAATCCGGTGTGGCATGACCCCCGACGAGAACAAGGGACCCGGTAACGGGAACGGCAACGCCGACGCGGGCGATCGCCCGCAGGAAACGCGGCGCGCGAACCCGACCCAGGTCGTGCGCTATGGCGCGATGAACTGGGTGGGTGAATTCAGCTACCGCCCGCAGGAGCGGATCGCCACGGGACGCAAACTCGTCGTGCAGACGGATCGGGGGATCGAGCTGGGCGAACAGGTCTCCACGGTCTGCGACGAGCCGGGCTGCCCGGTGCGCCGCGAGCAGGTCCAGTCGTTCGTGCAGAACAGCGGGCCAGATTTCTGTCTGCCGCGCGCGGGGCGCGTGCTGCGCGTCGCCAACGACCAGGACCTCAACGAGCACCGCCACCTCAATGCGCACATTCGCGAGGACATTGACTATTGCGCCGAGACCGCCGACCGGCTCGGCCTCGACCTCAAGGTCGTGACGGCCGAGCACCTGCTCGGCGGCGAGCGGATCGTGTTCTACTTCCGCGCGCCGGCGCGGGTGGACTTCCGGCAACTGGTGAAGGAACTCGCGCAACGCTATCGCACGCGCATCGAAATGCGCCAGGTCGGCGCCCGCGACGAAGCGCGGCTCGTGGCCGATTACGAGATTTGCGGCCGCGAATGCTGCTGCAAGAACTTCCTCAAGAAGCTGCGCCCGGTCAACATGAAGATGGCCAAGCTCCAGAAGTCCACGCTCGATCCGAGCAAGGTCTCCGGGCGCTGCGGCCGGTTGCGCTGCTGCCTGCGCTACGAGCACATCGGCTACGAAGAGCTGCTCAAGCGGCTGCCGCGCACCAACAGCCGCGTGATGACCGAAGCCGGTCCCGGCACGGTGCTCGATCGCCAGATCCTGACGCAGCTCGTGCTCGTCCGGCTTGACGACGACCGGATCATGAGTATCCCGCTGGAGGAAATCAAGGAATTCAACCTGCCGCCGGCCACCCGTCGCAAGGAAGAGGCCCCCGCCGAAACCACCGAACCGCCCGATGAATCGCGCAAGGGTCGCTCGCGCAGACGGCGCCGGCGCTCCGACAAGCCGGGCGGTCAGCGCGACCGCGCCGACGAGCCACGCAAGAGCAGCGACGATGCGCCGCCACCGCCCCGCGAGTCACGCTTCCGCGCGGACGCACCCGACGCGCCCGACGCCGGCGGAGAGACACCGGCCGGCCCGACCGGCGGCGCAGACGACGGCAGCGGCAAGGGTGAACGGCGCCGCAAGAGCCGCCGGCGTCGACGCCGCAAGCCCGGCAAGGACCAGGACGCGGCCGGCGGAGATGCGGGCACAACGGAATGAGCAGTGGGGACCCCTCCAGGAAGGAAGCCGAACTGCTGGCGCGCTTCGAGCGTGCCGTCCGCAGCGATGGCCGCTACGAACCCGAGGCCTTCGAGTTCCTCCACCACGGCCTCAGTATGGCCACCCGGCTGAAATACGGCGAAGCGCGTGAGCAGCACCCGCGACACGTCTCGGGCCAGGAATTGTGCGAGGCCCTGCGCACCCTGGCACTGGAGCGCTGGGGGCCGCTGGCTCGCGAGGTGCTCCGCCGCTGGAACATCCATCGCACGCGTGATTTCGGCGAGATGGTCTACCTGATGATCGATCTTGGTATGATGGGCCGACAGGATTCCGACGACATCAGCGACTTCGATGACGTCTACGACTTCGAGCGCGCCTTCGGCCAGTATCGGCCGGACGTCGAAATCGACCAGTCCTGACACACGGGGAGCGCCGCATGACCTCCTACATTCCGCAACTGTCGGAGCCGGCCTGGCGCTGGGTGCGTTTCATCACGCTCGTGCTCGCCATCGCGCTGCTGCTGTGGATCGCGTACGTGCTGCGCCCGGTGCTCACGCCGCTGCTGGCAGCCCTGGCAATCGCCTACGTGCTCAACCCGGTGGTCTCCTGGCTGCAGCGCCATTTTCGCGTACAGCGGCTGGCGGTGGTGATCGTCGTCTTTCTGGTCATGGCGGCCCTGGTCCTCAGCGCGCTCATCTCACTGGGCACGCGCACCGCCGTCCAGGCGCAGCAACTGTCGGCCAACCTGCCGTTCTACCTGGAGCGTGCCGAGCGCTGGCTGGCCGAACACCAGTTCGATCTCACCTGGCACCTGACCGACACCGACACACCCACGACGCAGGCGGCAACCGCACCAGCAGCCACCGACGACGCGCCACCGAGCCCCGCCCCGCCGCGCGCGAATGACATCATCGTCGCGGCCGAGCCGAACGAGCCGAATGCGGGGGCGGCCGTGACGTGGTGGGACTGGCTCACGCCCTGGTTCGAGAAGCACGGGGCCCGAGTGGCGACGTCGACGGCGGGCTATTCGATGCGGCTCGTCTCAGGCACGCTGGGGATGCTGTCCCTGCTCGTGCTGCTGCCGATGTACACGTTCTTCTTCCTCTGGCGGTTCGACGACATCGTCGGCACGATCCACGATCACCTGCCGGCGGCGTACCGCGACACCATCGTGCACGTGGTGACGACCATTGATGGCGCCGTCGCGAGCTTCTTCCGCGGACGCCTGATCGTCTGCATCCTCGTCGGCACGCTCACCGGCATCGGCTGGTCGATCGTCGGCGTGCCCTACGCCCTGCCGCTGGGCATCGTGGCCGGTACGCTCAACCTCGTGCCGTTCATGTCGATGCTGGCCCTGCCCCCGGCGCTGATCTTCGCCTACCTCGGCGCGGCCGAAGCCGGCCAGCCGTGGGCCATGCCGGCGGTGCTGACGATGGCGGTGTACGCGATCGTGCAGGGGTTGGAGTCGTTCCTGCTGAGCCCGGCGATCGAGGGCAAGTCGTCGGGGCTGCATCCGCTGGTCATCGTGATCGTGATCCTGATCGGGGCCCAGCTCGCCGGTTTGCTGGGGATGTTGCTCGCGATTCCGGTGGCCAGTACCCTGGGAACACTGGGAGCGGCGTGGGTCCTGCCGGAGATCCGTCGCCTGGCCGGCCATCCCGCAGCAGCCGCACCGGAAGCCGCGGCGGGCACAACGAACGACGCCGACAAGCCGGAACAGGGAAGTTGAGCATGTCCGAGCAACGCCCCGAGCCCACGTCCGACGCACCCTTCGGAACCGAACCGCGGCGCGCGCTGTGGCCACTCGCAGCGCTGATCGTGCTCTTCGTGGTCTGGTGCGCGCTGCTGCTGTGGCTGACGATCGCGTACCCGGCGCGCTAGTGCCCGGCGAGGCACCGCACCGCGACGGGCCTGGTGCAGCGGCGCTTTGCTTTGCGCGGCGGAACCCGCGGCCAAGGTGCCAACTGGCGGAGATCCGCCCGGCGCGTGCCGGGAGGCTCTGGTGGCAGCGCATTGCGCTGCATTGCCGGATCGCGGTCGGACATCAGGAACGAACGTGCGCCAGCGCGAGAAAGGACGCCGCCATGACGCGCGGTTCCACCATGATCGACCTCACGCAGTTTGACCAGGTTCGGGCCGCCGAGCTCGATGCCGGCTGCTGGAGCGCCAATCGCGCCGCCCTGCAGGAGACCCAGCCCGACCTCGCCGCCGTCCTCGAGCAGACGACGCTTCCCGCACACTGGCGACCCGCGCGCACCCTCGACGATGTCACGAGCTACCGCACCGACACGCCCGGCACGCCGGCCGCGTGGCTGGGCGGCTCGGCGACGCCGCAGACGCGCGCCGCCGCCATGCTCCGCGATCAATCCGCCGAGGGGCGCAATATCGCCTTGCCCACCATCGGAGCTGGCTACGCGCTGCGGGCCCTGCTCTCCCGGCTCGAGCCGTACCTCGCCGTGTACGTGTTCGAAGCGGAGTTGCCGGTGCTGGCCGCGGCGCTGCGGCTGCACGATTTCTCGGCCACGATTCGCAGCGGCCATTGCCAGCTCGTTCCGCCGGGCAACGAAGAGGCGTTTCTCTTTGCGCTGCTCGACGAGCACCCGGGGCTGCTGCCGCCGGGACGGATCTTCCTCTCGATCCTGGTGGAGGCCGCACGGCTCGAACTGCTGCGCCGCCTGTGCGAAAAGAGCGCGCAGTACGTCACGCAACAGCGCGGCCGGCGACTCGCCGCTGTCCGGACGCGCCTCGCGGAACCGGCGCCACCACTGACCGAACCCCGGCTGGCGATCATGGCCATGGAGGGCGACCAGCTCAATACGGCGCTGGGCGACCAGTTCGCAACGGCAGCCACCGCGCTGGACTGGCCGGCGTGCTGCTGCGGGCCGACCGATCCGTTCATGTCGCATCCGCTTGTGCATGCCGAGAAGCTCGCCGAGTTGCGCCCGAATGTGACCTTGTTCACCAGTCCGGCGACGGTGCCGCTGCAGTTCGACCCGCCCGGCCACGTGTGCCGCTGGTACCGTTACATCGGCCACGTCCCCACCGAGCCGCCGCCGGACGGCGTCTGCCTGGCGGCGGCGCCGCGCGTGCAAGAAGCCTTGCTGCAGGCCGGCGTCCCCGCCGAACGCTGCGCGCCGTTTTACTGGGGCGTCACGCCGGCCGACGCGCCGCCCGCCACGCCGGGCGAACCCTGGGTGCTCGTGGTCGGTGATCTGCCGGATGTCACGCCCGAGAGTTTTGGCATCAAGCAGGCCACCCACCAGCGCCTGTGGCAGTATCTCGCGCGGACAATCGGCGAGAACTGGGAGTCGGCCCGTGTCGTGCGCAGCGAGCAGGCACTGGTCAACGGCGAGCGCGCCACCGGGGTCGCGCTGAGCGACGAGACCCTGCGGCACTCGTTTGTCCGGCTCATCGAGCACGTGCTCGTGCCGGCGACGGTGCTGGAGCGCTGCGTGCAGCACCTGTGCAACGCGGGGCTGGCGGTACGCGGGCTGGGCTGGGGCTGGTCACGGCTGGCCCCGCGCGTCGAGCCGCTGGCAACGGACATTTATGCGCTCGAGGGGCACGGGACAACGCTGGCGCCACGCGCGTGCCTGGTGGCGGGTGATCGGACCGTACTGGGCCCCGGCCTGCTGCAGGCCGCGAACCTGGGCTGGCCGCTGCTCGTGCACGACTTGGGCGGACAGACGCTCGCAGGGACGTTGGGGGACGTTCTGCGGGCGGATCAGCATTTCCTTTCGTTCAGCGACCTTGCCGGACTCCGTACCGCGCTAAGAATGATACGAGAGGCGGCGCCGCCCGTGGCGCGCCGTCTGGAGCGGGCGCGTGAGCATGTCCGCACACATCACACGTGGCAGCGACGCTTGCAGGATTTGCAGGCGTGGCTGATCGACCACGTTTGAAGGGTCTTGTGCCGAGCGCAACGAGGATCTGAATGGGAACGGCGTCGCAATACCATGCCGGCGGCCTCAGGCATCGGCCGGGCCGGCGCGCATGCTGGCACCACCTGGCCGCACTTCTGCTTCTGGGCTGCGCCTGGCGTGGCACCGCCGCTGAACCCGCCGTCACGGTGCTGGCCGACTTTGAGGATCCCTCGGTTGCTGTCAGCGTGACGGAGGTGCGCAACATCTCGCCCGCCGATGCGCATGCGAGCCTCACGTCCATTCCCGCCC
The DNA here is from genome assembly GCA_964448675.1 of uncultured Planctomycetales bacterium. GTDB lineage: Bacteria > Planctomycetota > Phycisphaerae > UBA1845 > Fen-1342 > CAYUZU01. The sequence goes on from CAYUZU010000012.1 coordinate 94,956, forward strand.
GCGGCCGCGGCGCCCTGAGCGTCGAGATCGGCGCCACCGCCCGCAACGTCTCGGCGACGTGCGGCCTGGTGTTCCGCGAAACGACGCGCTTCGAATCGGCCGAGCAGATCGCCGCGTTCTGCTGGATCACCACCGGCGCGGTGGATGTCGCCTTCCGCCTGCGCGACGCGCGCGATCAGGTCTTCGAGACGCGGCCACAGCGCGTACAGCTGCACAACCGCTGGGTGCAGGTCACGGCCTCGCTCGCCCCCGACAAGCTCACCCGCGTCGCCGGCAGCGGCGGGCTGACGATGCCGCTCGAGGTGCAGGGCTGCCGCTTCGAGACCTCCGAGCTCGGCAAGCAGACCATCTGTCTCGACGACCTCCAGGTCCAGCACCGCGTCGCGCCGCGCGACCTGATCCTGGGCAGCTTCCGCTTCGACGAGCCCACGCGCATCTACGAGCCCGGCGCCCCCATCGCCGCCAAGGTCGTGTTCGAGAATCGCTCGCGCAGCCAGGAACTCACCATCGCCGTCAACCTGGCGTGGATCCGCTCCGACGGCACCACGCTGCACACCCACAGCGGCCGCGTGCTGCTGCCCGCCGCCGGCGTCGACTATCGCTCGTACCGCGCGCTCGACTACTCGCAGGCGATCGCCGAGCCGGGCCTCTACCGGCTGGTCGCCCAGGCCCGCGGCCCCGGGTGGCTCACGCCCAACGTGTTCGAAACCGCCGTCGCGGTCACACCCAGCAACCGGCGCCTGTCGCGTGGCCGCACCACGTTCTTCAGCCTCCGCAGCAACACGCTGCGCGAGCCGCCGCTCGACCAGGATCTCGAGACGAGCGTGGCCTGTGACATCGGCGTCAATCTGTTCGCGCTCGAAGTGCCGTGGGAGCGTATCGAGCCCAAGCCCGGCGTGTTCGAGCTCGCGGATGTCGACGAGGTCGTAACGGCCGTCACCAGGAAAGGCATGGCCGCGATGGTCGTGCTCGTGGATCCGCCGGACTGGCTGCCGTCCGCTGCCGCCAGCCGCGTCGAACCGCTGCAGCGCATCATCGAGACGCTTGCCGGCCGCATGGGGCCGCGGCTGCTGCAGTACCAGCTCGGTGCCGACGTGCTGGGCGTCGCCGACGTGGCCGATCAGCTCACGCTGACGATGCAGCTCGCGGATGCGATCGGGGCGAAGCGCGAGAACGTCACCATCATGCCGCCGCCGATCGACACGCAGGAGCGCGCCGCCGCGCCGGCGGTCAAGAAGTTCGGTGACGACCATCCCGACGCCCCGCTCATGTTTCGCGCCCGGGGCGACGTCGATGAAAGCCGCGCCCAGCTCGAGGCCTTTCGCGCGCGGGGGGGGTTCGCGTGGGGCGCTTCACACGTCTGGCTGCACGTCGCGGCCCCCCTGACGAGCGCCGGCTCCGATCACGACGCCGAAGCGGTCCTGCGCTTCCACGTCGCGGCGGCCGCCGCCGGCGTGGGCGGCGTCATGTGGTACGAGCTGCGCGACGACGCCAACAATGTCGAACACCCGGAGGAGCTTCGCGGCCTGCTGCGGCGTGACTTCAGCCCCAAGACGCGGCTGCTCGGCTACGCGGCCGCCTCCGGCCGCCTCACCGGCTACCGCTACGCCGGCAAGGTCGCGAATACCCCGCCCGAGTTCGCATCGGCCCTGTTCATCGGCGGCAACAAGCAGGTCGGCGTCTTCCTGCCGCAGCCCAACCGCGTGCTGCCGGCGGTGCTCACGCCGGTGCAGGGGGTGCGCGGCGTGTTCAGTGCGCAGGACTTCGCGCGCCGCCCACAGCCGTTGCTGTTCTCGGATGAATCGCCGCTGGTAGTGACGATGCCGAAGCCCTTCTTCATGGTGCTGACCACCAAGCAGCCCGACCCCGACCCGCAGCTGCGCCTGGTCGAGCCGTGGATTCGCGTGCCGGGCACCGTTTTCTGCGGCGCCGACACTGCGTTCACGATCGAGGTCGACGCCTGGCGCACGCTGTCCAGCAGCTACCTGCAATTGCGGCTGCCCGAAGGCGCCCCGGTCGAGACGTCCTTCAGCGCCCGCGGCCTCGCCGCCGAGAAAGGCGAGACCATCGCGCAGGAGGTGCAGCTCACGCCGCGGGACGCTGCCGACTTCAACCAGCTGGCGGCGACGCTGCGTGTGTCCTTCGAAGGCACCCGCGTCGAGCTGCCGCTGACCGTTCGCCGACTGATCGACATGCAGTCCGCTGACGCGGGCGACGTGGCCGACGCTTCCTTTCGGCTCGGCACGCTGCAAGCCGGCGAGAACGAGCGCCCGACCGCCAGCGCAACGGTCCGCGGCCAGTATCAATTCGGCGCCGTGCGGCTGGCAATCGAGGTCGCGGACGACCGCGTCGTGCCGGTGCGTGTCGACCGCGACGGGCGTCTGACCGGCGACCAACTGCTGCTCGGCATCGCGCGCGAGGGGGCCGCCCACCACGCCGAAGTCCGCATCGACCCCGCCGACGACCAGCCCGACGCGCAGCCGATCCACGACACCGAACCCGCGCGTCTCGCCGGCTGGCGCTGCCAGGTCGACGCCCGGCCTGAGGACGACGTGCGTACCTATCGCATCACCATCCCCGCGCGCGCGCTCGAAGCCCGCGCCCTCCGCGCCGGTGACCGGCTGCTGCTGGCAGTGCACTATAGCGACGATGACGCCGACGGCTTCGCCCCGATCCGGCTGACCTGGGGCGGCGGCCTGCGCGGTGCCCGCGACACCGCCGATTTCCGCTGGATCCGGCTGAAGTAGCGCTCCTCAGAAGATCAGCCGCAACAGCGTCAGCGCGCCGAGCGTTGCCGTCGCCAGCCCGACCACGCCCCGCACCAGCCGCTCCGGCATCCGGCGCACGGTCAGTGTCGCCATCGGCACCGACAACAATGCCCCCAGCGCCAATGGCACGGTCAGTGACCAGTCCAGCGCGCGGTGCAACAAAAGATAGGCCACCAGCCCCACCAGGCACGTCAAGCCTTCCGCCAGTGACGTCACCGCCACCGCCTGCTTCGACGAAATCCCCGATACGACCTGGCCGGCCGTCACGAGCGGGCCGTATCCGCCGCCCGACAGCCCCTTGTTGAACGCCGCCACCGCCCCCAGCGCGATCAGGTGTCGCGGCCGGTAGCGCAGCTGCCGCTGCACCGTCATCAGGATCACCGCCCCCATCAATACGATGATGCTGCCGATCGCTGCCGTCAGCCAGAACTTCGACACGTGCAGCGCGACCGTCACCGCCGCCACCGCCCCCAGTGTACTGAGCGCGCTCAGCCAGCCGACCGTGTGCCGCGCCTGCCGATCGCGCAAGAGGTCGACATTGCCGTCGCGGTGGTGCAGCAACGCCGCCCCCAAGCCCGACAGGCACTCGCTCAACAGAATCGCCGGCACGATCTGCAGCGGCTCAAAGCCCGTGACCAACAGCAGCGGGGTGAGCGTCGTCCCGTACCCCATGCCGAGGGTGGAGTCCATGTACTCGCACGTCAGCGCCGCCAGAAACACCACCAGCACCGTCGCGCCGGGCAGGTCGATCCCCAAACCCGCCAGTCCGCGCCACTCGGGGTGACAGGCAACCCAACTCAGCGCCGCCACCACGCCGGCCACCAGCACGAACCATAGCTGCACCCGCCGATGGTGGCAGGCCGTCGCCGCAATATCGGCGACGGCAGCAGCAAGACGATTCACCCCGACGGACGGACGTTGCGAAGCCGATGGCTCCATGGCTGATACTCCTGTGCGCATACGATGACTGGACGCGCACCGCGGCGCGTTGCAGCAGGCGCTGGGATTCCCGCGCGGGTCTACTCGATGTAGCCGAGCGTCCGGAGGCGCTGCCGAATGGCATCGACCTCCTTCTCGCTCAGGCCGGGGGGCTTGCGATCCAGCTTGCCGCCGGCGGCGACATCCCGCAGCACATACGTCGCGAACTCGGTAACGCTGCGGAAGCCGGTGCCCTCGATGAGCTCCGCCAACTTGTCATAGAGCTCGCCCGGGATCTTGAGCGTGACGGTCCTGCGTGGGCCGGTGGGCTTGGCCGGCATATTCACTCCATCGACACTCCTGTGGCACTCCTTTAACACTCTTACAGGAGTGTACAGCGTTTCCGAGTGCCGGTCAAATCGGGCGGGAGCCGGACGCCGGGATCCGGGAGCCAGGTGGCGGAAAGGGAGATTGGAGCTGCCGTCGGGGCCTGATGGTCGGGATGCCCCCGGACGCCGGTCAGTTGGTGTGCAGGCGGGCGCGGATGAAGGCGGCGCGTTCGACACTGCGCTGCTCACCGGTCAGGCGCTCGCCGTGCAGCTTCTGCAGGTGGGCTGGCTGGATCTGCAGGAACAGTTCATTCAGCGTCTGCAGGTCGATCGAGGTGAACCGCCCCACGTGCAGCCCCATGCGGATGTGCGAGAGGTATTGCATCGCTTCATCCGAGCTGATGAGTCGCGCGTTCTTGAGCTGCCCGACGGCCCGCCAGATCTTGTCGTCGAGCGCGTGCGGCCGGTTCTTCTGCAGCGCCTCGCGCGTCGCGACCTCGTACTCGACGATCTTGGGAATCACCACGCGGTTGAAGTCGTCGATGATGTCCTCTTCGCTGCGGCCGAGCGTGATCTGGTTGGACACCTGGAAGAAATCCCCCAGCGCTTCGGTCCCCTCGCCGTGCAGCCCGCGGATCGCCAGCCGCATGTCGCGGGCCGCCTGGCCGACCTTCTCCAGCTCGTTGGTCAGGCGCAACGCCGGCAGGTGCAGCATGACCGACACGCGGATGCCGGTGCCGACATTGGTGGGGCAGGCGGTCAGGTAGCCGTACTGCGTATCGAAGGCGTAGTCCACCTGCTGCTCGAGTTCGTCGTCGAGCCGGTTGATCTGTTCCCAGACCTCCTCGACGCGCAGCCCGCTGCGCATCGCCTGGATGCGGAGGTGATCCTCCTCGTTGATCATGATCGCCAGCGCTTCGCTGGGGTCGAAGATCACGCCGCGAGTGCCGCTGCCGTCGGCGTGCTGGCGGCTGATGAGGTGGCGCTCGACCAGCAGCGTGCGGTCGATGTCGTCGAGCTTGTCGACCTCGACGTGCAGAAAGTCGTTGAGCATGTTGCAGCGCCGCGTCGCGGTGATGATGGTGTCGGAGATGTCGCGGCGGGTGTCGGCGTCGGCACGCGGCAGGAACGGAAACCCGCGCACGTTTCGCGCCAGGCGGATGCGCGTCGAGATCACGATGTCATTCAGCGGACCATCGCCGCGCAGCCACTCGCCCGTCTGACGCACGACTTCATCGAGCGGGGCGCTCATGCGTCCTCCAGTTCCCGAATTCGGTCCCGAATCTCGGCCGCCCGCTCGTAGTCCTCGCCGCTGACCGCCTCGTCGAGCTGCCGCTTCAGGCGGCGAATCTCATCCTGGGGCTTGCGGGTCACGCCGAGCGACTTCGGCGCCTTGCCGGTGTGGTGCGTCGCGCCGCCGTGCGTCCGCTCCAGCAGCCGGTCGATCTGCTGCTTGAACACCTCGTAGTCGTGCGCACAGCCCAGCAGACCCTGGTTGCGAAACTCCACGTAGCTCGTACCGCACTCGTCGCACACCAGGCTGGCCAGGTCGCCGGACGACTTGCTGCCGGCAATGAAGTTCTCGAGGATCTCGTTGAGGTCGACCGTCGGCTTGCCGGTCTGCAGCAGGCCTTCCTCGCCGGCGCACTTGTCACACAAGTGGCGCTCGGACTTGTCGCCCGCCTGATCGATGTTCGTCAGGTGAAAGGTGGCTTGCGCCTTCTTGCACCGCTCGCAAAGGCCCATCCGGCATTCTCCGAAACGGTAGGATTCCGGCTCGATAGTAGAACTCGGCCGAGGGGGAGTCAAGGGAGGCCAGCGAGCGGGCCGCGCGAAGCGACCCGCCGCTATCCTCCGGCACCGCCGCCGGTTAGCGCACGCGTGACCGCGGCTGCCGCGGATTTGGGCCCCGGCGCGGTTTTGGGTATCATCAGGCGTTAATCGACCGGGAACCGGTATGCGGACGACGCGTCGGCATACCGTCCTGCGAGCCGCTTGGCGCTGGGAGAGCACCCTCATGAACATGCGCAACTGGTCTGTCTGCATCGTAATCGTGATCCTGGCGGGGCTGGCCGGGCCGAGTGCCCGCGCCGCGTGGAACCCGATCGCCGGCGAATGGGGCAAGGACGACCCCCACGACATCCGCGTGATGACCTACAACATCGAGGACAACGTCCGGGCGTATGAAGGCAAGGCCGAGGGCTACACCGCCTGGTGCGCGATCGCCCGGATCATCGCCGCGATGAAACCCGACGTGCTGCTGCTGCAGGAGGCCGGCGACAACGGCTGCTACGGCTGCGTGGACAGCGTCAGCGAGTTGACCACCGCGGCCGAGCTCCTGCTTTATGGCGGCGCCGACCCGTTCCACGGCGGGACCGTCGGAGCCTACGTGCAGAAATACGACCCGACGGTCGACCTGCCCTACATCTTCGTCAGCAGCGCCAACGACGGCTACAACCGCAACGTCATCCTCAGCCGCTTTCCGTTCGTCGATCTCAACGGCGACGGTGGCGCCACCCGCTCCGATATCCACCCGATCTACCCGGACGAATACGCCCCGGGCGGCAACGGCGGCATCCGTGGCGTCATGGTCGCCGAGCTGGACCTGCCCGACGAGCTCTACGCCGGCGACCTGGTCATCCTCAACGCGCACCTGAAGGCCTACTCGGATCCGGATTCGCAATCACAGCGGCTGCGCGTAGCGCAGAACGTCGCCTACTACGTCGACTATTTCTTCAACGGCGCCGGTACCGGCACACCCGACCCGCACAACAAGATCCTCGACAACCCGCCCGCCACCAGCATCCTCGACGACCACACGCCCGTCGTGCTCGGCGGCGACTGGAACGAGGACGAATCCAGCAACGGCCGCAACGGCCCCGCCTACTGGATCACCCGTGCCCAGACCTTCGGCGGGGTTGACGGCACCGACCGCGACCGCACCGACGCCACCTACGACGCCTCGGTCGATCCGGGCGCCGGCCACCCCGGTACCAGCGGCGATTATGGCAGCAAGCTCGATTACCTCGCCTGGCAGGACAGCATCGTCGGCTTGCGGCGCTCGTTCGTGTTCAAGTCCAACACCCTCGGCGGCCCCACCTGGTACCCGCCGGAACTGGACGGCTTTCCCAGTCCGGCGGCCGCTTCTGCGCTGGCTTCGGATCACCGCCCGGTGGTGGCGGACCTGATGCTGCCGGCGGCCCCGCCGGCGGGGTGTCCGGGCGACAGTACGTGCGACGGCGCGGTCAACTGGCGGGACATCGACTTCTTCGTCGCGGCACAAAACGATAACGAGTCGGCCTGGCGGCTGCGGTTCCTGCCGGGCGAGCCGACCTGCCCGTTCGCCAACAATGACGTGAACGGCGACGGCACCGTGAACTGGCGCGACATCGACCCGTTCGTGCAGCTCCAGAACACGACGTGCCCGTAAGCGGATCGGCAAGCGCAGACAGCACGAAACGCCTGGCAAGCGGCGAATCCACGAACGCGGCACCGCGGCGCAGATGAAGTTTGAGCGCGGCCGCCGCGCGCCGCGGCGTCGCGTACCGCGTGCGCGCAGGTGCGCGGCCCGTCGAGCGCGGTCCACCGACGCAATCTCTCATGCCATCGCTTCGGCGTTTTCTTCTTCGTCACTGCATTCTCTCTCTTTGCTCGCCATTCGCTTCTGCCAATTCCCCGCTCACGCGCAACGCATTGTTTTCCACCTTGCCAAAGGCGTGCCAGCGCGTTTTCATACGCGTGGCATCGCGAGTGGAAGCGCTGATGGATTTTGCGAACGCAACCGACCTCGACAGCGATCAGCTACGCCGGCTGTTGCTGCGCCACACCGCGCCATACCGGCACGATCATCTCGTGGTGCGCGTGCGCTACAGCCGCGGCGCCGACTTCTCCGGCACCTGCTTTTACGCCGACCACCGCATCTTCGTGAACCTCGGCCAGCACCTGACCTTTCCATACACCCTGGGCACCAACGTCGCGCGCAGCCAATCGAACGGGACGCGCTGGTGGCGTGAGACCTACCGCATCCTGGTCCGCACCCCCTGCCACCTCGCGCTCTTCGTCTACCTGCACGAGCTCTACCATCACCTGGTCAAAGCCGCCAAACGCAACCCCCGCCGCAAGGAGGCCATGTGCGACCGCTTTGCGCTGCGGCCGCTGGTGGACGATTACGGCTACAAGGTGCTCGACAGCCGCGGTCGGCCGGTAAGCCGCGACCGCTGGGATTTCCAGGACGTGCATGCGTTCGTCGCCCGGGCGCCGAAACAGACCGCGGCGGCGGAAAACCGGGACATCCCGGTCCGGATTGCCGGGGCCCGCGCTGCCGGCACGCGCGACCGTCCGCCGCGCCAGCGCGGCCTGTGGGATCGCTGATACGCGGCGCAAACGCCGGCCCAGGAACGTCGCCGCACAAACCGCGTAATCGGGCCCGGACCGTCTTGGCAAGGGGGCCATTCGCTTATATCATTCCGCGGTTCGGAGGCCTGCCCGCCCGGCGTGCAGGTCGACGCCGGCCGCTGGCGTGGGTCGGCGACAACGCGGCATAGCAGGACGTTGGGCAAGCGACGTGTCGGCAAGTACTTGCAAGACGCGTCCGCTCTCGGTACATACGAACAGGCTTCCGCAGGGGAAGCCCCGACTCGCAGGAGGAAACCCCGTGCCCGATTCAGCCGAGATCGAAGCCAAGGTGAAGAAAATCGTCGCCGAGCAGATGGGCGTGGCCGAGTCCGAGATCACGCGTGAAACATCGTTCGTGAACGATCTCAACGCCGACTCGCTCGACACCGTCGAACTCGTGATGGAGTTCGAGGACGAGTTCGAGATGAGCATTCCCGACGAGGAGGCGGAGAAGATCCAGACCGTCGGCATGGCCATCGACTTCATCACGGCGCACCTGAACAGCGCCAACAGCAACAAGTAGTCTCATCTGGCGGAGTGCTATCGTGGGCGATCGTCGTGTCGTGATCACCGGGATGGGCGCCATCACGCCCATCGGGATCGGTGTGGACAAGTTCTGGGATGCGCTCGTATCCGGCAAGGGCGGTATTCACACCCTGACCCGGTTTGACCACAGCGCGCAAGAGGTGCACATCGGGGGCGAATGCGTCGACTTCGACCCCAAGCAGTACCTCGAGGGACGTGCCATCAAACGCTACGATCGCTTCGCCCAGTTCGCCTACGCCGCCGGCCACATGGCGTTCGAGCAGGCGGGCCTGGCACCGGACCGGTTCGAGCCCACCCGCGCGTCGGTGCTGCTCGGCACGGGCATCGGGGGCCTCGCCGAGATCGAAGACCAGCACCTCCGCCTGCTCCAGAAGGGCCCGAGCAAGGTGTCGGCCTTCACCATCCCCAAACTCATGGCCAACGCCGGCGCGGGCAACCTCTCCATTGCCCTGAATTGCCAGGGGCCCAGCGCATCGATCGCCACCGCTTGCGCTTCGGCCGGCAGCGCGATGGGCGAGGCCTATCACCTCATTCGCCGGGATGAGGTCGACCTGGTGCTGACGGGGGGGGCCGAAGCGGCCTGTACGCCGCTGGGCATCTCCGCGTTCGCCGCCATGAAGGCGATCAGCACCCGCAATGACGATCCGGAGCACGCCTCGCGTCCGTTCGACAAGGACCGCGACGGATTCGTGCTTTCCGAGGGAGCGGGCCTGCTGGTCTTCGAAGAATTGGAACACGCCAAGCAGCGTGGGGCGCCCGTCTTCGCCGAGGTCATCGGCTACGGCGCCTCCTCGGATGCCAGCGACCTCGTCCAGCCGGAGCCGCAGGGCCGCGGTGGCGCGTTGGCGATGCAGCACGCCCTGCAGCACGCCGGGGTCAACACCGACGCGATCGACTACATCAACGCCCACGGCACCAGCACGCCGCTGGGCGACATCGCCGAAACGCGTGCCATCAAGTCGGTATTCGGTGCCCACGCGTCGAAGGTCGCGATCAGCAGCACGAAGAGCTCGATCGGCCACCTGCTGGGCGCCAGTGGCGGGGTCGAGGCCATCGCCACCATCATGGCCATGCGCAATCACACGATTCCGCCGACGATCAACCTCGAGACGCCGGACCCCGAGTGCGACCTCGACTACGTGCCCAACACGGCGCGCGACGCGAACGTCCGGCTGGCGATCAGCAATTCCTTCGGCTTCGGCGGGCACAACACCTGCGTCGTCTTTCAGGCGGTCTGAGCCGCCGCCGCACCAGCTCCTTCCGTCGGCGTATTCAACCAGGACAGACGGTTCGACCGACTGGAAGAGGTGTGCGCCATGCCCGGCAATGCGTCCGATAAGTCACCGCCACGCCGACTGACGCGGCGACAGCTGTTGGTGCGCGCAGCGGGCGGCGGCGTGACGCTCGGCCTGGGGGGCGCGGGGGCCTACGCCTACGCGCGCCGGCTGGAGCCCTACTGGCCCGCGCTGGAACACCACGAAATGCCGCTGCCGAGGCTCGGCCCGGGGTTGGTCGGTCGCCGGGTGATGCAACTCTCGGACCTGCATCTGTCCGCCAACTGCCCGTACTCGTGGCTCGAGGAGCAGATTCGCTACTGTCGCTCGCGCGAACCGGACCTCATCGTTCTGACCGGGGACTACATTACGGCGGGCGTGCGGGTATGGATGGACGAGATGACGAAGCTGCTGCGGCCGCTGGTGGCGCCGCTCGGCGTATTCGCCGTCCTCGGCAACCACGACTACGGGGTGTACACGCCCTTCAATCGCTCGCGCGGCCCGGGTATCGCCAACCAGATGCACGACGCCCTCGCCCAGGCCGGCGTGACCGTGCTGCGGAACGCCGCCCACACGGTCGCAGCGGACGGCGCCGCCCTGCAGATCGTCGGGCTGGACGACCTGTGGGGCGGGGCGTTCGACCCGGCGGCCGCGTTCGCGCAGGCCGACCCCACCCTGCCCACCATCGCCCTGAGCCACAACCCGGACACCATGCCCACGTTGGCGCAATGCGCTTGCGACTGGGTGCTGGCAGGGCACACCCACGGCGGGCAGGTGCGGGTCCCGCTGTGGGGAGCGCTGCGGCTGCCCATCAAGCACCGGCGGTTCGACGCGGGCCTGTTCGAGGTCAACGGCCGCCGGCTGTACGTCAATCGCGGGCTGGGGTGCCTGCACAGCGTGCGGTTCAACTGCCGCCCCGAGATTACCGAGTTCACGCTGCAATCGACGTAATCACGCGGACGCTCGTTCCGCCGCGTGGCTCCGCGCGTCGGCCCGCGCCGCCCGCAGCAGCAGCGCGCCCAGCACGACCGCCATCAGCCAGTGCACGCCCAGCAAGCGCGGCAGCGGCCAGATCCAGGCCACCATGCCCACCGCCCAGACCAGCAGGCCGCTCCATCCCACCCTGCGGCTGCGGCGGCACCCGCTGTCCGCGGCGCAGCGACCGAGCAACACCAGCGCCGGCAGGGCCCAGACGAGGTAGTACGTGCGGAGCAACGGCGTGAAGACCAGCATGCCGAGGGCATACGCCGCCGCTTCGGCATGACGTGGTGTGCGGCCCAATGTGCGCCATTGGCGACAGGTAACAAGGAACAGCGTTCCGAGCAGCAGCAGGTCGACGCCACGGGCAAGCCAGACGCTGGTCGCGGGGGCGAGCGTGGCGGGCTGCCAGCGAAGGGCGAACGGGTGATCGGGCCAGGTAAGACGGGCAAGCACCGGCCCGAGGGCCTGGTTGCGGTGGTCGACGAAGTGGTCGGGCAAGTTCGGCGCGATCATCGCCGACCCGCTCTGCACGTTGTGGGCCCACCACTCGTGGTGGTACGCGCCGGCCTGCGCGGGGCCGAACAGTGTCACCGGTGGCACGACCGCAAGCACGAGCGTGGCGACCAGAAACCCGGCGACGGCAGACCAGCGGCGCTTCAGCACCAGCCACGGCAGAAAGATCGCGGGCAGCAGCTTGACGATCGCGGCCACTCCGAGCAGCCCACCCGCCAGGGCCGGCTTGCGCTCGAGCCCGTCGACACCGACAATGACCAAAGCAAGGATCAGGTAGCTGAGCTGATTGAACTTGGCGGCTTCGATCATGGCGGGTAGCGCCAGCACGACGGCCACAACCAGCGGCGCGTCCGGGAATGGCGCGTCGCGCGAGCGTCCCCACCGCCGCAGCACCACCAGGCTGGTCACAATGGCCGCCACTTGCAGCAGCGACCACACCACCGCCGCGGGCAGCTTGTCCAAGGCCCCAAGCGGTGCGAGCAGGACGGGGATGGCGGGCAGGTAGAACGGTAACTGGCGCTCGTCGGGCGCCGCCGAGTGGCCAATGTCGGGATTGAGCTGCCCGTGCTGCCAGACATAGCGGGCATCGAGGTAGAAGTGGTGGAAATCGTACCGCTCGCGATAGGCGCGGTCGAACGAGACCGCCCCGAGCGCCAGCACCAGCACGCCAAGCACTGCGGTCACCGTCCACCGACCACGCTCCAGCTCAGGCATGCTCCACCGTGCCTTTCGCCATCGTAGAACCGGCCTGTCGCGGTTCGGCGGCGGACAGCGGAATCTCATCGCCGAGTGCGGGCGGCGGCAGGGCCGCGGGATCGCGCGCGAGCTTGCGCAACAACGTGATGACCGGGATCATGAGAACAAGCACCGAGACCAGTACAACGCCGGCGGCTTCCAGCGGTCGCCACAACAGCCCGACCTGCCCTCCGAGCACGGCCAGCAGGCAGCCCAGCGTCAGCCAGCTCCACAGGCCGCGCCAGCCCATGTAGTGCAGGCCGGCGCCGAGCAGTGACACCGCCGGCAACGCCCAGATCATGTGATAGCGGCGCATGACGGGCATGAGCCAGAGCATCGCGAGCATGAACAGGACGAACTCGAACCGCAACGACCACACGGGCATGCGTGCCGCGGGTCGGCGGGCAAGGAGGATCAGCACCAGCAGTGAGCCGAGGCTGATGCCGGTCGCCAGCGTCGCCACCCCCGACAATGACCAATTCGCCACGTTGAGGGTCTGCGGCTGCTCGGCGGCGTACTTCGTCTGGATCCGCGGGTCGTTGTCGAAGTGCGTGCTGTAATCCGTGTCGTGCAGCCAGCGCGCCAGCACCGCCCCCATGCCCTGGTTGCGCCAGTCCATCTCGCGCTCCGTGCGGATCAGGCCGGCGTGAGACCCCGTGTGCACCGCCCGCCGCTGCCAGCCGCGGTAGGCCTGCCACGCGGTCTCGGGGCCGAACACGATGGCGTCGCTCACCGGCCCGGCCAGCAGGACCGTCGCGAACGCCACCGCCGTCGTGCGGTACTGGCGCTTGAGCGCGTACCAGACCACGAGCAGGCCGGGGGTGATCTTGAGCAGGACCGCCAGCCCGATCCACAGACCGGCCGCCGACCGCGCCCCGCGCTGCCAGCAGACGAAGCTGCCGACCATCAAGAGCAACGTCAGCGTGTTGATCTGGTTCAGGCGAAACTCCCACGACCAGTACGCCGCCAGCAGCATCAGCGGCACCAGTTGCGTGACCGGCCAGTCTTCCGGCGGCAGCCCCGACATGTAACGGCCGATCAGCCGCACCAGCGCCACCAGCGCGACCAGGTTCAGCCCCAGCCAGACGTAGCCCGCGGTCTTGAACGGCAGCCACGCCAGCAGGGCCATGAGCCGGGACACGAACGGCCAGTACCAGTCGAGCCGGCCGCGGCGCTGTAGCCGCCCCTCCTCCACGTCATAGCCGGGATCCAGCATCCCGTGGTGCAGCAGCCACGCGCCCGCATTGTAAAAGTACTCGAAGTCCTGCGCGTCCTGCCGCGGCGATAAGCGCTTCGCCCCCGTCCGCCCCAGCCAGATCACCACCGCCACCATTCCCAGCAGGCACACGACGCGCAGCCAGCCGGGCGCCGTGGGCAGGTGCACGGTCGCCGGCGGCGCAGGCATACCATGCCCCGTCGCGTGCCCCGGCAGACTCTCCGTGCGGTGAACCGACGCCATACCGCGGGCGATTCTACGAAGGGGGTGCCTGAGCAACAATGGTGCGGGGGCCGGACGCCCGCAGGTCCCGTGCCGGTGCCCCTGGGGCGCGTGGGACAAGGCGACTACGAAATGCAGCACGCACCTGCGGGGCCAGTGCCGCGAGCAGGTGCGTGCAGGTGGGTTTTGCTACTGATTCACCGGGGCGGCTGCGCGCCTACCAGCGTCGGCCCCCACCGCCGCCACCGCCACCGCCATAGCCACCACGGCCGCCGCGGCCGCCGCCGCCACCTTCGCGGGGGCGCGCTTCGTTGACGGTCAGGGTGCGGCCGTCGAGTTGCGAACCGTTGAGGTTCTCGATGGCGGCCTGGGCCTCGTCATCCGTCTCCATTTCCACGAACCCGAAACCACGCGATCGGCCGGTCTCTCGATCCTGCAGAATCGCAACGCTGCGAACATTGCCAAACGCGGCGAAGGCCGCTTCCAAACTCTCATCCGTCGTCGAGTACGACAGATTTCCCACGTAGATCCGTTTCAACTCTTCTGCTCCTAGACAAGCACTGGGCGTTGCGAACGCTGCGAACGCGCAGACCGGGGATCTCCCCGCAGACCAAAGAAACTAGTAACCATCCGATGGAGATGTCGAACCTTGGCAGGACGAATCCTATCGGCTATCAGAAAAGATAACTGAATTTCAGACGCAAGTCAATCGATCGCGCGGGCGTCAATCGCGGCGCATGAACCGTTCCTGTGTGCCCGGGTCGCGGTGCCGATGCCGCTCGGGCGCGTTTCCGGCCGCCATTCACTCATCTGATCGCTCGGGCGCGTCGTCCTTCGTCTGTTCCCGCAGCGACTCGACCGTCGTCGTCCAGACGGGCGGCGCCGACTTGTCATCCTTCTCCCACAACGCCCGGACGGCGCTCTCGGGCACATAGGCGTCGACGAACCCTTCGGTCCAGACACGCACGTACGTTCCCTCGTGCCCCATCACCCACACGTAGGTCCCCTCGTCGATCATGCCCTGCGGCGGGTCGATCTGGTAGGGGCCCTCGCGGTAGTACGGCGTGCTGTGAGTAATGACGTGCGTGCAGCCCGCCAGCGCCAGCCCACCCAGCAGGAGGCCTCCGCCGGCAAGCCCACCCCGCCATCGACTTGACTTCGATTCTCGCACCTTCATCGCCGGTCCTCGGTGCTACACGCGCGGCCCTACACCCCCGGCCCAGTATAACCGACCGGCGTCGTGGTGCAGACGTCGCCCTCGCTGGGACCGGCGGCCGGGGTCGGCACCGGCGGTGCCCAGCTGGTCGTGCCGCCGGGCAACGCGGCCTCGCCGGCGGCGAACGTGGCCGGCGCCGCCGACTCGAGCCCGCGGTGAACGAACAGGTGCGTCTGAATGCCGGCGGCACGGAACTCGCGTGCCAGGGTGGTGCGGATCTCGTGCATGAGCTGCCAGGCCGCGGACGGGGTGTTGGCCCAAGCCGCCACCCAGCAACGAACGCCCTCCTTGCCCAGCTCCATGACCCAGAACCGCGGCTCCTCGTAAGCGGAGAAGTAGCGGCTATGGGAGGCGGCGGCGACGGCGATCTGCTCGACCTGCTCCAAGTCGGTGTGGGGAGCCACCCAGAACTCGACATAGGCCCACTGGTAGCGATCGATGATCGAGTAGTTGACGAACTCCTTCTCGATCATGCGGTGGTTGGGCACCATGTAGCGGCGCCAGTCCCAGACCTTGATCGTGGTGTGGGTCAGGGTGATGTCCTCGATCGTGCCGTAGAACCCGTCGATGAGCACGGTGTCGCCGATGCGGATCGGCTGGCTGTACGAGATGACCACGCCCGCGATGAGGTTTTCCAGCAGCGGCTTGGCGGCAATACCGGCAATCACCGCCACCACGGCCACCAGCAGCGAGACCACCGCCGCCGGCACGCCGCTGAGCAACGGCAACCCCAGCATGACCGTCAGCCCGATGCAGGCCAGCGGCACGAGCAGCCGCCGCATGAGGGCAAAGCGGGTCGCGATGCTCTCCAGGCCGCGCTCGCGGGCCTCGGTGGTGTGGTCGACCACGGGGGACGACGTGCGGATGGCCTCGAACCGCTTGATTCGTTCGAGGCGCTCGGAGCGCTGGGTCTCGGCACGCCGGATGGCGCGGTGGAGGTACCATACCACAAGGGAGCCACCGCCCCCGACAACCCCCAGGTAGACCCAGTACAGATCCCAACCCATCGTCAAACCATCCTGGAAACGTCGCCGGCGGTTCTGACAAGCGTCAGCGAACCCCGGCTTCACTGCTGGCAAGAATCTCCGTCAGCGCTTCTTCATCGGTCAAACGCGCGATCGGATATGAATTATATTTCATATCCCAGTATGGCGAACGACGGTAGAAGAAATCCAGCCGCGCGCGAGGGTTTTTCGCGAATTCTTCATCTTCTGCGAGCCGCTGCTCAAACGCGGCACGCAGCGCTTCGTCTGCGGCCAGCATCCGCCGCGCGATCGGCTCCATCGCATACGATTCAAAGTACTCCTTCCGCTCAAACATCGCGTTGAAAAAACCCCAGCGGACCAGCGCGTCCACCGCCTCCGGCTCGAGCAACTGGGCGATCAGCTTGGCCCGCGGCTGACGCATTACCGCGACCGCCGTCCCCGGCGGAAACCAGCGTTTCTCGACCACCGGCACCACCTCGTAGTCGGGTACCAGGCGCCCCTCGTAGGGCCGGTCGGCGAACGTCACTTCTTCGAAACGATAGGATTCGATCTCCAGCCACCGCGGCTGCGCCAGGTAAACCAATTCGACCCCATGGACTTCGAGCCGCTCGATGACGGCCGACCAGACCGGCGGCACCAGGTACGCCGCCGGCGGCACGACGGACGCCCCCACTTCGGTCTCGTCATACAGGGTGGTCTCGACGTCCAGCGGGGCATCCGTATAGCGAACCACCGGCCGGCCAGCGACCGGGCTGTCGACCATCTCGATCTGAACCGCCCGGTAGATGATGAGCCGTCCCCCCTCCGTCTGATCGACACCGAGCACGACGCGGCCTTCGCGCTCCGCCCCGCGCGTCCGGGCACACCGCTCGTCCGCGGCCGCCACCAGCCGGGGCAATTCGCCAGGCTCGCGGTTGAGAAACTCGAGCGTATGCACCAGGAAGGCGTAGGTACCGCGCACGCGGCGGACATAGGGCTTGAGCGCGTGGGCCTCGATCAGCACGGTCGGCCGATTGCACAGCCCGCCGTAGCCCGTCGACAACCGCGGGCGGATATCGACGGCCGCCTCGATGCCCGCGGTCAGGTCGGTCCGAGCCCGCGGCCACGAGTACGGAAACGTCGGCACGTCGCTCGCCGCCATCCCGGCCAGGACGAACGGCAAGTACTGGTCCCGCGTCCACGCTGCGACGGCGGGCGCAGCATACTCGTTGGTCGTGGCGGCATAGAGGATATCGTAGCGGTGATCGCTGCCGTCGGTCGTATGCGTGTCGATGAACAGGTGCGGCCGCCAGCGGTTCCACACAGCGAGCCACGCCCGCATCTCGACCGCATCCGCCTTGACGTAATCGCGGTTCAGGTTCAGGTTGGCCGACGTCACGCGCCAGCCCATCTCCTCCGGGCCGACCTGGTTCAGGCGGTTGTACGCGCCGAAGCGCTCGTGGCCGTCCACGCTGAAGATCGGCATGATCAGGACATTCACGTTGCGGATCAGCATGTGCTGCGTGCCGGTCACGAGAATGTCGCGCGCCAGCATCAGGGCGGCGTCCTTGCCGGCGCACTCCCCCGCGTGAATACAGCACTGCACCAGCAGCAGCGGACGGTCACTCCGGCGGGCCGCCTCGGCGTCAAAGGAACCATCCGTGGACAGGATCAACAGCGGCAGTTCGCGGTTCTCGCCGCTGCGGCCGAACGAGGTATACCGCGCGTAGGGCGAGTACGCCGCCAGCCGCTGACAGAAGTCGACCACGGCGGCGTGGCGGTCGGTCTGGCGGAAGTCGGTCCGCTCGGCCCGCACGCGCCACTGGTCGGGCAGGTGTTCGGGCTTGATGTAGGCCACGCGCGGCGCGGCGCAGCCGGACAACAGCAGAGCCAGCACCAGGGCGAGCACGTAAGGGGCGTACGATGACATGACGGGTCCTTTCGCTGATCACCCTCCGTGAACGTCATACCTGCCGTCAATATAGGGGATACGGCCGTTGCGTGCAGCGCCGGGTGTGGCGCCCGTTGCGTCGCAGGACGCATCGACCCGCATTCCTTGTCGATCAGCGGTGCAGCGCGGGAATCGTCAGCAACGGCGACTCGAGCGCGCGGTTGACCTCGGCCAGCAGGTCGCCCACATCGACGATGCCGCGAATGCTGCGAATGTCCGGCTCCAGCACGCGATCATCCAGCAGCGGCTCGGCCACGTTGCGCACCGCCAGGTAGGCCGCCCCGGTGCCACGGCCCAGACGCGCGGCAATGTGCGCGCGATTCTCGGCCCGGGTCACATTGGCGAACGCGGCCGCCTCCTCGTCACTGACGCTCATCACGCCGCCGGGCACACTCGCGATGATCGGCGCATCGGGGACGCACCCCACGAGGGCCGCGGTGGCCGTGTCCGCGTCCTGGCGTTCCGCCCGGCGGCGAAGCTCGGCGGCGACCTGCCAGTCATCGTCGGTGTGCGGATTCGGGTCGCGGTTCATGCCGACGCGCCAGTCGATCGCCTGGGCCGCCACCATGAGCTCGATCGCGAGGACGGCCTGCGCGTTGCCCAGCACCGTGCGCAGCTTGCGGCCGGCGATGGTCGACATGCTGACGTGGTCTTCGGTGTTGGAGCTCGACGGGATCGAATCGACCGAGGCCGGATGCGTCAGCACCTTGTTCTCCGACACCAGGCTGGCGGCGGTGTACTGGGCGATCATATAGCCCGTGTTCAGCCCGCAACGGGCGATCAGGTTGGACGGCAGGTTGCGATTGTGCCGCGCGTCCAGCAGCATCTGCGTCCGCCGCTCGGCGATGTTGGCAATCTCCGCCAGGCCGATCGCCAGAAAGTCGGCCGCCAGCGCCAACGGCTGGCCGTGGAAATTCCCCGCCGAGTAGGCGTGCAGGTCGGCGAAGCTCTCGGGCCGGTTGTCGTGGAAGTTCTCCTTGTCCCAGGGCACCCCGCCATCCGGGAAGAACAGCGGGTTGTCGGTGGCCGCGTTGCACTCGCGCTCCACCACCATCCGCGCGTAGGCGATCGCATCGCGCGTGGCCCCGTGCACCTGCGGCGTACAGCGGACCGAGTACGCGTCCTGCACATCGTCGGCCCCGTCGATCAGCCGGCTGCTGGCGATCAGTGCCCGCATGTTGGCAGCGCTGTCGCGCTGACCGTCGAAATTCCGCGCCGCGTGCACCTTGGGATCCAGCATGCGCGACCGGCCGCAGATCGCCTCCAGCGTCAGCGCCGCCGCGATGTCACCGTTGTTCGCCAGCCGCTCGGCGTCATAGACCGCCAGCGCGAGCAGCGCCGCCGAGAAGTTGCTCCCGTTGGTCAGCGCGAGACCCTCCTTGAAGCTGAGCTCGGGCAGCGCGTCGTAGCCGAGCGTCGCCGCCAGGTGCTCGCGGGCGTCGAGGATCTTGACGCCGGCGTAGGTGTCGTATTTGAGGTCTTTCGGCGTCCGCACGGCGAAAAAGCGCCCCTCCCCCAGCAGCACGACGAACAGGTGCGACAGCGGACACAGGTCACCGCTGGCCCCCAGCGAGCCGCGGGTCGGTACCAGCGGCACCACGCCGTGGTTGATCATCCGCGCGATGCACTCGACCAGCTCGGGGCGCACGCCGGAGTGCCCCTTGAGAAACGCGTTCAGCCGCAGCACGAGCGCCCCGCGCACGATCTCGACCGGGAAGTAGTTCGTCGGGTCGTTGGGGTCGGTGTTGTCGCCGACGCCGACGGCGTGGCTGCGCAGGATGTTGCGCTGCATCAGCTCGAAATGCTCGGGCTCGATGCGCCGGCTCTTGAACTCGCCGAAGCCGGTCGTCACGCCGTAGACCCGCGGCAGCGGCCGGCCGGCGTCAAGCGCTTCCTGGTACTCGCTGACGGCCTGGCGGATGTCGGCCCAGCCGCGGGCGACGCGTTCGAGCGCGGCGGCGTCGCAGCGCACCTCGATCCGCGGATCACGCGCGATGCGTACGAGGTCTTCGATCGTCAGGGAATCGCCGTCGAGGGTGATCGTCGTCGGGGTTGTGCTCATGCGCCTATTCTACACGACACTACGCCGCTGACAGCCCCTCGAAGCTGAAGCTGGCACCGACCTCTCCCGGCGTACAGACCCCCGGCAGCGCCGTCTGCAGCATGCTCGTGGGGTGCCGCCCCGTGCAATGCGCCGGCACCAGCAACCCCAGGTCCAGCGTGTGCAGCTCGACCGTGGTTCGCGCCAGCCGGTCGGCCCGGGCCCCGGCCAGGTGCATGCCGCCCAGGATGGCGTGAATCGGCGGCGCCGGCCACAGCGCGCGGGCGTAGCGCGTCGTATTGACCACGCCGGCGTGGGCACAGCCCAGCAGCAGGACCGTGCCGGCCGCCGTCCGCAACAGCAACGCCTGATCGTCGGGCAGCGTATCGGGCCGGCGGCAGTCGGTGTCGGTAAAGAACCGGCCGCCGGTATCTTCGTAGCTGGCCTCGCGGGGCACCTGGCCGGTGAGCAGCAGGCCGGCGGCGACGTTCACCGGCTCGCACGTCAACACCAGGCGCTCGCCCAGCCGCGCACGCAGTTCGGCCACGCCCTGCGGCATGCCGACCTCGCGCACCGATCCGTCGACGTTCTGGGCGTACTTGGGATCGAAGGCGGCGGGGTGGGCGTACACGCGGGCCTGCGGCGCCAGGTCCACCACGGCTGCGAGGCGTCCGGTGTGGTCGTAATGGCCGTGGCTCAGGACGACGGCGTCCGCCGACGCGAGCGGCACCCCCAGCTCACGCGCGTTGTGTAACAGCGCGGCCCCCTGCCCGGTATCGAACAGCACGCGGCATTGGGGGGTTTCGATCCAGGCGGCCCAGCCGTGCTCGGCCAGCAGTCCGCGCCGTCGCACGTAGTTGTCGACCAGAATGGTGATCCGCAGCGAGCACATCGCATGGCCCTGCCCCCCGGGTATCCATAGTGTAACAGGCCCGGCGCGCCGGGGACAGAGCGGCACGCCGGGAATCGGGTTTTCACACGTCGCAGCGCTCGCCGTTGGCCTCCAGGCCGAACGCGAGGCGAATCCCCTTGCCATCGGCATTCCAGCGGAGCCTGGCCCCGTCGTGCGCTCCCTCGACGCGGACCGGCCCGAACCGTAGCATGCCGCCAAGTCGTTACCGGGGTTCGACGCATGACCCTCACCAGCATCCTCTGGTTCGCCGGCCAGTTCGTCGCCGCCCTTCTCGCGGCGGTGCTGGGCTGGCGCGTCGGCAAGCGGTCGGCCCGCCTCTGGCGACCGGTAGCGGTTCTTGCCGCGGTGCTCATGCTGCTGTGGCCGCTGCTGCGTTTTTTCCCGACGCTCGCGCTGGGGGTGTTCGACGCGTGCCTGCTGATTTTCGTCGAGGTCACCGGCATCGTGGTTCCGGCGGCCGTTCTCTTCGCCATCGCCGCCGAGCAGTTGCAGCAGCAGCGCCAGCGGCGCGCCGTTCGCCTGCTGCTGCTCGTGTGCCTGCTGTATTTCGTGCGCAGCGGGGCGTGGATGATCGGCCGGCCCGTCCCCGACATGAAGATATCGCGCTACAACGACGGCGTCTGTCGGCAATCGACGGGCTACACGTGCGTCGCCGCGGCCCTGGTAACGATGCTGCGCGGCTTCGGCATCGAGTCCACCGAGACCGAGATGGCACGGCTGAGCTACACCGAGATCGGCAACGGCTCGACCGACATGCGTGCCGTCTGTGCCCTGCAGCACAAGCTCGCCGGCCGACCGCTGGCGGTGCGGTACGAGCGCATGGGGTACGCCCGGCTGCGCGAGATCGCCCTGCCATGCCTGGTGCCGATCAAGTGGGGCTACTACATCTCGCACATGGTCGCAGTGCTGGAAGTGCACGAGGACCGCGTCGTTCTCGGCGACCCGCTGGTCGGGCGGCGCGAGATGCCCAGGGGGGAGTTCGACGAGGAATGGCTCAGCCGCGCCGTGTTCCTGGCGCCAACGGCGAACGACGCGGAGCGCGCTACCACAAGGCCGCCAGCTGATTCGGGTCCTGGATGAAGTCCTTCAGCGCGCCGGCCAGTCGAAACTGGATCAGGTTGAAGAAGAAGTGCGCGATGATCACTGTGGTCAGGCTGCGCGACAGTACGAAGAAGAGCCCGAACGTCGCGCCCACGGCAAAGATCTGCGGAATCGCCAGCAATCCCTGCGATGCGTGCAGGCTGGCGAAAATGACCGTCGAGATCACGATTGCCCCCACCCAGCCGCACCCCAGCCGGTACAGGTAGGGGATCAACAACCCGCGAAAGAGCAGCTCCTCCTGGATCGCGACCGGAACGAGCAGCAGCACGGTCAGGAGCAAGTCGTCCAGCGGCATCATCTCGAGGAATTCGCGCCGGCTGGCGAGATCCTCGTTGAATTGCGGGAACAGCTGGAGCAGCAGCACGATGACGACCACGCCTGCAAAATGCGCGATGAACACGCCCACCAGCGCCACGGCCGACCAGCCGAGCTGCCGGTCGAAGTGCCGGCGGCTCAAGCCGAAGGCCGCCGGTCGCAACTGGTGCAGCTTGAGCAAGCCGAGGGCCAGACCCGCGGTGAGCAGCGCGGCCAGCCACTTGTCGACCACGATCAGCCAGTGCAGTTCGGCCCCGTGGGCCTCCGTGCCAGAGAACCACAGGAACCCCACCTGCGTCGCCAGCCCCAGCCCGATCATCACGAACAATCCGAGGACCGCGACGCCCAACCCGACGGCCGCGTCCGCCCGCGGCAGCAGCGGCAGGGCAATCGGTGGCCCGCTCCGACGCCGCACCGGCCGCGCAACGACCACCGGTCGGCCGGTCGGTGGATGATGCGGCGGATCGTGGCTCAAGGACGCCTCCTGGCACAGCGAACGGGCGCGGGGCCCTTTTGGGTTTCATCGGGCGGGAACGGTTGCCGCCCGCAGCCACCCACGGATAATACCCCCTCTTCTTAAACGCGGTGCAACAGGTGGTGCAAATGCCCGGCAAAGGTACCCAACGTGTCGGTCCGCGCGGCGGGCTGCGAGCCAGCGCCCGCGCGCTGCGCGGATGGAAGTGGAACACGCGTGGCAAGCTCGTATCCGATCCCGTCCGCTGCAAGCGCGAAGAGTGGTACCTCGCCCGGGCGCGGCTCAGCTACGGCGTACATTTGCCGTATGCCGAACTGCTCCTCGTTTTCCAGCAGGATGGCCGCACGATCGGGCAGCAATTGGTTCAGCTCCATACCCCGGCTGGGCTGACGAATCCCGACGAGATGTTGG
This sequence comes from uncultured Planctomycetales bacterium, assembly GCA_964448675.1. GTDB lineage: Bacteria > Planctomycetota > Phycisphaerae > UBA1845 > Fen-1342 > CAYUZU01. The sequence goes on from CAYUZU010000012.1 coordinate 118,241, forward strand.
GGTGGTTTCAAACGCCGCCCAAGGCCACCCATCTGCAACTGTGTGTGCCGCACCGCGCACTGGTGGGACAGGTGGACGAGATCACGTTCCACAACGTCGCCGAGCGGGATCCCAAGTGCCATCCGCTGGCCAATGTGCCGCGCTGGAGCGCCCAGCGGCCGCCTTTCGAAATCCGGCAGGTGTTGCTGCCGCCGGCCCTCTTCGCCCTCGCCGATCACCTGGGCGGCCTTTCCTGCACGATGATCGAGCAACCCGCTTCGTTCGACGAACTGCGCGACCAGACCGCCGGCACCGCCTGCGTGCTCGATCCGCGCTGGGTCGGGGCACTCCGGCTCACGTGGTCACAGCTGTTGCGGCTGGCGGAACAGTGCTGGCTGATCGTCGACCTCGATACCATGGCCCGCCTGACCCGCCAGGCGCGGGTCGCCAATACCGAAATCATCACGCACGCCTCCGCCCACGGGTTGATGTCGGCTCGCAACGACTATGCCGACGTGGCCACCCGTGGTCTGGCGCTGCAGGATGTCGTCCCGCTGGCGATCATGAGCGAAGACGGCGGGTTCAGAACGCGCGTGCTGCACGCCAACCGATCCTGGCAGAAATTCGCCGACAGCAGCGGCTGCGCCACGCTGCTCTCCGTCGAGACCCCCTGGGCCGAGCATCATGGGGATGTCCTCACGGCGGCCCTGCCCACCAGCGGCGGCGAACTGATTACGACCGACCTGCCGTGGCTGGTGACCGGACGGTTCGGGGCGCTGGCAGCCCCGCATATCGCGACGCACCTGCTGCGGATGCACCTGGGCGCTCCACTGTCGGACTGGGTGCAGTACTGGAACCGCTGGGAGGAATTCGATGTTGTCGTGCGTGACCTGAGCGATCTGGCCGAGCGCTACCCGCCGTTGCAGGCACTGCGCTGGGCCGCACCGCGCCCGCAGATCGCTCACCTGGGAGTTGCGCTGGTGCCGGACGACGCCCCGCCGACGCGCCACACCATGATCACCACCGGCCGCATCGACACCGTCGCCGAGCACGACGGCCTGCCGCCGGAGCCACTGGCGATCTTCATGAAGTTCCTGGCGCGTGAGTGGCGCGAGCAGACGGACTGGGCCCGACAGCACCTGTGCGGGCACGTCGTCACCTGGCAGTTCGACACCGCGGCCGGGCTCAAGTACGCCAGCAATTACCTTTCGGCCGAGCCGATCGCGCATCTGACGCCGCAACTGGTGCCCGTGCGGAAGGATCTCGGGGTCGATCCGCCGCCGGCCCCCACCGCCGCACGGCTCGCGGGGACGGAAGGGCTGTTCGGTGATCGCTCGCTGGCCTACCAGGCGGCGCTGTACGACGTGCTGCGGAGCGCGATCGAAGCGTCTGCGCCATCCTGAGCGCCCCGCCGTTTGCCGCCACGCCGCCGACATGCTAAAAGAGCGGATTGTCGTGCGCCGTGGGGGCGTGTCTGCGCACGTGGCGATGGTCTCGGCTGAGAATCGGCGGCTGCCATGAGTTTCCGTGATCTGGGTAACACGTGCGTCTTCGGGCTCCAGTGGGGCGACGAGGGCAAGGGCAAGGTCGTCGACCTCCTGCTGGGCGAGATCGACGTGGTCGTCCGCTATTCCGGCGGCGCCAACGCCGGCCACACGATCGTCATCGGCGATCAGAAGTTCGCCCTGCACCAGCTGCCCAGCGGCGTGCTGCGCGACAACGTCACCAATGTCATCACCGGCGGCACGGTGATCGACCCGGCGGTGCTGCTGGGCGAGATCGCGTCGCTGCGAGAGCGCGGGGTGGAGTTGGGCGATCGCTTGCGCATCAGTGAGCGGGCCCACCTGGTCTTCCCTTATCACCGCCTGGAGGACGCCCTGGCCGAACAAGCCGCCCGCAGCGGCCAGAAGCTCGGCACGACCGCCCGCGGCATCGGCCCCTGCTATGCGGACAAGCACGCCCGCCACTGGGCCATCCGCCTGTGCGATCTGATGGACGCCGACCTGTTCCGCGAGCGGCTGGCGGCGGTCGTTGCACACAAGAACGCCTACCTGGCGGGGGTGTTCGAGGCGCGGGATACGTTCGACGCCAGTCGGCTGGCCGACGAGTACCTCGCGTTCGCCGACGAGCTGCGGCCGATGGTGTGCAACACCACCGTGCTGCTGCGCGACCTGATGCGCGGCGGCCGGCGAGCGCTGTTCGAAGGGGCCCAGGGCAGCCTGCTCGATGTGGATCACGGCACCTACCCCTTCGTCACCAGCTCCAATGCGGGCGCGGGCGGCGTCGTCAGCGGCGCCGGCGTGCCGCCGTCGGCCATCCAGTCCAGCATCGGCGTGCTCAAGGCCTATACCACGCGGGTCGGCGCGGGCCCTTTCCCCACCGAACTGCACGACAGCGTCGGCGACACCATCCGCGAACGCGGCGGCGAGTATGGCACCACCACTGGCCGGCCGCGGCGCTGCGGCTGGTTCGACGCCGTCGCAGCCCGCTATGCCGTCACGTTTGGCGGCCCGACGCACCTGGCCCTGCTGCACCTGGATACGCTGTCGGGCATGGACGAGCTCAAGATCTGCGTCGGCTACAAGCTCGATGGCGCGCACATCGAGGATTTCCCCGCCGCCACCGACCGCCTGGAGCGCTGTGAGCCGGTCTTTGAGACAATCCCGGGCTGGGCGGAGGACACCGGCGACTGCCGGCATTACAACGACCTCCCGGCCGCGGCACGGGAATATGTTCGGCTGATCAGCGAACGGCTGGAGACCCCGGTGCGTATGATCGGAGTGGGACCGGCCCGCGACCAGGTCATCCTCGTGGGGGATGAGGTCTAGTATGCCGACCAAGCCCGCCCTGGATCCGGTGGAAGTGCTCGGCGTGCCGCGTGAAGCGCTCCCGCGGCACATCGCCATCATCATGGATGGCAACGGCCGCTGGGCCCGCCAGCGCCAGAAGCCGCGCATCGAGGGGCACCGCCACGCGGCCGGGGCTGTCCGCGAGACAGTTGAGCGGTGTGCCCAACTCGGCATCGGCTACCTCACGCTCTACAGCTTCAGCCTCGAGAATTGGAAGCGTCCGGCGGACGAGGTCGGTGGGCTGATGGCCCTCTATGCCGAGTACCTGGCGTCCGAGCGGCCGACGATCATGGACAACAACGTCCGCGTGGTGCAGGTCGGGCGGCGCGAGGGTCTGCCCGACAGCGTGCTGCGCGAACTGGACACGACCAGTGAGCTGAGCCGCGGCAACACGGGCCTGACGCTGTGCCTGGCGCTGAATTACGGCGGCCGGGCCGAGATCGCCGACGCGGTGCGCGACATCGCCCGGCGCGTCCGGGCGGGTGCGCTGGCACCGGACGAGATCGACGAAGAGACCATCGCCGGCGCGTTGTACACCGCCGACATTCCCGATCCGGACCTGGTGGTGCGCACGGCGCGCGAGATGCGGATCAGCAACTTCCTGCTGTGGCAGATCAGCTACGCGGAACTGTACGTCACGCCCGTCCTGTGGCCGGACTTCAGTGAGCAGGACCTGTACGAGGCGATCCGGGCGTACGTCCACCGTGAACGGCGTTTTGGTGATGTTCAGGGGGTCATCCCGTCGAAATCCGCTCCCTGACCGTTACACTGTGCCGCGAAGGATGTGGCCTGACGCCGTTGCTGCGCCGGGCCGTCATGGTGTTCAACCGATCGTCTGACGAGCGACCATGCGTAAACGCCTGATCGTCGGTATCAGCCTCGCGGTGTTGCTGATCGCACTGCTCGTGCTGGACGGGTATCTCGCGACCCACCCGCCGGCGGCGCTGCGCAGCGCCACCCTCGGGTTCGATCTGAGCCCCTGGCTGTTCAACGGGTTGATCTGCACGCTCGTGGTGCTGGTGCTGGCGGTCGCCGCGACGCACGAACTGGTGCTGCTGGCCCGCGCTCGCGGCTACCACCCGTTCGGCCGCACGGCCCAGTTCTTCGCGGCGATCCTGGTCATCGGACCGTACATCTCGTTCAACGCCAAGACGATTACCGGCGGGCCGTACGACGAATCATGGGGGCTGATGTGGATGGCGCTGGGGCTGGCGTTCGTCTTCCTGTTGCAGGCGATCATCCATCGCACCGCCAACGCGATGGAGAACATCGCGATCACGATCTTCATCATCTTCTACGCCGGCGGCCTGGCCGGTTTCATGACCAAGCTGCGCATGGAGGTCGGCGGCAGCACCGGCATCGCGGTGCTGCTGTTCTCCGTCTTTCTCGTGAAGATGACCGACACCGGCGCGTACTTCACCGGCAAGTCACTGGGCCGGCACAAGATGGTCCCCTGGCTCAGCCCGGCCAAGACCTGGGAGGGCTTCGCGGGCGGCATGGTCACCACCGTCGTGCTCGCGTTGGCGCTCGGCCACTGGCTGCACGCCGCCGAGATCGTCGTGGTGAACGAACGCTACCTGCACCACCTGCTCGCGCTGCTGCTGCTGGGAATGCTGCTGGGGCTGTTCTCGGCCGCGGGTGACCTGTGCGCCTCGCTGCTCAAGCGCGACGCGGCGGTGAAGGACTCGGGGCAGGCCCTGCCCGGCCTGGGCGGAGTGCTCGACGTGCTGGATTCGCCGCTGCTGGCCGCCCCGGTCGCCTGGGTCTTCTGGACCCGCATGTTCCCGCTGGTCTGATGATGCCGCGCACCGCTACCCGGCGGCGGCCCCGCCCTCGAGCTCCGTCTCGCGCAGGTTGATGCGCTCGATGCGCAGCGCGCGCCCTGTCTCGTCGTCCGTCTCGACGATCACGCCACAGACCCGCGCGTCTTCGGTCGCGACGTGGTACGGATGCGGCACGCCGGTGACCAGCGACTGGATCACCGCGTTCTTGTCGCGGCCAAGCACCGAATCGTAGGGGCCGGTCATGCCCAGGTCGGTGATGTACGCCGTCCCGCCCGGATGCACGCACTCGTCCGCGGTCTGCACGTGCGTGTGCGTGCCGACCACCGCTGTCACGCGGCCGTCCAGATGCCAGCCGAGGGCGATCTTCTCGCTGGTCGTTTCGGCGTGCACGTCAAGCACGATGGTCTTCACGTCGGGCGGCACCTGCCGCAGGATGCGCTCCGCCGCGTGAAACGGACAGTCGGCACGGATGTTCATGAACGTGCGGCCCAGCACGACGAAAACGGCGACTTTGCCGCCATTCCGCGACTCGACCACGGCCAGTTCGCGCCCGGTCGCCTCCGGCGGCAGATTGGCCGGACGGATCACACGCGACTCGTTCTTCAGCAGCGCAAGCGTCTCGCGGCGCTTGAACACGTGGTCGCCCATCGTGCAGACGTCCACGCCGTAATGGCGCAACTTGGAGAAGATCGCCTGCGTCAGGCCGCTGCCGGCGGCCGCGTTCTCGGCGTTGGCGATGACGCAATCCAACTGGCGATCACGAACCAGTCGCGGGATGATCTGGGAACAGACGTACTTGCCGGGCCGGCCGACGATGTCCCCGATGACGAGCAGTCGCATACCACTTGCTTTCTAGCGCCCCGCGGGTCCCGCTGGGCGTACATCCGAGTATAGTCGACCACCCCGCGGCGACAAGGCATGCTGTGCGCGCGGCCGTGGAGCGCGCACGGGAAAAGACGCGAGCATGGCGCTGGCAGAATCAGGCCGGGCTGGGCAGGGCGCCGGGGTCTTCATCCGGCGGCGGCTGCACCGGACGCGCGACGGGCGGCTCGGGCTTGCGCTCGCGCTCGGCCGAGATCAGGTCGGCAACGGTCGGTCGATCGATCGTCTCGCCGGCGATGAGCTTGCGCACCTCTTCGCCCGAGATGGTCTCGTACTTCAGCAGCGCCTGGGCGACGGCCTCCAGCTTGTCGCGGTTTTCCTGCAGCAGGCGCCGCGCCTCGCCATAGGCCGAATCGATGATGCGCTTGACCTCTTCGTCAATCGTCTCCGCCGTTTTCTCGGAGACTTCCTTGTGCTGAAACGGGTCGAAGCGCGGCTGGCCGCTGCTGCCGTCTTCGCCGTAGTACACGAAGCCCAGCCGGTCGCTCATGCCCCATTCGGTCACCATCATGCGGGCCATCTGCGTGGCCTGGCGGATGTCACCGCCGGCGCCGGAGTTCATGTCCTGCCCCAGCAGCTCCTCGGCGATGCGCCCGCCGCAGACGACGCGCAAGGTCGCCTCGACGTAGGACCGGTTATAAGTCTGGCGGTCCTTCTCCGGCAGCGAGAACGTCGCCCCGCCGTACGGCCCACGTGGAATGATGCTGACCTTGTGCACCGGGTCGGCATCCTCGACCAGGCACTGCACCAGGGCATGGCCGGCCTCGTGATACGCCGTCAGCACGCGGTCCTTGTCATCGACCACGCGGCTGCGCTTGGCCCGGCCCCAGCGCACCTTGTCGCGGGCTTCCTCGAGGTCGTCGAGCTCGATCGCGTCCTTGCTGGACAGCGTCGCCAGCAGGGCCGCCTCGTTGATGATCGCCGCGAGGTCGGCACCACTGAACATGGGCGTGCCGCGGGCGATGCGGTGCAGCTTGGGCTCGATGGGCGGCTGGACCTTCACCTTCTTGGCATGGACCTTCAGAATCTCGAGCCGGCCCTTCACGTCGGGCAGCGGCACGAACACCTGCCGGTCAAAGCGCCCCGGGCGGATCAGCGCCGGATCGAGCACGTCGGCCCGGTTGGTTGCGGCCACGACGATGACCTGGTCGTTGCTGTCGAAGCCGTCCATCTCGACGAGGATCGCATTGAGCGTCTGCTCGCGCTCGTCGTGGCCACCACCGCCGTTGAATCCCATTCCCCGTCGTCGTCCGACGGCGTCGATTTCGTCCAGGAAGATGATGCAGGGAGAGTTTTCCTTGGCCTGCCGGAACAGGTCACGCACGCGTGACGCCCCCACGCCGACGAACATCTCGACGAAGTCTGAGCCCGAAATCGAGAAGAACGGCACGTCCGCCTCGCCGGCGATGGCCTTGGCCAGCAGCGTCTTGCCGCAGCCGGGCTCACCCACCAGCAGCACGCCGCGCGGAATGCGCCCGCCCAGGCGCTGGAAGCGCTTGGGATTCTTGAGGAACTCGATGATCTCGACGACCTCGTCCTTGGCCTCCTCGACGCCGGCGACGTCG
>CAYUZU010000013.1:0-120984 GCA_964448675.1 uncultured Planctomycetales bacterium
CCTCCCGCAATGGCAGCTCGGCCGCCTGTCGGCTCTTGGCGTCGGCCGCCGCGACGAACAGCCACGCATTGCCCGGCGTCAGGTCCGCCGCGCCTCTCGGCGCGTGACAAAATCGTGAACCAGGCGGCCCAGCCGCTCCTCGTGGTATCCCCGGCCCTGACCCGACGTGGTACGCACGACGAATTCAAACCCCCGTCAAATCGCTCTTCTCCGAGACTCGCGTGACATGAGCACATGATACCGGATACCGCCCGCAAGCGGTACCGGGAGCGCCGGCAGTGCGCTGCTGACCTGGCTCGCGTACCGTTATACGCGTTTTCCCGCCGATCACTGCCCCCGCTGCGGCTACAATCTCACCGGCAACACCACCGGCCGCTGCCCGGAATGCGGTACGCGGATCGAACGACCAGACGGGAAGCCGGCGTGACGAGTGCAACAAGCAACCTGCTGTATGCCGTTCTTGCGGTATGCGGCGCAGTCCCACTTCTTGGCTGTGCCCAGCGCAACCACATCGCGCCGGCCGGCTTCTATCGCGACTTCGAACTGTACGGCGCCTGGTACGATCGACCCCAGGACAAGTTGTATGTGTCGCTCACCACCGGCTGGTACCTACCGCAGAACGTGACCACCGGCCGACCGGAGAGCCCGGGTGAGCACGATGTGAGTGTGGCGCCGCACCCGACCTGGGCCAAGGGGCTCGCATCGCTGCCGGTGCGCGTCCATGGCTTCAGCAGAATGCGCAAGCAATTCTTGGTGCGATTCCCGATCTACCAGGCGGGTCGCCAACGGCAGTTGATCGCGCTGCGCATCGAGCCGCTGCCGGACGCGTGGGTTGAACTGGATGGGGAGACCATCGCGGTACACGAAGCGAATCGGTCCGCCGGAGGCGAAGCACCGCATGAGTAGCCCACCGATGTTGCTCGCGGAAATCGCCGACAAGATGCCCACTGCGCTGGAAACCGCCGCATTCGCGAGTCTGCTCGCGGCGTCGATCCTCGCGCTCGGCATGTGGCGCTGGTGGCTGGTTTCACTCGCGCTGCCGCTTTCGCTGTGGCTCAACTACGGACTCTACACCGCCTTCAGCGATCCGTCGTTCGGACTCGCCATCGTCACTGAACTCGGCCACGATTCGATGGTCGGGCAGGTGATCGCGGCGAATCTGCCTTTTGCCGTCGTCCTGGCCGTCGCTGCTCGGCACCCACGGCGCTGCCGCAAGCCGGGACACTGCCCCCGCTGCGGCTACAACCTCACCGGCAACATCACCGGCCGCTGCCCGGAATGCGGGCGACCCTGCATCCCGCACCGACAACTCGCGAAAAAGTAACACAAGACAGAAAAGCCAGTGTATAATCAATCGGGCTGAAGGGTTGCCTGGCAGTCACGGAACACCAGTCGTTCCTACCTTTCACGACCGCCGGGTAGAAAGATGCGAATATACTGATCGCCGGGCCGTGAACGCCGCCGATCCAGAGGGCCGCTGGACGGATGCCACGCTCACAACGACTCCGATTGCGCGACACCGGCGCCATGCTGCGCCTCGTGTGCGACGTCTACGCCGCCGAGGCCGAGCCTCTCGCTTGCGCAGCACAGGCCGTCGCCGGCCTCTGCAAGCTGACCGGGGCCCAGAGCGGCCTCTTCGGCATCCTCGAGAAAGCCGACTCGGCCCTCCCCGCCTTCGTCATCGCCCAGCCCGCCGGCGCGATGGACCACGCCAGCCACCAGCGCTATCTCAGCTACGCGGACGGCGAATACGTCGTCGACGTGCTCTACCAGACGATCGCGCCGCACGCCGCGGACTGGGGCGCCGTCCGACGCGAACGGCGCCTCGACTGCGCCGCCTGGTACCGCTCACCCTGGTACAACGAGATCCTGCGGCCCATGCGGCTCGACGACTGCATGTATGCCCTCGGCCGGCTGCACGACCGGTACTACGTCGGCGTCGGCCTCAGCCGCCCCGCGGGCACCGCGCCCTTTGGCCGCCGCGAAGAAACGATGCTCTCGCTGGTGCATCGCGAACTGGCTCCGCTCTACCGCCGGGTGGCCAGCGGTCTTCTCGCCACGCCACGGACGTTGTCGCCTTCGCTCAAGAAGACGCTCGGCCTGCTCCTGCAAGGCCTCTCCGAGAAACAGATCGCCCATCGCCGTGACCTCAGCCGCCACACGATTCACGATCACGTCAAACAAATCTACCGCCATTTCGGCGTCGGCAGCCGGGCGGAGCTGCTGGCGCGCGTCGCCAGTGGTGCGCCACGTCCCGCCACCACCACGCCCACCGGCTGACCCGGTCGCGCAACGCCAGTGCATCGTCCCCTTCCGGCGCATGTTGACAGGCCGGCAGCGTCGCCAATCGGCCCACGAGGCCCGGTTGACCCGTACCGCACGAGCAGAAAAAATGAAAAATCTCGTCGACCTAAGGGAAAACCCCAATAGGCAGGGGCCATCTGGTTTGGTTTAATGCAAACCTGAATCGCGGTACTTCGCTGTGCCCCGGACCTCAGCCGGGCACAGCCAACGCGGCCGGCCCGGCCCCCGATGCGGTGGTACGGGGGGACGGCCGCTGTTTTTTGCGCCCACCTCACCACATCTCGCGCAGCTCCCCTACTCCTCGGCCATAAGGATGAAAATGCGCGCGGGCGTATCCGCCGGCGGCACCTCCTCCTCGTCCACCGCCACCCCGCGCTGCGCCCCGCGGTAGGGGTTCCCGATGTCCACGGTCAGGTTCAGGATCGCCGTCGGGTCATACCACAACCCGATCACCGACCGCGTCTGGTCCGCCGCAAACGTCGGCTGCCCTAACGGCACATCCGGGTCAAAGTATGACCCCGTGAACACCCACCGCAGCCCCGTCGGCGCCGCTCCCGTCCGCCGATCCACCAGGAAGCGTACGACGTCCGCCCGCTGCCACGAACCGTCCTCGCGCCACACCGCCACGTCGATCCGCACCTGCGTGCCCCCCGATGCGGCACGCGCCCAGTACGATTCCGGCGGCGCCGCGGGCGTCGGCGCCGCGGGCGGGCGATCGGCCGGTACGTTGGGGTCCACGCCAACGTAATCGCCGCGGGCCGGCGCCGGCACCTCCCCGATCTCGTACCCCGCCATCAACAGCGCCTGCTGCAGGTGCGACGGCCGGCAGTGCAGCCGCAACAAACTCTCGTATTCCTTTCCGCCGGCACTCACGGCGACGTACTCGAGGATTCCGCTGCGCAAACAGAACGCCCCGTCGACCCGCACCACGCCCGCCGCCCGGTCCAGCGCGATGCCCGGGAGCAGCGGCTCGAACCGCGCCTGCGTGGCACAGCCCGCCATCAACACCATCAGCGCGCACACCGCGAGCAGCCGCGCCGCGCGGTGCCACACCCAACGTGGAGCACGGTCTCGGCGCATGCACGCTGCAGGCCCTGTGATGGAGGCATCAATCGGCATGACGATCGACTCTAACCGCGACCGCGCCATCCGCCAATCACCGGCGGCTGCGAACGCGCCGCGGCGCTGGTACACTCTGCGTCGGCCGATAGGACGAAGCAGGAACGCATACTGGCGGCTGCGGCAGCAGGCTGCGACCGCTCGCGCCGCCCGGAGAGAACCATGACCCGCCACCACCGCATCGCAATTGCAGCCTTTCTCGTTCCCCTCGCTGCCGATCTCGCTCACGCCGCCGACCCGCCGCGGCCCAGGACGCAACCCGACACGCGCGTCACCGACCGCGCCGGCGCGCTCGCCGAACACGGCGTGCGCTACCTCCTGCGCACGCAGGAGAAGGACGGCAGCTGGGCCGCCGAACTCAGCCCCGGCATTACCTGCCTGGCCCTGAAAGCCCTGATTCAATCGCCAGAAGTCGGCGCCCGGCACCCTGCCGTGCAACGCGGCCTGCGCTGGGTGCTGCGCCATGAACGCGATGACGGTGGCCTCTATGCACCCGAGAGCCTCCATGCCAACTACGAGTCCGCTGTTGCGCTCTCGATGCTCGCCGCCCTCAACGACCCCGCCCACGATACCCGCATCAAGCGCCTCCAGGCCCTGCTCAAGAACATGCAGTGGGACGAGGGCGAGAACCGGACGCCCGCCGATCCGTGGTACGGCGGCGCCGGCTACGGCCGCCACAAACGTCCCGACATCAACAATACCGTGCTGATGCTCGACGCCCTGCGCGACAGCGGCCTGCGCGCGGACGACCCCGCCTTCCAGCGCGCCCTGGTTTTTATCCAACGCTGCCAGATGAACGGCGAGACCAACGACCAGCCCTTCGCCAGCGGCTCGGACCAGGGCGGCTTCATCTACTCCCCCGCCAACGGCGGCGAGAGCAAGGCGGGGCACTTCACCGTTGCCGGCCGGCGCGAGCTGCGCTGCTTCGGCAGCGTCAGTTATGGCGGACTGCGGGCGATGCTCTACGCGGGCCTCAGCGGTGAAGACCCGCGCGTCCAGGCGGTCGCCGACTGGATCCGCCGGCACTGGACCCTCGACGCCAATCCCAACATGCCGAAAGGCCAGGAGCAGGAGGGGCTGTTCTTCTACTTCCACGCGTTCGGCCGCGCCATGCGCGCCTGGGACCGCCACGTGATCACCGACGCCGCCGGCCAGAAACACGACTGGCGCTACGAACTCGTGCAGAAACTCGCGCAGATGCAGAAAAAGGACGGCCGCTGGGTCAACGAGGCCGACCGCTATTACGAAGGACACCCCGCCCTGACAACCGCCTGGGCGGTGCTGGCGTTACAGGAGGCGACCGCAACAGCGAATCACCCGCCAGACACCCAGCCCGCGACCAGCGCCACCGGCACGCAGCCGCCAGCGGCCGGGACGACAATTCCCGACGCGAGCCACCAACAAGATCGTTGACTTTCCCCACGTCACTTGGCACGATGGGCTTTCAGCGGCGGCAGGGATGGGATGCCTGCCGCAGGGCTGAATCAGGGGTCGCTGGCGCTGCTGCAGGAGGCACCACGCCGGTAACAGGGGTCCATCGAGCGTCTTGACTTCCAACCGAACTGCCCCCCGGGACTTCGTTTAAGTTCTGGCCCACGCTGCGAATGCGCATCGCGCGGCCGCCCCGGCCCCCGGGCCGCCCCGCGCGGCGTGAGGTCTGCAAGAACCCCCCCGACCTTGCTGCCCCCCGCGCGGGGCACCCTCCCTCTGTACAGGCACGATGGCGGCCTTGAACAAACCCCGGGCCGGAAACAGCCCGCCATCCTGACGCCCACGCTGCCAACGAGCCTCCCCAGCGCGCGACGTCTTTGCCGGTCCACACTTGTACCTGCGTCAATCGGGCCGTCCGGGCGCAGTTTTTTCTCGCCAGGCGCCGCGCGGCCCACGCGCCGCCCCGGCACCGCACCCGGCACCCGCCAGCCATTTCCGAAACGACCAGGGGCGACGCCGCTGAATACGACGTCGCCCCACCAGGGCCCGGCCCCGGGCCTGCAGGTCCCAGGGGTGACTCTTCCCGACCGCCAGACGGTGCCAGCGGGACGCGGCTCAGTCAACGCCCCGCTGCTCCCGGCGCGGCCGCGTTCAGTGCGGCCGCGGCTCCAGCACGAAAACGTGCTCGGTCACTCCAGCCGGGAAAATCGTGATCTCCGTTTCTGCCGGTATAAACCCCCGGGCGTGTGCCTCGGCAACGTACGTACCCGCCGGCAGTGCGGGGAATACGAAGCGCCCGTCCGGCCCGGTCCGCGTGTGGGCAACCTCGCCGTTCGACGCCAGAACCCGCACCAGTGCATGGTGCAGGGGCACTTCAGTGCCGTCCGGTCCGACGCCCAACACAGCCCCGGCGAACGTCCCCGCGTCCTGGGGCAGCGGCCGCAGCACCAGCGTCACCTCGACCGTCTCGCCCGGGGGCACGTGGACCGGCATCATTTCCGGCTCAAAGCCCTCTTTCTCTGCGCGCACGAGATACTCTCCCGGCGCGATCTCGGGGAACGCGAAACCGCCGTCGTCATTGCTCATCGTCTCGGCAATCGCCCCGTCCGGCGCGAGCAGGATGACATGCGCGCCCGGCACCGGCGCCGAGGCAGGATCGTTGGCCCCCGGCTGCACGACCATGCCGACGATCGCACCCGGCGCCGGCGTGCCCGGCACCAGTTCGAGCACGCGGTGAATCCGCGCGCCCGGCGTCACTTCGACCGGCAGCACCGCAGGCTCGAACCCTTCCTTCTCGGCAACCAGCTCGTAGGCCCCCGGCGGCACATTCACGAAAAAGTACGAGCCGTCGGCACCACTCATCGCATGCCACGGCTCCCCGTCGTTGTTCTGCGGGATCAACGCCACATGAGCACCCGGCAGCGGCCGCGGCGGCTGATCCGGATCGCCCGGCGCCACCACAGCGCCGGCGACAACGCCCGATTCCGGCATTGGCGCGACGTGCTCGAACACCACCGCACCATGCGGTGGCAGGCAGCGGCGATCGACCACGACGACGTGGAACGGGTTCGTGATCACATCCAGCATACCCGGCCGCTCATCATCAAACACCACGATCTTGAACAGCGGCCCCTCGCGATGGATGCCCAGCACCGCCGTGTTGGGGCCCCCACCACTGGTCTGCATGCCCTGCACCGTCGCGATGACCACGTGCCGGTGGAAGTTGATCGGCGGCGGGGGCGGCGGCGGATCGACCGTCCCGGTATGCATGTCCCAGAACACTTCCCAGGCGTGTGGATTCGAGATGATCAAGTCGGCCCCGAGGAAGCCGCCCGCGTTGAAGCCGTAGCCGCTGTGCTCCCCCTTGCTCAGTGTAAATGGATGACAGTTGGGCGCGTGGTCGGGTGCATCCACCGGTTGCAGCGTCGGCGTGGCTGCGCCGACGGGGGTCGCCGCATCGGGCGCCGCGGACTGGAGCGGGCTGCTCGCCAAGGCCGTTCCCGCGACCAGCCACATCAGGGCAGTCGCTGTAAGTACCAGGTTTCGCATGGTTTTGTGTCCTCCTTGGGTGTGTGACGCGGTGCGAGGGGCATACCACCCCTCGGTCATCTCCTCAATACTAAACGCCCCACGGTTTCCACTATTCGCTGACCGGGTACAAAAAAACGGCGGGTTCAGGCCTGGTAATTCCGGGCACCGCGGCGGAGCGCATCCCGGAACGCGGCCACCTCCGCCGCGCTGGCGAAGATGTCTTCCAGCGGCATGAGGTCGCCGGTGCTGCGCTGCACGATCCGCGGTGTGTTGCGCCGCAGGCTCAGCCGATCGAAATCATGCCACGGAATCGTGCGCGGTGTCGCGCGCGTGCCAACCACGATGCCGCCCGGCGTCAGCGCGACAAACCGCCCCGTAATCCGCCCGCTCAGCACCCGGCGAAACGCGAGCCCCACCAGCGGCGCCGCCAGAAAGCACACCAGTGCCAGCGTCGGGTTCGGCACCTGCTCGTACCCCAGGCGATACAGCACCGCGATGGCGATCCCGATGAACAGCCCCACCGTGGCGTAGACCACCACCAGCCGCGCCCAGCTCTCGTTCGAGCGCCACACGCGCGTGCGCTCGTCGTAGGCAAAGCCGCAATCCGGGCACTGGTTCGGCGGCGGTCGGTCGCCAAGCGGTCGACCGCAGGCGGGACAATGTTCGAGCGACACTTCGGGCATCAGTTCGCAATCACCGGCAACTAGCGCCCGCGCCGCCCGCCGCGCGTACACCACATCCCAATCGCGGTCACGGTCAGCATCAGCGTCGCAGCGGCCGGACACATACCGAGCTGAATCGCGGCGCGCTCCAGGTCATCCGCCGACACCACGGTCCCGTTCGGATCTTCGCGCCCCGACTGCTCACCATCGAGCAGTTCGTTTCCGGGTACACCGTCGGCCACGGACCCGAGGCGGTCCATACTCTCGGCTTCGTCGTCCTCCAACGCCGCGGGGTCGGCGCCGTTGCTGAGCTTGATCAGGGCACGCATGAACGCGGGCCCGTCGTCGACCTCGGGCGGGTCCTGCTCGGCCTGGTCGTCATCACACGCATCCCCGATCCCGTCGCCGTCGGTGTCCGCCTGATCGGGATTGGCGACCTCCGGGCAGTTGTCGACACAATCGGCCACACCATCCTCGTCCACATCCACATCCGCCACGCCGCAGCCGCACGCCCCCGGCGCGATCTTCGCCGGATCGAACGGACACGCATCGCAGGTGTCGATGGTGCCATCCTCGTCGCTGTCGACCTGGCACTCGTCCGGAATGCCGTTCTCGTCACAATCGGCGCTCGTCCCGGCCGCGATATCCTCCTCGTCCGCCACACCGTTGAAATTGCAGTCCACCGCACACGGATTGCCAGCGCAAGTCGTGCCCGCGCCGAGCCACGTCGTGACGACCGCCGAACAATCCGCCTCGGTGGTCTCCATACACACACCGTCGGGGAAGCAGCAGGCCCCGGTCGGCTGCTCGCACGGATTCGGGTCACAGCCGGTCTCGTAACCGAGCCACGTCCCCTCGCACTCGACCTCCACCACCACCAGGCATGAACCGTCGGGCAGACAACACGCACCCGCCGGCTGCTCGCACGGATTCGGGTCACAGCCGGTCTCGTAACCGAGCCACGTCCCTTCACACGTCTCGGCGCCGCTCAGGTAGCAGCTCCCGTCCGGCAGACAGCAGGCCCCCTGGTCGACGAAGTCACACGGGTTCGGGTCACACGGCACGCCCAGCCCCAGCCATTCCCCCTCGCTTGAAACGCACTCGTCAAGCGTCAGCGCGGCACAGTAGCCGAAGCTGAAGCAGCACGCGCCGCGGCACGGGCTCGGGTCGCATGTGCTGCCGCTCCCCTGCCACAGCCCGCCCTTGCTCACGCAACCGATCTCGTCCAGCACTGCACAGCCCCCCTCCGGAAAACAACACGCGCCATCGAGCGATTCGCATTCATCCGGCACGCCGTTGTCGTTTTCGTCCGGAGCGCCCGCCGCGATATCGCACTCGTCCGGGATGCCGTTCTCGTTGCAGTCCTCGCTGGTGCCTTGCGAAATGTCCAGCGCATCCGGCTGCCAGTTGAAGTTGCAGTCCGCCGCCCCGATGAGGTCCCAGAACAATGGTACGTCGTCCTCGTCGATCCGCTCGTCGTAATTAATGTCCGCCAACCAGCGGTCGCACTCGGGATAGCTCTCCCAGTAGGCGTTCGGATCTTCGAGCGCCAGGCGGAACGGCTCGATGTCGCCGAAGTCGACATAGCCGTCACAGTTCAGATCACCCAGGTCGCCGTCGCGCGCAGCGCCGTCCGCGACCACTGGCAGCACGCACACGAGGCCCAGCACCAGCGGCCCGACAACGCAGCCCATGGTCAACATCCGATTGATCGAGGTTGTATGCATGGTCTCTCTCCGCCCATGACGATGCGCTTGCGTCCCGCGGGACGCACCCGACGACCCGTTACGAACGCCCTTATTGTAACGCGTTCGGGGCGAGAGACCTACGCCGCAACGCGGGGACGCTCGCGGCGGCGTGCACGTCCGCGCCGGCACGATCTTACGGGACCCAGATCTCCTCTTCGTATGTCTCGGCCGTCCCGGAGTCGCTGTCGAGCCAGTGAACCACGACCGTGTACGGCCCGGGCTGCAGCTCGACCACCGTCACTTCGGGCGCATAGCAGCACAGGCACGGACACGGCTGCGGCGTGATCTCGGTTTCGTACAGATGCAGCTCGCGACCCTCGACCTCGAGCGAGTACGCGATCGTCACCAGGCAGCAGTTGTAGGTCACGTCATGGTGCACGACGTGCAGGGTGTGGCCCTCGACCGTCAGCTCGAAGCTGTCCGGCGGACACCAGTAGTCGTACCCGCGCCCGGGCATCTCACACCCGCCGGTCACCGACGACCCCAGGTACGGCGGCCCCGCCGCGGCATACTCACGCTGAAACGCCGCCACGTCGCGGACGTCGCTGTCGTCGTCCAGGTCCATGTCGCACGGCGCGCAGGCCCACGGCAGCGCCGCGCCCGGCCCAGCCATGCAATCCGCAAACATGTGCCAGTCATCGACGGACACCAGGCCGTCCAGCGTGACGTCCGCGGCCTGGCACGGCCCCGGGTAAGCCACGCTGACCCCCGCCAGCGCCGCGAAACACGCGTTGGCGTAGGTCACCCCGTCACAGCCGCACACCGGATCCCACACCTGCAGGCACGCCTCCGGCCGCGGCGTGCAAACGCCCGTCTCGGCGGCGCAGTCTTCGTAGCGGCAATACGAATGCGGGCCGCACTCCTCGTTTGACCAGCACCAGTTGCCGTTGCAGGCGCCGTAGTGGGCGATGCTCATCCCGTTCGCCGCCGCCGTGCACGCGTTGGCGTACGTCACGCCATCGCAGCCGCAAACCGGATCCCAGAGCCACGGGCACTGCGTCGGCCGCGGGGTGCACACGCCGGTCTCCGCGGCACAATCCTCGAAGAAGCAATACATGTCCTCGGCGCACTCGGCGTTGGACCAGCAGTACTGCCCTTCGCACACCCCCTGATCGTCGACACTGACCCCGTTCGCCGCCGCCGTGCATGCGTTGGCGTACGTCACGCCATCGCAGCCGCAAACCGGATCCCAGAGCCACGGGCATTGCGGCGGCCGCGGCAGGCAGATCCCCGTCTCGGCAGCACAGTCCTCAAAATAGCAGTACATGTCCTCGGGACACTCGGCGTTGGACCAGCAATACGTCCCCGGCGCATACGGACCATGCAGCGGGCCACAACCGATCCCCACCAGCGCATCCCAGAACTCGAAGAAACCGAAGTACTCCGGCGGCTCCGCGCGGAAACAGCGCAGATGCCAGCCGACATCCTCCGCCGCCCACGGATGATCAAAGCTGAAGCTGAAATACTCCACGCTCGCAGCCGGATCGTCCGTCCACCACCGCACGCGGGCCGTCGTCAGGCAATAGCATGGCCCCGGCGACACCTCGCCGTTCGGTGTGTAGATCCCGTGGGCATGGGCCATCCCGACCGGCTCGACCGCAAAGTGCCAGCCCGGCGGCACCACCACGTTGCTGTAACGCTCGCGATCCGGGTCGTTCGTGCCGACGCAGAACTCGAGCATCGGATAACTGACCGCGTCCACCAGGTACGTATACGTCCCGCCGTGCTCACCGTTGGCCGATGATTGGCAATGCACCAGCGGCGCGTCCGCCAGCGCGCTGGCCCCCGTCAGACCGACCACCACAATCACACTCGAAAGGAAGTCCCGCAGCATAGCTCGCCTCCTTGCCGCCGCCCCACCGCGTCTCGGCCCCATACTCACGTGAACGGACGGAGAGGCCGCCGAGCAGTGCGACGGCATCGTTGCTTGGCCCAATAGCAAATGTAGCCAAGAGAGACCCGAAATGCCAGTTTTTCCTGCGAAACCAGCCGCCCCGCCAAACCCTCACTGCTCGGCGCGCGACATGACCGGCAACCGCGCCGGCACGACCACCGACGAAATACTGCCAAAAAGTGTCAATGGTGAAACGTCCTCCACACGAACCTGCACCACGGCGCCAATGTGCGCCGCATCCCCGTCGAATACCGTGATCAAATCGTGCGGCGTGCGCCCGATGAGCTGGTTCGGCGACGCGTCGATGCCGGAGTCGGCGGCCACTGGCGGCGTTTCCGCTCTCGCCGCGGCCTGCGCGCGGCGCGCCGCCTTACTGTACCCCTCCACCAGCACTTCGACCGACTGGCCCACCAGCGCCGCCTTCTGCCTGTGGCTGATTTCGCGCTGCACCGCCAGCAATTCGTTGTTCCGCCGAACTTTCACCTCGGTCGGCACGTCGTCGACCTTGCCACGATCCGCCGTCGTCCCCGGCCGTGGCGAGTACTTGAAGACGAACAGGCTCTTGTATTGCACACGCCGCACGAGATCGACCGTCGCCGCAAAGTCCTCCTCGGTCTCGCCGCAGAACCCGACGATGAAGTCCCCCGCGAGCGCGATATCGGGCACGTACTTTCGCGCCAGGTCCATCAGGTCGAGGTACGCGCGCACGGTGTAGCCGCGCTTCATCGCCTTGAGCATGCGGTCCGAACCACTCTGCGCCGGGATATGCAGATACGGGCACACGCGCGGATAATCCCGCATGACCCGGAAGATGTCCTCGTCCCAGTCCGCCGGGTAGCTCGTGACGAAGCGAATTCGCTCCAACCCCTCAATCTCGTGCACCTGCTCCAACAGCCGCGCGAACGTCGTCACCTGCCCGTCATGCTCGTGCGCGTACGAGTTCACGGTCTGCCCCAGCAACGTCAGCTCGCGGCAGCCCCGCGCCGCCAGCATCCGCGCCTCGGCGACGATATGGTCCGGCCGCCGGCTGCGTTCCGGCCCACGCGTAAACGGCACCACGCAGTACGTGCAGAACTTGTCGCAACCCCGCTGCACGCGCACGTACGACTGCAGCACGCTGGCGTCCGCCGCGGGACGCCGCGACAAGTCGAGCGCCTCGAGCCCGTCGTCGTCCGGATCACGCCGCGCCTTGGCCTCGCGGCGCGATTGCGACTGCGCCAACGCCGCCACCTGGCGCCCCTCCCGCACCGCCTCGTCCAGCAATGCCGGCAGGTGATGTAACTCCCCCGGCCCGCAGAGGACATCCAGGTGCGGTACCTGCTCGAACAGCGCCTGCCGCTGCCGCTCCGCCATGCACCCGATGACCGCGATCAGCACCGCCGGCCGCTGCCGCTTGAGGAACTGCAAATGCCCCAGACGCGAGAGGACCTTGTCCTCGGCGTGCTGGCGGACACTGCAGGTGTTGAACAACACGATGTCGGCCTGTTTCACATCCGCAACGGGCGTCAGGCCGAGCGCGCATAGCTCACCCTCGACAAGCTGACTGTCCAGCACATTCATCTGGCAGCCGAAGGTCTCCAGGAAGTACGTCTTGGCGTTCATCATCGTTCTAGTGTAGCGTGCCGCGCACGGGAATCACGGATCGTCCGCACCGAGCGCCGCCAGGCGTTCCGTCGCCCGGGTGCGGACTTCTGCCGGCACGTCCATCTGATCAACAAGCTCCTCATAAACCCGCCGCGCGATGTCGGGCCGTCGCAGTTTCTCATGTGCACGCCCGACATGGAAGGAGGCCCAAGCGCGCACCGCAGGATGGGCAGCGTCTTCCGCCAGCTCCAGCAGGTCCGCCGCGGCCGCCGCCGCTTCGCCCGCATTGATCCGGCACCGCCCCCACAGCAACCGATACGCGTCCCGGTCCTCCGCCGCCACGTGCGGCAGCGCCCGCGAGAGCAGTTCCGCCGCCCAGTCAGCCCGCGGCGTGTCGCAACCCTGCGCCGCGGCATGGTACACCAGCGAGTCGGACCCCAGACCGGTTCCCGCCGCTGGCTGCGTGCTCGGGCGGGTCTCCGGCTCGCCATCGGCAGGCGGCAGAATGCCCAGCGGGCGCTCTTCCGGCCTCCGGTCGGGCACATACGGCGACTGCACCCCGGCGGCGCCGGTCTCCACCTTCAGCCCTTCGTGGAGCCGCAGCGCCAGGGTGAGCTCTTCCAGCGCCGCCCGCGCTGCCTCGCTGAGCGACTCGTCGGCCAGGGCGCGTTCCACCGCGCCCAGCGCGGCACGGTTCCGGGCGGACCCTGGCCGATCCGGCCGCTGCGGGGTATGCCGCCGGGCCGCGCTCGGCGTCTCGCGCGCGAGCTCAATGAACGCATCCACCGCTTCCGCGAAGCGGCCCGCCCGGTCGAGCGATGCCACCAGCCGTACGCGAATCAGCCGGCGCAGCCACGGCGTGTCGGCCGGGGCCAGGGCCGATCGGTAGTCGTCGGCGGCGGCCTCGTAAGCGCCGCGGTGCAGGGCCTGCTCGGCCCGAGAAAAAGCTGCCGCATCATCGATGGCGAGCCATTCGATCTCGTCGAGCGGCTTGCGGAGATGCTCACCCGACACGCCGCGGAAAATGATGGCGTTCTGGCCGAAAAACGTGAGCTGGACATCCTCGAACGGGCTACGATTAGTAAGCTTGACCGTGTCGGAAAGGGTCGGCGGGGCCGCAAGAAAAAGCGCAGAAATTGCCACGACATGACGGAGTGACGCGCTGGTCCTGCCGAAAAACATGGTATGTAGGATCGCTGCTGGGCGGGCTGCGGTCAATTGACAGGGCGCAGCGTATTGCGTGGGCGTTGTTGATAGGGTACAAACAGCGTTGGCATGGACGCCCCAGGCAGCATGTGAGGAAGGCCGATGACGGCCGACAAGCGCAACACGGCAGTTGTCGTTGCACTCATCGTCTCGCTGACGGTGGGCATTCGCGTCTTGACGTGGCTGGAGCCGGAGCGACCGTGCTGGGAGGGCGCGCCGCTGCTGATGGCCGAACAGGGCGGGTTTGTCGACGAGGTGGTGGTCACGTACACCCCCTCGCGCGAGGCCCTGCGTTCGGTCGTGGTCGATGAACGCGACAGCCTCTGTGTGGTCTACCCCGACGAAGAGCCGTACTGGTCCCCTTCCGGGCCCGTGGTGCAGCTGGTCGTCGTCGGGAGCGCCACCGAGGCGCTCGATCACTGGCAGAAGGAAAAGCTGTTGGCAGTGCTGGGAAGCCTGGACCAGGCCAGTGGCGGTCGGGACCTGGTTCCGGTACGGTTAGCGCCCGAATTGCGGCAGGCTGAGCTGCTGCCGCAGGCTGCCGATCTGTGTAAGCTACTCGCGCGCAAGCGAATCATCAGCGATTTCTGATACCCCCCGGGGGAGGGCATGCGGCGGCTGGTTCGGCCGTGAGCTGCGAGGGAGAGTCCCGCAGTTTGGCGTGCCGGCCGCGGGCGGTGCTGTGTCTCGCGTGCGGGACGATGCCGTCCGGTTATACTGGTATGCCCATAGCGATGCCGACCCGATCGATTCCAGTCCTGGCAGGCTACGAGGTGATGGAGCGCATTGGCCGCGGGGCCGGCGCCGTCATCAGCCTTGCGCGCGACACCACCGCCGGCCGACTCGTCGCGATCAAGCACATCGTGCGGCAGACCCCCGAGGACGACCGCTTCATTGCCCAGGCCGAGAACGAGTTCGAAATCGGCCACCAGCTCGAGCACGAGTACCTCCGCCGCTGCTACGACATCGCCCGTGTCCGCAAGTGGCTCAAGACCCGCCAGCTCTTCCTCGTCATGGAGTACGTCGAGGGCGAGCGGCTCGAGGATCGGCGACCCGACAGCCTCGATCGCATCGTCGACATCTTCCGCAGAGTCGCCCAGGGCCTGCTCGCCATGCACCAGCGCGGCTTCGCCCACGCCGACATCAAGCCCAACAATATCCTGCTGACCAAGGACGGCGGCGTGAAGATCATCGACTTCGGCCAGAGCTGCGGCCTCGGCCACGTCAAGGAACGCGTCCAGGGCACACCCGACTACATGGCCCCCGAGCAGGTCCACCGGAAGGCCATCGACCAGCGCACCGACGTCTTCAACCTCGGTGCCACGATGTACTGGGTCGTCACCGGCAAGTGGTTCAAGACCGTCATGCCGCTGATGCCCTCCGCGGCCAAGAAGATCGCGATCGAATCCGTCCGCGGCAACCAGCCCCCGCACGAGCTCGTGCCCGACCTGCCCCTGCCGATGTCGAAGCTCATCACCCAGTGCTGCGAGACCGCCCCCGAGCATCGCCCCCGCGACATGCGCGAGGTCCTCTCCCGCCTCGAGATGATCGAGCACCTGCTCGAACAGAAACGCCAGCGCCAGGGCCGCGCGCGGCGCAGCCGTGGCTCCGGCCAAACCAGTTGACGCCGGCCGCACCGGCCGCGAACATGCACCAGGGTTCTCGTCATGATGGACAATGAGGCGGCGGTGACAGATTTCTCGAACGGACAAGCGGTGGCCGAAGCGCTGCGCGAAGCGGCCTGCCTGAACCGCGAGGATCCGATCCGCGAAGCCTCCCTGCTCCGCTTCGGCGCGGCTGGCCAGCTCGTCGTCACCGGCGACATGCACGGCCACCTGCGCAACTTCGAGAAGCTGCAGCGCTTCTGCGCCCTCGAGCGCAGCCCCGGCCGCATGGTCCTGCTCCAGGAGCTCATCCACGCCGAACCCGACAAGTTCGGCGATCCCGACTACTCCATCGATCTGCTCGTGCGGGCGGCCGCCTGGAAATGCGAATACCCGGACAACGTCTTCTTTCTGCAGTCGAATCACGAGCTTTCGCAGCTGCGCGGCCACGAGATCACCAAGGGCGGCCGCTACGTGCTGGCCGACTTCGAGCGCGGCGTCCGCGAGCGCTACGGCGACGACGCCGAGCTGGTCCTCGCCGGGGTCAACGAATACGTCGCCTCGCTGCCGCTGGCGGCCCGCACCGCCCAGGGCCTCTGGCTGTCGCACAGCCTGCCCGACGGGCTGTATGTCGACGGCTTCGACCTCAGCGTCCTCGACCGCGAGCCGACGCCCGACGACTACGCCCCCGGCGGTTCCGCCTACGCGCTCGTCTGGGGCCGCTATCACAAGGAGGACGTCGTCGATCGCTTCCTGCAGCGCGTCGAGGCCGACACCTGTATCGTCGGCCACACGCCGCAGGAGTCCGGCTACGCCCGCATCGGCCGCATGCTGGTCATCGCCAGCGACCACCAGCACGGCGTCTTTCTGCCGATCGACCTGTCACGGCCGCAGACGATCGAAGAGCTGGAGAAGCACATCCGCAAGTTCGTCGCCGTGGAATAGCCGGCGAGCTCCCGCGAACCGCCTATACTATGGTGGGTGTCGGTCTGTGCCGGCGGCGCAGGCCCCGGATTTCGAACCAACCACGAGCGCAAAGCGAGTGCGATATGCAGGCAATTGTGGCCAAGCCCCGGGGATTCTGTGCCGGCGTCGAGCGCGCCACGCGCGCCGTGGAGATGGCGCTGGAAGCCTATGGCCCGCCCGTCTATGTGCGCAAGGAGATCGTGCACAACCGGCACGTGGTGGATCGCCTGCGGGCCCTCGGCGCCGTCTTCGTCGAAGAGCTCGACGAGGTCCCCGCCGGCGCCGTCACCATCCTCTCGGCCCACGGCTCGCCGCCGTCGGTCTACGAAGAGGCCCAGCGCCGCGAACTGCGCGTGATTGACGCGACCTGCCCGCTGGTGCGCAAGGTCCACGTCGAGGTGCGCCGCTACGTCAAGCGCGGCTACCACATCATCCTCATCGGCCACGCCGGCCACGACGAAGTCATCGGCACCATGGGCCAGGCCCCCGACGTCACCACCCTGGTGCAGACCCCCACGGACGTCGACGCCCTCTCGCTCGGCCCCGAGGAGAAAGGCGTCATCCTCACGCAGACCACGCTCAGCCAGGACGACACCCAGGCCATCGTCGACCGCCTGCGCGAGCGTTTCCCCCAGCTCGAAATGCCCTCGTCCGACGACATCTGCTACGCCACCCAGAATCGCCAGAACGCCGTGAAGGAAATCGCGCCGCGCATCGACCTGCTGCTGGTCGTCGGCTCGCAGAACTCGTCCAACTCGCGCCGGCTGACGGAGGTCGCCCGCGCCCGCGGCGTGACGTCTTACCTCATCGACGGCCCCGACAACATCGAACCCGCCTGGCTCGACAACGTGCAGCGCGTCGGCGTCACCTCCGGCGCCAGCGCCCCCGAGGACATCGTGCAGGGCGTGCTCGCGTATCTCCGCGCCCGCGGCATCGCGGCGGTCGACGAGGTCGACGCCCCCGACGAAGGCGTCACCTTCACCCTGCCGCAACTGCCGACCGCTACGCGCTGAGCAGCTACGTCGCCCCATCCAGGTAGCGCCGCGCCCAGCCCGCGACCAGCTCCGCCACGTAGCGCGCGTCCGCTTCGCGCTCGATCAGCAGGTGATCCGCCCCGTCGAGACTGATGAAGCTCTTCGGGTGCCGGGCCGCCTCGAAGATCCGCTGGGCATGGGCAATATCCACCACGTCATCATCAGGCGAATGAAAAACGAGCAGCGGCTTGCCCAGCGCACGTATGTCCGCGGCGACATTGTGCTGGCGCAGGTCATCCAGCAGTTGCCCCTTGATCCGCACCGGCCGCCCCATCACCTGCACCTCCGCCGCCGCGTCGGGCTCCAGCGCCGGCGTCTGCCGCGACAGGAAGGCATGCAGGTGGCCGGTCTCACTGGGGGCCGCGATGGTCGACACCGCGACCACCTCGGGAATCCGCCCTGCCGCCACCAGCGCCGCCGTCCCACCCAGGCTGTGCCCAATCATGATCTTCGGCGCTTCGTGCTGTTCGCGCAGGTACGCGGCCGCCGCCACCAGGTCCGCGAGATTCGAGGTGAAGTTCGTGTCGGCGAACTCGCCGCCGCTCTCGCCCAGGCCGGTGAAATCGAAGCGCAGCACGGCGATGCGCTTGTCGTTGAGCTCGCGGCTGATCCAGTTCGCCGCCTTGAGATCCTTGGTGCAGGTGAAACAGTGGGCGAAGATCGCGTAGGCAAGCGGCCGGTCTGCTGGAATGTCCAGGCGACCCACGATGGGGTGTCCCAGCGACCCGGCGAATTCGACACGTTGGCGTTTGGGAAACATGGCGTTTGGGGGTCTTCAGTTTTCGGGTCTCGGTCTTCAGTACAAGATAGCTGGCCGTCGCCCGCTGGCAGCTCTCCGCCGGGCGCGACGCTCGATCGCGGCCTTGTCGTTCTTGCGCCGCTGAAGGGCGCGTTGCGGCACGGCAGCACCGTTCCGCGGCCGCCACACGCGGCGCTTGCGCCCGGCACGCGCAGTGACTGCCACCCGGACTGAATCCGTCATATCTGCCCGGCGGTCATCCGGTCCTGCATTATAGGCACCAACCGCCGGCACGGCGCGGGCGTTATCGGCAACACGGGGACCACCAGACGCCGCCACCGACCGCCTTACGCGTGTCTATCGGAATCTGTTTAACAGCCCCACCGATTCGGACGATGCGTCGTACGGACGGGAGCAGCCGACTCGTGGGTCGGCCTCCGGCACATGGCAAGCGTTCAGGCGAAGACCGAGGTAGCCCATGAACAGCACATCGCGGCAGAACAAGCGACCCGACGACGCGGGATTCACGCTGACGTCGGCGACCCCCGGGACGGGGTTGCGCGACAGCCAGGCG
The DNA here is from genome assembly GCA_964448675.1 of uncultured Planctomycetales bacterium. Classification (GTDB taxonomy): domain Bacteria; phylum Planctomycetota; class Phycisphaerae; order UBA1845; family Fen-1342; genus CAYUZU01. The sequence goes on from CAYUZU010000013.1 coordinate 18,897, forward strand.
ACCGGAACACAGGAACGTCCGGAGAAGTGGAAGCGACTGTGTGAGGACCTGTCCGAGCGGGCCGAAGCGCTGCGCAAGATGCGCGAAGAGCTCGAGCCGCGGGCGGCGGCGCTGGATCAGCGTGCCGACGAGTTGGAGAAGCGTGCCGCCACGATCGAGCAACAGGCCAGCAGCTATCGCCAGGTGCTCGAGGCGGAGCACCGGCGCCGCGTGGCCGACCTGGAAACGCGCGCTGCCGAGATCGCCGAGGGCGAGAAACGCGCCCAGGCCCTGGCCGCCGAGCTCGAGCGGGCCACGCTGGAGATGCAGGCTTGCGAAGCCGACCTCGATGAGCGCGCCGCCCAGCTCGAAGAGCTGAAGGCCGAGCTCGATCGCCGAGGTGCGAAACTCGACAAGCGGCAGAGCGCGCTGACGACGATCCAGGACGAGCTGAACGAACAGCAGCGGGCCGTCGAGCGCCGGGGGATCGAGCTGGAGGGGCGCACGGAGACGCTCCGCGCGGAGGCGAAGCAAGTCGCCGACCAGAAGCGCGCCGTCGAAGCGTTGCGCAACGAGGTCGAGGCGCGCAGCCGCGACGTCGAGAAGCAGGCGCAGGAGCTGGAAGAGCTGCGGCAAAAGCAGGCCGCGGAGATCGAGCAGCAGAAGCAGGCCCTCTCCGCCGGACTGGCGGAGCTGCGCGAAGGCCGCGAGCAACTGACGCGTCGGGCGGCGGACCTGGAGGACTGGAAGCGCTCGCTGGAGAACAACGCCGCCAATCTTCAGCAGCAGCAGACTGCGCTCGAACGGCGTGAGCGGGCGTTGCAGCGGCGTACCAGCGAGCTGGCGGTGCGTGAACGCGACGTCGCGACGCGCACGAAGGACCTGGAGCAACACCAGGCGGGGTTCGACGGACGCGTGGTCGCGATGGCGCGGTGGATTCGCCAGTACGTGCGCAACACCAAGCCGTCGCGCGAAGTCCCGACCGTCGACACGAGCTCACTCCGTGGCATGACGAGTTCGGTCATGGAGAGCGAAACGGTCGACTTCGCCCCGGGCGCCAACGCGGAGCTGTCGCCGAGCGAAGACGACGCGGGCTAGCTGCTAGCAGCCCGGTACCGCGCCGCTGGAAGCCGTGCGATTTCGCGGGACTTGACCCGTCAAACGCAGGGGCTGTACGCCGTATGGAACCACTCAGGACCAGCGGTTTCCTTTAGAACTCGTAGTACACAACCGACGTAAGTCCGGAATCAACGTGGAAGTTCTGGTTCTCAAGCAGGACCTCGCCAGTGTTGAGATCCAGCAACTGGAAAAAGGTCACGTATCCCCACCCGACATCACCAAGACTGTAGGTTTCCATCCACTGGGACTTTGGCTGCAAAACCACGGTCTCGCTATGGAACTCTATGGACACACGGACATTCTGAATATCGTCGCTGTTGTTGGTTATCGTCACGCGCACGCGGCCGTCCCGGTCCGCGTCGTCATTATTCCCGCCACTCGACCCGGAAGAGTCACCGGCCCCACCGGTAGTCGTGTTATCGCCAGAAGTGCCTGACCCGCCCGAAGGGCTCGACTGACCAGACCCGCCGGGTCCACCGGACTGACTCGATCCCCCGGAACTCCCGCCGTGGTTGGATCCTGTCCATCCTCCCGAGCTACCGCTCCCGCCTGCATTGTATTGGTCGATACCGAGTCCCGGACTGAATCCGCCAAGTCCGTCAAGTCCGTACCCTGAGCCCTGCAGCACGTCAGAGGCGATCTCCATTAGTGACCCCACCGGAACGTCACCACAGCCAAGAGCACTTGCCAAGAAGACACTCAGCACAACCAGACTTCCCCACACTCCCGCTCGACGATGAACTCGCATGGTCTGAACTCCGCTTAACTCACAACCCAAGCACAAGCTGCTTCCATCCACCGGTCCCACTCGATCACGAGGATGCTCCCTCGTTGACTCAGGAAAGCAAATCGCTATTCGTCCTGACCTGTAGGCGGCGTCAAACAACATCAGGAAACCTCTGCCTGGCCACCGCGATCCGGACCTGACAGTTGGTGCAGACAGGTGCCTGAATCAGAGTAGCTGTGAGACGCCGAGAGAGCGCAAAATCGCTCGCTGCCCCTCCTATATTCAGAGATCGCCCCCTCCATCCCTCCCTGACCGGAGCGCCCTCACCAAGCCAAGTAAGCAGCGGTAGAGCGGAAGTGGCGAATTGCTAATAATCGTACCCGATTCTCCGGCATCGAGTCAATCCTTCGTCTTCCTCAAACGGGATTGTCGAAAGGTGACCATCAAGTCGCCCAGGCGAACCCGCGCACCACTGGGCGGTAGCATTATTGGACTTGCTCTACGACTTGAGGTCCGTTTGGGGCGCAGGCAATTCCGCGCCGCACCCGTGCGAGCGGTAGAACTGCGCAATCGAGCATCGTGCAACCGCGGTAATCACTTCAGGCGACGCGCTTGAGCCGGACGCCGCCTCGTGCCGCGGCACAAGCCGGCGTTGGCGTTCCCCACCGCCACTGGGCGACCGGCAAAACCCGCCCCTCGCTCACGACACCCGGCGTCGCTGGCGGGCGGCGAACTCGGGCGCTTCGCGGATGCACGTGCCGAGGATCTTCAGTGATTGTCCGAATGCGGCCCAGCCGGTCTTGTGCAGTTCCGCCGGCTCGGCGCCGACGTCGGGGTAACCCTGCTCATCGGGCCGCACATTCTCCCAACTGCGGAAAAGCCGGCCCCACTCACTGTCCAGCACGTCGTGCATGATCCGCCTCGCCCGCGTCGGATACCAGAACGAGTCGTGGTACAACACGCTCGCGATATACGCCCACGGGGCCAGCACCGTCTTGAGCGACCACTCGATCGGCCCCTTCAGCGGCCCCCAGTAGATCTGGTGCTGCATTCGGCTGGCAAAGGTCATCTTGCGGAACGGCCCGGCGAAATTCCAGTTCTGACGCGCCGCCTCCTGATCCCCAACGATCTCGATCTGGCGTGGGTCGCCGACGCCCAGCCCGTGTTCATGCGCCAGTCGGATGTACTTGATCGCCATCGGGTCGAAGCCCATCAGCTTGGCCGCAACGGCGTCAATCGCGGTCTGATCCGCACTGGCCAGGATGACGTTCTTCACGTGCGGCACCATGCAGCGCGGGCCGGGCCCGTCCCCGGCGAACGTGCCGTCCATCACTGCGAAAACGCCGCGGTGGATCTTCTTCTGAATCATCAGCAGGTCGACGAGCGTCTCGTGAATTACCGGGTGTGTCCAGTGCCGCCGCTCGTTGAGCAGCCCGCCGAATGCGTTCTTCATCGCGCCGGTCGTCGTGGTGAACACGTGCGTCTTGACCGTGGGCAAGTGGATGATGTTCTCGCCGATGAACCGCCGCGGGATCATGAACCCGTTGGGATACACCTCGTTGAGGCACAGGAAGTCCTTGGTCAGGTCGCCGACGGCGTCCTTGACGTTGATCCACTCCTCACCTTCGTAGAGATGAACATTGCGGAGCTTGTGGTCCTCAATGACATTGATCTGCTTGTTCTCGCGCTCGCCAAGGTGAGCGTCGATCACGACCGTGCGGTTGTGGCAGCCGTGGATCAGGTTCGGGTCGTACCCGTCGGCCTTCAGCGCCCGGATCACGCCTTCGAGCTGCCACGGGACGGTCGAGCTGCCGGGGAAGAAGAAGTGCCACGAGATATTGATCTTGAGCGCCGTGTCGACCGTCCTGTCGACCGTCTCTTGATAACCTGCGAGATTAATGAGTTCGTGGTAGTCCCGCAGGACCGTTGAGGGCGATGTTTTTAGGACCGCAACCTTGGCTTTCGTCATTCCCTGACTCCGAATCTTCGGGCATCGATCGTGCGCTGCACGCATCACGCCGCGGGCTCATCCTCACGGCGCGCGAACGTCTATCCCGACACGCGCCGCATGATCTTATGGGGCAGACGGCGGGCCGTCCTCGGCCGCGCGGCATCGCCCGCGCAGATGATGTCACGGCGCCCGCCAAGCGCGGCCCTGTCAAGTATCGTGATTCACCGCACTTACGCAACCGATACTCGACCGGGACCGTCAGGGGCGGCCGGGGACCGGGCCACGGGGGTCTGGGGCACTGAAGGGAGGCACGAATCATGGGTGCTGTAAGCGAAGACATCCAGCGCCAGCTGGAGCTCAGCGGTATCGGGGGCGTCTTGTGCACATCGTCGCAAGCGGGCTACATGCCGATCCCGCTGCGCTACACGCCGGCCAAGGCACTCGATGGGCTGGGCGTGTACCTGCGCAATGAGGATCGGAACGGGCCGGGCCACGAGAACTTCACGCTCTATCGCGCCGCCGCGGTGGACTTCTCCGCCGAAGACCGCCGGCGGCTGCTCAAGAACGGCGTCCGCTGCGTATACATCCGCATGGCCGATCACGCGTGCTTCCGCGCGCAGGCCGAGACGTCGATCCTCGAAGCGGTGCAGGATCCGACCAAGGCCACGTCGGAGAAAGCCGCCCTGCTCTACGAGACGAGCATCGAACTGGTCAACGAGCTCGTCGCCGAGCCGGACCTCGACGCCCACCACGGTCGCATCCAGCACGTGTCGCGGGCGATCACGACCGTCGTGCTGAGCGACAAGCGGGCGTTTGACCACCTGTTCGAGACTTCCCACCACGACTACTACACCGCCACGCACATGGTGAACGTCGGCACCTGGATGGTGTCACTGGCATACGAGCTCGGCTACACCGACCCGGAAGACCTGACCCGTATCTGCCAGGCGGGCATGCTGCACGACATCGGCAAGCTGTTCGTCGCGCCGGCCGTGCTCAACAAAGCCGAAAAACTGACGAACGACGAGTGGAAGCGCATCCAGGCCCACCCGAAACTCGGCTTCGAGCACCTGCAGTTCAACGACAGCATCCCCACCATGGTGCGCGAGGTCTGCCGGCAGCATCACGAGAAAATCGACGGCAGCGGCTACCCCGACCGCCGCAAAGGCGAAGAGATCACCCGCGTCGCCCGCATCTGCGCCGTCGTCGACTCGTTCGACGCCATGACGGCGTTGCGGCCGTTCAAGCAGAACTCGCTGTCGGTATCCGACGCCATCCTCGAACTCAAGCGTTGCGCCGGCACCCACTTCGATCCGGAGGTCGTCGACGCCTGGATCCGACTGGTTGGCCGCGTCGACGACCAGAAACTCGAGGAAGCGCTCCACCCCGCTGCGGAGCAGACCGGCCAGAAAAACCGCCGTCGCTACAAACGCTTCTGCTGCAGTTGCGACGCCAAGGTGCACCCGCTCGCGGGGACGCCGAAGGGTACGTGGCAGGAAGGGCCGCCGCTGCACGTCCGGGTGCACAACGTGTCGCGCCACGGCCTCGGCCTGCTCAGCAGCGAGGCCATCACGCCCGGCACCCACGTCCGCGTCTACATGCAGGCCGCCAAGCCGGGCGCCAAGAACAAACGCCTCCACGGCCAGATCGTCCGCTGTCGCTCGCACGACGACGGCCGCCACGAGATCGGCGTCGAACTCTTCCCGGCGGGCTGCAGTGCCGACAAACCACAACCCGCGGCGACCACGACCGAAAACCTCGCAGCGCCACCGGCCGCCGTGCAACAGGCCGCCCCACCCGCGCCGTAGCACGGGTGGGGCTCGTTGGGCCCGCGGCCTCGGGCATCCCGCGGGCCACGCCTGCGCCCCGCTCACCAAGGTCAGCGGCGGATGTAGCGGACCCGCACCGGCCGGCGAATCTCGACGTGGCGGCTGCGCGTCGTCGCCCGCACCACCCCACCGTACCGCGTTCGCCCGCTCGCCTGCGATATCGCGCTGCCGCGGTGGCCGTGCGTGCCGGTGCTCGCACCACCACTCACCGCCACCGTCCGCTCACCGCCGCCACGGGCGGTCACACGTCCGACGCTGTGCGACAGGTCGCCGCGGCGATTGATGCTGACGTTGAAGTTGCTCCCGAAGGCCGGGCCTCGCTGCGGCGCGATCGCGGTGCTCAGCGAGAAGGAGAGCCCGTCGCGGTCGAGCCCCAGCGCCACGCCGCGTGCGAGGTTGATCCGGCCCGTTCTGGTGTCCGTTCTGGCGAAGCCGACGTCGCCACGATAGTGGGCGGTGGCCGCCGCATTGCCCGCGTGGCCGCCACCCGTCGCCGTCGCCGAGGTATCCGCGTCGCTGGCCAGCAGGGTCGGCGTACCCATCAGCAGGAAAGCGGCCAGCGTCATCCAGGTTCGATTCGTGCTGCGATTCATGGCTTATTCTCCCGAGGTTGGGGGCCTTCGTGTTAACCGATATCTGAACGCGACCTTGTGCCACGGCTCTGTGCGCCGTGCTTGATGCGACACGGCGCCCCGCCGACCGTCGACGGGGCGCCGGCCGAGCCAGGCCCTTACGGGCGAATCTCGATCACCGACACGTTCGACCGGCTGCGGCCGAAGAAGCTCGAACGACTCTCGGCGCGGACCTTGGCCCGGCTGTGCCGCAGGTAGCCACTGTGGCTGATGCCGACGCCGTCCGAGGCGGCATACGCGTGGTACCGGGCGGCGCTGAGCACACTCGATCGGCTGCGCGACACGCCGCCGTACGTCATGGCCTGGGACGCGCTGTTGCTCGACGCGTCGCCGGCCCATTCGCCGCGGCTGACCGCGTCGCTGTCACTGATCGCCAGGCCGTACTCACTGAGCGCGGTCGACACCGATCGGCTGTGCGCCCTGCCAAAGAACGTCCCGCGCGACGTTGCGCGACTGTTGCTGATCGCCGTGCCACCGATCGTGGCCGCGATGCTCTCGCTGTCGGCGATCGCACTGCCGCCGAAACGGCCGCGCGCATCGGCCAGCGAGTTACTCAGCGCCAGACCACGGTCGGCGATGGCGACGGACCGACTGCTGGCGTAGCCGTTGCGATGGCCGTAGGCGTCGCTGTTGGCCACGGCGCGTCCGCCGTTCGTCGCACCGGCGACGGCGAGCGAATCACTGTTGCCGCGCGCCGTTGCAGTGGCACTGGCACTGCCGCCATTGGACGAGGTGGAAACCGCGGTCGCTTCGGCGGCAAGGGTAGTGGTCGTCCAGGTGAGCATCATCAGGGTCGAAGTTGCGAGCAGGCGTTTCATGGTATTTCTCCTTGGTCAGGGGGCGAGCTGCTCGCCCATGCCTCTCGTTTGTTCCACGAGTTCGACGTGGGGTGGGGAGAGAATATTCAGCGGCGGCGCGCGGAAATCGGCGGGCAAAGCGATTATTCTGTGCCCGCGGTTTTTTCACGGGTTTCGTTGAATAGCATGACTTCGCCGTACGTCGACAATACGGAGTTGCGCCTGCTCGACCGCGCCGCCACTGGTGACGCGGACGCACAACGCGCCCTCTTCGACCGCTACCGCGAGACGGCTTATCGGGTCGCGCTGCGCATCACCCGCCGCGATGAGGACGCCCTGGACGTCGTGCAGGACAGCTTTATCCGGGCGTTCGAGCGGCTGGACTCGTTTCAGCGCGAGTCGGGGTTCAAGACGTGGTTGTTGCGGATTGTGTCGAACCGCGCGCTGGACCTGCTGCGGGCGCGCAAGGTACGCGTGGCGGTGCCGATCGACGGCGACAACGAGCGAAGCGCGCCGGCCATCCCCGCGCCGGCCGCCACGGCGAATCCGGCCGGCGGCCTCGAGCAGCGCGAGCTGGCCGACCGCCTGCATCAAGCGATCGAATCCCTGCCGAGTGATCAACGCGCGGTGTTCGCGTTGTATGCCACCGGCGAGCTAACTTATGGTGAAATCGCGGCAGTGCTCGGCATTCCCCCCGGCACCGTCATGAGCCGCCTCTACCACGCCCGCCGCAAGCTGCATGAGCTCCTCCCCGACCTCGCGCCGCAGCAGCGGCCGACGAGCAGCGCGTAGGGTGGGCTGCCGCGGCCGCTTGAACCCCGATCGCGCGACAACGATCAGCCGTGGCAGTCCGCCAATCGGCCGTGCCGGACGCTGCTGCTCCGCCGCTTCTTCCCCCTTCGTCGCTACGGCGCTTGTTCTCACAATGCGCCGCTCCCGCCGCCGCTACTCCGGCCATTCGAGCGGGCGCGGCCAATGGTCGGCGAAGTCGCTGACCTCGGGCTTGCCCTCGGGGCGGATGTGGGCGAAGAGGGACTCGTCCTGCTTGGTGTACGCCACGCGACCGTTGACCACCGCGTAATGCACGTGCGTCATGTAGTGCAGCAGGTGCCCGTCACAGACGATCAGGTCGGCGTCCTTCCCGACCTCGAGCGAGCCGACGCGGTCGTCCAGCCGCAGCACGCGGGCCGCGTCGATCGTGATCGCCTCGATCGCGTCCTCGTTGCTCATGCCGCCGCGGACCGCGAACGCCGCCTCCATGTTCAGATGCAGCAGGTCGCGCCCCGCCAGGCCCCACAACATGATACTGGTCGTCGGCGGGATGATCGCAGCGGTCACGCCGTGCTCGTGCAGAATGTGGGCGTTCTGGATCGTCGCCCCGCTCGGCCGCATCAGCCGCGGATCGGGATCGACCGTCGCCCCGAAACCGCCGCCCACGCGAGCATTGATGATGACGTCAATCCCCGCACGGCCGAGCTCGTCCGGCACGATCCACCCCTCGTACGCCCCGTGCACGACCAGGTCGATGCCGTAAGTCCGCACCAGGTCGGCGAGGTCGAGCAGATCCTGCAGCGACGATGCCGACGCGTACGCCAGCGTCTCACCCTTCATGAGCTTGAGGTATTGCTGGTACTTGCCCTTGAGCCAGTCCTTGTCGGGCGGCTCGGCGTCCTCGTCGCGCTCCTTCTCGCGCTCGTAGCGCTCTTGTTCGCGCAGGTGGCTGCGGACGCGCTCCAGGTCCTGGCGGAACTCGGCGCGCTGCAGCGGACTGCGCCGCGAGTAGTTGATGCGGTGGTAGAGGTCCTTCCGCAGCAGCAGCCCTTCGGTCGTGCCGAAGGTGAGCTTGCCGGCGGTGGTGCCATTGACGGTCGTGGTGATGCCACCGGCCAGGGCCACGACCATCGGCAGGGAAAAGACGTTGGTGCTGTCCTGTGGATCGCCGCCGCCGAGAATCCCACCCGAGATCACCGCCACGAGCCCGGGGTACACGTACATGCCGTCGGCGTCGATCACCTGGCAGTCGTCGGGCAGGGGCACCGCGGTGCCGATCGCCTCGATCACGCCATCCTTGCACAACACGGTGCCGCGTTCGTAGACCGGCCCCGTCACCGTGTGCACGCGACCGTTGATGACGGCAAGGTACGCTTCCTTGTCTTCTTCCTCGGCCTCTGCAGTGGTGGTCGTCGTCGTTGCGGCGGTGGTGGTCGGCTGCGAGGCGGGCTGCGACGCGGGCCGGGTTTCGGCAGGTTGCGTCTCTGCAGGCTGGGTTTCCGCCGGTTGCGTCTCGGCCGGTCGGGTCTCGGCCGGTTGGGTTTCCTGGGCCGACGCCGCGAAGCCGCCCACCAGGCCCAGTGCCAATATGCCGGCAAGAATGGTCTGACACGGGTTCCGCATTACTTCGCCTCCTCCACGTCCTCCGCATCAAAGACCATCTCGCCGGCGATCATGACCCGGTGTACGCGGGCCGTCGGATCCAGCGGGTCGGCATTGAGGAAGATCAGGTCGGCTTCCTTGTCCTTCTCGAGCGTGCCGACGCGCTCGGCGATGTTCAGCAGCTCGGCGGGGTGCAGCGTGACGGCCTTGAGCGCGGCTTCACGCGACCACCCGGCTCGCACCAGTTCCGCCAGTCGCCGCAGCGTCCGTTCGTATTCGTACGGCACTTCGCCATAGGGACGAATCACGACCTTGCAGCCGGCCTCATCGAACAGCCGCGGCAGGTTGAGCTTCTGGGCCGAATAGGGCACGCGGGAGACCAGCGGCACCAGCACGACGGTCTGCTCCGCGGCGCCCATGCGCTCCACGATGTACTCCAGGTCGGAATTGGCGTGATTGGTCGCGAGATAGTGATGCGCGATCTCGAACTTCTCGAGCACGTCGCGCATGTGGACGTAGTCGGCCGCGGTCTGAAGTTCGAGGAGCGCGAAGAGGCCTTCCTTCTCCTGGATCAGGTCGACCAGCGGCTGGAGCTTGGGGTCGATCGGCGGCGGCTTGAACGTCGGCTGCGTGGTCGGCTGGGTCGTCGGGGCCTTCTCGTCCTTACCGTTCTTCTTGTCGCCGTCACCGCCGTTGCCTCGCTGCTCCTTCTTTTCCTGCTCCTGCTTCTTCTTTTCCTGCTCGGCTTTCTTCTTGGCTTCGGCTTGTTTCTTCTCGAATTCTTCGCGGGCCTTCTCGACCTTCTCGATCTCCTTCCGGGCCTGCTCGAGTGCGCGGCGGAAGTCGGCTTTGTCCGCCGTCACGCGCAGGTAGGAGGGACTGACGAGCTCACGTTTGTGCTTCGGACCGGCAATGCGCATCACGACCGCACGACCGGGAATACCGTCGCCGGGCGGCGCCAGCGCGATCGTCGTGTAGCCGCTGTCGAGGATGTCGTCGAACACGCCTTTGTAGCGGTAGAAGGTCTGGGTGGCGGTCAGGTCGCCGTGGACGCCGCGGCGGCGCAGGCTCGGCTGGCCGAACATGGAGCGGGGATTGATGAGGCCGGGCATGACGACCTGGTCGGTCGCGTCGATGACCTCGGCATTGAGCGGGTACTCGAGATTGCGGCCGACGCTGTCGATCTTGCCATGCAGCAGCACCAGCATGCCGTTGTCGATCTCGTCACCGGAGACCGTGATGATCTTCTTCGCCTTGATCACGACGAAGGGCTCGTACTCGTCCTCCAGCGGCGGCGGGTCATCGGCCGCCTGGCAGGTCGGCAGGGTGGCCGGCAGCGTCGCGACGCGGTCAACGATGCCGCCATGCAGCAACAGAAGCAGCAAGAGGATCGTGCTCGCTGTGACCGCTTGCCCGGAAACCTGTCGCGCCATGTTGATCAACCTCGGCCCCCCTCTAGAAACGCCGCACATCTTCGGCGTTGGCGTCGTAGACGATTTCACCATTGACCACGGTCATCACGCAGCTCGAACGCGGGTCGAGCGGGTCGCCGGTCCAGATGCTGAGGTCGGCCTGCTTGCCCTGTTCGAGGCTGCCGACATCGTTGTATACACCGATGGACTTGGCGGTGACGTTGGTGATGCCGCACAGGGCCGGGTATGGCACCCAGCCGTACCAGCAGGCCATCGCGGCCTGGTAGGTGAGCTCTTCCTGCGGGATGACGGGGGCGTCGGTGTTGATGCCGAGCCGCCGCACGCCGTTCTTCCACCAGCCGTGGGCATTGCCGACGATGCGGCGTTCGGTCCGGTCGAACTGGTATTGGCGCGGACCGTTGATGGTCCAGGTGTTCGGGCGTTCACGGACCAGCGGGCCGAGCTTCCAGGCGTCAAACGTGCAGTGGTCCAGCACGACCCACAGCTTGAAGTTGTCCACGAACATGTCGAGCGTGGACATGACGAGTTGGTAGCCCTGGGTGTGCATGGTGACCGGATGCTCGTGATCGAAGGTGCCGCGGATCGGATCCCAGATCGGGTCGAAGACGGGCGCTGCCTCGGCCTGGTCGGCGCCGTGTCGCTGCCAGCTTTCGTAGTAGGCGCGGGCCTTCTGCATCGTCTGCCGCAGATTCCAGTACATGAAGCTGCGGCCGTTGCCGCCGAAGTACCACTCGGGATTGCCGGCCTGGGCGATCTTCAGCGAGCCGGGCGAGCGCATGATGATATCATCCGGCGTGTGGCCGCCAGTTTTGACCACGGTGCCCATGCCTGCGAGGTTGGTGCCGCTGCCGGGAATCAGCATGGTGGTGGTGACGCCGCCGGTGCGGGCGGTCTTGACCCAGTCGTTGTCGGGCTGGGGCACACTGCGCGTGTCGAGGCCGGGGTTGGTCTGGTAGACCATGTCGTTCAGGTCACTCCAGCCGCCGGCCGAGCTGTGATTGTGGGCCTCGACGATGCCGGGCAGCAGCCAGTGCTCGGTGAATTCGATGACGCGATAGTCGTCGGGGATGGCCACCTCGTCGGCGGCACCCATGGCTTCGATCCGATTACCCCTGACAAGCAGCACGCCGTCGTTGATGACGGTCTTGCCGTCGTCCATGGAGAGGATCTTGGCCGCGCGAAACGCGAGCCTGGTCGTATCCTGGTCGGCGGCGGTCGCCGTCACCGACAGCAGGCCGACGAGCAGCAGCGCCGCCGCGCCGACCACGTACCCCCACGGTCCGGGAAAACGGGTGATCTGGTGTTCAATCATTGGGCACCTCTTTTCCGCCGACGATGACTCGCCGAAGTTGTGCGCCGGCATCAAACGGGTGGCGATCGAAGATCAGCACGTCGCCATCGCGACCGGGCTGCAGCGATCCCACGCGGTCTTCCAGTTTGTACAGTCGGGCGGCGTCGCTGGTCAGAGCGCGCAGGGCGCCGTCGCCGCCGAGCCCCTGCTGTACCGCGAACAGCCCCATGAGCGGCAGATTGCGGGCCCCATCCTCGCTGTCGCTCTGCAGCGCGACGGGGATGCCCTGCCGCCCGAGGTCAACGGCCTGATTGTAGGGGCGGCCGCGGCGCCAGCGCTCGAGTTGCGGCGGCACGATCACGCCGAGCTTGTCACGCCGCTCCACCAGCATGTCCGCCACGTCGGCAGCACCGCGTGCATCGAGCAGGACCAGCGGCAGCTCGTACTCGTCGACAAACAACTGCACGACGGCGTCGATCTGGGCAGGCGTCTGCACCTCGACCACGGCCGGGATCTCCTTCGCCAGCAGCGGCCGCAACGGCTCCAGCGCCTCGTTGATCTTGGGCGGCATGGGCCGGCCGTCGTCGTCCTTGCCGCGGCGGCGCTGGATCTTGAACTCGACCGGGCCCTTGTCGGTGCGTGTCGCTTCGAAGGCGATCGCGTAGGGCCCGATGTTGACCGAACCGGCCATGTGGTCCTCGGCGTCGAGCGTGGCGACGATCCTGGGCTTGCCGACCGGCGTTTCCTGTTCCAGTTCGAGCTCGACCTGCTTGCCTTCGAGCGTGCCGCGGACAACAACCTCTTCGCCGCTACCCGCCGGATCGCTCAGCCGGCCTTCGATCTGGTTGCCGGTGAGCTTGAGGGTCATGGTGACCTGAACCTCTTCGGGCAAGGGATCGCCGCTGAGCGTCGCGTCCCAGATGCCGGTGATGGGATCGGTGGCAGGCTGCTCGGGCGCTTCGTCGGTCTCTTCTTCCGGCTCGTCTTTGTCGGGCTTGGCCTCGTCGCCGTTTTCGCGCCACTTCGCGAGCTCTTCCTCGTACTTCTGCCACTGGGCGGCGTACTTCTTGCCGGCTTCGATAACGCCCTTGAGCTTGCGGATGTCGAGCAGAGGATCGTCGTCGAGGAAGGCGAAACGCACGCCGCCGATCTCGCGCGCGACGAGCTCGTCACGGTCGCCACCATAGGTCTTGATCGCCGTGATGCGGGCGCCGTTGCTGGCCACGCGGTACGGCGCCATGAGCACCGTGGTCACGCCGGCGCGGGCCACGCGGGTGAACATGCGATCGCTCGCTGCAATCAGGCGGTGCAGCGGCACGTCCGCCGACACGACACTGCGGTCGCCCTGCAGGCCCAGGTGGCCGTGGGCGTCGATGAAGCCGGGGGTGAGGAAAGCATCGGGACCAGCGTCGATCACGCGAGCGAAAGGCGGGTGCGGCACGCGCCGGCCGACGGCGGTGATCTTGCCGTCTTCGACCAGCAGGGCGCCGTCGTGAATGAGCGTGCCGTCGCCGACCCACAGCGTGCCGCCCTTGACAACGAGGGCATCCGCCCCGGGGGCCTCGAAGGCCAGTGCGCCGTCCACGTATACGCGGGCGACATGGCTGCTCACCGCCAACGGGTTGTCGGTCAGCACGAGAAAGTCGGCGTCCTTGCCCGGCGCGAGGCTGCCGACGCGCTCGTCGATCCCGAGAATCTCGGCAGGGATGCGCGTGATCGCGGCCAGGGCCTGCTCGGCCGGCATGCCGCCGCGCACGGCCAGCAGGGCCGCCGTACGCACGTCCGCCGCCCAGTCACCCTCGGGGCCGGCAAGCGCGACACGCGGCTGGGCCGGGCCATGTGCCAAGACCCCGGCGGTGGAAGCGCGTGGCTCGATCACGTCGCGGCCGTCGCCGATGTCGCGCGCAGGGTGACGGTAAGCCTCCTCGATCCGCAATACGAGCGGCAGGTTGGTCGCCGTCAGCTCCGCCGCGAGCGGCGCGGCTTCGGTCAGGCCAACCAGATACGCCGGCCGGTCGTGCTGCGACACGAACGCCAGCGCCCCCTCGATGTCTTCCGCCTCGTGCACCTGCACGCGCAGCGGCAAGCCGGCCGCCCAGGCTTCGATGAAGGCGTCCAGGTGGCGGTCAATAGCATCCGTCTGGTACGCAGCGGAGTCACTGATCCAGCTCTCGGCGATCGCGATGCGGTCGTTGAGCTCGAGGTATTGGCCAAGGCGCGAGTCGGGCCGCTGCATCTGCGACGGCTCGATCGGCACGTCCGACGATGCGTAGAACGGCGGGTCGACCAACGCCGGCGGGTCGAAAACGCCGAAGTTGACGGTCAAGTCCGCTGCGGCGACCAGCGTGCGGTGCTCGGGCGGGCCGGCGAGTTTGACGACGCAGCCGAGGCCGCTCACGAGCCGATGACCGCCAGGGTCGAGGTGGACGGTCGTCGTACCGCGGGAGAGCGTGACGCGGTACCCGCCGTGCTGATCATACGCGTCGAGCGCGCGGTAGGCGCCACTGACGGACTCGGGGCCCCGGTGCGGGCCGACCAGGGCGCTGGCCGCATCGATGAACCCCGGGCAGATGACCGCATCGGGCATTTCGATCAGGCGCAGCCCGTCCGGCACGCGCAGGTCCTGGCCGACGGCGACGATGCGCCCGTCGCGCACGATGAGCATGCCGTTTTCGATCGGACCGGGCTCGGCGGCGGTCACAGGATAGACCGCGCGGGCGCGAATCGCGAACGATCGCGCGTCGCCGGCGACGGCCTGCCGCCAGCCGCGGGTCGGCGTTATGGCTTCCTGCAGGGCGGCGCCCGTGTCGGCCCTGGCCCGCAGCACCGTTGCCGGCGGCCGGATGTCGGCATGCTGGGCGGCACTCACTGTGGTCGCGAGCAATACCGCGACCAGCGGCGCGACAACCGCGGTGCAGCGCAAGACGCGACTGGCCCGCTCCCGTGGCCGCGCTTCGGCGGCCATGCGTTTCGACTCACCCCTCGACGTGGTCACTCGACCTTCTCCTCTTCGAGACCGGGCGACAACAGCCGCTCGAGCCGCACGTCCTTCTCTCGCTCGTACGCCAGGATGCCGGCGATGAAGACCTTCTCGACGACGCTGTCGAAGTCGAGCGGGTCACCACTGAAGACGACGAGGTAGGCCTCTTTGCCAGTCTCGATAGAGCCAAGGCGCTTGTCCAGGCCGAGCATCTTCGCGGGGCTGAGCGTGATCGCCTCGAGGGCGGCCTGACGCGGGATGCCCTGGCGGACGCAGCGCGCCGCCTGGTAGGTGAGCATACGCTCGGGCAGCGACGAATCATCGCCGGGAAGCAGTGCAAATCGCAGACCGGCGTCATGAATGCGCTTGGGGACGAAGGTCTCGGTCTCTTCGCCGGTGAGCGGGTCGACCTCGGTGTGGATCATCTCGGCCGGCAGTACGACGGGGCGGGCGGCGGCCTTGAGCTCACCAAGGGCCTTGTAGCACTCGGTGCCGAGCACCAGCACGAGGCGCTCGAAGAAGTCGTTGTCCTTGGCGAGCTTGATCGCGGGGGCCACGTCCATCGCGGCACCGCAGTAGACGAACGCGCCGAGCGGGTCGAGCAGGCGCTGGCCATCCTCCGCGGCGCTGAGCACCCGGCCACCGCGCAGGCGGACAAGATTGCGGTGCTGGTCGTCGAGGTCCTCGGCGCGGATCAGCTTGCGGCCGCGTTTGCGGGCCTCCGCCGGACCGACGTCGATCTCCTTGTCATCTTCTTCGAGCTGTTCCTCGTAGCGCTTTTCGGCAAGCTTCGTGAGATAGTCATCGAGTTCAAAAAACGTCTCGCGCAGCGTGGCCAGTTGCACCATGCGGTCGAAGCCACGCCGCGGCGTCGTCGCGATCTTGAGGAACTCGCCCTCGGCGATGGTCATTTCGGCGACGGTCATGCCGATCGGCCGGACCACGCGGCCGACGCCACCGATCACCGTGTTGTCGCCCGGAATGACGTGCACGCCGGTGATGCCGAGCCGCAGGCACTGCTCGAAGAAGAGCTGCGAGGGATCGAGCGCGTCGTAGACGTTGAGCTGCGGCGTGACGGGGCGCGCCTCGTTGGGGATGTCGAGCCCGCGCCAGGTGTGCACGTTGATCATGCCCGGGAAGACGACCTTGCCGTCGAGCTTGAACACGCGGGCATCGTACGGCACCTCGACGTCCGTCCCGACCGCGACGATCTTGCCGTGCTCGATCAACACGGTGCCGCCGTCCACCGGCGGGCCGACCACCGGGATGATGCGGGCGCCGCTGAGGGCGACCTTCGCCGGCGGCGGCGCGGCCAGCGCCGGGCTGTACGTTGCCAGCATCCACAGGCATGCCAGAAGACCAGAGCCAACCCTCCGCTGCGGGAGGTGTCCAAGCCGGGCACAGCACATCGGTCTCATTCGCTTGTATCCTCGCTGATTGCACCGACGTGCGTCGGCACTTGCGACACGCCACCATCAGCGGCTGTCGTGAACCACTTCTCCGTTGATCAGCACGAGCAGCGGCCGGCTGGTCGCCTCGAACGGGTCCTCGTTCCACACCACCAGGTCCGCCACGGCACCAGGCCGGAGCGTGCCGACCTGCTGGCCAAGCCCGATCAGCTCGGCCGGCGTGGCCGTGATCGCCCGCAAGGCGTCGCCGGTGGACAGGCCGAAACGTGTGGCCATCATGCCCTGGCGGACGAGGCCCTGCTCGTCGCGCATTTCCTGGGCGGTCAAAGCAAACGTAACGCCCGCGTCGGCGAGCTGCTTGGGCGTGTTGAGCCGCGGGCGCTTGACCTCGTCGCGGGCGTAGTACGACGCACGCCAGCCGGACGGCTCGATGAAGATCGGTCCGTAAATCACCGGTACGTCGGCCTCGGCCAGGACGGGGAGGGCGCGGTAGGCCTCGGTCGCTTCTTCAAGCGTGAATCGCAGGCCGAACTCCCTGGCCAGGCGCAATGCGGAGTAGATGTCGTGCTGCATGCGGGCCTGAATCCGCAGCGGCACATCGCCATCGAGCACGTCGAGCAGCACGGGGATTGCCTCGGCCGGGGGCATGTCGGCCCCGTGCAGCGGGATTCCCTGTCGGCTGCGCTGCGCGTCGTAGAAGGCTTTGCGGAAGACCAGGTCAACACCCATGCGGGTCGTCGGCCGGCGCGTGTGAAAAGTCGGCAGCGGACCGTACGTCGGCGGGAGGTAGTTGGGCCGGCCGCGATAACTGGGGTCGCCACCGAGCGACGCCTTCACCGCCGCCGCGCGCTGCACGACGCGCTGCGACAGTGGCCCGGCCGTCTTCACGATGGCGCCGCGGGCGCCGATGACGTTGCCTGAGTGCGGCGACACATAAACGGTCGTGACGCCGTTGCGGGCCAGGCGCTTGAAGTCGTTGGAGAACAGGTTCACCGCGTCCATGACGAGCCGGTGCGGCGTGACCTCCGATGCGTTGGCGGTCATGGCCTCGAACACGGCGCGATTGGGGGCCAGTGCGGCCTCGGCCCCGGCCGGCCCGTGGGGCATGGGGCAGAAGTCCTCGGGCGCGGAGCCCATGGGCAGGCTCGGCTCGTCCTCGTCGTGCTGCTCGATATGCCCGATCGCCTCCCAGAAGGAGTACGCGGGCATGGCGCGGGCGTAGCTGCGGGCCGACTGCTGGACCTCGAAGTCGAGCACACCGCAGGCCTCGACCAGGCCCGGCGTGAGCACGCCATGGGGCAGGTCGATCACTGCGGCGCCGTCGGGCACGTCGAGGGCCGCGCCGACCGCCACGATCTTGCCGTCCTGGACGAGGACCATGCCGGGGGCAAACGTCGCGCCGGTCGCCGTCAGCACGCGGGCGGCCTTAATCACCGTCGCGTCCGCTGCGGTCGCGCTGGCTGACAGCCCCCCTGCCATGAGGGCGGCTGCAAGCAGCGCCGCCGTCCACTTCGCGTTTGAATTGGTTCGATCCGTATTCATCGGGGCTCTCCTTCGGCCCGCTCGCGGGCCAGATAGACACGTTGGCCGCCAATGTATACCGCCACGACACTCGACCGCAGGTCGAGCGGGTCTCCGGAGAAGACAACGAGGTCGGCGCGGGCCCCCGCTTCGATCCGACCGATCTGATCGGCCACACCCAGTACGCGGGCCGGCTCGATCGTGATGGCGCGACGGGCCGCCGCGGGGCTGAGGCCACCACGGGCCGCCACCGCCGCCCCGATGCGCAGGCTGTCGGCGGGCGCATCCGGCAATCCACCCGCCACGGCGACGGGCACGTCGTGCGCGGCGAACTTCGCCGCGGCCCGGGCTTCGCGGCGCGGCGACGTCAGCCGCAACGGACCGACCACCACGCCGTGCACCTTGCCACTGAGAAGCTCGGCGATGAGGCGGGCGTCGGCGGTGTGGCCGAGCGACAGCTTCAGGTCGAACTGTTCGGCGAGGTCAAGCGCGGCCATGACGTCGGCCGCAGTGGGCGCCGTCAGCAGGCCGAGGTGCTGCCCCCGGGCGAACGTCTTCAGCGGCGTGTGGGGGGCGCCGTCGGCGCGAGCCCGCGCGAGCGTGCTGCGCAACAGGCCAACGGCGGCACTGCGCGAGGTCGGCTCGCGATCGACCTTGTACGCATCCGGCGCGAGCGACAGTTTCAGCGGGCCGTTGCCGGTGAGCACGCGCGGTTGGCCGTCCTCACCGCCGGTCTGGCAGATCGCCATGCGCCCGCCGACGAGATTCTGGTCATCCGGCGTCAGCGCGACGGCGGTCACGCCGGCGTGCAGGGCGGCAGTGAATTGCGGCG
This sequence comes from uncultured Planctomycetales bacterium, assembly GCA_964448675.1. GTDB lineage: Bacteria > Planctomycetota > Phycisphaerae > UBA1845 > Fen-1342 > CAYUZU01. Next base: position 37,770 of record CAYUZU010000013.1, read on the forward strand.
AGAAGCGGTCGAAGGCGTCGTGGGCGGCCACGCGGGGCTGGACCGCGTCGCTGCGCTCGACCATGTCGCCGTCGACGCCGACGGTCGCATGGCAGTCGATCAGACCGGGGCACAGCACCGTGGTCGGGTAGCGCTCGACCGGCAGGTCGGCGGCGATCTCACCACCCACCTGTACGATCTTCCAGCCGGCCAGCACAACCACGCCCGGCGTCTCGATTTCGCCGGCGGGCGTGACGTAGCCGCCACACTCGATAACACGCGTGGGCTTCGGCTTGCCGGGGTCAGACGCGTGGGCCAGCGCACTGGCGACGACCGCGACCAGCAGGCCGGCGATGAATCCATGGTGTGTCCTGGGCTTCACGTGTTTCGCCTCTGATACGGATTATTCGGCCTGATACACTTCCTGGCCACCGACGAAGACGCGTACGACGCGGGCACCGGCCGCCAGGGGATGATCACTCCATATCACCAGATCGGCCTGCAGGCCGGGGCGGATGCGGCCGATTTCGTCGTCCACCCGCAGCAGTCGCGCCGCGTCGTGGGTCAGGCGGCGGAGCACGTCGTCGCAATCCCAGCCATGGGCTGCGGCCCGGGCCGCCCGCAGGAGCAGATCCGGTGCCTGGCCCGGGGCCACGACGCCCGAGCCAAAGTACACGTCGAGGCCGGCCTGCTGCAGCACGGCGGCGGCCCTGACGTCGGCCAAGTCCCCCAGACCGCGACGGTCGGCCAGGTCGCCGACGGGGCCGGAGAGGATCACCGGCACGTCATGTTCGGCGAGGGTCGGCGCCACGAAGTGGGCCCCGGTCGCACCTTCGAGCATGACGGCGGCGTGAAACTCGTCCGCGACCTCGAGCGCGTTGAGGACGTCCGCCGGGGTATGGGCTTCGATCCGCAGGTAGAGCTCACCGTCGAGGACGCGGAGGAGCATCTCGGCGTTACGGTCGGTGGCGGGCTCGTTGGGCTTCTTCAGCTCGTCCTTCTTGTCTTTGTCCTTGTCGCCCTTCTTGCCCTTGCCCTTCTTCGGCTTTTCTTCGGACTTGGGCTGGTCCCCCTTGTCTTTCTGCTCGTCGCCGTCCTGCTTGTCCTCTTTCGCCTGCTCCTTCGCGCGTTCGGCGAGCTTCTCCTCGTATTCCTCGAGCTCTTCTTCGTAATCGTCCCAGGCGTCGCGATAGTCGCGGGCCGCGCGGAACGCGCTACGCAGGGCCTCGGTCGTCTTGAGTCGCGCAATAGGGCCACCAGAGTGAACCGCGAAGCACAACGCAGCTTCGTCATCCAGCACACACGTCTCCAGCGCGGCCTGCGGCAGCAGACGCACCACGGCGCCCACGCCGCCGACGCCGTTGGCCGCCCGCGCCGGCACGCACACCGCGGTAATGCCCCGTGCGAGTGCGGCCGCGAGCCGATCGGCGTCGTAGCGATCGAAGGCATCCACGGCGCGGGCGGTGGCCTGGCCGCGGACGGTCGCGTCGGTCAGACCGAGCGTCGTGTGGAGATCGATCAGGCCGGGCGTGATGTACTTGCCCTTGCCGCTGATCTTGCGGGCCATGAAGGGGACGTCGAGCTTCGGGGCGACGGCGGTGATCTTGCCGCCCTGAAACATGACAACGCCACGATCAAGCTGCCGGCCGTCGCCGAGCAGGATCGTCGCCCCGCCGATGGCCACCGGACGCATCTGTCCGAAAGCCGTGCCGCTGATCAGTGCAACCGCGAGCGCCGCCCACAGGCACGTCGGTCGGCGGGCGGCAACCCCAGCGTCAGAGAACTTTGTCTTTTTCATGCTGCTGATCACCCTGGCGGGTCGATGTGCGCAAGCGTTGCGCCGCGAATGGGGACCGAATCATGTCACAATCTGCACTCTACTTTTGCCGAATGAAAAGTCAATCGCAGGGATGTCGGGAGTTGTCACTCGGCCGCCAGCCCGGCCCGGGCCGCCCGGCTCACGCCCCGACGCGCTCGGCCAGGTCGCGGCAGGTCTGCGGCGCGTGGCCGGCGTAGTGGTTGTTCACGAACACGAGCAGTTCGGCTCGCGCGGCGATCGCATGCAGGCTCTCGGCGACACGGTCGAGGTCGTGCACGCGGTCCACCACCACCTTGTCCCAGCTCTGCGTCTGCTCTTCGATCCCCTGCCGATCGCCGAGCAGCCGAACGTACGACAGCGGGCCGGTTACGACGTCGTACTCATCGAGCAGCCAGTCGATGCGCGGCATCCACACGTGCTCGACCAGCGCCGCCGACACGTTGTGCGAACGCAGCAGATCGAAGTACGGAGCCCCCACCCAGTTCTTGTTGCGGATCTCGCACGCCAGCGGCACGCGCGTCGCGTAGCGCGCCAGAAACGCGTCGAGGCGCTCGAGGAACGCCCCCGCGCTGCTGAACGCCTTGCGATTGAAATACTTGAACTGGAGCAGCAGGCACAGGCACTTCTCTCCCAATGGCTCCAGTGCGGCCAGCAGCTTGTCCATCGCCTCGTCGCAGTCGAGCAGCACCTGGTCGTGCGTGATCACCCGCGGTACTTTCAAGGCAAACCGGAAACCCGCCGGCGTCTTCGCCGCCCAGCCCTCCACCATGCGCCGGCCCGGCGTGCGATAGAACGTGCTGTCCACCTCGACCGCGTCGAACTCGCGCGCGTACGCCGCCAGGTAATCGCCCTTGGCCGTGCCCGGCTCGTAGAACGGCCCGAGCCAGTCGTCGTACGACCAGCCCGAGGTGCCGATGTGGATGGGATGACGCATCTCGTGATCTCCGCGGCGACCCGACGGGTCCTGGCAGGCACGCGGCCCGAAGCGTGCGTTGCGCCGCCGCCGGCTCTATGATAGGCGAAGTTCAGATTGGTCGCACGAACCTCGCCCCAGGCACAGGATGTCGCTGATGGCCCGATCGCCGGAAGAGGCCGATTTTGCCCGGCAGCGTGAGCGCATGGTCGCCGAGCAGTTGGCGCAGCGCGGGATCCGCGACGAGCGGGTGCTCGACGCGTTCCGCCGGGTGCCGCGCGAGGGCTTCGTGCCGACAGCCGCCCGCGGTCGCGCGTACGCGGACGGGGCGCTGCCGATCGACTGCGAGCAGACCATCTCGCAGCCGTACATGGTGGCGCGGATGAGCGAAGCGCTGCAACTCGATCCGCGCAAGGCCGTGCTGGAGATCGGCACCGGGTCCGGCTATCAGACCGCGATTCTCGCCTGCCTCGCCAAGCAGGTGTACACGATCGAGTGGCACCTCAAGCTGCTGAACCAGGCCGCAGAACGCCTGCGCCGGATCGGCCTGGAGAACGTCAACTATCGGTGCGGCGACGGCTCGCTGGGCTGGCCCGAGCAGGCGCCGTTCGATGCGATCATGGTCACGGCCGGTGCGCCGGAGGTGCCCGCCCCGCTGCGGCAGCAGCTCGCGATAGGTGGGCGGATGATCGTGCCGGTGGGACCGCCGGGCGACCAGACGCTGCTGCTCATCCAGCGCACGGAACAGGGCTTCGCGGAGCAGGAACTGCTGCGTTGCCGGTTCGTGAAGCTGCTGGGCAAGGCTGCCTGGCGGGAATGAAGCGTTTCGCACGTCGTGTTCGCGCTCGCGGCCCAGGCCGGTTTGATTCGGCCGCTGTCCCGCGATATGCTGACAGTAGTCGATCGGCTGTGAGCGTTCGGCCCGACCTGCCGGCTTCTGACCGGCCCCCGCCCCGGGCTCGAACTCGGCCTGTTGGAGCACATTTACATGAGAACAGAGCTACTTCTCGGTGACGAAGCGGTCGCTTTGGCGGCACTTCACTCGCAAATCGGCGGTGCTTTCTCCTACCCCGGCACGCCTTCCACGGAAATCTTCGAATTCATCCTGAAACACGCCCGCAAGAACGGCGACGTGGCGGCCCGCTGGTCGGCCAACGAGAAGGTCGCCTACGAGGAAGCGCTCGGCATGTCCTATGCCGGCCGCAGGGCGGTCGTTTCGATGAAGCACGTCGGGCTCAACGTCGCGGCCGACCCGTTCGTCAACTCGGCGCTGACCGGGGTCAATGGCGGCGTGGTGCTGGTGGTGGCGGACGACCCGGGCATGCACTCGTCGCAGAACGAGCAGGACAGCCGGTACTATGGCGAGTTCGCCAAGATCCCCGTCCTCGAGCCCGCCAACCAGCAGGAAGCGTACAACATGACGCGCGAGGCATTCCGGGTGTCCGAGCGCTTCAACATCCCGGTCATGGTGCGCATCGTGACGCGGCTGGCCCACAGTCGGGCCAATGTGCGTGTCGAGACGCCTGAGGCCGGCAACGGCGACAGCACCGGTGAGACGCGGCTGCCGCTGCCCGATCCCAACAACTGGACGCTGGTGCCATCCAACGCGCGGCGGCGCTTCCGGCAACTGCTGAACATCCAGGCTTCGCTGCGCGACTGGTCCAACGTCTCGGAGTACAACGAGCTGTCGCTCGCGGGCCGGCGCGGCATCATCGCCTCCGGGCTGGCGCACAACTACGTGCGCGAAGCCCTCGGTGGCAGCAGCGATTTCTCGCTGCTCAAGATCTCGACCTATCCGATCCCGATCGAGCGCGTCCGCGCGCTGATCGATCATTGTGACGAGATTATCGTCGTCGAGGAGGGCTATCCCTTCATCGAGTCGCGGCTCAACGGCCTGCTCGGCCTGCCCGGCAAGGCCATCCACGGCAAACTCAGCGGCCACCTGCCGCCCGACGGTGAGCTCAATCCCGACATTGTCGCCAGCGCCCTCGGCCAGCCGACGCGGCCGCACCCGGACGTCGTGCCGGATCTGACCAACCGGCCGCCGGCGCTGTGTCGCGGCTGCCCGCACGCCGACACGTTCAAGGCGATCATCGACGCGACGGCGAGCTATCCCGAGCCGATCTTCTTCAGCGACATCGGCTGCTACACGCTGGGCGTGCTGCCGCCATACAAGGCGGTGCATTCCTGTGTCGACATGGGGGCGTCGATCGCGATGGCACACGGTGCATCCCAGGCCGGCGCGTTTCCGGTGTTGTGCACGATTGGCGATTCGACGTTCGCGCACTCGGGCATGACCCCGCTGATCGGGGCCGCCCGCGCCAACGCCGACATGACCGTCTTCGTGCTGGACAACGCCACCGTCGCCATGACTGGCGGACAGGAGACAATGGCCGCAGGCGAGGATCTGCTGCGCCTGCTCAAGGGCCTCGGCGTGGCCGAAGAGCACCTCCACCTGATGGAGCCGCTGCCCAAGAACCACAAGCAGAGCGTGGACATGGTCACCCAGGCCATCAAACACCGCGGCCTGTCGGTGATTGTCGCCCGGCGTGAGTGCATCCAGACCGCGCGCAAGAGCGTGCCCAAGCGCACCGCCCAGCCGGCCTGCACCGCCTGCGGCCAGTAGCGGCGCGCCAACGTCGGCCGACCCGAACTAATCGAGGAAGCCGCGGCCGCGGCGCCGGCCGCCCCCCGTCACACGCGACGGACAACGAGTCGTCAATAGCAGAGGAACCGGTCGTGGAACAGAATCTCATTCTTGCGGGCGTTGGTGGCCAGGGCATTCTCACAATCGCACGGGCGATCTCGATCGCGGCCATGCGGCGCGATCTGCATCTGCGGCAGGCCGAGGTGCACGGCATGTCGCAGCGCGGCGGCGCGGTGCAATCGCACCTGCGCATTGCCGACCATGAGCTCTTCAGCGACCTGATTCCGGCCGGCCATGCGGACCTCATCTTCGCGGTCGAACCGCTGGAGGCGCTGCGCTACGTGCAGTACCTGCGGCCGGACGGCGTGATGATCGTCAGCACCAACGCCTTCGTGAACATCGAGAACTACCCCGCGATCGAACAGGTGCTCGATCGCGTTGCCGAGTTTCCGCGCCACGTCCTGCTTGATGTCGACGGCCTCGCCAAGGCCGCCGGCTCCGTGCGCTCGGCCAACATCGTCACGCTGGGCGCCGGCTCGCTGTTCCTCGACATGGCCGCCGCCGATCTAGAAGAAGCCGTCGCCGAGATGTTCGCCACCAAGGGCGACAAGATTGTCGACATCAACCGCCGCGCGTTTCGTCTCGGGCGCAATGCGGCCGCGGCCTATCGCGACGGGCTGCAGCGCGGCGGCATCTCGCGCGTCGTGCGCGCCTGGATCGAAGGGCTGTCCGCGGACGAGCTGCTCGCGGATGAGGCGCCGACGCCGCCGAATTTCGACGACATCGACCTGGTCGAGCATCGTCTGACCGGTGCCGAAGCCACCGCTTTCGAACGCACGCTGCTGCGCGCCTATGAAGAAGACCGCCGCCCGCTGTACGAGCACGAGGTCTACATGCTGGTCGAGCTGGTGGGCGCCATCTCACCGCCGCGCTACGTATTCGTGCCCAAGGGCGGCATGATCTCGCCCGAGGCCCTGGCACAATTCCCCGGCAATCGCGTCGTACTCAAGCTCGTATCGCAGGACGTCATCCACAAGACCGACGCCAACGGCATCGTCTTCTGCAATCGTGAGTACGAAACCGTGCGGCGTGAGGTCGAGCGTCTGATCGATCGCCACGGCACGGCACGCGTCGAGGGCGTGCTGGTCGTCGAGTTCGTCGAACGAAACCAGGCCGGCTTCGGCAACGAGCTGTTCGTCGGCGTGCGCTCGACGCGCGAGTTCGGCCCGGTGATTGCCGCCGGGCTCGGCGGCGTCGACACCGAGTACCTCGCCAGCAAGATGAAGCCCGGTGTCGCGGTCGCCAAGGCCTGCGCCGCCGACACCTCCGCCGAGGAGTTCCTCGACCTTTTCCGCAACACGGCGGCCTACGACGTACTTGCGGGCCGCGCCCGCGGCCACAAGCGCATCGTGTCCGACGGCGAGTTGCTGCGCTGCTTCCAGGCGTTCATCTCGATCGCACGACACTTCTGCACCGACCGCGGGGCGGAGGGCCCCGACGTCGCCGAGCTCGAGGTCAACCCGTTCGCCTTCCGCCAGGAGCGCATGGTCCCGCTCGACGGCCGCGGCCGTCTCGGCACCGCCGCCCAGCGTCTGCCCGCGCGCCCCGCCGACAAGGTGCAGCACCTCCTCGAGCCGCGCGCGATCGCGGTCCTCGGCGTGTCCAGCTCGGCCATGAACTTCGGCCGCATCATCCTCAACAACGTGAAGAACTGCGGCTTCCCGACCGAGCACCTCTACGTCGTAAAAGACAACGAGCACGAAATCGACGGCGTACGCTGTGTGCCTAACGTGACCGCCCTGCCCGAGTTCGTCGACATGCTCGTCATCGCCGCCCCCGCCAGGGCGATCCCGGACATCACCGTCGACGTCATCGGCAGTGGCAAGGTCGGCGCCGCGATCATGATCCCCGGCGGCATGGGCGAAACCGAAGGCACCGAGGAGATCGAGCGCAAGATCCAGACCGCCATCGCCGCCGCGCGCGACGGCAACGAGGATGGTCCTGTGTTCCTGGGGCCGAACTGCATGGGCATCCAGTCGCGGCCCGGGCGCTACGACACGTTCTTCATCCCGCAGAGCAAGCTCGACACCCGCTGGTCGGCGCCGGCGCGCCGGGTCGCGCTGGTCTCCCAGAGCGGCGCGTTCATCGTGAGCCGCCTGAGCAATCTTGCCACCCTCGATCCGGCGCTGAGCGTTTCGCTCGGCAACCAGATCGACCTGACCGTCGCCGACATGGTCCGGGCCGTCGGTCAGCGCGACGACATCGACGTCGTCGGGGTCTATGTCGAGGGCTTCAAGAACCTCGACGGGCTCGACTTCGTTCGCGCGGTCCGCGAAGTCTCCACCGCCGGCAAGACCGTTGTCTTCTACAAGGCCGGCCGCACGCCTTCCGGGCGTTCGGCGGCGGCGGGGCACACGGCCTCGGTCGCGGGCGACTATGACGTCTGCCTGGCCGCGGTGGCCAACGCCGGCGGCCTGGTCGTCGAGACCTTCAAGGAATTCGAGCACCTCGTCGAGCTCGCAACCGCGCTGCACGGCAAACGCACGGACGGCCTGCGGCTCGGTGCGATCAGCAACGCCGGCTTCGAGACCGTCGGCATGGCCGATGCGATCGTCGGCGCCGGTTATCAGCTCGCGATGGCGGAATTGTCGGACGCGACCCGCGGCCAGGTTCGTGAGGCACTGGGCCGGCACAAGCTGGACGCGCTGGTCAACGTGCGCAACCCGCTCGACCTGACGCCGATGGCCGGCGACGAGGCGTACACCGACTGCGTGCGAACGCTGCTGCAAAGCGGCGAGGTCGACGCGGTGGTGGCATCACTGGTGCCGCTCACGCCGGCCATGCTCACCACCGACGAAGAGGTCACCAAGACCGGCTCTCTCGCTGAGCGACTGCCGAAGCTCCTGGCGGAGACGACCAAGCCCGTCGTGGTCAGCATCGACTCCGGCTCGCGTTACGACGCACTCGCGACCGCGTTGCGCGCCGCCGGCGTGCCGGTGTTCCGCTCGTGCGACCAGGCGGTGCGCACCCTCGGCCGCTACCTGTGTCACCGCGCGCCGCAGCACGTGCGCCAGGCCACCATGGACGCGTCACAGGTCCCCACCGCCGACGACGCGGGCATCGTGCCGCAACCGGCCCGGGCGTAGAAGGCCGGCGGGTGGAACCCGCCCAACAGGATGATCACTGTTCCTTGGTCGTCGCCAACTGATCCTTCTCGAGCAGCACTTCCAGCTCGTCGAGCAGTTCGCCAAAAAGCTCCATCGTCGCATGGATCGGCTTCGGCGTGCTCATGTCGACGCCAGCGTCCTCGAGAATGTCGATGGGATAGTCGCTGCTGCCGGCCTTGAGGAAACCGAGATAGGCGTCGACCTTGGCCGGCTCTTGCGTGAGCACGCGCTGCGCCAGCGCGACCGAGGCACAGTAGCTGGTTGCGTACTTGTACACGTAGAAGCCGCGATAGAAGTGCGGGATGCGCACCCAGTACCCGCTGACCTCTTCGTCGTGCGCGTACGCCGGCCCGAAGTACTTCTCGACGAGGCCCTTGTACGTCTCGGCCATGCTCTCGTAGGTCAGGGGCTGGCCCTTCTCGGCCTGGTCGTGGAGCAGCATCTCGTATTCGGCCCACATGGTCTGGTTGATCACGGTGCCGCGGATGCTCTCCAACTCGAGGTTCACCAGGAACAGCTTCTCTTCGTGGTCCTTGGCACGCTTGCGCAAGAAGTCCGCCAGGATCACCTCGTTGCACGTTGACGCCACCTCCGCCAGGAAGATCGGATAGTCACCGTAAATCGGCGGTTGGTTGTTCTGCGTGAACCAAGTGTGCATCGAATGGCCCATCTCGTGGGCCACCGTGAACATCTCGTTGTAGGTATCGTTGTAGTTCAGCAGGATGTTCGGGTGCGTCGCGTAGATGCCCATGCTGTACGCGCCGCTGCGTTTGCCCTTGGTCTCGTAGACGTCGATCCAGCGACTGGCAAAACCGTCCTTCATCGGACTGAGGTACTCGGCCCCCAGCGGCGCCAGCGCCTTGATAATCGTCGCCACCGCGTCGTCGTACGCGATTTGCGGCGGCTCGCTCTCGACCAGCGGCACGAACGTGTCGTACAGATGGACCCTGTCGACGCCGAGTTGCTGGCGGCGGATTTCCATATAGCGGTGCAGCTTCGGCAGGTGCTCGTGGATCGTGTCGATCAGGTTGGTGTACACCTCGACCGGGACGTTGTCCGGCGCGAGCGCCGCGTGTACCGCACTGTCATAGCCGCGAGCACGTGCGTTGAAGACATCCTTCTGAATCGAACCGGCCAGCAGCGCAGCGATCGTATTCTTGAATTCGAGATACGCGCCGAGCGTTCCCTTGAACGCGGCCCGGCGGACGTCGCGGTCCTTGGAGAGCATGAACTTGCTGTAGCGGCCCTCGCTGAGCTCAACCTCCTTGCCGTCCTCGTCCTTGATCGTGGGGAAGCTCATGTCGGCGTTGGTGAGCATGGTGAACGCCTGCTGCGGCGTGGCGGCCACCTTGCTGGCCATCGCGAGCAGCTCCTCCTCGCGGGCACTGAGCACATGCTCCTGCTGCCGCAGCAGGTTCGCGAAGTAGTGGCGATACACTTCGAGCGCCGGCGTCGTGCGGACCCATTCCATCAGGCGCCCCTCGGGCAGGGCGAGAATCTCCGGCTCGAACCACGCGGTTGCCTCCCCCAACTTGACGGCCAGGTTCTGGGCCCGCTGGTACATGGCCTTGGGCTCGGCCTCACGCGTGTCCTGGTCGCGCAGCAGCATCGTGTAGGCGAAGACGCGCTCGAGCTTCTGGTACAGCTCGTCACGTAGTTCGAGGAACTCCGCCAGCGTCGCGGGCGCTTCACTAACCTTGCCGCGCATGGCCGCGGCCTTCTCGATCATCTGCTCGCACGCCTTGAGGTCCATCTCCCAGGCGGACGGGCTGGTGTAGAAATGCGACAGATCCCACTTGTACTGCTCGTCGATCTCACTGCGCTCGGGCACGCGGCCGTCCTCCTCCCCGGCCTGCGCCGGCACCAAGACGAAAGAAACAACCAGAAGAAGGGAAAGAGCGGTCATAACAGGCTGAATTCGAGACATGATGCAATGACCTTCGGGCGGGAATCCACAGGCGCTCCGCGGCGCGGCCCCGCCAGCCGCCCGCAGCTCGAAACCGTATTCGAGCGTATCGCGAGGGCGTGACGGAAACAAGACACGCGTCAGTCGCCGGCCCCCGGCGCTGTCAGAACTTGTTGGAAGGGAGGGTACGTGAGCTCACCGACGTGCGCAGCGACCAGCAGTCCCGATCGTCCCGGCCCGGTTACGCGGGCCAGTCGCGCGGGCCGCAAGACAGCAGCAGCCCGTCGCCGTCGATCGGATACTGCTCGAGGTAGTGGCCGATGGTCTTGTCCGTCACGGCTTCCGCCGCTGCCAGCCGAGCATCGGCGCTGCGGGCGTACCCGTGGATCTCGATATCATCGACGAGTTGCATGAGGCGGGTGCGCGGGTTCTCCGCCTCGAGCGAGAGGTGCGTGCGGCGCTGGTTCTTGACCCGCTGCACCTCGTCGCCGCGCACGCCGTCGCGCATGACCTCCCGGGCCTGGGCACGCAGGGCGTCGTGCATCTCCTCGCAGCGCTCCGGCTCGCCGTCGGCGTAGAGGATCATCAGGCCGCGGTCGCGATAGCCCACCCAGATCGCCCCCGCCTGCGTGCAGATGCCCTGCTGCACGATGTTCCAGTAGCAGCGTGAGTTGCCACCGCCAAAGACCGACGTAAACGCCTCGACCGATTCCTCCGCGAGATGGCCGCGCGGCACCGCGGGATAGATCAGCAGCACCGACTGCTGCTTGAACCGCTCGGTGCGGTGCTTGAAGACGCCGCCGGGCAGCGGCGTGTGTTCGGCCGGCGGCGGGTGGCCATCCACGCTGCGCTGCCATTGTCCGCAGTGGCGCCCCGCGGCGGCGAAAACGGCTTCCGCCTCGAGCGCGCCCGAGGCGATGAGGCACATGTTGTCCGCCGCGTAGCGCCGCCGGTGGTAGTCGAGCAGGGTGGCGTGCGGCAGTTTCTGAATCGTCTCCTTCTCGCCGAGGATTTCGTGGCCGAGTGGGTGGTCACCGAAAACCACCTCGTGCACGAAGTTCCAGACCGCGCGATCGAAGTTGTCATCGCTCATGGCGATTTCTTCGAGGATGACGTTGCGCTCGGTCTGGAAGTCCGGCTCCGGCAGGCTGGGCCGCATCATGTCCGCCAGCAGCTCGATCTGCTCCTCCAGCCGGCGGCCGGGCACCCAGCCGTAATACACGGTGTGCTCCTTGCCGGTGTAGGCGTTGTAGATGCTGCCGAGCTCGTCGAAACGGATGTTGATGTCGTGCCACGAGCGCGTCGGCGTACCCTTGAAGCACATATGCTCGAGGAAATGGCTGACGCCGTGCTCCGGGGGGTGCTCATGGCGCGACCCGGTCAGGGCGAGAAACCCGACGGCCGCGGAACGTACCTGCGGCATGGTCTCGCAGATGACGCGCAAGCCGTTGGGCAACTGGTGCGTGGCGAATCTGGATTGCATGCGGGGATTGTAAGGAGGGTGGCGCTGGTTGTCAGTCGATGGCCGGCAGTTTTCAGTCTCGGGGAGCTCTCGGCTTTCGGCCGTCAGCTGTCAGCCGGAGGGGTGCAGCCTGCGCGATTCAGAATGCAAGATGGGGCCCGCGACACGGAGCGGCGTTCGCTGGTCAGCGCCCGGTGCCCGGCCACTGGATCCCGGATTCCGGCCGGCCCGCTCGTCGCGCCGTCGCTGCGTGGCTGCGTCACTACTGAAGAAGAACGCGTCGGCCAAGCCCCCCGTCTCGGCCGACGCGACAAATGGCAGGCCCGGCTCGTGATGTGGAATCAGGCGTCGTCGTCTTCGCTCGGGAAGATGAACTCCATACCGACCAGGTAGCCGACATGCGCTTGCGTGCAGTGCCGCACGATCGCGTGCCCGTAGCAGCTCATCTCCGGCTGGTGGATCGCCAGCGAGATCTTCGTCTCCACCGGCACCGGCCGGCGCGAACGCATCCCCAGACCGTTCTGGCTCAGGTTGTGCAGCGTCGCCAGCATGTGCCGCTCGCCATAGCAGCTCTCCGGCAACCAGACCTCGACCGTCCCGGGAAACGGCCAGCGCTCCTCGCGTCGCACGTTGGGGCCCCGCTGCTTCGAGATCGCCTTGTGGGTATGGCTCTCGATCAGTTGCTGGATGGCCTCCGGCGAGATTCTGACGATGTTTTCAGCGTCCATCACGACTACCTCTTACGCCCGGCGATACGGCGAACTCGCCTCTGGTTCTCATCGGAAACAAGCCGCTCCCTCATCAGTGCCCCCCGCGCGATAACCTCCGTGTCGGCGGTCGCCCCGTCCGCGCGGCTGAGGTCGGGACGGATGCTCCGGCGACATTATCGGCCCCGCTCGTGGGCTGGACCGGCCACACGCGCGGCATGCACCCCACGCCAGCCGACCTGCCGCCGGCGATTCACGGACCGCCGGCACGATCGCGTTTTTTGCGCGATCGCGCTCACGGCAACCCCCGCCTTTTTCGATAGTTGAGGTGTCCTTCAGTCGAGAGGTTTGAAGCGGACCCCCGGCCCCGACCGTTTGACCGTTCGAGCTGCGCCTTTCTCGACGGTCGACGGATGGCCCGGGCCCCGCGAAAGACGATTGCACCGCCGCATGTCCGAGACCTCGCCTGGGGAGAGAAGACATGCGGCTCCGGATTCTCGTTCTGCTCGGGCTCGGCCTGGTGCTGGGCCCCGTCGGCTGCGCGCCGGACCTGTTCGGCCTCGACAGCAACGCGGATGTCATTACCGCAATCGACAACGTCCCGCTCGCCCCCACCGGGGATGGCGGGAACGGCGACGGTGGGTCCGATAGCGACCTGACCAGCCAACCACTGCAAGACGCTGTCATCCTCAAGGACAGCGTCGGACGCGACGACTACAAGCTCTTTCAACTCGGCCCCGGCGCGGCCGGCGACAAGTGGACGGTGTCGTCGTTCGGGCTGGGTTCGTACCTCGTGGTCGTGTTCGACCAGCATCACGACCTGCTCTATCGCCACCAGGTCTGGAGCGGGGGCCCGTTGGAACACGTGCTCCGTGCGGATACGGAGATGCTGTGGGTCGGTGTCGCACCCGCTTACGGGAGCCTCGGCGGCAGTTTCCGCCTTGAAGCAGCCCGTACGCCGAGCGTGGGCGCCCCCGGTCCAGCTCCGCAGGTCGTGTGGGTAAACTTCGGCGCGGGTTCGGGCGTGAAGGTTCACCAGCTGACCGGGATCTCGTTCGACGCGTTCGATTCCGCGCGGCTGGGAGACGCCTACGCCGGCGCGACCGGGCAGATGAAGCAGCACATCATTCAGGCGATGCGTGAGGATTACGCGCCGTTCAACGTCGTCGTCCTGTCGTCGGACGAAGGGCCGCCGCCGGACGGGCCTTATTCGACCGTGCACATCGGGGGCGATCACGATCGCCTGCTGGGCCTGGCCGACAACGTGGATCAGTACAACACCGACATCACGCAGACGGCGGTCGTCTTCGCGGATGCCTTCGCGCCGTACGCCGTGATGCAGCTGACCGTCGAGGAAATGGGCCAGATGATCGGCAATACGGCCAGCCATGAGCTCGGGCACCTGCTGGGGCTCTATCATACCGCGGCCCCGACCGACCTGATGGACACCACCGGGACCGCCTGGGACCTCGTCGCCAACCAGGCCTTCGAGCGCGGGGTGCTCGAGCGAACCGTCTTTCCGTGGGGGTACGAGAATTGCCCGGCGAGACTCGCAGAGATTGTCGGCTACAATCCCAACGGTAAGGCTGCCGATAACGCCAAGCCGCTCAACACCGAGAAGGCACTGCGCAAGGCGGCCCTGCGGGCCATGTTACGCGAGGATCTCCGGCGGTGCTGCGGCACCTGTCTCCACCTGGATGGATGAGACCATGACCGACCACGGCACACACCAGCAGCGGCGGCGTTTCGGACAGGTTCTGCTCGTAATGCTGCCGCTGCTCGTTTTCTGCGCCGGCTGTCCGCTGCCGGGCCCGGCGGGATCCGAGCCGAACGGTGACGCCACCGACGCGGACAAGAACGAGAACAGCTCGCTGGCGACGGCGACGGCGCTGGGCCTGGCGCCGGGCAACGACACCATCGAGTTCACCGGCACGATCGATGGCCGCGACGACATCGACGTTTACAACCTGGGGCAGCTCGCTGCGGGTGATCAGGTCGTGGTGGATATCAGCCGAACGTCGGGCAACCTCGACCCGACGGCGGGGATCTTCGATTCGCGCGAGCACCTGATCGCGTTCAACGATGACCGCGCCGCGGACGGGACCAATCTCAATCCACGTTTCGACTTGGTCATTCCCGGCGACACCGACACCTACTATCTCGCGATCATCGCCTACCCCGGCTACTTCACCGCCGGCGACTACGCCGCCAGCGTAACGGTCGCGCGCGGCGCCGGCGGCGACACTGCCGCGCGGCAGATCGTCTTCCTCGATTGGGATGGCGGCAGCAACGTCACCGTGCAGAATGTCGGTGTGTACAACCTCTCGGCGTTTTCGGCGACGGACGTCGGCTTGCCCGCGGCCCAGACCGAAGCGCTCAAGGATGCCGTCCAGACTGTCGTGGCCGAGCGCTATACCGGGTACAACCTCATCGTGATGAATTCCGACGATCACGCCGTCCCGTCACAGCCACACTCGACCGTTTACTTCGGCGGGCGCAGCTTCGAGGCCTTCGCAATTTCGCAGCAGATCGACACGTTCAACGACGACCCGGCAGACAACGCGATCGTGTTCACCGAGACGTTCAACGGCGCGTTTCGCACGGACCCGACGCTGGAGCAGATGGCCCAGGCGCTGGGCAACACGGTCGCACACGAGGTCGGCCACCTGCTCGGGCTGGTGCACACGGAGGACTGCAACAGCCTGATGGACACGAGCTGCTACAACGACCGCCTGCTCGCACCGCAGGCGTTCATGGAAGCGGTGCTGGACGATTCGGTTTTTCCCTTCGGCGTGCAGGACGCGACCGAGATCCTGGCGTGGATCCTGGGGCTGGTCGGGGCGTAGCGGCCACCGGCTCGTCGGACGAGTGCAGCGACCGGGCGCGACGCTGGTCGCGCGGTGGGCTGTCGCCCCGTTTTCCCCGGTTGTGCCGGCGTCTCACGGCAACGATCGGCCAGCGCTCTTTCGGCCGCCACGTCGCTTCCCGTTCGCGATTCGCCGGTTGCCGTTCTTCGTTCACCTTGCCCCCCCGCGATGCGTCGCGTAGCTTGCCGCCATGGTCAAACGCAGCAAGACCGCGCCACCGCCGCGCCCCGACCGTGCCCCGGCACCGGTCGTGGCGTTCCGCGCGGCCATACTGTTGCTGGCGCTCGTTCTGACTGCTGTTGGCGTGCAGTGGCTGCGCGGCGTGTGGCAGCAGTTGCCGGGCAACGCGGCGGCCCGCATCAACTGGGACGCCGTCAAGCGCGCCCGCCAGAGCATCAGCGGCGACGGCCGCGAGGGCCGCATCCTGCTGATTCTCAGCGACCACGTGACCCAGGCGCTGCACGAACCGGAGCGCATTCCGCTGTTGCTCGACGACGCCCGCCAGGGGATGGCGATGCTGCGCCGCTCGGATCTCGGCCGGCTGCACGTCGCCACGCTGGTGATCCTGCAATTGCAGGACGAGGGCGCCGCGCCCAAGCTGTGGTGGCCGGCGGTGCAACGCTATCTGGGCGGCCTCGACAACGCCTCGTTCGACCACTACATGCCGGCGTACGTCGCCGCCGAGTCGGCGCTCTACGAGCGCTACGGCGTCGCCGCGGGTAGTGCCCAGGCGCTCGTGCTGGCCGGCAGCGCCGGGGCGCACGGGCCGTTTCTGCAGGTGTTCACGCAGCAGATGGCGACGGTGCGCGTCGCCTTGCGGGACGCGGGCGAGGTCGAGACGGCGGCGATGTGCCGGCGACTCGTTCGGCGGCTGCTGCGGGCGTTTCTGCTCGAATCCGCACCCGCCGGATTGCGGCTGATCGCGGCCGACCTGCTCGCGACCGAAATCGAAGCGCACACCGAGGAGGCGACCGCCGTCGAGCACGAAATCGCGGCCAAGTGTCGGGCCTGGCGGGCGGCGTACCACGGCTCGGCCGCGGGCATGTCGGTTGCGCCGATGCCGGTCCGCGTGACGGATGTGCCGATGCCGACCGAGACGGGCGGCGCGCTCGGCACGCGGCTGCTACTGGCAACGTGGCTCGCGGCGGCGGCAGCGGCGGTCGCGCTGTTCACGATCGCGACGGCCGGGGTGTGGCTGTTGCGGCCGGAGGTATCGGGTGATCGAATCCGGCCGGGGTTGGCCGTCGCAATGGTGTCGGCGGCGTTGATCCTGGGGGTGGGCTGGCTCTTGCTTGGCATCGCGCCCGGCTGGGGACATTCCGAGATTCTGCGCATCAACGAATGGGGCAGTGATCGGCCGCAGGCCCGGCCGCTGGGCACGCCGTGGTGGCCGATCGTGGCGGCGGTCGTGGGATTGGGCGTGCTGCTGGTCGGGCGCATTGCGGTGCAGAAAGTCACAGCGTGGCGGCTGCTGGTGCCGCCGGCGTGGTTGTGGCTGGCGCTGGCGGTGCTGTTGCTGGCGGTGACCTGGTCGACGGAGCGCGCGCGCGAGGCACACGACGAGTTCCTGGCGCGGCCGCTGGACGCGCACACAGAGGCCGTTGCGGACCCGGACCATGCCGGCCTGCTTGCCGACCTGCGCGCCTGGAAGCCATAATGCGAAGCGAGAGAACGCACCGCTGAGCAGGAAACACACCATGAAGACCATTATCGAGCCGTTTCGCATCAAGGTTGTCGAACCGATCCGCATGACGACGCGCGCGGAGCGTGAGGAGATTCTCGCCGAAGCGGGCTACAACGTCTTTCTGATCCACGCCGACGACGTGCTGATCGACCTGCTGACGGATTCCGGCACGGGGGCGATGAGTAGTCTGCAATGGGCGGGGATCATGCGTGGCGACGAGTCCTACGCCGGCGCCAAGAGCTGGTACGTGCTTCAGGAGAAGATCCACGAGTTGACCGGCTTCGAGCACGTCCTGCCGACGCACCAGGGGCGGGCGAGCGAGCGAATCCTGTTCGAGCTGGTGGGCGGCCCCGACAAGATCGTGCCGAACAACAGCCACTTCGACACGACGCGCGCCAACATCGAGCACACGGGGGCCAAGGCGGTCGACCTGGTCATCGACGAAGGCAAGCGGCCGACCTCGCGCCACCCGTTCAAGGGCAACATGGACCTGGCCAAGCTCGAGGCGCTGATCAAGGACGTCGGCGTCGCGCGCATTCCACTGGTGATGGTGACCGTGACGAACAACTCCGGGGGCGGGCAACCGGTGAGCCTGGAGAACCTGCACGCGGTGCGGAAACTCTGTGACCAGCACAAGCTGCCGTTCTTTCTTGACGCGTGTCGGTTCGCGGAGAATGCCTGGTTCATCAAGCAGCGCGAGCCCGGTCAGCAGGACCGCAGCGTGCGCGACATCGTGCGCGAGATGTTCGACCTTGTGGATGGCGCCACGATCAGCGCCAAGAAGGACGGCATCGTCAACATCGGCGGCTTGCTCCTGCTGCGGGATGACGAGCTCGTGCGGCAGGCGGACGAGCTGCTCATTCTGACCGAGGGGTTCATTACGTACGGCGGGCTGGCGGGGCGCGACCTCGAAGCGATGGCCCAGGGGTTCGAGGAGGTCGTCCACGACGACTACCTGCAATACCGCATCCGCAGCACCGAGTACCTGGGCGAGAAGCTGCTCTCGGCCGGCATCCAGATCGTCGAGCCGCCCGGCGGTCATGCGATCTACGTCGATGCGAAGCACTTCTGCCCGCACATCCCGCCGGCGCAGTTCCCCGGCCAGGCCCTGGTTTGCGGGCTCTATCGCCATGCCGGCATTCGCGGCGTGGAGATCGGCAGCGTGATGTTCGGCAAGGCGGCGCCGCCGGCGATGGAGCTCGTCCGGCTGGCCATCCCGCGGCGCGTGTACACGCAGAGTCACGTGGACTACGCGGTGGAGGCGATCATCGACCTGTTCGGCCGGCGTGAGGAGATGCGTGGGCTGGAGATCGTGTCCGAGCCGCCGTCGCTGCGGCATTTCACCGCGCGGTTCCGGGAGTTGTAGCGCATACGCCTGCCGCTACGCCCCGGGTGTATTCCCCCGCCGGGCCGCGGTATCCTCTGTTCATGCCTGAGCAGCGGCTGTTCAACCTGACGCGACTGGGATGGGGCGTGGCGATTCCCGTGCTCATCCTGACGGCGACCGGGCTGGCCTGCATTCACGCCACCGACCGCAGCCGCGACGCCATCCAGCAGGCGGCCGCCGGCGTCGATCCGCTCGAAGCGGCGAAAGCCGATCCCGGCTGGGTGGTGCGGGCGTACCGGGCGATCGGCCCGCTCACCACGAAGCAGATTCTGTTTCTGCTGACCGGTGTGGGGCTCATGCTGCTGACGATGTGGCCGAGCTACCAGAAGATCGGCCGCTACGCCTACCCGCTGTATGGCATCACCATCGCACTGCTGCTGCTGCTGGTCGCGGCGCGGTTCTTCGACAAGTTCGGCCTGCCGGGCATCCCGTTCGTGCCCGAGCGCCGCGCGACGTTTCGCTGGATCGGCGTCGGTCCTTTGCAGATTCAGCCGTCGGAGTTCATGAAGGTGGCGCTGATCCTGGCGTTGGCGCGTTACCTGCGGTTTCGCGACTCGTATCGCGAGTGGCGCGGGCTGTTCGCCCCCTTTCTGCTCACGCTGGTGCCGATGGTGCTGATCCTGTTCCAGCCGGACCTCGGCACACTGCTGATGCTGCTGCCGGTGCTGTTCGCGATGCTGTTCGTGGCGGGGGCGCGCCTGCGGCACCTGGCCATCGTGATTCTGCTCGGTTGTGCGACGATGCCGGTGTTCTACCTGTACGGCATGAAGGAATACCAGCGCGACCGCATCCGGGTGCTGTTCCGCCAGAACATCGCCGACGAGGCCTGGCACAACGCCGAGGGGTTTCAACTGCGGCGCTCGAAAATCGCGCTCGGCACGGGAGGCCTCTTCGGCGAGGGCTACCGCACGGGGGTCTTCGTCCAGTACGACGGCCTGCTGCCCGAAGAGCACAACGATTTCATCTTCGCCATCATCGGCCACCAGTGGGGATTGCTCGGGGCCGCGGCGATTCTGCTGGCCTATTGCGCGATCGTCTTCTTCGGGGTCGAGGTCGCCACCACGACAAACGACCCGTTCGGGCGGCTGCTGGCTGTCGGCGTCGTGGTGATGATCGTGGCGCAGGCCCTGCTCAATGTATGCATGACGGTCGGCCTGGCCCCCATCACCGGCATGACGCTGCCCTTCGTCAGCGCGGGCGGCAGCAGCCTGTGGGCCAACTTCCTCGCGATCGGGCTGCTGCTCAACGTCGCGCAGCGCCGCCCCATGCTGATCGCCCATCCGCCGTTCGAGTATGACAAGGAGGACTGAGCCGGTGGGCTCAGGCTGTCGCCGCTTCGCTGCTGTCGGCGGCCACGGCCTTCTTCTTGCGCCGCCAGTCCAGCACGTCAGCGAGGTTATACAGCAGCGAGATCGCCCACACGATCGACGCGACCAGGAAGCCCCACTCCTTCAGCCAGGCCGCCCCCGCCGGCCAGTACAAGTGCAGTAACCCGTACACCGCCGGCAGGAATAGAAACACGCCAACCGTCGCGGCCCAGAAGGCCCGCGCTGCCTTCGGCAACAGCAGCGCGAACGCCAGTCCGGCGGCCCCCGTCGCGATCGTGATCGCGAAGAAGCTCACCTGGAAGTTGTTCACGTTGTCGCTGAGGTACGTCCACAGCGACACCGCCTCCGCCGGCAGATTCGGGTCGGCCACGGCCTCACCTTCCGGCAAGGTCACGCCCGGGCCGTCGTCCTGCGACGTAAGGCCGCGCGAGGCGTACTGGTCGAGCGTCGGCTTCAGGACACGATCGCTGTACATCCCCAAACCCGCCGCAATGGCGCACCCCGCCACCACCAGCGCGAACCAGAACCGGAAAAGCAAGACGCCCAGCACCACTCCCACCGTGCCGCTCACGATGACCAGCGGCCACGTCGGGAACGCGAAGCGATCGGCCACATAACCGCCAACCGCGGCACCGCTCAGCGCGAAGACCAGGCCGATCAACCACGGCGTCAGGCGGGCCCCCTTCACGAGAAACACGAGCCCCAGCAGCGCTGCCATCCCGACCGCCGCCAGCGGCACCCACTGCGCATCAGGCGCGAGGTGCTGCAGCGCCGTGTCGAGCACTTGTTCCGGAAAGTTCCCTGGCTTCATAGCTCACCTCCGCGTCGCGGGAGGTCTGGCGGCGCCCGGTGCTCGGCGATCAACGCCGCCCCGGCGGCCGCAGTTCGTAGTTCTCGGCCCAGCGGACCACAATGATCTTATCCGGCAGGCGGCCATGTTCTGCGTACGCCGTATTCAATAGTTGCAGCTTGCGTTCGGCGGTTGCCGAGTCCACCTGGTACTCGTCCCCTGGCGGCAATCCCCAGTCGACATGACAGCCGGGGTACACCGTCTCGATTCGTAAAAGCGTCGATTCCGCCGGCGTGGCCACACCCGACGCCCCTGCCACATCGACCGCCCGCAGCGACGTGCGGAACGGCAGCCGCCCGGCCGCCTGGGCCTGCTGCAGGAATCGAACGAGCTTCAGGCCGGCGACCAACTCTGGCGCGGCCGCGTTCGGATCATCCCCTGCCCACAGCTCACCCGCGCGGGGCAACGGCGCCCGCACGCCCTTGATCAGCAGCGGGTCGGTCTCCAGCCGATAGTCCGCCCACTTCTCCAGTGGCAGCCGGACACCTTCGGTATCGACCAGGTACGCCCGCCCGCGCGCCGCGACGAACGCGCACGGCTCGCGAAAATCGGCGGCAACCTCGATCGTGCCGTCGAGGAACTTCGTCACGCGCTGCACGTCGCGGATCCAGGGATTGGCGCGCAGGCCGCGTCCGACGCGCTCGCACAGGTGCGGGTCGTGGATGCTGTCGTCGGGCCGCAGGTCGGCGTCGGCCTCGATGCCGGGGTAGGTCGCGTCCCCGGTGAGAATCCAGGTGTGCTCCGGGTTGCGCAGCCACGCGGGCAGGTGGGCCCAACTGAGACGGCAGTCGACATCGGCCGTCGCGGCGCGGACCTGCTGCTCCAGGTGCCGCACGCCGACCACAAGCAGCCCCAGTGCCGTCAACCACCCGATCGTCGCCCAGGTCGCACGCCACGCGCCCGGCGACAGCCGCCAGGCTGCGTGCGACTTGCCCTTCTTGGCGGTCCTGCCTTTCCGCGCCCGCGTCACGATGCGTCCTCCAGGGCCATGCGCACCAGCCGATCCACCAGTTGATCAAACGGGATGCCGATCCGCGCCGCCGCCTTGGGCACCAACGAGTGGCGCGTGAAGCCCGGCAGCGTGTTGACCTCCAGCAGCCACAGCCGCTGATCCTCGTCGGCGATCCAGTCCACTCGCGACAAGTGCCGGCAATCCAGCAGCTTGAACACGCGCAGGCTGAGCTCGGCCACGCGCGTCAGCAGTTCCGCCGGGTGACCGGCCTCGAACAGGTATTCGGTCTCGTTGTCCTCATATTTGGCGGTGAAGTCATAGAAACCCCGCTTGGGCCGCACGCAGATCGGCGGCAGCATCCGGTCGCCGATGATCCCCACCGTCAGCTCGTCGCCGCGGATGAACTTCTCGACCAGCGCCCGCCCGCCGGTGCCGATCGCGTCGCGCACCGCCGGCAGGAACGCGTCCGCCGCGTGCACGACATGGGTACCGACGCTGCTGCCTTCGGCCACGGGCTTGACGACGGCTGGCAGCCCGAGGGCGGTCTCCTGCCGCTGCGCGAGGGTGAGCGCGTCCCATACCTCGAACGGAGCGGTGTCGATGCCGGCATCGATCGCGAGTCGCTTCGTCGCGACCTTGTCCATGGCCAGCGCCGACGCGGTCGAGCCCGAACCGACGAAACGCAGGCCGCGCTCTTCCATCAGACGCTGCACCGTGCCGTCTTCGCCGAACGTGCCATGCAGCGCGGGGAAGATCACGTCCGCCGGCCGGTCGAGTGCGTCGAGCTGATCCGGGCCAATGTCCGAGACGTAAACCTCGTGGCCGGCCTGGCGCAACGCGGCGGCGACGGCCTGGCCGGATTCGAGGCTGACGTCGCGCTCATTGCTCGGCCCGCCGCAAAGCACAGTCACGCGCAAAGATGGCTTGTCGGGGGTTGCAGAAGCGGCGCCGGATGGTGCTTCCGGGTGCGGCATGGGCGCTCCCTCACCAGATTTCGACTTCGAGCTCGAGCTCGATGCCGGTGTCGTGATACACGCGTTCCCTCGCGCGATGGATCAAGTCTATCACGTTTTGGGCGTTGGCGCCAGGGTAGGCCACGATGAAATTGGCGTGCTTGGTGCTGATTTCCGCCGCGCCGCAGCGCTCCCCCTTCAGCCCCGCCTGGTCGATCAGCGCACCGGCCGCATGGTCGGCCGGGTTCTTGAAGATGCAGCCGGCGGACTTGGCCGCGACCGCGGGCTGCGTCGCGTGCTTCTCGGTCCAGATCGCGCGGAACCGCGCGCACAAGGCTTCGTGATCCCCCGGCGTCAGCACGAACGTCGCGGCCGTCACGACGCCCCCATTCAGCTCGGCATGCCGATAGCCGAACTGCAGTTCGTGGCGCATGCGGGCGGCCACGTGGCCGTCGGGCAGCATCACGCGCGCCTGCTCGATGCAATCAGCGATACAGCCGTACTTGCCGCCCGCGTTCTGGCGTACCGCGCCGCCGACGGTCGCCGGAATACCGGCGAGCGTCTCGAGACCGGCGAGGCCGCGTTCGACGCTTTGCTTGACGAGCTTGGTGAAGTCGGCCCCGCCGCCGGCGCCGGCACGTGAGCCCTCGAAACGAATCCACGCCCAGTCCGTGCCGGCCAGGTGAATCACCGCCCCGGCAAACCCCTCGTCACGCACGATGACGTTTGCCCCGCGCCCCAGCACGCGCCACGGCACGTCGTGCTCGGTGCAGCGTTGCAGCACCGCCGCCAGCTCGGCTTCGTCGCGCGGCGTCAGGAACCAGCGCGCCGGCCCGCCCAGGCCATACCACGTGTACTCGGCAAGGGGAATCTCAGGCCGGCAGATCGGCTCCAAGCCGCTGTACCACGGCATCGGCGACCCTCCAGATATTGCCGGCCCCCATCGTGATGATCACGTCGTCGCGCCGCACGGCGTTCGCGAGCAGCTCGGTGATGGCATCGAAGTCGCCGATGTGCCGCGCGCGGCCGCCATCAAAGCAGATCGCGTCGACCAGGTCCTGGGCGCAGACGAGCTCACGCTCGCGCTGGCTGTCACGGACGAAGTAGATGTCCGGTACGATCACTTCATCCGCATCCGAGAAGCTGCGGGCGAAGTCCGTGAGCAGGAAGCGGGTGCGCGAATGCTGGTGCGGCTGAAAGATGCACCACAGGCGCCGCGGGCGATAGCGCTGGCGGGCCGCCTGCAATGTGGCGCGAATCTCCGTCGGATGGTGCGCGTAGTCGTCCAGCACGCGAATCCCCCCGGGCGTGCCGCGCAGCTCCAGGCGCCGCCGGGCACCACGAAACGTCGCCAGCCCTTCGCTGATCGCGTCCCACGGCACGCCGGCGCGGTGCGCCACCGCGATCACGGCCAGTGCGTTATCGACGTTGTGCCGCCCGGGCAAGCCCAGGTGCACACGGCCCCGGCGCTGGTCGCGCTGGTGCACGTCGAACGCATAGCGGCCGTCTTCGACCTCCAGCCGCGACGCACGCCACGTGACGTCCGGGCCGACGCCCACGGTCTCGGTCGGACACGTGACCGTCCCGGCCACCTCATGGCAGCGCAGGTCGTCGCCGTTGATCACGAGCAGCCCGTCAGTCGGCACGCGCGCCGCGAACGCCGCGAACGCCTGCTGAATGGCGTCGACGTCCTTGTAGTAGTCCAGATGATCTTCCTCGATATTGAGAATCACGCCGACGCGCGGCCGCAACTGCAGGAAGGACCCCTCGTACTCGCAGGCCTCGGCCAGGAAGTGGGGGCCGTCGCCGACGCCGCTGCCACCGTCCAGCTGCTCCACCGTTGCGCCCACAATGAACGTCGGATCGAGCCCGGCGCTCTTCAGCGTGTACGCGAGCCACGCGGTCGTCGTGCTCTTGCCATGGGTTCCCGCGATGGCAACACCTTCCTGCCGCTTCATGAGCTGCCCCAGCAGCTCGGCATAGCGGATCACCGGAACCCCGCGGCGGTGCGCCTCCAGCCGCTCGGGATGATCCGCCTGGATCGCCGCCGAAATCACGACGAGGGTCGCATTGTGCGGGATGGCATCGGCCGACTGGTTGGTGCAGACCTTGGCGCCGCGCTCGGCGAGGCGCGTCAGCTCCATGCTGGCGCGCAGGTCACTGCCGGTTACCACCGCCCCGCGCCGCATCAGCATGTGCGCCAGGCCGGACATGCCACATCCGCCGATGCCGACCATGTGCACGCGCAGCTGGTCGAATCGCTCCGGGATTTCGCAGGCGGAAGGTCGTGAAAACGTGGTGGCTGCCGGGGTATGTGTCAACGTGGTGGCCATCGATCACCATCCTGGCGTCTGCTTCGCGAGCGATGAATGCCCCACCCGACAGCGGCGGCACAACACCGATCCACCGCCGTTCATCGGCGATACTCACCACTCTTCCGTGGCGCGGCTGATTCGCCCTCCGTGGCAAACCGACACAGTCCGCGACCGGTGGCCGCATTGTAGCATCTACCCGCGAAAGTCCAACCGGCACGTACGGGCATTCTGCGCCGCGACCGACAGCGCGAAGGCCGCCCCCCGTCGCGTCCTGCGCCTCGCAGGTTTTGCGCCCCCTGTGTGCAGCCGGACCCGACCGGTCACCGCGCGGCCGCTTAGGGCTGCTTCGCCTTGAATGAAGTGCTCATCGCCAACTTCCAGTGCTGGAGGAGCGTGGCGAGCGCCCAGATCGTCGTGATGGCATACGCACCCGCCGCCCCGTAGAAGTAGTACTGGTAGGTTCCCGAGGCGTCCGCCGCGGCTTCCGACCACAGCAGGTGCAGGGCAAGGGCGATCGAGAGAAAGTAATAGGCGAAGAAGATGACGATGAAGCACGCCGAGAAATGGCGGTCCATCAGGCGCAGCTCGGGGCGCGATTCGAGCCAGGATTCCCACCCCGGCATGAAATCGACATCCTTCTCCACGAACTCGCGGATGTAGCGTCCGGCCCGCATCATCTGGCTCTGCTGGGTCAGGAAGAGCACGATCAGCACCAGCACGAAGAACGGCAGGATGATGCCGGTGCGACTGCTCGCACTGATCAGGAAGTAGCTCAGCAATGGCAGGCCCAGCAGGCCGATCACCACGATCCAGAAAAGGCGCATCTGCTGGCCTTCGATCTCGCGACGGAGCGAGATGAATTCCTGCATGACGAAGGCGTTACGATCCATGACGTTTCTCCGCACATTGGAATGCCCGTTCGAGCGGCGCACCAACCAGGTGCCCGCCCGCCGGACATGCGAATCACAACGATGGGTGAACGGACGGCACTTGCGGCCACACCTCCCGATAGCGTAAGCAGATCCACCGCTGCCGCCAAGCCGGGCGGCACGGCCGCCCCATCAGCGGCCGCGGGGCAGCTCCCCGACCCGTGCGCGGTAAGCAGCCCGGGGCCACCCCGGTAGCCCCGAACCCGGGTCGGCCGGGAAACGGCGCAGCCACTGCCCCAACCGCGGGATGACCGCTATAATCCCGACGGTGGCGGGCCCACATGTCCAAGGAGACGAGGAGAAAGCACCATGACCAGAATTTCGGCGATCACTATTTCCATGTTCTTGTCGGCAGCGGTCGTGCACGCCGGCATCCTGGACGGGCAGAACATCCAGGCGGACGCCGCGGCCGACGGCCTCACCCTGCTGGCCGCCCAGGACACCCAGACCGCGTTCGGCGACTCGCCCGGCGGACAGGACTCGCCCGGCGGCAGCGAACTCGATCTGCTCTACGGGAGCCTCGGCGGCGGCAACCTCAACCTGGGCCTCGCGGGAAACCTCGAAGGGAACTTCAATAAGCTCTGGATCTTCTTTGACGCGGTCCCGGGCGGCGAGAATGTCCTGCTGGACGATAACGAAGACGGCGGCTTTGGCGAGATCAACGCCATGGCCGGCCTGACGTTCGACAGCGGGTTCGAACCGGACCACGGCCTGCGATTCGAGGTCGGCGGCGGATTCCTCGGCGTCCGCTATTTCGACCTGATCGACAACGTTGGCGGCGACATCAGCACGGGTGGCGGCACGGGCGACCTGCCCACGGGCCCGGTCGCCGGCGCGTTGGGCGTGACCTGGGGCTGGGACAACGGCAACGCCCTGGGCGTTGAGGGTGGCACCGGGCCCGCACTCAACGACCCGTTCACGGCCGACACCGGCTGGGAACTGCAGATGTCCCTGCTGGACTTCTTCGGCGATGCGGGCATCGGCCAAGTGGGCGTGGCGGCCTTCATCAGCAGTGGTGACGGCACGTTCCTCGCCAACCAGGTCCTGCCGGGCATCGGCGGCGGCGGCAACCTCGGTGCGCCGGCCGACGTCGATTTCGCCAGCATCGCCGGCGACCAGTTCGCGGTCATTCCCGAGCCGCTGAGCGTACTCTCGCTGGGGCTGGGGGCGCTCATGCTGCTGCGCCGCCGCTAGCCCGTCGATTGCATCGGATTCGGTTCACAACGCCAACGCTCGTGTCGACGCCCTGAGTACTGGTCTCGGACCTCGGGCGCCGGCCCGGGCGTTTCTTCTCTTTCAGGCCGCCGCCAGTGCGCGAGGGCGCGCCGGGAAGCGCGCCGCCTCATGGGCCGGCCGACCTGATTCACCGCGCGCCTCGCGGCGTCTGCTTTCCGTTGCTGCGGTTTTCCCCTAGGCTTAGTCGCGTGCCGACAGACCAGCCGGGAAACGGAATGGCCGAGCAGAGCAGGCAGGCAGCCGCACAACCCCCCGCGCACCCACGGCGCCGGCACTGCGCCCGGGCCGGCCTCATGCTCAGCCTCCTCGTGCTCGCGGCGGCCTACTTCCTCATCAGCCCGCGGGCCGATCAGACCTACCCCGGAACCATCCCGTGGCGCGAGACCTCGCTCCTGCGACCCGTGATCGATGCGCTCGCGCTGGGTGGCCTGCTCGAGACGATGCGCGGCGTCGAAATCAAAACCGTCGCCCTGCACCTGGCCGCGGTGATCGCCCTGCTTGCCGTCGGGCTGTGCCAGTGCGCCGGCCGGGGCGCGCAACACGCCGGCCGCATCGCCTGGACCGTGCGCTACGCCCAGGTGCTCCTCGCCGGTTGGGTGCTGCTGTCGCTGCTGAGCAGCCTCTGGTCAGACGCCCCGAGCTTCGCGCGCGGCCAGGCGGCCCTGTACGCGCTGCAATTCGCCTGGGCCGTGGCACTGGCCCACCTGTTCGAGCGGCGCCACCTATTGTCGTTTCTTGTCGGCACGGCCGCGATCGCCGCCGGGGCGGGCCTGCTGTGTGCGTGGTATTACTTCGAGCGCAACCCCTTTCACCGGCCGGGCTTCCCGCTGGGCAACCCAAGCCTGCTGGCTGCCGCCATGCTGCCCGGTGCACTCGCGGCAGCGGCCCTGGTCGCCCGCACCGTCCACGCCGCGCTGCTCAAACACCGCCCGCTGCCGCTGCGAAGCGGCGTGTTTGCGCTGGTGGCGCTGCTGCCGATCCTGGGGTGCCTGAGCCTGACGTTTTCGCGCGGGGCGCTGCTCGCGCTGACGGTCGGGTTGCTGCTCATGGTGCTCTACCTGCTCGGTCGTCGGCTGCGCTGGATGCTGGGGAGCGCGTTCGTCGTCGGGCTGCTAATCGCGGGCGGCACCTGGTTCTATGTTTCGCAGCACGACGTCACGATGGCCCGCGGCGCGTCGCTGCGCTTCCGCATCTATGCCTGGCGCTACGCGGCCCAGTTCTGGCAAACGCGGCCCTTCGAAGGACATGGCGCCGGCGCTTATCCGCGCGTCGCCGGTCAGCTTGCCGTTAGCGACCGCGCACTCGACCCGGCCGCCTTCATGGCCGAGATCGTCGAGCACGCCCACAACGAAGTCTTCGAAGTGCTCACCGAGATCGGCCTCGTCGGCGGCGTCACTTACGTGGGCGGGTTGCTCGCCACATTCGTCGCTGCGGCCGCGCTGATTCGTCGTACGCGTGACCCGGCGGAGCGCTGGCTGCTGCTGGCAATGGTGACCGGCTTCGCGGCGCTGCTCGTCGACGCGATGGTCGGGGTGGCACCGCGCCTGCCAGGCGGCGGCGCCGTGTTCTTCACGATGCTGGGCGTGCTGTGGGGCACCTGCCGCAGCACCCCGCGCGAATCGCCCGCGCCCGCGCCACCCGTCGCGCACCGCCCCGGCGCGCACGGGATCCTGACGGCACTCGTCTGTCTCCTCGCGGCGATCGGCGCCGCGTGGCTGACCGCACAGAACTTCGCCGGCCTCCAGTACGAACGCGCTGCGCTCGCCCACGAGCAGCAGGGCAGCCTTGACGCCGCGCTGCAGGCCGCTCACGCCGCCGAGACGCGCCTGCTCGATCCGGTCCGCAAAGTCGCGGCCCGCCGGGCGGCGTTGCGTTACCGCGCGTCACTCGCCCAGCAGGCCGCCCTCGCGTTGTCCCAGGCACCCGACGCGACCGCCGCCGAGCAGCGCTGGCATCGCGCCGTCACCGCCGCCGAGCGCACGTACGCGGCCGCCCTGCGCCTGCGGGAAAAGGTGCCGGCGTTGACGCACAGCGACGCCACCGCCGCCTGGGCCGCCGAGGTGCTGCGCGAATTGCACCGCCAGCGTGATCCACAAACCGCCACCCAATGGCACCGCCTGGCGGAGTTGTCGTGGCGCAACCAGCAGCGCCGCACTCCCTATGACGTGGCGACGCTGCTGGCGCTCACGCGTTACCCCGCCACGACCGCCACGCACATCGGGCAGCTATGCGATGCACTGCGTTTTGGCGCGGTAGACGCGGACTGGCTCGGCGCCCTGCAGCGCATCGCGCAGAAACCGGATTTCGCCCAGCGCCTGTCGGATTTCGTCGCGATGGCCGGCCCGATCACGGACGAAACGGATGTCGACACGCTGGTCGCGTCGCGCGCGCCGGAGATCTACCGTCTCGTCGCGGCCTGGCGCGCCATGGACAGCGAATACCGGGCGGCGGCGGCGTACGCGGCCCACGCAGCCGAACTGTACGTCCCGCTGCAAGCGCGGTTCCCCACGTTGCGGGCCAAGGCCCTGCGGGAGCAGGCCGACTACCTGCTGCACGCCAGTCCGGAACACGCCCCCCGCGCCGCGGCGCTGCTGCGTCAGGCCCTCGATGCGTTGCCGCCGATCCAGACACAGCAGTACGACGAACTCGCGCGGCCATATCGCGAAGACCTCGTCGCGTGCCTGCTCGTCGCGGGCGAACTCGACGAGGCCATCGCACTGGCCGCCGCCGCGCTCGGCGAGGACGACCCCGATCCCGCGCAGGTCGAGCAGGTCCTGCAGCGCCAACTGCACGCGGCCGCGCTCGCTGGTGTTCCCAATGAGCGCTTGTGGGAGATCGCCGGTGAATTGTGCCCGCGTTTCCCGACGTTCTGCGAACCCTGATTCCCAACGGTCCGCGACGCCGCTATGCTCGGCGCTTTCGCCGAACCACTACCCGCCACCGAGGAGGTTTCCCATGCAGCTCGGTTACTCGTCCCTCGCGTCCCTGGCCTACATTCGCGAATTCAAGTCCAGGCGTTGCAGTAGCTACGACCGCACCGGCGGCAACTTCGACTGGGTGGTCGTCAAGCCCGGCAAGAAGCACGTGCTGGCCGACATTGACGGCCCCGGCTGCATCAAGCACATCTGGTGCACCGACAGCCTGGCCCATCTGCGCGACGCCATGCGCTCCACCGTGCTGCGCATGTGGTGGGACGGCGAGAAGACCCCCAGTGTCGAGGTGCCGCTGGCCGACTTTTTCGGCGGGGGGTTCGGCATCTGCAAGAACTTCTGGTCGCTGCCCCTGACGATGAACCCCGATAGCGGCCGCGCGATGAACTGCTGGTTCCCCATGCCGTTCAAGCGGCATGCCCGCATCGAAATCGAGAACGAATGGAACGCCGAGCAAAACCTCTACTACTACATCGATTACGAGCTGTACCCCGCGTGGGAAACCGACCTCGCCTACTTCCACGCCCAGTGGCGTCGCGAGAACCCCACCAAGGGCTGGGGCCGCAAGGACATCAAGGGCCCGGAAAACGTCGAGAACCTGCGGGCCGCCTGGAAAACGCCCAACACGACCGGTGCCGAGAACTACGTGATTCTCGACACACGCGGCAAGGGGCAGTATGTCGGCTGCCATCTCGACGTGGACTGCTTTCAGCGCGAGAAGAACGACTGGTACGGCGAAGGCGACGACATGATCTTCATCGATGGCGAGCCCTGGCCACCAAGCTTGCACGGGACCGGCAGCGAGGACTACTTCTCAACCGCTTACTGCCCGCGGACCGAGTACAGCTCGCCCTACAGCGGCATTACGCAATACAGCGGCACCGAACCGACCGACGATCCGACGCAGTGCTGGCCCTTCCGCGGCAAGAACTCGCTCTATCGTTTCCATGTCGAAGACCCGATCCGCTTCGACAAGTCAATCAAGGTCACCATCGAACACGGCCATAACAACAAACTGAGCAACGACTATTCCAGCACGGCCTACTGGTACCAGTTCGAACCACACGGCCGCTTCCCCAAGTTGCTGCCCCAGCCCAAGCGCCTGGCCCGGCCCGACTATCCGAGCTTCGTCGCGCTCCCCGGAACACCCGCGGGCCCGCCGGCCGCCGCCAAACAGCGCGGCCGCCGCAAGTAGCGGCGCGTTCGGCGCAACGCGTCTGGGCCACGCTGTGCAACCCACCCGTGGTGTGGGCGTACAAGAGGTTGTACGGGACAACCAGCCAGCCCTTGCCAGAGGAGACCGACCATGCACCCGGCCACCCAGAGACGCTTTGCGCTCATCGTGCTTGCCCTGTTCGCGACGACCACGTGGGCCCAGGACAACCCGCGGCGTAAGCCCCAGCCCGACCAGGATCGCCCGGCGGCCCGGCAGAATGAACGCCGGCAGACGGACAGGGCGCGGGACAGCCGCGCCCGCCGCGATCGCGCCGAACGGCGCCGCGCCGACGACCGGGCCGAACGGCGTGCCGCTCAGCGCGGCGAACGCCGTGACAGTCGCGCCGCGGCACCACGCAACGCGCGGCCGCCGAAGATGCACTTCTTCAAGATGCGCCACAACGACCCGCGCGAAGTCGCCAAGATCATCGCCCAGCTGCAGCCGGCGCTGCGCGACGAGGTGCACGTCGCCGTCGACGAGCGTACCCAGACGCTGATCGTCGCGGCCCAGAAGCCGCAAACGCACGAGGCGGTGAAGCGGCTGCTGGACGTGGTCGATCGGCCCCAGGAGGAGCCCGAGGACTGGCGCGTGGTGTATCGCGTCCACCGCGTCAAGCACCGCGAGGCGCCGTTCATCGCATCGCAGCTCCAGAACCTGCTCGTGCGCCAGAAACGCGATTGCCGCATCGTCGCCGACGAGGCCGGCCATGCGATCTGGCTGGCAGGCCTGCAGAGCGAAATCGAGCCGCTGCTGGAAGTCGCCGAACAAATGGACCGCCCCGTGAAGAAGCAGCCCGCCAAGGCCCGCCAGGACGACGCGAGGCACGGCAAGGAGCGCCGCGGCGACAAGCCGCCACGCAAGCAGAAGCCGCGTGAGGAACCCGGCCGGCGCGCGGACGGCTAGCCCCGCGCCGCCCGACCGGACCAACGCCCGCCGGCCGGCACGTCCCACCCCGCCACCCGCAGGCGTGCCGGCCACCCTCCGTGCAGTGCCCGTCCCGCCGACAGCGGCGGGCGGTGCCCGGCGCCATCTTGGCGGCGGCAGGCCGAGGGGGTATGTTCTGAGCCGAAGGGCGTGGCGCACGCCCGTTGTACTGGTGCGCCGGCCAGAGGTTGACCCCATGAGTCCTGACGACGCCGATTCCACACAACGCAGACGCCGCAT
The DNA here is from genome assembly GCA_964448675.1 of uncultured Planctomycetales bacterium. Classification (GTDB taxonomy): domain Bacteria; phylum Planctomycetota; class Phycisphaerae; order UBA1845; family Fen-1342; genus CAYUZU01. The sequence goes on from CAYUZU010000013.1 coordinate 70,181, forward strand.
CAGCATCACTGGCACGCTGACGGCGCTGCTGCGCACGCGTATCACCACGGGGATTCTGACGATTCTGCCGATCGCCCTGACCCTCTGGGTGGTGAAGGTGATCTTCATCTGGATGCGCGACGCGTCGCAGTGGGTGGTCAAGGCGTTCCTGCTCGCGGGCGTTGATCCGAACGCCAAGGACCCGCCCCCCTACCTGCAGAGCCTGCACTTCGACTGGGACGCCTGGCAGCGGCTCGACAAGCTCTACATGCAGGAGCGGTTCTTCGATTTCCTGCCCTGGTACTGGCAGTGGGGCATCAGCATTCTCTCGGTGCTGCTGACGATGTTCGTGTTCTACGCGATCGGGTTGTTCGCAGCGAACCTGTTCGGCCGGCGCGTGATCGAGTCGCTCGAGCAGCTCGTCGAGCGCGTGCCGATGATCAAGACCATCTATCGCCTGCCGAAGCAGGTCATTGCGACCTTCTCCGCCACACAGAGCCAGAACTTCCGCAAGGCCGCCCTGATCCCCTTCCCACAGGAGAAGATGCGCTCGGTGGGCTTCATCACGAACATCTTCACCGACTCGGTCACCGGCGAAGAGTTGTGCTCGGTGTTCATCGCCACCACGCCGAACCCCACCACCGGCTATCTCCAGGTGCTCAAGCGCGCCGACATCACCGAGCTGAACTGGTCCGTCGAGGAAGCGATTCGCTGCGTGATGTCCGGCGGCATCCTCAAGCCGCACTTCCTGACGATCGTGCCGAACAAGGACCTGCCGGACGACGTGCCCGAGGGCGTCGGTCGCACCAAGCTGCCGCCCGGGACACCACCCGACGCGGTCGACGTCGCGCCGACCGACATCCCGCCGAAGCCCTGAACCCGACCCCCGCCGGGACTCCGCGAACGCCGGTCAATCATCAGCCCGGTCGCTGAGCCCACACGCGGGCGCTGTGCACGTCGCCGCTCCAGCCGGCCAGGTGTTGGCATACCTCCAGCCCCGGCAGCAACGCCGGCCATTCTTCGGGTGCCAGCACATCATCGTCACCGGCTGGCCGGCCGTGCCGGTCACGGTGCAGCGTGGTGAACGTCTCTCCGACGAAGCTGCCGCCGGGCTTCAGCCACGCCGCCAGGTGTCGCAACAACGCACGCGGCAAGTAGCGAATGGCGACAATCAGGTCATACCCGCCCGCCGGCGGCTGCCAATCTTCGTCGAGCCGCGTAGCGACCCACTCGATTGATCCAGGCAGTCCGGGGTAGCGCGCGGCGAGGTCCTGCCCGCGCTGCAGCGCATCCGGCAGCGCGTCGACCGCGGTCACCGCACAGCCGGCAGAGGCAAGATACACCGCGTCGCGGCCCGTGCCGCAACCGAGGTCGAGCACCCGGCCGGGGGCCAGTTCGGCCGCGATGGACGCCAGCCAGGGATTCGGCTGCCACAGCCGGCCGCGACACAGATCGATCCGCTCGCCGGCCCGGCTCGGTGGGCGAACCAGCGTCGCGCGCCGGCCGTGCTGCTGCAGCCAGGCGACCACGGCCCGGGCCTCGTCCCCGGTGTCTGCGACGGCAACGTCTTCATCCCGCGACGGCAGCTCGTGCGTGCGCCGCGGCAGCTCGGCCGCCGGGATGTGGACGGCGGCAGCAATCGGATCGGCCGTGGCGGCGGCGGCCGAGCGGGGATCGAGGTAGCGGCACGGAACGAGGATCGACTGCACGGGCTGCTCCCGGGTGGACCGTCCCGGGCATCGTACGCAAGAGCCGGGCATGCGGCCATGGCCGGCGGGCGCAGTTTGACCCGTCGGCGGCCCCCGGCTAGGCTAGTTCGCCGGTAAGGGGGGATGGCCTTGCACAGCAGTGAGCTTGACGACGCGTGAATGACCAATCTGCCAATCTGCGCCGCGGCCGCAAGGCGGTTCACCAGCAACAGCGCGAACCGTGGCCCGAGCAGATCTCGTCGTTCGTGAGCTTCTTCATCTACCTGCTGATCCTCAAGAGCTTCTTCCTGCCGCTGTTCATCATTCCGACCGGCTCGATGGCCGAGACGCTCTATGGCGCCCACGCGATGCACACCTGTCCGAACTGCGGTACCGAGTACGCCGTCGGCTGGCAGCCGCAGATCGTCCGCGGGCCGTATCAGCCGGTGGTGCAGTGCCCCAACTGCCGCTGGCGCGAGTACTACGGCGACGTGAGCGCCATGCCCAAGGACCGCGCCAAGCCGGACAGCCTGCTTGCCGAGCCGCTGCGGCCGGCGGCCGGCGACCGCATTTTCGTGCATGGGTGGCCGTACGACTGGCCGTTTGCGGGGCTCGACGACTTCGGCCCGCAGCGCTGGGACGTGGTGGTGTTCAAGGTACCGACCGACGGGCACACGAACTACATCAAGCGGTTGATCGGACTACCGGGCGAGACGATCGAATTGGTCGACGGCGACGTGTTCGTCGATGGCGTGGTCGCCCCGAAAACCGCCGAGGCGCAACGCTCGCTCTGGTTCACGTACTACGACCAGAACCACCCCCCGGCCAAGCCCGCCGAGCAGGCGCACTACTTCCCGCGCTGGCTGCCGCGCAACGACGGCGACGCCTGGCAGGACCTCGACACGCGGGTGCTGCGCGTCGCGGCCACCCGGGATGAAGAGGCGACCATCCGCTTCACCACGGACCCGCGCCGGCCGGACGTCCGCGGCCGCGTGGAGGACATCTACGCCTACAACGAACCCAATCTCAAGCGACGCAAGAACCTCGTGACGGATGTGCGCCTCTCGGCGGCGATCGGTGCCGCCAGCCTCGATGCACAAGGCTACATCGAGTTGCGCACCAGCAAGGGCGACCATCATTTCTTCGTCCGGGTCGAGCCGGACGAGGTGAAGCTCCAGCACCGCCGCGGGCGTGCCGGCCCGCGAGAGACCTGGGGCAGCGTGCCGCGACCCGCGCATTGGCCGCTGCACATCGCGCTGTTCCATGTCGACGGGCGCGTCGGCGTCGAGCTGGATGGCGAACCAGTGCCCGCGCTGCAGTCGACCCCCGACCAGTACGCCTACACCCGCGCCGACGCGGCGCGCCTGTCCGGCGAGCGCAAGCCCGCACTGCTCGAAATCAGCGCGCGTGGCGCGACGGCGGCGCTGCACCACGTCCGCATCGACCGCGACGTCTACTACACCAGCACGATTCCCGGCAACGACGCCGAAGCGGTTTATGGCGTGCAGGGGCACCCAATCACGCTGGGGCCGAACGACTACTTCGTGCTGGGGGACAACAGCCCCAACAGTGCCGACGCCCGCTACGCCTTCCGCACCCGCAAGAACCAGGACGCCGTCGCGCCACACCTGCATGAAGCGGCGCGCGAAGGCGACTTCCAGCTGGGCAGCGTACCGGGGCACCAGCTCATCGGCCGCGCGTTCTTCGTCTACTGGCCCGGCTTCATGCCGGTCACGCCCTGGGGCGGCCCACACTTTCTGCCGGACCTGGGCCGGGCACGCTGGATACGCTGATCCGCCGTCACGCGAAGATCGCGGCGCCGGCACTTGGCGCCTATCCGATGACACCCGACACTGCCCGACAAGCGAACGAAACCGACGGAGTGGTCACGCAGTGGACAAGCCCGGCGACGACGTGCCGACTTCGAGCAGCCATCCGGCCGGCGAGGCCCCGCAAACCTCGACGCCCGGGCCGGCCGCGGGGCGCGGCGACCGTGTCGGCGAGGTGATGCAGACCGTGCTGACCGGACTCGTGCTGGCGTTCATCATGCGCGCCTTCCTGGTCGAGCCCTTCATCATCCCGACCGGCTCGATGTCGCAGGCCCTGCTCGGCGGCCACGCGACCGAGACCTGCCCCGGCTGTGGCTACGAGTTCGACTACGCTCCGTTGCGCGGCGCGGACACCGCTCAGGGCGTGTTCGTCCGCCCCGAAGACGTCGTCTGCCCGAACTGCCACCTGCACATCACACCCGGGGCGGAAACCACGATCCCCAAGGCCGGCGACCGCGTACTGGTGCACAAGTGGCCCTACGCCCTCGGCCTGACCACGCCGCAACGCTGGGACGTGGTCGTCTTTCGCGACCCCAGCGATGCCGAGCAGCACTACATCAAACGCGTGGTGGCCCTGCCGAACGAGACGATCGAGATTGTCGACGGCGACGTCTACATCGATGAGCGCATCGCGCGCAAGCCGCCGTATGCGCAACGTGTGCTGTGGTTCCCGATCTTCGACCAGAGCTTCGTGCCGCACCCGGCGTCTCCCTCGGCGCGCCACCCGCGCTGGGTCGCCCTCGACGCGCCACCTGGCGACGCGCCGGGTTGGGGCGGACTCGATGAACGGGTCCTCCGCTACCGAGCGGCCGACGCGCAGCCGCGTGCCATTGCTTTCAACGCCGACGCTGCCCGCGGCTACATGCAGGACTTCTATGCGTACAATCACGGATCGGCCGGGCACTTTGTAGGTGACATCCGCCTGCGCGCGACGCTGCACTGGTACCGCGGCGACGGCTGGGTGCGGCTCGAGCTGCAGCGCGCGCCCCGCGGCTTCGCTGTGCAGATCCACCGTGATGGTCGCGCGGAGTTGACCACCTGGGCGCACGATGCGCCCAACGTCGTACAGACCCTGGTTGCGGGGCAGGTCGCGCGCGGCGCGCTGGATCGCCCCTGGGCGCTCGAGTTCGCACATGTCGACTATCGCGTCTACCTGAAGCTCAATGGCATGATCGTCGTCACCACCGACGATCAAAGCTATGCGCCTGACCTTGCCGCCCTGCGCCGTTTCCGGCGCAGTCGCCCGACGGGCACGCATCTGGTGGCGGCGAACTGTAACTGCGCCTGGCACGACCTGCGGATCGAGCGCGACGTGTATTACACCGACAGCCCCGACACCCGCCGGGCCCACGCCGGCGCGCCGTTCGTGTTGCGCGACAAGGAGTACTTCGTGCTGGGCGACAACAGCCCCGACAGTCACGACAGCCGGGAGTGGACAACGATCGGCCCGCACCTGCCGCCCAAGGCACGCCCCGGTACCGTCCGGGCGGACCAGATTGTGGGGCAGGCGGCTTTGGTGTATCTTCCGGGCCTGTTACCGGGGGACGAGCGAGGACGATGGTTTCTGCCGGACCTCGGACGTGTCCGCTTCGTGCGGTAGTCGCCGGCCGGATGCCAGCTATCAAATGAGTTGTCAACAACGAGCGCGGCCAGAAATGCAACAGTTGCGCGATTTTGCGCACGGGGCCGTCTTGGCGCCCAATTGAGTTCAATCCAATGAGGTCCTTTTGCTAACGAATATAGCGCAAGCTACGGCTACCTTTGGACGTGCGCGGTTTCTGCAGCCCGGCTGCGGGTTTTCGCGCACCCCGTGGGGCCGCCGCCCCGAGATCCGGAACGGGTCCGACCAGTCGCCTGATCTGGCGGCCCTGTGCACAGATTATCCACAGAACGCCTCAGCAGGCGGATCGTCACGCCATGTTGCTTGAAGTTGAAAACCTGGTGAAGGCCTACGGCGGCCGAACTGTCGTCAACCGCGTGAGTTACAGCGTCGACACCCGCGAGATTGTCGGCTTGCTCGGGCCCAACGGTGCCGGCAAGACGACCAGCTTCCGCATGACCGTCGGCATGATCACGCCCGAAGGCGGCGCGGTGCGTTTCAACGGCGAAGACATTACGCGCCTCCCCATGTACAAGCGGGCTCACCGCGGCATCGGCTATCTCTCGCAGGAGCCCAGCGTCTTTCAGCGGCTTTCCGTCGAGCAGAACCTGATGGCCATCTGTGAGACCATGCGCTTCACCCGGGCCCAGCGGCGCCAGCAGGTCGAGGAACTCCTCGAACAGTTCGGCCTGCAGAAGGTGCGAAGAAACCCCGCCAAACGCATCTCCGGCGGCGAGCGGCGCAAACTCGAAATCGCCCGCGCGCTCATCACGCAACCCAAGCTCATCCTTCTCGATGAGCCGTTCAGCGGTGTCGATCCCATCGCGGTCGAGGGCCTGCGCGACGAGATCCTCCGCCTCCGCGAGAAGGACATCGCGATTCTACTCACGGATCACAACGTGCATGAAACGCTGAAGGTCACCGATCGCAGCTACGTCATCCACGAAGGGCAGGTGATCTGCTCCGGCCAGCCCAGTGAGCTGATCAACGACCCTCGCGTGCGCGAGACCTACCTCGGCAACACGTTCCGCGGCGACGAGTTTTCCCGTCGCGAGCAACCGCCAGTGCGGTTCAATCCGAGCCCGGTGCCCGACGATCATTCGTCCTCGTAGGCCGTGCCTCGTCCGCGACGGCGGCGCCCAGCTCATACGCCGAGATTCGCTGCGCTGTCGCCAGAATGACGTGTTCCGCCGTCCAGATGACCTGCCGCGCGTCGTCGAGACCGTCGATCGGCGGCACGCGAACCGGCCGCCCCGCGGGCAGCGCGAAAACGCGCAGCTCGCCCAGTTTCATCCAAGCAACATAGCGGCCACCGCGCGATACACGGACGACACCATCGTTCGCGCTCGTGCCGGGAAGCGGCCGAACCCAGCGCAGCTCACCCTTCGGCAAACCGTAGGCGCGCAGCCGGGTTCGCCCAGCGATCAGGAGCAAGCTGCCGCGCAGCGGGTCGGCAGGTGCAGTCGTCGTGCCCGTCCCCTGCCAAGCCGCTATCCGTGTGCGATAGGCGGCCTCGCCAAGCTTCACGCGCCGCCAGTCCCCGCCATCGGTCAATACGTGCAGCGTGTCGTCGCTCACGCACGCGAACGTCTTGCCCCACAAGCCGCTCCAAACGGGCGCGGCCCCAGGCAGTTCGAGCGGGGCCCCCGAACGGTGCGTTGCGAGATTCATCATCGTCACTGCGCCGTGATCGCCGCGCGTCTGCACGACCGCCGCGTGCGACGCGGTCGCGACCAGCTCACTGGCCGCCCGCCGTGCGAGGTCGCGTGTCCACTTCGGCCTGCCGGTGTGGAGGTCGAGCAGCACGACGCGGCCCTGGTCGTTGACCGCGATGACGCCCGCATCCGTCAGGGCGGCGTGCGTCCAGCGGGGGATCGTCTCCGGATCCCCTTCGATGTGCGCCGGCGGGGACTCGTCGCCGCGCTGCCAGCGAAACTCGGCGGGGTGGTCAAGGGACAGGACCCCAATCGCAAACGGCCCGAAGCAGCAGACGTACCGCGCGCGGGCGTCTGACCGCGGGTGATCCGCCAACCGAAAGACGCCGGCGGCGTCAGCCGCTTGCCCGGATCGCACCGTCCCGGTCGCTGGATCGATCAACCACAGCTTGCGAGCGCCGTCACACACGAGTAGTGCCGCGCTTGTGCCCTCCCCTACTTCGGCCACCCAATCAATGCCCGCGGAGAACGTGCGTGACCACGCGGCCTTGGCGTTTGGCCGGCCCGCGGCTGCCACCGCACAAACGGCGACCAGCGCCAAGGTCGCAAGTCCCGCACAGGGCGCTTGTCGCAGCCTGCCTGTCACGGCGCGCGCTTCCGCACGGCCTGCTCAGCGGCGCGACGCAGGTTGTCCGCCGTCGCGGCCAGCGCTTCGTCCAGCGACAGCCCGTCGGGTGTGATGGCGACAATCCGCTCGACACCCATCACCCGGGCCAGGTCATCGAGCGTTTGCCCCGCGAGCGTACGCACCGCCCCCGCCAGCACCACGACCGGTACGCCGGCGTCCGCAGCCACGCGTGCCGCGCCCGCGACGACCTTGCCGCCGCTGGTCTGTTCATCGAGGCTGCCCTCCCCCGTAATGCACAGGTCGCAATGCTCCAGCCGCTGCCGCAGCCCGACATGCGCCGCCACGCGGTCGAAGCCCGGCACGATCCGGGCACCGAGGGCGGCGACCAGCCCGGCGGGCAGGCCACCCGCAGCCCCCGCCCCCGGCTTCGTCGCCACGTCGCGGGCGTGCGTCTGGCGCAGCAACTCGGCCCAGTGCGTAAGGGCGCGATCGAGCCGCGCGACGCCGTCCGGCGTAGCCCCCTTTTGCGGTGCGAAAACCGCGGCCGCCCCCCGCGGACCAAGTAGCGGATTGTCGACGTCACAGAGAATCTCAATGTCAATCCGGGGTGCGGCCGCCGGCGGTTCGAGTCGCTGAACATCGCGCAGACGGCCGCCGGTCGGCGGCGCGTCCATGAGGCCTTGCTCGTCATGGAACCGCCATCCCAAGGCTTGTAAGCAGCCTGCCCCACCGTCAACCGTCGCCGACCCGCCGACACAGAGCAGCACACGCCGACACGCGGCATCCATCGCGGCATGCAGCAGCTCGCCGGTGCCGTACGTGGTGGTCTGTAGCGCATCACGCTCGTCGGCACGCAGCAGGGCGAGGCCCGAGGCCTCGGCCATCTCGACGATGCCAAGCAACTGGTCGGCCACGTGCCACCAGCGGCCGGCCCGCGTACGACCGAGCGGATCGTGGATAGTGAGCGTGTGCTCGCGTGCAGCAAGCGCCGCCCCCAGCAGCCGCCCCGTCCCCTCGCCACCGTCCGCCAGCGGGCAGCAGTCGACTTGCGCATCCGGCCGCGCGCGCAGCACGCCGGCCCGGATCGCGTTGGCAACCGCCGCCGCATCGAGCGCATCCTTGAACTTGTCCGGCGCAATCAGGATTCGCACGTTGTCTCGTCAGTTTCGGCCCCCGCCGAGCGGTGCCGCTTGAAACGCAAGTAGCCGCGCTTGGACGGGACCGCGAGAAAGGCCGCGAGTTGACGGCCGGCGTCGGTTTGCACGGTTTCGCTGACGCGCTGAATGCCCTGGGCGAAGCTCGTGTTGTCGCGGTACAGGATCTGGTGACAACGCCGCAGCTCGCGCCGTTCCTCGCTGCTGATCTCGCCGCGGCGCAGCCCCACGACGTTCAGGCCCGTCACGCCGTTGGGCCCCACCATCATGAACGGCGGCACGTCCTGCACCACGCGACCGATGCCGCCCGCGATCATCACCATCCGGCCGATGCGCGTGAACTGGTGGAGCGCGACGTTGCCGCTGATGAACGCGCGATCGCCGACACTGACGTGTCCTCCCAGCAGCACCCCGTTGGCGAGGATGACGTTGTTGCCGAGCTCGCAATTATGGCCGACGTGGGCCGCCGCCATCAGGAAGCACTCGCGCCCGACCACCGTCGTGCTGCCGGGTTCGGTGCCGCGATGGATGCTGGCCAGCTCGCGCACGATCGTGCCGTCGCCGACGACGGCGTACGACGGCTCGTTCCTGAACTTGGTGTCCTGCGGGGTGTGGCCGACGATGGCAAACGGGTGGATCTGGCAGTTGGCGCCGATCGTGGTGTACGCGCCAATAAAAGCATGCGCGTAGAGCCGGGTGTTGACGCCGACACGCACGTCGTTCTCGATCATCGCATAAGGGCCGACGTCAACACTGGGATCGAGTTCGGCGGACGGATCGATGACAGCGGTGGGATGAATGGGCATACTTCGGATTCCGGGACGGACGATTCATATACACGCAAGATGACGACCGCGGCGATTGTATCACGCCGGCAGCCGCGCGTCGTCGGTGGTGGGGTTGGTCGCCACGCCGCGCCCGCCGTGCAGCACCACCATCGGCCGCGGCCGCAGTCGGAGCAGGTCGACGACGTTGCTGACCGGCCAGACCGTGAGGTTCGCCAGGGCCCGCACGATCGTGCGGTGCTGGCCCACACCAAGCACGTCGCCCGCCTGGCAACAGATCATCTCCGCCGCCCGCTGCATCTTCGACGGGGTGGCCATCTGCTCGACGTGTGCAAGGAGCCAGGCCTGCTCGAGCATCTGCCCCTTGCCGAACGGATAGCGCACATCCTGGATCCGCTCCTGGCCCGCGGCACACAGAATCTCGCGATCGAGCAGCTCGCGCAGCCGCGTCAGGCGCGCCGGACGCGGGTAACCGTCGCCTCGGCCGAGCACGTACGTCTCGACCGCCGGCGTGGTGATCACCGCGACACGCGCCTCGGCCAGGCGATCGAGTACGCGGGCCGCGTCGGCGGCGGCGTAGCGCGACAACGCGCTGGCGTGCGACGCCGTCACGCGTCCCTGCAGGCCACGCTCGCGCGTGAGGTCGGCGAGGTGCTCGATGTAGCGGCTGTGCGGGTTGTTACATTCGTCCACGTGCACGTCAACCGTCGTGCCGAACTCCGCCGCAAGGTCGAACACGAGTTCCAGATGACGCCGCCCGTCCCCAACGGACGCCTCTACATCCGGCCGGCCGCCGACGATGTCCAGCCCCGCGCGCAGCGCCTGCCGCATGACCTCCACCGCGCCGGCGTCACGCACGAGCCCCTCGTGCGGATACGCGACGAGCTGCATCTTGCAGTCGTTGCCGGCCTGCTCGCGGGCGGCCAGGGCGCCTTCACAGAGCCGCAGGCCGGCCGCGGTGCTGACCTCGACCTGCCCGCGGAACAGGCCCGTGCCGTGCTCGATCTCGGTCCGGATCGCCCGCGTTGCACGCCGTTGGACGTCCTCGGGGGTGACCTGCTCGCGAATCCGGGCCCACAACGCGTCCGCCTCGTCGATCGTCCCGGAGCGATTCGCACCGGCCAGGCCGAAGGTGAATACGCGATCGATGTGCAGGTGCGCATCGACGTGCGACGGCGTCACCAGGCCGCCGCCCGCGTCAATGACCGTGCTGTCCGCGGGGGTGGCGGCTTCGGCCTGCGGATCGATGCTCGCGATCCGTCCGCCGGCCAGGCGAATGGTGCACAATCCCGGGTCGTCGGTGCGCCGCGCGTTGATAATGGCGCTTACATTCATGAGATCACCGGATCCCCGTACAGCCACGCGTCGTCGTCGCCGCTGCGCGCCCCGCGGTCGATGAGGCGCTTCATCTCACGCACCGCCTCGCGCACCCCCACGAACACGGCCCGCGCAACGATGCTGTGACCGATGTTGAATTCGTCAAACGCGCCCAGTGCCGCAACCGGTTCGATATTGCGATAAGTCAAGCCGTGGCCGGCGTGCACCACGAGCCCCGCATCCCACCCGACCTCGCAAGCCTGCCCGAGCTTCTCCAGCGCCGCCTGCTGCTCCGCACCGGGACGGGCGTGCGCATAGCCCCCGGTCCACAGCTCGATCGCGTCGAAGTCGCAGTCCGCCGACGCGCTGATCTGCGCCTCGTCGGGTTCGATGAACGCACTGACGATGATGCCGGCGTCGTGCAGCTTGCCGACAGCGGTCTTGACGCGCCGTTTGAGCTTGACCACGTCGAGGCCACCCTCGGTCGTGAGCTCCTGCCGCCGCTCCGGCACCAGTGTGCACTGATCGGGCTGCAACGCCGCAGCGATCTTCACGATCTCGGGGGCGATCGCCATCTCCATGTTGAGCTTGCCGGCGACGGTGCGCTTGAGGATTTCGGCGTCGCGATCGTTGATGTGGCGCCGGTCCTCGCGCAGGTGGAACGTGATGCCGTCGGCCCCGCCGAGTTCGGCTTCGGCGGCGGCCCACACGGGATCGGGCTCGTCGGTCTGGCGGGCCTGGCGGACGGTGGCGACGTGGTCGATGTTGACGCCGAGCTTGTTCATCCGGGGTACTCCTCCTCGCGCTGGGCGGTATCGTACCGCGCGAGCAGCGGTGGAACAGGGGTGGCGGGCGTTTAATCGTTCGCCCTGTGCGGCGAGGTTCAGACCTCCCGCGTACACGGATACCGGCGGGCAGCGTCACACTGAACCGGGACTGGCCACGACGCGTGCCGCGCAGGCAGGGCCATCAGGCGTCGGGCTCCGCCTCTGCCGGCGGTGTCTCGACGGCCGCTTCCTTGGGGGCATCCGCCGGCGGCTCGTCGGTGCGCTCCCATTTGGCACCCTTGGTGAACCAGCCGCGCAGGAGCAGCGCAATCACCGGCCCCGCTACGGTGATGATGCCCAGGATGATCCACATAGCGCTCGGTGACTGCCAGAACGGGATCTCGCCTGCCTGCAGCAGGTCGCGCAGGATGATCTGTTGTGCGGGCTCAGACGTGGCAGCCTCCGCAGCGTGATGTCCGACCTCGGCCGCCTCGCCCACCTCGGCCACCTCGAAGCGGGTCACGAACTGCTCCTTCGCCGCCTCCATCGTCGGCGCCTGGACGTCAGGCACGTACCAGCGAAGGAGATGTCCCGACATGAAGCTCACGGCGCCTTTGGCGAAGAACCATGGGAACAGCGAAAGCCCCAGGTAGGTGCCTTCCTGTCCCTTGGGCGCAATCGCAGCGGTGTACTCCTGAAGGCGCGGCGACCAGATGATCTCTCCGATGGTCAGCACGACCAGGAAGCCCATCGTGGTCCAGTAGGCCGCCGGTCCGACCACCGGAATCGCCAGCATGAACAGCGAAAGCGACGAGACGATCGCGCCGTAGGTCAGCATGCCGTAGACCGTGAAGCGCCCCAGGATCGGAATCAGCAGCAGCAGTCCGATGATGACCAAGATCGGGTTGATCGCCTGCAAGGTGCCGATCGCGGCTTCGGGGCCGATGACGCGCAGCCAGTACTTGGGGCACAGCAAGTGCAAGTACAGGAACACGGCGCGGACGCCGAGCAGCAGGATCACCAGGACCATGAATCGCCAGAAGACGGGATACGTCACGACACTCCAGGCGATTTCCCAGGGCTTCTTGCGCGGGCCGGCCGGTTCCTCCTCTGGTGTCTCGTCGGGGCCGTAGAGTTGCTCTTCGCTACGGATCATGAGAAAGGCGGCGACAATGCAGGCAACCGCGGTGAAGATCCCGAAGCCGATGATGTAGGCGTTGGGCAGCTCGAGCGTCTTGCGGACGATGTCGATCATGAAGCCGCCACAAGCCGCGCCAACGTTCATGAACAGGTACCACAGGTTGAATGCCGGCCCGCGCGACTTCTTCGTGCTGAAGCGCCGATTGCCCGCCTGGAGCATGGTCTGCACCATGGCCATGCCGGGGGCCATGGCGATGATTCCCGCGGCGGCCAACACCGCGCGATACGGGAGGGTGTCGTCCATGCCGGCCCAGGTAACCACGACGCGCGGTACCAGCATCAGGATCATCGACACGTATATCGTCTTGCGAATGCCCAGCCAGTCAGTGAACAGTCCACTGAACCAGAGGCAGATCGTGGTACCCAACGTGAAGGCGGCGTAGATGTAGCCGGCGTTGACATCCGAGAAACCGAAGTCTTCCGAGAGGAAGACGACGACGATGCCGTACAAGGCGAAGTACGCGGTCATGTCCAAGAAGTTGATGACCTGGAGCCCCCAGTACTCCATGCGGGTTTCCCTCAATACACTGAAGCCCTTGAAGTACTCTACAATCGGGTGGCCGGTGCCTTGTTGCGGCTGTGTGCTCATTCGTCGTCCTCTCTCTCCGTGTGTTCGCGGTGACTTCGGGGCGCCAGGTGGCCTTCGAATGGCGGTGGGTCCTTGGGCTTGCTCGGGCCTCGTCAGCGCAGATGGTGCAGGTTGACGGCACCAGGACCGGGGGTGGCCAAAGCCAGCTCAGGGACCGCGCCCAGCCATCGTACCCGGTTCCGACAGCCCCCTGCAAGCCGGGCGCAACCACCACCCATGCCCCCTACGCGCCCGATCCGATCAATGCGCCGCGGCGGCACCCCATGCGTGCCTCTGCGCGTCTCCGGACGCGGTATTCGGCGATACCCCGTCCCCCGCGGCGTGCGCATCAACGGATCATGATGTTGATCCCGTCGATGAAGTCCGCCAGGCCCCCGAAGACCTGGCTCAATACGTTCGAAATCAGTGCCAGCACCGACGACAACAGGTCGCTCAACGTTCCACCAAAGCTGATGTTCATGGCTTACTCGCTCCATCCAGGAATCGCCGTTCCGCCCGGCGTCGCTCCATTATAAGCCGCCGCGGTCAAGTGATGCTGCCGGCCGCCACCGCAGCGCCGCAGCGCCCCAAGTTGTCCCGCGCCGGCCGGCTCGCTAGAATCAGCCGTTTCGGGACCACCCGCTGGCGATGATCCCCACCCGCAACCGGTTTAGGCAGATGCCCATGCTGCGACTGACAGCCTGTTCACTTTGTGCCCTCATCCTGATGCTCTCTGCCACCAGGCCCGCCGCGGCCCAGCCCCCCGGACCGATGCCCGTCGCCGTCTCAGAGGTCCTGGCCCGCGACGTCCCGCCCTCCGTGCGCCTGGTCGGCACCGTGCGCCCGGACAAGACCGCCACCATCGCAGCCGAGGTTGACGGTGTGATCGCAACCTTCGACGTTGACGAGGGCCAGTTCCTTGCGCCCGGTGACGTAATCTGCCGCGTCGATGACACCGTTGCCCGGCTGAAGCTCGACGAGGCTCGCGCGACGCTGGAAGGCTTGCGGGCACAACTCACGGAGTACGAGAACGGCGAGCGGCCGGAGGAAATCCAGCGGCTCGAAGCGCTCGTCGCCGAAACTGAGGCCGACGTCAAGAAGTGGGAGTACGAGCGTACCCGGGTCAATGCGCTGTACGAGCAGGGCCAGAGCAACCCCAAGGAAAAGCACGACACCGAGATGGAGTACCGCGCGGCGCAGCAGCGTCTGGGCCAGGCCCGCGCGCAGCTCACGCGGGCGCGCAATGGTGCCCGGGTCGAGGTGATCCAGAAGGCGCGCCATGCGGTTGCTGCCCAGGAGGCCATCGTGCGCCGACTGGAGCGGGATCTGGAAAAGACGAGCATTCGCGCCCCGTTTGCCGGTGCCATTACCGAGAAGCACACCGAGGTCGGCGAGTGGATCGAGGAAGGCGGGGCCGTGTGCCGCATGGTCGCGCTCGATACCGTCCGCATTCGCGCCGATGTCCCCGAAGAGGCGATCGCCTTCGCCCGGCCACAGCGCGCTGCGACCATCGAGATCCCCGCGCTCGACAACAGCCGCAGCGCGCAAATCACCCGCGTCATCCCGCAAGCCACCCCCGCCGCCCGCACGTTTCCGGTCGAGATCGACCTCAGCAACACCGACCGCAAGCTGCTGCCCGGCATGTTCGTCTGGGCGTACGTACCATCGGGGCCGTCGGGCAAGCGGCTGCTCGTCAGCAAGGACGCCATCGTTGCGGAGGGTACGCGCAAGACGATCTATATCGTGCGCGATCTGCCCAATGGCGAGCACCTGGCCGAGCCCGTTGCGGTCAAGACCGGGCTGGAGGTTGGCGATCTGATCGAGGTGCAGGCCGAGGGACTGACCGCGGGGGCGACCGTTGTCTCGCGTGCGAACGAGCGTTTGATGGGCCGGCCCATGCCGGTGATTCCGCAGCCCGCAGCGACGCTGGGCGCCCCGACCACGCGGCCCGCCGCGGCCGCCGCTTCGGAGCCGGGTGATACCTCGTCGTCAAGCAACTGAACGAACCGCGTTGACGCGATCGCCGCGTCGCAAGGAGCAACCCTCCGGTGGATTTCATACGACTCTGCATCTCGCGGCCGGTCGGCGTGTCGGTGGGTGTGCTGCTGCTCGTGCTGTTCGGGCTGCTGGCGCTGTTCGCGATTCCGGTGCAGCTCACGCCGAACGTCGACATCCCGATCGTCAAGGTCGAGACCCGCTGGAGCGGGGCCAGCCCGCAGGAGGTGGAGCGTGAGATCATCGAGCCGCAGGAGGAAAAGCTCCGCAGCGTGAAGGGCCTGCGCGAGATGCGCAGCACCTGCCGCGACAACCAGGGGACCATCGAGCTCGAGTTCTACACCGGCGTCGACAAGGACGTCGCGCTGCGCGACGTGGCGGACAAGCTGCGCCAGGTGCCGGAATATCCGCCGGACGTCGACGAGCCGACCGTCGCCGCGGCCGACAGCGCCGAGGACTCGCCGATCGCGTGGATCATGCTCCGCGCGCCGGAGGGGGAGGATCAGCGGCTGCCGCAGTTGTTCAATTTCGCCGAGGACAGCATCAAGCCGTACCTGGATCGTGTCGAGGGCGTCGCATCGACCAGCGTCTATGGCGGGCGCGAGCGCGAGATCCAGGTGCGGGTCGATGCGGGCGACCTGGCGGCACGCGGCTTGACGTTCCGCCAACTGGAGGACGCACTGCGGGCCCAGAACGCCAACCTGTCGGCCGGCACGGTCGAGCAGGGCAAGCGCGACTACTCCGTCCGCACCATCGGGCAATACGAAAACACCGAGGAGATTCTGGACACCGTCGTCGCCTACACGGCGGGCGGGCCGGTGTATGTGCGCGATGTGGCCGACGTGGTCGCCAGCTTCGAGAAGCAGCGCGCCTTTGTCCGCAGCAAGGGCCAGTTCGTGCTGGCGTTTCCGGTGCGGCGTGAAGTTGGCGCGAACGTCATCGAGGTGATGGAGGGCGTGAACCAGGCAGTGCGCGCCGTGAACCAGGAAGTGCTCGAAGCGCGCGACATGAACCTCGACCTCGTGCAGGTCTACGACGAGACCGTCTACATCCACCAGGCCATCAACATGGTCCTGACAAACATGGTCATTGGCGGCGCGCTGGCGGTGACGGTGCTGATGCTCTTCCTGCGGAACTGGCGCGCGACCGCGGTCGTCGCCCTGTCCATTCCGATCTCGGTCATTGGCACCTTTCTGCTCGTGGCGTCGCTGGGACGGACGGTCAACGTGATCTCGTTGGCGGGCATGGCCTTCGCCATCGGCATGGTCGTCGACGCCGCGATCGTCGTGCTGGAGAACATCTACCGCCACTTCCAGTTGGGCGAGAAGCCGGCCGAGGCGGCTTACATCGGCACGCGCGAGGTCTGGGGCGCGGTGCTGGCCAGCACGCTGACGACGATGGCGGTGTTCGTGCCGGTCATCCTGGTGCGCGAAGAAGCCGGCCAGCTCTTCCGTGATATCAGCGTCGCGACCGTCGCCGCCGTCGGACTCTCGTTGATCGTCTCGCTCACGGTAATCCCGACCATGGCCACACGCTTTCTCGCCATCGGCGACGCCCGGGCCGCCGCTGAAAGCAGCGCCAGGAAGACCGAAACCACCGGGCGCTTTGCGGCCCTCGTCAGCCGCCTGGTCGGCAACCTCAACGAGCACCGGATCCTGCGCGGCGTGGCGATCGTCGGCACGGTCGTCGCCTGCTTCGGCCTGATCCGCTTCTTCATTCCCGAGACGACGTACCTGCCGTCGGGCAACCGCAACCTGGTGTTCGGCTTCCTGGTCACGCCGCCGGGCTACAGCATCGATGAATTCAAACGCATGGCCGGTGTCATCGAGCAGCGCCTGGCCCCGTACTGGGAGGTTGAAGCGGGCTCGCCCGAGCAGGAGCAGCTCGACGAGCAATGGCGGCAGATGGTCGACCAGATGATCGCCAACGACCAGATCCCGGAGTTGATCCGCGACCCCAACGAGCCGCCATCCCTTACCGGCTGGCTGCGCCGCGACCGTCTGGAACGCGAATGGCGCACGCCGCCGCCACTGATCGACAACTTCTTCTTCGTGACGTTCGGCGGCGGCTGCTTCATGGGGTGCAGCAGCCGCGACGAGCAGCGCGTCAAGCCCCTGGTGCGCCTGCTGCAAACCGCCGGCGGCCAGATCCCCGGCGTCTACCCCATCTTCCAGCAAACGCAGATCTTCCGCATCGGCGGCGGCAACACGGCGGATATCCAGCTCCGGGGGGATGATCTCGACAAGGTCGTCGCGGCGGCCGGGGCGATGTTCGGCGCCTGCTCACAGGCTTTCGACGCCACTCCGCGCGCCCAGCCCGCGAATTTCAACATGGGCCGTCCCGAGGTACAGATCCTCCCCGACCGCGAACGGGCTGCCGACCTGGGCCTCAACGTGCGCGACGTCGGCTTCATCGTCGAGGCCTGCGTCGAAGGGGCGTATGTCGGGGACTTTCGCCTCGCCGGCGGCGACACCATCGACATCCGCCTGAAGGTGCGCGGCCAGAACGAGCGGCCCACGCAGGCCATCGGCCAGGTGCCCATCTATACACCCGCGGGCCAGATCGTACCGCTGACCTCGGCGGTAAGGCTCCTGGACACCACCGCGCTGGAGCAGATCAACCGCGTCGAGCGCCAACGTGCCGTCACGCTCACCATCAACCCGCCTGAGACGATGTCGCTCGAATCCGTCATCCGTACCGTCAAGGACGAGCTCGAACCGCAATTGCGCCAGTCCGGCGCGATCGACCCCGGCGTCACCGTCGCGCTCACCGGCAATGCCGACAAGCTCGTCGCGGCCCGCAACACCATGATCGGCGAGTGGGTGGGCTTCAATCTGCAAAGCCTGCTGAACATCATCTCGAGCCGTTTCTTCCTCTCGGTCGTGATCGTCTACCTGGTGATGGCGGCGTTGTTCGAGAGCTGGGTGTATCCGTTCGTAATCATGTTCAGCGTGCCGCTGGCGATCTTTGGCGGTTTTGTCGGATTGTCGGTCGCGCACTGGGGCACGCTGCTCACCACCGATCAGCCAATCCAGCAGCTCGACGTGGTCACATTCCTCGGCTTCGTCATCCTTGTCGGAATCGTCGTCAACAACGCGATTCTGCTCGTGCACCAGACGCTGCTCAACGTGCGTGAAGCCAACATGGAAACCCACCGCGCCATCCGCGAGGCGGTGCGCGTCCGTGTCCGGCCCGTCTTGATGACCAGCTTGACCACTTTCTTCGGACAGTTGCCGCTGGCCCTGATTGCCGGCTCGGGCAGCGAGCTGTATCGCGGCCTGGCGGCGGTGATGCTGGGCGGGCTGATCGTGGCCGCCCTGGGTACGCTCGTCATCGTGCCGAGTGTGCTGGGCGTCGTGTTCGACACGCAGTCACGCCTCGCGCGTGTCTTCGGCGCCGCCGTCAGCCCCAAGCCCGTCCCGCGCGACAAGTAGCGCCTCCTGCCCGCGTAACGATGCGTCCGTTCTCCCTCCCGCGAGAGCAAGACAGGTTTCTTCTTGCTCACGCGTTCGCGCCAGCGGTACGATTACCGCGTCGGCCTTGCAACGGCGAGGCCAGCGTCATGCCCGGCGACGCGTTCACGGACGCCGGGCCGGGGGCCATGACGCCGCCATCCCGTGACGAGGTCGGGAACACACATCCATCGTACGGGAGCAGAACAATGCGCACGCACATCATCCCCCTGACCATCGTCTGTTGCTTCGTATCCGCGGCCCTCGCGGATGACCTTCATCCGCCACCGTGGGAACGCTACACCGCCGATACCGGCTTCGCCCACTGGACGTTCGCCGCTGAAGACGCGAACGACCCGATCTGGCCGGACAGCGGCAGCTACCCGGACCCCATCCCACTGCTCAATGCCAACCAGGATTGGTACGCGATGTACGATGGTCGCAGTGGCGTCGCTAATGCTGGCGAGAGCACGTACTTGCTCCTGCCCGGCGAGATGGAGCCGCTGGATATCTACGTGCAGTTCGTGGCCCATGCCGATGCGCCCGTGGAGTCGCTGTCGGCGGCCGGATACGAGAAGCGCTATGGCTACACGGTCGAACTGCTCGACGAGTTTCAATTCGCCGGCACCGGCTGGTGGTATCACCGCTACCATGTCACCGCACACTTCCTCGAGTTCGCGTACGGCTTGGCACTGCACGCCGAGAACGACACGATGTTGCTCGACCAGCTCGTCGTGGATTGGACCCCGGAGCCAGGTGGCATGCTGGCGTTGACGGTGCTGCTCGGCTGCTGGCCCCGCCGCCAGTAAGCGCACCATGCTTCATTCCTCGCCGCGGCGCTCCTATACTGGCGGACCATGAACCGTACGCCGCGGCGAATCCTGATCATCAAGCCCAGCTCGCTGGGCGACATCGTGCACGCGCTGCCCATTCTCGCCGGCGCGCGGGAGACGTGGCCCGCGGCGCACGTCGCGTGGCTGGTCGGGGCACCCTTTGCGCCGCTGCTCGCGTGTCATCCCCTGCTCGACGAGGTGATCCCGTTCGATCGCAAGCACTACGGGCACATGCTGCGCCAGCCGCGCGCCGCCGCCGACTTCGCCCGCTTCGTACGGGACCTGCACCGCCGGCGGTTCGACCTGGTGCTGGACTTGCAGGGGCTGTTTCGCAGCGGGTTCCTGGCGTGGGCCAGCGGCGCGCGTCAGCGCGTCGGTTTTGCCAGTGCCCGCGAACTGGCACCCGCCTTTTACACGCGCCGCGTCCGCTGCGCCGCCAGCGACCAGCACGCCGTCGCGAAGAACCTGCGCCTCGGCCGCGCCGCCGGCCTGGCACGCGCCACGCCGGCGTTCCCCCTCGGTCTCACCGAAACCGAACAACGGGCGGCGCAGGAACTGCTCACCGCCGCCAATGAAGCGCCCCTGCCCACGTTTTGTGCTCTGCTGCCCGGCGCTCGCTGGGACAGCAAGCAGTGGCCGCGAGAGAACTGGAGCGCGTTGATCGACCAGCTTCGCGAGGCGGGATTGCCGCGCTGTGTCCTGCTGGGCGGGCCCGACGAGAAGGCCGCCGCCGACGCGATCGCCTCCGCCGCCACTGCCCCGGTCGTAAACCTGGTCGGCCGCACGTCGTTGCGGCTGCTGGCAGCGGTGCTGGCGCAGAGTCGGCTGGTGGTGTGTCAGGATTCGGGACCGATGCACATCGCGGCGGCGCTGGACAAGCCGCTGGTGGCGATATTCGGACCCACCAACCCGGCGCGAACGGGGCCGTATTCGCACGCCGCCCGCATCGTGGCGCGCGGTCTGCCGTGCGTGCCATGTTATCGCCGCCAGTGTCCGCTGGGGCACCATGATTGCCTGCGCGGTTTGTCAGTTGCGGAGGTCGCTGGCAAGGTCCGAGAAACGTACGCCGAAACCGCGTCGGCGGCCGCCACGCGGCCGGTGGTGGTCGCCCGTTCTTGAGCCGCGCGCCCCGCGGGTTCCTGCGCCGCAACACAAATCAAGCCCCCCTCGGGATCAACCGACCCGATAAGAGAAGTACGTTTACCGAGCCGATCGCCTGCGCCTGAGCAGGCCGCGAAGGAGCTCTGATCATGCCGCTTCGCCGAACCTGCAACACGCTCGTCCTGGCAACGGGCCTCGCGGCCCTGCTGCTGACCGCTGCCTGCGTGGAAGAGTACCGCCCGTGGTGGCTGGGGGGGACCCGCGGCACGACCAAGACCGCCAGTGGCAACGTCTTCATGCCCGGCGGCGCGGCCGTGTTCAGCGAGGTGCTGCTGGACGAGCGGACGTTCATCCAGGGGCAGGTGGTCGTCACCGGCACGTACCACGCGCGCGATATGACGCGCTCGCCGATCCAGGTCGACTTCAACAACGACGGGCGAATCGACCCGGTCGTCGGCTACCGCCAGCAGGACCTGGGCGTGGTGCAGATCCTCATGTCGTACACGGACAGTGACGGTGCGCTGCAGCACGCCAGCCTGACGCTCGACGGCGGCGACAACGAGTGGGAGTCGCTGACCGACGTCGCCGTCGGCGACATCGACGGGGACGGCAACTTCGATTTGGTGATCGCCACGGCTGAGGGGGTCATCTATCTGCGGCATCCGAACGACAGCGCGAACACGCACGTGCTGAGCGAGTGGGGCGCCACGGAGGGCGAGTTGGAGATCATCGAGGGTACGGCCGAGGCGCTCAGCACCGACGAGGTCGATGCCATCATCGCCAGCGTCCTCGGGCCGGGCGTCAATGCGAATGACTACACCACGTCGGTCTCGGAGACCTACACCAACGTGGAAATCGCCGATTTCGACAACGACGGTCACAACGACGTCGCCGCCGCGCGGTCGATCAGCATCACGCTCTCGCCCAAGACGACGATCGGCTCGGTCGGCGCCTCCCCGGGCACCACGACCGGCCAGTCGTACGAGTTCGTCGGCGGCTCGATCCAGATCCTCCTCAACCCCGGGCGGGCCCGCGACGGCCTGCTGTGGACCGGCGTGCCGGTCGGTTTCCACGAGCGGCACGGCGCCTTCGACCGCGAAGGCGCAACGGATGTCGAGGCCGTCGATCTCGACAACGACGGCGATCTCGACCTGATCACCACCGCGGCGAAGGACCAGAACGTCCAGATCGCCTGGTTCGAGAACCCGGGCGGGCCCGGGGGCCTCAACGTGACCCAGGCATGGACGCAACACCGCATCGGCAGTCTGCGCGATGCGACGCGCATTTCGGTCGCGGACTTCTCCGGCGACGGGCGCGTCGACGTCGCGGCGATCAGCGATGTCGAGTCGGTCATGGCGCTGTTCATTCAGCCCGAGGAAGGCCCCAGCCGCGGCTACGACTGGTACTCGAGCACCATTGTCGAGTTCGAGTCGTACGTCCCCTACGCCGTCCAGGGCCTGGATGTCGACAACGACGGCGTGCTCGAGCTGGTCGTCGGCGGCAGCAACGGCGCGGTGCGCTACTTCGAGCCGCCGGCCGATATCACCGAGACCTGGGTCGGCCGCAAGATCATCACGCACGAGGGCTCGGGTTCGGTGGGCCTGCTGGGCTACGGGGACCTCGACGGCGACGGGGACGCCGACCTGGTCACGGTCGTGCAGACGGCGGATGGGTCGGGGGACAAGGTGTCGTGGATCAGGAATCAGCTTCGTTGAAGCGGGGACGGGCGTGGCGCGCGGCGATGCGCGTGACGCAGTCGCGCTTCTACGAGCAGGACGAACAGAGGTTCGCAACATGACGAACAATCGCACTTACCAGAGCATCGGGCTGGTCATCGCGCTGATCGGGCTGGCGGTCGGGTCGGCCCCGGCGGAAATGCTGGATCTGTACGAGCTCATCGAGCTCGACATCGACGGTGCCACCCAGACCCGCGCCTATGCCATCAATGACAACGGCCAGGTCATCGGCTGGGCCGAGATCGGAGAGAACCGCCACTCGGCGCATTGGCACAACGAGACCGGCACCGACCTGCACGGCACGGTCCACTTCCAGCTGCAGCATCCGCTGTTCGACCAGGATTACAGCGAGTCGTACGACATCTCCAATGCCGGCCAGGTGGTCGGCACGGCGCGCACGATCGTGATCTGCCCCGACGTCAACTTCGTCGTGACGCACGGCATGATCCTGCGCCCGGCGGTCCTCACGGACCTCGCGACGCCCTATCCCGGCGATGCGTTGATCAACCTGTGGACCTTCGGCAGCGTCTGTCCGCCGGAGAATGCCTACGACAGCGCCGCCACCGGCATCAGCAACGCGAACCACGTCGTGGGCTGGGCGGACGCCGGTTACGGCATCATCCGCGCGTTCCTGATCATGCCGCTCAACGGCGAGTTCTACAAGGACGACAACGGCGACGGCGTCAACGACCTGATGACCAACCTGCAGACACTGATCCCGACCAACCCGAACGACCCCGACCCGGACCCGGTCAGCTCGGCAACCGCGGTGAACGACTCGGGCGTCGTGACGGGGTACTCGTACAACGTGGTCGACGGCCTCGCCGCCTATCGGGCCTTTCGCACCGAACCCGTTACTGACATCAACGGCGAGGTGCAGCGCGACGGCCTCGGCGCCGCCCAGATGCAGGGCATGCAGGATATCGGGACGCTCGGCGGACTCAACAGCTGGGGCCGTGACGTCAACAACGACGGCGCCATCATCGGCGAATCCAACGTCGTGGCCGCCAGCGGCGAGCACTACACCCACGCGTTCTACTGGTTCAACAACCAGATGACCGACCTCGGCACGCTGCGCAGCGACAACACGGCCGGCTTCAGCTCGGCCGCCGCCATCAACGACAACGGGATCATCGTCGGCTGGGCCGAGAACGACGATCGCGAGCGGCGCGCGTTCATCTACGAGAACGGCGAGATGAAGGACCTCAATACGCTGCTGTATCTCTATGACGACGAAGGCGTCTACCAGACCCCGAGCATCGTGCTGACCGAAGCGCGCGACATCAACGGCGACGGGCTGATCGTCGGCTGGGGCGACGTGCGCAACAGCAGCAGCACCCAGAACCGCGCGTTCCTGCTCGTCCCGGTCACCGTCGACTCCGAGTCGATCCCCGATCCGAACGATACGGGCACCGGCGGCTCGGGCGGCAGCGGCGGCAACGGCGGCAGCGGCAGCGGCGGTAGCGGCGGCACCCCCCTGTTCGGCGTGCCCTCCCATGTCGCCGGCGATGCGAGCGATCCCAATACCCCGACCACCACGCCGGCCCCGGCCCTCTGCGGCCCCGGCGCACTGGCCATGATGCCACTGACGATCGCCGGCCTGCTGTGGCTGCGACCGACCCAGCGGCGCTGAGACACGCTGCCCGGCATCCCGAGATTCGGCACCGGCAGGCACGTGGGCGTCCCCACGTGCCTGCGGCCGTTGTGCCGCGGGCCGCGGCCCCCCTTGCGCGGGCGGTACCGCTGCCGCAAGCCCGGCCGGCGCGGCCCACCGCCGCCGCACGCGGCCAAATCCCCCTTCGCCCCGAGCCCCCATAGCGGTTAAGATGAATGATTCACGGGTCCGGCCCGGCGCTGAGCTCCGGCCGGAGGACACCCAGGGTCTCGAGGGAACGGTGACGCGCGGCACTGCGCGGTGTCGGCCGGCCGGGCCGTCACGCTCGTGCGGCCGGCCGCGAGCGACGAAGCAGAGGAAGGCATGCCCGTATCAGAATTGATGGACCTGGCGCGAAAGGGGTCGTTCGAGGAATTCGAATCGCGCGCGCTCGAGCTGTTGGAGGCTGGTGAGCTGTCGCTGTCTCAGCTTGCGGGGGCCTACGAGCAGCTTGAGCGGGATGACAAGGCCGAGCGCCTCGCCACGCTGACCCAGATGATCTTTGAGAACGTCGATGTCTCGGCCGATCCCAAGGCCGCCCTGCGGATGGCGCGCGTGGCCCTCGTCGCCGCGCCAAAGGACGAGGGACTGCGCAAGCAGGTCGTCGAGCTCTACCGCACGGTGTATGGTGCCGACCCCGGCTTCGAGGTGGTCATGTCGGCGTCCGGCCTCGAGGGCGGACGGCCGGTGCGGATGGCCCTCAAGCTGCTGGACCTGTGCCTGGAATTGCAGCCCGGGGACACGCTCATCAGCCGCATGGATGACCGCGTCGTCGAAATCACCGAGATCGACCGCGAGAACGGGCTGTTCACCTTGCGCAGCGAGGGCCGCGTCACCACCCGGCCGGCGCCGGAGGTCGTGCGGGAGTACGACCGCATCGCCGCCGACGATTTTCGCGTGCTGCGGCAGTTGCGGCCCGACCAGCTCCCCGCGTTGATCGAGGACGATCCGCTGGCCGTGATCATCGGGCTGATCCACGCCCACGGCGAGATGATCGATGCCGACCTGCTCAAGCACGAGCTGGTACCGCGCTACATCGAGAGCAAGGCGTGGTCCAAGTGGTGGACGCGGGCGCGCAACGCGATGAAGAAGTCGCCGCACATCATCGTCGAGGGACGTTCGCCCGTGATCATCTCGTACACCGCCGAGGCACGTACGCCGGAAGAAGAGGCGTGGGAGACGTTCCAAGGGCAGAAGCACGCCCTGGAGTGGCTGGCGACGATCGAGGGTTACCTGCGCGAGAAGGCTTCCCTGCGTGAGAAACCCGACAAGGCGCTGCTGGAGCGGGCGCACAATCACCTGGTCCAGGAAATCGCCCGCGTGCAGTCGCGCCATCCGGCCGAAGCCCTGACCTGCGCACTGATCATCGATCGCCTCGCAGACAAGGGCATGCCCGCAACCGACGAGACCCGCGGCCTGGCCGCGAAGATCCTGCACGACGCCAACCGCCCCACCTTCCTGCTGCAGGAGATCCCGCACGACGCGCTGCGCGAACGCGGCTTCGAGCTGTTCCGCCAGGCGCGGCCCGGTGACTGGGCGCCGTACGCCGCGAAATGGCTGCCACAGACGCCGGCGAATCTCATGGACAAGATCGCCAGCGAGCTGATCGACGCCGGTCAGGTCGAGCCGGTGCAGGCGTTCGTTGACGAAGGGCTGAGCGACCTGGCCGAACACCCGGAGCTGGTGTACTGGCTCTGGAAGGGCCCGAAGAAGAAGAAAGAGCTGAACCTGCCGTCCGACGACGAGCTCTTCAAGAGCATCGTGGACACCGCCAGTGCGCTGGGGCGGACGGTTGCCGCCGAGGACGAGGTAATCAAGGCATTCCGCGAGCGCACCAAGGCCGCCTTGGCGCTGCGGGACTTCGCCAAGGCGCGCCGGTGCATGGAGCAGCTCAGTGAGGCGGCCGCCGTCCCGCTGCGCCATCAGCTCGACCGACTCGAGGGCATGGGCGACGTGGTGCGCATGCGTCTGCTGGACCTGCTGCGCGATGTGTACCCGCAGTTGTGGGTCGTCAAGCGCCGCCGCATCGAACCCTGGGCCGACCCCGAGACGCTGTGGGCCACGCCGGAAGGCATCGAGCGCCGCAAGGCGGAGCGCGACGACATCGTCAATGTCCAGATGCGCGAGAACGCCAAGCGCATCGGCGAGGCGGCGTCGCACGGCGACCTCAGCGAGAACTCCGAGTACAAGTTCGCGCTGGAGGAGCGTGACCTGCTGCGGGCCCGGCTGGCCAAGGTCAACGAGGAGCTCGCCAAGGCGCGGCCGATCGAGCCGCAAGAAGTCCCGGAAGAGCACGTGGGCGTGGGCTCGCGGGTGCGGCTGCGCAACGTGGACGACGGCAGCGAGCGGATCATGACGTTTCTCGGGCCGTTCGAGACGGACACCGAGCAAGGCATCTACAGCTACCAGGCACCGGTCGCCCAGCAATTGATGGGCCAGCACGTCGGCGACCAGGTCACCCTCACGGTCGATGGCCTGGACGTGACCTACGAGGTCGTCCACGTCGAAAACGCGCTGGGGGCCGGCAAGCGCTGAGCCCGACCCGCCGCCGGGCGTCGTCCGGACGCGCCGGCCTGCCACACACGCGCCGTCACCGCAGACCAGGGGGCCGGGCCTCGTGGCGGGGGCTGACAGCGACGCGCCGAATCTGCCGATCGGCCGCGGGCGGCCGCAAATTCTGCCCGCCGGCGGAATCGCGCGCCGGCGCGGTTATCGCTCGCAGGTGGGGCTTCGCGGGGGACCTCTTCAGAGAAATAACAACGATCCGGCGGCAGGAAACGCGTCCGGCCGCGGCGCCGCTGAGGTTGGCCAGGCCAGCGGGCGTGCAGGTTTCGCGCTTTGGCGCGGGGGCCGGCCGGCCGGGATGGTGCCGGCGGCCGGAGACGGGCTGACGGGTCGTTAAAGGATGGGGGCCGGGTATCCGAACAAATCCAGCAGCAGGCCATATGGGTGGCCTGCGGGCGTTATCTGGGGGCAGAAGGTCCAGTTCTCGTGCGCGTACAGGGTCCTAAGCAGGAGTCACAGCAGATGAGAAGTCAAGTGAGCCGGAGAAACCGAACCAAGGTCCAGGGATGGCGTGCGCTGCTGGCCGACAAGCGCGGCGGCTGCATGCTGGCGGTGACGATCGGTGCGGTGTTGATCATTGGTTGTGCCAGCACGACCAGCAACACGACGACGGTGAGCAGCCGTACCGACAACCTCGACAATTCGCAGCCCCAGACGTCCGACACGCTGAAGTACATCCATCAGCATGCTCGTGCGTACCAGCTCCCCGAGCAGTATCTCAGTGAGGCGCAGATCGGGATCTCGGATGTCGAGAACAAGCTCGACACCGCCCGGGCGGCCGAGATCGAGCGCGACGCGTTCGTGCGCGAGCAGATGGCGCACCTCGTGGCGGCCCGTCAGAAGGCGGCCAGCCAGGAAGACGTCGAGCTGGCCGAGGCCGAGCAGCTCCGCGCCGAGTACATGGCCAAGCACGCCAACACGGCAGCCGAGTTGATGGCCCGCGAGCGCAACGCCAAGGCCCAGGCCGAGGCGAACATGACGATGCGCGCCGCGCTGGCCAAGGAAGGCAAGAGCACCCAGAACGACCTGATCAGCAAGGCCGAGCATCGTTTCTCGCAGGCGCAGGCGAAGCTCGACAAGCTCCGCCGCCTGCGCGAAGCCGTCGAAAAGGAAGGCTTCGCCGAGGTCGACGAGATGCGTGAAGCGGCCCGCGCGACGCGTTCGCGCGCCGACGCGACCGTGGTCGCACTGCGCACCGAGGCCAACACCGTCGGTGAGCAGACCGCGGCCCGCGTCAACGAGCTGCTCAAGGAAATCGAGACCGTGCAGCAGCGCAGCGAGGCCGAGTCGCAGCGCCTGTTCACCGAGGCCGACTCGACCGAGCAGGACGGCAAGGCCGCGGCCAACGAGCTGGTTGCCCGCGCCGTCGCGCTGGAGTCCATGGCCTCGCAGAAGGAGTACGAGCTGAAGGTGACCGCGGCCAAGTCCGAGCGGCAGAAGGCCCAGGCCGCCTATGACCGCAACGTGTCCCAGGCGCGCAACGAGTACGAGAAGGCGATCGCCGAGATCGACCGGCTCCGCGGCGATGCCGACGTCACCATCAACGGCGCCGAGAGCGAGTACAACAAGCACCTGGCCGACGTCGATTCGTGGCTCAAGGAGATGCTCGCCGAGGTGTCGAAGATCCGCGCCAAGAGCGATCGTCTCGAGCAGGTCGCCCGGAGCGAGTTCGTGAAGGCCGAGGCCGAAGCCCGCGCCAACGCGCTGCGCGAGACCGCGGCCCACCAGGACGCGCTCGCCGAAGCCACGCTGGCCGAGATCCGCGCCGAAGCCGAGGCCGAGGCCGCCCGCATTCGCGAAGAGATGCTGGTCGAGATGGCCCGCAAGATCAACCGGGGCGACGTCGAGTTCCAGGACAAGACCGGCCCCGAGCAGGATCAGCGCGAAGACCTGCACGACGTACCCGACGTGCCGCAGGTCACCGAGGTCACGCCCAAGATCCAGCCCGAGCACGTGGCAGCCTACCGCTCGGCCCTGGGTGAAGTGATGCGCGAGCGGGCCCGTGCCGACGCGCACCAGACCACGATCCAGGCGACCTACGCCGAAGAAACCAAGAAGCTCCAGGCGATCCGTTCGCAGAAGCTGGCCGTGGCGGCCGAGCAGCACGCGATGGCGGACGCCCTCGAGAAGAAGGCCGAGGCCGAGCTCGCCAGCCGCACCGCGGACGCCGAGTCGCAGCTGGCCGTCGCCAAGTCGACCTACAACCGCGCGATCACCGAAGCCGCGGCGTTCCGCAAGGAAGCCCTGGCCGAGGCGGCCGATCTGCGGGCCCATGCCAAGGCGACCGAGGACATGTCGATCGCCCAGGCCGAGGCGCTGCGCAAGGAAGCCCACGTGGTGGCCGAGAACGGCGAAGCCGAGGTCCAGGCCCTGACGGCCGAAGTGCAGTCGACGCAGGAGCGTGGTGACGCCGAAGTGGCCCGCCTGATCCAGGAAGCCGACAGCGTCGAGCGCGCCGAGGCGGCGCTGGCGTCGAAGATCGACACGCAGATCCAGACCGCCGAGCAGCAGCTCAACGCCGAGCTGGCCAAGCTCGACCGCCGCATCTCGAGCGGCGAGGTCGTCGCCCGCGCAGACTACGAGCAGGCGCTGGTCGAGGCCGAGGTGCTGGGTCGCAAGACCGAGGTGAACCTGGCCCGCATCGAGGCCCAGGACCAGCTGAACCACGCCGTCACGATGGCCCAGCTGCAGCGGGCCCGGGATGAGCTGTACGTGGACCAGGTCCTGGCCGAGGCCGAGATCGACCGGATCATCGCGTCGGCCCACGCCGAGCGCGAGCAAGCCGACGCCATGTGCGAGGCCCAGACGGTCGCCGTCCGCACCAAGGCCGAAGTCACCACCGCGGTCGCCGATGCGAAGCGGCGCATTGCATCGGCCCAGGAAGACGCCGTGACGTCGCTGTTCGAGGCGCGTCTGGCGCAGGTCGAGTCGGAGCGCGTGATTGCCCGCGCCGAAGCCTACCTGGACGACTCGTACCAGCAGAACAACCTCGAGACGGCCCTGGCCCAGGCCCGCGCCGCCCGCGAGCAGAGCAACCAGCGTCTGGCCGTCCTGGCCAAGAAGCAGGCCGAGCTCCAGCGGGCCGCCATGCAGGACTGGGATGCCCGCCTCGCGCAGACCCGTGAGCAGAACAACTGGACGGACCCGGACGTCGTTCCGGCCAGCCACCGCACGGGCAACTAACGGGTCACTGACCCCTCCCGGGCCCTGAAGGCCAACGGGAAACACGCGCACGTACGGCCGACTCAGACTCGCCAACGCGAGACTGGGTCGGCCGATGTGCGTTTTGGGGGGTGCCCACCACCGCCCCGGCCCCCGGCGTCGTTCTCAGAGGTCGCCCCCCACGTCACCGTCCCGGCACGCCGGCGGCCGACAACCGGTCGCGTTTTCGGACCGCGCGGATTTTCCTGCGCGGACAGGCGGGCGGAGATTATAATCAAGGGATGTCGTGAAACGGTTTATCCGTCCCCCCTGACTCCACGCTGGGAGCGCTCGCATGACCCGGACCCTCGCCGCCCACACCGCCCTGACCACGCTGCTGCTGTGCCTCGTTGCCGCCCCGACGGCCGTCGCCCAGGCCCCCGACCTGGACGTCATGTTCATCGAGCGCACCCCCAAGTACGACTACGACGATGTGCCGAACATGCCGCTGGTTGACGACGTCGTCACCTTCCACGGCCACGTGCGCTACTGGGGCAACGCCACCTCGCCCGAGCTCCTGGACGTCCCCTACGCCTGGAAGATCGACGGCGAAATCGTCGCCACCGGGACCATCGGCACCGCCGCCCAGCCCTGGGAGCCGCTGCGGCCGCCGTTCGACTTTGATTACACGGGCTACCCCAACCCGAACAGTGACAGCGCGCTGCGCAATCCCGACAACTGGCCCAAGAATCCGTGGGCGTATGACGAGGACAACCCGCCGACCGGCTGGCGCCTGGTGCGCCTGACGTGGGTGTGGCAGCCGGGGCGGCACACGGTCGAGCTGGTGCTCGACCCGGACAACACCATCCCGGAAGAAAGCGAGGTCAACAACAGCATTACGGACTACACCGATGCGCTGCTGGCATCGTTCTGGGTCGAGGAGCGCGCCTGGAAGTACTTCCACCAGTACCAGCGCATGCTCGGCATCGGCTCCAACTCGTGGGAAAACTGGATCCAGCGCCAGATGGCCAAGCAGAACGAGCTGTACGAGACCGCCATTTGGGAGAACAGTCCCAATGGCGTGCTCGACCGCGTTCGCATCGACCGCATTATCGTCGTGCCCGACGAGCAGCTCCCGGTCAACGGCGGCACGCCGACCAACCGACCCGACAGCTCCGACAAGACCATCGATCTCCAGTGGGGCTTCCCCGGCAACCAGGTCGACGGCACCTTCTACAGCAACCACACCAGCACGGACCTCAACAACCCGTTCTTTATCGAGAAGTCGCTCATCCACGAGCTCGGCCACGCCCGCTACCTCATCGACTGCTACGGCTTCGACGTGCACAACACCGCGCACAACGACGGCTACGATTCGGTGCAGATCATGGAGGGCGACGTCTACGTCGGCGGCAGCCACTACATGCCCTACATCGCCTTCGGCGAAGTCCTCTACTACAACCAGAGCGGCGGCGTGATGACCGGCCCCTACGACTTCCAGTGGTCGCCGTATGAGGCCGGCGCGCTCAACCGCATCGCCGGCCAGCGGGCGGTCTGCGGCAACATGAACGCCCCCTGCAACATCGGCGAATACCTCCAGGACCTGCCGCAGAACAACCACATGCAGTTCGTCGACGAATACGGTTGGCCGCGGATCAATGCCGACGTGCGCATCTACAACGCCGAGAGCGGCCCCGGGTGGTACGGCAAGACCTTCGATGACATCCCCGACCAGTACTTCACCACCGACGCCGACGGTTACATCCAGATGCCGCGCAACCCGTTCAACCCGGGCGGCAACATCACGCACACGCACGGCCTGGCCAACAGCGTCCTCATCTTCCGCGTGGCCCAGGGCGACGACGTCTGGTACCGCTTCTTCGAGGCCAGCGAGCTCAACCTGGCTTACTGGGCCGGCTATACCCAGGACGCCTATTACACCATGGCCATCGAGGGGCCCAACGGCGACGGTGACGGCGACGGCCTGCCGGACACCTGGGAGCAGGCCTACTTCCAGACGCTCGCCCATGACGGCGCCACCGACAACGAGCCCGACGGCCTCACCAACCTCGAGGAGTATCACAACCGGGCCGACCCGACCGACGCCGACACCGACGACGACGGCATCGAGGACGGCACCGAGGTGCACACGTACGGTAGCGATCCGGCTGACGCCGACAGTGACGACGACGGGCTCGAGGACGGCGACGAAATCGACCTCGGCACCGATCCCACCGATCCCGACTCCGACGGCGATGACGTCCTCGACGGCGAAGACAACTGCCCCGCCGTGCACAACCCGCTGCAGGAAGACGCCGACGGCGACGGCATCGGCGACGTGTGCGAGGTGCGGCCCACGATCGAGGACGTCACCGTGCTCGACGCCACCGCCCTCGACGTGGTCTATTCCGAGCCGGTCGAGCCGGCTTCGGCCGAAACAGCCAGCAACTACGCGATCGACGGCGGCGTCAGCGTGCTCGCAGCCGTGCTCAACGGCGACGGCGTGACCGTTACGCTCGCCACCTCACCGATGACGCTGCACACCACGTATGTGCTCACCGTCAACGGCGTACGCGACATCGACATCAACCCCAACGAGATCCTGCCCGACACGCAGGTCGTCTTTCGCTATGGCGACTGGGTGCGCGTCAGCGACGGCCTGCTGGTGCTCTACCCCTTCGACGAGACCGACGGCACCACCGTCCACGACCTCTCCGGCGTGGGCACGCCCATGGACCTCACCCTGGAGGATCCGCAGAATGCCACCTGGACCGGCGGCGGCCTGCAGTTCACGACGCACAGCGACGGCACGCGGGCTGTTTCCGATGGCGCCGCGACCAAGATCATCGACGCCTGCATGGCCACCAATGAGCTCACGATCGAGGCGTGGCTCATCCCCGCCTCGACGATCGACGGCGACTTCGGCCGCATCGTGACACTGTCCAACGGGACCTCGCAGCGCAATTTCACGCTGGGCCACGGCGACGAGTTCGGCGGTCCCGCCAGCCAGTACACCGTCCGCCTCCGCACGACGTTTACGTCCAGCAACGGGCTGCCGCCGGTGACCACGCCGGAAGACACCGTCACGCGGCACTTGACACACGTCGTGTTCACGCGCTCGGCCGACGGCGGGCGGCGGATCCACGTCGACGGCGAAGAGCTTACCAGCGATCCGCGCGGCGGTGACTTCTCCAACTGGGCCACGGGGCACGCGTTCGCGCTCGGCAACGAGGCGAACATCTACCCGGATCGGCCGTGGTTCGGCGAATTCCGCCTGGTCGCGGTGTATGACCGGGCGCTCGACCCGACCGAGATCATGGCGAACTTCATGACCGGGGCCGACCCGGGCTTTGGCCCGCCGGCATGCCCGGGCGACAGCAACTGCGACGGCACGATCAGTTGGCGCGACATCGACTTCTTCGTCGCGGCCCAGAACGACAACGAATCGGCCTGGGCGGCGCTGTTCGCACCCGCAACTCCGACGTGCCCGTTCGAGAACAACGACGCCAACGGCGACGGCGGCGTGAACTGGCGCGACATCGACCCGTTCGTGTCGCTGCAGAACACGACGTGTCCGTAGGAGAAGCGACGCAGCGACATAGTGACGGAGGGCGGCGCATCGCTCTGCCTTGCCCCGTAGCGGCGGGCGGGACGCCGACCCTACGTTCGTGTGGCTTCCGTGGTCACGTTCCCACGTTCCCTCGCAGCCTCCCCGGCGTATACAATCCCTCGTCACGAACGAAAGGATGACGTATGCCGACCACGACCGATAGCGCCGCTGTCGCGGGCCGGTTCGGGCCCTTCGGCGGGCAGTACGTGCCCGAGGTGCTGATGGGCGCGATTCGCCAACTCGACGAGGAATACGCCAAAGCCCGCCAGGACCCCGCTTTCTGGGAAGAGCTCGACACATGGCTGAAGAGCTACGCCGGCCGCCCCAGCCCGCTGTACTTCGCCCGCCGCCTGACCGAACACGCCGGCGGCGCGCGGATCTACCTCAAGCGCGAGGACCTCAATCACACCGGCGCTCACAAGATCAACAACACCCTCGGCCAGGCCCTGCTCGCCAGACGGATGGGCAAGCCGCGGATCATCGCCGAGACCGGCGCGGGCCAGCACGGCGTCGCGACCGCCACCGCGGCCGCGGTCCTCGGCCTGGAATGCCGCGTGTACATGGGGGCCGAAGACGTCCGCCGCCAGGCGCTGAACGTCTATCGCATGCGGCTGCTGGGGGCGGAATGCATCCCGGTCGAAAGTGGGCAGCGGACGCTCAAGGATGCGATCAACGAGGCCATGCGCGACTGGATGGCCACGGTCGAGAACACGCACTACGTCATCGGCAGCGTCATGGGCCCCCACCCCTTCCCGACGATTGTCCGCGACCTGCAGGCCGTTATCGGCCGCGAGACGAAGGAGCAGATGCAGGCCATCGCCGGGCGGCTGCCGGACGTGTGCATCGCCTGCGTCGGCGGCGGCAGCAACGCGGCCGGCATGTTCTACCCGCTGATCCAGGACGCGTCGGTGCGGCTTGTGGGCGTCGAGGCCGCCGGCGAAGGGGTCGACACCCACCGCCACGCCGCCACGCTCGCCCAGGGCCGCCCCGGCGTGTTGCACGGCATGATGACGGTCGTGCTGCAGGACGACGACGGCCAGACGCTGCCGGTGCATTCGGTGTCGGCGGGGCTCGATTATCCAGGCGTCGGCCCCGAGCACTCGCAGTGGCACGCCAGCGGGCGGGTGGAATACACGTCGGCAACGGACGAGGAGGCGCTGGCGGCGTTTGAGCTGCTGTCGCGGACCGAGGGGATCATCCCCGCGCTCGAGTCGGCCCATGCGGTGGCCCACGCGGTGAAGCTCGCCGCCGGGTTGCCCGGCGACCAGCTCATCGTGATCAACTTATCGGGCCGCGGCGACAAGGACTGTGTCGAGGTGGCCCGGCTGCGCGGCGAGCAGATCTCGTGAGCAGGGCCCGCTTCAAACTGCGGCGAGCTGCGTTATTATCGGAGCGAAACCGGTGCGGCTGGTTTCGCGACCGCTCCCGATTGCATCCACCGACGACGTTTTGAACACTGGTATTGCAGTGTCGATTCGTCGCGGAGGTTCGCGCCGTGTTGCGGACAACAACAACAGCCTGGTTCCTGGGGGGGCTGCTTCTACTCAGTGGCACGACCAGCCTGGCGGGGGCGCCGAGCCAACACCGCGATGTCGACGCCGTCACCGGGTCCAGCCCGGTGGCCGCACCTGCTGCGCTGACGAACATGGACGCGTCGGGACACCTGCATGGCGAATGCCACGTCCCGGCGCAGGGCTGCGATGGTGCGAGCGAACGGGCGCGCACCGGCGAGCCGGGCAGCGCGGGCGGCGCTGCGCCGGCCGCGGCGGCGGAGGGCGACGCCGTGGACGATGATGACTGTCGCAACACGGCACGGCGGGCGGTCGTGCCCGAGCCGGCCAGCGCGCTGATGCTGCTGGTTGGCGTAAGCGTCTTCGCGCGCCGGCGGCGGCGACCGGTCTGACGCGCAGCGCGACGAGCATGGACGGCAGGAGGAGTGGGGGGCGTGGCGGGTGCCGGCGTGCGCCCGCCGCGGCCATTCGGCGGTGGGGTCCCCGGCGAACAAACGAACGGCGCGGAACGAGGTCCACGCGCGGCCGGACAATGGCCGTGGCGGTTACGCTTCGGGCTTGGATTCGTCGTCCTGGCTCTTCTTCATGTCGTCGCGGGCGCGGCGCTTCGCCTTGAGCAGGCGGCTGGTGTAATCCGCCTCGGACTGCTGCGGCTTCTTGCCGGTAGGCTTGGCCACGACGGGCTTCTCCTGCTCGGACGCCCCGCCCAGCGCCTTGCTGAGGTCCTCGCTCGCCTTGCTGTCGGGCGTCTGGCGCTCGAAGCGAGCCGTGGCAGCCGGCGCTGCCTCCTCGGTCTCCCGGCTCTTGCGCTGCTCGTCGCGCACGCGGTCGCGCGTGCCCTTGAGGGTGGACAAGGTCGCCTCGGCGGTGGCTGCCGGCCGGCGACCGGCGATCTCAGCGAGGAAGCGGCGGAACCTGGCGTACATCTCCCGCGGGCGGACGGCAATGCGGCGCACCGCGACATCGAGCAGGAACGCCAGCAGCATCCACCGCAGCAGCGATTCCCAGATGACGCGACGCTTCTCGGCCTGCCGCATGCCGGCCCGCGCAAACACGTCGCCGGGGGCGAGGTTCCTGAGCAGCCGGCCGTCGGTCTGGGTGCGCAATTCTTCGAGCAGCGGCATGTTGGCCTGCATCTGGGCGTATTCGGGGGAGTACGCAATCGACAGACCCGTCTGGAGGATACCGCGGTGCTCCTCGCCATCCTGCATGCTGGTATAGCGCAGGTCGAGGATATAGTTGCCGCGCTGCCGCGCGTCGAATTCCGCCTCGTAGCGGCCCGGCCCCGTCTGTGTCAGGCGCAGCGGCATGGCCTCGTTGTCCGGCGTGACGACCTTGCCGGCGACGTTCATGAAGTTGAGCGCGTCGGCGTTCTTGTCGTAGGCGTCGAGGCGGATCCTGGCCTTGCCGCCCTGCACCGACGTGGCGATGTCAAATGCGGCCGCCTCGGACTGACGCGACGCCCAGCGCACCGCCTGCGACCAGAACTTCGAAAAGCCCGGCCACGCCGCCCATGCCGGCCCCCACTTCGACCACATGCCACTGGTGAACGCGATCGTCTTGCCCAAGCCGGCCTGCCAGTGCGCGAGAACCGGGTCGTCCCCCTCCTCCGCCGGCCGCACGATCGGCACCATGGCCGCGTCCTTGCCGGTGGTGAGCACGAAGCCGCGCAGCGGCGGCAGCCCCTCGCCGGCAAGCCCCGGCACGATCGGCGAGAGCGGGTTGACCAGGGCCGGGTTGAACTCCCCCTCCTGGATCAGCGAGCGGCGCACCTCGCGCGATTCCTTCACGAAGATCCGCGGCAGCTGGCTGTGATCGCGTGTGCGATAGAACCGGCCACCGGTCTTGGTCGCGATTTCCGTCGCCATGCCTTCATCGATCCAGTGGCCGCCGTACCCGATGGCGATCGTGGTGCAGGTGATGCCGTGCTGCTTCATCTTGGCGATGAGGTCGCCGCGTGGCGGGCTGGGGTCGAAGTCGGAGATGACGATCATGTGCTTGGGCCCGGCGTCGCGCCGTTCGATGAGTGCCTCGACGCCCGGGCGCATGACCTCGTCGAGGTCGGGCAGGTCGCCCATGCTCATGGTCTTGATGGCGTTGATGATGCGGGTGCGATTCCCGACGGTCTGGAGCGGAACCGCCCAGTTCTTGTCGTCGCCGCCGTGCCATTTCCATGCGAGCACACCGACCAGGTCGCGGCTGCTGAGCGACTTGACGGCTTCGATCGCGCAACGCTCGCCGAGGAAGTTGCCGTCGGGAATCTCGCAGGCGTGCATGACAAGGGCGAGCGCGCCCTTGAGAAACTCCTTCTTGTGCTTGATGTCGAAGCTGACCGGCATGACGTCCTCGACCGGGCTGCTGAGCCAGCCGCCGGCGCCAAACGAATTCTCGCCGCCCACCATGATCAGCCCGCCGCCCAACTCGCGCACATAGACCGCCAGCGATTCCTTGTCGAGCTGGCTGAACGAGCCGGCTGGCACATCGGACAGGACCACCAGCGAGTAGTCGATCAGATGCTCCTGGTCGAGGGGGATCTCGCCGGGCCGCGCGACGTCGCAGACGATCTTGTCGCGCTCCAGCGCATTGGTCAGGATCAGGGCCGAGGGCTGCGCGCCGGCCAGGTCGTCCTCCTCGGCGAGGATCAGGATCTTGCCCTGGCCCGAGACCATGGTGAACGCCTGCCCGAGGTTGTTGTCGGCCAGGGTGTCGGCATCGGGATCATCCGGGATGAACTCCGCCTCGAAGCGGTGCGCGCCGGCGGCGTAGAGCGGCCGCTGAAACTGGAAGCGATTCGGGCCGGGCTCGAGCTCGACGCGATAGCCGCTGCCGGGGGTGTCGGGCGACAGGTCCACCGGCACGCCACCATGCTTGAGCAGAATCTCGCCCGTGCAGCGCTGCTGCGCGCGGAGGACCATCTGCAGGTTGACCGTCTCGTCGGTCGTCGCGGTCGGCGGCGCCTTGAGCTGCTCGAAGACGACCTCCCGGTCGTGCTGGTACTCGATGGGGAAGACGTCGACCGGGATGCGCGCGGCGCGGAGCTGCTCGGCTTCTTCCAGCACGTTGCCGACGTTCTCGTTGCCGTCGCTGAGCAGCACCAGCCGCCCTGCCGCGTCACTCGGCAACAACGCCAGAGCCAGCCGCACCGCCGCCGCCAGGCTGGTCTGGTGCGGCTCGCCGGGCGGCGTGAGGCCGCGGATGTCGAGCACCTTCATGGGGAGCTGCTCGACGTCGGCCACACCGTCGAACCCGACCACGCCGATGAGATCGTTGTTGCCCGCGTCAGCGGCGGCGCGCTGCACGTAGTCGAACGCCGCGCGCTGCAGGCGCTGCGGCACGCTCTTGGAACGGTCCATCAGGAAGATGACCGCCAGGTCGTCCACGGTCTCGGTCCGCTGTGCGCCCGCCAGCGCCAGCACGATCAGCAGCACGACGAGACAGCGCACCGTGATCGCCACCACGCGCCGTCCCGGCCCCAACCCCGCCAGCGACCGGAACGACAGTGCGATCAGCAGGGGAACAAGCGCGAGCAGCACCAGGTAGCCGGGCGTCTCGAACCGCATGAATGCCAGCGCGTACATAGAAAACCCTCAGGCGGCATTCTACCCGCGCCTCAGGGCCGCTGCCATGTCTCTGCTGCACCGCCCGCAATCACCTGCACCCGGTTGTTGCCCGAATCGAGAACGTAGATCCGATCGTCCGGCCCGACGGCGACCGCCCACGGATACGCCAGCTCCCCTGGCTCGCGCCCGGCCCGGCCCCAGGTGCCGCGCGAGGTGCCGTCGCGGTCGAAGCGTTGCACGCGGTTGTTGCCGTACTCGCACACGACCAGCGTGCCGTCGGAAAGCATGTCGATGCCGTAAGGGAAGCGCAGCTCCCCCGGCGCGCTGCCGCTCTGGCCGAACGCATCCAGCAACTCGCCCGCCGCGCTGAAATGGCACACGCGGTGGTTGCAGGCGTCGGTCACCCACAGCGTGCCGTCGGCGTCCAGCAGCAGGGACTGCGGTCGCGCCAGCGTCGCCGGCCCACCGTTCGGACCGCCGAAGCTGCGCACGTACGTCCGCTCGGCGGTGAAGAAACTGATGCGGTCGTTGTCGCCGTACTCGGACACATAGAGCGTCCCCCCGGGGGTAACGGCCACGTCGGTGGGCAGAACGAACTCGCCGGCGTCGTGGCCATAGGCGCCGAATGCGCCGACGTGAGCACCATTGGGGTCAAAGATCATCACGCGGGCGTAGTGGGTATCGGCGACGTAGAGCAATCCGTCCGGCCCCACGCCCAGGCCCGTCGGCTTGCCGGCCGACCATTCCGGCATGCGCCAATCACACACGAACACCCCGTCGGGCTTGAAGCGCTGAATCCGGGCGGCCTTGTCGACGATGAACAGGTCGCCGCCGGTATGACGCACGATGCCGCGCGGATAGCTGAACTCGCCCGGGCCCATGCCGGTCGAGCCCCAGACCTGCAACAGCCCAGGCGCATCGTACGGGCGCTCCCGGCACCCCCCGGACAGCAGGGCCAGCGACAGCAACGCCGCCGGCCATACGAAAGACGGCGTGGGTTTTCTCACGGTCACATCCCGGACCGTCAGGACCCGGCTTCGGTCCCGCTGTGTATCTGCCGGGCCTTGCGAATGCCCTTGAGCAACGCGTCACGGGTAATGGGTGCCTGATCGCGCACGAGCACATCGCCCTCCGGCGAGATGATCGCATAGCTCGGCACCTTGGTCAGGCCCCAGCGCTGGGCGAGTTCCTGGTCGTAATCGCGATCGAGCATGACGCGAGCCATGCCGTCGAGCGCGTCGCGCACGGCCGGGTCTTCGAGCACGTCCTCTTCGAAACGCGTGCTCTCGATGCGGTACCAGCTCTTGAAGTACACCAGCGTGAGCTTGCCCTCGGCAGCCGCCCGGCGCTGCACCTCCGGGTAGTTGGCGTATTCCCAGCGCTGCTGGCCGTGACACCCGGTCAGGACGACGGCCGTGCCAAGCAGCACCAGGGCCGCGATGCCACCCCGGCCCGTCGCGCCGTGTCTCGGCCGGGTGCGCACGCAGCCCCCGTCCGCGCGACCGTTACAAGAGTTCAATCCGCCGTCGCCTTCCCGCTTGCTGCCGGTCTCTTTCACGTAGTCCACCCGATGCTGCTAGCCTTTCTTCTCGTACTTCACCGAACACCCCCACGGCGTTGTCTGCGCCAGGGGTACTTTCTTGTCCGCCAGCACCGCCGTCAAGGCCTCGTCCACGTAATTACGAACCTCGCCCTCGTCCTTCTTGCCGTACTGGTCGTTGTGCAGCGCGCCGGCGTAGACGAGCGTACCCTCGTCGATGACGTATATGTGTGGCGTGGTCTTGGCCCCGTACATCTTGCCGACCTTGCCGTCGTTGTCCATCAGGATCGGATACGGCAGCTCCTTGTCCTTGATGTACGAGGCGTTCTCTTCGGCCTTGCGCCAGTTGGTGCTCTCGACACCCAGCCACACGACATCCTTGCCGGCGTACTTCTCCGCCAGTTCCTTGCACACCGGAACCGCCTTGACGCTCCACGGGCACTCCTGGTTCACCCACTCCAGCACGACCACCTTGTCATCGTAATCGGACAGCTTGTGCTTCTTGCCGGTCTGGTCCAGCAGGGTGAAGTCGGGCGCGGTGGCGCCGACCTCGGCCTCGTCGCCGGCGGAAGCGGCGGGCGACGCCGTCTCCGACTTGGCGGCCTGGTCACCGGTGTCGGTGTCCTGCGACTGGGACTGGGACTGCTGCCCACAGCCAATCAGGGAAAACGTGACGAGGGCTGCTGCGATGGTGCTGATGCGGAGCAATTGCATGAAACTGACCTCCCAAGGACAATAGGCTCGCGTCCGAACAGGTAATAGCGGATTATATTCCTCCTAATCCAAGCGGCCAGCCAATGCCGAGCGACGCCGAAACCGC
Organism: uncultured Planctomycetales bacterium; assembly: GCA_964448675.1. Taxonomy (GTDB): domain Bacteria; phylum Planctomycetota; class Phycisphaerae; order UBA1845; family Fen-1342; genus CAYUZU01. The sequence goes on from CAYUZU010000013.1 coordinate 110,869, forward strand.
CCCGATCCATCCGATCCGGCCCGACGAGCTGGACGCCCTGCTCGTGCACCTGCTGGCCACGCCGGGCAGTCCCCGGCTGGCATGCGCAGCCCAGGTGGAAGGCATGCGGGCGTACCTGGCGACGGAAGGCATGCGCTGGCAGGGGCTCCGCTGTGGGCCGCTCGATGCGCCCCACGGGCTCTTCTTCGCCGTGCTCCTTCCCGGGGCAACCGCGATCGTCATGATCCCGCCGCCGGGCGAACACAGCAACCGGCTGGCAGCGCAGCGCGTGATCACGCGGCGTGGTCTCGACGACTTGCGCGGCTGCCTGCTGCACTACGCCCAGGCGCTGCTCGAGCCGGAGGCACAGCCGCGGCGTGACCTGCTGCTGGCGGCCGGCTTCACGCACCTGGCGCCGCTGTGCTACCTGGAGCGGGCGACACGTTACCCCTGGGTGGATCCGCCGGCCAGCGACAAGCTGGCATGGCTGCAGTACACGGAGGAGCGCCACGGGCTGTTCGCAGAGGTGGTGGCGGCGACATATCGCGACAGCCTGGACTGTCCGGAGCTGACGCCGCTGCGCAGCGTCGAGGACGCCCTCGCGTCACACCGGGCCAGCGGCCGGTTCGTGCCGCCGCTGTGGCAAGTGCTGGAACGCGACGGTCGGCCGGCGGGCTGCGTGCTGTGCTCGCTGCATCACCCCGGCGAGCTGCTGGAAATCGTGTACATGGGGGTGGTGCCGGCGCTGCGGCGGCAGGGTGTCGGGGCGCTGTTATTGCGCAAGGCGTTTGCCCTGAGCCGGGAGGCGGGCGCGCGACGGGTCACCGTCGTCGTTGACGGGCGCAACACCCCGGCGCAGCGGCTGTACGAGCGGTTCGCGTTCGGCGTGGTGGGGCAGCGGGACGCGTATCTTTATCATTACGGTGGGCGGGGTCCGGCGTGAGGCGGTGCGGGTTCGGCGCACGGCAGGGGCACAGCTTGTGGACAACTTGTGCAGACAAACTTTTTTTCAATGCATCACCGGTTGCCGCTACTCGGCTTGCGCGCCTGTTCATAGTTTTGGTCCGAGTCGTCCATTGCGTACCCGCGGCGCGAGTGTTATGATCCGGCTCGTCAGTGAACAAGACTCTGTTCAGGAACGGTTACCCACGTTAGACGTTTCTTCATAAACCGCTCGGCGGACACTCGTAAACATCTAGTCGTCAGCTCATGAGGGATACCGTGGATCCAGCGGTAACGGACAAACTCTGCGCCATCCGCGAGAAAGTGGCCAGTCGTATCGGTGCCAGTCGTTTTCGCACCTGGTTCGGCAATTCCACGGACTTGCGGCTTGATGGTCAGACGCTGGATGTACTGGTCACGAACCCCTTCGTCGGCAACTGGATCAGCACCAACTACATGCCTCACCTGATCGCTGCTACGCGGGAAGTGGTCGGGACCGAGCCGCAGGTGGCCGTGCACATCGACCCGGAGGCCGTTCGGGGAAGCGAGGGGGACGCGCCTGGAAGTTCCGAGACGCAAGCGCCTGCCGCGCCGCGGCCGGCCGATGCTGCTGCAACCCCGCGTCCCAAGCCCCGCAGCCCGCAGCGCCCGGCGTTGCGCGGCGAGTTCGAATCGTTCGTGGTCGGCCCGTCCAACGAATTGGCTTTCTCTATCGTTTCGTCGCTGGCGCGCAACCCGCGCCAGGCGTTCAAGCACCTCGTCCTGCACGGTGGCTGTGGCCTCGGCAAGACGCACCTGCTCCAGGCCATCTGCAACGGCATCGATCGCTACCAGCCCGGCCTCGAGTGGCGCTATCTGTCGGGTGAGGAATTCACCAACGAGTTCATCTATGCGGTCAAGGGCGGGCGGATCGACAACTTCCGCGCCCGCTTCCGCAACGTGGACCTGCTCGTCATCGACGACATCCACTTCCTCGCCAACAAGAAGGCCACCCAGGAGGAGTTCCTCCACACGTTCAACGCGATCGACGCCTCGGGCAAGACGGTGGTGCTGTCGTCGGACCGCCACCCGCGCACCATCGCGACGCTGTCCGAGCCGCTCATCGACCGGCTCATCGCGTCGATGGTGGTCGAGGTGCAGCCGCCCGACTTCGCTACCCGGCGCGAGATCCTGCGCCGCCGGGCCCTGGCCATGCAATGCACGCTGACCGATGAGCTGCTCGACTTCCTCGCGCAGCGCATCACGCGCAACGTGCGCGAGCTGGAAGGCGCGCTCTACAAGCTCACGGCGTACGCCTCGCTGACGAAGGAGCGTGTTACGCTCGACATGGCGCGACACGTGGTCGAGGACTACGTCGCCGGCGCGCGGCCACCCGAGGCCACCGAGATCGAGCGCGGCGTCGCCGAGCACTTCGGCGTGTCGCGCGAGGCGCTGCGGTCCAACTCGCGCGATCGCACGGTGACCCATGCCCGCGCGACGGCCATGTACCTCATCCGCCAGCACACGCGCATGAGCTTCCCGGAGATCGGCCGGCTGCTGGGCAACAAGCAGCACTCGACCGTGCTGATGGCCGTGCGCCGCGTGCAGGAGCTGCTCGCCAAGAACGCGGAGTTGTCGTGGAAGACGCCCGCCGGGCTGCAGCAGGCCACCATGCAGAACGTGATCGACCGGCTCGAGCAGCGCCTGCTGCGGAACGACTGCGACTGAACGATCAGCGAGGGCGCCACAGCGTCGGACAAGGGCGGCACGGAGGCCGCCCGCTGTCTTGCCACCCCCGGCCCAGCCTCCCCCCTACTGATCCACCCCCCGACCCTTTATAATGCGCCGTGCGGCGCGGCCGGGCCCGCCGCCGCGCTGGACCGATCATCACGAGGACGGATCAATGCTGCGACCGAACTATCTTCGTCGAGTGGCCCTGCTGACGCCGACCGCGGGTCTGCTGCTGGCCAACGGCTGTATGGCGGCGCTCGAGAGCGGCCTCGACCGGGTGCTGGCCCCGGCGGCGGCGGGCAACCTGCTGGTCGCCCCGTACAGCCCGCTGTTCGGCGTTGTGCAGGCTATCGCGCGGCTGGCGCAGGGGTAGCGTGTGGCAACGCTGATCGTGCACGTGCCAGGGAATGTGCCACACTCGGTCGACCTGACCGAAAAGCCGATCATTGTCGGCCGCGCCGCCCACTGCGATGTGCGCCTGTTCAGCGAAGAGGTCTCGCGCGAGCACGCCCACATCTGGATCGACGAGAACGGCTGTGCCGTCGTCGCCGACCAGAACTCGAAGAACGGCACGCGGGTCGACGGCGGCGAGATCTACCGCGGGGCGGCGCGCATCGCGAGCAAGTCGATCCGCATCGGCGACTTCGAGCTGGAGCTGGTCGGGGCCGCCCCGCCGCCGGCCGAACACGAAACGGTGCGCTTCAAGCCGGACCTGCCCACGGCGGTCGGCGAGCGCAGCTTCTACCGCTCGACGACAAGCATCGATCTCAACCAGCAGCGGCTGACGCTGCTGATGAGCCTGACCGAGCGCATCGGCGGCGCATTCGAGCGCAAGCAACTGCTGCAGGAGGCGTTGGATGCCTGCTGCGAGACGCTCGGCTTCGAGCGCGGCCTGATCGCGCTGCGCACCAGCCGCGGCGACACCGAGCTGCCCGTGACGCGCAACATCCAGCGCGATGAGACCGGCGCGTACACCGTCAGCCGCACGCTCATCAACCGCGCGCTGCTGCACGGGGAGTGCGCCGTCGTCAATGACCCCGCGGTCGATCTCGTCGGCAATATCAGCGAAAGCCTGGTGCGCTTCCCGATCTGCTCGGCCCTGTGCGTGCCCATCCTGCACCGCGACGAGATCCTGGGGGTCATCTACGGCGACCGCATCACGCAGGCCTCGACGTACACGCCGGAGGACAGCGAGTTCCTCGCCGCCATCGCACAGCAGGTGGGGGTCGGGCTGGCCAATCTGCGCATGTTCGAGCGGCACGTGCAGATGCAGAAGGTGATGGAGGAGATCAAGCAGGCCCGCACCATCCAGCAGCGCCTGCTGCCGGCCCAGCCCCTCTGCGCCGGCCGCGTCACCCTGGCCGGCTTCAACGCGCCGTCCTCCGCGGTCGGCGGCGACTACTTCGACTACTTCGCGCTGGATGACGGGCGGATCGGCCTCGTCATCGCCGACGTCACCGGCCACGGCCTCGGCGCGTCGCTGGTGATGGCCAACTTCCAGTCCGCGGTGCACGTAACGCTGACCGGCGACATCCTGCTGACCGAAGCCGCCATGCGGCTCAACCGCCTCGTCTGCCGCAGCACCCCGTCGAGCGTGTTCATCACGGCGATCCTGGGCCGGCTGAATCCGAAGACCGGGCACATCGAGTACGTCAACGCCGGCCATCACGGCCCGCTGCTGCTGCACCGACAGGACGTGCGGTTCATGCCGGAGGGGCTGGCATTCATGCTCGGCTTCGAGCCGGATACCGAGTTCCACCTGCAGGAGATTCCTCCCGCCGATGACCTCGACGCCGTGTTGTTCTACACCGACGGCCTGATCGAGGCGGCCAACAGTGACGGGCAGTTGCTCGACCTGGACCCGGTGGCCGACGCGCTGAAGAAGATGCCGCAGCGCACGACCGAGACGCTCATCCGGACCGCGCTCAGCGTGGTCGACGGCCACGTCGGCGCGTCGAAGTACGACGACGACCTGACGCTTCTCGCGCTCCAATACGGCAGACAATGATCCATGATCAACGACCGGTGACCGCACGGCGCCGGCGCGCGGGATCACCTGTCACCTGGGCCCCCGCTCCCCCTCACGCCTCCGGCAATGCCTCGTCACTCGGCTCGTCGGTCAGGCGCAGGAAGATGTCCTCCAGCCGTCCATCCATCTTCGACTGCTGTCGCAACTCGCTCAGCGTACCCAGCGCGATCAGCCGACCATGGTTGATGATCCCGATGCGGTCCGCGACCTGCTCGGCAACGTCCAGCGTGTGTGTGCTCATGAACACCGCCCCGCCTGCCGCGGTCAGCTCGCGAAAAATGGTCTTGATCACACGTGCCGTGCGCGGGTCGAGCCCGACCATCGGCTCGTCGACCACCAGCACGCGCGGCGCGTGAATCAGCGCCGCCGCCAGCGCCACCCGCTGCTTCATCCCGTGGCTGTACGTCTCGCACAGCTCGTCGATGAAGCTGTCCAGGTCCAGCCGCCGGTTCAGGTCGACCATGCGCTCGGCCGCCGCCGCATCCGGCACCCCGTACATCTCGCGGGCGAAGTTGATGAACTCGCGGCCGGTGAGCTTCTCGTAGACGAAGGGCTGGTCGGGCACGTAAGCCAGGTACTGCTTGGCGCGGCGACCATCGCGCCGCATGTCGTGCCCGCAGACACGGATCGCGCCCCGGTCCGGGCGCAGCAGCCCGGTGGTCATCTTCAGCGTGGTGGTCTTGCCGGCCCCGTTGGGCCCGAGAAACGCGAACAGCTCGCCCGGCGCGATCGCCAGCGACAAGTCCTCGACCGCCACCTTCCGCCCGAACACCTTGCGCACCCGGTCAATGTCCACCAACACCCCGGGCGCACGCGCCGCCGCATCCACTTGCTCGGCAGGCTCAGACTTCATGGCCGGCAGATACCCTCTCTCTGCTCTCGCGGCGGCGGCATCCCCGCCGGCGAGCACGCGGCCGCCGCGCCGGCAGCGGCCGCCTAGTCATCGATCATCTGCGCCCAGTCGTTGGGCACGCGCTCGACCGCGTCGGCAAGCGTCTCGGCATTATACGCCTCGTCGATCAGCGTCAGGCGTCCGAGCAACGGCAAGGTCACCACCTGCCGCAACACCCGGCCGTCCGCCGCCACCCACGCCGTCGCGTTGCCGCCTTCGACCACGAACGCCTCGACCGGCGTGCCGCGGTGCATGATGGTCTCCTTGCGCGTCACGCGGATGACCAGCGGCTCCAGCTCGATCCCGCTTTCCTCGAGACCCGGCACCACCTGCGCCAGCGGGTCCAGCAGCTTCAGCCGCCAGGTCTGGCCGACGTACAGTTGCGGCAGGCGATCGAACGGCCGGATCACGTCACCCAGCATCGCGGGCGATTCCGAGTCGAGCAGGAACTCGCCCCGCCGCGGCCCGACCTGCCACACGCAGGCGAACTCGCGGCGCACGATCGACGCTCCCTCCAGCGACACGCGCAGCCCCAGCCCATACATCCGGAAGTCGACCTCGTCGACGTAGTTCTCGCTGACGCGGTAGGTGATGTCCGTTTCGAGGCGCACCTGCGGCGTCCGCAACCCCGTGGGCAACTGCAGCCGCTGGAGCACCGTCGTCGTGCTCGTCACCGCGATGTCGCTCTTGCCCTTGCGGTTGGCGCGCGTCCAGCTGCGCCCCACCAGGCGACCCTCGTCGTCATACACGCCCACCTGCGCCCGGCGCCACTCGTCCGGCGCCAGCGTCTGCGCATCGGTGGGCGGGACATCGTTCGGCAACCAATGCGGTACGACGTCGCGCAGGATGATCCCGGCGTTGGCAAGGATCATCAGCGTCGCGGTCGAGATTCCGATCCAGCGATTGAGCATCCTATTTCTATGGTATACGTCGCCGGCAAGGAGGGCCACGACGGCCACCAGGCCATCGTGTCACCGTCGGCGAAAAACGTCCCCCGTTGGGGCGGTTTCAGCGGCGCAGGCGACCGCCAATCGGCAACTGCGCGGTGCGGTTTCGCCGGGGAAATACCGCGTGAATCATCGACCGGGCGCCCTTGACCGCCGCGCCGCTTTTCACGATTATCTGGCGGCAGGCTTAAGGGAGTTGCACATCAACTCGTTTGTTTTTCCAAAATGGACGAACAAGCTGCGGGTCATGGTGGCCGCGGTGGTGGTCATTGCGCTCCCGTACGTTGGGCTCCTCGTGACTTACGGCTTCTCGCCCGACGCCACCGACGTCGGCTACGCCCCGCTCCAACCGATCGCCTACAGCCACAAGCTCCACGCGGGGGACCTCGGCATCGACTGCCGCTACTGCCACGTCGGTGTCGACAAGGGCGCCCACGCCGTCATCCCCCCGACACAGACCTGCATCAACTGCCATAGCACCGATTACGGCGTCCACAAGGAAAGCCCCAAGCTCGTGCTCCTGCGGGAGGCCTACTACGGCAGTGAGAACACCCCCGCCGGCCTGCCCATCCCCTGGGTGCGAGTGCATGACCTCCCGGGCTACGCCTACTTCGACCACAGCGCCCATGTCAATCGCGGCGTCGGATGCGTCTCCTGCCACGGCCGCATCGACCGGATGGAAGTCGTCTATCAGGCCGAGCCCCTCAGTATGGGCTGGTGCCTCGAATGCCACCGCAACCCGCAACCCAATCTGCGGCCCCTTGATGAAGTGACGAACATGACCTGGATCCCGCCCGGTGGCCCTGACGCCGCCGAGTATGGCCAGAAACTGTACGAGCAATACAACATCCGCGGCGTGGAGTACCTGCAAAGCTGCTCCGTTTGCCATCGCTGAGCACCGCGGCGCAACGACGAAGGAAGTACCGTGACCGGACCAGGAAGCCATACGGGTAATCGCGCACCATCGGGGCCGACCTACTGGCGCAGCCTCGAAGAGCTGAACGACGCGCCCGACTTCCGGCAGTGGCTCGAGAGCGAGTTCCCCCACCTGCCGCCGGCCTACCGCGACGGGCCCAGCCGCCGGCAGTTTCTCAAGGTCGCCGGCGCCATGTTCGCGATGGCGGGCCTGGCCGGCTGTCGCTGGCCCAAGGAGAAGATCGTCCCCGCCACGCGCCAGCCGGTGGACCGCCTGCCGGGCGAGACCGTCGATTACGCGTCAGCGTTCGACCTTGCCGGCGCGGGCATGGGCGTACTGGTCACGAGCTTCGAAGGCCGACCGATCAAGATCGAGGGCAACCCGCAGCACCCGTCCAGCCTGGGCGCGACGAACCACTGGATGCAGGCCAGCGTGCTGGACCTGTACGACCCCGATCGCTCCCGCGCGCCGATGCAGCGCAGCGACCTGCCGGGCCGGGGCAGCGTCATGGCGGTCAACTGGACCGACGCCCGCGCGCAACTGGTGGCACACTTCGCCCCTTTGCGCGATGGGGGTGGCCAGGCGCTGGCGGTGCTGGCCGAGCCCTCGTCTTCGCCAACGCTCGCGGACATGCGGGCCCGCCTTCAGCAAATCTGCCCCAACGCCCGCTGGTTCACCTGGTCGCCGATCAATCGTGACGCCGAGCGTGCTGGAATGCGACAGGCGTTCGGGCAGGCCGTCCGCCCGCACTTGCACCTCGACAAGGCCCAGGTCATTGTCAGCCTCGACGACGACTTGCTGATGATGCACCCCGCCGCCCTGCGCCATGCCCGCCAGTTCGCCACGGCACGTGATGCCGACCAGGGCCATATGAATCGGCTGTATGTGCTCGAAAGCAACCTGACGGTCACGGGGACCCAGGCGGACCATCGCTACGCCGTGCGCAGCAGCGACATCGGCGTGATCGCCGCGGCCCTGGCGGCGGCGGTCGAGCACGCCCATGACGGGCACGTGCCGGCGTCCGCGGCTGATGCCGGTGTGAACAGCCAGCTACCACTGCCGTGGGAGTCGGTGCGCGGCATGGCGGCCGATCTCGTCGCGCACGGGCCGGACGCGCTGGTCACCGTCGGGCCCCGGCAGCCCGCGTGGGTGCACGCGTGTGCCTGTCGCATCAACGAAACGCTCGGTGGCATCGGCCGCACGGTCACGTACACGCAGGAGCCCGCGGGCGACGAGCCCGACGCGCTGACATCGCTGCAGAACCTCGCCCAGGCGATTGACGCGGGGGAGATCGACACACTGCTGATCCTCGGCGGCAACCCGGTCTATGACGCGCCGGCCGACGTGGATTTCGCCGGCCGCCTGGCCAAGGTCGCGACCACGCTGCACCTGGCGCTGTACGACAACGAAACCTCACAGCGCTGCACATGGCACCTGCCGGCGGCCCACTGGCTTGAGTCCTGGTCCGACACGCGGGCCTGGGACGGCACCGTCAGCATCACCCAGCCGCTGATCGCACCACTGTACGATGGGCTCACCGCGAGTGAACTGCTCGCCATGGTCACCGGCGACAACGTGCAAAAGGCGCACGACCTGGTGCGCCGCACGTTTGCCGAGAATTTCGCCGCGGCCGCGGGCGCTGAAGCCGCCTGGCAACCGGCCTTGCACGACGGCGTGGTGCCGGGGACGGCCTGGCCGGCGCAGAATGTCACCTGCCGCGACAGGACCACGCCCGGCGACAAGCGTGCCGCGGGCACCGAAGTCGTCTTCGTGCCGGATTACAGCGTGCTCGACGGCGGCTTCGCCAACAACGCCTGGCTGCAGGAGTGGCCCGACCCGATCACCAAGCTGACGTGGGACAACGCCGCACTCATCAGCCCGACCATGGCGGGTGCGTACGGCATCCGTCGCAATGGCGATCTGCTGCGTATCGCCGCGGGCCAGCGCGAACTCGTGCTGCCCGCCTGCATCCTGCCGGGCCATGCCGAGAACTCGGTGACGGTCGCACTGGGTTATGGACGCGGGGCGGCCGCGGGCACGGTCGGAGCCCGTGTGGGGTTCAACGCGTACGCCCTGCGAACGACCGACCACCCGCATGTCATCGCGGACACCGGGGTCAGCGCGGCCGGCGGCCATTACGAGTTGGTCGGTACGCAGGATCACCACGCAATCTCATCGCGTGTGGGCGACGCGGAGATTCAGCAGCGCCTGCCGATGCTCGTGCGCGAGGCGACTCTCGATCATTACAAGCACCACCCCGACTTCGCACAGCACGTGGTCCACCATCCGCCGCTGCAATCACTGTGGGACGAGAAGGACTACGACAAGCACCACAAGTGGGGCATGGCGATCGACCTGAACAAGTGCATCGGTTGCAGTGCGTGCGTGCTGGCGTGCCAGGTCGAGAACAACGTCCCGGTCGTGGGCAAGGATGAGGTCGCGGTCGGCCGCGAGATGCACTGGCTGCGCATCGACCGGTATTTCCGGCAGCGACGCAGCGACGAAACGCCGGAGCGACGCAGGGATGCCGATGTGGAGGTGGTACACCAGCCGGTCGCGTGTGTGCAGTGCGAAATGGCCCCGTGCGAGCAGGTATGCCCCGTGGCGGCAACCGTGCACGATGAGGAAGGCCTCAACGTCATGGTCTACAACCGCTGCATCGGCACGCGCTATTGCTCGAACAACTGCCCGTACAAGGTGC
>CAYUZU010000014.1:0-120894 GCA_964448675.1 uncultured Planctomycetales bacterium
GTATGGATACCGATTGCACGCCCAACCCGTGCCCGCAGCCCGAGGGCGCCTGCTGCTACGCCGATGGCACCTGCTCGGTGACAACCGAGGCGGAGTGCACCGGCACCTGGCAGGGTATGGATACCGATTGCACGCCCAACCCGTGCCCGCAGCCCGAGGGCGCCTGCTGTGCGGCTGACGGCACCTGCACCGTCGCGACCGAGGATGACTGCATCCTCGCCGGCGGCACGTGGCAGGGTATGGATACCACCTGTGATCCGAACCCCTGCCCGCAGCCGACCGGTGCGTGCTGCTCGGTCGACGGCACCTGCTCGATCGAAACCGAGGCCAATTGTGCCCTCATCGGCGGCGTCTGGCAGGGCATGGACACAACGTGTGATCCGAATCCGTGCCTGCCGAGCATCTGCCTCGGCGACAGCAACTGCGATGGCGTGATCAACTGGCGTGACATCGACTTCTTCGTGGCGGCCCAGAACAACAACGAGGCCGCCTGGCGTGCGATGTTCGCCCCGGACGAGCCCACGTGCCCGTTCCTCAACAACGATGCCAACGGTGATGGCGACGCCAACTGGCGCGACATTGACCCGTTCGTCGCCCTGATGAATACGACGTGCCCCTAGGCACTGTGCGGCTCCGCCGCCGGGGCCACGGATAACCCGGGACAGGTCGGCGCAACGATGTCGCCGACCTGTCTTTCTTTCCGTGCCCCGCGTGTCGGCGCGTGAATTGCTCTGCGCGTTTTCGTATACTGCAGGAGGCCGCCAGCCGGACTGGTTCGAACCGGCACCGATTTCTCCGGAGGAAAGGGCATGTGGGCACACGCACGCATCAGGGGTCTGGCGGTGACACTGTGTCTGCTGGCCGGCATGGCCTGGCTTAGCGCCGGCGGCGACCGGCTCTCAAACCCGGCCCTCGATCCGCCCCCCGAAGTCAGCGCCCACCGCGAAGCCCCCCGTGACGAGCCCGCCCCACCGACACGCCTGCAAACCGCCCCCCCGCTGCCCCCGGCACAGCTGCGCCGCGGCAGCTACCAGAGCGTGCAGGTCAACGTCGACGCCAGCGGCAATAACATCGTCGGCGACGCGGCGAACGAGCCGTCACTGGCCGTCGACCCGCTCGCGCCGCACCGGCTGGTCATCGGCTGGCGCCAGTTCGACACCATCGCGTCCGACTTTCGCCAGGCTGGCTGGGGCTACAGCCACGACGCCGGCCACAACTGGACGTTCGCCGGCCGCATCGAATCCGGCACGTTTCGCAGCGACCCCGTGCTCGACTTCGACGCCGACGGCACGTTCTACTACTTCAGCCTGTCCGAGGGCTTCATCTGCCGCATGTTCCGCTCGCTGGACGGCGGCCAGAGCTGGCTGCCCGGCGTGCCGGCGTTCGGCGGCGACAAGCAGTGGATGGCCGTCGACCGCACTGGCGGCATCGGCCACGGCAACATCTACGCCGCCTGGAGCAGCAGCACCTCGGGCCCGTACTGGGCGACGACCTTCACGCGCTCGATCGACGGCGGCGCGACGTTCGATGGCCCGTTCAGCACGCCCGCCAGCCCGGTCTACGGCACGCTGACAGTGGCGCCCGACGGCACCGTCTATGTCGCGGGCGTCAACCAGCCGACCTTCTACAGCGAGACATTCATCTTCATCAAGTCCACCGACGCCCAGATTCCCAACCCGGGTCTGTGGCCTACTTTCGACGTCGGCGTCATCGACATGGGCGGGGCCCTCCGCGGCGGCAGCGGGCCCAATCCCGTCGGCCTGCTCGGCCAGGTCTGGATCGCATCCGACCATTCCGGCGGCCCGCACCACGGCAACCTGTACGTGCTGTGCTCGGTCGATCCGCCCGGCGCGGACCCGATGGACGTCCACTTCGTCCGCAGCACCGACGGCGGAACGACCTGGAGCACCCCGGTGCGCATCAACGACGACCCCGCGTGGCGGAACGCCTGGCAGTGGTTCGGGACCCTGTCCGTCGCACCCAACGGCCGGATCGACGTCGTCTGGAACGACACGCGCAACAGCAACAACTATCGCATCAGCGAGGTGTACTACGCCAGCTCGAGCAACGGTGGCCTGAGCTGGACGCCCAACGTGCCGCTGACGCCTGCGTTCAACAGCCACGTCGGCTGGCCGCAGCAGAACAAGTTGGGCGATTACTTCGACATGATCTCCGACGAGCACGGCGCCGACCTCGCCTACGCCGCCACCTTCAACGGCGAGCAGGACGTGTACTACGTGCGCATCGGGATTCGCGACTGCAACAGCAACGGCAACGACGACGAAGACGATATCAACGGCGGCGACAGCGACGACTGCAACCTCAATCACGTGCCGGACGAGTGCGAGCCCGGCGGGCTGCTCGACTGCAACGGCAACGGCCAGTCCGATTTGTGCGACGTCTTCACCGGCGCCAGCCCGGACTGCAACCAGAACGGCGTCCCCGACGAGTGTGACATCGTCCAGGGCACCTCGCCCGACTGCAACGGCAACGCCGTGCCCGATGCCTGCGATGTCGCGGCGGGCACGTCTGCGGACTGCAATCGCAACGGCGTGCCGGATGAGTGCGACATCGCCCAGGGCGCCAGCGCCGACTGCAATGGCAACGGCGTTCCCGACTCGTGCGACATTGCGGATCAGGTCAGCGCCGACTGCAACGGTGATGGCGTGCCGGACGAGTGCGAACTCGCGGCCGGCACGGCGCAGGACTGCAACGGCAATGGCATCCCGGACGTGTGCGACGTCACGCCGCTGCCGTACACCGCAGCGTCGCCGCAGTTCAGCCCCGTCGGCGCGGGGGAGGTGCACACGTACCTGCGGCTCGCCCCGCCCGATGCGCGCGGCGACGTGACCCTGGCGTTCATGGCGCTGGGGGACCTGAGCTCGGCAACCGCCGAGTACTACGACGTGGCTCTCAACGGGGCGGCCATCGGCCGCATCTTCACCGGGACAAACGTGCAGGACTGCGTCGCGTCGAGCGACATGCTGCCCCTGGCCGCCGCCGACTACAATGCGCTCAAGGCAGGCGGCGACGTGACGATTACCCTGGTGCCGTCGGCGGGCATCGATGAAGGCCGGTGCACCGACATGATGACCTACATCGAGCTGACGCTCTCCTACACCACCCAGCCGACCAGTCCCGACCAGAACGGCGACGGCATTCCCGACGAATGCCAGCCGGCCGCCTGTCCGGGCGATAGCAATTGCAGCGGGACCGTCGACTGGCGCGATATCGACTTCTTCGTCGCCGCCCAGAACGACGATGTGTCGGCGTGGACAGCGTTGTTCGGTCCCGGTGGGCCGACGTGCCCCTTCGCCAACAACGACGTCAACCAGGACGGGGCCACAAACTGGCGCGACATCGACGGTTTCGTCGCGCTGCAGAACACGACGTGTCCATGAGCGGCGAAGCTGGCGAGTGCGTCAGAACTGCACCTCGAACTCCGCGAACAGCATGCGCGGCACTTCGGCGCTGTCCATGAACAGTGACGTGCCCTCGGGGTGGTGATTGTCCAGCAGGTTCTTCACGCCGACCGACAGCGCCGCCTTGTCATCCCAGAACTGCCACTCGGCCCGCAAATCCAGCCGCAGGTAGGACGGGATCTTCTCGGTTTGCCACGGGATGATCACGTGCGGCGATCGTACGTCATCGACGTAGTACAGGTGCGAGTCGAGGTGCAGGTCGTCGGTCGGGCTGAAACGTACGCCCACCATGCCCTTGTGCGCCGGCGGCGAGATCTGGTCGCCGAACTGGTAGCCGCTGCTGTTGTTCCACAGCAGTTCCTGATAGGTGTAGTGCCCGAGCAGTTGCAACCGGTCGGTCACGTCGTAGGTCGCCTCGCACTCGATCCCGTAGGTACTCGCACCCCCGATCGACTGGTACTTCGCCTGCACCAGCCCCGGCGGGCCGAGCGAGATCGGCAGCGACGCCACGTCCGTGTAGCGGTGCCAGTACACGGCCACGTTGTAGCGTATCTTCTCAAACACCCGGCCGTGATGGCCGATCTCGTAGGCCATCACCTTCTGCGCGTTGATGTCCGGGTCGGCGGTCGTGTGAAACAACCCGCTCAGCAGCGGCGTCTTCAACATGCGCGACGAGGCCGACGGCATCGCGAACGAGCGGGATACCGCGCCGTAGATCGCCGCGTTCTCGGTCAGCTCGTACGACAGAGCGGCTCGCGCGCTCGGCTCGAATCCGCCGTAGAAGTCGTAATCCACCCGCCCGCCGAGATTCAGCGTCCAGCGCGGTGCCAGGCGCCAGGTGTCCTGGGCGTACAGCCCGATGATACCGCTGTGCACGTACGGTTCGCGCAGGCCGTACGGCGCGCAACCGGTGGCATCCACGCGATCGAGCCGCGTGTCGATCCCCCAGGTCAGCGTGTGATCGGCGTGCGGCTTGAACGTATGTGTCAGCTGCAGCGCCAATTGCTGGTAGCGATAGTCGATCGCGTGCGCCCCGGTCGACGCCTGGAAGTCGTTCAGGTACGCGGTGATGTCGAGGGTATTGTCGTCCTCGATCCGATGTGACCACTTGCCCAGCAGGAACGAGCCCTGCGAGCCTGCCGAGCGCCGCCCCTCCAGCGTCGTCGCCAGGGGCGTCGATGCGAAGCCGCCATCCAACAACGTGTTGCCCAGCGAAAACGTGAAGCGATTGTCCTCGTCGTGGTCGTAGATGCCGTGCACGCTGACGCGCCCCAGCTTCTGGTCGTCGTGCAGCTGGCCGAACAACGCCCCGCCGCGCCGGAAGCCCTCACTGGCTTCGTACTCGCCCGAGATGCGCACGCGCAACCTGTCTTCCTTCACCCCGGCCGACACGTAGTTCTTCCACCACCCGTATGATCCACCCAGCGCGCGATACCGCACGCCCTGCTGGTCAGCGGGGTCCTTCGTAATGATGTTGATCACACCGTCGGCCGCGTTCGCGCCCCACGTCACCCCGCCCGGCCCGCGGATTACCTCGATTCGCTCGATGTCGTCCAGCAGGAACGGCCAGCTCGACCACAGCGTGCCGCCGAAGTAAGCGTCGAAGATCTGCCGCCCGTCGACCAGCACCAGAATCTTGTTCGCCGTCAGCGCATGCGCCCCGCGCGGCGCTACCGCGCTCTGCGAGAACACCAGCTCCGCTACGTCCATGCCGGGCACCAGCCGCAACGCTTCGGGCACCGAACGCGCCCCACTGCGCCGAATGTCCTCCGCGGTAATGACCGACATCGCGTACGGCACGACATCGATTCGCTGCGGCCGGCGCGTAGCCGTCACCACCACCGGCACGTCGAGCTCGAGCAGCTCAATGTCGTCGAACCCGTAGATCTCCTCCGCCATGGCGTCCGCGGCCGCTTCCGCCGGCTGCGTCGTGGCCGGGTCGGCCGGTTGGCTGGTGGGCTGGCTCGTCGGCGCAGACTGTGACGCGGGATTGTCCGTGGCCGCGGCGCTCGGGGCACACAGCAGGGCCACGCTCAACCCGACCAGCAGCGCACCACCTCGGCCGCCGAACACCCCGCTGCCGCGCCGCACGCCGCCGCGATGGCTTCGCGCCGTCATCCAGCCGGCATACCGTGCCCCGGCCGCATCGGGATTGTCTTGGTGTATGGACATCACCTGCGGTCTCCGAATCTGCGAACCTTCGCTGATAGCTCCCCCAGCTCGACGCCCAGCCCCAGCATGGCGGCCGTATGGACATTCACCGCCTGCGTGGGATCGTCGGCGTAGTGGATCCCTATTGATTCCGGCTTCTCGCCCTCGAGCACCCGCGCCACGAGCCCCGCCGCCTGCCGCCCCACGGCCGCTGCGTCCACACACACCCCGCCGTACGCCCCAGCCTTGACCACCTTCTCGGAGAACGTCCAGACCGGCTTCTTCTGGCGCACGCCCCACAGGAGCAGTCGCTGCACGTTCGGCGAGTTGTACACCCGCGCGTCGGGGATCATCAGGACCCCGTCCGCCTCTGACTCGTTGAGCTTGTCGATGAGCTTGGGAAACTCGTCCTGCCTGGCCCGCACCGGCATTACGCGGACTTCCTTCCGCTTGCCCGCCGCCACCAGCGTCGTCACCGTCTTGTCCGTGTGCTCACTGCAGGGCACCGCGAGCCGGCCCAGCCCCGGGCAGGTGCGCAATGCCCACGCGATGAGCGCCGCCGGGTCGATATCGCTGGTCACCCCCGCGATTCGGTCGCGCTCCCGGTAGTCCTTGGCGACGAACGGCGCGTCGTGCACATTCGGCACCATGAAGAACACCACCGGCACCTTCGGAACCGCATCCAGCGCCCGCAACGTGGCCGCCCCGCCACCGGCCGCGATCACGCTCGGACGGAACGTCCGGACCTGATCCTCGAACTTGTCGCTCTCGGCCCGCCCGTCCTCGGGAAGGACGAAGGTCTGCACAGCAATCCCGGCCTTCTTCAGGTGACGCTGCAGGGATTCCGCGGCGGCCTGGTGCGGCCCGGCACGGCCCACGAGAATCGCGACGCGCTCATCGGTGGCGGCCGGCTCACCGGGCCCCACGCCAAGCAGTCCGATAAGCAGGAGCCCTGCCCCCAGACACACCAGCGCGAAGGAGGGACCGGCCAGCCGCGTCCGCAAACAGGCGCGGCATGGCTCGCGGGCGGAGCGCTGGGCAACGCGCGCCGAAGTTATCCGACGATCTGCATGCACGCCTACCTTATCGGCACCGCTCGCGCGGCCATGCATGGACTTTGGCGTGTAGTAAGCGTGTTTGAAACCCCGTTATCGATCCCGGAGCACGCTCCCGCAACCGCCCCGCATCGTTGGTTTTTCCACACCCCGAGTAGCGTGGCGGCGTGATTCCGTCGATGACCCCACGGGGCACCCGCCTCCTGGCCGTCGGCCAGGCGTTGCGGGTGCGTACCAGTATGGAAACAAGGCGAGCCTGTCCTGCAGGTATGGCGGGAGGTATGGGCGAGAAACGCCTGGGACTGCGGTACTACGCCATTGGTGTTTGTGCGTTGCTGCTGCTGATCACCGTCGGCGCTCTCAGCACCGCGCTGATCTGCACCAACCACCAGCACGCCCTGCGCGCCGCCCGCGAGAGCGCGCTCGTCCACACGCGCCTCATCGCCCAGACCGCCGAGTCGGGCGTCCTGCTCAACGATCGCGAAGCACTCCGCTCGTTGCTCCGCGCCGCCGCCGCCGACCGCAGCATCGTCGCCGCGGGCGTCTACGACGCGGCGTCCAGTGAGATGACCCGGCTGGGGCCGGTGCACGAAGTCGATCACACGTTCGGCTGGTCCCCCAGCGACGGCCTGCCCGATGTCCGGGGAGATGCGCATTCCGGCCTGCGGCAGATCGGCCAGGCCTTGCTGGTCGTGGCGGACGTGCTGCAGTCGGACGAGCAACTGGATCTCGGGTTGATCGAAGGGGCTGACGAGACCGCCACCGCTGCCGGACAACGCATTGGTCGAGTCGCCATCGTCTATTCGCTGGCGGCCGTCTACCGCGACCTGTCCGCCCGGATCGCGTGGAGCGTGGGGATTTCCATCGGCGTCCTGGTCGTCGGGCTGGCGCTCACCTCCCTGCTCGTCAACAAGATCCTCGCCCCGCTGGATGACCTCACCCGGACCACCGGCGCGATCGCCGGCGGCGACTTCTCGCGGAGGGCGCGCGAGACGGCGGTCGGCGAGATCGGCAAGCTGGCGCAATCCTTCAACCACATGACCGATCGCCTGCAGGATACGTACGCGTCGATCGAGCGCAAGGTCCGGGAACGCACGCGTGAACTGACGGAAGCCAAGCGCGCCGCCGAGCAGGCCAACCGCACCAAGAGCGAGTTCCTGGCGAACATGAGCCACGAGATCCGCACGCCGATGACGGCGATCGTGGGCTTTTCGGAGATGCTCAAGGACGAGCTCGGCGGCCTGTTCGAGCGAAGCAGCCTGACCGACGACCCGCGGGCCGCGGCGATCCAGGACGCGGTTCAGACGGTCGAGCGCAACGGCCACTTCCTGCTCGACATCATCAACGACATCCTCGACCTGTCCAAGATCGAAGCCGGCCAGCTCGAGATCGAACGGCGGGCGTGCAACGTCGACGACCTGCTCACCAGCATCGATTCGCTGCTGCGCCTGCGGGCCGAGTCCAAGGGCGTGACCTTCGAGATCAGGCGCGTGGGACAGCTGCCGGCGCGCGTCTTCACCGACGACGACCGCCTGCGCCAGGTGCTCGTCAACCTGCTTACCAACGCGGTCAAGTTCACCGATGCCGGGTCCGTGCGGATGGAGGTGCGCTACCTGCCCGCCGACAGCACCGCCGGACCACACATCCAGTTCGACGTGATCGACTCCGGCATCGGCATGTCCGCCGAGCACATCGCGCGCGCCTTTCAGCCGTTTCAGCAGGCGGACACGTCGACCACGCGGCGATTCGGCGGCACCGGGCTCGGCCTGACGATCAGCCGTCGACTGGCCGAAGCGCTCGGCGGCGACGTGACCATCGTCACATCGGCACCCGGTCGCGGCACCCATGTGCGAGCGGTCTTCGCCACGCGTGACGAAAGCGACATTGGTACGCCCGCCGCGCGCGAGCCCGCCGGCAACCGCGATGCGGACCACGAGCCCGGCCCCGCCGACCGCCCTGCCCAGATCCTGCTCGTCGAAGACGGGCCGGACAATCGGGCCCTGATCACACACTACTTGCGCAAGGCCGGCTTCACCTGCGAAATCGCGGAGAATGGCCAGGTCGCGGTCGACAAGGTACTGCAGCGCGGCGCCGATCAACCGCCGATCGATCTCGTCCTGATGGACATGCAGATGCCGGTCATGGACGGCTACACGGCGACCCGCACGCTGCGCGAGGCGCACTTCGGTGGCCCCATCGTCGCCCTGACCGCACACGCCATGAGCGGCGACCGCGAGCAGTGCATCGCTGCCGGCTGCGATGACTACGTCGCCAAGCCGATCAAGCGGGCTCACCTGCTGGACGTGATCCATCGTCATCTGCAACGAGCGGGTGCTGATCCAGCCGCCGCGACGACCTGAGCCTACGGCGTCGGGCGGCCCCAGTCGATCTCGTAGAGCGCATACGCCGTCGGCATCATGCCGAGCTGGCGATAGACCGCCTGCGCCCGCGTATTGCCCTGGTCCACGTACAGTCGCACGCCGCACACGTCACCCGCCTCGCGGGCCTGCTGCAGGACGTAGTCGTGCAGGGCCCGGTAGACGCCCTGCCCGCGGTGGTCGGGCCAGACGTAAACGCTCTGAATCCACCAGAAGACGCCATCGCGCCAGTCGCTGAACTCGGTCGTGATCAGAAGTTGCCCCGCGACCTTCCCGAACTGCTCCGCGACGTAGTACACTCCGAGCGACGGATCGTCCAGCGCCCGCTGGACGCCCGCCAGGACCGTCGCCCTGTCGAGCGCGCGGCCCTCGGTCTCCGCGGCCATCGCACAGTTGGCATCGGCGATGATGTCGGCATCGGCGGTGGTGGCCTGGCGTATGTGAATCGTGATCATGGCGCGGATTATACCGCCGATCACGAGCGTCGAACGTCGCGGTACTGGCACAACAGGAGGCTCACGACACCAGGATGATTGACGACTGGCACGGCAGGCGGGTGACGGTCATGGGGCTGGGACGCTTCGGCGGCGGCGTGGGCGTGTCGCGCTGGCTCGCCGAGCGCGGGGCGACAGTCACCGTCACCGACCAGGCGCCGGCAGAGGCGCTCGCCCCCTCGCTCGACGAGCTGCGCGACCTCGACCTCACGCTGCACCTCGGCGGTCACCGCGAGAGCGACTTCCACGAGACTGATCTCGTTGTCGTCAACCCGGCAGTCAAACCGACGTCGCCCTATCTGCAAGTCGCTGAACTGGTCGGCGTACCCGTGACCACCGAGATCAACCTCTTTGCCGAGCGCTGCCCCGCACGCGTCGTGGGTGTCACCGGCAGCGTCGGAAAAAGCACCACCACCGCCATGATCGGCCAGGTGCTCGCGCACTGCGCCCAGGTCACGGAGAACGCACCGCGCGTCTGGGTCGGTGGCAACATCGGCCGCTCGCTGCTCGGCATCCTCGAGCAGATTCGGGATGCCGACGTCGTCGTGCTGGAGCTGTCCAGCTTTCAGCTCGAACGCACGACGCTGGTTTCGTGGAGCCCGCACGTGGCCGTCATCACCAATCTGACGCCGAATCACCTCGACTGGCATGGCGATCTTGCCGCCTACGCCGCGGCCAAGCTCAACATTGCCCGGCACCAGGACCCGGCCCGCGACGTCGTGATCCTGGGGCCCACGCTTGGGGAAGAGGCCCGGCACCTGACGGCGGAAGGCCATCGCGTGTGGCAGTTCGATCTGGATGACGACACGCCGCTGGTGCGAACCGCGACCGACAAGCAGCGTTGGCCGGCGCTGCAGCTGAGCGTTCCGGGGCGGCACAATCGCGAGAACGCCGCCGCGGCGCTCGCCGTAGCCCATGCGCTGGCGGTGCCAACCGACGCGGCGCTGGCGGCGCTCGGCGAATTCGAAGCGTTGCCGCACCGCCTGCAGCGCGTCGCGGAGCGGGCAGGCGTCACATACTTCGACGATTCCAAGTCGACTACGCCCGAAGCCGCGCTCACCGCGCTCGCCGCGTTCGATACGCCCCTGCTGCTCATCCTGGGGGGCTACGACAAGGGCAGCGACTTGGCGCCGCTGGCGGCGGTGGCGGCCGGCCGCGCTCGTTTCAGTGCCTGCATCGGCACAACCGGCCCGGCACTGGCCGCGGCTATCCGCGGCGCGGGCGGGGCTGCGGAGGACTGTGGCGAACTCTCCCGCGCCGTGGCCGCCTGCCAGGCGCGTGCGCGGGCCGGTGACGTCGTGCTGCTGTCGCCGGCGTGCGCGTCGTGGGACCAGTTCAGTGACTATCGCCTGCGCGGCGAGACGTTCGCGCGGCTTGTATGTGGGACGGACGCTGGTACGCCATGAGCACGCAGCCGGCCGACCACGCGGTACGTGAGATTCGCCGGGCGCTGCTCGCCTGGTATCGCGAAGTTGCCCGCGACTTGCCGTGGCGTCGCACGTGCGACCCGTACCACATCTGGTTGTCCGAGGTCCTGCTTCAGCAGACGCGTGTCGAGACGGTCGTGCCGTACTACGAGCGCTTCCTGAGGGAGTTCCCCACGGTGGCGGCCCTGGCCGACGCCCCACTGGACAAGTTGATGAAGTGCTGGGAGGGGCTCGGCTATTACACGCGGGCGCGCAATCTGCAACGCGCCGCCCGCAACGTGGTGCAGGTTCGTGGCGGCGAATTCCCCGCAACCGCCGACGAGTGGCAGCAGCTTCCCGGCATCGGCCGCTACACCGCCGGCGCGATCGCCAGCATCGCCAACAACGAACCAGTGCCCGCGGTCGACGGCAACGTCAAACGCGTGCTGGCGCGCCTGTTCGCGATCGAGCGCAGCATCGACACGCCCGCGACGGAAGCGGAGCTCTGGGCGCTCGCGGAGCGGCTGCTGTCGCGGCGCTCGCCCGGTGCGTTCAACCAGGCGCTGATGGAGCTCGGCGCCCGCATCTGCACGCCACGCGCGCCAGCCTGCGAACGTTGTCCGCTCGCGCCACACTGTGCGGCCCGCGCCGCTGGCAAGCAGGCTGCGCTGCCGATTCGCCGGACGAAACGTCCCGTGCCGCACGTCGAGGCGGCAGCAGCGGTGATCTGCGACAACGGCCGCTACCTGCTCTTGCGCCGACCGCCAACCGGTCTGCTCGGGGGCTTGTGGACCTGGCCGGCGGCGGAGGTGGTCGGCGACGAGCAACCGGCGGACGCGTTGCGCATCTACCTGCGCGAGGTGCTGGACGTCGAGGCCGAGGTGGGCCAGCTCCTGGCAACCGTGCGGCACGAGTTCACGCACCGCCGGCTGCGGTTGCACGCGTTTGCCTGTCGCATCCTCGCGGGGCACCCGCGCAGCGGCGCGCATGGCACTGTCCGCCGCGTGCCGCGCAGCCGACTCGATCAATACGCCCTGGCGACGGCCGATCGCAAGGTGCTCGCGAAGCTCACCACGGCGACCGATCTGCGACAGAAGGGAACGTAGGCGCCATTATCGCGCGGCGCGGATTTCGAGCAGTTGATAGCCGCGCTTGGGCATGTCGAGCAGTGGGTGCACGTTTACGCGGGCTTCGATTCGGCGCAGCTCGGCAGCTACACTACGCGGCGCCAGCAGCAGCGTCGCCTGGTCTTGTGACAGCGTGCCGCGGACGTGCGCCAGTTCCACCAGCCACTGCGTTTCGAGCCGGGCGCGCTTGAGCACGAAGCGCTCGGCCGGCGCGGCGCGGTAGGCGTAGATCGGCTGATCGGCGATGTGTCGGCGCGCGAGCGTGACAAGCTGCGTCAGTTCCTGGCGGCGCCGGGTGTCGCCGGGCTGCGGATAAACGGCGCGCACGGACGCCGGCAGGCCGAGCCCCATCGCGACCACGGCGCCGATCACAGCGCGCAGCAGCGGCCGGCGTCGCAGCGCCGCGCGGGTCAGCCCGGCGCGGAGCAGCCATGCGGCGAGGATCAGGGCGGGCACGAGGCTGGGGTGCGCGTACCAGGTGTGCTTGGTGGCAGCGGCGCTGAACAGCACCAGGGGTACCAACCACCAGCATAGCAGCAGCCGCAGCAACGACGTGCGCTCTTCCGGTTGGCGCAGCTGGGTGGCCAGGGCCGGCCGGCCGCGGACGGCCACGAGCACCACGCCCAGCGCGATGATCAGCGGCAGGCTCCTGCGCCCGAGCGCCGCCACGTAGAAGAACCACGGCTGGTGCGGTGCGTCGTAGAGGCGGGTCGTAAGCCGGCCGAAGAGATCTTCGCCCAGCGCTCCCGCGAGCACGCCCGGCTGGTACTGCTCGCGCCACACCAGGAACGCGACGAAGGGCACCAGGCCCGCGACCAGCGCCCCGAGCGCCCGCGGCAGTGCCCGCCAGGCGCGTTCGAGGACGAGCCACAGCAGGATTGCCGGCACGATCTGCAGGGCAGCGGCGCCCTTGGTCAGCACGGCCGCGGCCCACACCAGCGGCAACCACCAGCAGCCGCCACGCTGGCGCAGGCGGCAAACGCCGAGCATCGTCAGCGTGAGGGTAAAAACAAGCAGCGGTTCGATTTCGCCGGCACGGGCGCCGTGCTCGAACACCAGCAGCGGGTGGGTTGCGAGCAGGAATCCGGCGGTGAGTGCGACGGTCCAGTTGGTCCGGCGGTGGAGCCAGGCGGTGACGACCCCCACGGTCGCAATATGACACAGCGCCGGCAGCAGCCGGGCGGCGAAGGTCGTCGGCCCGAGGAGCCTGAAGCTCGCTGCCATCAGCCAGAGGTAGAGCGGCGGCTTGTGGGCGGCGGTGGTGAGCTCGCCGTCCTCGGTGTAGGCCACCCAGGCCCCGCTGCGCACCATTTCCAACGCGACGATGGCGTGCCAGGCTTCGTCCCAGTCGTGCAGCGGTGCGTGGGCCAGATTGCACAGCGTGACGAAAGCCGCCAGCAGCAGGGCAACACCGACAATGAGCCCCGGCGCCGGGCGGATCGCCGCAGTCGCGCCGGCAGCCGATGCAGCGGCAGGATCAGACACGGGCGCGGGCCTCTGCTCGCGCGGCGGACGGACGCGCACGGCGCGCCGCCCGCCGCGCGCAAGACGATGCTGCCATCGCCGGCGTCACGGGACTACAACCGGGCGATGATGGCGTCGGTCATCTGTGTCGTGGTGGCGGCGCCCTGCTTCAGAACTTCTGGACCGCCCTTGAGCTTGAGCATGTCGTACATCATCACCTTGCCCTCTTCGATCACGCCGGCGATTGCGTCGCGGATGCGGCGGGCGCGGTCCTCTTCGCCAATGTGGTCGAGCATCATGCAGGCGGACAGGACCATGGCGATCGGATTGACGATGGGCGGGTCGAGCTTCTCGTACTTGGGGGCGCTGCCGTGGGTCGGCTCAAAGACGGCGACCTCGTCGCCGATGTTCGCGCTGCACGCAAAGCCGAGGCCGCCCACCAGCCCCGCGAAGCCGTCCGAGACGATGTCCCCGAACATGTTGCCCGCGACAACGACGCCATAGTCCTCGGGGTTCTTGGTCAGCCACATCATCTGGGCGTCGATGTTGGTTTCCCACACATCGATGCCGGGGAAGTCGGCGCCGACCTTCTTGACCTCTTCGGTGAGCATGCCGGAAGTCTCGCGGATGACGTTCGGCTTCTCGCAAATCGTGACGGAGTTGTAGCCGAACTTCTTCGCGTACTCGAAGGCGGCCCGACCGATGCGCCGACAGGCCTCGCGCGTGAAAATGCGCGTGCTGATGGCGAGATCCTCGCGCGGGCAGTCCTTGAAGCGCACGAACTTGGGATGCGTGCCGAGCGCCGCATAGACCTGGTCGGGCGGGTTCGTCCACTCGACGCCGCCGTAGAGCCCTTCGGTGTTCTGGCGGAAGATCACGGCGCTGACCAGCGGCTCGTCCACGCCCCCGGTGGGCGATTTCCGAATGAAGTTGAGCGGGTTGCCTTTGAAGGACTGGCACGGACGGATGGAGACGTCGAGGTTGAAGCGTTGGCGCAAGCCGACGATCGGGCTGTAGTAAACGTAACCCTTGTCGCGCAGTGCCGGCTTGATCTCGGCGGCAGCCTTGTCCTTTGGCTTGGACGTGATCGCGCCGAACAGCCCGATCTTGTGCTTTTCGAGCAGGTCGATCGTGCGATCCGGCAGCGGGTTGCCCTCGTTGATCCAGAACTCCCAGCCGATGTCGCCGTGAACGTACTCCGCCTCGAAGCCGGCGGCCTCCAAAACGCGAATGGCCTCGGGAAGAACGACTTTGCCGATGCCGTCGCCGGGCATGCTGACGATGGTTCGCTTGGGCACGAGCGCTGCTCCTGTACGTTAAGGGACGTGGGTGCGGGCCGGCGCCGACCGCGCCGGGCGATTCCGACCCTTTAATGTAGGGATTTCACAGGTCCAGGGCAACCGTCGCCGGGGGATCGGCGGGCGGTCGCTGGGTGTTCGGCACGCGGCGGCGTAGAATACGAGGCCATGGCGCGCGATCGATTACGTGTCAATGAGATCTTCCATTCGGTACAGGGCGAGGGCACCCGCGCCGGCGTACGCTGTGTGTTCATCCGCCTGACCGGCTGCCACTTGCGCTGTGCCTGGTGCGACACGGCGTACGCTTTCTACGAGGGCTCGTGGATGACGATTGACGAGATCGTAAATCGCGTACGGGCATATGACTGTTCGATCGTCGAGATTACTGGCGGAGAGCCCCTCCTCCAACCGGCGACGCGACCACTGCTGTCCCGGCTGGCCGATACGTTTGGCACCGTTCTGCTCGAGACGAGCGGCGCCGTGTCGATCGCCGACGTCGACCCGCGTGTTGTCTGCATCATGGACATCAAGTGTCCCGGCAGCGGCGAGGTTGATCGCAACGAATGGCACAACCTCGATCTGCTCGCGCGGCGCGACGAGGTGAAGTTCGTATTGGCGAATCGCGCCGATTATGACTGGGCCGTCAACGTTGTGCGCGAGCGCAGACTGCTGGAGCGCTGCACCGTACTCTTCTCACCCGTTCACGACGGCTTGCCGCCACGCGAACTCGTTGAATGGGTCTTGGCAGATCGGCTTGACGTGCGGGTCGGGCTGCAATTGCACAAGCTGATCTGGTCGCCGGATGCCCGCGGAGTGTAGCGAACCCGCCTCCGGGCAAAGCAGGGCGTGGCTTTTTCGAGTGGGCCAAGACAGCGACATGCTGGATGGGCGGGCCTCGCCGGCTGGAATCCGGACCGGTGCGGGGCTATTATTGCAGGTGTGGGCATGATGCTCGGCGTCCCCGCCCGTGCGTGGGCGACCGCTCATCGCTTTCAATCAGCCGTAACGAAGAGCAAATGCAATTTCAGCATCCCCTTCCCTCGACATATACCGACGCGCGGGACGACGATTTGCAGGCCCGCATCCAGGCCGCCCGGGACAAACTGGGCCGCCGCCTCGTCATTCTCGGTCACCACTATCAGCGCGACGACGTGATCGCCTTCGCCGATTTCACCGGCGACAGCCTGAAGCTCGCCCAGATTGCCGCCGAGCAGGAAGAAGCGGAGTACATCGTCTTCTGCGGGGTACATTTCATGGCCGAGTCGGCCGACATCCTGACCAGCGATCGCCAGCAGGTCGTGCTGCCCGATTTGTCTGCGGGATGCAGCATGGCGGACATGGCCGACATCGACGATCTGGAGGATGCCTGGGAGGTGCTGGACCGCCACGCGGGCATGACCGTGACGCCGATTACGTACGTCAATTCGACCGCGGCGATCAAGGCATCGGTGGGGCGACGCGACGGGGCGTGCTGCACGAGCGGCAACGCCCGCCTGGTGCTCGACTGGGCCCTGCACGGGGCAACGCCGACCGGCCCCGCCGACGCCGGCCACAAGGTGCTCTTCCTGCCCGACCAGCACCTGGGGCGGAATACGGCGTACGCGATGGGCTGGCCGCTGGAGAGCATGGTGGTCTACGACCCGGCGCAGCGTGACGGTGGCCTGACGCCCGAGCAGATCCGCGACGCTCGCTTCCTGCTGTGGAAGGGGCATTGCTCGGTGCACCAGCTCTACAAGCCAGAGCAGGTCGACGCGCTGCGGGCGGCGCCCGAGCCCTGGAACATCATCGTGCATCCGGAGTGTACCTGGGAGGTGTGCCAGAAGGCGGATTTCGTCGGCAGCACCGAGTACATCATCAAGACGGTGGCCGCCGCCCCCCCGGGCAGCCACTGGGCGATCGGTACCGAGATTCACCTGGTCGACCGACTGACGAAGCGGCTGACCGACAAGCACGTGCGGCCGCTGTCGAACTTCCAGTGCCTGTGCGAGACGATGTACCGCATTGACCTGCGGCACCTGTGCTGGACGCTGGAGAGCCTGGTCGCGGGACAGGTGGTGAACCGGATCCGCGTGGATGACGAAACGCGGCACTGGTCCCGGGTGGCCCTGGACCGCATGCTGGCCATGCGGCCCGCTCAACCGGTGTCCGCCCGTTGACGCGGCGGCCGAAAAAGGCCTATCGTTGCTGTTTGCGGCGTGTCTACGGACAGGGGCCCGCGTATACTGCGCCCGGATCGAGTGGCGCCGGCCAAAGGAGCAGGTTGCGATGAAGCTGCGAATCGTGCAGATCATGTTAGGCGTCGGGTTGGTGATCATGCTGAGCGGTTGCGCCAAGCAGTTCACCCGGCAACGGTTTGACATGATCCAGGCCGGGGTCGACATGCGGAGCGACGTGAAGCAGATCCTGGGTGAGCCGCGGGCCAACCTCGAAGACCAGTGGTACTATGAGGACCCCGACGAGTACCACTCGGCTGTCATCTACTTCGATGAGCAGGGCCGCGTCGTCGGCAAGGAGTGGATCGACGCGGTCACCGGCGAGTGGATGGGGGTCAATCCTGGTGCGGATGACGCACCCGAAGGCGGTATCCGCGAGCGGCACATCAAGACGCGCACATACGACGATTGAGCGACCGCGGCGGGACCGACCCGCCGCATCTACTCGTACTGCTCGCCGAAATGCTGCTTGCGGTGCTCGGCGAGCGCCTTGATCTTCTCGACATCATTACGGTGACAGACCAGCGTCGCGTCTTCGCTGTGCACGATCACGATGTCCTTGACCCCGAGTGCGGCGACGAGGTGGTCCGACTCCGTGACGATGATGTTGTTCGCACCGTCGACCACGAGTGACTTCGGCGCGATGGCGACATTGCCCCGCTCGTCGGGCTCGCGCGTGCTGGCGATCGAGATCCACGAGCCGAGGTCCTTCCAGTCACAGTTCATCTCCACCAGCAGCACACTCCGGGCACCCTCCATCACACCATAGTCGATCGAGATCTTCTTCAGCGCACCAAAGCGATCGGCGCAGGCACCGGTGCCCGCTACTTTCTCCCAGTCAGCCGCCAAGTCCTTCAGACCACCGGCATTCTCCGGCAACTGCCGCTCGAGCTCGGCCTGGATCGTCGCTACACGCCAGGCAAACATGCCGCTGTTCCAGTAGTACTCGCCCGATGCGACGTACTTCTCGGCCGTCGGCTTGTCCGGCTTTTCCTTGAACTCGCGTACGCGGTAGGTGGCGGGGCCGACCGAGTCACCGCGGCGAACGTAGCCATACCCCGTGTTCGGACCGGCGGGGGTGATCCCATACGTCACGAGACTGTCCGTGTTCTGCTCGGCGGCGTCGAGGCCGGCGTTGATGGCGCTCTGAAAGCGATCGCGCGGTTCGATGATGTGGTCGGCAGTGAAGACCGCCATGGTCGCGTCGCTGTCACGCCGGGCGAGCATGTTCGCGGCCAGACCGATCGCATTGGCCGTGTCGCGCCCCATGGGCTCGCCGATGAGATTCTCACGTGGCAGGTCGGGCAGCTCGCCGGCGACCTGGTCGATGTAGTGCGCTGACGTGATGATCCAGATGTTCTGTGGCTCGAACAGACCCTCGAGCCGACGCCGGGCCAGTTGCAGCAGCGAGGCCCCGTCAAACAGGCGCAAGAGCTGCTTGGGGCGCATGGTCCGGCTCAGGGGCCACAGTCGCGTGCCGGCACCGCCGGCCATGATTACGGCATGTCGCATAACAAGCTCCGAGATGGGCATTCCTGCGCGACGATCTGGAGTCCCGCGCGAAGGCGAATGCCCGAATCAGCAGGGTAACAAAGTAACAAGTTCACGAGGAAACAAGGCGGCGACGTGCACCGCAATGTCCGTATTGTCGCAGCTCACACCGTGTGCTCGCCGCGGCGGTTGGCAAACTTCTCGTATTCGGCGGCCTGTTTGTCGTAGCCCTCGCGCCCCATCAGCGCAAAGGTGAAGTCCTTGCCCATCTGCACCGCCGGCTGATCGTACGCGTTGATGTTCATCAGATTGCCGACGATGGAGGTCGTCGCCTCCCACAGCATGATGAACTGGCCGACGGTGTATTCGTCCACGACCGGAAAACGCAGCGTCAGGCACGGTCGCTGGCTGGCGACGAGCGCATACTCGGTGGCGCGTTTCTCGGCGTTGAGCAGCGTGCCAAATGATGCGCCATGCAGGTAGCGCAGCGACGCCGGCGTGCCCGCCACGCGCGGGATCTTCACGTCTCTGGCGAACTCCTCGACCTCGAGGAAGATGAACACTTTGTCGTTCGGCCCCTCGCGATAGAGCTGCACCTGCGAGTGTTGGTCGGTCGCGCCGAGCGCCTTGATCGGCGTCGGCCCCACGTGCACGAGCTGCCCATCGAGGTCGTGTTGCTTGCCAAGACTCTCCGCCCAGAGCTGGCGGTACCAGTCGGCCATGTCCTTGAGCGCGTAGCTGTACGGCATCATGACGTGCATCCGCTTGCCACGCGTATAGAAGCCATACAGCAACAACGCGAGCATGGCGGCGGGATTCTTGCGGATGGCTTTCTGGGCCGCCCGTTCGCCCAGCGCCGCGGCACCTTCGAGCAACCTGCCGATGTTGATGCCGCACAGCCCGGCCGAGAACAGCCCGACCGCTGACAGTACGCTGAACCGCCCGCCCACACCCGCCGGCACCGTGAGCGCGTCGAACCCGTCGGCATCGACGATGCCGCGCATCGTGCCGCCTTCCGGGTCGGTTGTGACGACCATGTTCTTCGTCAGGGCATTCTTGCCGACCTTTTTCACCAGCATGTCGCGGAAGAGCAGGTACTGCGCGGCTGTCTCGGCCGTTTCGCCGGATTTGCTGATCACGTTGAACAGTGTTTTCTTGAGCGACGGGCCGAGATACTCGAGCAGGCTGTGAAGCTGCATCGGGTCGACATTGTCCATGACGAACAGCCGCGGGCCGCGCCGTTTGGCATTCGGCATCAGGTTGTAGTACGCCGGGTTAAGCGCCGTTTGCAGCGCGATGTTGCCCAGCGCCGAACCGCCGATACCGAGCACCACCAGGTTCTCGAACTTGTCCTTGTAGCGACGAACGGCGGCCCGTACCTCCTTGAGCATTGCGGCGTCGTGGGGCAGCTCGCGGTAGCGGTGCTGGCCGCTCTTGCGCTCCTGCTCGATCCGCGTGACGGCGTCCTTGACGGCAGCCTCGGCCCGCTTGATCTCGGCGGCGCTGAGCCCGTGGGCCGGCCCGACCGCGTCGTCGAGCACATTCGCATAGTCCAACTGCAATGGCTGCTTGGCCATGAGAAACCTCCTGGGGGCGACCGTGCCAACTTCAGCGCGCAGGATAACACCCCCGCGGCGGCCTCGCCACCGGGATGCTCACGGCTCACGGAGCCGCGGCACAGCGCCCCGCGTCACCGCTGCGTTGCCGTCTCGCTCACTGCCCCAGCGGCAACTCCAGCACGCTCGGGTGCGCCGCGTCGTGATAGACACGCACAGTCGCGGTACGGGCATCGGCGCCGGTTTCGTCCGCCACCACGCCGCCGGAATTGTAGTTCTTCTGCCAGTAGATGCTGTTGGGCGACGTCACCACCAGCCGCAGTCGGCTGCCCTTCGCCAGCCGCCGGGCGAAGAAGTTGAAAGAGTCGAACTCATATCGCTCAATCTGCCCCGGGGTGACGAGTTCAGCCTCGGCGAGCGACTGCCGATAGCGGGCCCGCAGCACATCGTACGCCAGTTCGATGCTCGTGCCGTCTGGCCGCACTTCGTGGAGCGTCAGCTTGAAGTCCGTGTCGGGCACGTCCAGCTCAATCCACAGCACTACTCGCACGAACCCGGCCACTTCCAGCGCTGCCGCCAGCGGCGCACTGTGATACACCAGCCCGCGGCCATCGAGCGTCAGCACCGGGGTCTGGTCGATCAGTGACGTGTCCGGCGGCTGCTGTTCCCACTGCGCGGGCGAGGTGTCCAGTGGATCGTAAACATACGTATCCGGGCCCTGGTCGTCCGGCCTGGCTTCGGCAAGCCGGCCCGAATGAAACACATCGTTGGCCTGCCCGTCTGACGAGTGCAGGAACAGCGGCCGCGTCGCACGTGTCACGTCGGGTAGCGTGGGGGCGTACTTCCACACCTCGGCGTCAGGGCCGGCCACGTAGTAGGCCACGCGGTCCTTCAGAAACGCGGGCTTGTCGCCGTCCTTCATTGTCCAGTCGTACCACGCGCGGTGAAGGTCATTGAGGTCAATCACCGACGCCTCGTCAAAGGTCAGCTTCTTGAACTCGCGCTTGGGGTGAACGCAGCCACCGTGATCCCACGGGCCAATCACGAGGTAGTGCTGCTCCTTGCCCGCATCCGAACCATGCTGCATATGCCGCCGATAGAACGCCATCGCACCGGGCTGGTCCGCATCGTAGTGCCCGGTGATGGTGAGAATCGGCACGTCGATGCGGGCGTAGTCGGCCGGCGCCGGGACCATCGCGTTCCAGTACGCGTCGGGCGTGGGGTGAGCGACCCATTTGCGCCAGGCCGATTTCGTGTTGCCGGCGATCTTGTCGAGTTCGCGGAATGCGCGGTGCTCGCGATAAAGCCGCGTGAACTTGTGGATCCACAACCCGACCTCGTCGCCGCCGATCGCGTCATTCATGCATCGGCCGCTGGTCATCGTCAGCCATTGCATGTCATACGGAAAGTAAATGCCGTTGAAGAAAGGGAAGTCGACACCGGGATGGGCAGCGGCGGCAGGGACGATGGTCTTGAGGCGCGGCGGGAAGGTCTTGAGCGTGGCCCACTGGCTGGTGCCCATGTAGGAGATGCCCCACATCGCGACCTGGCCGTCGCACCATGGCTGCTCGGCAAGCCACGCCACAACGTCGTGCCCGTCCTGTGGATCGTGTGCGAATGGCTCGAACGTCCCCGCGGAATTGCCGCGGCCGCGCACATCCACCGCCGCAAAGACATACCCATGCCGCGCGAACCAGGTCCCGAAGCCGTGGTAGTTGTCGGCGGTGTAGGGGGTGAGCGTGAAGATCACGGGCAGCGGTTCGGCCTGCTCCATTGGACGGTAGACCGTCGCGCTGAGTTCGATGCCATCACGCATCGGGACGCGTAGGCCCCAGTGCATCCGGATCTCGGGTTGCTCGACGTCAGCGGCGAGCGCAACGCCAGCCAGGCAAACGAGGCAGATCAGCGTACGCATGGGGAGTCTCCTGATACCAGCGGCCGTGGTCAGCCGCTCGCGCGCTCAGCGCTCACGCGATTCCACTCGTCAAAAACAGCTCGCACGTTCTCCGGCTTGGCCCCGGGGCCGAACTCGCATTGCGCGATTGCCCCACCACGTCCCGTGTACAACGCGTCCGCCACGCGCCGCACGGCGGCCCGCGTCTCTTCCGGCGTGCCGTAGGCCAGCACCTGTTGCCGGTCGATCTCGCCCCAGAAGGTAATCCGTCCGCCAAAGCGCCGCCCGATTTCCTCAATATCCATGCAGAAGAGCTGGCTGTTGACCGCATCGACACCGGCGTCAATCAGGCCTTCGTAGATGTCGAGGATGTAGCCGTCGCTGTGCATGAACGCGAACTTGCCCGCATCGTGGATGATCTTCACATAGTCGGCGTACAGCGGCTTGAACAACTCCTGCCACAGGGCCGGCCGAATCAGCAGCGCATTCTGCGAGCCCCAATCATCGAACCAGACGATGCCGTCGATGTCGGTCTGTACCCATTCCGTGAGCAGGGCACAGGCCCACTCGTGGACGACGTCACGCAGCCGAACCAGTCCGTCGCGGTTGCGAATGAGGTCCATGAAGATGTTCTCGGTACCGCGGAGGAACTGCATCCGCTCGAACGGCCGAATCGGCGCCAGCAGCGCCATGAAGCAATCGCTTGCTGCGCAGGAACGGTTGACTTCGTCCCGATCGAGATTCACCCACGCCCACGGCGGACGCACCTGGTCCATGTCTGTGCGATAATCCGCGATCAACGGCGTCTTGACCTCGCCCATGATGTGACGCTGGAGATTCGTGAACACGCAGCCCCACTCGTCCACAAACGTGCCCGGCATGTCCGCGCGACCCTGCTCGCATCCGATCGGCGGCAGCGTCAGCGCCGGGCCACAGATGTCGTCGGGAAAGTCGCGCTGAATCGCGGCGAGCTCCTCGGGAAACGCCTCGGCCGCCAGTCCGCCGGCCCACATCTGGCGCGGTACGCGCGGCGTCGGCTCGTGGCGTAGCGTGCGATAGACGAGTTCACGTGGGGTGAGTTCAGCCATGGGTGTGTGTCCTGCTCATTGCACTGAGCGAGCGTAGTCGAACATGGCCCGCACGTTCGCTTCGGGCGTGCCAGGTGGTATCTCGCAGCCGGCGGCCAGAATATAACGCGGTTCCGATTCACGGTGACAGGCGGCGAAATCGGCAGCGATTCGCTCAGGATCGCTTTGCAGCACACCCTCCACGGGGTGGACATTGCCGGCCAGCACGACGTCCGGCCCGACTTCTGCCCGCACCTCGGCCATCGTCTGCGGAAAATCCACGTCGATCATATCCGCACCGGTTGCGGCCATTGCCGCAAACTTGCCATGGACGTCCCCGCAAATGTGCAGCCGAACCGTTGCCCCCGCCGCCTGAATCGCCTCGACGATGCGCCGTTCGCGCGGCGCGATTTCCTCAGCGTAGTAGCGCGGCGATACCAGCGATGCAGCCGCGTCGCCAATGCCGATCATGTCGGCCCCCGCGTTCACCTGCGCCAGGGCAAAGCTGATTTCGAGCTCAACCGCCCAGTCCATCAGCGCCGTCAAGAACGTCGGGTCGCGACGAATGGCCAACATGCACTCGTTCATGCCATGCAGATTCACGGCTTCGGCGATGGGCCCTTCGACCCAGCCAAGGATCGGCACCTCACCCTTGACCTGCTCGGCGAAGAGGCGAATGGCGGCGAGGCGATCAGTCATGCGCCCGCCGCCAGCGGGATCGGGCATTTTCAGCGCCGCCAGGTCCTCGGGGGAGCGAATCGGCCAGCGTTCGGCGTGCGGCGGTTGGTGATCCGGGAACGCGAGCGGGGCGCCGCAATCCGCCGCCTCGCGCCAGGAGTCAGAGCAGCACGACGCGACATCCACGCCGAACTTCTCCACCAGCGCGAGCTGCCCCTTCACGAGCAGCCGGTGGTCGCGCACGTACTCGGCATACGACACGCCGATCTCGTCGGCCGCAAAGATCATGAACAGGGGCTGCACGGGGAGGTGGTCGACCGGCTCGCCCGCCAGCCGTGCCCGTGTCCGCTCGTAGGCGTTCATTTGACTTTGCATGCCACCTGCCGGAGGATTTTCGCTGACTGGACCCGCCTCGTTGCCAGCGTCACTATAGCGTTTCAGCACGCGCGTGCCAACGCAACGGCAACCGGGCACCGCGACGCGGGCCGTCAGATCGTCAGGAGCAACACATGAGCAAGTTCAACCGCCTCCTCGCAGCGTCTTCGTTCGTCCTTGCGCTGGCGCTCGCCAGCGCCGGTTGCGAGCAACAGGACGGGCCGCGTGCCATGCCGCCGCGCGACGACGAGGTCTCGCGCCTGGCGCCCCGCAGCGACCGCGCCCCGGCGGCACCGCAGCCCGACAACGCCACGCCCGCCCCGCCGGTCTACCTCCACGCTGCCGACGAAAGCTACTTCGGCCTGAACGGCACCAAGATGTTCCATGTGCCGGAGCAGAAGGACACGACCGTAGCGCAGCGCATTGCCTGGATGCAGGAAGCGGGCGTCCGCTGGGATCGCAGCGACCTGTGGTGGCACGTGGTGGAGCCGCGCCGCGGTGAATTCGACTTCTCGCGTGCCGACCTCGTTCTGGAGACGCTCAACGCCCACGGCATCGAGTGGTATCCGATTCTCTGCTACGGGTCGGCGTGGTATCACGCGGAGCACACAGCACCGCTGAGCGATCAGGACTACGATGACTTCATCAATTACGTCCGCAAGACCGTCAACCGCTATCGCGGCCGCATTCGTTACTGGGAAGTCTGGAACGAGCCGAACATCTCCGAGTTCTGGAGCCCCGAGCCGGACCCCGTCGCTTATGCTCGTCTCCTGAAACGCGCGTATGTCGCGATCAAGGACAGTGACCCGAACGCCGTCGTGTGTGCTCCGGCGATTGCTCCGCTCGGCGCGTGGGATCGCAAGTTCGTCGAGCGCATGTATCAGTGTGGCGCGAAGGACTACTTCGACGTCTTTGACTACCACTATTACCGTAACCACGCGCCCGAGCGCGAAGTCCCGCTCGAGATCGCCGAAATCCGCGCCGTCATGCACCGCTATGACGACCACAAGCCCCTGCAAATCAGCGAATCAGGCGTATCGTCCATTGTCGCGGGCAAGCACCAGGACGCACTCGTGGTGCGCAACCACCTGCTGTGCCTCGCACTCGGCGTGAAGCGCTTCTACTACTTCGACCTGCAAAACTGGTTCGACGATCGGCCCCACGACTGGGCCAGCCAGCTCGGCCTGGTCACCGCCGCCGGTGTTCCGAAACCCGCATACCATGCATATCGCACGCTCGTTGACCAGGTGGACTACACCGAGTTCGTCGGTCGCGTCCAGCACCTCGGTGACAACGTCGAAGCCGTGCTGACCTACGATCCGCAGACCGAGGAGTACATCCTCGCGGCGTGGCTCACCGATGAAGGCGGGATGCGCGATCTGTCGCTCGCTTGTGTGCCGCGCAACATCACCGTTGTCTATCCGTATGGCAAGGAAGACGTCCGCTCGTTTACCGGCAACCCCGACGCCGGGTCGTGGCTCGTCAAGGTCCGCATCGACGAGCGACCGCACTACGTCCGCGGCGTCGACCCGCTGCCGCTGCTGCCGGAGGCGGGATTGGATTTCTCACGCAAGCTCACCATCCTCTCGCCGGGCGAACAGACCGCGCTGACGCTCGTGCCCCATCGATTCCTGCGACCGTGCGAGATCGACGTCGTATCGGTCGAAGCTGACAGCGGCATCGAGTGGAGCCCGACCCGCGGTGTATTGCGCTGTACCGACGCTGCCCGCCCCGGCCGCTCGCGCATCGTGGTCGTCGTCGATGTCACGCATGGTCCGCCCGAGCGCCGCCGCACGCAGCGTCTGCGACGCGAAGCCCTCGTCGATGTCGAGCCCGCCGTCACCGTCAGCATCCGCCCCCTTGTCGAACAGGACCAACTCGTCATCAGCACAATGGTCCAGAACCGGACCGAGCGCGAGATGCGCGGTGCGCTGCACCTGGTCGAGACGCTCGGCGACCACCGGCGGCCTGTCCGCCAGCAGCCGACCCAGGTGCTGCCCCCGCGCGAGCAACGGCGCTACACACTCGAGCTCGGCGACGCCTGGCTGGCGGACGCCGCCCAGCCGCGCGTGCTGCACCTCGAGTTCGGCCCCCACCGCAGCCGGCCGCTCCGCGTGCAACCGGCCCCCGTCGGCGGTACCGCGCCGACCGTTGACGGCGATCTCGGCGACTGGACCGACATGCCCGCCATGCACATCGGCACCGCTGAACAGGTGTTCCACAAGGCGACCCAGTGGTCGCCCGACAACGCGTCAGCGTTGTGCTACGTGCGCTTCGCGGCCGACACGCTGTACGTCGCCGCCCGCGTGCGCGACGACGACCCGATGATCAACAATGAGAGCTCGCTGGAACTCTGGAAGGGTGACTCGCTGGAGATCTTCGTCGGCATCTGCGGCCCGACCGAGCGTACCGTCATCAAGAAAGGGTGCGAATACCATCTCGGCATCGCCCCGATTCATCGCGACGGCGGCGCCACCGCCTTCTGGTACCACCGCGATGTGCCGATCGCGGCCGCGACGGTCGCCGCCCGGCGTCTTTCCGGCGGTTACTGCATCGAAGCCGCCATTCCCCTGGCCGCGCTCGAAATCGACCCCGCCGTGCTGACCGACCACGACTGCCTCAGCTTCGATATCACACTCAACGACCGCGATCGCGAAGAGTGGGCGCCCGCCGGCGTCAACCTCGGCCGCCGCCTCGCCTGGAACGGCACCGGCGCGAATTGGATCGACCCCTCGGGATACGGGCTGCTCGTGCTCCGGCGGGAGTGACGCGTTGCACCTGCCACGCCACGCACGGCCGACAAGCCGTCGGCCGCTGCGCTGCGTGGCCGGCGCTCTCTGCGTTCGTTGTTCGTCACGCCGTCACGCGCCTTCACACGCGCCCCATGCGCTCCAGCACACCGCGCAGCAATAGCGGCCAGACGGCGGTCGCATCGGCGTACACCTCGGCGTGCCGCCCGCCCTCCTTCTCGGAAACGAACTTGCCCCACGACACCCCCTCAGAATATGTGCAGCCCGACAACCCGCCCCAATGCACCGGCTCCGGGCAAATTCGCAGCGCATAGTGAAACCGGATGAACTCCCCATGTCGGCCATCGGTGCGCCGCTCCAGCACCTCGCCCAGCGGCCCCACCTGCTGGGCCCAATTGCGCGGCACGCCACCGCCGATGGTGAAGATCGCCAGGCGCTCCGCCTTGCGCGCCAACTCGTAGTAATGCTCCATATCGCGCAGCAGGTCGATCTGCACCGGTGGGCGTCCCGCGTCCCGCGCGTTGACGTTGAAGGTGTATACGTCGATCCCCAGCTCGCTGTCCGTAAACGCCGGCACATACACCGGCACGCCGCGCGCCGTCGCCGACTGCAACACGCCGCGGCCTTGCGTCGTCTTTCGCAGGTGCTCGCCGATGCGCCAGTTGATCTCGTGACTACCGACGGCCTGTCCCGCCGGAATGTCACTGAGCACCTTGTCCATGATGTCGGCGGCGTCTTCGAGGTTTCGCTCGAGCTCGAGCGTATCGTACACACGGCAATAACCCGCCTCGTAGAGCTGCTCGTCGGACCACTTCGGGTCGAGCCGAAAGTGCGTGCGGCCGCTCTGCTCGATCAGCCCGTGGCACATCAGCGCCCCGGTGCTGACAATCACGTCGAGCATGCCCTGGTCGATCATCTCCGTGATCATGAGACCCTGCTTGGCAATCGTCATCGCGCCCGAGAAGGTGCCGACCACGAGGCAGTTCTCGTCGGCCACCATCTCGTGCAGCACATCGGCCGCTTCGCCCAGACTGCGGCCGCTGAATGCGGTCCTGGACATCGCCGCCAACAATTCCGAGGCGGTGGCGGTCTCCGTCACATCGATCGGGTCCAGTGGCTTGAAGTGGTGCGACCAGCCATCCGACAGCCGATCCATGCCGCGCGCCTGATCTTCATTGTTCTGGGTCACGATCGACTCTCCGTGCATGGGCCCGAAACGTCAGCGCAGCCATGACGAGTCGCATGGCGCTGCCGGCGTGCTATCATAGCGCCGGCGTCGCGCCCGTCGCAAGCGGTGCCGCGCGCAGGCACGGCGCTTGACGCTCGGCACCCCCCAGCCGACCCTACGCACATACCGCCCCCGTCAGAAGGAGCCTCCCCATGACGCCGTCCCCCGTGCTCGCCGCCACTCTGCTCGTGCTGAGTCTGCTGCTGCCCATGACCGCGGTCGGTGCCGACCGAATCGCGGGCCGCCCATTCGCAACGCGCTCTGTCGTCATCGCGCGCCACGGGATGGCCGCCACCAGCCAGCCGTTGGCCACGCAGGTCGCGCTCGACATTCTCAAACGCGGCGGGTCGGCCGTCGACGCCGCCATCGCAGCCAACGCCACGCTCGGCCTGGTCGAACCAACCAGCAACGGCATCGGCGGCGACCTGTTCGCCATTGTATGGGATGCCAAAGCCGAGCGTCTGGTTGGCCTCAACGCGTCCGGACGCTCGCCGCTCGGGCTGACGCGTGATTACTTCGTCGACAACGGGCACGAGCGGATACCCAAGTTCGGCCCGCTGCCCGTCTCGGTACCCGGCTGTGTCGATGGCTGGGCCGAGTTGCACGATCGCTTCGGCCGCTTGCCGCTGCGCGATGTATTGAAGCCCGCGATAGACTACGCTCGCGAGGGCTTCCCCGTCTCGCAGGTCATCGCCTACTACTGGCAACGCAGCAAGCCTGTCTTCGAAGACTACCCCGGCTTCGCCGATACGTTCCTGCCCAATGGCCGGGCACCGCGCGAAGGGGAGATCTTCCGCAACCCGATGCTCGCCACGACGCTGGAGAAAATCGCCGACGACGGTCGCGACACGTTCTACGAAGGCGAGATTGCGCAGCAGATCGACGCCTTTTGTCGTCGCGTCGGGTGTTTCTTGCGCACCGCGGACCTCGCCCGGCATACGTCGACGTGGGTCGCGCCAGTGAGCACGACGTACCGTGGCTACACGGTGCACGAACTGCCGCCCAACGGCCAGGGCATCGCCGCCTTGCAGATGCTCAACATCATCGAGCGGCACGATGTCGTCGCCCTGGGCCATAACTCGACCGCCTACCTGCACCTGCTGGTCGAAGCCAAGAAGCTCGCCTACGAAGATCGCGCGCGGTACTACGCCGATCCGGCGTTCGTCGATGTGCCGATCGACAGGCTGATCTCGAAGGAATATGCGGCCAAGCGAGACGGTCTGCTTGACATGGACCGCGCGGCACGATCATACCCGCCGGGCGACATCGACTGGTCGGCAGTCGACGCCAAACTGCGGCACGCGGACACCATTTACCTCACCGTGGCGGACAAGGACCGCAACATGGTCTCACTGATCCAGAGCAACTTTCGCGGCTTCGGTTCAGGCCTGTGCCCCGACGGCCTCGGCTTCTGCCTTCAGGACCGCGGCGAGCTGTTCACCCTCGAGCCCGGCCAGCCCAATACCTACGCCCCTGGCAAGCGCCCCTTCCACACAATCATCCCCGCATTCGTCACCAAGGACGGCCAGCCGTGGCTGAGCTTCGGCGTGATGGGCGGCGACATGCAGCCCCAGGGCCACGTGCAGATCCTCTGCAACATCATCGACTTCGGCATGAACGTGCAGGAAGCGGGCGACGCCCCGCGGTTCTACCACGGCGGCTCTTCGTCACCCACGGGGGCGACAATGACGGACGGCGGCGTGCTCGCGCTGGAATCAGGCGTACCCGCCGTCGTGCGCCGCGAACTCACGAGACGCGGACACACCATTGAGGAGATGATCGGTCCCTTCGGCGGCTACCAGGCGATCCTGTATGACGCCGGCAACGACGTCTATCACGGCGCATCTGAATCACGCAAAGACGGCCAGGCAGCAGGGTACTGAAGCCTCAGCACATCGCTCTGCTTTGTCCCAAGCAGGACACGGCTCCGCCTTGTCCGGCTGCTCGGTCACGGGGCAGGACATCGCGCTGGTTTGTCTCGCAGCGTCCGGGCTTGGCACCAGACAACTGCACGGCCCTCAGAGCCGTGGCACACGGCGGCGCCCAATGATCCGCCGTACAAACCAGCGCCAGGGGCCCAGTCCCGCGGGTCGACCCCCGCCGTCACCCTGCCCTATCGTTTCTAGAATACCTTGACAATCTCGGTCTTCGGTGTTACACTTCCCCTGTGCGGCGTACATGCCGCCGGCAGCAACCGAGGGAAGGAGCGATCACCATGCTCGAAATCCAGCAGGAAATCATGACCCCCGACGAAACCGCGCGCTGGTTCCGCCGCTCGGTCTCCTGGCTGCGCCAGCAGTCCGAGCTCGTGCGCCTTGCCGGCCCCCACGGGCAGCCGCTCTACCACGTCCGCGCCTGCCGGGCGTATGTCCTCGGCCGGCTCAGCGACCTCGACGGCCCCGCCTTGCGTCAGGTTCAGCTCCGCGCCCTGGCGTCGGCCTGCGGACTGGGCCCGCAAGTCACGCCCGCAAGCAACAGCGACGCCACTCCAATCCCGGTGAACCAGGGGCCGTAACTACGCACCCGGTACGGAGAACAGGCTGGACAGAACCGCCGTGACCGTCCCCGACACGAAGTCAAACAGCCCGGCCGCCACGGCCTCGCGTGCGCTGAAGTCGACACACCCCGTGGCCAACGACGCCGCGCTCGGCCACCCGCTCCTTCAGCGGAAACCAGTAACGCTCGAGCGGATCCACACCGGCCGTATCCACGGGCGCCGCTTCCGCCGGCGGTTCGGTTGCTTGGGCCGGCGTGTGCTCCTGGGCCATGCCGCGGGCAGCGGCACCGAGGCCAAGCGCCAGCAGCGCAACAAACAGCATCCGGTCGGCAGCAACCCGTCGCCGGCCAGCGCACCCGCCGGCAGCGCCCCCCGCGAAAGCACGATTTCCGTCGTTTCGCACCATCAGACCACGCTCCGATCCGATTCCAAAACGGCCGACGAAACACCCAACGCAGAAAGTGTAGCGCCGGCTACATTCTTGTCAAGGGCCGCCCCGGGGCCATGCCGAGTTCGACGCCATGAACCGCGTGGAATCGACCTTCCCCCCCTTCCCGAATAGAAAGAAGGCGTGCCAAACGCGATCGTCTGACACGCCATCATGAAGCACTTGTTGTTCACCGCGCCCGCGCGCCGCCCCGAACCGCCCTACTTCGTGTACGTCGGCGGCTCCTGCGACGCGGCCGGCTCGACCGCGCGGCGCTGCGGCACCTGGTACGTCGACGAAGGCGAGCCCGTCGTCCCGGGCGTCCGGACGCTGGTCCCGGTGCCACGGGGCGGGACGGCGATGATCTCGACCCGCCGGTTCTGCGCCTTGCCGGCGTTGGTGTCATTGCTGGCGATCGGGTTGTATTCGCCCTGCCCGCCGGCGACCATGAACTCCGGATCGAGCCCCATCGTGACCAGCTCGTCAAACACGGTCATCGCCCGGTTGCAGCTCAGGTCGAGATTGTTCTTCCACAGGTTCTTGGTGACCTTGATCGGGTCGGTGTCCGTGTGGCCCACGACCCAGATCGTGCGATCGGCGTAGCGCTGTTTGATGGTGTTGGCGATCTCCTGGAGCTTGGCCCGCGCGTCCGGCTTGAGCGACGCCTTGCCCGAGTCGAACAGCAGGTCGGTGCCCACCTCGATCCAGGCGTATGCCCCGGATACCTTCCAGCCTTCGGCCGCCCGCGGCTCCTGCGGCCGATCCATCAACTGCCGTCGGAGGTCGCGGTTTTCCTGCAGCAGCGAACTGGCGCGCTGCATGGCATTGTCGCGCGCGCTCTCGCACTGGGCCAGCCGCGAACGCAGGCTGTCGTTCTCGCGCTCGAGGTCGATCACCTGCTGTTGAAGAGTTTCGATCTGCAGATCCTTCGGATCCGGCCCGCACCCCGTCACCAACAGGGCGATCGCCAGGCCGCCGATCATGACTGTTGTCGACCGCGCCATCGTCATCCGTGCTCTCCTTGTCCGAGGTTCCGTCAGGCCACCTTGCCTGGCCGTTGGCCAACCGCAGGCGGGTGCGCAGCGTGCCGCCCGATAAGCAGGCAGGATAGGCCCCGCGGCCGGCAGACGCAACCCGTCACCGGCCGCGGTTGACGGAAACTGAGGGGCGGACTACCCTCCGCTGACGCGGGTCGGCCGCCTGTGCGCGATCGTTGCCGGCACAGGCCGCCGCCGACTTGCATGACCTACGGGAAGACCATCATGATGCGTCGCCTCCTCTGTATCGGCACCCTGATCGCCCTCTCGTGCCCGGCCGCGCTCGCCGAGGATGATTACGTCCCCTCTGACCAGCTGCACGACGCCGGCCTGGCCAAGTTCTGGCAGCTCCAATTGCCGCTCGAGCCCGATCAGGCCATCCGCGACGCCTATCTCGTCGACAGCCAGCTCTACCTGGGCACCGACGACGGCTACGTCTACGCGGTCGACGCCTACACCGGCGTCATCCGCTGGGTCCGCGAGGTCACCCGCTCCGCCTACAACGTCCGCCGGCCGTGCCACGCCAACGGACAGGTGGTCTTCGTCACCCCGATCAACATCCAGGTCTACGACGTTCACACCGGCGCACCGCTCCGCACGCGTTCGCTCCGCTTCCCCGCCGCCACCAGTGCCACCACCGACGGCCGGCGGCTGTTCATCGGCGGCCTTGACGCCCGGCTCTACGCGCTTGACCGGGCCACGCTGTTCACGGCGTGGCGCGTCTTCACCATGGGCCCCATCGCGTCGGACCCCGCGGTCTACGGCGACCAGGTCTTCGTGGCCAACGAGGACGGGCTGATCTACTCCTGCACGCAAGCCAACAAGGCGTTCCGCTGGCGGGCGGCGACCTACGGGCCGATCTCTGCGAACCTCGTCGTGGACGAGACCGGCGTCTATGCCGCCTGCCGCGATCAGGCCCTGTACCTGTTCGACCGGGCCTACGGCTCGCTGCGCTGGCACGTGCGGCTGAGTTCGCCGCTGTACGAGCCCCCGTACACGACGCCCGACCTCGTGCTGCAGTACAACGCCGCCGATGGCGTCGTCGCGATCGAGACCGGCTTGCCGCATGAGGTCAAGAACCGCATTCGCTGGACGGTGCCGCAGGGCCGGCACAGCCTGACCACGGATCCCAGGCGCGTTTACCTGCTGTCCGACGACGACGAGATTCTGGTGGTCGACAAGGCGGACGGCGAAATCGAGCACGCCGTCCCGACCGAGGGCCTTTCGCTCGCGGTGCCCGCCCCTGACGCGACGATCCTGCTCGCCGCCGCCGACGGGCGTATCTTCTGCGCCCGCCCGCGCGATGTGCCGTTCCTCAAGAAGCAGGACATTCTCGAGGCGCTCCGCGCCAAGGCCCTGCGCGACGGCGATACGGAAGAGGCGGATGAGCCCGTCCCGACCACGCAGCCCGCGGACGCCATTCGCGACTTCGTGGGCTCCAAGCAGCGCGGCAAGCCGCTGGGCGGCAAGTCGAAGATCTCGCGCGAATTCACCGGCGAGTGATTGAATAGCGTCGCAGTGACGGAGGGTCGCGCTAACTGGCGCCCCGTCCGTTGGCAGGACGTTGCTCCGCTTTGTCCGCCGCGGGTTGCGGCTCGCCGGCCACCGCTGCTGGAACCGGCGCGCTCGCACGATGAGGACTCGCCCGTCTTTCAAGGAGGAACACACCATGTCTCCCCGTGCCGCGAAGTTCATGGCCCCGTATCTGATGGGTGGTCTGAGCATGCTGCTGGCGGTGATCGCCTGGCAGGGCCTCGCCACGCCGCGGGTCGCCCATGCCCAGTTGCCCGACGCTGCGGCGCAGCGCCTGACGATGATCCGCGAACTCCAGCAGGCCAACAAGAAGCTCGATGTCATCGCCGACCTGCTCAAGGAGATCCGCGATGCTGACAAGGACGGCGACAAAGACAAGGACCCCAAGCGGCCTGCCCCCCGCAAGCGTCCCGACCGCCATCAGCCCTGAGTCGCGCAGCGGTCGACCACGGTGACCGCCGGCCGCCTCAGGTGCGGTCGGTCCTGACCTTGCCGCGCAGCAACGTCGGCACGCCGAACCGCGTCCCCTCCGCCGTCATCCGCTGATCCAGCGGGCGGCGGACATCCTCCGCAGGCGACGGC
Source organism: uncultured Planctomycetales bacterium (assembly GCA_964448675.1). Classification (GTDB taxonomy): domain Bacteria; phylum Planctomycetota; class Phycisphaerae; order UBA1845; family Fen-1342; genus CAYUZU01. Next base: position 34,124 of record CAYUZU010000014.1, read on the forward strand.
AGGATCATCTGGTCGCGATGCTTTTCATGGAATTCGCATAGGAAGTCCACCGCCTCTGCGGGCTCATCTGTCACCGTGAACAGGTCGAGGTCCTCCGGCGAGATGTTCCCGTTTTCGATCAGCAGCGTCTGCCGCAGCCAATCGACCAGTGGGCTCCAGAACGACTTGCCGACCAGCGCGATGCCCATCGGCGGCGCCTTGGCGGTCTGCACCAGCGTCATGGTCTCGAAAAACTCGTCCAGCGTGCCGAAGCCGCCGGGCAGGATGATCGTGCCGACGGCGTACTTGAGAAACATGACCTTGCGCACGAAGAAGTAGTGGAAATCGAGCGCGATGTTCTGGTGCGGGTTGGGGGCCTGCTCGTGCGGCAGCGCGATATTGAGCCCGACGCTCGTGCCGCCCGCCTCCGTCGCGCCCCGGTTGGCCGCTTCCATGATGCCGGGCCCGCCCCCGGTGATGACGGCATAGCCGCGTTCGGCCGCCAGGCGGCCGCAGGTCACGCCCAGCTCGTAATAGGAATGGTTGGGCTGAGTCCGGGCCGAGCCGAAGATGGAGATCGCCGGCCCGATCTGCGACATCACGTCGATCCCCTCGACAAACTCGGCCATGATGCGGAAGATCCGCCAGGTTTCCTCGGCCGCCGTGCGGTAGGTGAACTCGCTCTCAGACATGCGCTGGCCCTCGCTTTTTCTCGCTGGTTCGGTGATTCAGGAGCGGCATTGTACCGGCCGGCCGGTGCCCGTGCGCACGGGATCTCCGCACCCGGTGTCGGAAATCGTACCACAATGGGCCCATATCATTGACGGCCGCGGCGGACGACCGTCTAATGATACCGGCTGATCGGGCCCGGCCCGCTGAGGTTGAGGTATCGTCATGCGTACGGACACATTGGTGCTGGCCTCTGCGAGTCCCCGGCGGCGTGAGTTGTTGGCACAGGTCTGCCGCGATTTCCGGATCGTCCCCTGTCCCTACCCGGAGCCCGCGTTGCGATCGGCGAAGGTGATGGCGGCGCAGTGGGCCCAGGCGATGGCGTACTTCAAAGCGCGCTCGGTTGCCGAGCGCCTTCCCGACAGCTGGATCCTGGGCGCTGACACCATCGTGGCCTGTGCCGGGCAGATCCTCGGCAAGCCGCGCGACCTGGAGGATGCGCGGCGTATGCTCACACTGCAAGCGAACCACGTCAGCGAGGTCATCACGGGAGTCTGCCTGCTGCGCTCCACGAGCCGGCGCGAGCGGTTTCAGGAGGCGGACACGACGCGGGTCTGGATGCGGGACGACGAGGCGCAGCGGGAGGCCTATCTGCAGTCAGGGGACTGGGCGGGCAAGGCGGGGGCCTACGGGATTCAGACGGTTGGTGATCGGCTGGTGGAGCGTATTGAGGGCAGTTTCTCGAATGTCGTCGGCCTGCCGCTGGAGCGGCTGGGACGGATGCTGGCGTCCGTCGGGCTGGCGCAGGCTCCTATAACATTGCCCGAGGCGACAAAGGACAACCGTCTCTGATACTCGCCGCCAGCGGGTGATAACGTGCTGGTATGCTGCCAGTATGCAACGTATCATATACACAAGCTGAACACACGCGCACGATGCGTCGATACGACATTGACGGGCTTCACGCCATCCGACGCGTCGCCGGCGGTGTGAGCCACGCATGCGCTGAGAGGTAGACAGCAGATCCCAATGGCGATGAAACTCGACACGGTGCTCGGCGACTACCTGAAGGAGATCAAGCGCTACCGCCTCCTGACCGCGGAGGAGGAACGCGAGCTCGGGTACCGCATCCGCGCCAAGTTCGACGCCGAGGAACGCTTCGCCGAGGGCGACATCGCCATCGACGAGTACGAGCGGATTCAGCGTGACGCCGCCGAGGCCCGCGACCGGATGATCCAGGCGAACCTGCGGCTGGTGATCAGCGTGGCCAAGCACTTCCGCAACCGGGGGCTGCCACTGGAAGACCTCGTCAACGAGGGCAACGTGGGGTTGATGAACGCGGTCGACCGATTCGACCCGGATGTCGGCTCGCGGTTCAGCACGTACGCCGGCTACTGGATCGACCAGGCGATTCGCCGGGCGGTGCAGAACGCCCAGCAGATGATCCACATCCCGAGCTACCTGATGGAGCAGATCGGGCACATGCGTCTGGCGATGCGCGAGATGGAGGAGGAGCTGGGGCGGCCGCCGTCGATGGACGAGGTCGCCGAGAAAATGGACATCACAGCGCGCAAGGCCAAGGCGATCATGCAGGCGATTCGGGCGTGCAGTTCGCGGATGCAGGGCAGCGCGACGGCGGACGGGGAAAACACGCTGAGCGAATCGCTGGAGGACACGCGCACGCCGGCGCCGTTCGAGTCGGTCTTCAGCGAGTCGGACTCGCTTTTCGTGGCACAGATGCTGGAGCGCATCACCGAGCGTGAGGCGCTGGTGCTCAAGCTGCGTTACGGGCTGAGCGAGCGCAAGGGCAAGCGCATGACGCTCAAGGAGATCGGGGAAGAGGTCGGGCTGACGCGCGAACGCGTGCGGCAGATCGAGCGCGAGGCGAAAAGCAAGCTCGAAAAATACATGCAGGAAAACATGTGAGACGCTGACTGGGGAGCGTGGGCAGGGTTCAAACCCCGTACCGGACAACGGTGCGGGGTTCCCGTTTGCGCACGGCACCGCGCCGCGCCGTCACGCCCCGGCGCACGTCGCCTGCTCATGCGGCGGGGCCTATTTCCCGGCGGTGTGGGCGAAGCGGCCCTCCTGTTCGAGCAGGCGCTCCATCTCGCTGACCAGTCGCTCGAAGCGGCGCATGGTGGCCTGCACGGGGGCGCGGGTGGTCATGTCCACACCGGCACGTTTGAGGATGTTCAGCGGATAGTCGGACGAGCCGGCCTTGAGGAAGCCGAGGTAGTCGTTGAGCGCCCCCATCTCGCGATTGAGCACGCCTTGGGCCAGGGCGACGGCGGCGCAATAACTCGTGGCGTAGCGGTACACGTAGTAGTTGCGGTAGAAGTGGGGAATCCGCGACCAGTACACCGCGTGCTCTTCATCCCGCACGACGTCCGGGCCCCAGTAAGTATGGAAGATATCCATATAGAGCTGGCCCAGGCTCTCGGCAGTGAGCGGTTCGCCGCGGAGGGCCATCTGGTGGGCGCCGTGCTCGAACTCGGCGAACATGACCTGGCGGAAGACGGTGCCGCGGAGGTTGTCGATCTGCTGGTTGAGGAGGGCGAGCTTCTGCTGCGGGGTGTCGGCCTGCTTGAGGCGGTGGTCCTCGAGCAGGATCTCGTTGAAGATCGCCGCGACCTCGGCCACGAAGTAGCTGTACTCGCCATAGACCTTGGGCTGGTGCTTGTGCGAGAAGTAGCTGTGCATGGAGTGCCCCATCTCGTGGGCGATGACGGACATCTCGCGCGGGGTCTTGTTGTAATTGAGCAGAATGAACGGGTTGGTGTCGTACGAGCCCCAGGAGTAGCCACCGGGACGCTTGCCCTGCGTCTCGTAGACGTCGATCCAGCGTGAGGCAAAGCCGAGCTTCATCGGCTCGCAGTACTCGGGGCCCAGCGGCTCGAGCGCGGCGATGACCATGCGAACCGCGTCGTCGTAGGCGATTTCCTGCTCTGCGGCGGTCGCGAGCGGCTGGTACAGGTCGTAGACGTGAAGCTCGTCGACGCCCATGGCCTTCTTGCGTAGCGCTGCCCAACGATGGAGCAGCGGCAGGTTCTCGTTGACGGTCTCGACGAGGTTGGTGTACACCGCGGGGGGCAGGTTGTCGTCGAACAGGTTCGCATGCAGCGCGTTGTCGAAGCCGCGCGCCTTGGCGAAGTACTCGGCGCCATGGATGGCGCCGGCCAGCGTGGTGGCGAAGGTCTTTTCGTGCTGGGCGAGGGTGGCCATCGTGCCCATGAACGCGTCGCGCCGCAGCCGGCCGTCGTCCGAGCGGATGAATTTGCCGTAGCGTGCCGGACTGAGCACGACCCGTTCGCCGTTCTCGTCCTCAATGCTGTGCCAGTCCATCTCGGCGTACTTGAGGGTCTGGTAGGTCTTGCTCGGGCTGGCGGCGAGATTGCCGGCCATCGCGAGCAGCTCCTCCTCGCGCGGCGACAGGGTATGCATCTTGCGGCGCAGGATGTCCGCGAGGTAGTGCGAGTACGTGCCGAGCTCGTGGTGGCCACGGGTCCAGTCCTTGATCTTCTGCTCGGAGATGCTCTGCAACGTCGGCACGATCCAGGCCGACGCCTCGCCCATGGCGGTCGCGAGATCGTCGACGCGGTTCTTCAGGGCGATGGCCTTCTCATCGCGCGTGTCCGTGTCGGAGAGCTGGTGGGCGTAGACGACAAGTTTGTCGATCAGGTAGTACACGTCGTGGTGCAGACGCAGCAAATCGAGCAGCTCGTCCGCCGAGTGAATGCCGTCACTCTTCATCTTGGCCAGTCGGGTGACCATCTGCTCGGCCTGGTCGAAGTCCTGCTCCCACGCCTGCAGACCAGGATAGATCGTCGACAGGTCCCAGGTGTACTGCTCGGGGATCTGATCGCGCGTCGGCACTTCCTGCTGGGCCAGTGCAAGGGAAGCACAAAGGGCGACCGCCAGGGCGGGGACGACAACGCGGCGAATACGGGTTAGCGGCGACATGATCCGGACTCCTTGAGGGGCAGAAACGGGCTCGCGCGACGTGCGTCGATCCGGGATGGTTCGGCCCGCACGCCGCTGCCATGTCGTCATCCTACCCGCCGCCGGCGGGGGTTCAAGCGGGGCAGGGGCCGCGCGACAGCAAGTGAACGGGCGGCGTGGGCGGGGTCCTGAGCCAACGGGCCGTTGGGCGCTACGGACAAAGCGAAGCCGTGTCCTGCCGGCTCGTCGGACCAGCCGCCGGTCGCTACTTCAGCAGGTGGGAGTCGGTCGAGGTCAGCGGGCCTTCGCGGCCGGTGTAGTCCTGCACGTCACGCAGGATCCAGATGTTGTCGCCGCCGACGCCGGCGAAGGGCGTCCTGGTCCAGCGCACGTGGCCGCCTAGGGTCAGCATGTTCTGGCCGGCGCCTTCGTGGGCGCGGGAGTTCATCTTGGTGAGGTCTTTCCAGGGGAGGCGGCGGGCATCGAAGAGCGGCACACCCTCATCAAACAGCGGGTTCTCATCGGCCATGATGGGCATGGCCGGATTGTCACGCTGCGGCGACGGTCGCACACCGGCCATGTTCTGGTATACGTAGCTGATGTTGCGACCTTCGATGAAGTCCTGGTGGCGATCAATGGCGTCCTTGGGCATCGGCACGCCAGCGGCCGCGGGACACACGAAGACGCGCGGCTCGGTGACATAGGCCTTGCGCAACAGCGGGTACACGTGGCGGCGGTTGAGGACCGTGTTCAGCGTGGGGTTGTCCGTCGGCTGCCAGACGCTCGCCCCACTCCACCCGGTGAAGGGGAGGCTGCCGAGATTGGCATTGGCGTACTGCTGCAAGCCGCGGCCGACCTGGGCGAGGTTCCACGAGCAGCCCATGCGCTGCTGGCGCTCGCGCACGTGCATCAGCCCCGGCACGCCGATGCCGATCGCCAGCACGATAATCGCCGCAACGGCCACGATGTCACGCAGGTTGCCCAGGCGGATGACCCAGCCGCGATCGCGCTCCACCTTGTCGGTCAGCTCGTCAGCCGGACGGACGACACGCGGTGGCGGAGCGGCCGCCTTGACCCGCGCCACGACGCGCTGCGTCAGGTCGCTCGGAACCGCCTCGTCGCGGACCGCGTTCAACGCCGCAAAGACGCCGGTGAGCGCTTCGTGCTCGGCGGCGAGGCGGGGATCTTCGGCGATCTGCTGGCGGAGTTGCTCCTGCTCGGCCTGGGAAAGGTGGCCCAGGTGCAGGTCGAGGATGCGGGCGTCGTACTCGCGGTCAGCCATGTCGGGCGTCCTGTTTGCTCTTTCCCGGTCAGTCTTCGCTGGCGGACGCACCGGTCCGCGCGGTCCACAGTCGGGCGAAGTGGTTCACGGCGCTGTGCAGCCGCGATTTCACGGTCCCGACCGGTATATCCAGAATCTCGGCGATCTCCGCATAGGGCAGCTTCTGGTAGTAGCCCAGGATCAGAATCAGCCGCAGATGCTCGGGCATCTGTTCGATCGTCTCACGTACACGCTGGCGTTGCTCCTCGCTCTGAAGCGACTCGGAGGTTGACGTGTCCGCACCTTCGAGCTGGGCGGCCGGCGATGGCCCTTCCGAATCGCCGGGCACCGTATCAAGCGACTGCGTCGGGCGGCGCCCGCGGGCCCGCAGCCAGTCGCGGGCCTTGTTGGCCGCAATCGTGTACAGCCAAGGCTTGAACGACCGCTTCGGGTCGAACGAGTCGGCCGCAAGGTGGACCTGGAGAAAGGTCTCCTGGACGAGGTCGTCGGCGGCCGCCGCCTTGCCAACATAGCGACGGAAAAAGCCGTAAAGGCTGTCCACGTACCGCGCGACGAGGCGCTCGAACGCGTCGGAGTCGCCGGCCAGATGGTCGGACAACAGTTGCTCGTCGCGTCTTTCGTCCACCTGTCTCACCTGCTATTACGGCCGCGGGGCCGGGCGGTTCGCTGGATCGTCGATTCTTGTGGGGACCGGTCGAGCCCGGCTACGAAGGGGCCATGATAGGCGCAGATGGCGTGTGTTGGGCACCGGGCCGGGCCCATTTCGGGGAAGTTGTCGAATTATCGGGCGTCCGGCTGCAGGCCGGCCAGCAGCACGCGGCAACCAGTCAATCGCGGACCTGGTCCTGGAGCCGAAAGAGCCGCAGGGCATTGGCGGCGGTGAGCTGCGCGTAGGCCTGCTTGTCGAGCAGGCGGTGGGTCTCCTCCAGGAAGGCGATCTGCCGGGGGACGTGCGACTCGCCCGAGATGGCGTTCGAGCCGTACAGCAACCGCTCGGCCCCGACGGTCTGGACCATCGCGACCACTTCCTTGGGAGCGGCGTGCGAGGTCGCGAGGAAGAGGTTGGCGTCCTTGCGCTCGCTGGCCTGGCGGACGACCTCGAGCGCGGCGTTGCGCCGCGGGGCACCGGCGCGTGCCGGGCAGAGCACGACCGGGAGGCGGGGAAACTGGCGCGCCTGGTCATAGACGAGATCGGGAGCGCAGGCGTCGTCGTCGGTCAGGGCGATCAGCGCTGGCTTGCCGGCGTTGGTGAGCGCGCCGAGATACGGCCGAAACGCTTCATCCCCCATCGAGAGGCCCATGGCGGCGGGGTGGAACATGGCACCCACGAACGCCTCGGTCGCCAGCGCGCCGAAGAACGCGTTCACGTTGCTGTCCACCTGGCCCACGCGCGCCCAGTAGACCGGCACCAGTCGGTCGTGCTCGGCAGCGACCTCGAGGCAGCCCTGGTTCGCTTCGGTCTCATCCAGGTCGGGGCTATCGTCGGTTTCCGCCGCCGCGTCGAAGTTCGACACCAGCACCAGGTCCACCTTGCAGACGCCGGCGTAGGTCGTCACGCGGGCGGGCGGGATCCCCCCGGCCGCCTTGCGACTGTAGTGGCCATGAATGTCGATCAGCATCGCGCGTTCCTGTTGGGATGCGGGCGCGGGCGGCGAGCCGGCGGCGACCGCGCCGCGCAGCCAGGATGCTAAACCTCCCCGCCGCCACCTGCAACGGCGCGCAAACGGCGCGTTTCGCGCCAGACGGGGCCGGCTATATTGACGCGGCACCTTCCGGAAAGTAGGTTGGACTCTTTCCCCTTCGGCCCGCACGTACGGACCGCCGGCGTTCCTGTAGCGAGGCTCGTTCGCCCATGAGTATCAGTCAAATCGGCCGCAGCATCTCTGAGTCGGTGACTCTCAAACTTAACGAAACCGCGGCGATTCTCCGCGCCAAGGGGGACCCCGTCATCCATCTCGGTGGCGGCGAGCCCAAGAGCAAGGCGCCGCTGGACGCGTTGGTGGCCGCGGCGAACATTCTAAACTCGGGCGAGATTCGCTATACGCCAGCGGACGGGATACCGGCGCTGAAGCAGGCGATCATCCGCTACACCGAGCAATTTTACGGGCGGGTGGTGGAGCCCGAGCACGTGATGGCCTCCGGGGGGGCCAAGCAGGCGATCATGGTGGCGTTGCAGGCGGTGCTGAACCCGCAGGAAGAAGTGATCTTCCCGGTGCCGTACTGGGTGAGCTACCCGGAGATGGCGAAGCTGTGTGGGGCGGTGCCGGTGCCCGTGCAGCCGGAAGACGGCACGTTCCATCCGCGGATTCAGGACATCGAGCAGAAAGTCGGCGCGTACACCAAGGCGGTGATCATCAACAGTCCGAACAACCCGTCGGGCGTGATGTACAGCGAGCAATTCATCGCGGACATTGTCGAGTTCTGCGAGAAACGCGACCTGTACCTGATCATGGACGACATCTACCACCGGCTGATCTTCGATGGGCGGCGGCCCATCAACTGCTGGGACTATGCCAAGGAGCGCGGCGAGAACAGCAAGCTGATCATTGTCAACGGCGTGTCGAAGCAGTACGCGATGACGGGCTTCCGCATCGGGTGGTCGGTGGCCAACAAGAAGCTCACCGAGGTGATGGCGAACATCCAGGGACACCAGACGTCGGGACCGTCGGTGGTGCTGCAACGGGCGGCGGCGGCGGCGCTGAACGGCATCCAGTCGTCGGTGGACAGTCTGCGCACAACGCTGGAGAACAACCGCAACGTGCTGATCGATCGGCTGCGCTCGTTCGACGGGGTGCACGTGACCAAGCCGGACGGGACGTTCTATTGTCTCGCGGATTTCCGCAATTATGACAAGGACTCGACGCGGCTGGCGAAGTTCCTGCTGGACAAGGTGCTGGTGGTGACGGTGCCGGGGGTGGAGTTCGGCCTGGAGGGGTACCTGCGAATCAGCTTCTGCGGGACGATCAAGGACGTTACCGAAGGCATCGAGCGCATCAAGTGGGCGCTGGATCCGAACGCCCCGAATGAGCTGTATATCGGGGATCGGAAGTTGGTTAGAAACTGGTCGTGAGGTTTTCAGTTATCAGTGGTCAGTTGCGAGTGTGGCGGCCATGCAGGACTTTCACGAGCTGAAGGTGTGGCAAAAGGCGCATGCCCTAACGTTGCGCGTGTACCGGGAGTCGCGGGCATTCCCGACGGGGGAGCAGTTCGGCCTCACCGCCCAGCTTCGCCGGACAGCTGCGTCAATCGGAGCGAACATTGCGGAGGGCTGCGGGCGGGGAACGAGTGCGGACTTCGCCCGCTTCCTGCATATTGCCACAGGCTCGGCAAGCGAACTGGAGTACCACGTTCTGCTGGCTGGCGACCTCGGGTTTCTTTCCGGCGATGTGGCCGAGGGACTGACCGGCGACGTAGCGGAGGTCAAACGGATGCTCAGTGGCCTCTTACTGCGCGTGCGCGAAGCGCAACCGCAGCGCTGCGTTTTCCCCGTCGCGAAGCAAACACGCGATACCGAGACTGACAACTGAAGACTGACAACTGACAACTCGCTACGGAGTAGCGCAATGAAGTATCTCGAATTCAACACCCCCGCCACCAAACAAGCCAGGGAACTGGCCAGCGACTTCGGGCTCGAGCATCACGGGCTGCGCGAGCTTGATGAGGTGTTCTGGAACTTGCCGACGCCGGCGCTGGTCGAGGAGGCCATCTTCCGCAACGAGGGGCATCTGGTGGCGGGCGGGCCGTTCATCGTCAACACCGGCAAGTGGAGCGCCCGGGCCGCCAACGACAAGTACGTCGTCCGCGAGCCCGAGAACGCCGACCGGATCTGGTGGGGCGAGTACAACCGTCCCTGTACCGAGGCCCAGTTCGACGGCATCCTCACGCGGCTCCAGGCGTTCCTGCAAGGTGAAGAGCTGTTCGTGCAGGACTGCTATGTCGGTGCCGCGCCGCAGTACCGCATGCCGATCCGCATCATCACCACCAAGGCTTGGCAGAGCCATTTCGCACGGAACATGTTCATCACGACGGCGAATCGGGATGCGCTCAAACGGCACGTGCCGGAGTTCACGCTCATCGCCGCCCCGTCGTTCAAGGTCGACCCGCGCATCGACGGCACGCGCACCGACACGGCGATCGTGCTGAACTTCGCGCGGAAGATGGCCATCGTTGCGAACTCGAGCTACGGTGGCGAAATCAAGAAGAGCATGTTCACCATCATGAACTACCTGCTGCCATTGCAGGGCGTGATGGCGATGCACTGCTCCGCGAATGTCGGCGCCGACGGCGACGTGGCCCTGTTCTTTGGCCTCTCGGGCACCGGCAAGACGACGTTGTCGGCCGACCCGCATCGGCGACTCATCGGCGACGACGAGCACGGCTGGAGCGACGAGGGCGTGTTCAACTTCGAGGGCGGCTGCTATGCCAAGGTGATTCGGCTGTCGTCCGAGAACGAGCCGCAAATCTACAAGGCCACCCACAGCTTCGGCACGATTCTGGAGAATGTCGTTTGGGATCCGGCGTCGCGGCGGATTGATCTCGACGACGATGCCTTTACGGAGAACACGCGGGCATCGTACCCGGTCAGCCTGATTCCGAACCTCATCGACGAGGGCTACGTCAACTCGCACCCGAAAAACGTCGTGTTCCTCACGTGTGATGCGCAGGGTGTGCTGCCGCCGATCGCGCGGCTCAACCCGGACGAGGCGATCTATCACTTCATCAGTGGCTACACGGCCAAGATCGCCGGCACTGAGATCGGACTCGGGATCGAGCCGCAGATCACGTTCAGCGCGTGCTTTGGCGCGCCGTTCATGGTGCACCATCCGTTCGACTACGCGAAGCTGCTGACCGAGAAGATGAAGCGGCACGATTGCTACTGCTGGCTGGTCAACACCGGCTGGGTCGGCGGGCGCTTCGGCGTTGGCAAGCGCATCAGTATCCGCCACACGCGCAACATGCTCAACGCGGCCTTGCAGGGGCAGCTCAGCGACGTGAAGTACCGCAAGGACAAGCTGTTCGGGTTCGAGGTGCCGCTGACGTGTCCGGACGTCCCCGAGGATGTGCTCGATCCGTCCAATGCCTGGGGCGACAAGGACGAGTACTGGAAGACCTACGACGGTCTGGCGGCCCGCTACATCGAGAACTTCAAGCTGTTCGCCGAGGGCTGTCCGCCAGAGGTGCTCGCCGCCGGCCCGAAGCGGCTGTAGGGAAAGCGTTGCCAGTCAGCCATCACCAGTTGGCCGTGGCGCGGGCGGCATGAGCACGGGCGCGGCGTGGCGGCACGGGTGATTACCTCGGGGCAACGAGCGCGGGGTTGCGCTAGCCGGCGGCAACCTGCTTGGGGTTGCCGCTGGTCAGCTCACAGCCACACGACTTGCGTACGGCGAGCTCGCAGCGGTGCATGATGTCGCGTGCCGGCAGTTGCGGGTTCTCGAGCCGGCTGATCATCGCGTCCATCGCCGACGCCCCGATGTCGCGCGTGGGCTGGTGCATGCTCGTCAGCGGCACCGGCAACGACGCAGAGAACGGCAGATCATCGAACCCGACGATGCGCACGTCGTCCGGCACCCGCACCCCGAGCACCGCGAGATGGTGCATCAGCAGTCGGGCCACGTCATCATTGATGCAGACGAATGCGTCCGCCTGCAATGCGAGCAAGCCACGCACGAAGTCGACATCATAGGTGGTCGCCCAACGCTGCACCCAATCGGGCTCCGGCGTGATGCCGTGGTCCACCAACGCGTCGCGATAGCCCGCCGCCCGTGCGGTGCTCGTGCTCACCGGCAGGTCGATCGTCACAAACACGATCCGCCGACAGCCCTGCTTGAGCAGGTGCTGCGTGACCACGTAGCCGTTACGCCGGTTGTCGACGCCGACCAGGTCGTACGGGCTGCGGTCCGGGTAGTCCTGAATGTCGCGATCCAGCAGCACGACGGAGATTCCCGCTTCGGTCAGCCGCCGGGCAATCTGCCGGTTCGCATCCTGCCGGCTGCGCGGCGGGATGAGCGGGAGGAAAAAGACGCCAGCGACCTTGCGCTCGATGAAAGGCTGGCAAAACGCAGCGATGTCCTGCGGAACCGCTTCCGCTCGCCGGGCTACGGCGCCACCAAAAAGCACGCCATAGCCGCACTTCTCGGCCCGGTGCAGGATTTCGCTGCAGACCGGCGCCAGGATGCCGCTCTCGGTGTGCGGTACAGTGAGGCCCAGCAGCCGGCTGGGCGCCCGCTTGAATTCGCGAACGAACGTCCCCGCGCCACGTCGCCGCGTGAGGTAGCCTTCCTGCTCGAGGTCGCGCAGCGCGCGGGCGATCGTCGGGCGGGACGCGTGATACCAGGACCCGAGTTCGGCCTCGGTCGGGATGCGCTGGCCGATGGCATACTCGCCGCTGAGGATCGCGTGGTGGATCCGTTCATAGATCTCGCGGTGTTTGGCGATGTCGCGTGTGCTCACGGGTTCGCTCTCCCAACGGGCCGGCGAAGCGGAATCCAGAAGTGCCGAGACCTGGCTCGTCCCACCCTTTCCTTATACGGCAGGCGCGCGAAATTGTCAATTGTTTGTTATAGCATAAGTGCGGCCAAGCCGGGTGGCCAGGGTAGCATTCCGCACCGGTTCGGTCCCCAATAGTTTGTGTTTCCATTTCGGCTCAGCGTACACAAACGCAGCCGATACCCGATTGAGATCGGCGCCTACAAGATCATGAAGCAGAACACCTTGCGCACCACGCGCCACAAACGAGCGCCCCATAGGGCACCAATATGAAACGGTTTACATTTGTGTGCGGGCTCGAAGCAGACCACGGTTCACGTTCTTGAACGGTCCCCACATACGCCCCTTGCGTTCGCCTTACTTTGTGTTGACACGCGCCGGCGCCGGCCTTATATTATGTCAAACATGGCCGTAGACTTTGACAATGCATTTCTGATACGCAGAGGTACGCGACATGTCTTCCAGATCTGCTGACGCGCGGCGTTCAGGCTTCACCCTCATCGAGTTGCTTGTCGTCGTCGCGATCATCGCCTTGCTCATCTCCATCCTCCTCCCGTCGCTGCACCGTGCGCGGCAGCAGGCCAAGGTCGTCAAGTGCTCGGCCAATCTGCACGACATCGGCATCTCGCTGATGACCTACCAGAACGAATACCGCCGTTACCCCCATCAGAACTCGATGGGCGATGTGGACGCCCGCTCGGAACGCGAGGCCGCCGGCATGTGGACCTACAGCGTTCACGAGGAGATCGCCTCGCACATGGGCGGCCTGGTGCTCGACGCCGAAGCCGAGGAACGCACCCGCACCCACGACGTGTTCTACTGCCCCTTCGTGCCACCGGACATGGTCACCTTCTCCAACGAGCTGGCCGGCCCCGGCACGGGCAACGGCATCGAGTCGATGGAAGACATCTACATTCACATCAGCTACGTCTACACCGGTGCCCTGCACGAGGTGAAGAACGACCCCGCCGAGTGGGAGAGCACCGGCGCCGACTACGTGGACGAGCTGCTCGAGAGCGAGATCCTCCGCAAGCGCAAGAAGTACGTCGCCCGCGAGGGCAAGGCCGACGAGGTGCTCATGCTCGACACGGTCATGGCCTGGTTCGGCGGCGGCGACTGGCGGGTGAACCATGGCGTCGGCTGGGGGCTCAACCCCTCGCGCGAGCCGCACTTGCCGTCGAGCTTCTTCGGGGCCAACGAGTTGTTCGGCGACGGCCATGTCGAGCAGAAGAAGGCCAACGACTTCCCCGAGCTCATCAAGGCCCAGACGGTTTTCGACCTCAAACGCAACGCGACTTTCGGCTTCGGCGGCGCGACGAACCTGATGCCGCTGGACGTCATCTGGTGGTAAGCAGCACGACCTGACCTTAACGGCACAATACTCTGGAGGAAAAGCGGCATGAGGAACACACGCACATGGCTGGTCGGCCTGACGTTGCTGGCGCTTCCGCTGGCGGCGACCGGGCAGGTGTTGAGCGACTACGACTACTCCGAATTCAGTCTCGACGCCCCGCCGCCTGATATCGATCGCTACATCGCCCTCGACGACATGATCGCCTTCACGACCGTCGGCGCGGGCGCCGAGTTCGAGTCCGGCGACGTCGACCCCAACAACTTCGTCGAGTGCTTCAACTTCAACTACCTCGGCTGCCTCGAGCAGTTCAACGGCGAAGAGAACCCGTATGAGTGGCCCGTCCCGGGGTTCTGGCACGGTGCCAGCGATTCCTCACCCGAGCGCTGGATGCCTGAACTCACCGACGGCACCGGCATCTTCGCCGCCCCGCTGCGCGACTTCGCCTATGCGTCCAACGTCTTCCGTTACGATTTCGACGAACCCGTCGACATCGGCGAAATCGTCGTCTGGACCGAGGACAACAGCAAGATGGCACGCGCCTTCATGCACTACGACGTCTTCGTCTCCTACGACGACTCGCTTCAGGACCTGGCCCCCCTCGCGACGGGCGTCACCAACGGCGAATTCGGTATCACCACCAACCCCGGCCTGTACAATTCCAGCTACACGCACGTCTACGACTGTGCGTCGCAGACGCTGGCCACCGGCGTGACCAAGATCCGCTTCGTCTTCTACAACGTCAGCTACGACAGCAGTGACTTGTTCGTCGATCCCTGGCGCGGCTACTGGCACCCCGCCAACAGCCCCGCCTGGAACGCCTGCGAAGACACGTACCCCGCCGACTGGCAGGACGTGGACGGTCGCCAGAAGCCCTTCGTCGCGTCGTGGATTGCCGAAATCGACATCCTCGAGCCGCAGCCCGCGCCTCTGCCGGGCGACGGCAACGGTGACGGAATGGTCGACATCGACGACCTGGCCGACATGGCCACGAACCTGACCGGCCCCGACAAGGGCCCGCTGACGTATGGCCGGCGGGCATACGACTTCGAGCTGCCCAGCCGCGACTGCGACATTGATCTCGTCGACGTCGCCGGCATGCAGGTCGCCTTCATGCAGTAGTCTTTGTGTTGCACGGCGCTCCGCTCGCCGGACGGAGCGCCGCTTTTCGAACAACGGCAGGAGAGAGGCGAGGACGCGACCGTCCTCTATGGACGAACTTGAGGAAGAATCAACTTCCGCATTCCACACATTTCACTTGGAGGAGAGAATCATGAAGAAGAGTCTGGCGATTGCGGCGATGCTCGTCGCGACGGTTTCCTTTGCGCAAGCCAACATGCTCGTCAACGCCGGCTTCGAGATCCCCGGCAGCTCCAATCAGGCTGCACACTGGGACAGCAGTTTCCAGTATCCCCATGCGGCAACCGGTTGGGCGGGTGGTTCCGATCAGCATCCTGAGCTCGAGGACACCCTCTCGTTCCTGAACGGCGACCCTGCCGACGGCCGGCAGTGGACGATGCAGACCCTCAGCTCGGACGAGACCCTCTACCAGGATTCGGTCCGCGCCGGCGTCGATCATCCCTTCCAGCCGAACACCACCTACACCTTCGACGGCTGGATCTACCAGGGCAGCGAGCCCCTCGGCGAGATGTCCTTTGAGATCGGCTACCTCAGCGTCATTGACGGTGGCACCAACATGTACGACCTGAACAGCTTCGTCCCGCTGGCCTCCATGTCGTACACCGTCACCGACCTCTGGCGTCAGGTCGACGGCGTCACCTACACCACCGGCGACACCGGCCCCGAGCTCGGCCTCCCGATCACCGTCAAGGTCCGGGCGCTCGACCTCACCGGCGGCAGCGACGACATCTGGTACGACGCTTTCACGCTCACGCCCGAGCCCACCAGCCTGCTGCTGCTGTCGCTCGGCCTGCTGCTGCGTCGTCGCTAGACCAAACAGCGTATCCGGCACGTTAGCGTAGGGTGCGCGTGCCTGACCAATGGCCGCGGAGCGATTGGGTCGTTCCGCGGCCTTTTCTACGCGCTGACGTACACCCCCTCCCCCTTCAATCGCCATTCGCCATATCTATCTTACGCTGGCGCGATCTTGGCATTCGACGCCGCTGCCGTCCGGGCCGCGGTGTGTTCGCGCGGTTGCTCGGTCCCCGGCGGCTCCAGGTAGAACTCGGGAACGATCTGCTTCAGGCGCAGCCGGGCCTGCTGCACGTCGCCGTTGAGCTGGTCAGCGTCCATCACGAGACGATCGATCATGTCGACCAGCCACTGCCACTTGACCTCGATGTTCTGCCAGATGCCGACCTTCGGATGGGCAGTACGCGACACGTCCTCGCCCTCGATCATCAGCTCCTCATAGAGCTTCTCGCCAGGGCGCATGCCGCTGAAGTTGATCATGATGTCGACATCCGGGCGGAACCCCGAGAGCGTGATCATCTCGCGCGCCAGTTCGACGATCTTCACCGGCTCGCCCATGTCCAGCACGAATACCTCGCCACCGTTGCCCATCGACGCGGCCTGGAGCACGAGTTGCGACGCCTCCGGAATCGTCATGAAGTAGCGCACCATCTCCGGATGCGTCACCGTGACGGGGCCGCCGCGAGCGATTTGCTCGCGGAAGATGGGGATCACGCTGCCGCTGCTGCCGAGCACGTTGCCGAAACGTACCGTGACGAACTGTGTGTCGGAGCGCGCGTTGAGGCCCTGGATGTACATCTCCGCGACGCGCTTGGAGCACCCCATCACGCTGGTCGGGTTGACGGCCTTGTCGGTGGAGATCATCACGAACTTCTCGCAGCCGTAGCGCGCGGCCATGTCGGCCACCGTGCGTGTGCCGCGTACGTTGTTCTTGATGGCCTCGCCGGGGTTGTACTCCATCATCGGCACGTGCTTGTGGGCGGCGGCGTGGAAGACCGCGGTCGGCCGCTCGTGACCGAAGACCGTGTCCATGCGGACCGCATCGGCCACGTCCGCCACGTACGGCACCACGTCGATCTCCGGGAAGCTGCTGCGCAGCTCGCGGTCGATCAGGAACAGGCTCGGCTCCGACCGCTCGACCAGGCCCAGCCGTCGCGGCTTGAACCGCGCGATCTGCCGGCACATCTCGGCGCCGATCGACCCACCGGCGCCGGTGACCATGATTGCCCGGTCACGGATAAACTTGGCGATTTCCTCGTCGTCGAGCCGCACGGGCGCCCGGCCGAGCAGATCGTTGATGTCGACGTCGCGGATTTCCTTGACCGAGGCCCGTCCCTCGATCAGGTCCGTCAACGCCGGCAGCGTCTTGAACCGCAGGTTTGTGCCCTGGCACAGCTCGACCACCTGACGGAGCCGCTGCCGCGAAGCGGAGGGGATCGCGATCAGGATCTCGTCGACGGCGTACTCGCGGCAGACGGATCCGATGTCCTCGATGGGGGCCAGAACCTCGAAGCCGTGGATCTGCGTGTGCAGTTTGCCGCGGTCGTCGTCGAGGAAGCCGACGATGCGGTAGCGCTGCTCCGGCATGCGCATGATCTCGCGCACGGCGTTCTCGGCCGCGTTGCCTGCACCGACGATCAGCAGCTTGGGGACGACCCCGTCCGCCATCGGCCGCACTTCCTCGTGATAAAGCCGTACGGCCAGCCGCGCGCCGACCACCAGCGCGATGGTCAGCCCGAAGTCGAGCAGGAAGACCGAATCGGGAAAGCGGTCGTCGAAGATCTGCGTGTCGATGCCGAAGACCTGGGCGTTCTGCAGGCCATAGTAGAGCACGAAGATCGCAAGAAAGGCGACCCAGACCGCCCGCGTCACGCTGAACACGTCCCGCAGGCTGACATAGCGCCACGATGCCCGGTGCAGCCCCATCAGCACGAAGACGGTCAGCTTGATCGCGACCACCGGCACCAGCAGCGGCAGGAAGAACTCCGTCAGCCAGTCGCTGGCCCCCGCCGGCACCGGCTGCACCGTCGTGTACAGGCTCTTGATCCAGCGGATCGGCGCCCCGAGGGTCGGCGAGCCCTTGAAGTTGTACGCCAGGCCGAACGCGAGCAGCCACGCAACCGCGAACAGCAGCACGTGCACCAGGACGCTGACGACAATGCCCTTGCGATAGCCGCTGCCCCCCCAGGTCGCGTCGGAATTCGTGCCGGGTTGCTCGCTCATGACCCTTGTTTCAAGCTGAACCTGTCGTAATCACCTGGTTGATCAGCCAGCCGGCGCTCCGTGTCGATCCACCGCGGCCACACGCCGCTGACCGCTTCCGCGGCCAGGATGCGGGCGGCGCTGCGGATCTCAGCGCCGCGTCTGCTGCTGCAGCTCCAGCGCCATGCTCAACACGGGCGCCATGCGTTCGATGTCTTCCGCGCCCCGGCCGAGCTCCAATACGCGATCCGCGGCGGTGGCGGCCCGGGTCATGTCGCCCAGCTGCCAGGCGCAATAGGCCGACAGCAGCCACGCACTCGGCTCACTCGAATTCAAGTCACCCAGCCGGACGTAGCGGCGCATCTGCGCGGCGACGATCGCCGAGCGCCCGTCGTCGTCGACATCGCCGTAGTACCTGTGCACGTTGCGGGCGCTTTCGTCACCGTCGTCTTCGGCGAAGAGCGTCGGCTCGCGGCGATAGGCTTCGACGAGGTAGTACGTCGCCAGTGAGGGCCGTTCGCGCTCCAGTGCATCATGCGCGAGCAGGAGCGATGGAATGTGCTCATCCGGGGTCATATCACGTGCGATTTGCAGCAGCTCGCGGGCTCGGTCGAGGTGAAGCGGGCACTCGCGGCAGTTCGGGAATCGGCCAGTTTCGGGGTCGCGTGCCTCGACGGTGCCCTGCTCGAACTCGAAGAGGGCGCGTTGCTCGGCGCGCTGCACGCGGCGCTCGTTGTGCTCGATCAGCTCGTCGGTCAGGTTGTCGAACGCCGGCGTCGCCGGGCCCTCGGGCGTCGCGTTGAGCCCAACCAAGCGGTGAAAGCGGGTCTGATGCCGATCGGGGGTGTAGAGGTGGGCATCGACAGTCGGCAGGCGGCGGCCGCGGTGGTCCATTGTCGGCGGCGCGACCGAGAGCACGGGCACCATGCCAGGCACGATGCTCGCCGCCCCAGTCCGATACCCGGTCCATGAGAGCGTGGCCCCGCGGGGCGCTCCAAGCGGCATTCGCAACCCGGTCTGCGCGATCGCGAGCGATCGTGGCAGCCGACTTTGCGCCGCGGCCCCCCGGCCGCGATTCTGGTACGTGCGCGAGAATTGGAATGCGTCCTGGCCGAACATGGAGACTTGACGCTGTGGCGTTTGCAGCCCACGCCTGGCGCGTGTGAATCGGCCGCCGAGCTGCAGCGAAGCACCACGCGAACTCGGCCGGTCCAGCACAGCGCCGGTTCGTGAGCCGGTTACGCGCGTCTGGCCGCACGTGGCGGCCACGAAGCCGCTGATGCACGCCAGCGCGAGCAAGCCGGGCAGCCAAGACCTCATTGCGTTCTCCTCGGTCCAGCGGAACAGGCCAAAGCCCTAATAATACTATCATCGGTCAGGAAGGGCCAACGCCCGAATGGGTGGCGGCGCCCGTCCCGTGCCCCCCTCTCCGGTAGTACGCCGGAGTCGATCGCCTGTTCGCAAGGTCGCTGCCCCGGTGGCGGCACAAACGGTCCGGGCTCCCGGTGCGGCGTACATTATCGGTCTGCGCGACCGACGGCGTCCGGGCTCCGCCAGCGCCCCTATCGCCGCCGGCGGCTTGGAACGACGCGGCTCAGGCGGTACGCTGGCCCGGTTGCCCGCCGCTAGCGTCGCGCCGGGCGGCAGCGTACGGGGGCCGCGGCGCGTCGAGGAGAAACGCCATGCTCGTCGTGATGAACGCCAACGCCACGGGAGAACAGATCGAGGGCGTCGCCGCCAAGATCCGCTACCTGGGATACACGCCGCACGTCATTCCCGGCCAGCATCGGACGGCCATTGGCATCACGGGCAATCGCGGCCCCGAGGGGCGCGATGTGCTGCTGCTCATGCCGGGGGTGGAGGATGTGGTCCGGATCACGTCCGGCTACAAACTCGTTTCACGTGAAACGCATCCGGAGCCAAGTGCCTTTCCGATCGCGGGCATCGAGATCGGCCGCAACTTCACGCTGATCGCGGGGCCCTGTTCGGTGGAAGATGAGAAGATGATCATCGAGACGGCGGCGTTCATGCGGTCGCTGGGCGTGCGGCTGATGCGGGCCGGGGCCTACAAGCCGCGGACCAGCCCGTATGCGTTCCAGGGGTTGGGGGCCGCCGGCTTGCGGATCCTGGCGAAGGCCAAAGAGGAATCCGGTATCGGTATCGTGACCGAAGTACTCGACGTCGAAAACGCCGGCCGCGTGGAAGAGGTCGCCGACATCCTCCAGGTCGGCACGCGAAACATGCAGAACTATCCCCTGCTGCGGCGCCTGGCGAAAAGCCCGCGGCCGGTGCTGCTGAAACGCGGCATGGCGGCGACCGTCGAGGAATGGCTGCTCGCCGCGGAGTACCTGGTCAGCGGTGGCAACCGCGCGGTGCTGCTGTGCGAGCGCGGCGTGCGGACCTTCGCCGACCACACGCGCAACACGCTCGACCTTTCGATCGTGCCGGTCGTCAAGCACTTGTCACACCTGCCGGTGCTCATCGATCCCAGCCACGGCACCGGGCGTGCCGAATACGTCCCGGCCATGTCGCGGGCGGCGCTGGCGGCGGGCGCCGACGGCCTGCTGGTCGAGGTGCATCCCGACCCGCGCGCCGCGCTCTCGGACGGTCAGCAGTCGCTCGACTTCGACACCTTCAAGGCACTGCAAGCTTCCCTCAGACCACTGGGGGAGGTATTGGGGATCACATTACAGTAACGTGACATGCCATCGTTCCTGGCCTCATTGGCGACGTGTTGACATGCGGGTTTGATTCTCGCGAACGACCGTTCATCCCGTCGAGTCGTCCCGATTGTCCCTCTTTCTCCTTGGCAGGAAGTCTGCGCGAAGTAGAATGGTGCGCATCGGGCCAAGTTGTTTCGTGACCATCACTTCTACTTCACAGCTACGTAGAAAGGGAGGTGTCCAATGCGCAAGAAACCCCTATGTGTAGTGTGCAGCGCATCATTGCTGGTGACACTCGTCGTGTTACCGGGCTGCAATCCGGGCAGCGCGCTCGGCCTGCAGGATTGGGGGCGTGATCTGCTGACCCTCGGCTCCGGCGCGCTGCTGGCGGCGCTGTCGGCGGCCAACGTCCCTGGCGGCCAGGGGGCGCAGGAAGCGCCGGAAACGGGAGCCCAGGGTGAGCAGGGCGCGCCCGGGCCGGCCGGCGCCCCGGGGGAACAGGGCCCGCCGGGTGAGCAAGGCCCGCAGGGCGAGCCGGGTCCGCAAGGCGAACCGGGCCCGCAAGGTGAACCGGGCCCCGAGTTCTTCAGCGTCTTCGTTGATGAGTTCTACCGCAACGAGACCTCGCCAGGTCGTGCCGGCCCCTATGGCAATGCGAACTCGTTTGAGTCGACGCCGCGGCTCCTGCCGGCGGTCGGCTGGAAGGTCGCGATTCCGAATCGCTACGACGGTGACAACGCCGTGACGATGCGCCTGTTCCTGTACTACGACGGGACGGTCGATCCGGACTGCCAGGTATTTCGCATGGCCGCGGTCCGGCTGCAGCCGAACCAGACTGTGGAGACGGTGGACAACATCTGGGTCCAACTCGATGTGCCGGGCGGTCTGCCGGCGCAGCCGATGTTGACGGTGGACCTGCCGATCAACACGGCGGGCGGGTTGAACCTGTACACGGCGGACCTGGCAGCGGCCCACCTGGTGGCGTTCGGCATGGAGTGGTATGACTTCGAGTGCCGCTTCGCCATGGGCCAGTCCTGGCATCTGCTGGGTGTCGAGTTCTTCGAAGGCGAGTCGGCGACGCTGAGCGGTGCCACCATCCTGGCGGACGAACCTACCGATTGCTTCTGTCCACCGGATGGACCGCTGAACTGACACGCTGGTACGGCCCGGGTCTCAGGATTCGAGCTCGTCGAAAAGACTCGCCGGTGGGCGCCGCCGGACGAATTCGCGCAGTCGCGGAAAGGCGGCAACGAGTTGGTCCGGCGCGTCCACCTGCGCTTTGCCAAGCAGCGCCTTGAGCTCGAGGGCGTTGGCGGGGCCTTGGCCGCGATAGTGATTGTTGGCAAAGACGTACACATCGTGTGCCCGCTCGGCGATGGCATTGAGGCGCCGCACCCAGTCGCGCAGCTCGTCGTCGCTGTAGAGGTAGTTGTAACGTTCGAAGGCGGGGACATGATCGGCGAACCAGTTCGGGGCGTTGCGGCCGTGGAACCGTACGTAGGCGCTGTCGCCAAACACGTGCATGGTCGGGCCGATGCAGTCGTGCAGCGCCGGCTGGTCGATGTTGCAGTAGCCGCCAGCGGCGCGGATTGCGTCCAGGCCCTCGTCCGTCGTCCATGAGGCGTGGCGGACTTCGACGAAGCGGTCGAAATCGCGGAACGTGTCGGCCAGGCGGCGCAGCCAGTCAACGGCCTCGGGCGTGCAACGGTAAGACCAGGGGAACTGGATCAGCAGTGGGCCGAGCACGCCGGCCTCGCGCAAAGGCCGCGCCCCCTCACGAAACGCATCCACGTCCCGCCGGGGCGGAAAGCTGGAGCGCTCGTGGGTGAAGGTGCGCGTGAGCTTGAGGGCGAAGCGGAAGTCCGCGCCAACCAGCGGCGGCCAGGCGGCGGTCATTCGCGCGGACGGGATGCGGTAGAAACTCGTGTTGATTTCTGTCGCGTTGAAGTAACGGGCGATGTGGGTCAGGGGTTTGAAGCCGCGGGGGCGGGGCTGAGGATAGACGATGCCGTACCAGTCGTCATAGCTCCAGCCGGAGGGACCGATCCAGAAGCGGGTACGGGGGGTGGCGGCCATGCGCCCGGTTTAGTCGAGGCCGGGCGCGGGCTCAAGAAGATTCGGCAGGCGGCGGCCGAAATGAATTGAGGGGGGCCGCGGCCCGACCTATGATAACAGGGAACTGTGAATTCCATCGCAGGAGGTGTGTCATGACGTTTCTCGAACGCCAGATCCTGCTCGCCCGGCGCCGGCTGGGGACCAACCTGCTGTTGCACTGGCTGAGCATCACCGTGCTGGCGGCGGCGGCGGCGTGGGGACTGACCATCATCGTGGCACGCCTGTTCGACCTGGCGGTGCCGGTGTGGCACGTAGGCTGGGCGGCGGCCGCGGCGGCCGTGGTCGGCGCGTTCGCGGCAACCTACCTGAGCCGGCCGACCGCGCTGCAGGCGGCGGTGGCGCTCGACGGGGCGGCGGGGCTGAAAGAGCGGCTCAGTTCGGCGCTCGTGATGTATCGCAGCACTGATCCCTTCGCCCAGGCGGCGGTGCGCGACGCGGAGAAGACGGCCGGGCACATTCACGTGCCCACGCACATCCGCCACGCGGCGCCGCAGTTGTGGCCGTGGTCGGCGGCGACGGTTTGTGCGGCGTTGCTGGTCGCGTGGCTGATGCCGACGGTGGGCCTGTTCGCGGCGGAGCCGGAGGACGACACGCGGCAGCTGCAGTCGCAGGCGCGGCAGGAACGGGCCGCGATCCAGGCGGAGTTCGAGCAGCGCGCGGCGCGGATGAAGGAACTCGCGCAGCAGAACGAGAACCTGAAGGACCTGGCCGAGGACCTGATGGCGCCGCTGGAGATGCCGGAGGGGCCGTCGCTCAAGCCGGAGGATGTGCGTGAGCAGGCGGTGCAGCGGCTGGACAACGTGAAGGACAAGCTCAAGCGCGAGCTGGAAGCGACGGAGCAGAGCGGGCTGCGCGACCTGCAGCGGATGTTCAAGAAGCTGGACGAACCGGGCAACCAGGAAGCGAACGACAAGTTGAGCAAGGCGCTGGCGGACGGGGACTTCAAGGCCGCCAAGGACGCGCTGGAGCAGATGGCGCGCGACATAGAAGAAGCTGCCAAGAATGCCAACGACCCCGAAGCGCAGCGCAAGCTGGCGGAGATGCAGCAGAAGCTGCAGCGGCTGGCGGACCAGGTGGCGAAGCTGAGTGATACGCTCCGCATTCAGAAGGAGCTCGAGAACAAGGCCGGCATGAGCGAGGAGGAGGCCAAGAAGCTGCTCGACAAGCTGGCCAACATGGATCCGAAGCAACTCGAGAAGGAACTGCAGAAACAGCTCGGCGACAAGGGGATGACCAAGCAGCAGATTCAGCAGCTCGCCAAGAAGCTGCAGCAGAATCAGAAGGCGCAGAAGCAGTGCAAGAACCTGGCCAACGCGCTGGCCAAGGCGGCCCAGGCCTGCCAGCAGTGCCAGAGTCCCGGCAGCCAGGGGCAGGGCGCGGCGCAGGCGTCCAACGCGCTGTCCGATGCAGCGTCACAGCTGTCCGAGCTGGAGATGGCCGAGATGATGATGAACGAGTTGCAGGCGCAGATGTCACAGCTCGAGCAGACCCGGCAGGACGTGTGCGAAGGCGGTATGTGCCAGGGCGAGCGGCCCGGCCCGGGGCAGGGCCAGGACAAGCCGGGCATGCAGGGGCCGAACTACGGCCGCGGCTTCGGCGAGCGGTTCGGCAAGGAGCGCACGGCCCACGACATGAAGGCGGAGAAGGCGAAGACGCGCTACGAAACGGGGACGGTCATCGGGCGGATGCTGGTCGAGGGGCCGCAGATTCGCGGCGATGCATCGGCCGAAGAGATCGCGGCGGCGATGGCCGAGGTGCGCGAGATGCTGGACAACGTCGAGCGTGAGGACGTGCCACGGCAATATCACAAGGCGCTGCGGGAGTACTTCGAGCGGTTGGCGGGGCTGATGCGGGAGCGGCAGGCGGCGGGAGATTAGTCGTTCGGCGGGTGGCCCCGCGCTATGCACGGCTCACAGCGCCGCGGCGCCGCGTGTGCTGGTGGCGACGGCGCCGCGGTGGCCGCAGCAGAGTACGCCGGCGACGCCGTCGATTGCTTCGATGTTGGCCAGCAGGGCGGCGTCGGGCTCGATCGTGCCGGGGTCGCGCACTTTGACGGTCGCGGCCCAACCCTCCTCGGACTGTACCTCGAGATACAGCGGACAATTGCCGCGGTGCTGGCGACAGATGTCGCGCAGCGCCGCCAGGTCCACCGGCGTCGGCGTGCCGTTGCGCAGCCGAATCACCACCTCGCGAGAATAAAGCCGCCGCGCCAGTTCGTGCGGGACGACCTTCTCGGCGCGGATCGCCGGCTGCTCCTTGCGGCGGTCGACAGCGCCTTCGACAAAGACGATGGCGTCGGGCTTCAGCGCGGGCAGCGCCTCTTCCTGCTGGTCGGGAAAGACGATGACCTCGGTCGAGCCGGCGAAGTCCTCGAGCATGGCAATCGCGAGGCGTTTGCCGGCGGAGCGGCCGTTGCGGATCATCACGCGCCGCAGATTCGTAACCAGCCCGCCGATGAGAACCTGGTGGCCATCGGGCAGGCGGCCGAGCTCGGACGTGTCGCAGTTGCTGAACTTCTGCACCAGGTCCTTGTACTCGGTAAGCGGGTGCTTGGTGATGTAGAAGCCCAGCGTGGCCTTCTCGTACGCCAGCATTTCGGCGTCGGTCCACTCTTCTGTGCCGAGGTGCGGCGTGGGCTGGTCGCCGGCGAGCTGGTCGAACATGCTGAGCTGGCCGGCCTTCTTGTCGCGCTGGGTGGCCTGACCGAGTTCGATGGCCTTCTCGACGGCGTTCATCAGCGCCTTGCGCATCGCACCGGTGCAATCGAACGCACCGGCCTTGATGAGAGCCTCGATGACGCCCTTGTTGACCAAGCCGAGGTCCACGCGCTCACAGAAATCGAAGATGTCGCGAAACGGGCCGCCCTGATCGCGGGCGTGGATGATCGCCTCGACCGCGCGGTGCCCCACCCCGCTGATCGCCGCCAATCCGAAGCAGATCTCGCCGCGGAGTTTCGCACCTGTCTGATAGACAGGCGTGAAGGCGTCCTCGCTCTCGTTGATGTTGGGCGGATTGATGGGGATGCCGATGGAACCGTCGCGCTGCCGCAGCCGGCGACACTCGTCGAAGTAATCGGCAACCTTGTCGGTGTTGCCGCTCTCGAAGGTCAGCACGGCGGCCATGAACTCCAGCGGATAGTGCGTCTTGAGGTACGCGGTCTGGAACGCGACGACGGCATAGCCGGTGGAGTGGGCCTTGTTGAAGGCGTAGCCGCCGAACTTGAGGATGTCCTGGAAGACCTGCTCGGCCTTCTCGCGCGAGACGCCGTTGGCTTCGGCGCCGCTGAGGAAAGGCTCGTGCTCGGCCTCGATCATGGCCTCCTTCTTCTTGGAGATGGCCTTGGCGAGGCGGAACGCGCGGCGTAGCGGAATATCACCGACGCGATTGACGATGCGCGAGACCTGTTCCTGGTACACCATGATGCCGTGGGTTTCGCGCAGGACGTCGGTCATGGCGGGATGGGCGGTGTTCCAGGTCTTGTGGCCGTGCTTGCGGCCGACGTACTCGTCGATGTACTCCATTGGGCCGGGGCGGAAGAGCGCATTGGCGGCGATGAGGTCCTCGATGCGGTTGGGGCGCATCTTCATCAGCACGTCGCGCATGCCGCCGGATTCAAACTGGAACACCCCCTTGGTCTCGCCGCGGGCGAGCGTCTCGTAGACCTGCTGGTCGGTGAGGTCGAGGCGGTCGAGGTCGATCGTGACGCCGTGGTGCTTCTCGACGAGTTCGCAGGCGCGCTGGATCTGTGACAGCGTGCGCAGGCCCAGGAAGTCCATCTTCAGCAAGCCGATCTTCTCGACCGTCGGTCCCTCGAACTGGGTCGTGATGTCTTTGGAATCGGCCGGCTTGTGCAGTGGGACGAGCGTATCGAGCGGTACGTCGGCGATCACGACGCCCGCCGCATGCACCGAAGCATGGCGCGCCAGGCCTTCGATCCGCCGGCCGATGTCGATGACCTTGTGAATCGTCTTGTCCTGGTCGTAGAGGCGCTTCAGCTCGGGCTCGGCCTTCAGCGCCTTGTCGATGGTCATCTTGAGCTCTTCGGGCACGAGCTTCGCGACGCGATCCGCTTCGTCGAGGGGGACGTTGAGCGCGCGGCAGATATCGCGTATCGCCGCTCGGGCCTTGAGCCGGCCGAAGGTGATGATCTGCGCAACGTGGCCGTACTTCTCGCGGACGTAGTTGATCACGTCCTGGCGGCGGTCCTGGCAGATGTCGATGTCGATGTCGGGCATCTCGTCACGCTCGGGATCCATGAAGCGCTCGAAATAGAGCCCGTAGTGCAGCGGGTCGACCTTGCTGATGCCCAGGCAGTAGCCGACGACCGTGCTGCACCCGCTGCCGCGCGCAACCGACAGGATGTTGTTTTGCCGGGCGTAGTTGACAAAGTCCCAGACGATCAGGAAATAGCCGCTGAAGCCCTTGCCCTTGATGACGTCGAGCTCGTAGTCAATGCGCTCACGGAGCTCGTCGCCGATCTCGCCGTAACGCTCCCGCGCGCCGTCGTACACCAGTTCGCGAAGGTAGTCGTCGGCCGACTTGCCGGGTGGCGTATCAAATACGGGGGCATAACGCTTGGTGAAGTCGAACTCGAGATCACACATCTCGGCGATGCGCACGGTGTTCTCGAGGGCCTCGGGATACTCCGGCAGGGCCGCGGCCATTTCCTCGGCCGACTTGAGGTAGAACTGGTCGGTCTCGAACTTGAACCGGTTCTCCTCATCCACGCGTGACCGTGTGGAAATGCAGCACAACACGTCGTGGGCCTCGACGTCATCGTGCGTGAGATAGTGCACGTCGTTGGTGGCGATCGTCCCCACGCCGAGGCGATTGGCGATCGCGGCCAGTTCCGGATTGGTGTCGTGCTGCTCCTGCAGGCCGTGATTCTGGAGCTCGATGAAGAAACGGTCGGGGCCGAAGATGTCGAGATAGAGTTCGGCGATCTCCCGGGCCGTCTTCGCATCATGACGCAGCAGGGCCTGCGGCACCTCACCGCCCAGGCAGGTGCTGGTGCAGATCAGCCCCTCGGCGTGCTCGCGCAGCACTTCCTTGTCGATTCTCGGCTTGTAGTAGAACCCCTCGGTGTAGCCGATGCTGGTGAGCTTCATCAGATTGCGGTAGCCCGCCAGGTTCTGCGCGAGCAACAGCAGGTGATAGCTGGCCTCGCCCAGGCCGCGGGCCTCGCGCGAGCGGCGGTCGCCGGGGGCCATGTACACTTCGCAGCCGATGATGGGCTTGATGCCGGCGGCGGTGGCGGCGGTGTAGAAATCGATGGCGCCGAAGAGGTTGCCGTGATCGGTCACGGCCACCGCCGGCATCTGGAGTTCCTTGCAGCGGGCGACGAGATCCTTGATCCGGCAGGCGCCGTCGAGGAGCGAGTATTCGCTGTGCAGATGCAGGTGTACGAAGCTCGGTGCGCGGGCGATGGTCTGCGTCATCTTTGCGGTTCCCTCCGCTCGAAAACTCACGCTGTGCGGATGCTACGGCAGCGGCCGCCCGGCTGCAATCGGGCGGGCACACCGTGCGCGTGGCGCAAGACCAAAAAGAAACGGCCCGCAGCGCCGATTGCGCCGCAGGCCGTGGTGAGGTCAGTTGGGCGTGCCGCTAGCGGCGGCGGAGGAACAGGAAGCCGAGGCTGACCAGGGCCAGCGCTGCGGGCTCCGGCACCGGCGTCGGGTAGAAGGCGACGCCGAAGAAAGACAACTCGTCGGGGTTGACGTTGTAGACGCTGAAAGTGGCCGTCTCGCCCTGACCGACAGGGTCGCTATAGAAGAACAGGTCGATGGTCGCACCGATGGCGTCGTTGTCGACGGCCCACGTGAGCGGGCTCTGGCTGCTGGTCGGCTCATTCGGGGGCTCGACGACCCAGTCGACGTTGGAGATATCCTGCGTGCCGTTGGGGTCGAAGATCTCGAAATGGAAATCGCCCCAGGGCTCGGTCCCGGTGTTGGTGACCTCGACGTTCACCCAGCCGGCCCACGGAGCGTCATCTTCGTGAACGAATTCGACGACGATCCCGTCGCCCGCGCCGGCCATGGAGCCAGTCCACGAGAAGTCGTGCGCCCAGACTGGAACCGCACACGTTGCCGCGATAATGATCGTCGCAAGATACGTTCCCCGGCGTGCTTTCAAGCTCATGCTTCTTAGACTCCTTCCTGTGGTTTTGTCGTACCATGCGTCCAGCGCACCCGCACGACCGAGCGCTCGGGATCGCCTCCTGTCGGCTTCTATGTTGCCTGGAAGGCGAAAATCAAGTTTCGGTACTAGAAAAAGCTAAAAAAGCCCCGTGCGCGCTTCTACGGAATCGACTTCGGTCGCCCGCGTGATTCAGCCCCGAAACGCGGCGGGTTCCCGAACCGCGGCGCTCGGATTTTCGCCGGATTGTTTCACGTGGGCTTGTGGGCCGGCCGATCAATAGGACGGCACTAAAGCAACGCCGACTCACGGCACTGGTGGGCCGGCGGGCGAGCAGGGGCGGGCGTACGCGTGGGTTCGGCCCGCCGCGAGAACAGGGGCAGACCGGGGTTTGACTCCTTCCCGCGCCAGGTCCAGGGGACCGTCACCGCACCTGCGACATCTGATCATTTGCGCATCAACGGCTTCCTGGTGATCGACCGCAAGGGCAGCAAGACGGAGACATTGGCATGTTCAGCAATCTGACGATCGGGAAACGAATCGCGGGCGGGTTCTGCGTGGTGCTCGCGTTTCTGGTGGCAGTCGTGGGGCTGGCGTACTTCGGGGTGGGCAACATCGTCCAGGATGCCGACGAGGTCATCGTCGGCAACAAGCTGGATGGCGAGATGGCCCAGAAGGAAGTGGATCACCTGAACTGGGTCAACGCCGTCAGCGCGCTGCTGACCGATGACGAGGTAACGAAGCTGGACGTGCAGCTTGACCCGCACAAGTGTGCGTTCGGGCAATGGCTATACGGGGAGGAGCGCCAAGCGGCCGAAGCGCGGATCCCGAGCCTGAAGTCACTGCTGGCGGAAATCGAGCAGCCGCATGCCGACCTGCACGCGTCGGCGGGCAAGATTGAGAAGGTCTACCAGAAGGCGGACGTGGCGCTGGGGAATTTCCTGCGTGAGAAGAAGACGGATCACCTGGCCTGGGCCCACAAGGTCAAGGACGTCCTGGTGGACGAGTCGCTGACGGAAGTTCAGGCGGAGATGGACCCGAAGCAATGCAGTCTCGGCAAGTGGATGGACTCGCCGGAGGTGGCCCAGCTCAAACAGGAATACCCGGCGTTTGCGGCGGAGCTGGCCAAGGTGGTCCAGCCGCACGACGAGCTGCACAACAGCGCGCGGGAGGTGGATCGGCTGGTCAAGGAAGGCAAGCGCGAGGAAGCCAAGCAGTTCTACATGACCAAGACCAAGCCGCTGGCATACGAGTGCCTGGATGCCATCGATCACGTCCTGGCGTGGCAGGATTCGCAGATGGAAGGGCTGCAGCAGGCGAACGCCATCTTCGCACAGGAAACCAAGCCGGCGCTGCAGACCGTGCAGCAGTTGCTCAACGATGTGCGCAAGGAAGTCAAGAGCAACGTGATGACCGACGAGGTCATGCTGAGCCACGCGCGAGGCACACAGCGCAACGTCTCTCTGGTCGGCCTGGTCGCGGTGCTGCTGGGGACGGTGCTGGCGGTGCTGATCGCGCGCAGTCTTGTCAAGGTCGTGATGCGCCTGACCTTGGCGCTGGATGAAGGCGCCAACCAGGTCAACGACGCCGCGGGGCAGGTGTCTTCGGCGTCGCAGTCGCTGGCCGAGGGGGCGAGCGAGCAGGCTTCGTCGCTGGAAGAGACGTCGAGCGCGCTCGAGGAGCTCTCGGCGATGACGCAGACCAACGCACAGAACGCCAACGAGGCCAACCAGTTGGCTTCTGATGCGCAGGGTCTGGCGAACGAGGGTGATCGCACCACCGAACAGCTGAATAACGCGATGACGGCGATCAACGAATCGTCGGACAAGATCAGCAAGATCATCAAGGTGATCGAAGAGATCGCGTTCCAGACCAACCTGCTGGCGCTGAATGCCGCGGTCGAGGCGGCCCGGGCCGGCGAGCACGGCAAGGGCTTCGCCGTCGTGGCCGAGGAAGTGCGCAACCTGGCGCAGCGGGCGGCCGGTGCGGCGGGCGAAACGACGCAACTGATCGAGGATTCGGTCACGCGGGCGCGCGAGGGTGCCGACGTGGCCGGCAAGGTGGGCGAGTCGCTGAGCACGATCGCGAAGTCGGTCACGAAGGTGTCTGAGCTGATCGATGGCATCGCCCGCGCCAGCGGCGAGCAGGCCAGCGGCCTGAACCAGATCAACGAGGCGGTTTCGCAGATGGACAAGGTTACCCAGGCGAACGCGGGTGGTGCCGAGGAAGCGGCGTCAGCGGCCGAACAGCTGAGCGCGCAGTCGCAGAACGTCAAGGCGATGGTGGACGAACTCGTATCGCTGGCCGGCGGCAACGTGAAGAGCAAGGCCGCCGCAGCCGTGCAGGCCTATCATCCGTCGCAGCCGCAGCGAAAGCCAAGACCGCAGCCGAAGAAGGAAGCGCAGCCGGTGGCGGCCGGGTCGCAGGAGCACGCGGCCGGTGGCGACCACGCTTACCAGAATAACGATTTCTCCGATTTCTGATCCGACCTCCGATGCACCGGTGGCGGGTGGAATGGGCGTTGCGGTGACGTCGGTTCCGCCCGCCCTTTTTCTGCGCCGGTACGGCCGCCGAATCAGGCGTTCGCCGGGCGATCGCTTTGGGGGTCGGCTTCGCTATGGCCCTCGGGGTGGGCCGCCGCGTGATCGGCAGGCTCGATGTGGGAGATGACGTGGAGGTCGTCGGGCAGCGGCAGCGCGTGCAGGGCTTCCTCGAGTCGCGTGACGCGCACGTGGGCCTCGCGCGTCGAGACGTTGCCGGGGATCAGCACGTGCAGATCGACCCAGAGCTGATCATTCATGTGGCGGCAGCGCAGCTGGTGGAAGTCGGCAATGTGGCCAGCGTCCTTGTGACGCTGCAGCTCGGCGGCGAGCTGGTCGATCACCTGCGGGTCGACTTCATCCATCAGCCCGCCGATCGCCTCGCGCAGCAGCCGCAGGCCGCTGACGAGGATCAACACGCCGATGACCAGGGCCGCGAGCGGATCGAAGAACGTGTGGCCGGTCAACATGACGAGGCCGACACCAACGATCGCGGCGAGGGTGGTGAGCACATCGGACAGGACGTGCTTGCCGTTGGCGACGAGGACGAGGGCGTTGTGCCGGCGACCGATGCGGACCAGGGCGGTGCCGAGCACGAGGTTGATTACGGCGAGGCCGCCAGAGACGGCCAGGCCGAACGCAAGGTTGGTCACTTCGACGCCGAAGAGCAGGCCGCGGCCGCCGCTCCAGAGGACCAGGAGGGCGGTGGCGGCGACGAGGGCGCCTTCGAAGCCGGCGGAGAAGTAGACGATGCGGCCGTGGCCGTAGGGGTGGGCAACATCGGCCGGACGGCTGGCGTACCAGAGGCTGAACGCGGCGAGGCCGGTGGCGACGCCGTGGACGACGGATTCGGCGGCGTCGGAAAAGATGGCGGCGCTGTGCGTTACAAGATAGGCCGTGACCTTGCCGGCGAGCATGACGACGGCGGTCGCGAGACTGACAAGCATGGCGATCTGGCGGGGATCGCGTTTCATAACCGGCTCCGAACATGCGGCCGGGGCGGGGCCGCCGGGCGCCACGATACGAGCAAGCGGAGCGGGATGCCAGCGTCCGGTACGTGGCCGCCGGCAGCGACGGTGGGTTGGCCGGCGGGCCCGGGGTGGCGCGCGACATCCGCAGCGGGATGTATCACGCCCGCGGCGTCCGGCGCCAGAGGTCGAGCTCGCGCTGCAGGTTGTGCCGCGCGGGGCCTTCGTACTGCTGGCGGAAGTCGGCGGTGTGGTAGATGTGCTCGCGGGCGAGCATGTTCTCGAGGAAGGCCTGGCGGTGTGGCGCGTACTCGGAGGCGGGCAAGCCGACCTCGGCCTGGATCGCGGCGGCGTAGGCGTCGTAGATGTCGATGCCGCGGCCGAGGATGCGCAGATCAATGTCGCAAATCAACTGTGCTTCGACTTCGCTGGGGGGGCGCCGGTGGTCGGTCGCGAGAACCAGCGCGGCGACGTGCTCGCTGAGTTCGCGGGAAGCGCCGAGGGATGTCAGGCACTCGCGCGCGAGTGCGGCACTGCGCGTTTCGTTGTCGGCGGCGCCCGCCCGGTACACGGCGTCGTGGAACCAGAGCGCTACAGCCACAGCGCGTCGGTCCGAGACGACCTGATCGCTACAATCACAGCAATTCAGGCATTCGTCGATGTGCCTTAGATTGTGGTAGGCCCGCCAAGGCTCGCTGTAGCAGGCCCGCAATTGCTCCCAGACGCCATTCACGTCCCCGCCGAGACCGAGATCATCGCAATAGCGGCACCAGTCGTCGCGCAGACGCAGGGTGAAGTCCGGCGGCGGGCTCAGGGGCGGCTCAACCTGGAGACCGGCAACGAATTGCGAGAAGGACGCTGCAATGAGTTCAAGGTTGCCGGCCGTTTCAACCCAACCGTCCCACGTGGATGGATCCGGCTCGTTTTCGTGGTCCCAGAAGTAGATCCTGCCGCGAGGCGTACCGCGCTGGCCGATACAGATCGTGTTGCCAAAACAGTCATCGGCGATCGGCAGCACGTCCAGCGGGATCCGGAGGTCCCCTGCGGACTGGTAGCAGTCACGCGCGTGGTGCAGGGAAAACGAGCGCTGCGAGCGCAGCCCGTACATACGGCACAGGACGATGTCCGCGGGGCGGCCGTTCGCCAGTGGTTCGTTGTACAGGAGTCGCCCGCCGCAAGACCCGCCGTTGCATTCGATGAGAAACCGGCGGTAGTCCGCCGGCAGGGCGCAGCCCAGTTCGGCCTCGAGGGCTTGCAATTGATCGGCAGGCGCCGGCGGGGACCGGTCCGCGAAGGCGTGAATGAAATCGGTCCACTCCACTGTTCGTCCTCCCGAGGGCGCCGTCGCGCCGAACGTCGCCGGCGGCGCAGCGCGGCGGCCATGCGCTGCCTGAGCCGGGGTCGGCCGTTGCGTCGCGATTGCACGCGAACGAACCAGCGTTTGCCGACATGCGGGCATGATAACACGCAGGTCATCACAGTGTGCCGTGCCGCGCACCGCAGCCGGCGCTGAAAGAAATCCGCGCTGTTATCCGCGATTCAGGGCCCAAGGACGGGGTTGTGTCGATTTGCTGTCAAATGGAACAATTTTGATGCCTATTTAGGGGTAGCGGCCTGGTTGTCAGCGGCGCTGGCAACGTGTGCGCCCCGGCGACGCGGGTCGGCCGGTGTCGAACGGCCCGAATCATGAGACGCCGCGGGCCCGCGCGGCGCGACACGGTTTGCTGCGGCGGGCCCGATCAATCGAAGGAGCAGATTCATGTTGCAGCAGCGCAAACAAGACGCCGGCCGGATGGTCATCGCGGGGCTTGTCCTCTTCCTGGGAGAACTCGGTGTTGCGGGAGGGACGTGGTCAGACGCGGGTGGGTCGAATTACTTTGCGCGGGGGCAGACGTTCTACGATATCGACATTCCGCCAGCGGACCCGGGGTGCCCGGAGCCGCCGGCGCCGGGGTGGGCGGGGTGTCCGATCATGCAGCCGCCGCCGCCGAATCCGTGCAACGACCTCGTAGCGCGTGGGTTCTTCGTACCGGGGTTTGCGGGGCGGGACTATGGTCAGATCGCGGTGGCGGAGACCTGCCGCAATTCGATGCCGGGATGCCGGGTGACGGCGGAGGCGTTCGGGCGGGCGACGGCCGAGGGTCTCGGCACGGACCAGTTCACGGTGCGATGGAAGCTGAATGCGTACGCGTATCACACTTGTGAGTGCCCGTTCACGAATGTGTGGGGGTCGAGCCAACTGGCGGCGGATTTCTTTGTTGCGATCGACACGGTGCCGGTGGGCGTGCCGGTGACGGTTCATGTCGCATGGTGGGCGGAGATCCTGAATCAGTACGATCCGGAGGACGACATCCTGCCGGATGATCCGAGCCGGCTGAACGGGTTGTCATTGCAGGTGCAGGGCACGGAGCTCGTACCGCAGCGGTTTCGTGTGGTGAACGGCGTCGGGGCGGCGGTCTACCTGCCGGCGTCGGCGCCGAGCGTGAGCACGGTCTTCGCGCGGGGCGGCGACGTGATTCACATCAGCGTAGCCGGCAACGCGCTGGCCCAGATTCGGTGGCCGCCGAAGACCTGCTGGAACAAGTTCGACCAGTCGCGGGCGATGTACCGCGGCTGGCTGACGCTGAGCATTGACGAGCCGGTGGAGATTCCCGACATCGCGTCGCCCGAGTACAGCCGCGTTTTCTCGGTGGACATCGGGTCGGATGCGGAGATGAGTGATCCGAACGCCGACGGCGACGAAGCGCTGGACCCGGGCGATCTGTACGCGTGGGGCGGGCCGCTGCTGGCCGGGCCGACCAATGGCCTGTGGAACGATGTCAATGCCTTCGCGCTGGACTACTGGCCGGACCCGACCGGCGGCCTGGCGACGGCGGCGGAGACCTGCCAGCACGGGCCGGCGGGCATCCCCGGCCTGCTCGACGATCGCTTCGACCTGGACGGTGCGGATCGGCTGGATTTCGCGATCACGTCGGCGGACGGGGCGCTGATTCCGCCAAACAGCCCGCTGACGGAGCCAATCGGCTACTTTGCGTCGGACTGTGTGTCGGGCACAGACTACCTGGTGGTGTCGCTGGATGACGATCCGGCGGCGCACTACGGCTGGGACGCGTTCTGTGACGTCCCGGTGGCGGCGACGTCGCCGGGGCAGGGCGCAACGTACGGCACGGCGACGGGGCAAGACGAGGCCGTCAACGTGGGTGTGACACTGACCTGGCCGACGGGGAGCGGGCTCGGGGTGGTCGATGCGGCGTATGGCATGGCGGCGGAGCGTGATGTTCACCGCAACCTGGCACCGGATCCGGACGTGAGCGAGGCGGACGACGATGATGTCGATGCGCTCGCCTTCGGGCGGGCGCTGTGCGTGTGGTGGTATTTCTCGCCGGATCACGAGGCTACCGGCGCGGTTGGGGCGCTGGCGCTGAATCCCGGTGCGGTGTACCAGGCGCTGGGGCCGCCATCATACGCGGCGGTTCAGGTGGTCGACCCGGCGGTGCACCTCGGCCTGCCGGCGGGCACGGATGTGGACGCGTTCGTCTTCGTGTGGCTGGAGGCGTGCGATGTCTGTCCGCGGGCGCTGGCGCTGCTGTTCAGCGTGGACTACGACGATTTCCTCACGAGTGGCGTCGACGAGTCCGGCGGGCTCGATCCGCACATGATCTACTATTCGTTCTTTGACGGCGGGCACGCGCCGCTGCTGCCGCAGGGGCTGTCCGACGACATCGACGCGCTGACGACGACGCCGGTGCCGTTTCGCAAGACGTCGTGCCAGGTGGTGGGCGGCGCGGCGGATTGTAACGGCAACGGGAATGACGACGGGTGTGACATTCTGAGCGGCGTGAGTGCGGACTGTGACGGCGACGGCGTACCCGACGAGTGTCAGATCCTGGCGGGGACGGCGGCCGACTGCAACGGTAACGGCGTGCTGGACGCGTGCGAGACGGTGGCGGTGGATGTGACGGCCGCGGGCGGCTTCATCGGCAAGGTCTTCACGCTGACGCCGCCGGAGCCGCAGGGCGTCGGCAGCACGAACCCGGAGACGATGCGTGACGGGGACCTGCCGCCGGTGGGGAGCACGGTGATGAGCCGGCAGTACGACACTTTTCATCATGGGGACCAGGGCAACGAGGATTGGCTGGGGTATGCGTTTGCGGAGCCGCAGGTGTTCCGGTCGCTGACGTACCAGGAGGGTGTGCATCGGCAGGACGGCGGGTGGTTCGATACGCTGGCGGTGCAGGTGCGCCAAGGTGGCGTGTGGCAGGATGTCAGCAACCTCGTGATCACCCCGCCCTACCCTGGCGACAACGGCGTGCACTATGAGACATTCGCCATCACGTTTGATCCGGTGGCCGGCGACGCGATACGCCTGTACGGGGAGCCGGGCGGCTCGGCCGGTTTCATCAACGCCGGTGAGCTGCGGGTGATCGCCGGGCAGCACGCGACGCGCGACTGCAACGGCAACGGTGTGCTGGATGCATGCGACATCGCCGGCGGCGTGAGTGACGATGCCGACGGCAACGGCGTGCCGGACGAGTGCGAGGCGCCGGTGATCTGCCGCGGGGATGCGAATTGCGACGGCGTGGTGAACTGGCGCGATATCGACTTCTTCGTCGCGGCCCAGAACGACAACGTGTCCGGCTGGACGGCGCTGTTTGCGCCGGGGACGCCGAGCTGTCCGTTCGCCAACAATGATGTGAACGCGGACGGGACGGCGAACTGGCGCGACATCGACCCGTTCGTGAACCTGCAGAACACGACCTGCCCGTAGGCGGCCGGAAATGCCGCGGGGGAGTCCGCTCCGACAGGTCGGTGCCGTGAGGCGCCGGCCTGTTTTCTTGCGCGGGCGGCGCGGGCCGTGCAGACCGGCGGCCGCGGATTCGCTTTCCAAAATGCGGGTGCAATTGGAATTGCGGGATCGGCGCGGCCCCGGTCTAATCCACAATATTCGTGCTGCGCACGGGGTGCGAACGCGTCGGCGGTGGACGAATGATCATGCCGCGGGGCCCCGTCCGTGGGGACACGTGCGGCGTACGAGGGCGTCGTGGCGTCATTCAGCAAGGAGAGCAGGGACATGCATGCATCACACCGTGGTCGGTACCTGGCGGTTGTCGTTTGGAGCGGGCTGGTCCTGAGTGTTGCCGGCAGTGCGGCCGAGTCGTTCAGCAAGCTGGTCGGCGCGGTGCAGGTGGGCGACGTCCAGCAGACCAAGCCGCTGCGCGTGCCGTTCATCACCTGGGGCGGCGACATGGTGACGTTCTACTGCAACGGCGGGCTGGCGACGCAGCCGAACACGATCTTCGCCAAGCAGGGGCTCGACCTGAAGCTCACGCCGGGCGACGACTTCGTGCAGCAGGTGCGGGACTACCTGGCGGGCAAGACGCCGTTCCTGCGCGGCACGTTCCGCATGGTGGGGATGGCGTCGGAGGTGATCGCGCAGGACGCGCGGACCAAGGGCGTGGTGATCATGCAGCTGACGTGGTCGGCCGGCGATCACATGGTGTGTCGCGAACATGTGAAGACGGTGACCGACCTGAAGGGGAAGAAGATCGTGCTGCAACAGGGCGGGCCGCACGTCGGCCTGCTGGACGACATCCTGGAGACCGGGCAGATCAAGTGGGACGACGTCACGATCGTCTGGGCCAAGGATCTCACCGGCACGCCCAACAGCCCGGCCGAGATGTTCCGCAAGGACAAGTCGATCGACGCGTGCCTGGTGATCACGCCGGACATGATCGGCCTGACCGGCGGCCTGCAGAACACCGGCAGCGGCGCCGAGGGGACGGTGCAGGGGGCGCGGGTGCTGGTGTCGACGGCGGAGCTGTCGCGCTCGGTGGCGGACGTATACGTATGCCGCAAGGACTTCTATGACGCGAACAAGGAGCTCGTAACGAAGTTCGTGGCGGGCTACTTCAAGGGCTGCGAGGAGGTCATCGCGCTGCGCAAGCAGTACGAGACGAAGGGCTCGCAGAAGTACATGGACCTGCTGAAGATGTCGCAGGACATCTACGGCAAGGAGGTCATGCCGACGCTGGAGGAAGACGCGCACGGGCTGCTGGCCGACTGCACCTTCGTCGGCTATCCCGGCAACGTCGCGTTCTTCGAGGACGAGAACAACCTGACCGGGTTCGCGGCGTTCCAGGAGAACGCGCTGGACCTGGCCGTGTCGCGCGGCTATGCCGAGGTGCGGGCCGGGCTGTTTCCGTCGGGGCTGAACTATGAATCGCCGCTGTTCACGGAATACCTCGGCGTGACGAAGGTCGAGCGCGGCGAGCGGTTCCGGGCCGAGGCGGTGCTGGAGGAAATCGAGCAGCTCAGCGGCTCCGGCGGGCTGGATGAGCGGACGATCGTCTCGTTCACGATCAACTTCGAGCCGAACCAGAACACGTTCTCGGCCGAGCAGTACGGCGTCGAGTACCAGCGGGTGATCGAGATGGCAAGCCGCTACGGCAATGCGGTCATTGCGATCCGCGGGCACGCCGACCCGACCAAGACGCTGCTGGAGCTGGTGCAGGCGGGCATGGCCAAGGGCATCCTCAAGCGCAGCGGCAGCTCCGGGAACTACAGCTATTCGCTGGAGGGGCGCCCGCTGGACCTCGAGCAGACGACGCGGATCGCCGCGCTGATCGAGAGCGGCAAGTTCGACGGCTCCGGCTCGCACAATCCGCGGGCCACGATGCAGGCGGCGCTGAACCTGTCGCGGCGGCGCGCGGAGGCGGTGCGCGATTCAATCATCGCGTATGCCGGCGCGAAGGGCTTCGAGATCGACAAGAGCCAGATCCAGCCGGTGGGCGTGGGGATCCGCGAGCCGTTCATTGCCAAGCCCGGCAACATGGAGGAGGCGAAGCGGAACATGCGGGTGGAGTTTCGGCTGATGCGGGTGAAGGCGGAGGCCGTCACGCCGTCGGACTTCGACTTCTAAACGGAGGGCGCGCTGATGACCGGAAGACGATACCTCGTCACCCTGGCGCTGCTGGGCATGCTGACGCTGCCGGCAGCGGCGCGGGAGCCCGTCTACACGGACAATGTGGTGATCGTGCTGGACGGCTCGGGCTCGATGCGCGAGAAGATGGCGCGGACGGGCGTGACGAAGATGGCCGCGGCCAAGAGCGCGCTGCACGAGGTGCTCGCGCAACTGCCCGAGACGACGAACGTGGGGATCGTGGCGTTTTCGGCGTCTTCGGCGGCGGACTGGCTGGTTCCGCTGGGGCCGCAGAACGCGGCGCAGCTCGCCAGCGCCATCGACGGGCTGGCGGCGCGCGGCGGAACGCCGCTGGGACGCTACATGAAGATGGGCGCCGACCGGCTGCTACAGCAGCGGGCGGACCAGTTCGGCTACGGCACGTACCGGCTGCTGGTGGTGACCGACGGTGAGGCGGACCATCCGCGCACGGTCAACCAGTACACGACGGAGATCATCGCGCGCGGGATCACGGTCGACGTGATCGGCGTGAACATGAAGAAGGACCATACGCTGGCGACGCGGGTGCATTCGTATCGGCGGGCGGACGACCCCGAGTCGCTGCGCGCGGCCATCGCCGACGTGTTCGCCGAGGTATCGGCCGCGGACACATCGGACGCGGCAGGCGAGGACGCGTTCGCCCTGCTGGCTCCCCTGCCGGACGACGTCGCGGTCGCGATGGTGCAGGCGCTGGCGACGTCGGGGAATGAACCGATCGGGACGCAGCGCGCGGCGCCGGCTGAAGCACCCGGCGGTGGCAGCCGCCGGACGGGCGCCGGCGGACAGGCGAACCAGACTTCGTCGGTCGGTCTTTCGATCAGGCTGGGCTCGGTCTGTTGCGTCGTCGTCGGTTTCTTCGTGGTCTTCGCGCTGGTTCTGGTGATGGTGCGGCGAGGACGACGATGAGCCCCGGGCGAGCCAAGGGGATTCTGATCGCGGCGGCGGCGTGGGTCGTCATCGTGCTGATGCTGGCGGCGGCGTACAAGCTGCTGGTCAGTCCGCGGCAGAAGGCGGCGGTCGTCGGCGACACGAGCTCGGCCAGCCGGTACGAGCACGAAGTCCGCGTCGCGGCGGATTCCTTCTCGGGCTACGCCGTGTTGCGGAGTGACACGCTGGCGCAGGCTCTGGCGCGCGACGGCATTCGCCTGACGGTGGTGGACGACGGGGCCGACTACGGGCGGCGGATCGAAGCGTTGCGGGACGGCGAGCTCGAGTTGGCGGTGTTCACGATCGACTCGCTGATCGCGGCCGGCGCGGCTCTCGGCGAACAACCGGCAACGATCGTGCTCGTGATCGACGAGACCAAGGGGGCCGACGCGATCGTCACGTGGGAAGCGGCGGTGCGGCAGGTGGACGACCTGGACCACCCCGACGCACGGCTGGTGCTGACGCCCGGCTCGCCGAGCGAGTTCCTGGCACGGGTGATGATTGCCGACTTCGGGTTGAGCCAGCTCCCGGCGGCGTGGTATGTCGCGGCGGACGGTGCAGGCGACGTGTACGAGCGGTTTCGCACGGCCGACCGCGATGCGCGGCGGGCTTACGTGCTGTGGGAGCCGTATGTTTCGCGGGCCAGGCAGAAGTCGGGTGCGAAGGTGCTGCTCGACAGTGCCGCGATGCAGGGGTACATCGTGGACGTGCTGGTGGCCGAGCGGCGGTTCCTGCGGGATGAGCCCGAACTGGTGGCGCGGGTGGTGCGGGGCTATCTGAGCGCACTCTACGCCCATCGCGGCGCGGACAAGCTGGCTCAGCTGGTGATCGACGACGCCCGCAAGGCCGGCGGCGAGCGGCTGGCCGATGAGTCCGCCCGGGCGCTGGTCAGCGGCATCCGCTGGAAGAACACGCTGGAGAACTACGCGCACTTCGGGCTGCTGCCGGCGGAGCGGACGCGCGGCTTGCCGCATATCGAGGACATGATTCTCCGGATCACGCGGGTGCTGCTGAAGACGGGGGCACTCGCGGCGGATCCGCTGGAGGGGCAGGCGAACCGGCTGTTCTACGACCAGGTGCTGCGGGACATGCGGCAGAGCGACTTCCACCCCGGCCGTGCGCTGAACGTGCTGAGTGGCGGCGGGGACGAGCTGGACGATATACGCGGCGAGACCGAGCTGCGGGCGCTGTCAGAGCAGGAATGGGACCAGTTGGTGGCGGTCGGCGAGATGCAGACCGCCCCGATCAGCTTCGCCCGCGGCACGGCGCGCCTCAACGTACAGAGCCAGCGCGAGTTGCGGGCCCTGGCCGAGCGGCTGCGCCAGTGGCCGCAGTATTACCTCACGATCGTCGGCCACGCTCGGGCGGTGGGCGATGCGGCGGCCAACGAGCAGCTCGCGGCGGCGCGGGCGGCGGCGGCGGCCGACTTCCTGAAGGAGGCCGGGCTGGCGCCGCAGCGGCTGCGGTGCCGGGCGGTGACGTTGCCGGGTCGCGGCGGCGCGGCACAATCGGTATCCTTCGTGGTCGGTCAGATGCCCTACTGACCGCGCCACGGCGCGCGGGTGGACAAGCGTCCCAGGGGCGA
Source organism: uncultured Planctomycetales bacterium (assembly GCA_964448675.1). Taxonomy (GTDB): domain Bacteria; phylum Planctomycetota; class Phycisphaerae; order UBA1845; family Fen-1342; genus CAYUZU01. The sequence continues at coordinate 75,858 of CAYUZU010000014.1, forward strand.
CGATGAGCGTATGGGGTCACAGCGGCCGTCATGTTGGACCAGCGACAGCTTCGCAACCGCGTCCTGTTGAGCCTGAGCACGAGCCCGTGGACACTGGTGCCGTTTCTGGCCGGCGTGACGCTGCTGTCGGGTGCCCTGGCGTTCAGCGACCGCGTCGGGGCGCTGGCGTTCGGCGGGCTGGCGCTGGTGCTGGGATCACTCGGCGTGGCGTTTACGCGGTTCGTGCTGGGGGCCGAAGGCCTGACCGAGCGCGCCGCGAAACAGCTCAAGGCGGAGGCCGAGCGGGCCAACGCGCAGCGGCTGGATCAACTCGACCAGCGTCTGGTACAGGACCAGGACGCGCGCACCGAGGCGGCGCTGCGCGATTTGCGGGCGTTTCAGCAGGCGTTCAAGCAGCCGGACCTGTGGACGGGCCGGCTGAACGCGACGAGCTCGTTCGACATTCTCTCGAGCGTGCAGGATCTGTTCGAGGGGTGTGTGCGGGCGCTGGAGTCGTCGCTCCGCTTGTGGGAGACGGCCCAGCGGCTGCGAACCGCGGCGGCGCGGGAGCCGATCCTGGCGCGGCGCGAGGAGCTGGTGCAAGACGTGCAGCACAGCATCGAGCAGCTCAGCCGCATCCTGGTCGGGCTGCAGGAGCTGGGCGCGCAGGCGACCGACGATACCGACCTGGCGCGCATCCGTTCGGACCTGGATGCGAACCTGAAGATTGCGCGACGGGTCGAGGAGAAGCTGCGTCACTGGGAGAGTGATGCCCTGGCACTGGAGCGCACCGGCCACGACCGGTGACACGTGCAGAAGGAGACGACGATGTTCGGAGCGATTTGGCGTTACCTGCGGGCGATCGGCTACTACATGACGGGACGGATCGATGCGGCCCGGCGCGTGCTCGACAGCAATCCGCACGTGGTCAAGGCCACATACGACCAGATCGTGCGCGAGAAGAAGGAGCGGGTGAACCAGTACAAGGAGGCGGTCGCCACACTGGTCGCGCAGCGCGAGAAGAAGATGCAGCAGGTCGAGCGCCTGACGGCCGACATCGAGCGGCTGGAGCGGCTCAAGACCGGCGCGCTGGCCAAGGCCAAGCAGCGGGTGCAGGTGCTGCAGGGGCAGGGCAAGGCGATGGCCGACATCCAGGTGGATGAGGAGTACGTCAAGTGCCAGGGGGCCTACAAGGACTTCGTCTCGACGCTCAACGAGAAGCAGGAGCGCATCACCGAGCTGGAGCAGGACATCGCGGCGTCGGATCAGCGGGTGGGCGAGCACAAGGTGCAGTTGCAGAGCCTGATGCGCGATATCGAGAAGATCAGGGAGGAGGCCGCCGACACGGTCGCCGACATGATCACCGCGAAGGAAGAGCGCGAAGTGGCGGACATGCTGACGGGCCTGTCGACGGACAAGACCAACGCCGAGCTGGCGCGGATGCGTGACCTGCGAAACCAGGTGAAGGCGGAGGCGAAGGTGTCGAAGGAGCTGGCCGGCACCGACACGCGGGCGCAGGAGGCCGAGTTCCTCGAGTTCGCCCGGTCGAGCGAGGTCAGTGACGAGTTCGCATCGCTGGTGGGGCTGGCGGAGGAGAAGGACGCGAAGCAGACCGACGAGGGAAGCGCGGAACAGGAGCGGCGCAGCTCGCTGCCGGAATAAGCGGGAACGAATCGAGTGTGGGCCGCGGCGGTGGCAATTGCGCCGCCGCACGGGTGTCTCGAACGAGAGAGAACAAGGAGAGCTCCTATGCGTATTACGGGTATCTGTCTGGGGCTGATGGTGCTGGCGGTGAGCGCGGCAGCGGAAACGCCTTCGTTTTCGCTCGCCTGGAGCGAGTATCCGTCGTGGAGCGCGTTCGGCGTGGCGGACGTGGTCGGGATCATCGACGGTGACAAGGACAAGCTGGGCCGGGTGGAGAAGAAGTGGAACGTCGACATCGTTCTGCGGCAGGCGGACTATGACCCCTGCCTGGTGATGTATGGCGCCAAGCAGGTCGACGCGGTGTGCATCACCAACATGGATATTCTCAACCCGAGCCTGTCGCGGCAATCGGTGGCGATCCTGCCGACGTCGACCAGTCACGGCGCCGACGCCTGCATCGTGAGCCAGGACATCACCGACGTGAAGCAGCTCAAGGGCAAGCCGGTGTATGGCCTGGCCAAGACCGTGTCGGAGTACACCTTCTACCGCAACCTGGAGCTCGCCGGCGAGAACCCGAAGGAATACCGCTTCGTGAATCGCGATCCGGCGGCGGCGGCGCTCGGCTTCCAGCAGAAGCGTAGCGGCGTCGAGGCGATCGTGGTCTGGAATCCGTTCGTGCTGGAGACGTTGAACAAGCGTGCCGATGCGCGGGTACTGTTCGATTCGACGCGGATCCCGGGCGAGATCATCGACATGGTCGTCGTGGCGCAGGAATCGCTCGACAAGCCGGGCGGCGCGGCGTTCGCCTGCGCGATGATCGAGGCGTTCTACGAGCTCAACAAGATGCTCGAGGAAGAGAAGACGCGCGACCGCACCCTGCTGGCGCTGGGCGAGAAGTTCTCCAACCTGGACCTGCAATCGATGCGGAAAGTCGTGCAGCAGACCAAGTTCTACGCATCGGCCGATGCGGCGCTCGAGCTGTTCAACTCGGAAGAGCTCAAGAGCACGATGGAGAAGGTGGCGAAGTTCTGCCTGCAGGCGGATATCACGCCGAAAGAGCCCAAGACCGCGTACGGGCCGCGCGACGCCGACAATCGCGCGGCGCACCTGCGCTTTGACCCGACGTACGTGAAACAGGTTCAGGAAAAGCAATAGCGCAGGCGGCGGCCGGGGCGGCGCGCGGCGCCGCCGCCGGTCGCGGTGCCGGCCGGGTAGGACCGCATGATCCGGAAGTCGATCGGATGGAGATGGCGCCTCGGACTGGGGATCGCAACCGTGGTGGTGCTGCTGGGTGGGTATACCTGGCTGGCGCAGCGGCTCGAATCGCCGACGGTGCCGAGCTGGGCGGAGCTGGCCCAGGGCGTACGCGACGCGTTCGAATACGACGATTTCACCAACGAGCGCTGGATCGTCGTCGACGTCGCGGCTACGGGCTATCGCCTGGCGTTCGGGCTCGGCATCGGGGTCGCGGGCGGGCTGCTGCTCGGCGTGCTGATGGGCTGCTTTCCGCCGCTGGAAGCGGTTATCAGCCCGCCGCTGAATCTCGCGACGAAGATCCCGGGGACGGCGGCCCTGGCGCTGTTTCTGGTGGTTTTCTCGCAGGATACGTTTCTGATGTCGGCCGATGACTCGTTCATCGTGGCGCTGGTGGTGTTCGGGACGCTGCCGACGTTGGCGCTGACGATCCGGCTCGCGGTGCGTGACGTGCCGGACGAACTGCTGAACAAGGCCTACACGCTCGGGGCGTCGAGTGCCGAGGTGGTGTGGAACATCATCGTGCGGCAGATCCTGCCGCGAATGATCGATGCGGTGCGACTGTCGATCGGGCCGGCGATGGTGTACCTGATCGCGGCCGAGTGGATCCAGTCGGACGCGGGCTTCGGATATCGGCTGCGGATGCAGACGCGCTTGCTGGACATGAAAGTCGTGTATCCGTACCTGGCATTGCTGGCGGCGTTCGGGTTTGTGGTGGATTTTGTCCTGTTGCGGGCGCAGCGCTGGCTCAGCCCCTGGTACGCCGACGGGCGGGAGTAAGCGATGCGGGACCTGATCCTGCAATGTGACGACGTGCACCACTGGTTCGGCAGCAATCGCGTGCTGTTCGAGGTGAGCCTGGAGGTGGCGCGGGGCAACATCGTGGCGCTGGTGGGGCCCAGTGGCTGTGGCAAGTCGACGCTGCTGCGGGCGGTCGTGGGGACGCATCCGCCGCGACGGGGACGGATCCTGATGCATCGCGACGGTGGCGCGGCGTACCCGGTCATGGCGCCCGGTCGCGACCGCGGTATCGTTTATCAGCGTTACTCGCTGTTCCCCTTCCTCACGGCGCAGCAAAACGTCGCGATGGGGCTGATGCTGGATGAGACCACCATCGCCGGCCGGGCGCTGAAGCCGCTCGCCTGGCGGCGGCTGCGCAAGCAGCACCTGGCGGCGGCGGCCGAGCTGCTCGACCAGGTGGGGCTGGCGCGGGCGATCCGGCTGTATCCGCACGAGATGTCCGGCGGGATGCGGCAGCGCGTGGCCGTGGCGCAGGCGCTGATCATGAAGCCGCAGATTCTGCTGCTGGATGAACCGTTCGGGGCGCTGGACGAGGCGATGCGCGAGGAGCTGCAGCGCATGCTGCTGCGCTTGAGTGCGGAGAATCGCGCGTGTCAGTCGCGCGGCGAGCCGGCGCCGCACACGATCTTCATCGTGACGCACGAGCTGAACGAGGCGATCTACGTCGGTGATCGCGTGATCGGGTTGTCGCAATACTGGAACTGGGCCGAGCACGGGCATGCGACCTGCCCCGGGGCGTCGGTCGTTTACGACAAGGCGGCGCCGGTGTATGACGCGGACGACGCGCGCGACTACGCCCATTTCGTCGAGCAGCGCGAGGAGATCCGCCGGGAGGTGTTTGACCCGACGCACCTGCAGGAGCGCGGCGAGCAATGCCGCTACTGGCCCGAGCGGAGCACCGCGGCGCCGGACGCGGCCGGGAGGTAGCCCGATGAACACCCCGGTGTACGAATTTCTGCGCCAGGCGGGGCGGATCATCAACTCGGGCCAGGCGCGCACGCTGGTGCTGACGGGGGCGACCGGTGATCTGTATTACCTGCCGGTGCCGGACCTCGAGGGTGGCGGGCGGTACGTGCCGTTGCTGGACTTCCTCACGGCGCAGTGGGACGTTTCCGATCGCATCCTGGTGGTCTATGAGCTAAACGGACCGATTCGCTTCATGCGCGCGGCCGATCGCGAGAAGGTGAAGGATGCGTGGCTCAAGCTGCGCACGGGGCTGGACGCGAACGAGCTGGCGATTCAGAACATGCTGCGCGCGGGGCGGGCCGAGGCGGAACTGGCGGGGATGAGTGCCGCCTTCGACGGGCACCTGCAGCAGGCGATCGGCAAGCCGACGCTGGCGCTGGAGCTGCTGCGGCAGATGTGCCTGGCGTCGCGGACCGAGCTCAACGGCACCCCCCTGCTGCACGAAGCGCTGATCATCATTATCGAAGCGGCGGACATGGTCATTCCGGAGGCGGAGTTGACGCGGCTGTCGGACGCCGACCGGCACCGGGTCGCGATCTGCCAGGACTGGTTCAGCGATCCGGGATTCATGGATGCGGACGACGCGGTGGTGCTGCTGAGCGAGTCGCGCAGCCTGCTGAACCAGCGCATCGCGCAGCTGCCGCAGGTGGTCGAGGTCGTGGCGGAAGCGGCCGACGAGCCGACGCGGCGGCATTTCATCGACTGGTTCAACGGGCAGCGGCCGGCCGCACAACAGGTCTCGTTCGCGGGTGGGCTCGACCGGCTGGCGACGCTGACGGCGGGGTTGTCGATTCACGCGCTGAATCAGCTGTTGCGCGGGGCGGCGTACGAGGGTAACGCGCTGGCGATCAGTGACGTCGTCGCCATGGTGCAGAATTACATCCAGAGCCAGTTGGGGGCGGACATCGTCGAGTTCAAGAAGCCGCGGCACACACTGGATGACGTGGTCGGGTTCAGCCGACTCAAGGCGTTTCTGCGGGCGGAGCTGATCCCGCGGTTTCGTTCATCGGGGCCGGACGCGCTGCCCGGGGCGGCGGTCGCCGGGCCGATCGGCGGCGGCAAGACGTTCATCTTCGAGGCGGTGGCTGCCGAGCTGGACATGGTGGTCCTGGTGCTCAAGAACATCCGCAGCCAGTGGTTCGGGCAAACGGACGTGATCTTCGAGCGGTTGCGGCGGGTGCTCAACGCGCTGTCGAAGGTGCTGATCTTCGTGGATGAAGCGGATACGCAATTCGGCCAGGTGGGGCGCGATGCACACGCGACCGAGCGGCGGCTGACCGGCAAGATCCAGGCGATGATGTCGGATCCGGCGCTGCGCGGGCGCGTGGTCTGGCTGCTGATGACCGCCCGCATTCACCTGCTGTCGCCGGACATTCGGCGGCCGGGACGGACTGGCGATCTGATTATCCCGGTGCTGGATCCGACGGGCGTGGATCGGCAGGCGTTCGTGCGGTGGGCGGTAGCGCCGGTGCTGAGGGCGGCGCCGCATGCGACGGCGCTGGCACAGGTGGAGGCGGCGGTGCCGCACTACGCAGCGGCGAATTTCGCATCGCTGCGGGCAGAGCTGATCGCGAAGGCGGGCGGCGGCACGCTGGCCCTGGACGAGGTGCTGGCGGTGGTACAGGACCTGCTGCCGCCGAACATCGAGCGGACGCGGCGATACCAGTCGCTGCAAGCGCTGCTGAACTGCACGCGGCGCAGCCTGCTGCCGGACCCGGATATCGACGAGCAGCAACGCCGGGCGTGGCGGGACGAGTTGGAGGCGTTGGAGCGCGAGGGTGTACGATGAAACGAGCGGCGAGTGACAATGCGGTGCTCGCGGAGAAGATCCAGCAGAACACGGCCCGCGCCGGCAAGACGTACACCTTCAACGAGCGGCACGATCCGCGGCGGCCGATCGACCGCTGGTTTCAGAGCTCGGACGACGGCCTGGTGCTGTTCGTCGTGTTCTACACGCAGGCATGCCGCTGGTCGCTGTGCACGGGGTGCAACCTGCCGTCGGTGTCGTCGCGCGACTACGTCAACTACGACAACCTGATCCGCCAGATCGATCACGTGTTCGCCGAGCCCGACGTGGCGGCGCGCGCCGGCGAGATCGCCAAGGTCATCGTGAGCAACAATGGCTCGGTGCTGGATGAGCAGACGTTTCCGTCGACCGCGCTGATGCACTTGCTGGTGCAATGCAACCTGCGGCTGCCGCGCATGAAGGTGATCAGCTTCGAGTCGCGGCCGGAGTACGTGGAGGTCGACGAGCTCGAGTTCATGTCGCGGGCGATGGCGGAGCGCGACAACGCGGCCGAGATCGAGATCGCGATCGGCTTCGAGGCGTTCGACGACCACATCCGCAACAAGGTGTTTCTGAAGGGGCTGTCGCTGCGGTCGTTCGAGCGCCTCGTGGAGCGGATCACGCAGCCGCACTTCCGGCTGAAGTGCTATTTCATGCAGAAGCCGGTGGCCGGGCTGTCGGATGACGATGCGGTGCGCGACATCCAGCGCGGGATTGACTACCTGCACGCGGTGCGCAGCCGCTCGGGCGTGCGGATCAACATGCACCTCAACCCGACCTACGTTGCGCGCGGGACGCCGCTGGAGGCCGCGTTCCAGGCCGGCGATTACTGCCCGCCGCACCTGCGTGACGTCGTGCGGGCGGTACTGCACGGTGCGGGCAAGTCGGTGTCGATCTTCGTGGGGCTGAACGACGAGGGGCTGGCGGTGCCCGGCGGCTCGTTCCTGCGGGAAGACGACGAGGTGTTGCGCGAGGCGCTGGAGGATTTCAACCGCACGCAGGACTATGACGCGCTGGCGCGGCTGCGCTGAGACGCGGCGGCGGGCAGACGATCAGCCCTGTGGCGCACCCCAGGGCTTGCGGGCTGCCGCGGGTCGCGGGCGTCACTTCTCCGCAAAGAAGGGGGCATCGACAGGGATCGGGCGGATGCGCGCGGGGACCTCGTCGGTCACGAGAATGCCGACGAGGGCACCGTCACGGCTCGAAATCGCCGCGGCGCCGTTCCAGCCGGCATTGAAGGACATCGGGCCGGAGACGCGCCAGGCACCGCCATCTTCCGCCAGGTACTCGCGATCGAGCACCTTGTACAGGCCGCCGGCGCCGTAGACGGTGCAGCTTTCCGGCTCCGGCGCGTGCCGGATCCGGCTGGCGGGCCAGCCCTCACCCAGTCTGGCGACCTCGTACAAGCCGAGGCCGCCCCCCTGCCATGCCAGGCTGTCGTCTGCGAGCGGCACGGAGCGCCCGTCGAACCGCAGCCGCACGTCGCGCGGGTTCGCGCTGGTCGGCACGAGCAGGTTCAGCGGCGCCAGCACGCCCGCGGTGGTCGCGAGGACGAGGCCCTGGGCCGTGCCGCTGCCCTCGGCGAGCCAGCCCCAGCCGCGGGTATAGCTCCAGGTCAGCGTCGCCTTGGCGAGCCGGGGCGCGTGGGTGCCGGCGGGGGCGTCATACATCGACTGGTAGCCTTCGAATTCGATGTAGGGCGACCAGTCGTAGTAGGCCTCGTCGGCGGTGGGCTCGAGGACGAACTCGCGGCCGGCAGCGGCGGCGGGGCCGTGCTCGGTCGGTGTGAACAACTGCACGCTGCCGGCGAACACGCTCTGCAGGCTCTGCATGTCGACAGACATGCCGGCGAAGCCGACCTCGACATTGACGCCGGAACTGTCCACGAAATGACTGTCTTTGCGCACCAGGTCGCGATAGGGCGCGAAGATGCGCAACCACGCTTCGAAGCGCGTACTGTCACGGGAGAGTTGGGTGCGGACGATTTCGCCGATCTCGAGGCCGCGATACAACACGGCGGACCCTTCGGTGACGCCGCGGTTCTGCCTGGCGCGCAGGACGATCGGCAGCTCGCCGTCGCGCAGCCAGACGTTGGGTGGTTCGTGCTCGAGGCCGGTGAAGCGGTACTGTCGTGGGCCAGTGCCGGGGCGGACGGCGATTTCGCTGGCGAAGACGGCACCGACGTTGCGGATGCCGCGTGCCAGGTCGGCCTCGAAGCGCGGGATCCAGAAGACGCTGCCCTCGCGCGCGATCATCCCGTTAATACTGTCGGATGCGGTGAGGCGGGCGCGGACGCTGACGAGCTGGTTTTCGAGCAGGTCGAAACGCGTCACCTCGCCAACGCGCACGCCGTTGAGCGTCAGCGGCGCACCGGGCTCGAGCCGGTGCGGCTCGGCGAATTCGATCGTGATGAACAGCCCGCGATGGTCCCACCAGGACCAGACGACCCATGCCAGCAGCGCCGCAACCAAGGCAATCGCGCCGACACGGACCAGCGTGTAGGACTTCTGCGTCTCGGCGGGCTCGACCACGCGGGCCAGCGGCACGGGTGCCATGGCGTGGGTGGGCGCGGCGGTCGGGGCCGGGGACGCCGCGTCCCGGGTTTCGCTTCTGGCATGGGGGGCAGCCCTGTCAGGCGTGGGATTGTCCTTGGCGCACATGCGGCATCTCCCAGATGGAATCCTGATCGAAGGCCCAGGCGGACAGCAGGCTGAAAAAGACGACGGCGGCGAATGCGAGCAGGCCCGGTCCCGGGTGCACGCTCACCAGATCGCCGACCTTGACCGCAGCGATCAGCACGGCGACCAGGAGGACATCGAGAACGCTGAAGCGCCCGGTCAGCTCGATCAGGTGGAACAGCGTCGATCGGCGGCGGCCGCTGGCTGCGGCTCCCTGAACGCTGAGCACGAGCAGGCCCACCAGTTTTCCCAGCGGCAGGAAGACCGAACACGCGAGCAGGATGATGCCAAGCAGGACGTTGCCGTGATGCATGAGCGACGTGACGCCTTCGATGAGGCCGACCTCGCTGGTGAAGCCGAAACGGCGAATGCCCATCAGGGGCAGCGTCACGGCCGGCGCGTAGAACAGCAGGCCGGCGATGGCAAAGAGCGCGGCCAGACGGTTGTTGTGCAGGGAGCGGCTCCAGGGGCGCAGCGAGTTGCCGCAGCGGCGGCAGAGAACGCGTGCGGCGCGGCTGGTGTGGACGGGGACCAGGTTGGGCTGGTGGCACTGGCGACAGGCTTCGAGCCGCACCACCACTTCGGAGGCTTCGGCCATGGACATCCTCCTGGCAGCGCGGCGTGGGGCCGCGGCATTCCCGGACCCGGGACCGCCGTGCTGTATTGTCGAGATCGTCCTGATTGCCATCTTACGGGAAAAGCTGAGTAAGCCGTAAGGGCATGACGGCGCGGGCTCGGCAGGCCTCCATCCGGCCCGGCGTCACAGGGGCCGGCCGCACGCCGATTACTGGGCCGGCGCGCCGCCGGAGGCGGCGCCTGGTGCCTGGGCTGCGCCGCGGGCGTCGGCGATCGGCAGGGTGGCGCGGATCGAGCGGATGTGGAGGTCGCGTTGCGGGAAGGCGATCTCGACGCCGTGCGCGCGGAAGGTGTTGTCGATCGCGAAGTTGAGTCGGGTACGGGTCGACAGCAGGTTGTCGATGCTGGGGAGGTAGACGCGGAGTTCGAAGTCGAGCGTGCTGTCGCCGAATCCCATAAACAGGATCATCGGCTTGGGGTCCTTGAGCACGTTGGGGTCTTCGTCGGCGACCTTGGCGAGCAGTTCGGCGGCCAGTTTCGTGTCCGAACCGTAGGCGATGCCGACGGGCAGCGTGATGCGCAGCACCTGGTCGGAGAGGCTCCAGTTGATCACCTGGCCGGTGATGAATTCCTTGTTGGGGATGATGAGCTCTTTGCGGTCCCAGTCGGTGATCGTCGTGGCGCGGATGCGGATGCGCGTAACAGTGCCGGAGACGTTGCCGACCGTGACCGTGTCGCCGATGCGGATTGGCCGCTCGAACAGCAGCATCAGGCCCGAGACGAAGTTCGCGAAGATCTCCTGCAGCCCGAAGCCGAGACCGACGGCGGCGGCGGCGGCGAGCCACTGGACCTGCGCCCAGCCGATGCCGACGGCACCGAACGCGGCGGTGGCGCCGATCACGATGATCGTGTAGCGGGCGATGGAGGTGACGGCGAAGCGGCCACCCATGTCGATCGGCAGCCGGCGGAGCAATGTGATCTCGAGCAGACCGGGCATGTTGCGCGCCATGACCACGGTCACGACCGTAATGATCAACGCGACCAGCGCGTGGCCGAGGTTGATCTCGCGCAAATCGGTGACCAGTTCGGTCGTGCCATCCGCGGCCTGGCGCGAGGTCTCGACGGTGTACTCCCAGAGCGTCACCTCGTTGACGAAACTCACGGCGGGCAGCAGGTCGGCCCACGTCAGCCACAAGCCGATGACCAGCGCGAAGCCGATCAGGCTGCGCAGGATCTTGCGCGTCTGATCGCCAACGGCACCCAGGTTGAGCTCGGCCTCGTCGATCGGCGGCGGGGCTTCCGGGTCGCGCGGCGCGTCGCTCTCCGCGGCCTTGGCCTCGGCTGCGGCGCGCTTCCTGCGGGCGCGTTCGATCGCGAGCTTGCGCTGGGCGACGAACAGGCCGCGCACCAGCAGCGCGTTGACGAAGACCAGCCCCAGCACGAGCCAGGTGGAGTCGGCGATGCGCTTGGCCAACTGGATGGCGGTGTAGTACCAGCCGGCGGCCGCCGCGATCATCAACAGCCCCGGCAAGCTGACCAGCAGGCCGTACCACACGTAGCGCAGCCGAAAGGCCCAACCGTCGGTGTGCTTGGCAAGCCAGTTGGCGAGGGCGCCGGTCCGCGGATGCAGCAGCCGCGCCGCGAACACCGCGAGTCCGAGCATCGCGGCCATGAACGCCAGGCGACCGACGGCGCCGCGCAGGACGTCGTCCGGATAGCGTTCAGTGAAGCCGACGACGATGGACGCGACCGCGAAGAGTGGTGTCAGCCACAAGAGATGGAAACGGGCCGGGCGCGTCGCGTTGCTGTTCCAGCGGAAATGCGCTTCGCCCAAGCCCTGCGGGCGACACACGTGCCCCGCGAACGCGAGCAGCAGCGTGGCGAACGCGGCAACGCGCAACCCGAGCCCGAGCGCCTCGGCCATTTCGAACGGGCGCACCTCGGTCACCGCGACCACCGCCGGTATCCGCGCTCCGAGCGCATAGAGCGCGAGTGGCCAGGGCGCCGCCAAGAGCAGCGTATACCCCAGCGCCTGAACCGTGAGCGCATACTTGTCGGAGTAGATCCGCGTGACGCGGTCATGAATGCGGCGCAGCTCGCGCCGCGCCCGCCGGCGGGCCGCCCACAACAGCAGGACCAGAATGGCGACGGCCCCGTAACCCGCGGCGTTGCGCCGCGCGTCACGGACAAGCGCCTGGAGCAGCGTCTGGGCGGCCTGGCCGAGCTGCGGCCAGTTGTCCGGCAGTTGCGGCGCGTACAGCGGTGTGGCACTGCGGACCCAGAGCACATGCTCCTGCAGGAAGGCGCCGGCCTCTTCGGTCTTCTGCAACAGCGTACTCTGGGCGTCGATCAGACCACGAAGTTGCTTGCGATACTCCCGGTAGTCACGCTCGAGGTTGGACAACAACTGGTAACGCCGTTCGAGCTGATCGCGCACGGCCGGCTCGAGCCGTTCGGGATGCGCCACCTCGCCCGCTTCCTGCAGGCGCTCCAGCTTCTCGGTGACGAGCTTGTCGCGGTTGGCGAGCTCGACCCGCTGGTCCTCGAGGTCCTGGATGGTCTCCCAGACGCGGTCGAGCCGCTGCAGATTCTCGCGCAGGACGCGCTCGGTGCCGCGCAGCTCGAGCAGATCGGCCCGCAACCGCCGCATCGCCGGCCCGACGGTGTCCCCGAGCACCGGTTCGGTGACCGCGCGCCGCAAGCGGGTCAGCTCGTCGGTCAGCTCCTTGGTCCGGGTCTCGGTGGCCTCGAGGCGGGCGGTGGTGGTCGGGATCTTGGGCTCGAGTTCGGTCAGCTCGCGCGCCAGTGCCGCGTTGGTCTCGGCCATCTCGCGAATGGCCTGCGGCGTGCGTTCGAGCTCGGCCTCGGCCTGCTGCTGCTGCCGTTCGACGTCTTTCTGACGCTGCTCCGTCACGCGCTGCCGCAGGGCCTCGACCTGCGACCGCAGCCGCGTGACGCGCAGCCGGGCCAACTCGCGGCGGGAACTGAGCAGATCGCTGCGCGCCTCGAAGAAACGCGTCTCGGCATCGTAGGCCTTGATCTCCTGCTCGATCGCGTGCTTGCGGGCCAGCAGCCGAGCCCGCGTGGCAGCGGCCTCCTGCGGCGTTACGTCGGCCGGCGGCGGCGTGGCCAGCTCGGCGGTCACTTCCGAGAGGCGCTTGTTGGCCTCGGAGCGGAGCTGGGGGATGGTCGCGGCGCGGCTGCGGCGATTCTCGACTTCGGCGTCGAGTTGACGTGCTGTCTCCTCGGCCGCTTGCAGCGTGGCTTCCAGTTCGCTCAGACGCCGGGTGAGATCGTCGAGCGAGGCGTCGGCCGGTACGGTGGTAAGACCCGCGTCGGCGGGCTGGGTGCTCGCCGCATTGAGCTCGGCCCGCACCCTTTCGAGCAACTGCGGCGCCTCATCGGTCTCCGCGCGATACTCGGCGGCCTTGCCGGCCCAGTTGCCGGCCAGCTCCAGGTCTCCCAGGGCCCGGCGGTAGGCATTGAGGAGCTCGGACTTGGTCGTGTCCGGCAGGTCCTTGGCGGCCTCGATCTGGGCGATACGGGCCCGGATGTCCTCGGCGTTCAGCTCGGTCGCGTTCAGCTCGAGGTCCGCGGGGTCGGCCGGCTGCGTACTGGGGGCCGTTTCGGTCGGCTGCGTCGCGGGTGCCGCGTCCTGCGCTCGAGCCGGCGTCAGCATCAGCCACGCCAGCACCAGGAGGGTGGCGACGCGCGCCGTGCCGCGGGAACGCGTTTTGGTGGCGGCGAGTCGGAACAATGCCAGGTCCCTTAGATTGGACGTCCTGCGCGTGCCGTGATCACGCCGCGGACGAAAGCACCGCGACCACGTGGCCCACTGGCCGAATCATAGTCGGAACGGGGCGAATTGCTAAGGCGGGGCGGAAACGGCGAGGCGCTTGACCTCCTCTGCGGTGTGCTCGGTCGTACGGCGTAGGCGGTGAAGTGGCCGTTACCGAACCGCCTCAGCCGACCCGGAGCGGCGCCGCGGGTTGTCACGCCCCGCCGACGATGGATGCCGATTGCATGAGCTCATCGAGCAGCGCCAAGGCGTTGCGGCCCGAGATGCGATAGGGATCCAGGACCGCCCGTTCCGCGTACTTGAGCACCACGCCGGGATTGAGCTTGTCCAGGTCGACGCGGCCCATGCGCCAGCTCGCGAAGCGACGTTCGTCGATCTCAGCGTACTCCAGCAGCGTGATGTCGGCGTGGCGGTTGTCGCGGACGAGCTTGCCATAGAGTCGGTTCACCTCGTCGCGGCCGCCCTCGAGCACCTGGATGAAGACGTCCCCGTGACAGACGCACAGGACGCCGGTGAGACCGGCCTCCAGGTTGTGCTGGCGCGATTGCTGCAGGATCTCGTCGATCAGGTCGCTGGTGACGGGCGTCGTGGAGCGGCTGGCGTAGATGAGGCGCACGAGCATGGTGGTGTCCTTTTCAGCGGTCGTTCCGGGTAAGCAGGGCCAGGAACTCCCGGCGCAGGTTGGGGTCTTTGAGGAAGCTGCCGCGCATGACGCTGTTGACCATCTTGGAGTCCATGTCCTTCACGCCGCGCCACTGCATACAGTAGTGATCCGCCTTCATGATGATGGCCAGGCCGTCGGGCCGCATCTTCTCCTGCAGCAGGTCGGCCAGTTGCACGATCGCCTCTTCCTGGATTTGCGGCCGGGCCATCACCCATTCCACCAGCCGGGCGTATTTCGACAGGCCGATGAGCGCAGAGTGCTCGTTCGGCATTACGCCCACCCAAAGCTGGCCGATGATCGGGCACAGGTGATGCGAACAGGCACTGCGCACGGTGACGGGCCCGACGATCATCAGTTCGTTGAGTTGCTCGATGTTCGGGAACTCGGTGACCGGCGGCATCGGGACGTAGCGGCCGCGAAACACCTCGGTCAGGAACATCTTCGCGACACGTCGCGCGGTATCCTGCGTGTTGTGATCGCTCTGGGTATCGATGACGAGCGCGTCCAGCACGCCCCGGAGCTTGCTGGCGACCTCGTCGAGCAGCGCGTCGAGCTCGCCGGGCTCGATGAAGTCGGCGATGCTGTCGTTGGCATGGAAACGCCTGCCGGCAGCCAGCAGGCGCTGCCGGATGTTGTCCGCCACCGGCGTCGCACGTTCTGTATTGTCCGTCGTCTGGGTCACGGCAACCTCCTCCGAGCAGCAGCATACTGAGAACCGCGGCCGGCGTCATCCGCCGCAGGCCGCGGGGCCCGGCTCAAGCGGGTGCCACCTGAATGAGCAGCGCCGCCAGGGCACCACGGAGCGACCACGCCGCCGTGCGGATCCAGTTGGTGCCTACCAGGCGGCGTACGGTCGCGGCATCGAAGCCCCGGCTGAGCCGCGCGTGACACGGCACCTGCACGAGGCCGGTGGATGCCCAGATCACCAGCAGCAGCACCACACCGACGATCGCGAGCGTGCGGGCAACGCCGGGCTCCAGGAGCACGACGAGCGCCGTGGCGGCAAGCGCCTCGCCGAGCATGAGCGGCGCTACCAGCCAGGTGATGCGGCGCGTGTGCTGATCGGCGTAGCTATGAAACGTGGCCGCGCCGACGTGGGTGAACAGCGGGTAGTGCACCAATTGCACCATCCAGATCAGGCCGGTCATCATCAGGGTGGACACGGTGTGGAGCAGCAGCAGGCTGTCAACCAGGGCCAGGCTCATCTTCGCTCAGACCTCCACATTGCTTACGGCTGCAGCGCGGTCATCGCACGGGCCGCGTCTGCAAAACCGCCGCCGCGGCCTGGCGTCCGCTGACCAGTGCACCGTTGATCGAAGGGTCTTCCAGGTAGTCACCGCAGAGATACACGCCGTCCGGGATTGCCGAGCTGGCGGCGGCTGGCGTCGCTGCGGAGATGCGCGGCAACGCGTGCGCGATGCGATAGACGCGCAGGCGCTCCCACTCGGCCACCCCCTCCCCGAACCAGCCCCGCAGTTCCTCCACGACACGCCGGCTCAGTTCGGCGTCATCCAGGTCGGGGACGCCGATGATGCTCACCGAAACCAGGGTGCGCCCCTCTGGCGCGTATTGCCCGGCTACGTCGCTCGGCACGCATACGTGGTTTACCAGCCCCGGTCCCATGCCGTTCAGGACCAGAATGCCCTCGCGGACGGGAGACCGCGGGGCCGCATAGTAGACCGTCGTCGTGCCGTTCCATCTGACGGACGGCCCGCGCGAAACCAGGCGGCCGGCACTGTGCGCGTCGGTCGCGACAACACACGCCGCACACGCGACGGTCTCGCCCGACGCAAGGTGGACACGGCCAGGCTCGACCGATGCGACGGGCGTATTCAGCCGTACCGTTGCCGCGGGCAGTTCGGCGGCGAGTTGCTCCGGGATCGCCTGCATGCCGTTGGCCGGCAGCGCCGCACCACGGCTGGCGAACATCGCGAACACGAAGCGGAAGAACCAGCTGGGTGTCTGCAATTCGCGTTCGAGGAAGACGCCGCCGAAGAATGGCCGAAAGAACCGTTCGATGACGCGCTCTGAGAGGCCGAACTGGCGCAGATCGTCGCAGGTCGCAATAGAATCCGCCGCGTTGCGGGCCGCTGCGCTGCTCAGCGCCGCGCTCCGCAAACGCGCTATGCGCAAGGCGTCGGACGCGGTGGCAATGGGTGACAGCAACGCCGACAGGCTGGCCAGCGGTCGTCGCCACGGGTCGGCGAAGCGATAGCGCCGCGCGCCGCACTGGATAAGCGCTCCGGGGTAGAACGGCCGGAGCTGCAAGGCCACGTAATCCAGCACTGCAGCGGCCTCGGGATAGGCGGGGAGGAAGACCTGGAACCCGCGATCAAGACGGAAGCCGGCAACCTCGTCTGTGCGCACCCGCCCCCCCACCGCGTCCGCGGCCTCCAGCAGCTGCACGCCCACCCCGGCGCGCACCAGATGCCGCGCGCAGGCCAGGCCAGCGAGTCCGGCACCGATGATGACGACCGGCGGTTCGTCAGCGCTCATCGTCGGGTGACCCTCCTGGTGAATTCACCGTCCGCCCAGCGGACGGAACTGGGCAAAGTGATGGGCCGCGTGGATGATATGGAAGCGCCGCCACTGACGGCCGCTCATCCTGCCCAACAGCGGGTGATAGACCCAGGCAGCGGCGCCACGCGCGTACTTCTGTTCGAAGGCGGCGGCGGCCTGCTCGAGTTGTGCCAGCGTCCGGTCGAGCTCAGGCGCGTCCGACGGCACGACGACATCCGGCGCCGTTATCCCACGCGGGAAACGACCCGTCATGAGGAGTCCGTACTTCGCGCAGCACCGCCAGAATCGCGTCCCGGCGCTCAGAGTCCGCCAGGACTGCGGCGCGGCGGCGGACGCCGGATCGCGGACGGTCCCCTCGATCGCCAGCGCCAGATGCTCGCAGGTTTGCGCCAGGGACCACGAACGGCCGCGCAGGGCGCCGGCGGCCGCCAGTTGGTGCGCGGCTTCGGGTATCCAGCGCAATGAACTCCGGGCGTTCATGCCGCCGGCTCCGTTGCGTGCGTTGCGCGGCGGCTGGTGGTTGGGCCGATACTCCAGGCGCGAAGCAGGATGATGCCGAACGGCACCCACCAGGCGAGATCGTTGGTCAGGATGGTCCAGCCGACCGACCAGGGCAGTGTGCCACGGACCGCCGCATCGATGAAGCCGATCGGTCCGAGCACCTTGCCCAGCAGCCCGACGAGGACGATCGGCCAGTGCCGCAGCGGGTCCAGCGCCGCGATGGCGTAGCCGACGCCGTAGACGCCGACAATCATTCCCACACACTGCCAGGTTTGCGGATACCGGGGCGGGGGCAGCCCGGCCAGCTCAAACCCCATTGTGGGAAACAGCACCACCCAACCGCCCCAGGCCAGGTTGTAGCCAGCGGCAGCGATGAGCACCCATTTCATCCAGTTCGGTGCATGGCGAGCCATGTCGAGATTGTAGTCTGCTGGCGCCAGGGTGGCGTCGTGGCCGGCGGCGATCAGACCCTGGTCTGCGTGCACGGGCTGGGCAAGGACCCCGGCGCCGCCCGCGCCCCCGAAGGCCGGCAACAGCGCACCGGCCGGCCGATCCCGTTGGGCCGGCCGGCGGCTGTTGCGGTCACGATCCGCTCACCCGTCAGTGTGCCGGCCCGGTGAACACGAGGCCCATCAGGGCCAGATCGTCGGCGTCAACGTCGCCATCGCCGTCGAGGTCACCGCACGCGTCGAGTTGCTGGACGAGCGCCACATCGGCCAGGTCGACAACACGGTCACCGTTGCACTCGGCGGCCGGGAGGATGCCGAGGTTGTCAATGGTGAGCGCGCCTTCGGTGCCCCAGGTCACGACCTCGTCCTGAAACGTCACGACGATGGTGTAGCTGTCGGCGGCGTCCAGCGTGAGCCCGGTGAAGTGCAGATTGTCCAGCGTCAACTGGCCACCATCGGGCGTCCAATCGTCAGCGTCCGCGTCGCCTTCGAAGACCAATGTTGCCTTGTAGAACGGGGCGTTGAAGTTGAACGGGGGACACGGCGGATTCGGGCAGCCCTGCGTCGCGCTCGAAAGCGGGCCGCCGACGCTTTCGAAATCGGTCGTGGTCGGCGTGTGCTCAAACGCGAACCAGATCGGGTCACCCTGGGTGGGATCCTCGATGCGCAGGATGAATGGTGCCAGCTTGCTGGCCTTGACATCCGCGGTGAGCGTTACGGCAGTGAGGTCGCTCCAATCCGGCGGAGGAACCTGCCAGCTCAGGCCGGCCCACCAGCCGCCCTCGGTGCCGCTATCCGGGGTGACAATGCTGACGTTGCCCGCACCGCCGCCGTCCGTGCCGCAATCCGTGCAGCCCCAGGCGTTGACGGGGCCGAGCGATCCGCTGCCCCAAGTGCCGGCGAAGGCCTCTTCGCCCTCGATACCATCGTCGAACGGGATTTCGAAGACGACCCCGCTGCCACCGCCCCAGATCTCGCCGCCGCCCGTGCCCGTGACGGCGTCGAAGTCCTCGTCGTAGTCGCCGAAAACGGTGCTGCCGGGGAGCTCGGCCAGGAAGGCGCCTGCGTGGTCGAAGTCAGGGCTGGTGGTGTCTTCGACAACGAAGCGGGACAGCTCGCGTTTGACTGCTGCGGGGGTGAGGTAGAAGTTGTCAATCTCGAGGATGCCGCCTGCCCCCCACGTCGTCGCAAGCGGCTTGTCCGGCTCGTCAACGAACGCGACGACCACGTTGTACGAGGTATCGTCGGTGTCGAAGCCATCGCCCACGAGACCGGGATCGGCGGGGGGCATTTCGACGGCATTGTCGAGCGTGCCGCCGACGGCGTGCCAGACGTCCGCGCCGACAGCCTCCGCATTCACCTGGAAGACGAGGCGGTCCTTCTCTTCGTCCTCGATCCGCAGCTCGTACCAGCCCAGGCCGCCGAGCCAGGCCACCATGGCGCGCACGTCGGCGCGCAGCTCGATCTCCGCCAGGTTGCCGGATGCAAAGCCCTGGTTGCCGTATTCCACGCCGGCCCACCAGGTCGCATCGAGCCCGAGATTCAGGCCTTCGACCTGGAGACGAAGGTAGCCGTTCGGGTCGCCCTGCGCAATGACGCCGGGATTCGGGCCGAAGGGAGAGACGGGGCCCTCGGTTCCGGCGAAAGCGGCCTCTCCCTCGATACCGGAGTCGAAGTCCGTGCTGTAGCCGAACGTCTCGCCGGCGATGGCGTCCAGGATCAGGCAGCTGTTCGGGTCGCCCGTGCCGCAGTCGCCCGTGGCCGTGGCGTAATCCTCGTCCAGACCGGCCAGGGTGTTCTGGAAAGCTTCGAGGCGTACCTGGTAGCCCGCGTTGACCTTGCTGCCCAGGACGTCAGCCGTCAGATAGAGGCGGTCGAGATCCGCGATCGGCAGGGTCAGGTCTTCCCAGTATAAACCGGCGTACCACGAGCTGCCGGCCGGGTTGTCATTGGCAAGGAGCACGTCGTCGACGCGCAGCTCGCCGCCGTCGCCCCACCCGAGGACGTCGTTGTCGAACGCAACGACGACCCGATGCCAGG
Source organism: uncultured Planctomycetales bacterium (assembly GCA_964448675.1). Lineage (GTDB taxonomy): Bacteria > Planctomycetota > Phycisphaerae > UBA1845 > Fen-1342 > CAYUZU01. The sequence continues at coordinate 95,515 of CAYUZU010000014.1, forward strand.
GGGAATCCACGTTGAAAACGCCGCTGGCGGGGTCACCATTGGGATCAGCCTCGGTTGCTGTCGACAACAGACCGCCGATCTGCTCGAAGTCGCTGGTGGCGGTGTCGCTGAAGATCAGGCGGTTGCCGTCGGAATCCTCGAGCCGGAGCTGATAGGCGCCGAGCTGTTCACCGGCCTCGACAATCCCCTTCACGTTCGCGGTGAGCGTGAACGCGGCGAGGTCCAGGCCGGACCCGCCGGCTGGCGCAAAGCGTACGTCGTCGGCGATTGCCGCGCCGCCGTCCCAGCCGCCCGGCTGGTGGAAGACAAGCAGGGCCCGGGCCGCGGCCGTTTCGGCCGGCGCCACCGCCTGCAGGATGGGTGTCTGCATCCAGGTATCCGTCGGCGAGTTGGGGTCGAGGACGGTGAGGTGTTGCTCGGCGATCAGGACGTCGGCGGCCGTGCGGAACTCGATGACCATCTCGAGGAAGTTCTGCCCGACCACCGCGTCGTCCGCGGGGTGGGCCACGAAGCAGGACAACGCCCAGGTCTGGCCCGGCTCTGCGGCGACATCCTGCCAGACGCCGGAGGTGTTGTAGCCGCCGGTGAACGGGCCCCACATCTTCAGCACATTGGGCGGTGACAGGGCGCCCATGTTCGGGTCGACCCAGGCGGGTTCGGTACCCGCGACGGAATAGGCGTTGTTCCAGACGCCCCAATTGTCCATACCGTCGTCGAAGCCGGGATTCAGCAATGGCACGCTACCCGGCAGCGCGCCGATCTCCCACTGCAGACCGGCGTACCAGTTACCACCGTTGAGCGTCACGCCGTGGACGTCGACGCGAGCGCCGCCGCTACCGCCGGCGCCGCCGGTCGCGAGCCCCTCGGCGAGCATCTCGCCGCCGATGGTGAGCACGGCTCCGTCGTAGGTGCCGCCGAAAGCCCCCTCGTTGACGATGCCGTCGTCCCAGTTGGTGACATAGTTGAACGTATTCGGCGTTCCGTCCCCGGCGAGGAAGACACCGCCGCCCGTCTCCGTCACACCTGCGAAACTCTCGCGAACGAGATCGTAGGAGATGTTATAGACATCGATCACGCCACCACCCGTGCCGGCGACGCCGCCGGTGGCCGTGCCGAAAGCGGAGGCCGCCCCGAAGTTGGCATTGCCGCGGGTCCCGGCGAAGGCGCCCTCGCCTTCGAGGCCATCGTCCCAACTGCCTGAGACACCATAGCCCTGGCCCCACAGGAACACACCACCCCCCGTCTCGGTGACGGCGTTGAAGTCCTCGTACACGACCTGCGCCGCAGCGGTGGGCAGCACGACCGTGATCAGCAACGCCAGTGTTGCGGCATAATGGGCCAGCGGTCTCGTACGATGTAGCATGTTCGTGCCTCCTTCGTTTACGTGGCGCCACGTCGGTACTCGACCGTGTGCCTGTTCAGGTTGAGAGATGTCCAGCCGCTCACACACCATGCCACTGCTGTCGCGCGCCAGCGCACAGTGTCTTGCCACAGCACACGCCAGTATAACCTCCGGACCTGCATGCACCGCTGACATTCCCCTCTCCCGTCGGGCGAAAGGCAACGACTGGGGCCGGGTGAAACAGTGCCATCCGGATCGCCGGTCCCGCGGGCGGCCGGCAGGTCAAGGGCGTCGCGTCGGCCGCAGCACCCCCGGCCGATGCAACTGTTTCAGTGCGGACTGGGTTCCTGGTCTCGCAGAGCGCGCCGCTTGGCGGGGAAAGGGCGCGCTAGCGACAACGGGCGCATGTCGAGAAGCGCTCGCCATGGACTACCGGCGCTATCGGCATGGATCTGTTTCATCGCGGAATAGCAGTGTGAGGCCTGGATTCGCGTTGATCCGCGCGCACCTTCTGGTAATATGGTTAGGTGTTCGAGAGTGGGGCAGAGCCTGGAGGAGTCTGGCGGCGTCACTGTCTGCGCAAGTCTCTCGTGCCGTCGCCATCGATTGGATGCTCACAAGTCGCGTGCGTTGTCGCGCGAGAACCATAGAGGAGGAATAGGGATGCGTCTGCAAAAATGCATTTGTCTGATGGGAAGCCTGTTGCTGCTCGGCGCAGCGCCGGCGTTGGCCGCCACCTTTACGGTGGATGCTGACACGATGACGTTTGGCTGGATGAACGTGTTTGATGTGCCGTGCGAGCCCGGGCAAGAGGGCGCCCTCTGGGGCAGCGGCTGGGGCCTGCCTGATCTGCCGGCCACCTTCGATGGCGACGTGCTCACGGTCGGGCCGAACACCAATGCGTGGGACCCGGCGGACCCGTACTGGGTGACGCCGGAGGGTGAACCCAACAAGTGGATGGAAGCCAACGTCTACGGCGAGATGATGGATGATGCCCTGATGGGCGAGACCCTGGAGTTCGCCGGCTTGACGGTGTCGAACACGTTGGCCGAGGACTACATGTCGATGGCCTTTGTCAAGGTGCTGGACCCGGCGCAGGGCTGGGCGACGATCGCTTCGACCTTCGTCCCGCTCGTCCCTGGTGCGCAGTTCTCCGCGTCCCTGGTCGTGCCGGACATTGCAGGCCTGTTGACGCAGTACGGCCTCGCCACGTGTGGCCCCGTCACGGATCCGGAGGTCGCCCCGCAGATGGGCACCGCCGTCGTCACGACTCCCGAGCCCGCCAGCCTGGCGTTGCTCGCGCTGGTTGGTTTGCTCGCGCGTCGTCGCTAGTTTGATCGCGTCAATGTCGTAGCGATACGCCACAGTGCAGCATTTGTTGCGGGCCGGCGCTGCGCCACACGGTGGCGTCGCCGGCCCGCCGCTCTGCGCTGTGAGAAAACGGTTGCGCTGTCGAGTTGGCTGATGCTGCCGGCTGCAGCGCTTGGCGAACCTGGCGCCGCGAGGCCATGGTGGTGCGGCGCGCGGGTGGCTGCTTGCGGGACCGCCAGCGGAGATCGACATTGCTCCAATCGGGGGCGCACCACACAGCCTCGGGGGCGAAACTCGGGCGTGCGATCCGATGGCTGAGGTTGATTCGTCTGCGTGTGGGCATTATCCCCACGACGCGTGCCGTGACGTGTAATGTCGAACTTGCGCCCGGGACAAACGTCGGCAGCGGCGCGGTGTGTCCATTGCAGCCCCCCCACTCGTATCAACGCGCCCGACAGAAGCCGCTCCGCCTACGGCCAGCCGAAAACACATTGAAGAGCGCCAACGTCGTCCAGATCGACGTCCGTGTCGGCATCGAAGTCGAAGTGCCCGCAGTCCCCAGCCGCGGGCCCGCCGCTGGCGCCAGTGAGACAACCGGGCAGGAAGGTGAAGTCGGTCGCATCGACGTCGCCGTCGCGATCGAAATCCCCCTGCGGATAGAGAAGAACGCAATCGAAGTAGTTGATGTTGTACTCGTCCGCGCTGTCCGCATTGACGAACCGCAGGGTCTGGCCCCCCGCGGACAACTGCGCCGTGGCGCTGACCGTGACCCAGTTCTGCCAGCCGCCGGTGGCCGGCACGTGGACGTTGCCGGTCTTGTCCGCGCCGTCAAACTCCACGTGGAAGTTACCGCCGGTCGTATTCGATGCAACGCGGAAGTCGATCCGGTACGCGCCGGCAAGCGCGACATCAACGGTGTACTCGAGCCACTCGTTGTTCGCCATCCAGCCGACGTTATAGCCGCCGCCGGTTTCCGCACAGTTTTCGATGTCGACGTCTTCGTCGGTACGGTATTGTCCGCCGTTGTTGCCCGCACTCGCGTCGTGGTAGGCGATGCCTTCGCCGCCGAGGTCGAAGTCTTCCGCCTGAATCACGCCTGGCAGTGCGACCGGAGCGCCGTGGAACGGCGCCTGTCCGTCGCAGCCGTCGCCGACCGTGATGTCGATGGCGTGCGTGCCGAAGAGGCCGTCGTCGTCATGGGCGCGGGCCAGGAGCATGTAGCAGCCGTCGGGCACCGACGTCCAGGTGAGGCTGTACGGTGCCGTGGTGTCGGCACCCAGGTAGTTCGGCCCCTCGTAAAACTCGACCGCGGTCACGACACCATCGCTGTCGGCCGCCGTGGCTTGAATCACGATGTTGCCGGCCGGCACGTGGGCACCGTCCGCCGGTGCGGTAATCATCACTGTCGGCGGCAGGGAGGCATAGTTCAGTCCATAGCCGTAGGGAAAGAGTGGATCGTATGTGGCATCACCGACGTTGAGCGGGACCTGGCCGATGTTCGCGGGCCAGCTATGCGGCAGCGTGCCGGTGAAGTCGTAATCACCGAACAGCACCTGGGCCACACCGTCGCCCTCGGTTCCCGGCAACCAGGCGGCCACGAAGGCGTCCCAGTCGTCGAGGTCGTCACTGATCATCAACGGGCGGCCCGACACCAGCACCACCACGGTCGGGATGTCCGCAATCCGGCTCAGGCAGTCCACATCCGTCGCGTCAAGCGCGAGGCTGCCGTCGTCGCCGGCGCCCTCGGCGTAGGGCGTCTCGCCGATCACGACGATCGCGATATCGTGGCCGGCCGCGCCCGTACCATCTTCGCTGAAGGTGACCGACCCGCCGCCAGTGGCGACCAAGGCCTGAATCCCGTCAAGGATCGTCGTCCCCGGTGTGATGTCGCCGCTACCGCCCTGCCAGGTGATCGTCCAGCCGCCGCACTGGTGACCGATGTTGTCGGCGTTCTTGCCAGCCACAAAGACGTTGCTGCTCTTGGCGAGCGGCAGCACGCCGTCGTTCTTCAGCAGGACCAGTGATTTGCGCACGGCTTCGCGCGCGACGTCCCGGTGGGCGGCACTGCCCAGCGCGCCGCTGTTCACCAGGTTCCGATCGGCGAACGGTTCGGCAAAGACGCCGGCCCGCTCCTTGATGCACAGGATGCGCCGGACCGCATCGTCGATACGGTCCATGCTGACGTCGCCATTGTTCACGGCCGCCTTCAGTGTGGCGATCCAGCTCTGCCAGTTGTACGGCTCCATGGCCATGTCGACGCCGGCGTTGACCATCTGCACGACCTGGTCGTAGTACGAACCGCCGGAGAGCTCGTAAACCGCTTCCCAGTCTGAAACGAGGAAGCCGTCAAACCCGAACTCCGTCTTGAGCACGTCGGTGAGCAGGTACCCATGCTGATGCATCTTGACGCCGTTCCAACTGCTGTAGGACGGCATGATCGTGCCGATGTTCTGGTCGATGGCCGCCAGGTAGCCGGGCATGTGGATGGTGCGCAGCGTGAACTCGTCGCAGATGGTATTGCCGCGGTCAATACCGCCAGCCGTCCCGCCGTCGCCGGCAAAGTGCTTAACGCAGGCGATGATCCGTTCGCCGCTCATGGTGGTGCCCTGCAGCCCGTGAACGAAGGCGCCGGCCAGCAGGTGCTGCAGCTGCGGGTCCTCGCCGTAGCCCTCGTAGGTCCGACCCCAGCGCTCATCCCGCACGACCGCCACGCACGGTGCGAAGGTCCACTCGAGCCCGGTGCAGGCGACCTCCTTCGCGGTGATGCGCCCGATCTCCTCGATCAGCAGCGGATCGCGGGTCGCCCCCAGGCCGATGTTGTGCGGGAAGATGGTCGCGCCGAACACGTTGCTGTGCCCGTGGACAGCATCGATGCCGTAGATGATTGGGATACCCAGACGGGTGCTGAGCGCCGCGTTCTGATACGCGTCGTGCATGTCCGCCCACCCGGTGGGCGTATTGGATTGGGGCGCCGATCCACCGCCACTCAGAATTGACCCGAGGAAGTAGTTGCGCACGTCGTCCGGCGTCGCGCTCGCCCTTTCCGCCTGGGCCATCTGCCCGACCTTCTCGTCCAGGGTCATGGCCGCGATCAGCGCTTCAATGTCGACAGCGTGCGCAGCCGAACTGGCCATCGCGGCCACGAGGACCAGCAACGTGATGTGGCTCAGCTTTCGCACGCTTGTCTTTTCCCTTGCATCTTGAAAGGTACATCCGAACGACAGCCCCGCATCCCGACTCTAGCGATGCGACCCGCACGATTCAAGAATAACGGTGGCCACACGGCGATGCTGGAAGACCGTTGAAACAGTTTCGTCCGTGCGCGATCGAGGATTCTCGCGAGGAACCGGGATCGATCGGCTATACTGACAATCATCAGCCGGGCGGGCGCTGGCCCGCTGGCGCGTGCCGTATGCATCGGGAAGGAACCATGCCGAGTCTCGCGCGGTTTGTCCGTTTCCTGTCGGTTCTGATATCGGTCTCTGTCCCCGTGGCGACATACGCCCAGTCTCCGCTCCCCTGGCTTCACCAGGAGGGCATGTTCTGGCGTGACGATCAGGGGCACAAGGTCGATCTGAAAGGCGCGAATCTCGGCAACTGGCTGATTCTCGAGATGTGGATGACATCCCTGTTCGAAGGTATCCACGACCAATGCGGTCTCGAGAGCGCCTTGTCGACACGCTTCGGCTATGCCGGCAAAGAGTCGATCATGCGAACCTGGCGCGACCACTGGATCACGGAGCGCGATCTGGACCTGTGCCAGGCCTTCGGCCTCAACTGCATTCGTGTGCCGTTCCTGTATTCGATCATTGAAGACGAGAACAACCCGTACACCGTGCGGCCGGGCGCCTGGGATCACCTCGACTGGGTGATCGACGAAGCCGAAGCACGCGGCATGTACACGATCCTCGATCTGCACGGCGCCGTCGGCGGCCAGAGTGACATGGACCACACCGGCTGCGCCAATCAGAACCTGCTCTGGTCGACGCCGGCCTATCAGGATCGCACCGTGTGGCTCTGGCAGCAGATCGCGGCACGCTATCACGACCGCAGCGCCGTCGTGGCCTACGATTTGCTCAACGAAGCCTGGGGCACGGACTGCTGGACCATGGCCCAGTTCCAGATCGACCTCTACCACGCCGTGCGGGCGGTCGACGCGAACCACTGCATCATTCTGTCGGCCGCCATCTCCTGCGGCGGAATCGACATGTACGGCGACCCGCAGGACGACCACGGCATGTTCAACGTCGCCTTCACGCACCACTTCTACCCCGGTTTCTTCGGCCAGGGCGACCCCACGCTGGATACGCACGCGGACTGGCTGGCGTGCCGGGCGGGTCGTTCCAGCGGCGTGTGCGCGTGGCACAACAAGATGGCCAACACGGGGACGGCCTTCCTCGTCGGCGAGCTCCAGCCTTGGGCGACCATGGGTGATATCGGCGGTGAGCTTGCGCGCCATACGCTCGATCGTTACGCCGACCTCGGCATGGCGTCCACGGTGTGGGCCTACAAGGTCCTCACGCCCGATGGTGGCCAAGGCGACGGCACGTGGGGCATGGTCACGAACGTCGGCGGACAGCCCATGGTCTCAGCCGGCACCTGGACGTGCCCGGGGTGGGATTCGTCGTTTGCGGATGCTTGTGGTGCCCACACGGTGCACTACACAGCGCCGGGTACCGGGCCCGCCACGCTCTACGTGGTCCTCAAGAACGGCGCCCTGAGCGCCAACACCTTCGACGTCGTCTGGGACGAGATCAGTCTTGTCCATGACACCACTGGGCAGGAGCTGCTGACCAACGGCGGTTTTGGCAGCGCAGCCGGCTGGTCCGAATACCACCACGAACACCCGGTGAACCATGACTACGCCCACACCGGTCTGCGCCCCACCGGTGCGGTCGGTCCCGCCCTGCGGATGTACGGAACGGCACCGGCCGCCCACATCGCCAATGGCGGGGTGTACCAGGCGGTGACGGTCACGGGCGGCGAGAGCTACACGCTCCACGGCGTCTTCCGAGACATCGGATCGTCCGCCACCTGGGCGGAGGTTTATCTCGGTGCTGCGCCGCCGGTCGACGGCCAGGACCTGCTGAATCCCGATCGCCTGCCGAGCATCGACATCGACACCTGGACGCAGCCGCAGATCGAGTCCTACCTCCAGACGCTTTCGACGATGGAGTACGACATTCACGACGACCTGATGTACTGGCTTACGACTGCCGAGGAGCCCTGCCTGATCGCGGAGCTCTGCGAGGGGCCCGGTCAGCCGTTTTACGAAGGGCCACAGGCCATCCCCGGCCGCATCGAGGCGGAGGACTTCGATCTGGGCGGCGAGGGAGACGCCTACCATGACTGCGACGCCGGCAACAACGGCGGCGCGTATCGACCTGGCGAGGGCGTGGACATCGAAGTATGCAGCGCGGGCGGCTACAACGTCGGCTGGCTGTGCCCGGGTGAGTGGATCGACTACACGGTGGACGTCGCGTTCCCGGGCATCTACGACGTCGAGTTGCGTGTCGCTTCACAGACCTCGGGCGGGACCTGCCACATCGAGTTCGAAGACGTGGACGAGACAGGCCTCATCGCCGTGCCCGCCACCGGCGGCTGGCAGGCCTGGACGACGGTCACCGCCACCGCGCTGCTCTCGGCCGGTCCCCAGAAGATGCGGTTCGTGCACGCCGGCGCGGCGGGCGCGGAATACAACGTCAACGATTTCAACTTCGTCTTGCAGCCGCCGTCGGGCGATCTCGATGCGGACACCGATGTGGACGTCGACGACCTCGCCGGCCTGGCGGCGTGCATGGCCGGGCCCGGCGTGGCGCCCGATCCGTCGGCGCCGCCTACGAGCGCGCGTTGCCGAACGGCATTCGACTTCGACACGGACAACGATGTGGACGTGCGTGATCTCGCGGCGTTTCAGCGGGTCTTCACCGGGCCGATGTAGCGCTTGTCGCGGGTCCCCGGGTTGTGCCAAGCCCCAGGGCAGGCAATCACGCCGCGGCGCACGACGATTTCAGCGTACCGATCGCTGGTGACGGACGTGGGCGGGTCATTTTCGGGGGATTTTCGGGCCCGCCGACGCCGCGGTACGGTAACGACCACTTTTTCGGAGCGGCAAGAGTCGCACGGGGCCGAAAGAGCGTTGAACTCCTCGGGCCGGTTCGTTAGGATGCGTTGTATACAATGTATTCGGGATGGCGCGAGCGCGTGCGCACGGGGCAGCGGGCCGCCCGGATGCCCGAGGGTAGCCGTCGTTGGGCGGCCGAGGAGAGAGATTTCTTTTCACGGGAGCAGGTTCAGGCTCGCGAGCCCGGCAGGGTTCCGGCCGTAGGCAATGGAGGTGGAGTGATGGGCATTCAGAGGACGATGGGGACTGCGATTATCGCGATTGCGCTGGTTGGGGCCGCCCAGGCAGGTGTGGTCGCCTACTGGAACTTCGATGAACCCGCGGGGGCCACCGTACTGCTTGATCAGGTTGGTCCGGCTGACGCTGACGCGGGCGGCGATCCGCAGCCGACCGCAGGGCACCCGGGTGCGTTTGGCACCTCGTGGTACTTTGATGGCGGCGTGGGTGACTGCCGGGCGACGGTGGACTCGGGGGCCGGTGACAATGCGGCGTTCGTCGGCTTGGGCTTCAGCGGCTGGTCGTACAGCGGTTGGGTCAACACCACGAGTCTTGACGGTGCGGACACGGTGTTCAGCATCTCGGACGCGGCGGCCGGCAGCGAAGAAGCAGCGCTTCGGCTGACCGGTGGGGTCGCGAACTTCCTGGGCCGGCACAACTCGAACCCGAACGTCGATATTACAGGCACGACCAACATCGCCGACGGCACATGGCACCACCTGGCCGTAACGAGTGATCTGGATGAGACGATTCTCTGGGTCGATGGCGTCCCCGAGGCATCGAGCCCGAACGGCGTGGACATCGCCACGTTCACGACCAACCCGGGCAACATTGCGGCGAACTTCGGCGCCAACAACGACAACGCGCCGAACTACCAGTGGGAGTACCCCGGGTTCATCGACGAGTTCCGCGTATTCGACCACAAGCTGAGTCAGGCTGAAGTCGAGGCGCTGGCGGTTCCGGAGCCCGTGAGCGCCCTGCTGCTGGGTCTCGCGGCCGTGCTCGGGCTGCGCCGCCGCTAGCCCGGGCGGAATACGGGGGATGCTGGCCAGCAGGCGGTCATCCGCGGATCATCGTGTTACGCGGATGGCCGGCTGGGTGTAATGCCTGTGGTATGCGCGGGGTTGGAGGTTGTGGTGTGTTCCCAGCAGTTCGTGCCCGGTTCGTCCTCTTCTGCGCTGTAGCGATCGCTGCACCGGCTCTGGCGGGTTTCCAGGAAACGCAGGTCTTCGAGCAGGGGCAGTACGGCTATCACACGTTCCGGATTCCCGCGGTCGTGGTGTCGAACGCGGGGACGGTCCTGGCGTTTGCCGAAGGACGCGTAAACAGCCCGTCGGACGCCGGCAACATCGACCTCGTGCTGCGTCGCAGCTTCGATGACGGGCAAGTCTGGCAGGGCCTGCAAGTCGTCCACAACGATGGCGCGCAGACGATCGGAAACCCCGTGCCCGTCGTGGACCGAACCACCGGGACGGTCTGGCTGCTGTTCTGTCGCAACAACGCGGAGGTCTTCGTCACTCACAGTACGAATGACGGCGAGAGCTGGGCCACACCGACGAACATCACCAACGACGTCGCCGACCCGGCCTGGGACTTCGTTGCGACCGGACCGGTGCACGGGTTCCAGATGGCCAGCGGGCGCCTGGTCGTGCCGAGCTATCGGAACCCGGCGAGCAGTCCGTCGGATGTGCGCTCGTACATGATCTACAGCGACGACCACGGGGCGACGTGGACCAGTGGCGGTTACCCCAACGCGCGCTGTGGTGAATCGTCCGCGCTCGAAACCGAAGACGGACGCATTTACCTGAACGCGCGCAGCTGGACGGGTGTCAATCAGCGGGCCGTCGCGTTCAGCTCGAACGGCGGACTGTCCTGGGGCCCGGTCGCTTACCAACCGTCACTGCCCGATCCGCCGTGCCAGGGCAGCGTGATCCGCTTCACGACGAAGTACGAAGATCATCTCAACCGCGTGCTGTTCTCCAACCCGCCGGGGCTGACGCGAGACCAGCTTTCCGTGCGGGTGAGCTATGACGAGGGACTCACGTGGAATCCCGGGCGCATGGTCAGCGCGCACCTGACGGGCTATAGCGATCTCACGATTCTGCCGGATGGCCGGGTGGGTGTCTTCTACGAGCGCGGCGTTTCGGACTACCGCGAAGCCATGTGGTTTGCCACCTTTGACCGGGACTGGCTCGAGACGGTCACGGACCAGGTGGCGTGGCATTTCGACGAGCAGGGCAATGGCAACGCCTCGGCGGCCCCGGGCGCGATTCAGGATCTTGGCGGCAGTGGCCAGCACGCCACCGCGCTGGGCAGCCGCCTGCCGGCCTACGGCCCCGGTGCGGCGGAATACGGTGCTTCATCGGCCCTCACATTCACGATCGGCAGCGATCGGGTCGAATGGGCTGATGATTCCGGCCGGGCGTTGGACTTTGAAGCGAACGACAGCTTCACCCTCGAAGTGGTCATGCGGACCTCGGCACACGCTTCCGGGGGCGCCCTCAGTTCAGGAGGCCTGATCGCGAAGGACTGGGGTCCGAACCTGCCCAGTTGGTGGCTGCGCGTGCAGGACGGCCAACCCCGTTTCCTGATCGAGGATGATGCCGGCATTTCCGCGGCGATTACCGGCAGTGTCAGTGTGTCGGACGGCCAGTGGCACCACGTCGCCGCAGTGCGCGACAAGGTGCTCCAGGAGCTCCGCGTTTACGTGGATCACGCGCTGGTCGGTGTGGCGACGGATGTGACTACAGGATCGCTCGCGAATCACCAGAACATCCGGATCGGTGCGTTCGGCAACGCCAGCCGTGAGTTCGATGGTGACATTGACCTGGTGCGGATCAGTCGCGGCGTGTTGCCGGCAGGGGCTTTCGTGCAGCCGTCCGTTGACGAGGACGTGGTGGCGTGGTGGACGTTCGAGGAAGGCCGCGCCGGGATGGCAGCCGCCCCGCTGCAAGGTGCGCTGCGTGACGCCAGTGGCCGGCGCCACCCGGCCACCGCCGGGGGCACCCCTGCGCCGACGTACGTTGCAGGTCATGCGGCCTACGGCCAGACAACCGCACTCCAGTTCACCGCAGCAGACGACCGCGTGGTGGTGGAAGACCGCGGCGGCGATGCTTTCGACTTCGCGGGGGACGCAGACTTCACGCTGGAAGCACTGATCCGCACGACGCAGCAGGGCGAGGGCGGCCTCGTCGCCAAGGACCAGGGCGGCGGCCTGCCATCGTGGTGGTGGCGCGTCGAGGACGGTGGTCGCCTGCAGTTCGCCGTCTGCGATGGCACACAGGTGAGCAGCGTCCTCAGCGACGCCGCCGACGCCGTGAGCGATGGCGCCTGGCACCACGTCGCGGCGGTGCGTGACACGTTCGCCGGTCAGTTGCGACTCTACGTGGACGCGGCTCTGGTGAAAACGGCCGACGACGCGACGACGGACGCCCTGGCCAACGATCGGGACCTGGTTGTCGGCGATCTTGCCAGCGTTACGAGCCCGTTCGTCGGCGACATTGACTTCGTGAAGATCACCCGGCGGGCCTTGGGGCCGGCGGCATTTGTCGCGCCGCTGCCCGCCCCGCCGATCGCGCTGGCCGATTGGCGATTCGACGAGCTGCCAGCCGGCGCCTACGCGGCGGCCGCGCTCGACAAGCTCGCGGACAGCAGCGGCAGCGGTCGGAACCTGACGGCCCTGGGCGTACCGCGGCCCCTTTACGTGCAAGGCGACGGTGTCCGCGAGGACGCGTCGGCGGTGTTCCTGCGAAACGACGAGCCGGACCAGCTCGCGTACATCGACCGCGGCGACGTACACTTCGACTTTGGTCCCGACGACAGCTTCACGCTTGAAGCGACCATCCGGACCACGCAGGCTGATGTGGGTGGCCTGCTTGCCAAGGACAACCCGGCGGGTGGCGGCTGGTCGTGGCAGATTGAGGGGGGCGGCACGATGCGGTTCGCTGTTTCGGACGGGGTCTACAGCGCGAGCGTGCGCAGCGCCGTGCTCGACAACGTCAACGACGGCGCCTGGCATCACGTCGCGGCCGTGCGCGATGGCGCATCGGGCGAACTGCGTCTGTACAAGGACTATGTGCAGATCGATCTGGGGTTCGATTTCACCAGCGGCACGCTCGCGAATGACAAGGACCTGCTGATCGGTGCGCTGCACAGCAGCAACGCGGGGTTTGCGGGAACGATTGGCCGTGTGCGGATCAGCGCGGGGGCGCTCGAGCCAGGTGACTTCCTCGCGTGTTCGGCAACGCCGGGTGACCTGGATTGTGACGGCGCTTGCGATGCGGGTGACGCAGAGGTGCTCGGGACGTGCCTGCACGGGCCCGACGTCAACACGCCGCCGGCGGGGTGTGCACCAATCGACTTCGATCGCAGCGACCTGGATGAGGACGGCGATGTTGATCTGACGGATGCTGCCATGTTGCAGGCGTTCGCCGGTTGATACAGCTATCTCAATGCGTGGGTGGCGCGGAGGGATACGACCAACGGCCGGAGCGAAGCTGCTGCGAGCAGGAGATAAGTACTTATTCATGAGTATTTTACGGACTTCTTCCGCAATCCGCAGAGCAGTGTTGCCGAGAATGTACACATTGTATACAATGCAAGCCGGCATGGGCTGATCATTATGAACACGACCTTGAAACAACGCGCTTACGAGAGCATCCGCTCGAAGATCGAGGTGGGCGACTTGTGGGCTGGCGTGCGGCTCTCGGAGCTTTCGCTTTCGCGTGAGCTCGGCATCAGCCGGACGCCGATTCGCGAAGCCATTCACCAACTGGCCAGCGAGGGGATTGTCGAGCACGTTCCCCATTACGGATCGTTTGTGAAGCGACACCGGCGTGACGAGCTCGTCGAGCTGTTCGAGCTGCGGGAGACGCTCGAGTGCTACGCAGTCGCCCGGGCCGCACAGCACATTTCCGAGACGGACCTGACCCTGCTCGAGGGTTTGTGCAGTGACATGCGTCCCCTTGTGCGTGAGGCCCTGCAGAGCCCATTGGGCGTAATCGACGGGCAGGATGCCGCCCGTTGGGTCATCAACGATTCGGTGTTTCACATGCTGCTGATTCGCGCGGCGCGGAACCGATCGCTGTTGCGGATCATCAATGATCTGCACCTCATGACGCGCATGTTCGGCCAGCGGCGCGAACCCTTGTCGGGACGCAACCTGGCCGGCATCTACGCGGGGCACTCGCGCATTGTCCGGGCGCTGCGGCGCGGCGATGCGGAGTTGGCGCAGCGGGAAATGTCGCGGCATATTCAGCGTGGCTGCCGACTGGTGTTGGCCATGTGTGACCGGGACGACGGAGACGGGGCTGTCTCGACGCCCCAGCTTGAGGCCTGGCCCGAGGAAGTGCGCGGCATCTTGCAGCGGTTCGAGTCCTTCAACTCGCCGCCGCGCGCGAAAGCCGGAGGGGAGTGAAGACCAGCCGCCGTCGATGCTCAGCGACCGCGGCGCAGGAACTGACCGGTTGAAACTGCCGGAAGGAGAAACTGGGATGCACACGACAACACGTCAACACGCCACGCTCACGCTTCTGGTCCTATGGACGGCCGTGGGGCTGTCCTCGGCCCAGGTAATCGGATTCTGGGAGTTCGACGAGCAGCCGCCGGGGAACTATGCCAGCACTGCTGCCGGCGCGATCTTCGACTCGAGCGGCAGCAATCACCACCTGACCGCCACCGGCAGTCCCGAGGTGCCGTTCTACGTCGATGGGTCGGTGGCCTACGACAGCGGCTCGGCGCTCAACTTCCTGGATCCCGAGGACGACCGCCTCTACTACCCGGATGGCGGTGGCAGCGACTTCGATTTCGGTGGCAACGACAGCTTCACGATCGAGGCCGTCGTCGGCTCGCTGGTGCAGCCCGACGTCGGCGCCATCGCGGCGAAGGACGGGACGTCGGCCGCCGAAGCCCAGTGGTGGTTCCGGCACGAGAACGGGCAGCTGAAGTTTCTCATCAGTGATGGCCCGAATGTCTCGAGCGTGGTCACGGCGACGCCGCTGGCGCGGATCAACGACGGCGCCTGGCACCACGTCGCGGCGGTCCGCGATGCAGACGCCCGCGTGCTGCGCGTCTATGTGGACTACCGGCTGGTCGGCACGGCCAGCGATATCTCGGTCGGTGCGCTGGCCAACGATTCGGACATGACGATCGGTGCGTTCGCGAACAGCGTGACGCGCGAGTTCGGTCCGGGCGACATGGACTTCGTCAAGATCACGGCGGCGGCGCTCGAGCCGGCGCAGTTCGAGCAGATGCTGCCGGAGACCACCGAGGTGCTGGCGCTGTGGGAGTTCGAAGAAGGCACGCCGGGAACCATGGCGACCGGTGCGGCTGGTGAGATCCTGGACACCAGCGGCAATGCACGTCACGCCGATGCCGTCGGTGAGCCCGGGGCCTATCCGACCTACGTCGCGGGACAATGCGTCTCGACGGCACTGCAGTTCACTGCCGGCAGCGACGCGGTGCAGTATCCCTACAGCGCGCCGTATCCGTTCGACATTCCGGCGAACGGGACCATGACGTTCGAGCTCGTGCTGCGCACGTCCGCCAGTGGCATCTACCAGGGCATGCTTGCGCGCGACCTGGAGGGGGCAGCGCAGTACTGGACCCGCATCAAGAATGACGACACGGTCCAGTTCTACGTGTCTGACGGCACGGGCAACGGTCTCAACTCGGCCGACGTGCTGCTGAACGACGGGGAGTGGCACCATGTGGCGTTCGTGCGCGACGGTCGCCGCGAGCAACTGCGGTACTACGTCGACTACGAGCTCGTCGCGCGGACGGGAGAACCGACCGCGGGGCTGGTCGCGAACACGAGCCCGTTGACGATTGCCGAGTTCTTCTCCTCGATGGATCCGCGCGCATTCGTGGGCGAGATCGACCTGGTCCGGGTGAGCTCGGGCGCGCTGGCGCCGGCGGACTTCTTCCAGCAGTGCCCCGACCTGCAGGCGGATCTGGACGGTGATTTCGATGTGGACATGGACGACTTCAACATCATGCAGCTGGAGTTCACCGGCCCGCGATAGGCTGCGCGCCGACTCGAGACTGCATCCCAGAGCTTGCCGGATCGGCAACCAGCCGATCCGGCGGTCGGAGCCGAGGACATGGACAAGCGCGCAGCATTCACGCTAATCGAGCTGCTGGTCGTCGTGGCCATCATCGCCCTGTTGATCAGCATTCTGTTGCCTTCGCTGCACGGCGCCCGGCAGCAGGCCAAGCTCGGGGTCTGTGCCAGCAACCAGCGGCAGATCGTCGCGGCAGCGCTGATGTACGAGCAGGAGGAGCGCCGGCTGCCGCCCTCGATTTGTCACAACAAGAACCTGGATCCCCGCGGTCGGTTCTGGGCCAAACCCTCCTGGATCAACTACCACGCCGACAATCCGCCCCCCAGCGTCAATGGCGGTGCCGTCTGGCGGTTCATCGGCAGGACCCTGCCCGGGCCCGACATCTTCATTTGCCCGCTTTCACCCGGGAAGCCGCTGGAGATGAACGAGGATTACGAGGGCGCCAACACGGCGTACCTGCACGGTTCGTACTACCTGCTCTGGAATTACGGCGGTTTCGAGTGGGACTGGGCGGCGCGGGTTACCTATGGCTCGGACAGCGACGCGTGGTTCTACGGCCCGAGAAGCAGCGACGACATGCGGGCCGGCGGGGAGCACGCCGAACTGAAACTGTCGGCTGCGGACCGGTTGCTGACGTGCGACCGGCTGGATTGGAATGATCCGGATGGACACACCTGGGATGCGTCGCATCCCTTCCGGGATGCGCACGCGCACCGCGCGAACACGATCTCGATCCACACACGCGCCGGTGACCCCAGCGTCGACCCGCAGGCGGCGTTGCCCGCGGTGCGGCGCAACGCCGGGTTTCTCGATGGGCACGTGGAGACTTTCACGAGCGATCAGTCGGTCGGCCTCAAGCGGCGCCTGCCCCGCGATGCCGTGACGTTTCTGCCGCAGCGCGCGGTCCCGGACTACGACAAGGACCTGTAGCCGAACGACACCGCATGACCGCCACCCGATCGATCGGCGACGGCGCACTGTCGCCCGACGGCTCATACCGGCACGAGGTTTGTTTTGCCTGAACTGGCGGAGGATCTGCGACGGCTGCTCGACCATTTCGAGCGGCGCATCGATCCGGACCACGTCGCGCGCGTGCGCGGCAGGTACCAGCGTTTCCTGCAAGGCGCTCCGGTCGCCCCCCCACCGCTGACGTGTTATGTGCGGTACGAAGGATCGGACTTCACGCCGTACCCGGTGCGTGAGACGATCGACAACCCGGAGAGGATGCTGGTCAACGAACTGCTGATGGGCTTCACCTCGCTCTATCACGCACTCGACCGCAATGATGATACCCCCTACGTGATTCGGCCCAACCTGGGCACGGGCATCGTTGCGTCGATGTTCGGCGCGCCCATCGAGTTGCTGGGAGACAATCCACCCTGGGCGCGCCCGCTGGGAGGCATCGCGGCGATTGAGCGCGTCGTCGACGCGCCGTTGCCGGACGTGACCGCGGGACTGGGGCGGCAGATGTGCGCGCACTATGCGTTCTTCCACGACGTGCTGGCCGGCTATCCGCGCTGTGCCGCGGCCTGCGACATCACCCTGCCCGACCTGCAGGGCCCGTTCGACACCGCCGAGCTGCTGTGGGGCTCGAGAATCTACGTCGCGCTGCGGCGTCAGCCGGACCTGGTGCGGAAGTTGCTCGACAAGGTGACGCAGCAGATGGTCCGCGTCTGGCACGTCGTGGAACCGCTCGTGTCTGACACGTTGATGCCGCTGGGGAACTTCCAGCACGCGACCGCGGTCAAGGGGCGCCTGCTGATCCGCAACGACTCCAGCGTGCTGATCTCGCCCGAGATGTATGCCGACATCGTGCGCGAATACGACGCACGGCTGGCGGCCGAGCTCGGCGCTGCGATTCACTTCTGCGGCGATGGCACGCACCAGATCGAAAACCTGATCACCATCCCGGGTGTCCAGGGGCTTGATTTCGGCCAGGCGGACATGATGGACATCGCCGCGATATACGCCAGGACATTGCCGCTTGGCATCCCGCTCTCACGCGTCCGGCTGTCACGCGATGCACTGTGCCGCGGCATTGCGACCGAGCGATATCCGCGGCTTGCCAGCCTGTGCTACGCCGCGCAGGATGTTGCCGATGCGCAAGCCGTGTGCGCGGATTACTATCGCCATGCCAACGCCGATGTCGGCCCTTGAAGGAAGAACGAGACCGCAATGAAGACCTTGCTGCGACGGGTTTCGTGCTGGCGTGTGCTGCTGGCGGCGGGGATAGCGCTGCTCGCCGGAGCCACAGCGAAGGTGGAAGCATCGTGGGGCGACCTTTCGTGGGACAAGCTGCCCGCGCACCCGCAGCCGGTGGGCGGGCCGTTCGTGGGCGTCCTGGATGATCAACTCGTGGTCGCCGGCGGCGCTCATTTCCCCACGCCGTTGTTCGAGGGCGGCGAGAAGGTCTGGGTGGCGGACGTCTTTGCGCTCGCGCCGGGGGAAACCGCCTGGCGGCGCATCGGCGCCTTGCCGGCGCCCCGCGCGTATGGCGGGGCCGTGTCCCTGGATGACGGCCTGTTGCTGATCGGGGGCGGTGATGCGCAAACACACACGGCCCGCGTGACACGCATGCACCGGGCCGCGGGCGAACTCGTCTTTGAAGAGTGGCCGGCGCTGCCCGAGCCGACGGCATTCTGCGGCGTCGCGCGTTCGGGGCAGTTCATCTACGTGGTTGGCGGTCGCACGGCCCCGGACGCCCCGGAAGCGCTGCGGGTGTTCTGGCGCCTGGACCTGGACGACCGCGCCGCAGGCTGGTCCGCGCTGCCGGCCTGGCCCGGCCCGGCGCGGCTGTTGCCGGTGGTTGCGGCACCGGCCGACCAGGTCCTCGTGGCCAGTGGCGCCGAGCTGAGCCCGGACGCCGAGGGCAACGCGCAGCGACGCTACCTGCGGGACGCGTATCTGTACCGGCCGGACAGGGGCTGGCAACCGTGCGCCGCGTTGCCGCACGCCGTCGTGGCGGCACCGAGCATCGCGGTCGGGGCCGCGCACGTGCTCGTGTTCGGCGGCGATGACGGTGCCCTCGCGGACCAGGTGGCCGTGCTGCAAGACGAGCATCCAGGCTTCCGTCGCGAAGTTCTCGCGTACCACCTCACGACCGATACCTGGCGGGCGTTCGCGCAGCTGCCCGCCACGCCGGTGACTACCGGCGCAGTGCGCTGGCAGGACGCGATCGTCATTCCGACCGGCGAGGACCGGCCCGGCCATCGCACGGCTGTCGTACACGACGTGGCCCTGGCCCTGGGCAAACAGGTCTTCAAGCCGCTCGACTACGTCATGCTGGTGATCTACATCGCGGCGCTGGTCGCGATGGGCTTCTATTTCGCGCGGCGCGAGAAGACAACCGAGGACTTCTTTCTGGGCGGGCGGCGCGTGCCGTGGTGGGCGGCCGGCATGAGCATCTTCGGGACGCAACTCAGCGCGATCACGTTCATGGCGATCCCGGCCAAGGCCTACGCCACGAACTGGACGTTCATCCTGGTGAATGCCTGCATCGTGCTTATCGCGCCGGTGGTGGTGTGGTTCTACCTGCCGTTCTTCCGCGGGCTGCAGATCACGACCGCCTACGAGTATCTCGAGCGGCGCTTCAGTGTCGTCCTGCGGCTGTTCGGCAGCCTGAGTTTCATCGCGTTCCAGCTCGGCCGGATGGGGATCGTGCTGTTCCTGCCGGCCATCGCCCTGTCGACCGTCACCGGCCTGGACATCTACGTCTGCATCATCGCGATGGGCGCCCTGTGCACCATCTACACCGTGCTGGGCGGCATCGAGGCGGTGATCTGGACCGACGTGCTCCAGGTGTTCGTCCTGATGGGCGGCGCGCTGCTGAGCTTCGTCATCGTCGTCATGGATATCGACGGCGGGCTAGCCCAGATGCTCAGCGTCGCGCGCGCGGACGACAAGCTGCACGTCTTCAACTGGACCTGGGACTACACGGTGACCGCCGTCTGGGTCGTCGTCATCGGCAATATCTTCGCGAATCTCGTCCCCTACACGACCGACCAGACCGTAATTCAGCGCTACCTCACCACGCCCAGCGAGCGCATGGCCGCCCGGGCCGTGTGGACCAACGCAGCCCTGACGATCCCCGCCGCGTTCATCTTCTTCGGCGTCGGAACCGCCCTGTACGTGTTCTACAAGCTCCACCCCGAGTACCTGAACCCGGTCCTGCAGAACGACGCGATCCTGCCGTGGTTCGTGGCCCAGCAACTCCCGGCGGGCGTGAGCGGACTGGTGATCGCCGGCCTCTTCGCGGCGGCCATGTCCAGCCTGGACAGCAGCATGAACAGCGTGGCCGCGGCCATCACGACGGACTTCTACGAGCGCTTTTCGCCCCGCGCGCGAGGCGGGAATCACCTCCGGCTCGCCCGCGTCCTGACAGTGATTCTCGGCGTGGTCGGCACGAGCACCGCAGCATTGATGGCCGGTTACGAGATCAAGTCGCTGTGGGATCTGTTCCTGCGGTTCATCGGTCTCTTCGGGGGCAGCCTGGCCGGTGTCTTTGCGCTCGGGATCTTCACGACCCGCGGCAACAGCGTCGGTGCGCTGTGCGGTGCGATCGTCGGCGTGATCGCGGTCTTCGCCACGCAGCAGTTCACCGCGGTTCACTTCTTCCTGTACGCCGGCATCGGCATCGTAGTGAGCTTCGGCGTCGGGTATGCCACGAGCCTCGCGGTGCCGTGCGCGCGCCGCAACCTGACCGACCTGACCCTGTACACGCGCACACCGAGAGGAGCTTGATCGTGGCTTCCGACCGATTGACCCTGGCGAACCTATTCGTGATCGGCTTGCTGCTCGCGGCCACGGCGGTGGCCGGTGCAGGCGAGGCCGCCGCGACGCACTTCATCCGTGACAACCTGCCACTGGGCGTCCGCACAATCGGCGCAAACTGGCACGCGACGACGGCGGGATTCGTGGGCAACGGCACCGGCCAGTATGTCTTCGCCGCCAGTTCGATCGAGCCCGGCGACTTCCACATTCGCGCGGTGTTCAGCTTCGATGCCCTCGCGGAAAGCGCCGCCTGCTTCATCCTGGGCGACAGCGATTTCGTCTTCGAGGGCCCAAAAGGCAACATGCGTCTGCGCGGTCCGCTGTCCGGCACCACCTCGCGCTCGCTCGGCAAGCCACCGCGACCGCTCCGCGCCGGCCGCCCCGTCACCTTCGAGGTGATCCGGCGGAAGGACAAGCTCACCTTCCGGATCGACGGTGACGAGATCGTGACCACGGACGCCCCCACCGGCCGCATCGCGCGCTTCGGCTTTCGCCCGTGGCGGGCCCGCATCTCGATCCAGGACTTTTCCGTCGTCGGGTCCACGGAACTGCGCCCCGTCCAGTGGCAGGTGCCTTGGCTCGATCTGGCGGAGGACGAGGACCGGCAGACCATCGTCGAACGGTCCGACGGCACCTACCTGGGCCATCCGGACACCGTCCTCCTGGCCGACGGCCGCACCCTGTACGTTACGTATCCCCTCGGCCACGGTGGTCCCGCCGCGGTACTCAAGCGCTCGACCGATGGCGGCCGAACCTGGAGCGAACGGCTGCCCGTGCCCGACAATTGGCAGACCGCCACCAATTGTCCGACAATCCACCGCCTCACCGGCCCGGACGGCGTCGAGCGCCTCATCCTGTTCGAGGGCAACGGCCCGATGCGGCAGTCCATCTCGACCGATGGCGGCGCCACCTGGTCCCCGCTCGAGCCGAACGGGCTGCATTGCGTCGTCGCCCCGATCGACATCCTGCCGTTGCCTGACGGGCAGCATCTCGCGTTGTACCAATGGCGCGGTGCGGTCGACGGCAGCGCCGTCTACCAGGCGGTGTCGAGCGACGGCGGGCAGAGCTGGCGCGGTGAGCGTGTCATTGCGGACCTCGGCGGAGCCAGCCTGTGCGAACCCGGGCCGGTCTTGTCGTCCGACGGGCGACAGATCGCCGTCCTGATTCGAGAGAACAAGCGCAAGTATCACACGCTGCTGATCTACAGCCGCGACCAGGGGCAGACCTGGTCGAAGCCTGTCGCCGCAGCCAGCGTGCTGACCGGGGATCGCCACATCATTCGCCGTGCGGCGGATGGGCGCCTGGTTATTACGTTCCGTGACATGGCGCCCGGCAGCCCGACGCGTGGCGATTTCGTCGCGTGGGTCGGCACGTGGGAAGACCTGCTGCAACGCCGCGAAGGCCAGTACCGCGTGCGCTTACTCGATAACCCCGCCCGTTGGAAGGACACGGGCTATGCCGGACTCGAGCGGTTGCCCGACGGCACGTTCGTCTCGACGACCTATTGCCCGCTCAGCGCGAACCGGAGGCCGTCCGTGATCAGCGTACGCTTCAAGCTCGCGGAGCTCGACCCGCGGGCCGAGCACCTGAGTCTGCAGAAACAGCATCTCTGGACGAGCGGCGTCGGCGGCTATGACACCTACCGCATCCCCGCCCTGTTGACCGCCGCCGACGGTACGGTGCTCGCCTTCTGCGAAGGTCGCAAGCACTCACGCAGAGACGCCGGTGACATCGACCTGCTGCTGCGTCGCAGCACGGACGGCGGGGCCACCTGGGGCCCGGTGCAGGTCGTCTGGGACGATGGGGCCAATACCGCCGGCAATCCCTGCCCGGTGCTCGATCGCAAGTCCGGGCGGATCTGGCTGGCCGCGACGCACAATCTGGGAAAGGACCACGAGTCCGAGATCCTCGCCCGGACGGCGGAGGGTACGCGCACGGTGTGGCTGCTGTATAGCGACGACCACGGCACGACGTGGTCGCCCCCCCGCGAGATCACGGCGGACGTCAAGCGCGAGGACTGGACCTGGTACGCGACCGGGCCGGGCGTGGGCATTCAGCTGCGTTCGGGCCGCCTGGTGATCCCCTGCGACCATGCCATGGCCGGATCGAAGCAATACGGTTCGCACGTGATCTACAGTGACGACGGCGGCCGGAACTGGCACATCGGCGGCGTGATTCCGGATCGCGTCAACGAGTGCCAGGTGGTCGAGACATCCAACGGCGACCTCCTGCTGAACATGCGCAGCTATCACAAACGCCACCGGCGCGCCGTGGCCCGCAGTACGGACGGCGGCCTGACGTGGTCGGCCCTGCGGCACGACGAAGCGCTCGTCGAGCCGGTCTGCCAGGCCAGTCTGATTCGTTACGACCAAGCGCAAGCGGGCGCCCACCCACCGCTGCTGTTCATGAACCCGGCCAGCACGGCCCGCATGAACATGGTCCTGCGAATGAGTTATGATGACGGCAAGTCGTGGCCGGTGCAGAAGGTGCTGCATCCCGGGCCGGGGGCCTACTCCAGCCTCGCGACGCTGCCGGACGGGCAGGTCGGCTGTCTGTACGAATGCGGCGACCGCGCACCGTACGAACATATTTGCCTCGCGCGGGTTGACCTCGGCTGGCTGACCGACCACGCTGATGTGTCCGGTTCGCGGGCGAATCCGGGGCCCGCACCGCAAGAGACGAACGAGGAATGAAGATGCGGCCAAGCCGAGTACGCCAACGCTGGCAGGCGGGGCATCCCGCCTTTTGCACGCAGCTTGCGCTGACCGATCCCGACGTCTGCGAGATCGTCAGCGCCATGGGTTTCGATTGCATCTGGCTCGACCTGGAGCATCATCAGAAATCGACCGAGACCGCCGCGGCACTGATTCGCGCCACCCGTATCGGCTCGGCCGACGTGATCGCGCGCCCTGGCAAGGGAGAGTACATGCGCATGGCCCGTCTGCTCGAGGCGGGCGCACACGGCATCCTGTATCCGCGCTGTGATGACGCCGCCGAGGCGCGCGAAGTCGTCCGCTGGAGCAAGTTCGCGCCGCTCGGCGAACGCGGACTCGACGGTGGAAACCCGGACAACGGCTTCGGAGCCGCCGGTATCGGCGACTACACCACCACCGCCAACGAGCAGACGTTCCTGGCCGTGCAGATCGAGTCGCCCGCCGCCGTCGAGCGCGCCGCGGCGATCGCCGAGGTGACCGGCGTCGACCTGCTCTTTTTCGGCCCCGGCGACTACTCGGTCATGTGCGGCGTGCCCGGCCAGCCCCAGCACGAGCAGGTCCTCCGCGCGCGCGAGCAGGTTTGCCAGGCAGCGCTGCGGGCCGGCAAACGCTTCGGGACGCTCTGTTTCGACGTCGATGATGTTCGGCGGGTGCTCGACCTGGGCGGCACGTTCATCGCCTACGGTGCCGATCGCCCGCTGCTTCGCGCCGCCTTCACGACCATGCGGCAGCAAATGAGCGAACTGGGCTTCCGCTTCGAGGACTGAGCGGCGCAACCCCGTTTCAGCGTCCGGGCAATCTAGGGCGCAGTGAGGAATTCCGGCAGGAGCGCCTGCGCAATCGGCCGCAACTCCTCGGCTTGGGCCGGCGGCACGGAGCGATACGGCCAGCGCATTCGCGTCCCGACCGGGGCCCAGGCGCCGATTGCCGCGAGCAGCTTGTCGACGGCCGGGTTGGCGAACCGCTCCCTGGAGATCAGCGGCTCGATATGCGCCGACATGAACTGCCGCAGCCGCTGCTCCAGGGCCAGCGCGGCCGGCATGTCGGTATGCATCAGGTCGGTCCAGTGCTGAGCGCCGCGCGGGCTGAGACACGCGACGTTCGAATACGACCCCGCCGCCCCCTGCGACAGGCCGGTTGCCAGATGATGACCGGGCACGAATACGGACAGCTTGCTCGCGTGCTTGCGCATCTGCACGTACCATGCCTCGTCGCCGTCGGCCACCTTCACACCCACCAGCAGCGGAACGGCCGCCTGCAGCGCCCCAAACGTCTCGGGTGCCAGAACGCGTTTGGCATGCGGCGGATTGTAGAGCACGACGCCGATGGGATCGGTCACTGCTGTCACGCGTGTCAGAAAGGCGATCGCCTCCGCGTCGGTCACGGGGAACCAGTCCGGCAGGATCACCTGAATGGCGGATGGACACAGCGTTGCGGCGAATCGCACTCGCTCGAGCGTAAGCGCCGGGCTCATGTGGCCGGCGCCGAGCTGGAATGGCATGCCGGCCGACTCACACAGTTGCGCCAGCAGGGTCGAGACCCGCTCGAACTCATGCTGTGTCTGATTATGAAACTCGCCCGTGGTCCCGTTGGAGTAGATTCCGTCGACGCCGGCGGCGATGAGCGTTTCGATCTCGGCGCGCAGGCGCCCGAAGTCGATTGATTCATCGTCATTGATGGGCAGGATCAGCGTAGCCCAGTTGCCGCGGATGCCCGATGCGCATAGAGGTTCCATCGCCCGGCCAGTATAGTGCGCGCATGCCGTAACGTCGAACGAGTGCATTCAGGCGGAGCATCATGAGGTGAGTTCCACATTGCGACACGGGTATCCAATGACCGCGCAAGCCAGCCGGCTCCGCACCCACTGACAGGATCGTGCGAACGGAAGTCTTGCAGAACCACGGGCATCACCGCCAGGCGCCGAGGACGCGCCGCAGCATCACCATACGGGCCGCGATGGTGACGTGTTCACCGCCCCGCACGCCTGGATGTACTGCTACAACGATCGCAACGAGCTGACCGGCTCGACGCGGGACGCCGACCCGAACAACCTGGTCTGGA
>CAYUZU010000015.1:0-119393 GCA_964448675.1 uncultured Planctomycetales bacterium
CCGCCTCCACCCGAATCCCGAACTTCAACCTACCGATGAATAATCCGGGTTAGCGGACTGCGGCGCCCCGGCGACGGTGCCAAGCTAGCGCCGCCCGCCGACGCCCGCGCCGCCAGCGCGACGTGCCCGGGCCCGGGCATTGCTCGGGCCCGCTTGCTCGCGGGCCGGAGCGGGGCCGGAATTGGCGCTTTTTTGCCCTTGGCAGGGATTCGACAACGACTTATACTACAGGGCTCCGTGTCGCAGCGTTGCGGCGTGGTAAGGTTTGTGCGCCGGGGTCGGCCCGGCCTGTCGGGTGAGAGCCTGCGGAGTGCCTGATGGCGGTCAAACTCAGACTGAAACGTATGGGGCGTACGCACCGGTCGTTCTTTCGACTCAGCGCGATGGACAGCCGGAGCCCGCGTGACGGCCGCGTACTCGAGGAGTTGGGCCTGTACGACCCGAACCACAAGGATCGGGATCAGCAGGTCAAGCTGAACAAAGAGCGAATCGAGTACTGGCTGGGTGTCGGCGCCGTGCCGACGGAAACCGTGGCCAGCCTGTTGAAGAAGAACGGGATCGCCGCTCGGTGAAGCGCTACCGACCCATAACCGGATGTGACGATGCGTATCGACGTGCTAACGTTGTTCCCCGAGGTCTTGCAGCCGTACTTTGCGGCGAGCATCCTCGGGCGCGCGCAGGCCGCCGGCGTCGTTGAAATCCACACCCACCAGCTTCGCGACTTTTCCACAGATCCTCATAGCAAAGTAGACGATCGGCCGTTCGGCGGCGGTCCGGGCATGATTCTGTCGTGTCAGCCCATTATGGACGCTGTCGAGGCGATCGAAGCCCTGGACACGCGCACGGCCCTGCGGATCTTGCTGACCCCGCAGGGCCGCTCGTTTAGCCAGGCGGCGGCACGTCGCCTGGCAACGCACGAGCGGGTGCTGTTGATCTGCGGCCATTACGAAGGCTACGACGAACGCATCGTCGAACTGCTCCAGCCTGAGGAAATCAGCCTGGGCGACTTCGTCATGACCGGCGGTGAGGTGGCGGCCCTGGCAATCGTGGACGCGGTTGTGCGGCTCGTGCCCGGCGCTTTGGGCAATGACGAGGGCACCGCCGACGAATCGTTCCAGAACGGTCGTCTCGAGTATCCGCAGTACACGCGCCCGCGCAATTACCGTGGGCTTGAAGTGCCCGACGTCCTGCTGTCCGGCAATCATGGCCAGGTGGCGGCGTGGCGTCGGGAACAATCCGAGCAGCGCACACATCGGCGGCGTCCTGATCTTCTCGAAGATCGCGCCGCCGACGGTCTATATACACGAAGTTTTCAGTCTTCCCCTGGCACGGGCTCGTGGACGAACGACGTCTCGGGCGCCCCCGCCAAGGCTGCATGTTTTCGCTAGAAAGAGAGGCGCTCGATGAGAAACCCGTTGCTTGACATCGTTGAGAAGAAGTACCAGCGTAGCGAAGAGCTGGATTTCCAGGTCGGCGACACGGTGGTTGTCACGCTGCGGATCGTGGAAGGTTCCAAGGAGCGCCTCCAGGATTTCGAAGGCACCGTCATTGCCCGTCGCGGCCAGGGGCTGGACGAGATGTTCACTGTTCGCCGGCTCGTCGGCAACCAGGGCGTGGAGCGGACATTCCCGATCCACTCGCCGCGAATCGTCTCGATCCGCACTGTGCGCAGCGGCAAGGTCCGGCGCTGCAAGCTCTACTTCCTGCGGGATCGCGTCGGCAAGGCCCGCCGGCTGCGTGAGAAGCGCATCTCGGCCGAGGCCCGTCGCGCCGCCGCCGAGGCCCGCGCCGCCAAGGCCAAGGCAATGCAGGAGGCCCAGGAGGCCGTCGCCGCCGCCAAGACCGCCGAGCAGGAACCGACCAACACGGAAATGGCCGGCACACCAAGCTAGTGGCCGGCGCCGACGATCCGCGGCAGTCGCTCGGGCTGGCGGGCGAGCGACACGCGGAGAAGCACCTCAAACGCAAGCGCTACAAGACGATCGCGCGCCGCTACCGCACGCCGGTGGGCGAGCTCGATCTCGTCATGGGGCACGGCGCGACCATCGTGTTCATCGAGGTGAAGACGCGCCGTGACTGCGAGCTGGCTGACCCGCAGGACGCGGTCGGCCCGACCAAGCAGCGCCACCTCACGAAGGCTGCCCGCTGGTTTCTGCAGGCGAAGCGGCTCGACGACCGGCCCTGCCGCTTCGATGTCGTCGCGATCACCCTCCCGGCCACGGGACCGCCGCAGATCGAGCACATCGAAGACGCTTTCGACGCACGCTGACCGGATAGCCGGGTCACAACGTCCGATATACCCGGTCCGGTCATCGCCGCCCAGGCTTTCGCTTGCCGTGCGGGGTCGCGGGTGGGTAGGATGGTAAGCGGATGGGCCGTCCCCCGGCGGGCGGCGGACACCACAACGGAGGTGGAAAGCGGCGGCGGGACCCGCCCTCCTCACACCGTCAGCAATTCGGACCGTATGCGCGGCCCTCGGAGCCGCG
The DNA here is from genome assembly GCA_964448675.1 of uncultured Planctomycetales bacterium. Taxonomy (GTDB): domain Bacteria; phylum Planctomycetota; class Phycisphaerae; order UBA1845; family Fen-1342; genus CAYUZU01. Next base: position 2,487 of record CAYUZU010000015.1, read on the forward strand.
AAGATTCAACCGGATCGCCTCGATCCAGCGCTGGGAGACAGACAACATGGACACACGCCGCAGCCGCTATGGCCTGCTCTCGATCGTATTGTTGACCGTCATCGCCGTCTTCGTCGCGTTCCCCACGAGCGCCGCCGACCAGTCCGCCGCCAGCGCGACCGCCAGTGCGGCGCCGACGCCGATCGGTGCCGACGCCAAGCTGCACCCGGTCCTGGTCGAGCGGGTCAAGTCGGAGGGCGAGACCAAGGCGTGGGTGTTCTTCGCGGACAAGGGCTTCGCTACGCCCGATGCCCTGCAGGCGGCGATCGCGGACGTCGCAGCCAGCTACGACCGCCGCGCCGTCGAGCGGCGTCGCCTGCGTGGCCTGAACGCCCGCCGCGGCCAGCCGTTGTTCGACGTGCGCGACGTCCCGGTCCACGAGGATTACATCGCGGCAGTGACCGCGACCGGTGCGCGGCTTCACGTGCGCAGCTCGTGGCTCAACGCGATCAGCGTGTACGCCGACGAGGCGCAGCTGGACGAGATCGCGGCGCTGCCTTTCGTCGATCGGCTCGAAGCGGTGCGTCGCTCGCGGCGAATCGACGTGATGAACGTGCAGGACATCGGCGCCGGCCCCTTCGCCCCGGAAGCGGACGCCCGCGGCATCAATTACGGCGCTGCCGAGGAGCAGCTCGAACAGATCAACCTGATCGAACTGCATGATGCGGGCTACACCGGCAACGGCGTGGTGATCGGCATTCTCGACACCGGCTTCAAACGCAGCCATGCCGCCTTCAACCACGCGCTGCATCCGCTCAACGTGATCGCCGAGTACGACTTCGTCGACGGGGACGGCAACGCCGACGTCGACCCGGGCGATCCGTCCAGCCAGCATAACCACGGGACGATGATCCTCGGCGTCCTGGGGGCCTACGCGCCCGGCTCCCTGGTGGGCGGGGCCTACAACGCGTCCTTCGTCCTGTGCAAGACCGAGGACACCACCGGCGAGTACCCCGCGGAAGAGGACAATTACGTCGCGGGCCTGCAGTTCATCGAAGCCAACGGCTGTGACATGTCGACCGCGTCACTGGGCTACATCGACTGGTACACCCAGGCCGACCTCGACGGCCAGACCGCGGTCACCACGATCGCCGTCAACATCCTGACCAGCCAGGGCGTGCATCACTGCAACGCCGCCGGCAACGAATATCACGACTCGAACCCGAACACGTCCTCACTGATCGCGCCCGCGGACGCTTTCCAGGTGATCACGTGCGGAGCGGTCAACAGTTCCGGCGACATCGCGGTCTTCAGCTCCGAAGGCCCTACCGCCGACGGCCGCGTCAAACCGGAGGTCCTGGCCCGCGGCGTCAGCACGCACACGGTGTCGCCGTACTCCGATTCGAGCTACACCACGGCCGATGGCACCTCGCTGTCGACGCCGGTGGTGGCCTGCGCCGTGGCCTGCCTGATCGACGCGCGGCCGCACTGGACTGTCGACCAGATGCGCCAGCACCTGTTCGAGACCGCCGACTACTTCGTGCAACACGAAACGCACGACCCGCTGTACGTCCGCGGCTACGGCATCATCGACGCCTTCGCAGCGTACGACACGTGCAGCGACGCGGGCATCGTGATGCTGGATCGCACCGAGTACGCCTGCGAGAGCACGGCCCAGGTGCTGGTCAACGACTGCGGCCTCAACACCGATGACCTGGCGATCGAGACGGTCGCGGTCACCATCGTGAGCGACGCGGAGCTCGCGGGGGAGACGCTCGTACTGACGGAGTCCGCCCCCGACTCGGCCGAGTTCCTCGGCACGATCGATCTCAGCACGACCGACGCCGCCGGCACGCTGCTGGTAGCCCATGGCAACGTGGTGACGGTGACGTACATCGACGCGGACGACGGCGAGGGGAACTACGACGTGGTCGTGACGGAAACCGCCGTCGTCGACTGCCTGCCGCCGGTGATCGGCAACATCCAGGCCGCCGACGTCCAGCCGCGCAGTGCCCTGATCGCATTCGATGCGGACGAGCCGGTGCGCGGCACGGTGCACTACGGCACGAGCTGCGACGCCCTCGATGAGACGGCCGACGGCACCGGTTACTCGACCACGCCAAGTGTCGGCCTCAGCGGCCTGCAGGACAACACCCTCTACTACTACGCCGTCAGCGCCGAAGACGAAGCGGGCAATGCGGTCTACGACGACAACGGCGGCGCGTGCTACAGCTTCCAGACGCCGGAAGTGCCGGACTTCTTCACGGAGATCTTCGAAGGCAGCGGCAACGACCTGGCCTGGACGACGCTGGAGTTCCGGCCCAACGGCTCGAACGACTTCTATGGCGGCTGCACGGCGGCGGAGATCGACAGCTTCCCGACCGACCCCGCCGGCGGCACCCCGCTGAGCCTGTCGGACGACGACAACGAGGCCATCACGCTGACCGGCGGGGCGACCGTATCGCTCTACGGCACGACGTATGGCACCGTCTACGTCGGCAGCAACGGCTACGTCACCTTCGCGGGCGGCGAGACGGGCTACACCGAGTCACTCGAGAATCACTTCTCGGTGCCACGCGTCTCGATGCTCTATGACGACCTGAACCCGAGCTCGGGTGGCACGATCAGCTACAAGCAGCTGGCCGATCGCCTGGTGGTGACCTACGAGAACGTGCCGGAGTATTCCAACACCGGCGCCAACAGCTTCCAGATCGAGCTCTTCTTCGACGGCGCGATCACGATCAACTACCTCGATCTCACGGCCAGCGACGGCCTCGCGGGCCTGTCGGCGGGCAACGGGCTCGACCCCGAGTTCTTCATGTCCGACCTGTCCAACCTGGGCGTGTGCCAGCCCGAGCCGCCGGTCGCCTACGGCGACATGGTCGAGGTCGGCACGGCAACCGCGGTCGAGATCGAACTGCAGGCCGGCGATGATGGCCTGCCCGATCCGCCGGCGGCGCTCAGCTACACCGTCGAGTCGCTGCCGGTCCACGGGCTGCTGTTCAGCGCGGCTGGCAGCGCGATCACGTCCGCGCCGCACACGCTGGCCGACAACACGGTCACGTACATTTCCGATGCGTACTACGTCGGCAGCGACGCGTTCACCTTCAGTGCCCACGACGGTGGCGAACCGCCGCTGGGTGGCGCATCGAACGTCGCGACGGTCGGCATTGACGTGGTGGGCGGCCAGGCTCGGCTGCACAACTTCAGCATGGACAGCGATCCCGGCTGGAGCACCGAGGGCGACTGGGAATACGGCGTGCCGCAGGGCCTGGGCAGCCACGGCGGCGACCCCCAGGGCGGCCATACCGGCAGCGCGGTCTACGGCACCAACCTCGCCGGCGACTATCCCAACAACATGGACCGCTACTACCTGACGACCACGGCCATCGACTGCTCGCACGGCGTGGACATCGAGCTGCGCTTCGCCCGCTGGCTGGCGCTGCAGGGGGCGGCCTTTGACGGCGCATCGCTCGAGGTATCCAACAACGGCGTGGACTGGACCATGCTGTGGGAGCACGACGGTGGCTGGATCGTGCCTGCCGGCTGGAACTGGCACACGTTCGACATCTCGGCCGTGGCGGACGAGCAGCCGACCGTGTACCTGCGCTGGGGCATGGGCCCCACCGACGCCATGATCACCTACCCTGGCTGGAACATCGACGATGTCGAGCTGTGGGGGATCGCACTGGCACCAGGTTGCACCGGCGACGCCAACTGCGACGGCGCCGTGAACTGGCGCGACATCGACTTCTTCGTTGCCGGCATGAATGACGACGTCATGGCGTGGCGGCAGATGTTCCTGCCGCAACTGGCGGATTGCCCGTTCAGCAACCTCGACGCCAACGGTGACGGCGGTGTGAACTGGCGCGACATCGACGTGTTCGTGAGTCTGCAGAACACGACCTGCCCGTAGGCGGGCGCCGGCGCCGCGCGCCGGGATTCGGGCACAACCGTGTGAAGACAAGCGGTGGGCCGCAGCCTGTGCTGCGGACCGCTTTGCGCAAGGTTGCGGCTGCGCTCACACAGATCTAACCGGATCCCGGCATCCTCCGGTCGGTCGCCGCGTGCAGAGCCGCTTCTGTGCGCGAGGGAGCACCGACCGCGACCCCGCTGGAGGGACGAACGATGGACCGCCCGCACGTCACGCTGCTGCTCGCTGCCCTGTTCTCGGCTGCGATCGCCACGGCCGAGGACTTCACTGTCGTCGCTCTACCCGACACGCAGCATTACTCCGAAGACTACCCCGGGATCTACACGGCCCAGACCCAATGGTGCGTCGACCAGTACGCCGCCGCACCGTGGAATGTGGTCTTCGTCACGCACCTGGGCGACATTGTCGACAACAGCGAGCATCTCTGGGAGTGGGACAACGCCGAAACGGCCATGCGTCTGCTGGACAACGGCGGTGTGCCCTATGGCACGTGTGTCGGCAACCACGACCTGCGCTATCCCGGTGGCTACTACGATCCGACGGGGACGAACTACCTGTCGAAGTTCGACCCGGTGTTCTACGCGGGGCACTCGTGGTACGGCGGCGCGTCGCCCAGCGGCCTGAGCAACTACCAGCTGTTGACCGTGGGCCAGCGAACGTACCTGTTTCTGCACCTGCTGGTCGAGACGCCGGCGGCCGAGCTGGCCTGGGCGCAGCAGGTGCTCAACGAGCACCGCGACAAGCCGACGATGGTGAGCACGCACCGGTACCTCTACGACTGGCGCGTGCTGGGCCAGGGGCGGTACGGTGATTTCCAGTACACGTTCGAGCCGCTGTATCGGCATGACGGCATTCGGGCGAATGACTTCTTCAACAACTTCGTCGCGGTCAACCGCCAGATCTACATGGTGATCTGCGGTCACTGCGACGGGCAGTATCGCCAGATCAGCACGAATGCCGCCGGGCGCAACGTGCACGAGATCCTCGTCGACTATCAGACGTCCTGGGACAGCGGCGGGTCGGGGTATCTGCGGCTGATGACGTTTCGGCCGGAACTGAACCAGATCGAGACCCGCAGCTACTCGCCGTGGCTGGACGACTGGAACCCGGGCGGGGACGACACGTTCACGCTGGCCGTCGATTTCGACGACTACGCCGCGGCCCACCCCACGATTCGTTTTCAGAACGGCCAGGGCGGCTACAGCGGAACCAAGGACACGTGGGTCGGTGAACACGACCCCGACACGGCCCACGGGCAGTCGACCATCGTCGTGGTGGACGACGACACCGAGAACAGCTGGTTCGGCGACGACGTCGGGCAGGGCCTGTTCCGTTTCGACAGCATCACGCAACCGGCTGTGTACGAGGGCGACCCCGCGCCGACGCGCGTGCCGGTGGGCGCGACGGTGCTCAGCGCCACGATCTCGCTCAACCTCGCGGACGACACCGACGCGTGGGACCCGGATTTCTACTGTCACCGCATGACGCGCGACTGGAGCGAAGGGTCGACCTGGAACGCGCTGGGCGACGGCCTGTCACCGGGGGCTGATTGTGATTCGGTGCCGTTCGCGGTCTTCCAGGGCGACAACAACCCCGACAACGATTATCACCGGTCGTTCGACGCGCGCGACGTCGTGCAGCTGTGGGTGGACAACCCGGGGACGAACTACGGCTTCTGCGTGCTGCCCGAGCGGGACAAGGCCGCGGCGCCGCATGCGGCGGACCCCGACGGCGACGCGCGGTTCTACGACGACGGGATCGAGGTGCGGTCGTCGGAAGAAGGGGACACTCCGTTGCGGCCCGCCCTGGATATCGCGTTCACCTACGACGTGCTCAACCGGCCACCGACGATCGAGGCCGGCTTCTGTGCCTCCGCGGCGCCGATCGAATGCGTCACGGACCTGACCGTGAACGAGGGCCGCGAGATTCGACTCAGCGTGACGGCGACCGATCCGAACCCGCTTGACCCGCTCGTCCTGTCGATCAACGAGGTCGACCGGGCCTACGCCACGGGCGGCGGCGAGCTCGCGTGCTGGGAATTGATGGTCGACGATGGCACGTACGCCTATGACGCCGTGCTCCGCGACGATGAGGATGCGGTCGCGGCCGGCAGCGTACTCGTGACGGTGCTGAATGTCGCGCCGACGATCGACGAGTTGACGCCCGACCTGGAGGTTGCCCCGGGCGAGACCTTCACGTTCAGTGCGCTGGCCAGCGACCCCGGGGTCGACGACCTGCTGCTGTACACCTGGGACCTCGACGACGACGACGCGTACGACGACTTCGTCGGCGATACCGGGACCTGGTCGTTCACGGTGCCGGGGTTACACGCGGTTCGCGTGATGGTGCTCGATGATGATGGCGGCGCGGCCACCGCGGGCTTCACCGTCAACGTGCGCGTGCCGGGCGCGTGTAGCGGCGACAGCAACTGCGATGGTGCCGTGAACTGGCGTGATATCGACTACTTCGTCGCGGCCCAGAATGACAACACGAGTGCGTGGGAGGCGATGTTCGCCCCCGACCTGCCCACCTGCCCATTCGGCAACAACGACGTCGACGGCAGCGGCAGTGTCAACTGGCGCGACATCGACCCGTTCGTGAGTGCGCAGAACACCACCTGCCCTTAGCCGGGATCCGGGTGCAGCGGGCCGGCGGCTCAGGCCGACTCGCTGCTGCTCTCGGTCGTCTCGTAGTTTGACTCGGCGCGATCACCGTTGCCGCGATGTCGGCCGCTGATGGCGAACTCGGTCGCCCGGACCTCACGCAGCACGGTCACCTTGATTTCGCCCGGGAACGAGCCGACATCCTGCTCGATCTTGTGGGCGACGTCGCGCGCGAGCTTCAGCGCGGAACGGTCCTCGATCCGCTCGGCATCGACGATCACGCGGACCTCGCGGCCCGCCTCGATCGCGTAGGCCTGCGTCACGCCGCTGAACGACGTCGCGATCGCTTCCAGCTCCTGCAGCCGCTTGATGTAGCGCTCGATCGACTCGCGCCGGCCGCCCGGCCGCGACGCACTGATCGCGTCCGCCGCCGTCACCAGCGGCGTGTACGGGTGCGTCGCCTCGACATCGCCGTGGTGGCCGACAATCGCGTTGAGCACGGCAGGCGGCTCGTTCAGGCGGCGGGCGAACTCGTGCCCGACCTTCGTGTGGCTGCCCTCGGCCTCGTGATCGAGCGCCTTGCCGATGTCGTGCAACAGTCCGCAGCGGCGGGCCAGCGCACCGTCAAGCCCGAGCTCTTCGGCCATCAAGCCACAGAGGAACGAAACCTCGATGCTGTGCCGCAGGACGTTCTGGCCGTAGCTCGTGCGGTACTGCAGCCGGCCGAGCACATCCAGCAGCTTCTTGTTGACGCCACTGACGTTCGCCTCGTTGGCGGCGTCGCGCCCCGCCTGGACGACGCGCTGCTCGACCTCCTTGCCGACCGACGCCACGAGCTCCTCGATGCGCGTCGGGTGGATGCGGCCGTCGCGGATCAATTGCTCGAGCGCCTGCCGCGCAACTTCCTTGCGGACGGGGTCGAACGACGAGACCTGGATGATCCCGGGTGTATCGTCGACGATCACCGTCACGCCGGTGGCCTTCTCGAAGGCGCGGATATTCCGCCCCTCGCGGCCGATGACGCGCCCCTTCATCTCGTCGGAGGGCACATCGATCGTGGCGACGACGGTCTCGCAGGTGTGTTCGGCGGCATAGCGCTGAATGGCCGAGATCGTGATATACCGGGCGCGTTCCCGGGCGTTCTCCTCGGCGTGGCCGATGATGCGCTCCACGATCTCACTCGCGTCGCGCTCGACCTCCTGCTCGATCTGCCGCAGGCACATCGACTTGGCCTGCTCCGGCGTCAGGCGCGAGATGCGCAGCAACTCGTCCCGCTGCTTGGCGATCGTCTCGTCCACTTCGAGCAGTTTCGCCGCAACCTCTTCGTCACGCTCGGCCAGACGCGTCTCGGCAGCATCGATCTTGCGCTCCTTCGTCGCAAGAACGTCCATCTTCTTCTCGAGTGCGTCTTCGCGTTTGTCGAGGCGGCGCTCGACCGCCTTCAGCTCGGCCCGCGTCTCGGCGGTGTCCTGCTCGAAGCGCTGCATGGCTTCGAGCACGGTCTTCTGCGCTTCGACATCGGCCGCCTTCAGCCGTTCGGCTGCACGCTCCTGCGCATCGGTGACGAGCCGCTCCGCTTCCTCGCGGCGCTGCTCCACCTCCTTGCGACCGACGACCCATTGAAAGATCCAGACGGCGAAGCCACCGGCGGCCGCCGCAAGCAGCATGAACGCCAGCGCCCCCGACTCGGGCGCGGCGAGAACAAATTGTTGGGAAAACATGTTTTCATCCGCCTTGCTTGCAACTTAACAGGCGGGGTGAGCACTGGCACCCCGAACAGGCGGGCACGATGGTAGGCTTGTTTGTCAGCGAGCGCTTCCGAGCGACACTCGCGCTGCGTGCTTCATTTCCCGCGACCGGTCGCTCCGCAAGTGAAACCGGCGAGGTCGACCAGTCTGATTACAGGACCGGGAATATGCGTATGGATGATCGAGCGGATGATAAGCGGGTCCTGCGAATGCCCGTCACGCGATCGGTTGAGGATTTCGTTAACCATGCGTGCGGGCTTTGTCATGCTGACATACCTGTAAGCCACGTCCCGGGCCGGGAGCTTCCCGCGAGCAACGCGGGACGCGACCATCGTTGCCCCAATTCGCTAATACTCTTCTTCGACGGATTATACGCGCCGGCCTGAGCCGACGCCAGAGGGGGCCGTCCCCCGATTTATCCGACGCTCGACCGGCGCCCGGGCTGCCGAAACCGCCCCTGGGACGCCCGCCCGCCCCTTGCGTCGCCCGCGGCGCCGGAATAGCATCCCGATGGGGAGTTTTTGACCTGTACGGAGGTATGGCCCAGATGACCAGCCCCCGGCCCCGGGTCTCCGACCGCGGCGCCGCCCAACAGACCGTCCTCTGGCTGATCGCGCTGCTGCTGGCGGTGATCGCAACCGCCCTCTGGCTGCGCCCCGCGGGCGACGTTGTCCGGGTCGCGCAGGCGCAGAATCGGCCGATCGCCGGCGCCCGCGGCGTATTCGCCTTCACCGGCGCGATCGACCGGGACCGCGAAGGGCTGTTCATGCTCGACGTTGATTCGGGCACGATCTGGTGCTATGCATTCGAGACGATCGACGGCACGCGGAAGTTGCGGCTGATCGCGGCCCGCAGCTGGATCTACGACCGCTATCTCCAGGACTTCAACTGTGCCGCGCCCGACTTCCGCGAGATTCAGCAACTCGTGCAGTTGCAGCGCCAACAGACGGCCACCCCGCCACCCGCGGATACCACGGATTCCGCCGGCCCGGGCGAGCGGCCGCGTACAACCGAAGAGTAGTCCGATTCGTACTGGACAGGAGTGCCACGATGGCCAAGAAGCCGTTTTACTCGCTTGAAGAAGTCTGCGCCCGACTCGGCAAGGACGAAGAGGAGATCAAGGCCCTCGTTCGCAGCGGCGACCTGCGCGAGTTCCGCGACGCCGGCAAGGTCTTCTTCAAGGTCGAAGACATCGACAAGCTGGCCGGTGGCCCAGAAGAAGGCGCGGCCGACGCCAGCGAAGACACCGGCGACCTCGTGCTCGAGCCCGGCGATGAGGCCCCCACCGAAGAGCCGTCACTGAGTGAAGAGGCTTCCGGCGGCACGAGCATCATCGGCCTCGAACCCCTCGAGGACGAGGCGTCCGAGCCCGAAGCGGAGCCCGCATCTTCCGACGAAGGCCAAAAGAAGAAAAAGAAGGAAGACACCGTCATCACCGCCAGCGGCATCGGCGTGTTCGACGACGACGAGCTCGAGATCGACGCCGACCCCATGGCCAAGACGCAGATCACCACCGGCGCCACCGAGGATGACCAGATCACCCTCGAAGGCGCCGGCAGCGGCTCCGGCCTGCTCGACCTTGCCCGTGAGGCCGACGACACGGCCCTCGGCGCCGACCTGCTCGACGAAATCTATCCAGGTGAAGAGGACGCCGGCGGCGGCGAAGAACCCGCCGCCGAAGCCGAGGAAGAGGAAGCGGTCCCTGCGGCTGCCGAACCCGAGGAGCCCGAGGAGGCCGAAGAGGCCTTCGAAGAAGCCGAGGCCGTCGCGGCCCCGACGGTCGCCGCGACCGTGCCGGTGGGCGACCCGTCCGAGGGCATCTTCACCGGCCTGCTGGTGGGCGGGCTGATCGTGATGGCGGCGGCCATGACCGTGGTGGGCGGCGTGCTGCAGGGCTTCCTGCCCACGTTCGCCCGCTGGCTGGCCGACGGGACCAACTTCTACATCTTCCTGGGCGGTGCCGCGGGCGTGCTCATCATCGCCCTCGTGGTCGGGTGGCTGCTCGGCCGGACGTTCACGCCCAAGCGTGTCCGCACAGTCTGACCCAGACGCGTGTCGCACATTGGAGGTGCCCATGCGCACATTCGCGCTGCTCACGGCCGTCGTGTCCCTGCTCGCGGCGGGTTGTACACCCACCAGCGAGCAGCGGGACCAGGATTTCCAGCTGCAGAAGCTCGAACGCGAGAACAACCGGCTGTCACGCGAGCTCAGCACCGAGCGGGCCCGTGCGCTCGTTCTCGAGAAACGCATCGCCGCCGAGGAAACCCAGTGGGCCGCCAACCGGGCCGAGATGGCAACCTATCGCGAGGAGATCGACAGCCTGCGGCGTGAGAACCAGCAGTTGCACGCGAAGATTCGTGAATCGCTTTTCCGCCCGGTCGAGCGGCCCGACGTGTCGATCTCGCCCCTGCCGGACGAGGTCGATCGTGATCTGATGAGCTGGTCGCAGCGCTTCGCCAACCGCGTATCGTACGACCGCGGACGCGGCGCGGTGAGCTTCGCCAACGACGAGCTCTTCGAGACGGGCAGCGATACCGTTCGCGAGGATGCCCGGATGGCGCTGAACGACCTGGCCGGCATCCTGGCGACGCTGCCCGACGATTACGAGGTCGTCGTGGTGGGCCACACGGACAACGTGCCGATCAGCAAGCCCGAGACGCTGGCCGTCCACCCCAGCAACTGGCACTTGTCGGTGCACCGCGCGGTCGCGGTCAAGGACGTGCTGGTGCACTCCGGCTTCTCGGCTGATCGGCTGGGGGTGATGGGCTACGGCCCGCACCGCCCCGTGAGCGATGACCGGGCGCAGAATCGCCGGGTGGAGATCTTCATCGTGCGCGAGGGGGCCGTGCAGACGTTCGCCCCGGTCCAGCCCTAGCAGCGTTCGTCGCTCCCCGCCGGCAAAGCCACCGCTGCGCAACACGCCCCCGCACTGTCGTGCGCCGAAACTGCAGAATTTGGTGTTGACACGCCAGCCGCGAGTCCGTATATTCGTCTGTTCCCGAGTAAGCTGGGGTGTGGAATCAACCGCACAGATTTCTTTTCAATGCACCGTCTTTTTTGTCCTATGGAGGACGCCGTGTGGAACGAGCGTGAAACAACATCAGCTCGCCCGACAAGCCAGGCCGGTCGAATGCGCCATGATCTGAGGAGGACTCAGTCACGCGTATCCGCTCGCCTGATTTGGTGGGAGCAACACGGGCGTCCAGGCACCCCGTAGGCCCGCATTTCTTGGCAGGCCATCCCACAAGGTAACGTCGGTCGAGCCGACCGGACATGACCGCCGCGCGCGCTGCGCCTCGTAACTGAGTCCAGTGCGGCGGTTTGGACTTGATCACTATGGCTTTGGCTTTCCGTGCCAATGGCCAGCCCGGAGAGGGTGTGCGCATCTGGAGCCGCGGCCGCGCCACGAGGACGATGACATGAGCATGAGCCTCTTTGCCTTCTCGCTGCTGATGATCGGCCTCGCGCTGCGCCGGCGTTCGGCCGAGAGGCGGAGCGCACAGGCGCGCACCACCGAAAGATCACGACGGCCCCTGGTGAACATGAGAAAGGAGGACGCAATGGATGCCACCATGCTGTTCGGCCTCGTCCGAGGTTACCTCGATGACGAGGAGTTCGCCTATCGCGTCCTTGACGACACCACGGCGGTCGAGGGCGTTGTCCGCGGCCAGCACGCCATGTTCAGCATTCGGGTCCGGGTCTTGCCCGACCCGCTCCTGGTACAGACCAGCGTGCTGCTGCCCAACATCGTCCCCGAGGACCGTCGCGGCGCCGTCGCCGAGGTCGTCGTGCGGGCCAACGCCGGCCTGCCGCTGGGGCGTTTCGACTACGACGCCGCCTCCGGCCTGGTTACGTTCCGCACCGCGATCCCCGTGCTCGACGGGACGCTGTCCGCGGCACAGTTTCGGACCCTGGTCGTGACGGCGCTGGCGACCGCGGACCAGTATCAGCGGGCCTTCTGTCGGCTGCTGTACGGCGACGACCTGTCGCCCGCGGAGGCGGTCGCCGAGGTCGAGATGGCGGATTGAGTGACCGGCGCAGGCCTCGCCCAACGGGGCGGGGCCTGCGTTCGGCCTCGAATCGAAATTAAAGTTGCCTAAATTACGAATATGTGTTAAAATAGGTAATATTGAACGCTGGCTTCCAGTAAACACACGCGCGTTTGATTTGCAACGGTAATGGGGACAAGGAGCGTCGCCCGTTGAGCGGCTCAGGAGGCAGCAGCATGACCAGCGGAATCACGTACTACACGACGGGCGAAGCCGCCCGGATCACCGGCTACGCCCAGCAGAGCATCATCCGCTTCGTGGACAAGGGGGTGCTTGAGGGCGAGCGCATACCCGGCAGCCGGCACCGGCGCATCCCGCGGGCCGGACTCATCAAGTTCATGCGGGCACGCGGTTTACCGCTCGGTGCCCTGCTCCACGCCCGCACGCGCGTGCTGGTGGTCGAAGACGACCCGGCCATCGTCGAGATGCTCGTCGACCTGCTGGAGCGCGACGGGCGTTTCGCGGTCCGCGCCGCTGGCACCGCGTTCCAGGCCGGCCGGCAGATCGCACGCTTCGAGCCGCATGTGCTCGCGCTGGACTATCGGCTGCCGGATCTCAACGGCGACGAGGTGCTCCGCGCCGTACGCGCAGACGCGGCGAAAGATGAGCTGCGCATCGTCGTGATGTCGGGGGTGGCCGACGACGCCGAGCGTGAGCGCCTGCTCGCGCTCGGTGCAGACGAGTTTCTGCCGAAACCGTTCAGCCTCGTGAAGCTGTTGGACTGCATTGCGGCGCCCCCCGTGGAAGACGCGCCGGCGGCGGACCCGCGTCCGGCAGCGCTCGCGCCGCGTTGCGCGCGTGGCGCCTGAGTAGAGAGAAAAGAGGGGAAGTCACTCCCACCAGCGGGGCGGGAACGGCTTGCCGAAATCGCGTGGCGGCGGAGGTCGCCGCCGTAGAGGGAGGAAACGTCATGGATGCGAAACTCAAGGAAGTCCTGTCAAACATCGCCATCACCGAATCGGTGGACGTGGGCCAGTTTCAGCTCTTCGGGCTGCGCTGGTCGGCCGATCCCGCCTGCGACTACATTACGCTCGATGAAGGCCTGACCCACGGCACCGTGAAGGTGACCGAAGTCAACACCGCCGGCAGCGTACCGGACCTCGTCGTGGTCAATGACAGCGACATGGCCCTGTTCGTGCTCGCGGGCGAGCAGCTGGTCGGCGCGAAGCAGAATCGCGTGCTGAACACCAGCCTGATCGTCGCGCCGCGCACCAGCCTCAAGGTGCCGGTGAGCTGCGTAGAGGCCGGCCGTTGGGGGTACGCGCGGCCCGACTTCAAGAGCACCGGCACCTCGTCGCATTCGCGGCTGCGGCGGGAAATGATGAAGCAGGTCTCGGCCAGCTACCGCAGCTCCGGCCAAGCCCGCGCCAACCAGGGACAGGTCTGGGCCGAGGTGAGCGACAAGCTGGCGTTCATGAAATCCCCGTCGGCGTCGGCGGCCCTGGAGCAGGCCTTCGAGGATCATCGAGCCAGGCTCGAGGAGTTCGTCGCCCGGGCCCGCGTGTCGGGCGACTGCCACGGCGTGCTGTTTGCCTGCAATGGGCAGGTGATGGGACTGGATCTGTTCGATCAACCCGCCACCCTGGCCAAGCTGCTGCCGAAGCTCGTGCGGTCATACGCCATCGACGCGCTGGAGAACGGCGAGACCCGAACGGTGCCCGAGGACGAGGTGGCGGCGTGGTTGTCCAGGACGCCGGCGCTGGAAGTGGAACGGTTCAAGTCGCCCGGGCTGGGCGATGATCTCCGGCTGCACGCGGAGGAGATCTGTGGTGCCGGTCTGGTTGTCGAACCCGGCCCGGTGCACCTGAGCCTGTTCCGCGACGACGGCAGCGCGCGCCGCCGACCCCCGGTGCCCACGTTGCCGATCGACCCTGATCAGTTGGGAGCGTCGCCCGCCAGCGCGGAGCCGGTGCCGGCCGTGCCGACCGGTTTGACCGTATTCCCGACGTCGGGGGACGCGCTGCGCCGGCTGGCGGCAGGTCTGTCGGCGTTGCGGGGCGATCTGGGCGGCAGTGCGCGCCCGTCCTTGGCGCTGCTCGATGCCATCAGCGGCCGCGTGCTGCGCCCGCGCCGCGAGCGCGAGCTCGTGGCGCGCGTCGTCGCGCTCGCGCCGGCGTCACAGCGTCGCATGATCGTCACCGACGTGCGCCTGGCGGACCGCTGGTTCTCGCACTGGCACGCTGAGGCCGGCACCGCGGTGGTGAGCCTGGCGGATTGGGAAGCGCTGTGCCCGGTGCCGGCCGAAGCCTTCCTCGCGTTGCAGTGCCTGCTGTGTGACCTGTCGCGCGACGACCGGCTGGACGCGCGGGCCCTCTTCCACGAGGAGACGCGCGGCTGCCTGTTCGACCTGTGCGCGTACAAGCCGGACATCGAGCACAAGCTGCGGCAGGGCAGCCTGTGTCGCGACTGTCACGCGGCCCTGGAGCGTCGCGGCGTGGATGTGACGAGTGTTCATCAGGCGCTCGCACGGGTGCGTGAGCTCGCCGCGCAGCGATGAGTCGGTCGCGTGTTACAATGGACCGGTCTGGCTGCGGCCGGGACGTGGGAAGCGCGGCGCGTCCTGGCCGCTCGTGACGGATTGCTGCAACGAGGGACCGGCATGGGAATCGATCTGCTCAGCCGATTCGAGGGCGCCATTCTCGGCCTGGCCATCGGTGATGCGCTCGGCTTCCCGACCGAGTTCATCTCGCTCAAGGAGATTCGCACGCGCTACGGCCCGGCCGGTGTCACCGACTTCGAGCCGGTTGGCTGGCACCCGCCCGGCACGTACACCGACGACACGCAGATGTCGATCGCGGTGGCCGAGGCCCTCATCGAAGCGGGACACGACTCCATCGACAAGCTGATGCCCGCCATGGCGCGCCGTTTTGTCGCGTGGTCCAAGTCCGCCGAGAACGACCGCGCGCCCGGCACGACCTGTCTTACTGGCTGCCGCAACCTCGCCAGCGGGGCGCCCTGGGCGCGTGCCGGCGTGGCTGACTCGAAGGGCTGCGGCACCGCGATGCGCGTCGCCCCCATCGGGCTTTTCTACTGGAAGAACGAGCAGCGGCTGGTCGACGTGGCGCGCGCCAGCGCCCTGCCCACGCATGGCCACCCCACCGGCGTTGCCGCGGCCGCGGCCGCCGCACTGTTGGTCGCGTGGGCGGTGCGTGGCGGCGACCCGCTGCAATACCCAGCGCGGCTGCTGGCGGCTCTGCAGGACATCCCCGGGAGCGACGAGGTGATCCAGCGCGTTGCGCGCATCGACGACTGCCTGGCGGATCATCCCGACGATGTGCTGCGCGGCCCGGAACTCGGTGAGGGCTGGGTGGCCGAGGAAGCCGTGGCCTGTGCGCTCTACTGCTTCTGCCGCACGCCGACGGACTACAGCAGCACCGTGCTGACCGGGGCGAACACGGTGGGCGACTCGGACAGCATCGCGTCCATCGCCGGGGCGATCAGCGGGGCGTACAACGGCCTCGGCGCGATTCCCGAACCCTGGGTCAGCGGCGTCGAGAACAGCGACGGGCTGCGCGACCTGGCGCGGCGGCTGCACGCCCAGGCGACCACCGGCGCGTAGGTCCAATGGCCGGCGCGATCGCCGCCGATGCCGCCGCGGCGTAACGACACTTCGCCCCCGTTTCGTGGTCGGACGTTGGCCGGTCCGGCGCGGCGCGGGTCTCAGAAAACCGCCGATTTCGGCCAGCCAGTTCGCAAACTCGCCGATCCCGGGTGGCAATCCCTTTGCCTCGCAGGCGCTTCGGGCCTAGAATTCTCCGAATCCGAGGGTTCGGCAACGAGTTTTCAGATCCCGGACTGCAGGCCGCACTGCCTACGTCTCGATAAGTAGTACCTGAAGCGTGCCGCGCTTCAGCATTTCAGGAGCATCTCGATTGGCAGACGCCCTTGACGACACGCAGATTGCTCGCGTTGCGGTCGAACGCCAACTCGTGACCCCCGAAGAGGTCCGCGCCGCCACGGAGCAGCAACAGCGCGTCGGCGGCCAGAAACGCACACGGGCGCTGGGCGAGGTCCTCGTCGATCTGGGCTTCCTCACCCGCACCCAGCTGCAGCGGCTGCAGGGCACGAGTGAGGATTCCGGCGGGCGACCGGCGCAACAGATTCCGGGCTATCAACTGCTGGGCAAGTGTGGCGCCGGCGCGATGGCCGTCGTGTACAAGGCCAAGCAGCTCAGCCTGGACCGTGTCGTCGCGGTGAAGGTGCTGCCCAAGCGGCTCAGCAAGAACCAGGAGTTCGTCGAGCGCTTCTACAAGGAAGGCCGCGCGGCCGCCCAGCTCAATCACAACAACATCGTGCAGGCGATCGACGTCGGCGAGGCCAACGGCTACCACTACTTCGTGATGGAATACGTCGAGGGCTGCACCGTCTACGACGAAATCGCCGAGGGCAAGGTCTACAGCGAAGCCGAGGCGATCGAGATCATCAGCCAGATCGCCCGCGCGCTGCTGCACGCCCACGAGCGCGGCTTCATTCACCGCGACGTGAAGCCCAAGAACATCATGCTCACCAAGGATCGCGTGGCAAAGCTGGCCGACATGGGCCTGGCACGCGAAGCCACCGACCTGCAGGCGGCGATGGCCGAGCAGGGCCGCGCCTACGGCACGCCGTACTACATCAGCCCGGAGCAGATTCGCGGCGAAGTGGACATTGACCACCGCGCGGACCTGTACTCGCTCGGCGCGACGTTCTACCACATGGTCACCGGCCGCGTGCCGTTCGAGGGCGCCACGCCGGCGGCGGTGATGCACAAGCACCTCAAAGAACCGCTCACGCCACCGGATCATCTGAACACGTCGCTGACGTCCGGCTGCGGAGCGATGATCGAGATGCTGATGGCCAAGGACCGCGAAGATCGCTTCCCCAGCGCGCGCGAGTTGCTGGTCGATCTCGACTGTCTCGCCCGCGGCAAACCGCCGCAGTATGCGCACCAGCAGGTGGACGAGGATATCTTCGAGACGCTGTCGAGCGGCCAGGCGGTGCTGCATACGAGCGCCGGGCCGCGCCACGCGGCTGCCGCGGCACCCAACCAACCGTCGGCGCTGACGATCGTGCTGGGCACGGTGGCCGCGCTCAGCATTCTGGTGAACCTCATTCTTGTGGCCACGCTCTCCTGAGTGGACGCCCCGTGGCTGCAACTCTTTTCCAGGACTGGCTTTAGATCGCAACCGCTTCCGATCAACGGTGTGGCCGACCCGCATCGGGCCTCGATCGCCGGCGCCCCCTGCGCCGGCCACGCGGCCTGATCGCGCGTCGATCGTCGCCGTGCCGGTTCGTTCGCGGCGGGACTGGCGTCGTCCACGAATTCCCCTATGATTCGCGTTTTAACGGTCGCCGCGCGAGGAAGGCCGCGCGGTGGGTAACTAGGCGTGTGTGGGGCCTCCAGAGCGAAGGAAATTCGGATGGCAACCAAGAAGAAGTACGTCTATTTCTTCGGGGCCGGCAAGGCCGAAGGCAAAGGCACGGATCGTGAACTGCTCGGCGGCAAGGGCGCAGGCCTCGCCGAAATGACCAACATCGGGTTGCCCGTGCCGGCGGGCTTCACCATCACCGTCGAGGCGTGTCACTACTATGACACGCATGACCACCAGTGGCCGACCGGCATGGACAAGGAAGTCCGGCAGCAACTCGCCAAGCTGGAGAAAGCGACAGGCAAGAAGCTGGGCGACGCGAAGAACCCGCTGCTCGTATCGGTGCGCAGCGGCGCCGCGCGCTCCATGCCCGGGATGATGGAGACGATTCTCAACCTGGGCATGAACGACCAGTCCGTACGCGGATTGGCGGAAGCGACGGCGAACCCGCGCTTTGCCTGGGACGCCTACCGCCGCTTCCTGCAGATGTACTCGACCACGGCGGTCGGCTTGAGCAAGGACATTCTGGAGGAGAAGCTGCACGACTTGAAGGAACGCGTCGGCGCCAAGTTCGACTACGAACTCACCGCCGAGCACCTTGAAGAGCTCTGCAACGACTTCAAGCAGTTCTTCCGCGAGCAGACGGGCAACGAGTTTCCGCAGGACCCGTGGGACCAGCTCGTGGGCGCCGTCAACGCCGTCTTCGGCTCGTGGAACGCGGAGAAGGCCGTCACTTATCGCCGTGTCGAAAAGATCACCGACCTGAAGGGCACGGGTGTCAACGTGCAGCAGATGGTCTTCGGCAACATGGGCGACGACAGCGGCACAGGCGTCGCCTTCACGCGCGACCCGAGCACCGGCGAAAACGAGTTCTACGGTGACATGCTGTTCAACGCCCAGGGCGAGGACGTCGTCGCCGGCATTCGCACGCCGATCAAGCTGAACGACCTCGCGGATCGCGCGCCGGACATCTACGACCGGCTGCTGGCGATCCGCGCGATCCTCGAGACGAATTACCGCGAGATGCAGGACATCGAGTTCACGTTCGAGGGTGGCCAGCTCTACATGCTGCAATGCCGCACGGGCAAGCGCTCGCCGACGGCCACGTTCCGGATCGCCGTCGAGCAGGCGACCAAGCCGCTGCTGACCAAGTCCGAAGCGCAGCGCTTGCTCAAGAAGAAGCTGCTGACCAAGAAGCAGGCCGACGCCGCCTGCAAGCCCGTCATCACCAAGGATGCCGCCATCGCGCGCATCACGCAGAATGACATCGAACGTCTGTTCTACCCGATCATCAGCCCGACCATCTCGCGTGATGATCTCGAGCAGCATCGCATCGCCGAAGGCATCAACGCCGTCCCTGGTGCCGCCTGTGGCAAGGTGGTCTTCACCGCCAAGGAAGCCGAGCAGATGGCCGAGGCCGGCGAGACCGTCATCCTCGTTCGCAAGGAAACCAGCCCTGAAGATGTCGGCGGCATGCAGGCCGCCAAGGGCATCCTGACGCAGACCGGCGGCAAGACGTCGCACGCGGCGGTGGTGGCCCGCGGCTGGGGCAAGTGCTGCATCGTCGGCTGCGACGCACTGAGGATCGACTACCCTGGCAAGGAGATGCACGTCAACGGCACTCCGATCCGCCAGGGCGAGTTCATCACCCTCGACGGCTCGGCCGGTGTGGTTTACAGCGGCAAGCTCGAATTGCAGCGGCCCGAGCCGCCGGAGGAGTTCTACACGCTGCTGGGCTGGGCGGACAAGCGGCGCCAGCTGAACGTGCGCACCAACGCGGACACGCCCGAGGACGCGGCCAAGGCGGTGGAGTTGGGTGCCGAGGGCATCGGCCTGTGCCGCACCGAGCACATGTTCTTCAAGACGCGTGAACGCCAGCTCGCGATCCAGGAGATGATCGTCGCCGAGGACGAGGAGCGTCGTCGCGCCGCGCTGGACAAGCTGCTGCCGTACCAGCGCGAGGACTTCATCGGGATCTTCGAGGCAATGGATGGCCGGCCGGTCACCGTCCGCCTGCTGGATCCACCACTGCACGAGTTCGTGCCACAAAACCGCGAACAGGCCGACGAGCTATCGCAGGCCACCGGGATTCCGACCGACAAGATCCTCGCTCGCGCCGAGCAGTTGCACGAGTCGAATCCGATGCTCGGCCATCGCGGTTGCCGCCTGTGCATCACCTATCCCGAGATTCTCGAGATGCAGGCACAGGCCATCATTGAAGCTGCCATCGACCTGAAGAAGCGTGGCCGCAAGGTAGCGCCCGAGATCATGATCCCGCTGACGATCGATGCGTGGGAATTGCAGATCCTCAAGGAGCGCGTGCACCTCATCGCCGACGCGCTGATCGACCAGGCCGGCGTCAAGCTGGACTACCTCGTCGGCACCATGATCGAGACGCCGCGGGCGGCCGTCACGTCGGACCTCGTCGGCCAAGTCGCCGAGTTCTTCAGCTTCGGCACGAACGATCTGACGCAAATGACGATGGGCTTGTCCCGTGACGATGCCGGCCGGTTCCTGCCGGACTACTGCGACGCGGACAAGACCGGTATCTTCGACGAGGATCCCTTCGTCTCGCTCGACCAGGAAGGCGTGGGCATGCTCGTCTACCTCGGTATCGATCAGGCACGCATGGTCAACCCCGGTCTCAAGATCGGTATCTGTGGCGAGCACGGCGGCGACCCCGAAAGCGTGAAGTTCTGCCACTTCGTCGGCATGAACTACGTCTCATGCTCGCCGTACCGCGTGCCGATCGCCCGCCTCGCCGCGGCCCAGGCCGTCATCGAGGAAGAGGAGATGCTCGCCGAGGAGAAAGCCCTGAGCAAGACCGCCCGGGCGGCAACGCGCAAGAAGACCACCAAGAAGAAGACGGCCAAGAAAGCAACCAAGAAGACCGCCAAGAAGAAAGCGGCGAAGAAGGCCACCAAGAAGTCGGTCAAGAAGAAGGTCGCCAAGAAGAAGGCCGGCAAGAAGACCGCAAAGAAGAAGGCGGCAAAGAAGAAGGCCAGGCGCTAAGGCCGTCACCGGCAATACTGCGCAAGCAAGCAGCGGCTTCCCCCGCCGACGTTGCGTTCAGAACCCCCGACACATGTCGGGGGTTCTTGTTGCGCGCGCCGCACAGCTCGATTGAACTACCCCGCGATCTGCGGCCCGGCGGATTCGCGCTCCGCATCCGAGTCTCGCGGCGGCATCTCCGCTTCCGCGGCTGGTGGCACGAAACCGCGCGGGGCCGCCGGCTGCGGCACGCCCAGCTCAACGTCGGTCACGCCAAAGATGCCATCCGCATGGTGCGTGTCGAAACGGTCGATCGTCTCGAGGCGGTAGACCTGGCGCTGTCCCCGGCCCCAGCCGGTCTCACGCCACGCCGTCGCGACCGCCAGGCCGTTCAGGTCACCCCACGCCGCCACCTCGCGCGACCACGTGATTTCGCGCCGCCCATCCTCGTGCACCCGCACGCGATTGTGGAGCACCACGGCCCAGTCCCGCTCCGGATCGATCAGGTACTCATGCTCGGCCCCGGTGTCGGCCCCGCTCAGAATCACCCGCACGAATTCGCATCCACCCAGTGTGACCTGGTGCAACGCCACGCGGCCGAACTGCTCGTTCTCTTCGCGCCCCCCAAGCATCGTGCGCAGCGGCAGCTCGGTCAGCGTGTCAATACCGGTGTACGTCAGCGCCTCGGCGAGCGGCACCTGCTGATACCCCGACCGCCGGTCGCTGATCCGCGAGGTGTACGTCGCGCTCTCGGCCCCGTACACATGGTCGATCCTGCTGAATGTCGCGCCGTCGAACGCGATCGTATAACGCGTTTCGCTATACGGCGTCGTGCCATCGGCCCACTTCGCGACCACCGGGTCGAAGTCCACCCGCTGCCGATGCGTGTCGTCCAGGGCGTACCACGATCGCGTGTGCGCCCGCACCGGCGTCTCCTGCCACGCCGCGTCCCTCGACGCGCGCTCGTGCATCCGCCAGTCCGTCACCAGGTGCAGGTCGGCCAGCGCCGCCAGGCGTTGCTGTAGCTTCTCTGCAAGCTCCGTCGCCGTAGCGGACGACGCCGTCACCTCGACCCCCGGCAGTTCGCGCAGGCTCCGCGGCTGCGTCGGCGTCCCGGTCGAACCCAGCGGCTGCACGCCGACGTAGCTCGGATACGCGAACCCATACCGCCGAGCGAGCAGGCTCACCTTGTTGCGTGCCTCGTTCGCCTGTCGCAGCGTCATGGCGTCGCTCGCCACCGCCACCTCGAGTACGGTCAGCGGTCGGTTCGACACCGCCGCCAACTGCTGCGGCAGCTTCTCCCACGTCGTTGGCTGGCCCTCGAACGTCACTTCGTCCGCGCCGACGACGACACGCCGGAAGAAGCACTGCCACGGCACCACGGCGTAGCTCTGTTCGGCGGGTGCGGGCGCACCCCCGACGCCCGCACCCTCATGGTTCGACGTCGTTTCAACCTGACCGCTCCGCGGCGCGAGCTCGATCGCCCCGACCGTCGCCACCAGCAGCAGACCCGCCAGCAGCGCCGTCGTGCTCGCCCGGCCGCTCGGCACGCAACGGCCATCGGTGTAGCCCCGCGCGATCCACAGCAACCGCTCCTCGATCGTACTCCGCCGCGCCATCGCGATTCCCGGCGACCGGACCGGCCGGCGCACCAGCGTTTCGGCGATGGCGACCAGCGCCTTGCGATACAGCCCCGGTCCGTCCAGGTTGTGCACGCAGAACTGGTCGCAGGCCTGCTCGCGCACCCAGGCCATCTGCCGCCCGCAGGTCCACACCAGCGGGTGCGGCCAGTACACCACCTGCAGCAGCTTGAGCAGCACCTGCCAGCCGTAGTCACACCGCCGCATGTGCGTCATCTCGTGGAGCAGTACCGCCAGCCGGTCTGATCGCCGCGCGGACGCCACCAGCGACTTGGGAATCACGACCACCGGCCGCCAGAAGCCGAACGTCGCGGGCACATTCACCGCGCCGCTCGCCAGCAGTGTAGCGCGCGGCATCCCCAGGCGGTCGGCAATCCGGCGATTGTCCGCAGACCAGCCCCCGTCGACGATCGGCACGCTCTCGTCGCGCAGCCGGCCCAACGCCGCATGCGTCAGCGCCAGCCGCAGAAGCAGCAACACCACCCCGGATGAATAGACCGCCAACGCCCACCAAAGTGCGCCCCTGGCACCGGGCCAGCGCGCGCCCGCTGGGGCGTTGGCCGCGGCCGGCACCGGGATCGAACCGTCAACAGCTACGGGTTGCTGCACCGCAACAACGTCGATCGCCGCATTCACGCCCCCCGCGGCAGATTCAATCGGCTTGGTCGCATCCGGACCGGGCGCTGCGGCTGCCGGCGCAACATCGCGCTCGTCCGCGGCCAGCGGCAGAAACGTCCCGTCCGCCAGCGCCTCGGCGGCGCGCACATCTGTAACCACGCTCGCCACGCCCGCAGGCAAACACGGCACCCGCAGCCGCGGGAAGCCGATCGTCGTGACCGGGAGCAGTAGCAGCATGATCAGGAGTGCATTCCACAGGCTCGACCGCAGCAGTACGCCGCCCCGCCGCGCGAGCCAGGCATTCAGCGCCAGCGCCACGACCATCAACGCGGTGGCCTTGATGGCAATGTCGGCCGCCACGACCCCCGCCGCCACCAACCAGTCCGCAGGGCCCGCCAACCAGTCGATCATGACTCACCGTCCTTGCCCGCTGCGCCGTCATCCCCCGCGGCCCGCTTGATGCGCTCGAGTTGCTCCGGCGTCAGCTCTTCGTCCTCGAGCAGGCGCTGCACGAGCGCCTCGACCGACCCCCCGAAGAAGCGCCGCACCATGCTTCGGACCGCTTTGCGTTCGGCGTTGGCCCGCTTGACGACCGCGCGGTAGACGTAGGCCTTGCCGTTGACGGTGTGACGAACATACCCCTTCGACTCGAGCACGCGCAGCAGCGTGCGCACCGTCGAGTCGTGCGGCTCGTCCGGCAGCGCCTCGCGCACCTGCTCAGCGGTCGTCGGCCCGATACGCCATAGCACCTCCATGATCTGGGCTTCGCGGTCGGTGAGCGTCTCGGAACTGCGGCGTGGCATGGCGTGCTCCTTCCGTTATTATTTTAACATAGCACGCCTTTCCCCCGATTGCAAGCCAATTGCGCTGAGCCACTTGGGGAATCTGCTCTGGCGCACCCGCTTCCGCGGTACCGCGTCAGGAAGCGTCACGCATCCGCGGGCGCGGGCGTGAGTTCGAACCAGTCGCCGGCCTGCTGGACGGCGACGACCGGGGTGTCGAGCTCATGATCGAATGCGAGCCAGCCGCCCGTATCCGCCAGCCAGCCCAGCAAGGCCTCCTTCGACGCGCGGTTCTCCACCGGATACAGGTCATATGCCATGTTGTATGGCGCCCCCAGATGGTGCCGCGTGGGGATCAGGTCGCCGCCGTAGACCAGCGGCCGCGCCTGTCCCTCAATCACGATCGAGTGATGCCCGCGCGTGTGGCCGGGGGTCGGCATGGCGCGGATGCCGGGCACGATCTCGCCTGCGCCATCCAGCAGGTGCCAGGCACCCGCCTCGTCAATCGGCTGCAGGTTCTCCGGGCGGTAGGTGGCCGTCATGATGCCGAAGCCGGCCTGCGCATCTTCGTATTCCTGACGCTGCACGTGAACGGTGGCTTGCGGAAATGTCGGCCTCAATGCGCCGTCTGCCTCGTAAGTGAGGCCACCCGCATGATCAAAGTGCAGGTGCGTCACGATCACGTCGGTGATCGACGCCGGCGCGATGCCTTGCGCTTCAAGCGACGGCCGGACCCACTGCGCCGGGTCAATCGCGAAGATCTTCTGTTCCTTGGCGGCGTACTTGGGCCCGTGGCCGGTCTCGATCAGCACGCGGCGCTCGGGCTGCGCCGGCCACTCCACCAGCAGGCAATTGCACGCCAACAGAATGCGGTTCTGCTCGTCCGCAGGATAGCTGCGGGCCCACAGCGCCTTGGGGATGAGTCCGAACATCGCCCCGCCGTCGAGCTTCAACCGCCCGCCGTTCACCAGCGTGACCATACTGTCACCAAGGTCGAATCGCGGCGCGTTTGTCGCTGCACTCATTACCCGCTACCTCCGCGCCGCATGCGGCGCTGCCCGTCCCGCCATTCAACCGGGCCGCCACGCCGGCCGAAGCCGCTACTCCTTCGCCTCCGGCGACTCGCGGCGAAAGACCGCCACGATGTCCTCGATCGGCACCACAAAGAGCCGGTTGTCCCCCTCGAAGTCCACCGGCACCGCGTTCTTGGGGTTGAAGAGGATGCGATCGTACTGCCTGATCGGGTAATCGATGTCGCGGTCGACCTGGGCCGAGACGGCGACAACGCGACCGGTGATGGTCGGGATCTCGATATTGCCGGGCAGCTCGATCCCACCCTTGGTGGTCTTCTTGTCCTCGTCCTTGCGAATCAGGACGCGTTTGCCGATCGGTTCAACCGTCTCAATCGCCTTCTTGCCGCTCGTTTGGCCCATGCGCAACCTCGTTGATCCAATGCCGGGATCATATACTACGGGACGGACGATCGCATCGCGAGCGCGCGGGTTGTTCGCACGCAGTCACGGCCGCAATCGCGCAGCCGGGATGGCGTGCGGGCAAAGCCGAGCGAAGACCTGCCGGCGCCGCGGTGCCAGACGGAAGGCGAAGGTACGCCATGAGCAACGACAACGCCCTGCCCACCCTGAGCACCGAGCTCCCGGATCTGCCGCCACGCGACCCCGCCACCCACAAGGGCCGCGTCGGTCGCGTGTCCATCGTCGCCGGCAGTCGCGGCATGAGTGGCGCCGCCGTGCTGGCCGCCAGCGGAGCCCTCCGCGGCGGGGCCGGCCTGGTGCGCGTGTACACGCCCGGCTCGATGCTGCCTGTCATCGCTGCCGGCGAACCGTGCCTGATGACCGTCGCGCTCCCCGAAGACGGCGATGGCACCGTCGCGACCCCTGCCGCCGAGCGAATCGACCTCGACTGGACCGACGCGCTCGCCATCGGCCCCGGCCTCGGGCAGCGCGACGCCGTCGGCGACATGGTCGCGACCCTGGTCGGGGCCTTTGGCGGTCCGACAGTCATCGACGCCGACGGACTCAACACGCTCGCGACCCGTGCCGCGCTGGCCTGGAGCCAGCGGCGCGACAGCCGTGCGTCACCCGCCGTCCTGACGCCCCATCCTGGCGAGATCACGCGCTTGCTCGACGGCGCGGGCTTGACCGCGCCAGGTGGACAAAACGACGAAGAGCGCCTGCACGCCGCCTGCACGTACGCCCGCTGGTCAGAGCAGGTCGTGCTGCTCAAAGGTCATCGCACCATCGTCACCGACGGCACACGGGCTTACGTGAACACCACCGGCAATCCCGGCATGGCCACCGGTGGCATGGGCGACGTCCTCACCGGCCTCATCGCGGCGCTGCTGGGGCAGGGCCTGGGCCCGTTCGACGCCGCCCGCCTGGCCGCTTACGTGCATGGGCTCGCGGGGGACCGCTGCGCCCGGCGCATCGGCCCGGTTGGCTACCTGGCGCGCGACCTGGCCGAGCAATTGCCCGCGGCGCGGCACGAGGCCACCCGGCCGCGGATCGGATTCCGCTGAACGGCGACGAGCGCGCAACGGACGAGTCCGCAGGACATTCGGAAAGAGGTAGCGGAATGAGTGCAATCAGTCGTGATGAACTGCTGGGGATCGGGCGCAGCTTCTGGGAAGCCCGCATCCTGCTGACCGCCGCCGAACTCGACCTGTTCACGTTGCTGGCGCATGAGGCCCACTCGGCAGACGAAGTCGCCAACGCACACGGCGGCGACCTGCGCGCCACGACCATTCTGCTGGATGCGCTGGCCGCCATGGACCTGCTCGCAAAGCATCGCGGACGCTACACCTGCCCGCCTGACGTCGCGGCCCACCTGGCCACCCATGCCCCCGAGAGCATCCTGCCGATGTTGCAGCACCAGGCCTCGCTGTGGCCAAGCTGGTCCGAGCTTACCGGCATCGTGCGCGGCGACGCCGCCGCGTGGGATCGGGCCCACGCCCCCCGGGCTCCGGGCGCGACCGAAGCGTTCATCGGCGCCATGCACGTTGTCGGTGCCGGCCGCGCGCCGCGCGTGGCGGCCGCCATCAAGCCGCAAGATGCGCGCCGGCTGCTGGACGTTGGCGGCGCCTCGGGCACCTACACCCTCGCCATGCTCGCAGTGAACCCGGCGCTCGAGGCGACGATCTTCGACCAGCCCGATGTCGTCGCGCTCGCCCGCGAGCGCTGTGCCGCGGCCGGCGTCAGCGACCGTGTCACGCTCGTCGGCGGCGATTTCTACACCGATGAGCTTCCCGGCGGGCACGACCTCGCCCTGCTCTCCGCGATCATCCACCAGAACAGCCCACCACAGAACGTCGCGCTGTATGAGAAAGTGCAGCGCGCCCTCGTCCCGGGCGGCCGGCTGGTCATTCGCGACCACGTGCTGAGCCCGGACCGCACGTCGCCGCGGGCCGGCGCGGTCTTTGCCATCAACATGCTTGTGCGCACCGAAAGCGGCAACACCTATACCTTCGAGGAGATCCGCGAGACGCTCGCCGCAGCCGGCTTCGAGCGCATCGCGCAGCTCAACGCGGACGACGCCGGCATGAACGGCCTGGTGGAGGCCTATCGGCCGACAACCTGAGCTGGCGCGTCCGATAGCGGCGCTCTCAAGCGCGCGAATGGCGATAACGCCCAGGTGTCGCGATGATGGTCGATGTTCCGCACCGACCGTCCGATATGGAATAAACGGCTTCATCCACCTTCACTAAGCGTGTACGAACGTTGCTGCACGTGTGAACAGCGCGTTGCGTAGGAAATCGTCAGAGATTCCCGCTTTGCCTTTGGGCGCCGGTCCCGGAATCGATTACAGTGCGCTTAGCATGGCTCGTGGTGGCACTTGGAGGAGCTGCCTCACGTGCCACTGATCGTGTGTTGAGGAGCGGAGGCCGGTCGCCCCCCGCGGCCGGTGTGAGGCACCGACGCACATCGCTTGGAGAGAGGTAAGAGAGGTAGGAGGCGGCACCGCGGACCAGGCCGATTACCGTTCAGGGTGGAGACCCGGCCAGCACGTCCGATGGCTCAGCCGCAATGAGTCCCGTGAGGATGGGAAGAAACATCTACTGAGGAGGATGGTATGAGGAAACTAGCTGTTCTAATGGTGCTGCCGCTTTTCGCGAGCAGCGTGGCGCTGGCGGACTTCACGTTCCCGGCATTCAGTTTCAGCGACGTGCTGACAGCCGGCACGCCCAGCATCCAGGCGCTGACGGGCGCCCCGGCCGACACCTACGTCAGCTACGAGGTCTCGCTCGACTGGAGCAACGAGGGCACCTACTCGTGGTCCAGCGAAGCGCGCTTCGGTCTCGATGTCGGCTATCTGGCCGACTCGGGCGCGTCGCCTGACGGCAGCAGCACGGCCGACGACGTCACACTGACCTGGTCGGGCAACCTGGATTCGCCCTACATGGGCGGCTCCGACCCGCTCGATTTCGTCGGCTGGCAGTTGTTCAACGGCACCGGCGACCTGATCGACTGGGACAACATTACCGTGACGCTGATCGCGGGCAACATCCCCACCCCCCCGCCGGCCTTCAGCGGCGACTTCACCGGTACGCCGAACACGCTGGCCATGGGCGTGCCCACGACCGGCACCACGATCTGGGATGAGGACAATCCGCAGCCCGGTCTGACGGATGGTGCGGGCGAGTCGGCCAACGGCACCGAGTATGTGGTGCCGGCTGGCTACTTCAGCTACACCGAGGTTGGCAACGAGGTCGGCTACCGCATCGAGCACGCCGGTGGCCCGTTCACGCTCGATCTGACCGGTCTGGCGACTGACCTCGATCTGTACCTGCTCGACAGCACGGGCCTGCCGGCCAACGGCCTGGCCTCGTCGACCAGCACCAGCGATGAGCAGATCGATCTCGCCGACCTTGCGGCCGGGACGTACTATGCTGCCGTCGATGGCTATGGCAGCAACAACCCCGGCAGCGACTTCACGATTCTGTATACCCCCGAGCCGGCTTCGCTGCTGTTGCTGGTCCTCGGCGGTCTGGCGATTCGCCGTCGCTAAGCGACCACCGATTCGCTGATTCAGCCTGAATGCAGCCCGCGGCTCCACGCGAGTCGCGGGCTGTTTCTTTGCCCGCGAATCAGCCGTCCGTTGCCTTGCCGGCCCCCCGCGGCGGCTGCCGCAGCAACGCCCCCTGCACCGCCGCCAGCAACTCTTCCGGCTCGACCATCCGCCCCGGCCCCGCGGTGCCGCACGCCAGGTGTCCCTCGGCGGGCCCCGCGAACATCACGCCATTCTCGCGCAGAAACGCGACGTTTCGCTGTACGGCCGGGTGTTGCCACATGCGTGTGTTCATCGCCGGCGCCAGCATGACCGGGCAGTCCGCCCCCAGCAGCATGGTGCTGACCAGGTCGTCGGCAATCCCGCCCGCCAGTTTGCCGATGACGTTTGCCGTCGCCGGCGCCACGAGCGTCAGGTCCGCTGTCTCGCTCGGGTGCAGGTGCTCCATGGCGGCGGGATCAGGTCCGTGCCACATGCTCGTGAGCACCGGCCGCCCGGTCAACGCGCGGAACGTCACCGGCCCGACGAAACGCTTCGCGTTGCGCGTCATGGCCACCGTCACGCCACAGCCGGCCTGCACCAGGCGCGACACGACGGTCGCCGTCTTGTACGCCGCAATGCCCCCGCTGACACACACCAGGCACTCGTAGCGGGCCAGGGGCGTCTTGTCGGCGGATGCTGTGCTCACAGGGAAACTCGTGGCCGCCGGGCGGCGCGTCGCATGGAGCGCCGCGGCTGCACCTTAGTGCCGGAACGTGTCCGGGTCGGCGATGCCGGAACCCTCGTAATCGATGCCGATCTTGTCCTGGACAATCTCTTCGATCACGACCTCCAACGGCGTCTTGCCGGTGGTGTCGACCAGCGGGCGGGCGCCCCGCATGAGCTCCAGCCAGCGGCGCTGGATGAGGGCGGTCAGCTTGAACCGGCCGCCGACCTTGTCGATGATCTCGTCATTCCGGAGGGCTTCAATCATCTGTGCTGCTCGCGCTCGATAATCCCCAGGATCTCATTCACCGAATCCTGGAGTATATCATTGGTGATGAAGTATGTATAGTGCCCGCTGGACCTTGCGAAAGCGATTTCGCCGTCCGCCTCCGCCAGCCGCCGGGCCTGCAGGGCCTCCGTCTCCGTCTGCCGCCCCGCCAGCCGGGCTTTCAGCGTCTCCATCGTCGGCGGCAGGATGAAGAACCGCAGCGATTCCGGCATCCGCTCGGCCACCTGGGCGCCACCCTGGACGTCGATCTCCATGACCACGACCCGGCCCGCCGCCATCGCCTCCTCGACGGGCTTGCGCGGCGTCCCATATCGCTTGCCGAGGTACTCGGCGTGCTCCAGCAACTCACCCGCGGCGACCATCCGGTCGAACTCATCCTCGCTGACGAAGTGGTACTCGTCCCCGTCGACCTCCTGGCCGCGCGGCGCCCGCGTCGTCACCGACACCGACCACTGCGCCTCCGGAAGCTGCTCCAGCAGGGCATCGCAGATCGACGTCTTGCCCGCGCCGGACGGCCCGCTGATCACCACCAATACACCGCGCTTGTCCGAGTTGCTCATGGCCACCGATTATGCCCGCCCGGGCCGCCTCGTGCCAGTCACCCGCGCTGCTACTCCACTGCCCGCACGCAGTCGATCACTGTCCCGTCGACCCACTTGATCGCCGCCACGACCTTGTCACCGAGCCGCGGCCTGGCCGGCGGGCCACCAACCATGCGGTCGACCTCCGCCTTGAGCTCCTCGATCGGTCGGATCGGCAGCCCGCTGTCGGCCGTCGCGTCGATCAGATCCTGCCGCCGCGGGTTGATCGCGATGCCGCGCTCGGTCACGACCACGTCGATCAGCTCGCCCGGGCCGACCAGCGTCGTCACCTCGTCCACGATCACCGGAATGCGGTCGCGCACCGACGGGATCGGCAGAATCACGCAGCGTCCGCTCAGGCAGTTCTGCCACCCGCCGATGCCATGCAGCAGCTTGCCGTCGGAGTGCGTCACGACGTTCGCGTTGAAGTTCACGTCGACTTCGGTCGCGCCCAGCACGACGGCATCGAGAAACGTCGCAAAGCAGCCCTTGCCGTGCCAGTTGTAGCTGGTAAACGGGCTGGTGTCCTGGTGGTTCGGGTACTCGCGCATGCTGCGCACGCCATCCAGGTCGAACGTCTGCCCGTCCAGGATGTAATCCGTCAGACCCGCCTCGAGCATCTCCACCAGGTACTTCGTGCTGCCGCCGCGAATGAACCGCGCCTTGATCCCGGCCTCCTTCATGTATTCCTGCAGGTAGATCGCGAACGCCAGCGACGTGCCGCCGGCCCCGGCCTGAAAGCTGAAGCCGTCGCGCATGATCCCGGCGGCCCGCACGAACTTCGCGGCCAACTCCGCAATCATGAGGCGGTCCGGGCTCTTGGTGAGCTGCGTCGTGCCGCTGATGATCTTTGCGGGGTCGCCGATGCTGTCGAACACGACCACCTGGTCGACGTTGTTGCCCTGGATCTGCCACGGGATGCACGGGAATTCCACCAGGTTATCCGTCACGCCAATCACGTGATCCGCATAGATGCTGTCGACCAGGCCGAAACCCAGCAGCCCGCAGGCGCTCGGCCCCTCCAGCGCGTTGGCATTGCCGAAGGGATCGCACTTCGGACAGGCCAGCACGGCGATGTCGATATGCACCTCGCCGTCCTGCACCGACTGCCACCGGCCGCCGTGCGACCGCAGCACGCCCATCCCGCGCATCTTGCCCGTCGAGCAGTAATCGCCCAGCGGACCGTTCATCGAGCCTTCGATGTGATGGATGACGCCGTTGTCGAGCAAGTCGATCAGGGGCGCATGACACGGAAACGCCGCACTGGGAAACCACACCAGGTCCTTTACCCCCAACTCGGCCGCCGCCTGAAACACCGCGTTGGCCACCTTGTCGCCATTGCGGAAGTGGTGGTGCGAGCTGATGCGCATGCCGTCGCGGATGCCGGCGTTCTGCAGGGCGATCTTCATCGCTGCGACCGGACCGTCGACGGCCTTGGCGCGGGCCGGGATCGGGCCGGCATGCTGCGCGTCGGTACGTACCCAGGATACGACTTTGTTGCCGTCTGGCGGATAATCGTTGCAGGTGCGGATCGGCGGGGCGGCCTTGTGCCCAGTGGGGCGGAACTGGCCGACGCCCTGAAACGGCGTCTGCGCCCGGCCATTGACGACCGTCGGTACGGGCCGGCCGGCGGCGTTCTCGACAAGCTCGATCTTTGACGTGACGTTGGACATGGACCATCCCTTCTGCGGTCAAACCGGCGCGGGAATCAACTTCCCCTGCTTGTAGCGAACGGGGCCGGGTTTCGCAAGGTGGACGTCATCACCACCCATGGTCACGCACTGCCGCTACCGCTGCCGCTCCATGACCAGCGCCGCCGCCAGGCACAGCAGCTCGTCCGCCCCCGCCGCGATGGCGAGGTCGAACATGTCCCACATCGCCCAGCGCCGCCGGATGAGCACCGCCACCGGCGTTTCCCCGTCCATGATCCGGTGACCCTGCTGCGTCGCCACCGTCGTCAAACGCTGCTCGGGCGCTTCGATGTCGAAAACCGAGTACTCCGGCCGCACGCTCAGCATGCGCTTGCGGACCGCCACCGTCGGCTGGTCATCGCGAAGCAGGTGAAATGTCAGGCTCACCGCCAGCGGCTGTTCGCGCACGCGGGCCAGCACGGTGCGGTCGACGTCCAGGATGCGGATTTCGTGCCGCAACAGGCTCACCTGCGCACTGCGCACCAGGTAACGGCACGCGCGTGCGGCGTCGAGAATGTCGAAGTGGTATCCCCAGGTGAAGATGCGCCGTCGGACGGTGTAGCGGTTGAACGCCGGGTTCGGCGTGCCGCACTCCGGGCAGCGCACGGTCTCGGACGGCAACCCGCGCAGGTCATACCCGCACTGGTAGCAAAGCCGCGCCGCGGCAGCGTCGTCAAAGTCACTATTCACGCCCTGAGGATAGCCGGAACAGACGGGGAAATCGAAGATGCCCGGCACGGCCGTGCCACGGGGCGGTCAGCCGCCGTATGGACTCCCGCCGCCGTAGCCGCCAAACCCCGGCAGGATCGGCTGGTTGTCCTCGTGCCGCGTCTCGTTCGCGCTGGTCACCCGTATCGCCGGCTTGTCCTTGAACGGGCACACGTTCTCACAGATCCCGCAACCGATGCACTTGTCCGGGTCGACGTGTGGCTGCAAGAGCGTCGTCGTCGAGCCGTCCCGCAGCGTCACCGCCGCCTCCAGGAAGTAGATTGCCTTGTCCGGCACCGGACAATGCTCCTCGCACACCATGCAGTTGCGCCCATACGCGTATGGCAAGCACCGCCCCTTGTCGAACGACGCCAGCCCGATCTTCACCGCCTGCTTCTCTTCCACCGTCAGCGGCTTGATCGCCTCCGTCGGGCACACCTGCCCACAGGCGTTGCACGGATACGCGCAGTAGCCGATCTTCGGCACCAGCCGCGGCGTCCACAGTCCCTCCAGCCCCGCTTCCGCCAGCGTCGGCTGCAATCCACCTGTCGGGCATACTTTCATGCACATGCCGCACGCGATGCACCGCGCCAAAAACTCCGGCTCCGGCCGGGCCCCGGGCGGCCGCACCAACTGCGGGTTGAACGTCTCCCCGCGGCCCTGCGGCGTGGCCCGCATGAAGGCCAGCCCTGCCAGCCCCAGGACCGTCCCGCCGATGATCCCGCGCCGCGACAGGTCGACCGCCTCCTGGTCGTCGCGCCGTTGCCACGGTGCCGCCAGCTTGAAGCGCAATCCCTGCTGCGGGCAGGCGTCCGTGCAGTTCAGACAGCCGAAGCACTCCTGCGGCTTCCAACCGCTGCCCGGCTTGCTGCTGGCGGCCCCGTGGCAGGTCATGCCGCACAGGTCGCACTCGTTACACGCTGATTGGTCCACCTCGCGCGTGAGCCAGGGTCGCCATGCCAGCAGTCCCAGCAACCCGCCGAGCGGGCAGATGTAGCGGCACCAGAATCGCCGGCGATAGTAGTTCAGCCCGACGATAATCGCGAAAAAGCCCAGAATCAGCCCGCTGCCGACAAATGCCTGCCCTGACGTGACGAACAGGTTGTCGCGCAGGAATTCGTACGTGGGCTCGGTGGCGGACGTGACGTGCCAGCCGCCGACGTTCGGATCGCGCTGATAGATCGCGGTCGACGTGTCTTCGATCGCCCATTGCGTTGCCGGCCAGAGAGCCGTCGCCGTCGTGCGGTACAGAATCGCGATTGGATCGAACAGGGCGAGCCACTGGACACCAAAGACGGCCATCACCAGCAATCCGACCAGCAGCACGTACTTGGTCAACTGCCACCGGCTCCAGTGCTCCTTGCGCCGCCGCGGCCGCCAGTAATCGAACCCGCGCCCCGCGATTGCATGCACTGTCCCCAGCGGGCAGATCCAGCCGCAGAACACGCGTCCCAGCACGATCGTCAGCACGATCGTAATCAGCGACCACAACAGGACGGCGCTCAGTGTGAACGTCGCCAGCACCGTTGTCGCCGCAATCAGCGGATTCAGGTAGAAGAATGCCCCCAGCCATCCCGGCGGCGTTTCATCCGCCGCGGGCTGCATCCACAACACCATTGCCACGAACAGCAGCAGCAGGACGAGCTGTACCCCGCGCCGCACCCAGGCCCAGCGCGAAGTCGATCGGCGTTTGCTCACGAAAGCTGATACTCTTCCAGCGCCAGTTTCTTGTAGTCCATGCGGCCAAGCTTGTACTTCTCGCCCATCTTGACCGTGCCGATCTTCTCGGGCTCGTTGCCCAGCAGCTCGGACCCGAACGCGTCGAGCGCGACGATGTCCGTGCCGGCGGCGACGGTGTGCCTGGCGACGACGTCATCGAGGTTGCCGCCGGTGGGACCGTGGGCCGTCAGCATGCGCGTCGCGTCCAGGACGCACAACTCGGGCTTCATGAACTGCGTGATGTCGGCGATGGTGGTCGGCAGGTCCTGGTGGAACCGCCCGCGATCATCGACCACCCCCATGTAATTCTTCATGCAAAGTGACACCCGCGTCGAGCCGTGGTGCTTGCAGACCGGCACGTTCAGGACCAGGTCGCATTCCACGATCTCGGGATACACGGGGTGCTCTTTCAACAGATTCCCGCCAACCTTCATTTTGCGGAAGCGGCGCTCGTCGAGATAAACGATCTCGGCGCCCTTCTTCTTCGCTGCCGGGGCGATGCCGCTGTTCTCGTACGACTGCTTGGCGTCGTTGCAGGTGAAGTCGCCGACCTTGACCGTCTTCGCCCCCGCGTCAAAGCACATCTCGACCAGGCTCGCGACGACGTCCGGGTGCGTGTTGGCGGCGTATTCCGGCTTGCGATTCCAGCCGATGTTCGGCTTGACCCACACCACGTCGCCCTTGCTGACGAAGCGCTTCATGCCGCCCAGCCCCTCGATGGCCTGCTTCGTCAGCCGCGCCGCCAGGTCCGCCGCCGGCGTGGCCCCCTCGGCCGCTTTCCACCGGGCAATCGTCATGTCCAGTTTGGTCGGCGCCTTCTTCGGCTCCGCCCACACCAGGTCGTTCAATGAAAACGTGCCCAGCCCCAGGGCGGCAGACTTCAACAGGAACTCGCGTCGCGATTGGATCGACATGGCATCCTCTCCGGCGGGTGTCTCGCATCAGGTCGGCTCGTAAGCGTTTTGTACCCGCCCGAGGGCCCTTCTCGCAAGCACAATATGGCCACGCCCGCCCCGCGCGCCGCCGGAACGCCCGCCGCTGCCCCTCAGGGCCGGTGGGCCAGGATCACGGTGATGTCGTCCGGCTGCGACCCCCCCTCCGTGAAGCTGCGCAGGTCCGTCAGCATCTCGCGCAGCACGGCACTGGCCTGCTGCCCGAACCCGTCACACAGAATCTCCACGAAACGCTCCTCCCCGAAGACGTCGCCCGCCCGGTTGTGGGCCGTCACCACGCCCGACGTGAACAGCACTAGCGTCTCGCCGCGCTCCAGTTGCTCGGACAGCAGCGGGAAGTTGGCGCTGCGCACGAACCCCAGCGGCTCGCTCTCCTGGCTCGGCCGCAGCGGCCGCTCCTCGCCACGCTGGCTGATGATGAACGCCCCGACGTGACCCGCCACCGCGTAGCGCATCTGCCCGTTCGCCGGGTTGATCACCCCATGGAAGCAGTGCAGCGGATGGTCCTTCTGCCCGTCGAACAGCATCCAGTTCAGCGAACGCAGGAAGATGTTCGGCGTGTCCTGGTGCATCGCCGCGTAGCGAAACGCCGTCTGGGCCTGCGTCATCAGGATGCTCGGCACCGCCCCGGTCGCCGGCGTCTGTGCGACGGTCATCGCGACCAGCTCGTTCGGCAGCCGCACCACGTCGTAGATGTCGCCGGAGCGATCACGCCCCGGCTCGCGAAAGGCGCCGAATTGGAGCTGCGGCGACTGCGGCAGCTTGCGCGGCGTGAGGCGCTGCTGCACTTCGTGCGCGACGCTGACCTGCCCCTCGACCATCGCTGCCCGCGTGCGCGCCAGCACCGAGAAGATCGCCCGGGCCTGGTGCGAGAACGTCGTCAGCAGCAGCACGAACAGGTCCATGTCGCGCCCGGTGAAGCGCCGCCCGCTCTCGCCGCTGTCGACATAGACCATGCCGATCGGCCCCTCCTCGCTCAGCAGCGGCCCGCAGAGCACCGAGACGGGCTCCTGCACACTCACCCGCGGCACGAGGATGAACTGCGCCCGATCCAGCAGCCGCGGCTTGAGGTTCTCGCCCACCTCCGGCAGGTCAACGGTCTGCCCGCTCATCAGGCGGCCCTCGACGTACTCCATCGGGCCGTACGTCATCCGCCGCAGCCCGATCCACGCTCGCTGCGCCGCGAAGGTGGTCAGCAGGCTCTGCAGCGCGGCGTCCATCATCTCCTCGATCGTCGCGCAGCCCGAAATGGCCAGGTTGGCCCGCCCGATCGTGTCCAGCTGCGCCGCCGGGATCGACAACGGCTCGTCCAGTTTGCGCACGACTGCGCCCACCGGCAGCTTCGACTGGGCGAACCGCTCCAGCGCCGCCTGCGAGGTGCCCCCCGCCGACAGGCGCGCTCCGACCTTCTCCTGGTAGTCCGGCTCCACGCGGATGGTGTAGTCGAGGATCCTGATCTCGTCCGCGGTCGCCAGCGAAGCCTGCCCGCGGAGGGCCGTCTGGTTGAGGTGGATTCCGCAGGCGTCATCGAGTTGGGCGATGGCCCACTTGCCCGTCTGGTCCGGGAAGATCACCGCCACCTGCGCCGGGACGCGCTTGTCCGGCAGGCTGATGCGACAGTCCTCGCGCGATCCAACGTAGATCGCCTCCGCGTCGCACACGACCTCCGACACCATCGAGTCTTTGCACAGCAGCGTCAGGCGCATACCAAACCGGTCTCTGCCTACCTGATCCGATCGACGGTGACGTGGCCGGCCAAGACCGGACCGCGTGCGTCCGCTTCCGCTGACGTCAGGGAAGTGCGTCGATCATCCGGCGGAAACGCCGGCGCGGCGCATGGTAGCAATCGCACCCCGCCGCGACCACCCCCACCAGCAAACACGAGGTATTCCCCGCCTTCCGGCGACGAGCAAGCGGCCACGACGCGCGTCCCGCCGCCGGCCCGCATCGGCTCAACCGTTGGTCGGTGCCGCGATCAGACCCTTGACCTTGGCAGCCAACTGGTCCGGCGAGAACGGCTTGATCAGGTAGTCGTTCGCCCCCGTCTTGATCGCCTCGATCACGCGGGATTTCTCCGCCTCGGTGGTCACCATGATGATCGGCGTCTTCTTGCCCGCCGCCCGCAACGCGCGCAGCGCGTCGATGCCGCTCATCTTGGGCATGTTCCAGTCGAGCAGGATCAGGTCGAAGTCGGTCTCGGTGGCGGCTTTCACCGCCTCCATCCCGTCGCCCGCCTCCGTCGCATCATTGATGCCCACGATGCTGAGGGCCTTGATGACGATCCGGCGAATTGTAAGTGAGTCGTCGACGACCAGAGCTTTCATCGCACAAGCCTCTAGTTCGGGTTGTAGGTGACTTCCATGCTGAAGTTGCCGGCCTCCGAGGTGAAGGCCACCTCCAGCCAGACCGACTTGCTCGGGTACTTCAGCTTGTACCCGGCACCTTCGACCACCGTCGGAAGTCCCAGTTCCAAGGGCGGGTCATGCTCAAACTTCGCCTTGGCCGAGCCCGCGACCATGTTCACCAGCTCGGAGACCGCATCGGTCACTTCTTCGTTCACCTCCGCCATCTCCGAACCCAGCATCCGGCCCGCCAACTGCAACGCCGTCTCCGGCGGGAAACGCAACGCCACCACGCCGCTGACCTGCCCGCTCAAGCCAACCAGCGATGTGATGCTCGGCGTGTTGCTCTGCTCGTTGCTGACCTTCACGCCGTTACGCTTCGGCTGCAGGCTGAGCATCGTGCTGAATACGCTGTCGACCGCTTCGATGAACGGGTTGATGTAGTTGACGTCCACGGTTCTTCCTCCGTCGGACTCCCTGTCCGACGCTGTGCGACGGTCATGTTCCCACGGCGTGCCAACCGCCCCACGCGCGATCGCCCCCGTCCAGGAGGCTACGGCACTCTGCTGGCTGTTCCATCGTCCCGATTCACCCGCACATTTCGCAAAACAACGCCCCGATTCGACCGTAGAACGCCGGGCCGGGCATGCCGTACGTTTTATCGGCTCGCCCCGACAGCCCTCAGCGCCGCGCCGCGGCCGGCGCCCCCTGGATGACCTTCGCCACCGTCTGCGGAATCTGCGAAAGCGGCACCACCTGCTGCAGACAGCCCGTATCCGCCGCCGCCTTCGGCATCCCGTACACCAGCGACGTCTGTTCGTCCTGGCCGATGGTCGCCGCCCCGCCGCGCGCCAGTTCCATAATCCCTTGCGCCCCGTCGCGCCCCATCCCCGTCATGATCACGCCCACGCACCGCGGCCCACACGCCTTCACCAGCGACGAAAACATGACGTCCGCCGACGGCCGGTGCCCGGTAACCAGCGGCCCGGTGTCCAGTTCGGCGATGAGCTGCGTGCCGCGCCGCACCACCTTCAGGTGCCGATCCCCCGGGGCGACCAGGATCGTCCCCGGCTCCAACGGCTCCCCATGCCGTGCCTCCCGCACGCGCATCGAGCAGGCGGCATCCAGGTGCTTCGCGAAAGGTCCGGTGAACTGCGCCGGCATGTGCTGCGTCAACACGATCGGCACGAAGTCGCTCGGAAACGCCGGCAGCATGTCGTGCAGCGTCTGCGGCCCGCCGCAGCTGATCCCGATCCCCACCACCCAGCCGGACACACGGTTCGGCGGCAACTTGGGCGCGCTGCCGGTGACGCCG
The DNA here is from genome assembly GCA_964448675.1 of uncultured Planctomycetales bacterium. Taxonomy (GTDB): domain Bacteria; phylum Planctomycetota; class Phycisphaerae; order UBA1845; family Fen-1342; genus CAYUZU01. The sequence continues at coordinate 41,504 of CAYUZU010000015.1, forward strand.
CCCTGGCGGAAGATGCGCTTGACGCGGCCCTTGGCCTTCGCCGCCGCGAGCACCTTCTCCTGCAGCGTCCGCTGGAACTCGGGCCGGGTCGCGCCGGCGGCGTTCTGCGGCTTGGTGATATAGTCGAACGCCCCCTTGTTGAGCGCTTCAAATGTGATACGCGCCCCGGACTGCGTCAGCGTGGAGACCATCACGAAACTGACCGGCAGTTTTCCCGCCGCCCGCTGGAGCACGCCGATACCGTTGAGATTCGGCATCTCGACATCGAGCGTCACCACGTCCGGCCGCAGCGAAGCAATCTTCTTGAGCGCCTCAATCCCGTCGCTCGCCTGCCCTACCACCTGGATTTGCTGGTGGCGCGACAGGGCCGCGTTGATGAACGAGCGAATCACGCCGCTGTCGTCGACGATCAGTACGCGGACCAAGGGGGCGCTCATGCGAAAGCTCCTCCGAATCCTGGGCCCGGCCGGCCACGATGACCCGCGCCGCGCCCAGTCGCCGACCGGGTGGCGGTGTCAGCCATGGTCAGCGTCTTGGCGCTGGCCGGGACCTTTCGTCCGATACCTGCGACCGCGGCTTCGTGCCCGGTCACGGCCTGCGACCCGAGGGGTTGCATTGGAGGTCCTATCGACCCGAAACGGGCCGCAGTTCGCTACCGCGTCAAAACCCCGAGACCGTCGGCGAAGCCCCGCTCGGCGCGCCGTCGGGTCGCCCGACTCGCCGGATTTCGGTTTGACAGCCAGCCGGGTCCATGGGATACTACGGGTCTGTGTCGCTAAGGCTGGCAACAGCCGATCGACCTCGCGATTGGGGCCGTAGCTCAATCGGTCTAGAGCGCCGGCCTGTCACGCCGGAGGTTGCGGGTTCGAGTCCCGTCGGCCTCGTCTCCCCTCTCGCAATGACCCGCACGGGTCATCCTATGCGCTGCCCCGCCCCGGCGATCCGTCGCCGCAACGCCAGCCCGGTCCCGATACACACCGTGTAGAGCCCGAACTGCACGCCGGCGCGGACCAGCAGCGTCAGCGCCCCGCCGTACACCGGCTCCGGCCCCGGGATCAGCCACCACGCCGCCGTCGCCGTGGCCAGCAGCGTGATCACCTGCGCCGGCACCTGCATCCAGAACAGCCGCATCTGCGTCGTCGCCACCCCGAACACGGTCGTGAGCAGCCCCAGGCACTGCGCCACCACGATGAGCTGGAACTCGGTTACGAACGCCGCGTACGCCGGCGTGTACAGCACGCGCAGGAACCATTCTCCCGCGAAGAACGCCACGCCCAGGGCCGCGACGCCGATCGCCAGCGCCAGCCCCACCAGTCGCGCGAGCAGCCACAACAGCGCCCCCAGGTTCTGCTGATAGTACAGCGCGAGCCGATTGGCGGCGGCCGTGCACGTCTGGATGATCAGCAGGTTTCCCGCCAGCGTGATAAAGGCCAGCGACCCGAAGTACCCCAGATTCGCCGCCCCGTTCGGCACATCCGGCCGGGCGAACAGCCAGCGCGGAAACGTGTCGCACAGGTTGATGATCAGCGCGACCAGCCCCAGTGGAAACGTCTGCACGGCGAGCGCGCGCAAGGCGGCCCAATCCCACTCCCGGCGCCAATGCTGTGGATCGCGTACGCGGCGCCGCTCGAACAGCACGTACACCAGCGCGTACGCCACGCCATAGAAGACGGTCGCCGCCGCCGCCGCTTGCGCCATGTGGTCCGCCGCGAGTGCTCCGGTGCCGACCCGTTGCCGCGCCAGCGGCAGCAGTACGGCGAAAGGCGCCACGAGCGTCACGCCGCGCAGGACGAAGGACCACGCGAACAGGTCCAGCCGCTCGCGCCGCTGAAACGTACCCCAGCCGACGTCCGCCAGCGACCAGGCAATCTGCGCGGTGAACACCCCCAGCGAAATGAGTACGAACGCCGTCTCGTGCCCCGCAAGCGCGCGCCAGCCCAGGACCAGCGCCAACACAATGCCGGCCGGCACCATCATCATGCTGCGCAGGGCTCGATAGGTGGCGAAGGTGAACTGGTTGCCCGCGTCGGCCACCAGGGCACTGCGCAGGTCGAAACTGAAAAAGAGGATCACGGGTGCCGCGATCGCCAGGCTGAGCAGGTACTCCCCCTGGATCTCCGCCGACGCCAGCTTCGCCAGCAGCATCAACACGCCGAGATGGCACAGGTGATAGAACCCCGTGCCGGCGACGGCATAGACGGTGTTGCCGAGAAGCGATCGCCGCGGGTGGTGGTGAGCGGGTGGAGGCGATGCGTCAGGACGGTCGGTCACCAGCGCCTCCCAACACGGGTGGCAGATGTGTGCTCAATACATGCGGGGCGATGCCCCTGACTGCCCACGGCCGCAGGCAACCCGATGGGGCCTGCCCGTACACTGCCGGTGGCGGCCGGTGTCTCGTCGGCCGCGTCAGCAGCGGCAGACCGGGCCGGGTTCTGCCCACCCACCACTGGTGCGCCGCCAAACGGCGGTCCGCACGCTACGGCAGGGCGACGTCCTCCACCTCCAGCGGCAGTCGCACGTCCTCGATCTTCGGATGCACCTCGAACACCACCTGCATGTCGTCGTTGATCTCACCCGGCCGGAAGTAATACGCCATGCATTCCTTGCCATCGGTCGTGGTCATCGGCCGCTCGCGGTGCCGCAGCGGGCGCATCCACGGGTCAAAGAACTTCACCGTCCGAATGTGCTCGCCCTTCTTCGTGTACTCGAAGATCAGCGCCTGGTCCGTCGGCGGTCCCTGCTCGAACTCGGTCGGCTCGGCGACGCGCACCTCGACGCCCAACTCGGCCAGCCGCTCGTCCGCGATCACCTTGCCGCGATACTGCTCTGGATTGAGAACCGTGAAGGACTTGGTCTGGTCGGCGAGAATCAGCCGCACGTAACCCCGCACCGTCTTGAGCTGCGCCGCCTCGCGTTTGGCCAGCTTGGTCGGCTTCGACACCAGCTGCAGGCCAGTCTCCTTGAGCCGCTGCACCGGGAACGTCATCTCCCGCGTGCGCTCCAGGTCCTCTTCGGTATACGTGTTCGGGTCCAGCAAGCTGTGACCGGTGCTGTCCACGAGCTCTTCGAGGATCAGCATGCCGTAGCGCGAGATCTCCCCCAGCCGCTCGCCGCGGATCCGCACCTGCATCGCGAAGTTTGACTCCTTCTCGCTGCGGTCCGGCATGTCCTCGTACACCAGGCGAATCTCCCGCATCGCGCTGATCTCGATGCGCAGCGGCCCCTCGTCGTAGACTTCCTGGGGCTTCGGCGGTTCGACCGGCTCCTGCACGGCCGCGGCCTGTGCCAGGATGAGTAGCGACAGCAATCCAAGGTGCAACATAGTCAGACCCTTCCTCACCTCTGATTCCCGATTTCGAAGACGCCGGCCATCATCCCCCCGCCCGTTCCCGCTAGCGCGACGGCCGCCGACCGCACAGCGACTCGATATATTCACGACCCTGGCGCAGCGCGTCAACACCGGCCCCCGGGTGCCGCCGCACCACCAGCGCCGCGTCGGCCTCCCCGACGTCCGGCAGCGCCAGGATCTCGGCAAAATCCACTTCGCCGCTGCCGTAGGCCACCTCTTCCACCCGGTCCCCGACCCGCCGCACGTCGCGCAGGTACAGCGTGTCGAGCAACCCCGCCACCTGCCGCGCGACGTCGACCCCCCCCGCCAGCCGCGCGGTGTCGAGCCCCAGCCGCAGCGTCGGGCACCCCACGGCCCGCAACTCGTCAGCCAGCGCCGTCGGCGTGGCCTGCGGATCCACCAGCGCCGTGCGGAGGCCGACACGATCGGTCAGGTCGGCGACCATCCGCAGCACCTCGCGGGCCCGGTCCGCATGGCGCTCATCCGCCAGCCCACCAAGACTGGTCGCTCCGCGGGCCGCCTGCAAATCGTGGTTGAGCTCCAGGACCCGCCGGAAGTGCTCCTGGCGCTGCTCGCCGGCGTCAGGATCCGCCAGACCCAACCCGGGGTAGTCCGCCGCACAGGCATCGAGCCGCAAACCAAGATCAGAAAGATACTTACGGAGATGTCGCCGCGCGCTGTTCGAGAATGCGCGGGGGTCCGGCCCGAGGCTGCTGGCGCTGAGCTGAATCGCGCCGTAGCCCTGCCGTGCCGCGAGGTGAAGCGCTTCGCGCAGATCGCAGCCGTAGGCGTCCACGAACACCGTGAGCGGTTTTGGTGTCATTGGTTCGAACGCGCTCGCTACTTCGAAAGCACCTTCTCGGCCGCTTCGAGCAACTGCTCCATCCGGAATGGCTTATTGATGTACGCATCGACACCAAGGGCCTCCGCGTACTGCTTGTGGCGCTGTCCCTTGTTGCCCGTGATCATGACCACCCGCGGGCCCTCGCTTCGGGGCTTGCCCTGCCGCAATCGCTCCAGCACCAGAAACCCACTTTTCTGCGGCAGCATGATGTCCAGGATCACCAGATCAGGGCTGAACTCCTGGGCCTTGCTCACCGCGGCGTTGCCATCACTGGCCGTCTCGAGCGTTGCACCCGTATCGCCCAAACCGACCGTAATCGCAGTCAGGATGTCCGGGTCGTCGTCGACCACCAAGATCTTCTTGCCTTCAAGCTTCTCAGACACGGCGTTCTCCTCGCGGGCCGGACAGTGTAGTATGGCCGCGCCAAACATACAACGCGGCGGCCATCTCCTGCCAGTAAGTAATACCGTCCAGCCGCCGCCTGGTTCACGCAATTCGGCCCCGAGAGCGGAGTATTGATCATGGAGGAGATGCGACGAAACGTCTGGGTGGGGCTTTTTGTGCTCTGCGGCGTGATCGCACTGGGAACGCTGGTCGTTCTTTTCGGACGTGGACCGACGGCCCTGATGCCCGGCGGCACCTACCCCCTGATCGTCCATTTCGACCGCGTCACCGCCATCCGCGAGGGCAACATGGTGACCGTCAACGGCATCGACGTCGGGCGCGTGGCCGCCGTCGGCCTGGTCGATCCCGGCCAGTTCGAGGCGGGCGTCAATGTCCGCATTGCCGTCGATGAGCAATACATCATCCGCGAGGGCACCCGGGCGCTGGCCACCGAACCGGTCCTGGGGCAGGGGCGCCCACCCATCGAACTGCTCCCAGGCCTGCCTGGGGCCGAACCGCTGAAACCGGGAGCCGTGATCCCCGGCGACGTCCGCGGTGCCATCGACAGCATCTTTCCGCCGGGCGTGGTCAGCACGTTCGAGACGGCTGCCCGGCAGATCGGCGACGCGGCCGAGGACCTCTCGCCCGTGTTGCAGAACCTGGAGAAGCTGCTGGCCAGCCGCGCGCCCGAGGACGCCGATCGCGCGGGCCTGCCCGGCAACCTGACCACCGCGGTCGCCCGGCTGGATGCGTCACTGAAGCATTTCAATGAAGTGCTGGGGGATCCCGATGTGAAGAGTAAGGTTCGCGAAACCGTCGCCAATGTCCACGCGATGTCGGTGCGCGGCGAAAAGATGATGACCGAGCTCGAGGGCGTCGCCAGCGACGGGCGGGCGATGATGAGCGACGCCCGTCAGCTCGTCGGCAAGGTCGACCGATCCGTGGACAACCTCGACGCACGCGTCAATGAAGCCACGCGAGCGCTCGTGGAGAGCCTGGACAAGGTATCAACGTTCCTCGATCACCTGAATGTCGTCGCCACGCAGGTTCGCCGCGGCGAGGGCAACCTGGGCCAGTTGGTGATGGATGACAAGCTCTACGAGAGCCTGTTGATCTCGGTCGAACGGCTTTCGCAGTCTTTGGAGGAGCTGCGGGCATTGATCAAGGAGTGGCGGGAAGGTAAGGTAAAGGTAGGGCTCTGAGCGAGCCCCGAAACGGAGGAGCGCTGGTGTCGTTCGTTCGTACAAGGTGTCCGGGGCAGCGCCCGCTACGCCGGTCATTGCAGCGCAATTCGACCAACGGTTGCACGAGCGAATCGACCTTGCGCCGGTCGTTGCCACGCGGCGTTTCCGGCCTGCAGCGCACCGCATTTCCCAGGGCGAGCTGACCTGAGCACGTAGTTATTTCGGATCGCGTTTTGCTACCGGTATTCGCACCGACATCCGCTTTCACCCGACAATCTGGCCGCGTTGTCGTACGCGACGGCAACCGCCCGGTGCGGGGAGTGCAGAGTGCCTCTCTGCGCGTTTCTTGCAGGTGACGCATGATTGAAATCACGATTCACGGACGCGGCGGGCAGGGCGGCGTCACGCTCGCCAAGCTCATTTCGTCGGCCTACTTCCTGCGGGACAAGTACGTGCAGGCCTTCGGTGTTTACGCGGCCGAACGCTCCGGCGCGCCCGTGCAGGCCTTCGTGCGTATCGATGACAACGAAATCACCAACCACAACCAGGTACGCGAGCCCGACCACGTCGTCGTCATCGACCGCGCGCTCATCCGCCCACAAGTCGCGGCCGCCATGGATCCCGACGGCTGGATCGTGCTCAACTCGCCCGAGTCGCCGGACGCCTACGCCGAGATGTTCCCCGGGCGCAATGTCGCCACGGTCGACGCCACCGGCATCGCCATCGACAACGGTCTCGGCACGCGGGCCGTCCCGATCGTCAACACCACCATGCTTGGCGCGATCGGCAAGGTCCTCGGCCTCGAGATCGGCGACGTACGCGGCGCGATGGATCTCGTCGGCTTCGGCGGCGGCAATCTCAAGTCCGGGGAGCAGGCCTTCGAACGCGTGAACGCCCGGAAGCTCCCCGGCAAGGTCAGCAAGCCCGAACCGGCCGCCAGAAAGGGCCCTGCCGCCAGCATTCTCGACGAAAACGTGGGCGGCCTGCCGCGCATCCACACCGGCGACTGGGCCAGCCGCAAGCCCGAGCGACACGAGCTCACCCCGCCGTGCAACCAAGGCTGCCCCGCGGGCAACAACGTGCGCGACTTCGTGCAGGCCGTCGCGAAGAAGGACTATGACGAAGCACTGCGCACCATTCTCCTCACGTCGCCGTTCCCCGGCACGTGCGGGCGTGTCTGCCCCGCCCCGTGCATGGAAGTCTGCAACCGCCGCGAGCATGACGAACCGGTCAACGTCCGCGAGATCGAGCGCTACATCGGTGACCACGCGCGCTGGCCCGAACCCGGCAAGCCCACGCGCGACGAGCGTGTCGCCGTTGTCGGGTCCGGCCCCGCCGGCCTCGCCACCACCTATCATCTCGCGCGCCTCGGCTATCCCGTCACGCTGTTCGAGATGGGCAAGGAGCTCGGCGGCGTCATGCGGACCGGCATCCCCGGCTACCGCCTGCCGCGCGACGTGCTCGACCGCGAGATCAGCTTCATCGTGCGCCACGGCGTCGACGTGCGCACCAACCAGTTGATCAACAAGCAGACCCTGCTCGACATGACGCACGAGTTCGCTGCCGTCTTCGTCGCCACCGGCCTGCAGGAGTCGCGTGCGTTGAACCTCGGCAAGCAGTCGTCGGACATCGTCACCCAGGGCATCGACTTTCTCGATCGTGCTCGCAACAACGAGGAATTCCTCACCGGGCAGCGCATCGTCGTGGTCGGCGGCGGGAACACCGCCATGGACGCGGCTCGTACCGCGCTGCGCCTCGGCGCGCGGCATGTCACCGTCGTGTATCGCCGCACGCGCAACGAAATGCCCGCCATCACCGAGGAAATCGACGAGGCCCTCGAAGAAGGCATCGAGTTGCAGGAGCTCGTCGCGCCGCTCAGCCTGCGCCAGGACGGCACCGGCCCGGTGCTCACCTGCCAGCGCATGGAGCTCGGCGAGCCCGACGAGTCCGGCCGCCGCCGCCCCGTTCCCATCGAAAGTGAAGACGCCCAGTTCGACATCCGCTGCGACCGCGTCATCGCCGCACTCGGCCAGACGCCCGACCTCTCGGTCTTCCCGGAAGGCTCCGACGTACGCGACGGCGAGAAGCTCGCCGGCCTCACCGGCTGTCCGGTCTTTGCCGGCGGCGACTTCGCCACCAACGAAGGCACCGTCACTGCCGCCATCGGCAGCGGCCGCCGCGCTGCGCTGCACGTTCACAAGACGCTCACCGGCGAAGACCTCTTCCCGCCCGAGCCGCCCGAGGTCGCGTCGACCGAGCACGTCCGCCTGCACATTTTCGAGCACCAGCCGCGCGAACAGAGTGTGACGCTGCCGCCGGAGGTGCGGCGGCGCAGCTTCACCGAGGTCCGCCAGGGGCTGATCGACGAGCCCGGCCATCCGACCGCCACGCTCGAAGCCGAGCGCTGCCTGAGCTGCGGCGTGTGCAACGAATGCGATCGCTGCCTGTCGTATTGCCCCGAAGGCATCATGCGCTTCCGCGGCGATGGCGAATACGAGTTTGACTACGAGTACTGCAAGGGCTGCGGGATCTGCGCGTCGCAATGTCCCCGCGGCGTGGTCTATATGGCAGAATTGTAAATCAGTAACCGGAAGCAGGCGCCCGCAAGGTCTGACCGCTGCTTAGAGGAAGCCAATGGCACGCACACTCGTCACCGGAAATCACGCCGCCGGCCACACGCTTGCCGTCGCGGGCGAGGCCAATCGCGACGCCCGCGGCGCCGTCTGCGGCGCCTACCCGATCACCCCGCAGACCGAGATCATCGAGTTCCTGCGGGCCTTCCACTTCACCAAGGGACGCGTCGTCGCTGTCGAGTCCGAGCATAGCGCCATGGGCGTGTGCATCGGCGGCTCGCTCGCCGGTGCCCGCTCGTTCACCGCCAGCTCCGCCAACGGCCTCGCCTATATGAACGAGAACGTGTTCGCCGCCGGCTACTACCGCCTGCCCATTGTCATGATCGGCGTCAACCGCACGCTCGGCCCGCCGTGGAACATCTGGGCCGACCAGGGTGACACACTTTCGCTGCGTGATGCTGCCTGGATGCAGTTCTACTGCGAGGCGCACCAGGATCTGGTCGACACCATCCTGCTCGCGTTCCGGGTCGCCGAAGACTCGCGCGTCCTGCTGCCGGCCCTCATTGCGCAGGACGGCTTCATTGTCTCGCACACGCAGATGGTCGTCGACCTGCCCGAACAGGAACTCGTCGACCAGTACCTCCCGCACTGCAACGTGCCGCACCGTGTCAAGGGCCAGGGCGTCACCGTCGGCGGCATGACCTTCCCGCACGAAACCGAAAAGCACCGGATGGAGATCCAGGCCGCGATGGAGCGCGTCCCCGAAGTCCTCGGCGAAGCCATCGACGAGTTCGAGAAGATCTTCGGCCGCCGCCCGCATGGCACTCTGTCGGCCGAACAGACGGAGGACGCCGACACCGTGGTCGTTGCGTGCAACACCATGGCCCGCACGGCGCGCAACGTCGTCACCGAGCGCCGCGAAAAGGGCGAGAAGGTCGGCCTGATCAAGGCCAAGATGTTCCGCCCCTTCCCGCGCCGCGAATTCGCCCAGGCCATCGGCAAGGCCAAGCGCGTTGCCGTTCTCGACCGCAATCACTCGCCCGGCTCCGGCGGCATTTTCTGGAGCGAGATTGCGCTTAGCCTGCGCGACCGACCCGATGTCCTGCTCCAGGACTACCTCGTCGGTCTCGGCGGCGGCGACGTGACCCCCTCGCTCATCAGTGACATTCTCGACGACCTCGCCGGCCGCAAGGCGGCGGACGAACCTGTTTTCATGGAGGTGCCGGCATGACCACCATCGCTGGAACCACCCCGGAACTACGCTGCGACGGCATCCTGCGCCCCGGCAACACCAACTGTGCCGGCTGCGGCATGTCGATCGGCCACCAGTGGATCGAACAGGCCCTCGAAGGCGAACGCCCAACCATGTGCATCCCCGCATGCTGCGGCATCGTCACCGCCGGCGCTTTCCCGACCAGTGCCTACGGCGTGCCCGTCATCGCCACCACCTTCGCCAGCGCCGCGGCTGTCGCCACCGGCGTGACGTCCGTCCACGCCATGAACGGCGAAGAGGACCTGACCATGTGCTGGACTGGCGATGGTGGTACGTACGACATCGGCATCGCTACGGTCTCGGCCGCCGCCGAAAGAAACGAAGACCTGATCTACGTCTGCTACGACAACGAGATTTATGGCAACACGGGTGGCCAGCGCAGCAGTGCCACTCCGCAGGGCGCCAAGACCAGCACCACCGCGAGCGGCAAGCTCGAACCCAAAAAGGACATCATGGCGCTGATGGCGGCGCATCGCGTGCCGTACGCTGCCACGCTTTCGGTTGCGCATCGCGATGATTTCATCCGCAAGATCAAGACGGCCCGCAGCATGAAGGGCTTCCGCTTCCTGCTCATGCTCTCGCCCTGTCCCACCGGCTGGAAGTCCGAGCCCGCGGAGAGCGTCGACCTGATCAATAGCGCGGTGCGCAGTGGCTTGTTCGCGCTGTACGAGGTCTACGGCGGTCGGCGCTACCGCATCAACGCGCGTCCCGACGGCACGCCCGTGGAGAACTACATCTCGAAGCAACGGCGGTACAAGTCGGAGACCCTCGACCTGGACGGGCTCAAGGCGCAGATCGCGGAGAACTGGAAGTACCTCGAGGCGATGGAGCAGGCCTTCCCCGCCCCGCCGCTGGAAACGTAGCGGCTGCCGGCGCAGGGCAGGTGCCTCCCGCCGGAATCGGAGCCGCCGGCGCCGGCCATCGTTGGCTCCGCCGACTCGCGCCGGGGCGCCGACGGTGGGGCCGTCGATCTGCCCCGCCGGCCGGCAGGACGTAGCTCTGCTTTGTCCACCGGTAGCACATTGCTCTGCTTTGTTGACCGGCAGGACGTAGCTCTGCTTTGTACTGGCGCGGCCGCGATCGAGGTCGCGCCTGCCGACGGGCACGCGGGTCATCGGCGTGCCACGGCCCTTGACTCTTGACGGTGACGAAGCGTGGCCACGTGCCCGGCGGCGCGTGCAGTGCCGCCGCCGAGCCGTTGCCGTTGATCATGGCTCATTGATAATTGATCATTACAGCGCAGCCGTGGTATGATCACGACGAACCTGACCGGGGCGTAGCTCAGCCTGGCTAGAGCGCTGGCTTTGGGTGCCAGAAGTCGTCGGTTCAAATCCGGCCGCCCCGAATCATGCCTGTCGCTTTTCACACGCCGCTCTGTGTGCGTAGCGTCTCTCCTTGCGCGGCGAAAACCGCCCGCCTCGACGGCCGGCCGCTTGGCGCCATGGTCAGTTGACCAGGTCGAAGCGATCCAGGTTCATCACCTTGGCCCAGGCCGCCGCGAAGTCATGAACAAACCTCTCTTCTCCGTCGGCACTGGCGTAGACTTCCGCGATGGCCCGCAGTTGCGAGTGCGAACCGAAGATCAGATCGACGCGCGTGGCCGTCCAGCGCAACTCGCCCGTCGCGCGTTCGCGGCCTTCATACACGCCTTCCGTCGTCGGCGACTTCTGCCACACGGTACCCATGTCGAGCAGGTGCACGAAGAAATCGTTGCTCAGCGTCCCGGGGCGGTCGGTGAACACGCCATGGGGTGCATCGTCGTAGTTCGCGTCGAGGGCACGCATGCCGCCGACCAGCGCCGTCATCTCCGGCGCGGTGAGCATCAGCAGCTGCGCCCGATCAACGAGCAGTTCCTCCGGCCGTCGCGTCTGCCCCGCTTGGAGGTAATTGCGGAATCCGTCCGCGGTCGGCTCGAGCACGGCGAACGACGCCACGTCGGTCATTTCCTGCGACGCGTCCGTCCGGCCGGGGGCGAACGGCACCTCCACGTCATACCCGGCCTTCTGCGCGGCTGCCTCGACGCCCGCACATCCGGCGAGCACGATCAGATCGGCGAGTGATACGCGCTTGTCGCCAGACTGCGCGCGGTTGAAGTCGCGCTGGATGGCCTGCAGCGTCTGCAGGACCTTGGCGAGCTCGGCCGGCTCGTTGACTTCCCAGTCCTTCTGCGGGGCAAGGCGAAGGCGGGCGCCGTTCGCACCGCCACGCTTGTCGGAACCGCGGAACGTCGCGGCCGACGCCCAGGCGGTCGAAACCAGTTGCGAGACAGACAGGCCGCTGTCGAGGATCTGCGCCTTGAGATGCGTGATGTCGCCCGGCCCGATCAGCTCGTGATCGACCGCGGGCACCGGATCCTGCCAAATCATGACCTCGTCGGGCACCTCCGGCCCCAGATAGCGCGAGCGCGGGCCCATGTCGCGGTGGGTCAGCTTGAACCACGCTCGGGCAAAGGCCGCTTCGAATTCATCGGGGTGCTCGAGGAAGTGCCGGGCGATCCTCTCGTAGACCGGGTCGAACTTCAGCGCCAGGTCGGCCGTGGTCATCATCGGCCGGTGCTTCTTCGTCGCGTCGTGGGCATCGACCACCATGTTCTCTGGTGACACGTCCTTGGCCAGCCACTGGTGCGCGCCAGCCGGGCTCTTGACGAGTTCCCAGTCGTACTTGAACAGCACCTTGAGATAGCCCATGTCCCACCTGGTCGGGTGCGGCTTCCAGGCACCTTCGATGCCGCTGGTGATGGTATCGGCACCCACGCCGCTGCCATGCGCGCTCTTCCAGCCGAGGTTCTGCTCCTCGATCGGGGCGCCCTCGGGCTCGGGACCGACCAGGGCTGCATCGCCCGCACCGTGACACTTGCCAAACGTGTGTCCGCCGGCGACCAGCGCGACGGTCTCTTCGTCGTTCATCGCCATGCGCGCGAACGTCTCGCGGACATCACGCGCCGAGGCGACCGGGTCGGGATTGCCGTTCGGTCCCTCCGGATTCACGTAGATCAGGCCCATCTGAACCGCGGCAAGCGGGTCCTCGAGTTCCCGGTCGCCGCTGTAGCGCTTGTCGCCGAGCCATTCGCTTTCCGGCCCCCAGTACACATCCATCTGCGGCTCCCAGACGTCTTCACGACCGCCGGCGAAGCCAATCGTCTGCAGCCCCATGGATTCGAGCGCGACGTTTCCGGTCAGGACCATCAGGTCCGCCCAGGAGATCTTGCGGCCATACTTCTGCTTGATCGGCCAGAGCAGCCGCCGGGCCTTGTCGAGATTCGCGTTGTCCGGCCAGCTGTTGAGCGGCGCGAAACGCTGGGTGCCATCGGAAGCCCCGCCGCGGCCGTCAGAGACGCGATACGTTCCGGCACTGTGCCAGGCCATGCGGATGAACAGCGGCCCATAGTGCCCGTAGTCGGCCGGCCACCATTCCTGCGAGTCGGTCATCAGTGCCTCGAGGTCCTTCTTCACGGCCGCCAGATCGAGCTTCTTGAACTCCGCGGCATAGTTGAAATCCTCCCCCATCGGGTTGCTGAGGGGCGAGTTCTGGTGAAGCATCTGCAGGTCCAGTTGATTCGGCCACCAGTCGCGGAGCGACATCGGCCGGGCGGTCGTGTAGCGTCCAGATTCGGCCTGCCCATGCATCACGGGACACTTGCCGGGGGCCTGCGCATGCTCGTGCGCGCCGGCTTGAGCCCAAGCAATGCTGCCCAGCGGCGCGACGCCGAGGGCCAGGACCAGCGCAGCGAGCCCCAGCACCCGCGCGGTGCTGATCCGCCGCGTTCTGCGTGCTTGTCCGCTGCCCGCCAGAATGGCGCACGTGTCCACAGTCGTTCTGCCTGTCATGTGATCTCTCCTCGTGTTTGGTCGGCCCTTGATGGATATGACTACGAAGTCTTGGCTCGCTCTCGTTCAGTCTCCCGTCCGCGACTTTTCCGCGAGACACGCAGGACACGTGCCCCAGAAGATGACCTCCGCCTCCTCGATCTCGAATCCCGCGTCGGCATCCGGGGTCAGGCAGGGGGCCTCGCCGACGGCGCAGGCAACATCAACCGCATTCCCGCAACTGCGGCAGATGATGTGATGGTGGTTGTCGCCCACCCGGTCCTCGTACAGCGCCGGCGACCCGGCGGGCTGGATGCGCCGAATGATGCCCTTCTCGACCAGCATGCTCACGGTGTCGTACACCGCTTGCCGCGAGATGGCACCAATATCCGCACGAACCTCCTCGGCGATGACGTCCGCCGTGCTGTGAGGACGACGGGCGACGGCGCGCAGCACGGCCAAGCGTTGGGCCGTGACCTGAACACCTTGTTCGCGCAGGAGGCTGGCTGGATCCTTGGCCATGATTGGAGCATACATCCAATCCTGGACCGTGTCAAATATTTGTCTGATACTATTTCAGCCCCAATTGGCGCGTTTCAGCCCCGGTAATGGCACGAAATCGGCACGGCTTACCCCCCGCCCCGCAGGTTCCCTCGCTTTCGTGTGGCTTACTCAGCCCCGCGGTCGAGGCGCCCCAGCACTTCCTCGAAACGCGCCGCCTGCGACTTGTCGAGCAGTTGCAGGATCTCGGCCTTCACCCGCCCCGCCAGCGCACGCTGCGCCGCCTTATCACCACGGGGAATCGCGCGATAGTCGCCGATCGCCTGCTGCTCAATCTCGCGAATCCGCTCGCGCTGCGCCTTCGTCAACTCGACCCGCTTGATGGCACGTAGAACGATGCGCGCGTGCGATGGCGCGGCGTCGGCCTTCGCGCCGCTGGCCGCGTTGACGGCGCGCAGCCTGGCTTTCGCCTCTTCGGCCGTCAACGCGCCGCTTGCCACCAGCGCCTCGAGCTTCGCGGCGTACTCCTCCGTCTCGCCGCTGTACGCCGCCCACTTGGCCCAGGCGTCCAACTCAGTCATTTCTCCCCGGGCGACAGCGATTCTGAGTCGCTGGCCGACCGCCCAGCGCTCGTACCCGTGTCGAAACTCCTCGGCGGTCTTGTCCGAGATTTCGCCGTCCGCGGCGGCTTGCGCGATGAGCTCCTCTCGCGCCACGGCCCACGCGTCCCAACCTTCGTCTTCGCTCATCTCGCCGCGCGCCACCGCGCCCTTGATCCGCTCGCCCGCCGCATCGATACGCTCCTTCAACTCCTCCTGGTACAGGGCCCGGCGGAACTCCGCCGCGTCCGCTTCCGTGATCTCACCGACGGCGATTGCCTCGGCGATGAGCCGGTCCTTGGCCGCGTACCACTCGACCCAGGCGCGCTCTTCGGTGATCTCGCCCCGTTCCGCGGCGGCCTTGATGCGCTCGCCCGCGGTCCCGAGTCGTTCGCGCAGCTCGGCCTTGTAAACGTCGCGCTGGAACTCGTTCGCGCTTTTTGCTGTCAGGCGGCCATCAGCAACCGCCTCCGCAATCAGCGCGTCCTTGGTCGCGTACCACTCGGCCCAGGCCTCGTCCTCGCCGAGCTCGCCCCGCGCTGCGGCGGCCTTGATCGCGTCGCCGGCCTCCTTGAGCTGCCCGCCCAGTTGCTCCCTGTTGATCTCCTCCACCCAGGCCGCAGCCTTGTCGGTAGAGATCGAACCCGCCGCCGCGGCCTCGCGGATGAGCGTTTTCCGAGTGGCATGCCACGCGGCCCAGGCTTCGGCTTCGGTCATTTCGCCGTTGGCCACGGCCGTTTTGAGCTGCGTGCCGGCCGCTTCGAACTGCTTCTCGAGCGGTTGCTGCGCAGCGTCCTGGGCCTGGAGCCGGGTCACGCGACCCAGGGCCACCACGGACAGTGCAATCGTCAGGAATGTCGCAATACGGCGGCTACCGGCACGGTGACGCGGCTGCCGGCGCGCGCCGACGACGGGTTGGATGTGGTACATCAGACCGGCCTCCTGTCACAGTCGAAACGTCCTCAGCGGGTATTCTCGCGAGGCGGCGCGTTATTGGGAAGGGTCGTGTTTGAGAATCGCCGGTTCGCCGACTGGTACCCCTGCTGTTATCGGCGATCCGCGAGGCGCTTCGCGAGCCCTATGACGAAGTCGATTTGCTCCGCCGTGAAGCCTTCGCGTTCGAGCCAGGTCTGCACGCGCGGACTCGACGAGATCGCCTCGCCGTCCGCCCGGATCGCGTGCGCCCACCACGCCACCGGATTCCACCAAAAGACAACACAGGCCACCCATTCCAGCCAGCGGACCAGGTGATCGCGCCGCCACACATGAGCCAACTCGTGCGCCACAACCCAGCGCAGTTCCCGATTGTCGTAGCCGTCAAGCGGCCGGCCGCCGGCCGCAGAAGAATCGGGCTCCACGAGCCTGAATCCAGGCAACTCTGCGGACGGCTAGCGCCCGCCGCCGGCGAAGTGCTGCCCGAGAACCCCCGCGTCCCTTACGTCCACGTCGCCGTCGCCATCCAAATCCGCGGCGGCGAAATCCGACGGCTCGCAACCGGCCGGCGGCGTCAGGACAACCGGGCCGGCCAGGCACGACGCGAACGTGACGAAATCGGCCGCGTCGACATCGCAGTCGTGGTCCAGGTCGCCCGGGCCGTACGGCGTGACCACTTCGAACGCGCCCAGGTCGGGCGCGGCGCCGCAGTACGGCAGGCCCACATCGGCGCCCGCGTCAATAAGGTCGCTGGCGGGGTCGAGACGCAGCCCGATATCCGGCAGGCGGCCGTCGGGCGTACGTGGGCCGGTGGCGTCGATCATGAGCTGATCCATGTCGATGCTCACGAAGTCGGCGGCGGTTACGCCGATGCCGTTCCAGCTGTTATAGGCGTCGTTGACGGCCGGGCTGAGGTCGGTGACCCCGCTGCCGTCAACGTCGAACGCGATGCTGTTACGCACCGTATGCGGCCGGCCGTCGTTAAGCTGGATCTGCAGGGGATTGCCGTTCTTGGCGTTGTTGACCAGGGTGGCGTGGTTGATGTCCACCCCGCCGGCGCTGCCGTTGCCGTTCTCGTCGATGCCGAAGGCCTTGTTGCCGAACGCGACAACGCGGTGCAGGACGAGCTCGGCCGCGTCCTGGCCGAGCTTGAAACCCAGGCCGTCCCCCCGCCACGAACCCGAGACCTCGTCCTGCCATTCCGGGCGGAAGTAGCCGTTGTCGAACGACCAGCACCGCTCGATCAGCACCGGGTGGGTCGCGTGCCAGAAATCGTAGCCGTCGTCCGAGTTGCTCCAGGCACGCAGACCGCGAAACACGTTGCCCGGCCCGAGCGTATCGAACTTGGCGGCGAAGCCGTCGGCATCCTCGCCGTTGGTCTGCGGGTCGAAGTTGAGGTACGAATCACAGTTGAGCACGAGGTTGTGGCTCGGGGTCCAGCCCTCCTTGCCCGTGATCTCCAGACCGGCCGCCTGGTTGTCGCGCAGCACCAGCCGCTCGAACACGTTGTGCGAACCATAGACGCGTACGCCGTAATAAGGCGCGTTCTGAACGATCAGGCCGCGGATGTGCCACCAGTCCCCGCCACTGGCCACGTAGAGGCCGAGCGCGTCGCTCGTGCCGGCCACGGTGTCGTCCTCGCGCGGCTGCGGCGGGTTGGCGTGCCGCGGGTTGTTGCTGAAATCGAGGATGGGGACCTCGGCGTCGCAGGCCCACAGTCGGATCGGATTGCCCGGCGTACCCGCTTTGCTGATCTCGATGCTGTCGTCCAGCAGGTAGGTGCCGCCGCGAACGTAGATCGTGTCGCCGGGGCCCGCGACATCGATCGCGTGGTCGAAGGTGGCGAAGGGGCTCTGACGCGTGCCGCTGTTGTTGTCGCTGCCGTCGGTGGCGATGTAGTACGTGTCGGCCAGCGCGCAGCCCGTGGCCGCCGCGAGCACACTCACGAGGGACGCCACAAGCGAGCGGCCACACCGCAGCTTCATTCGGGTGAGCACTGCCGCACCTCCCATACCTCGTCCCGCCGCCTCTGGGTATGTTATCGTATCGATTCCCTGCAGCCACCTGCAAGATCAATGCGCCGGAGCGAGCCGCCGACCATGCGCAACACCAGGGCACCCGACGATCTTCCGCAGCGTATCGAAGCCACCCTCGACGCCGGCGAGAAGGCCCTCTGGGCCGGCCAACCCATCCCCCGCTACTTGTCGCGCGCCGTGGCCAAGAAAGTCGCCGTCAGCGGCATTCTGCTCGTTTTCGCAGCGTTCTGGCTGGCCCAGACCACGCTGGGCAGCGAAGCCGCGGCGCCGGGTACAACTGCCTTCATCGGCGCCCTCGCGTTCGGCATCGTTGTGGTGGCGATCGGCGTTTACCTCGCCCTCAGCCCGCGGCGCGAGTATCGCAAGTGGCAACGCCGCGCGTACGTTGTCACGGACCGGCGTATGCTCGTGTTCGACGGCGACAAGCCGCTGACGCTGCGGTGCTTCGCGACGGAGCCCATCGGCCAGGTCGTGCGCGTCGAGCACCGCGACGGCACCGGCGACCTGCTCATCGCACCCGGCGTGTCCACCGATGAAGACGCGGGCTTTCCGGACGAACCTCTCGGCTTCCTGCGCATCCCCGGTGCCGACTTCGTCGAGTCAATGCTATCCCAGGTCAACACTCCCGAAACAGCACTTCCCACGATCGACCACCCCACGCACGACCGCCCGTTTACGATCGCCCACTACACCGCGCTGGCATTGGTCCTTCTCGTGACGCTGCCCCTCGTGCTCACCGGTCACGTCAGCGCCGCCGCTTGCGTGTTCTTCGCCCTCGTGATCGCCACCATCGCCTGCGCCGCCGTCTGCAGCCGCTCGTGCATGTGCCCCTGCTGCGGCACCCACCTGCCGCGCGACAGCGACGCCCCGCGCGGGACGTCCTACTTCACCTGCGCCCACTGCCGCGTCCGCTGGGCCTCACGCGTGAGGTGGCTGTGAGCGCGGCCTGCAACCAGTGACGTAGCATGGGCAGGCCCCGACGACGCCGGGCGTTGCCCCGGTCGCGCCCGCCGGCAGGACATGGCTCCGCCTCGTCCCGTGCGCGTGGCATCGGTCGCGCCGCGCAGCTCCAGGCCGCGGCGCAACAACACGAACATGCTACCGCGAGCGATCGTCATTGACGCGCCGCCGCGGAGGACGATATAGTCAGAGACTGACCTGGGGGGCGGGAAGCTTCGCTTGCGCAACGTTGGCCCTGCTCTGAGGCCGCCTCGCTCGGGGACGACGCGCGTGGCCCGGGCCTTGCATTATGTGCGGTCGCTGGACTTCACGCCGGGCGGCTGGGACCCGAACGGCCCGGTGCAGCGGGTCGACTTCATGGGGGATGAGCCGATCGGGGCGTACGAGGTCGACTACGTGGACAACTTCGATTGGGCGTGGCCGGATTACTACGAGACGCTGACGGAGACCACGCGTCATCTCGCTGGCTACGGCACCGAAGCCCAGCAGCCGCTGGACCCGAATGGCGATCCGAATGCTACCTGGCATCTGCACGGCGATCTCATCCGCTCGACACTGCTGACGACGGACGTCGTGGGGCAGGCCGTCACGCGCGTGACCTACACCGCCTTCGGCGAACCCGTGGCGTATGTGTCGGGCTGGCAGGTCGGTGGCGAGCTGCCTGAAGGCCTGCCGCGTTGGGGCTATGCCGGGGGCTGGGGCTATCAGTCGGGTCTGACTGACGGTGCGACCGGCAGCGGCGGGCCGACGGATCCGTTCGGCAGCCGCGGGTTGATCACGCTGTGCGGCCCACGCACGGACCTGCCGCCGATCACGCTGCAACACGTCGGCTGGCGCTGGTACGATCCGGCGCTCGGCCGCTTCGTCCAGCGCGATCCGATCGGGATTGGTGGAGGGATGAACCCCTACCGCTATTGCCTCAACGATCCGCTCGCAATGGTGGACCCGGAAGGGTTGCTATCGTGGATGGACGTCCCCGGTCATAACGAGCGAGGAGTCAAGTTCTGGATCAACGAAGCGCCGGAAAGTGTCAACGCCGGGTTGAAAGTAACCGCGGTTGCAGCAGCTGGAGGGATCAGCCTAAGCGCGTGCATTGCGATCGGTGAAGGCCTTGCGGCGGGTTCCATCATGGGTGCCAGCCCGGGGGGCGTAGTGACAGTGGAGCGGTTAGTCAGACAGACGGTCGGGCGCGATGGCGGTGTTTCGATCATAATCAAGACGAAGATCGACGGGGTAACTGTGTCTATTCGGCATATCGTAATTCGTGCCGGTGAGGTCATTCACGATCACATCACTCATATAGGTACGTACGGTGGCACACGCGTATTTCCCCCCGAGTGGACTAATGGCTGTGGACGCTGAAATGCTCGAACGAATGCTACGCGACTTGAGGAGCACATTAGTCGGGCGCGGTGTGGACGTTTCGCGCGCGAAGTCGGCGATTCGGGCGATCTTGGAGGTCCTCGCCGACCCAGCGCACAATACGGATGCCAACTGCAAGGTGGTTAACTTCTACGTGTCGCTACAGATCCTGGACAATGAGCAGGCAAGGCAGAACCTCGGAAGCTTGCCCCAGTGGCTGTCGCTGATCATCCAAGACATGGGCTCGTGCCTCCACGATGTGCACCAAGCACCTGATTTAGCGGCCAACTTCGAGAGCACGCCGACACAATTGCTGGCACGCCTTGATGGTGAGTGCGAGAGGTTGTAGATGCTGGGCGGCGGCGCGACCTTCGCATATCACCTTGCGGAGCAGGGGCAACCTGCTCGTCCGGCAGACGACGGTGGACGAGTACGATCCCGACGGGCGGCCGCTGGAGGTCACGCCGCCGGAGGGGCCGGCGACGTATTATACGTACGACGAGATCGGCCGGCAGACGCTGGTCAGTGATGGCCGGGTCGACACGTATACCGTGTACGATCCCAACGGCGTGAGCGCGGTGTACACCACGGAGGTCGGGGAGACCACGAAGCTCAGCCGGACCACGTACGGGTACGACGACGGCCGCGTGGTCGCCGTAGGCCAGGCGGTGGACCCCAATGACCCCAACTCCGGCGTGAATTACACGCGCTACGACTACAATGATCGCGGCCAGATCACCCACGTCTGGGGCGACGTGCCGTATCCGACGCTGACCGAGTACGACGATTTCGGTCAGCGGTACGAGCTCACGACGTTCCGTGATGAAACACTCGGCTTCACGGGCAGCACGTGGCCTGCTGGCGTGGACAACACCGACGGCGACACCACCACCTGGACCTACGATGCCGTCACCGGCCGCCACAACGGCCGGATGGGCCCAGTTGGATTCGAACCAACGACCGGCAGATTATGAGTCCGCTGCTCTAACCGACTGAGCTATGGGCCCCGCGGCGGCGCGCGACGTCACCGCAGCAACGTATCGTACGCGCCGCCGGCCGCCGCTCGCAACCCGCACGCCGCACGGAGCGTCGCCGCCAGCCACGGCCCGCGGCGCAGGCCCCCATGTGCCACGGCCCCCGGGCCACCCCGCGTCGGCAACAATTGGCGATCCAGGCCGGCGGCGTCTAAAATGACGCCCATACGCGAGAAGCCGGCCCGCATGCCGCAAGCCGTCGAAGTCGGCACCCGGCCATGGCGTGTATTCGAGCTACGCCGGCGACCGGCGAACGGAGTTCCGAAGCCGCGCGGACAAGTCCGCAACCGCCGCCGGCAAGCCACAAGCTATGGCGCGGCATCAGGCCCGCCCGGCATAGCACCGGCAGCACCTCGCAACTGAGAGACGAACCATGAGCAAGAAACACCTGCGCCGCTACGTCCTGCTCGTCGTCCTGACGTGCCCGCTCTGGACGACCACGTGCCTGAACATCACGCAAACGTCGCTCGTCGACGGCTTTTTCGACGGCGTGACGCCGCACCTGCTCGACGCCTACGCCGCGGCCCTCGAAGAGCGGTACGACCTGGCGTCGACCGAGGACGGGGGCGACACGGCCCGCGTGCGGCACGTCGCGCAAGACTGACCACAGATACGCGCACTGACCGCCAGAACACGACAATAGACGAGAGACTGTCACGAGAGATACGCTGGCGACGCCGGACACGGGCGCGACGCCGGTCAGCACAAGGAGCTTTGACGATGAAACTGGGCGTGATGGGTGCCGGGCTCGGCGGAATGAAATGGGAACAGGCCCTGGACTACTGCCAGCAGGTCGGCCTCGACGCGATCGAGCTGCCGGTCGGCTGCTTTCCCGGGACGCCGTGGTGGGATCCCGAGGAAGTGCTCAAGAGCAAGTCCGAGCAGAAGCGCATCGTCGAGGACGTGAAGGCCCGCGGGCTCGAGATCATCGGCCTCGCCGTCCACGGCAACCCCGTCCACCCCAACCCCGACATCGCCAAGCCGCACGAACGCGCCCACGACGTCGCCGTCCGGCTCGCCCCGAAGCTCGGCACCGACGTCGTGATCAACTTCTCGGGTTGTCCCGGCGGCAGCAAGGCCGACAAGACGCCGAACTGGGTCGTGTGCCCCTGGCCGGATGACTTCAGCGAGATCGTCAAGTACCAGTGGGACAAGGTACTGATCCCGTTCTGGAGCAGGAAGAACACGGCGGCGGCCAAGGAAGGTGTGAGGATCGCATTTGAAGCGCACCCCGGCTTCTGCGTGTACAACACCGAGACACTGCTCAACCTGCGCAAGGCCGGCGGCAAGCAGCTCGGCGCGAACCTCGACCCTTCGCACTTTTTCTGGCAGGGCATGGACCCGGTCGAGGCGGCCCGCGCCCTCGGCGATGCCAAATGCATCTTCCACGTCCACGGCAAGGACACCGGCATCGACCCGCACAACACGCGCGTCAACGGCGTGCTCGATACCAAGAGCTACGGCGACCTGCACGGGCGGAGCTGGGTCTTCCGCACCTGCGGCTATGGCCACGGGGACGAGTTCTGGAAACCGTTCGTCAGTATGCTGCGCGTAAAAGGCTATGACGGCGTGATCAGCATCGAGCACGAAGACAGCCTCATGAGTGTGCAGGAAGGGTTCGAAAAAGCCGTCGCATACCTCAAGGGCGTCCTGATCCGCGAGAAGGCGGGCGGCGCGTGGTGGTTCTGACCAGCGTAACGACGTAACAAAGCCGCCAGCTGACAAAGCGACGAGGGCGCGCGGCGCGCTCGACGTAGCCGTCGGGTTTGGCATCGGACGGACCCGCCAGGGCATTGCGCCGCTCCGTCCCGCAGCCGTCCACCGAAAGAGCAGGCCCGTCCGCTTCGCGTTCGCGAAACGGACGGGCCTGGTGTTTGTGCGATCGGTCCGGCCGACCCGTCAGGCCGGCAAACCGACTTAGTTGTTCGCAGCCGCCTGCAGCAGCGCGAAGTCGCTCACGTCGACGCGGCCGTCGTCGTTCATGTCGGCGCAGTTGCAGGCCGGATCGGTCTTGATCCACGGACCCGCGAAACACGCCTCGAACAGCTCGAGGTCGGTCAGGTCGATGGCGCCATCGCCGTTCAGATCACCCTGCTGGGTGCACTCTTCCACCAGCAGGATATCCATCTGCACCGGCTTGGTCAGGTCGATGATCGGCCGTGCCACGTTCGTCGCCTGGTACGTCGTGATGCGTGCCCAGCGCTGCGGCGTGGTATCCAGCCACATCCACTGCAGCTCTTCCGCCTGGCTCGGATTGCCGTACACATCGGACGCCACACTCACGCTCGGCGAAACCGCGAGATCCATGTCGGTCGAGCCCGAGAAGCGCGGATGCATGAACAGCACGTCGCTGCCGAGGGTGTACCCTTCGAAATCGGTGATCACGAAGTCGCTGCCGTTGTCGGCGAGGACGTTGATCACGTTGTCGACGTACAGGCGGTATGGACCGACGCTGCGGTCCGGCGAGTTGGAATCAACCGCCACCGCCAGATGCTCGATCACGCCGAAGTTCACCGTGATGTTCCCATCGCCGGTGAAGCCGCTGACCGGCCCGGCCGGATCGAAGATGATCGTCTGCCACGTGTTGGACGGCGAGACGGGTAGGCCCTGCGGCGCGCCTTCCACGACGCTCGCGGCGCCGATCCACTCGATCTCACCACCGCTGCCACCCGGCGAACCCAGCGGGCCGGTATCGCCGGTCTCGCGGATACCGAGGCTGATGAGAATGTCGCCATTCCGCTTGCCGACCTCGGTCGCCGGGAAGGACGACTCGGTACCGACCACGTTGGTCACGCGCGCCGTAATGAGCTCGGTGTTGAGCAGCGGCCGCGTCAGGGCCACCTCGACCACGCCGGACTCGTCGACGGCACCCGCGTACGTGCCGATGACAACGGCCGACTCGTCGACGATCTCGACCAGCGACACGTCGTCCATCACGTCCGTCACGGTGACGCTCTGGTCACCGGCGAACAGCGGCTGCGGCACGGTCGGCGGCGGCGGGGGCTGCGGGCCGATCGGCTCGAAGCGCACCGAGCCGATCTCGACGCAGAAGTCGTCGTACCAGGCCGCGTTGGCCGAGGAATAGCCACCGCCGATACGGGCCCGATCGAAGATCGGCGCCACCGACAGCTCGATGTTCTTGGCCGCCAGCGCGCCATCGATGTAGGCATCGACCAGCGTGCCCTTGTACACCACCGTAAACGTGTGCCAGCCCACCGAACGCAGCGGCGAGTCGTACTCGGTCATGTCGAGCCAGTTCGGCCCGCCATTGCCGTTCACGCGGAGCTGGTAGTAATCCGTGTCCTGCGGCGCCCACGACAGCATGCCGACGTGGGAGAAGAACCAATCGGCATGGCCGTTGAGCTGCGCGAACTGTACGTTCGAGGTGCCCGGCCCGTACGCATCGTAGATGTGCACGTTCCAGATGACCGGCTCGGTTGCCGTCGGCACGGTGTCGGCAATGTCTTGTTCGACGCGGCCGGCGCCCGGCGCCGAGTACAGCGACTTCTCACCCATCGGGGCCGTCGCGTTGCGGTCAGAAACCAGCTCGAGTCGCGGCGGGTTCGAATCCGCCCACTCGGTCAGGTACGTGGCTTCGTCGTACTCGAAGTCGTCGCAGATCAACACCGTCTGCGCATTCGTCGTCACCGTCTCCGGCACCGCAAATGCGCTGGTCACCACACCGGCGGTCTGGTAAGCCGTCACGGTATCACCCATGACCAGCCCGCTCACCGGCACCTCGACGTAAGCCGCGCCCACCGGAATCGCCGCCGAGAACTCGGTCGTGTCGTTGACGACCACCGTGGCCTCCGTCGCATCCGGATGGAAGCCCTGGACGCGGACCGTCGCGTCGCCCTGCGCCGGTGCCTTGAAGATGACCGGGGCGGGATAGCCGACGATCACCGGCGCCGACTCGGGCCCTTCGAGGCCATTGACGGTCTGCGTCGCGGTGACCTCGTCACCAGTCGTGACCGCAATGGCGATCGGCACGCTGGCCGTATCACCTGTCGGCACCTCGGTACCGGCCAGCACGCCATTGACGTACACGGCCACCTCACTGGCAGTCGCGTACGGATAGTCGTACACGCCGGTCAGCTCGATCGCGGCCTGGTCCGGCGCAATCGGCGTCTCCACCGCCGGCGGCAGCGGGGCGTCATCGACCGCGTGCGGATAGGCGAAATCGCTCTCGCCGACGTCCGTGAACGTCTGCTTGGCCGAAACCGAATCGCCCACCGCCAGCGTCAGGCCGGTGAAATCGACCTCCGTGCCGTCGGGGGCGTTCTCGGTCGCGGCCAGCTCACCATTGACGTACAGCGATACGGAAACCGCATTCGGATCGTGCGCGACCCGCACCGTGTCCAGCGGCAGCGTGCCCAGGACAAGCGGCGCCTGCACGGTCGGCAGCGGCGCGTCCGGATTGAGCTGCGGGCCGCGCGCCAGCAGTCGCACGCGCACTGTCGTGGCCGTACTCGGGAAACCCGGCGCCGTATTGCACGCGTAGCCGACGTTGTGATACAGGCCCATGGCGTACTCGGCGTTCGGATCCGGATAGCTCCAGAGCAGCCGGTGCGCCGTCAGGCCGTCGAACGTCGCGGTCGAGCTCAGCGCCGACGAGGTCGGGCTCGTCGTCGACTGACCGCGCGGGTACAGCATGTAGTTGACGCCGTCTTCCATATCATGAATGGTCGCGACCACGTCGCCGAGCGCATCCAGCGCCTGCATGCTGTCAATGTATGCCTCGTGCTGCCCGGTGTACTCCGGACTTGCCGACATCGTGAACCAGAGCGTGTCAATCGTCAGTATGTCGCCGGTCGGCTCAATAGCACCATTACCGCCCTGACCCTGCCAGCCGTGTACCAGACTCTGGTCGGTCAGCGGAATGTCGATCGTCTGCCAGACCGCATCATCCGTGAAGATCGGCTGGCCCGCCGGCTTCGGATTCCCGCTATAGATTCCTGCATCTGTCGTCGGTACGAACTCGAGCGGACTGGCCGTGCAGCTGCCGTCGCCGTCCTCGTCAATGACGATGCAGAACGAGTAGGGCGAGGCCTCGGGCAACGCATAGACCGGCGCGGAATGCTCGCTCACGCGGCCGTCCACGACTTCCTGGGTCGCCGTGAACTTCTCGTCGGCCAGCGCCGGCGGGGTCAGCGTGAAGACGACCTCTTCGGGCGGATAGTCGGGTGCCCCCGTATCCAGCGTGATCGTGTCCGCGAGGACATCGTCGCGATACAGGCGTACCTTGTAGACGTCCTGCATGAGCCCCGTCACGGTCACCTCGGTGTCGTCGCGAATGATCGGCGCCACCACCTTGGGCGCCACCACCGGGTCCGCCTCGGGCGAAGTGAAGTACAGCTCGTCGATACCGAGATCGATGAGCTGGGCCGTGTCGGCGAGGTTGTTGGTAAAGGCGATGTGCTCGAGCGTGCCCCGCGCGGGCGTGACATCAAGGATGCCGTTGCCGGTGAAACCGGCAATGCCGCCACCCAAGTCCACGCCGTCCACCTTGACCGCACCGGTGCTCAGGTCGAACTCCATCTGCCGGAACGCGTTGTTCGGCACGAGATTCACCGCCGGAATCGGGCGACGGACGCCTTCGCCATCGATGAAGTAACCGAAGCGGATCTCGTCGTCGTTGCCTGGCGTCGTATCGAGGATGCCGTCCGGGCCGGGGTCCACAACCGCCGTGCCGCTGGGCAGCGGATCGTTCGGATCATCGATGTCGTACCCGAGCGGGTAGACCTGGATATCGTCGCCGGCCGCCGCCGTGTCGACGATCCCGTCCGGGCCGGCAATGATGCCGTTGGGCGTGGTATCGACGCCGACCCATTCGATGTCACCCCCGGTCCCGCCGTCGGCCAGCTGCGGAACCTCGACGCCGGTTTCGCGGATGCCGATGCACACGCCGATCACGCCGCTGAAGAGCTGGCTGCGGTTCTTCAACTTGAAGAACACCTTGCCCTCGGTGTGCAGCGACGGGTTGGGCCGCTCGGGGCCATTGAACGTGCTCAGGCGTACCCAGGCGTCCGGATCGGCCGGATCCACCCAGTTGAAGAATACCTGCAGACCGGCGTCGCCCTCGGTCAGGTGGACCGACGAGCGATACGCCGCGTGCATGCTGTACGGGTTGTTCGGATCCACATCATTGCTGATGATGTACTGGGCCGACGAACCCGAGAAATCCGGCTGGCGGAACATCTCTTTCGATGTCGCCGGGTCATTGATCGGCGGGCCGTTGAACCCGACCAACTCGGAGAGATATGGCGGCTGGGCGGTTGCGGCGGCCGGTAGCATGACCAGCAGCGCTGCGCCCAGCAGGGTCAGACGCGTCACAGATTTCATCTTCGTTTTCCTCCAGTATGGGTCATTCGTGCACCGCCGCGAGACCGCGAAATGGCGCGCGGGCGCGCGGACGGCAGGAGAAGTTACGGCCAGCCATGGACCGCCCCTCGCGCGGGCGGATAAACAACGCCCCGCCCCATCCACAGGGACGAGGCGGAGCGTGTCGCGTCAATTCGGTCGTGATGCGCGTCGACATACGATCGTGGAAGGCAACGCCTCCGGGTCACAACGGCATTCCCGTCTTACGCTTCCCACCGCCGTAGCCGACAATCTGCGCTTAGCGGCGACGGATCAGCATACCCAACGCCAGCAGCACCAGCGAAGCGGGCTCCGGCGTGATGTTCAGGTCGTCAAAGTGGAAGTCGACGCGCGAGCTCAGGCCCGAACCGATAACGACCGAATCGATCGTGACGCCCGCGGCGCGCGCACCCGTGTACTCCAGCACATCGTTGACATAGAGCTCGATGGTGTCCGTCTTGAGCATGGCGCCGAGCTTGACCCACTCGGTGCTGCGATCCGACTGCAGATCGACCCAGTTCTCGCCGCTCAGAATGCGGGCGTTGTACTTTGACGTGTTGACGCCGCTGCTGGTCGCGCCCAGCGCAATCAGCTCCTGCAGGTCGCCGTCACCGTAGCCGGCCCCCTCGTAACCACGGATCTCGATGTACTCGCGGCCCCACCAGTCAATCGCGTCGCTCATCTGGACCATGAACTCGAAGACCAGCGGATTCGCATCACTGCCCGCAAACTCACCGCCCAGATTCACATACGCCCGCCGGGTGGAGCTCTCGTTCGGCCCGGTCGGGTTGACCGACTGGCCATCGCTGTAGCCGACCGTCTGGTCCAGCACCAGGGGCGTTTCCGGGTAGATCTGCGTGTACACGGCGTCAAACGCGGCCTGGTCGGCATAGCTGTCAAAATCGTCCGACCAGATCGGAACCGCCCACGCGCCGGCGACGAACGTCACTAACAAGGTCGCGGCCAATGCCTTCTTCATCTCTGTTCTCCTCCTCGGATTTCGTTGGATGTGCTCAACTCCGGGCCGGCATGCCCCCGCTTGCCGCGTGGCAGCATGCGACCAGATTACAGAACCTGGGTAACCTCTATTCTCCTCGACTTACCCAACAACACACATGGCCACGGAAATGCGACGAATTGGCCGTGCCACTGGGCCTCAGCGTTATAGTATAATCCCCGGTAGTCGCCATCACAAGAGAAACCGCCAACCGCCGGACAAACGTCCGATGCTGATTTGGGCATTATCAACAAGGCTCTCTGGCGGCCGAGGTTCCGCGTGAATTTCGCGTCGGGAGTGGTTAAGATGCAATGGCGCGCGGCACCTGTCCGCATGCAATTTGCCGAGTTGAAAAAAAATGATTGCGCTGCGGGGGCCTGGAGGAAGCGTTCATGTCCACCCGTCTGCATCCCTGGCTGGTCCCCGGCCTGATCCTTATCGCTCTCATCCTCCCGGTCGTCAAGGCGCAGACCGTCACGGTCGACAACAGCGATGCCGATTTCTCGCTCCTGTACGGCACTTGGGACTCCGGCGAGTACGGAACGCCTTACGGGGCGGATTATAACTGGGCCATGACCACGGATTTCGGCGGCAGCCCCGCCGCCGCCGAGTGGCGGCCGGACCTCCCCCACGCCGGCGTCTACTACGTCAGCACCTACTACGTGCAGGGCGGTAACCGCGCCGACAACGCCCCGTTCGAGGTCCACCATGCCAGTGGCTCCACCTGGGTCGAGATCAACCAGCAGGTCAACGGCGAAACGTGGGTCTCGCTGGGCGCCTACTACTTCGACGCCGACGGCAGCGACTACGTCCGCCTGCACAACGACGCTCACGTATCCGTCGTCATCGCCGACGCGATCCGCTTCGAGGCCGAAACCACCACGGTCACGCTCACCATGGAGGCCACGCCGGCAGGCTGGGGGACGACCATTCCCGCCGCCGGCAGCCACACCCGCTACCTGAACGAGATCGTGCCGATCACCGCCGAGCCGCAACCCGGCTACGTGTTCAACCACTGGACCGTGTCGGCGGGCGCCCCGGTCGCCAACCCGACCGCGGCCGCGACGACGGTCGCAATCGACCAGGAGAAGACCGTCACCGCCGTCTTCGTCGAGCAACCCGTCGTCGAGCCCGAGTTCCGCGGCTTCTGGGCCGACGCCTTCCACCAGGGCTTCAAGAGCCAGTCTCAGATCAACAGCCTCGTCGCCCGGGCCGTCGCCGGCAATTACAACGCAATCGTGCCCGAGGTGCTCGCGTACCAGGACACCGGCGGCGGCGGCCACGGTGCCTACTGGAACTCTGACATCATTCCCAGGGCGAGCGACATCGTCGGCGACTTCGACCCGCTGGCCTACCTCGTCGCCGTCGCGCACGCAAACAACATCGAGGTGCATCCGTGGCTCGTCACCTACCGCGCCTGCACCAGCTGGCCGCCGGCCGGCAACCCGACGCTCGCCGCGCACCCCGAGTGGATCATGGTGCTGCCCGAGCACATCGGCGGCGGGCCGCGCGATATCGGCGGCAAGTACGAGCTCGATCCCGGCTCGCCCGACGTGCAGGAATACCTGCTGTCAATCGTCCGCGAGCTGGTCAGCAACTACGAAATCGACGGCATCCACTGGGATTACATCCGCTACACCAACTCCGACGCAGGCTACCCGGCCTATAACTGGTACCCGCGGTCGGGCCTGGCCCGCTTCAAGGCGATCACCGGATACAGCGGCACACCGTCACCGGATTACGGGCCGTGGGAGGACTTTCGCCGGCGTGAGATCACGGAGCTCATTCGCCGCGCGTACGTCGAAATGGCAACCATTGACAATCCGCGGCAGCCGCTGCGCCACACCGCGGCGCTGATTACCTGGGGCGACGCCCCCGCGGACTTCGAGGACACCAGTTCGTGGCACCGTTTCCAGAACTGGCGACTGTGGCTCGACAACGGCTACCTCGACGCGGGGATCCCCATGACGTACTACGACTACGACCAGTACCCGTCGTGGTACCGCAACTGGGTGGACCAGTCGCTGCTGTGGCGCTACAACCGCCACATCTTCACCGGTCCCGGCATCTACCTCAACGACTTCGCCGACAGCGTCTTCGAGATCCAGTATGCCCTGAACGCCGGCGCTGACGGCATCTGCACGTATTCCTACAACGGGACCAGCAGCGGCGGCACCGACTGGAGCTGGTACACCCACGTCGCCGACGAGGTCTTCACCGAGCCCGCGCCGCCGCCGCCGATGCCCTGGCGTGATCCGGTTACCGCCGCGCAGGCCACCGTCTACGGTCGCGTCACCAACGGCTACACCGGCGAGGCAATCGACAACGCCATCATCGAGGTGAATGGATTCCCCCTCATCGAGACCGACGGCAACGGCTTCTACGTGCTCACCGAGCTCAGTTGTCCCGCGGCCGGGATCGCCGTTCCGGTCGGGGCCAGTGCGACCGGCTACGGCTTGGTCACGCGGCCGGCGGTGTGGATCGATCGTGGCCACTTCACCGAGGCGAACATCGCGCTAACGTTCTGGCTCCCGGGCGATTACGACGTCGACGCCGACGTGGACATGGCCGATATCGACAAGTTCGCACCGTGCATGACTGGGCCGGACAACGGCCCGCCGCCACGCGGCTGCGACCTGTTCGACCGCGAGAGCGACAGTGACGTCGACGTGCACGACTTCGCCGAGATCCAGACGTGGTTCACGGGCTCTTGACGGTCCCCATGTGCCAGGGCGCTGCGAGCCGCAGAGCGCGACAAGTGAAACGAAATCAGGCGCGCGAATACACCAGCGGATTCAGCGGGCTCGCCGCCAGGTCGCCCGGGTTGAGCCCCGGGAACCAGCGCTCCAGATCCGCCGGCCGGTGCGGGTTGTCCGGCTCGGCCACGCGCGTGCCGTCGGCGATGTAGATCACCGTCATCACCTCACGCACGTGGTCCGATTGGTTCGGCGGCGCCATGTGCAGCGTCCACCCGGAGTGGAACGTCGCGTCGCCGGCCTGCATTGCATCGTTGACGATCGGGTAGCCGCGTTGCCGCACGATCGCCTGCAACTGCTGCTCGGATTCGTCCGAGATCGCGAGCTCTGCGACGCAGCCCTCGTGGTGCGAGCCGCTCGCGAACGTCAGCGCCCCCATCGCCACCGTACAATCCACCAGCGGCAGCCACATCGTCACGCTGTTGTCGTTGTCGAGCGGCCAGTAGTACTGATCCTGGTGCCAGGGCGTCGCACCGCCGTCGACTTCCTTGAACAGCGCCTGGTCGTGATAGATCCGCACGCCCGCCACCCCCATCAGTTCCGCCGCGATCTTCGCGAAACGCCGCGCCAGCGTGAACCGCGCCACCGCCTCACTCTGCTCCCACAGGTTGGCCACCTGTACGAACGCCTTGTGGTACGTGTCGCGCTGCTGGAGTGGCACGGCCTGTTTATTGGCAGCCCAGACGAGTTCCGCGATCGGTGCACGGTACGCCGCCACCTCGTCGGCCGCGGCCACGCCGCGCAGCAGAATGTGACCGTCGCGCTGATACTGCTCGTGCTGCGCGGTCGACAAGGGATAGTCACTGGTCAGGTCGGGAAGCGCTGCCGCCATCGATGCTCTCCTCGAAGCTGGTGCTTGCGGCACGATCCCGGCGACACCCAATCGCCGGGCGCGGCCCGCCACAGTGTGGCCGTACATAGCGATGCGGAGCCGCTCCCCTCCGGGCGACTCCGCATCCGTTGGCTTTGCCGCGCCGCGCGCCCAATGCGTCCAGACCGCGGCGGCACAATTGCTGCCGTTGTCTTAGCGACGGCGTACCAGCACACCCAGCGCGAGCAGCGCGAACGCAGCCGGCTCGGGCACGACGGTGACGTTGTCCACCAGGAGATCGGTGTCAATCGCGAGGCCGCGCCATGCCGGGCCACTGTCATTGTGCAGGATGCGCACGGTGTTGACGCCGGCCAGCGTCGTGGTCACATCCGCGCCACCCGCCGAGGCGAGGTCGGCCGCCGTCACCGGAAACTCGAGCGTATGCCAGGCATCGTCGGCCGCGAGCGTAATCGCGTCGGCCGAGGCCCAGCGGCCACCGGGACCGTCGAACGCGACGCGCAGCGCCAGCGGCGCCGTCCCGAGCACCTTGAAGTCGGCGCGGATCGCCGTCACGCCCGCGGCGGTGTAATCGCCCGTCCAGTTGCCACCCTGGTTGTAGAAAGCAAGCCGGCTGCCGGCCCCGGTGCCGCCGTTGGCGACGACGCGCAGTGCGTTGTCACCTGCGCCGGTCGGTCCTGCATCCGCCTCGTTGTAGGGCGGATCCGGATGCGGGAACCCCGCGCCCCAGTCCTGCGTCGTTCCATCCTGAAAACCATCGACGTGGCCGACCGTGACGGCCAGCGCGCTGCTCGTGCCAGCCAGCAGACCGGCTGCGACGAGCGCATACAGAAGCGGCTTCATCTCTGTCCTCCATGTTGGTTTCGATGCGACTTCGACCCGGAAGTCTTCCCGAACACCCGTCATGATACACGCACTATCACGTGCACAGCAAGAACAGAGCAGGGCCTGACAGCGATTTCAGGTACGAGAGAAACCGATATGAAGGTCGATCGCCCCTGGCTTTCCGCCGCAGCAACGGACAGCAAGAAGGCCGATGCTGCATCAGCACCGGCCTGTGTGATTCGCTCAGGTGTTTGCGGAGGACCGCTTCAGCATCAGAACTTGAACGCGTCCTGCTCGAAGGCTGGGTCCAGCTCGACCCGCGTGAAGACATAACGCCCCAGGAGCTCGGTCTCTTCGTGGTCGGCGTAGGAATACACCGCCACCGGCAACAGCCACTCCTGGTCGAGATGCATCACCATCCGCGCGTCGGGATACACGTTCTCCGGGTCTTTCTCCGGCAGCTGGCGGACAATCACGAACGTCGGGCGGCCATCGACCTCCCCGGTGCCGACGTACTTGAGATCGAGCACGCCGCGTTCCTTCGCCTTCGTATTGTAACGCTCGAGCAGGCGGAAGGTGGAATCGAAGCCGCACTCGTCAATCGTGCGCCGGCTGGACTTGCGCGCCTGCTCCCCGTGCACCGGCACGAACAGATCCGATACGAAGAGCCGGGCCACGGCACCGGCCGGTTCTACGCGGACAAGCCGCTCGCCTTCCTCGTTGACGAAGTCGTCGGTCTCCATGTACAGGGCCCGCTTGGCCTGGCCGGCGTTCTTGTGCCACAACATATAGATGCTGCGCGGCGTCTCGCGATAACGCACCTCGACTTCCTGCACATCGGACAGCTTGCCGTCGAGCCGCTCCTGTTTCACGAGCGTGCAGCGATAGGCCTTGATGTTCTCCTGGTAGCGCTTCATGCCAAGCGCCACGAGCTCCATCGGATCGCGGGCCGCGACCTCCTCGAGCGGGCTGCTGGCCGCCGCGCCCTGGTCCAGGTGCCGCTCGACGGGCAGCTTCTCTTCGTGAGCGGTCGCG
Organism: uncultured Planctomycetales bacterium; assembly: GCA_964448675.1. Lineage (GTDB taxonomy): Bacteria > Planctomycetota > Phycisphaerae > UBA1845 > Fen-1342 > CAYUZU01. Next base: position 75,144 of record CAYUZU010000015.1, read on the forward strand.
GGGATGCTGTAGACAATCCAGACGACGGGGGGAACGAGCAGTAAGAGGGCGCCGGTGATGTACAGAATGCCTCGGCGGCGTGTCATGCTGGGGGTGCTCCAAACAGTCGACCTTGCGCGGAACAAAATCGTTGCGCGTACAAAGCAACGCTACCATGCTCATCGACACGCCCCACTGGGCGTCTTCAGGAATTCCAGACGCGATCCGCGCAAACCCTGCGTCCACTCAGACCGCGCAATGCTTGGCAGATTATACCTGTCACTAACCAAGTGACAACAGTTATTTGCGCATCGCTACCGGCCGGTTGCAGGCCCAGGAGCGCAGATCCGTTTCGAACTGCTCGACCGCGGGTTCGAACTCGATCGTGTGCCCGGCCTGTTGATAATGCAGGAGCGTCGGCGGCGCGGCACATACGCGCTCTAACCAGCGTGTCGTCTGGTCGTTACGGATGATCCGGTCCTGCCCGGCCGTCATCACCGTGACCGCCGACCGAACGGCACCGGGCGCGGTTCCTATCAACTGGCGGTCAACACGGTGTGACTGATACAGGAACCGCGCCGTCACACGCGTCAGCTTCATTGTGTCGCGATCAATAAAGGCCCGCCCCGCCGGGTTGTCCGTGAACAATTCCGGCTCATCCAACGGAATCGGTACCGAGCACGACGGCCGCAGGAGCAGCAACAACACAATGCGCAGCCGGCCGACCAGCCCAACGTCTATCTTCGGGAACAGTCCCGGCGCGATCAGCAGGATCCGCCCCACGCGCTCCGGCCGTTGGCGGGCCCAGGCCAACGCGAGTTTGCCGCCCCAGCTCACCCCGACGAGATTCACCCGACGAACGCCGGCTGCCCGTGTCGCAACGTCTGATAACTCATCAAGGTCCGCCAGCCAGCGAGCCGCGTTGGGCGTGTCACCCCGCGCCGCCGGGTTCAGCCCGCTGCCGCGCCGATCCGGCAACAGCACGTACTGCCCCGCGTCGGCCAGCACGGACGCCGACCATGCGTACCAGCCGCCGTGCGATTGAATGCCGTGGAGGTAAAGCGTCGCTTCGGTCGGCGGTTCTGTCGGTTGCCAGGCGCGCCCGCGCACCACGTAGCCGTCGCTCAGCGTCCAGTCGTGGGAGATCGGGGGTGTCAGCGGAGCCCGCATGCGGCGTGATCAGAGCTCGTGCTCGTTGAGAACGACGAACTTGTTACGCTTCAGAACGCGGACGCCGGCCTGCACATCGTCCACCTGGATCGCCAGGCAGGGACGCTTCTCCTTGCCGGCCCACACCGTATAGAGGTAATTGATGTTGACCTCACCGGCGATCAGCGCGCTGCACAGCGTGAGGATCGCGCGGTTGCCAGCGGGCAACTCGACCACGATGATCTCGCTCTCGCTGAGGGCAAAACGCGCATCGACGAGCACCTGTTGTGCGCGATCCGGGTCATCCACCAGCAAGCGCACGATGGCACAGTCCACCGACGCGTCAACGGACATGCCCAGGATGTGCACCGGTTCGTCGTCGAGCAGGCGCGTCACACGCAGCAACTGCCCCAGGCGGTTCTCCAGGAAGATCGAAAGCTGGCGGCAACAGGGATAGTCGCTGCCTTCGGCCGTTTGGAATGGTTCGACGTTCATCGCTACTTGCACGCAGGTGCGGGCCGCGGGTCGCAAAGTGAGAATCCGACCGGTAAGTTAGCTTTGCGGGCCGTCGCTGTACAGCACAAAATGTGCATTCCGCTCGCGACGAGCGGGTCCTGGTGCAAGAGCTGATGGCATTCCTGTATCCCGTGCTGTTGTGGGGCATGCTGGCCGCCGCGGTGCCGGTGCTGATCCACTTGCTGCTGCGTCCCCGGCCGCGAAGATTGCGCTTTCCCGCCGTGCGCTTGATGCAGAACGTGCTGGCGCTGGGACAGCGGGCCAATCGCCTGCGGAACATCCTGCTGCTCTTGTCGCGCGCCGCACTGCTGGTGTGCGCAGCGCTGCTGCTGGCGGGGCCGACGTGCACGTCGGCGCCCGCGGGCGGGGCGGCAACCGACGCCGTCGCCGCAGTGGTCGTGCTGGACGACTCGCTGAGCATGCAGTACCGCCTGCGCTACGGCGAGCCGCGCACCGTGCTCGACGAGGCGCGTGCGGACGCGATGGCCTACATCAGCGCATCCGAAAGCTGGCCGCGCGACACGCGCCTCGCCGTGCTGCGCCCGAGCGATCTCGACCGCCCCACCGCGCTCACCGCCGACCGTGCGCAGCTCCGCCAACGCCTGGCGGAAAGCACGAACGAGCCCCACGCCCACGCGCTGGGCGCCACCCTGCGCACCGCCGTCGACCTCCTCCGCCGCGAGAGCGGCCCCCGGCAACAGCAGATCATCGTCTTCACCGACGGCGCGGCCTCGGCGTGGCACGACGTCGCCCCGGGCATCATCGGCGGCGCGGACGACTTGTCGGTGCACGTGGTGTGCTGCGCGCTGCGCGCGCGTGTCAACCTCGCGATTCACGCCGTCGAACCGCCGCCGCTCGGCTGGCCCGCCGAAAGCGAAGCGCCGTTGCGCGTCGTGTTGTCGAGCGTCGGCGTGGACGGCGTGTGCCACCTGGCCGTGCGTGCCGGCGACACCGAGCTGACGCGCTCGGCGCCGATCGAGGTCCGCCGCGACGGCCTGCACGACATCAGCCTGCCACTGCCGCCCAGCCCGCCGGGCCCCCACACGGCCCTGGTCACGCTGGAGCCGGACGACCTGCTGCAATTCGATCAAACACACCACCTGACCTGGCAGACCGCGCCGCGCCCGACCGCGTGGCTGATCACGGCCTCCACGCGCGACGACGACCCGGGCGTGACGGCCGCGATCCTCCGCAACCTGCTCGCCCCGCAAGTGCTCGCCCCGCAGCAGCAGCGCGTCGCGCTGCGCGTGCTCGACCACGACATGATCGCTTCCGGACTCGCCGCCATCCGCAGTGGCGCCGCGAAACGGCCGGCGCTGGTGGCGGTGCTGGCGGCGGGGGAGGCCGACGACGCGTGGCCAGCGGGCCTGGTCGACCTGGCCCGGCAAGGCGCCACGTTGCTGCTGGTGCCGCGCGGTCCCGCAGCCAACGACTGGGGCCCGCTGCGCGCCGTGCTGAGCGAGTCCGAGCCCATCGTGGAAGAACTCGACGACGCCGCGCTACGCTGGATCGACGCCCCGGCCGGCCAGCCGGACGACGTGGCCGCGCTGCGCGAGATCGAGCGAGCCCGCGTGCGGCGGCGCGTGCGGCTGCTCGGGTTGACCACTGACGCGGCGGTGCTGGCGCGCTACGCGGACGACGTCCCGGCGCTCGTCGCACGCAAGATCGGGCGGGGCCGTGTGGTGCTGCTGAGCACGTCGCCGGCACCGGCCTGGAGCGATCTGGGCGCCCGGGCCGCGGGCCTGCTGACGTGGCTGCACCAGTTGCTCGATGAAGCCGTGGCGACCCCCTCGGCCGTCGCGCAGTTCACGGCGGGCGAAGCGCTGCAGAAACGCTTCGGCGTGCTGCCCAATGCCGGGCTGGTGCATGTTCAGCCGGTTGGCGGCAGCGAGGCGGCCGCGGGCTGGTTGACGCTCGAACAGGGCCAGCCCACGACACCCTGGCCGACGCCGGCCGCGGGCTTCTACGCGATCCGCACGCGGGACGACCGGGACGCCCGTGCGTGGTACGCGGTCAACTGGCCGACCGCCGAGTCCGACCTGCGGCCGATCACGCACGACGCGCTGGTACGCCGCCTGGGTACCGACAACGTCGTGCTGCAGATGCCGGGCGGGGCCGACGCCGTGGCCCGCGGCGGCTGGTCCGCGTGGCTGCGGCAGTTTGGTGGTCCCCGCTGGCCGTTGGGGCTGGTGCTGTTGCTGATCTTCGTCGTCGAGCTGACGTATGCGGCGCGCGGCGAGCGTTGAAGCGGCGTGCGTCGCTTCGCGATCCCCGGCCGTTGGTGGGGGAGATTCGCAAAAACCGTCAAGCAAACGACCGGGGCGGGCGGTAGCCTGCAAGGAAAGGGAGCACTGATGAACCCGCGAACCGAACAGAGCTACAAGGAACGCATGCTGCAGGTCCTGGTGCACATCCAGAATCACCTGGACGAAGCACTCCGTCTCGAGGATCTCGCCGCCGTGGCACACTTCTCGCCCTATCACTTCCACCGCATTTTCCAGGGCATGATGGGCGAGACCGTCATGGCGCACATCCGCCGGCTGCGGCTGGAACGCGCCGCCATGCGGCTGAAGACCGGCGAACAGGCCGTCACCCAGATTGCGTTCGAGGCCGGCTACGAGACGCACGAGGCCTTCACGCGCGCGTTCCGCGGCATGTTCGGCGAATCTCCCTCGGGATTCCGCGCGGCCCACCAGGTGCAGCCGTGGCCTGCCGTGCCGTCCGGGGTGCACTACGAGCCCACCGGCGGTGTACAGGACTTCTCACTGGCACAAGGAGCAGCCGAAATGGATGCAAGCATTCGCAAGATCGACGAGATGCGCGTGGCGTTCGTGCGCCACGTGGGCCCCTACCACGAGGTCGGCCCCACCTGGGGACGGCTGATGGCCTGGGCCGGCCCGCGCGGGCTGTGTGGTCCCGACATGCAGTGCTTCGGGATCTGCTACGACGATCCGCAGGTCACGCCGCCGGACAAGATCCGCTACGACGCCTGCATCGTGGTGCGGGATGATGTTACGCCCGAGGGGGACGTGGGCGTCCAGACGGTGGGCGGCCGCGAGTACGCCACCACGATCCACGCAGGCCCCTACGACAACCTGCACCAGACGTACGCCGCGTTGTGCGGCCAGTGGATCCCGACGCAAGGGCGTGAGATGGCGTCGCAGCCGACGCTCGAGTTCTACCGCAATGACCCCAATCACACCCCGCCGGCGGAATTGCGGACCGAGGTCTGTGTCCCGTTGGCGTAAGGCACCGCGCCAGATGTGGGCTGAACGAAAAAGAGCCCCGCGACACCGACAGGCGACGCGGGGCTCAAAGGGGGACACGACAGCTTCCACCAGAGAATATGCGAAGTGTTTGTGAAGTGTGGGAGGAATCTTGCCGAAATATCCGTGGTCCCCTGCCCCCGTCGCCGCGACCGATAGCACCTCGCTTGCATTTGCCCGCCGCCAACCTATTATCGCGGCATGCGAAACCCTGCCGTCGACAGGATGAAGAAATCTCGCGGCGCGGCGCGGAACGACGCCCGAGAACCGCGGCGTCCGATCATCGCGCGCGGCCTGCCGGTGTCGTTCGTTCTCTGCGCCGCCATGTTGCTGGTCGGCTGCCAGGCGCCGCCGGCCGCCGACGGCCCGACACGGATGACGCTCCACATCGCGGATTACGACACATTTCTGGACGATGCACTCTCGCTGCTGCGCCGCGCTGATTATCCGCCCGACTACGTCGACCGATCGCAGGGTCTGATCATCTCCGAGCCCGCCACCGCGGCCCAGTGGTTCGAACCCTGGCGCATCGATGCGCCCGGGCCCTACCAGACGCTCGAAGCCAGCATGCACACGATCCGCAAACGCGTCACCGTGCGCCTGCTGCCGAGCGGGGCCGACGTGGCCGACGATACGCTGATCGAACCGATCGCGGACATGCCGGCGCGCGGCCCGTTCGACGTGCGCGTGCTGGTCGAGAAGCACCGCTACAGCACGCCCGAGCGCCAGATCACCACCGCGTCGGGTGCGCTGTCCATGTACAGCAACCGGATCCCGACGACCGCCGGCGTGCGGGCACGCGGGCAGCACGCCTGGGTGTCGCTCGGGCGCGACGTGCTGATGGAAGAGCGCCTGCTCGATCGCCTGGCTGCGCTCGCCCCCGCAACGACTGACGAAGCCCCGGTCAGCGCCCCAGCAACTCAGCCATGATGGCCCGGCGCTCGCGGCGCAGCGCCTGCAGCTCGTCGCGGTTCCGGCGCTTGCGGTCCCCATGTGTCGCGCACAGCGATTCGTACGAGAACAGTGCGAAGTCGCCCCCCCACTCCAGGCACCGCCGCAACTGGTCGTACGTGTCGCGCGGCTGCTCATGCATGTAGAGGCCGATGCCCGGCACGACGCCCCGCGGCCCGACAACCGCGTGATAGGCCCCGATATCCGCCTCGAGCTTGCCGAGATTGGTCGAGTACGCCATCGGCATCAGCGCATCAACCAGCCCCAGCCGCCGCCAGCCGGCTGCATTCTGCAGGTACTCGTGATACGCCGTCGCGGGGTCGCGCCAGACGGCGGCGGTAAGAGCCGCCCCCGGCCGACAGCGATCGAGCGTCTGGCGCAGCTCGCCAACCAAACGCGTGAGCTGCCGGGCGCGCCAGGCATCCCAGGCATCGGGGTCGTCGTCCGGGTGCCGGCCCGCCTCGTGCCGGTAGAGCGCGAGCGTGGCGGCGTCGCGGGGATACCGCGCCGCTTCCTTCTGCGCCGGGTCCCAGACGTAACGGATGTAGTCCAGGTGGATACCGTCGATGTCATAGCGCGTGGCGATCTCGGCAACGACGGCTGCCACGTGACGCCGCACCGCCGGCAGGCACGGATTCAGGCACACGTACGAGCTGTTCAGCGGCTGGCGAGCGCCGCTGGCGTCACGCAGGAACCAGTCCGGGTGCGCGTGCCAGAGTTGTGGCGGATCGAGGTCGCGCGGCGGCGGCTTGGTGCCGCGCCAGCCGGGCATCACGTTCACATAGGCCTGGATGTGCAAGTCCCGCGCGTGCGCTTCGCGCACGGCCACCGCCAGCGGATCAAAGCCGGGATCGCGATGGCCGAACTCGGCCGACCAGGGCTCGAGCCGCGAGGGGTAGGCCACGGTGCCGTTGCCGCGCACCTGCCACAGCACGGTGTTGATGCCGAGCCGGGTGCAGTTGTCGAGGATCGTCCGGATGTCCTCTTCGAGGTAGTAGTGATAGCGCGCCACCCATACCGCCCGTACGGGCGCCGGCAACGGGCGCGGTGGGGCGCGCCACGCCGCCGTTTCCTGCGAGCGCGACCGCTGCGGCGCGGGTGCGCGGCAGCCTTCGAGCACTGCAATCGCCGCAAGCAGTGTCACGCTGCCGACAAAGATCACCGGGATGCTGCGGCTCGGTCGCATCGTGCTCAGCAGTAGACCGGGTCCGCCCGCAGGCGTCAATCGCCGTGGCGCGGCGCCGCAAGCACTGCGTCGAGCAGGCGCTCGCATCCATCGCGCACCGGGTCCGCCACGGGCAAGCCGAACTGGTCTTCCAGCCGGCGGGCCGTGTCGCGGGCGATCTCCGCACTGCAGGTCACCGTGTTCAGCGCGATGGCGACGACGCGGGCCGGATGTACCAACGCGGCCACCTGCTCGTACGCCGCGATCTGTTCCGCGATGGGCGGCAGCGCGCTGAACGGCGGCGCTTTGTAGTGCGTGCGATCGGCCGCATGCACCAGCAGCAGCGCGTCGGGGCAGGCCCCGTGCAGCAACGCAAGCGCAACCGCCGAGTAGCCGGGATGGCCGAGGCTGCCCTGCCCTTCAACAAAGACGACGTCGGCTTCGGCCGCGGCCAGCACCAGGTCCTCGACGGCCCCCGGCGCGAAGTCGGCAATGCAGGCATCGACCGGCACACCCCCGCCGGCGACCAGGATCCCCGTCTGCCCCGTCGCCAGCATGCGGGCGTCGAGCCCCCGGCGGCGGGCGGCCTCCGTGAGTTCCACGGCGGTGAGCATCTTGCCCACGCTGGCGTCGCTGCCGACCGTCAGCACACGGCGGCAATGCGTCGCCTTGGCGCGCGCGGCGGCGATGGTCGTGCTGGCGGGGCGGCGGCGCAACTCGATGACGCGCGCTGTGCCGCGCGCCAGCAGGCTGGCGATCTCCGCATCCTCGCTCAGGAAGCGATGCAGGCCGCTCACCACGTCGAGCCCGGCTGCAAGCGCGGCGCACACGTGCCGGCGCATGTTCTCGGGCAGTACACCGCCGACCGGCGCCACCCCCACCACCAGCGCATCCGGGGAGAAACCGCTCGCCGCCGCGATGTCCGGCACGATGGGCACGTCCGGGGCGGACGGAATGAACTCGGCGAGTTGCCGCCCGGCGGCCTGGCTGTCCACGACGGCCACGACGTCGGCACGCCGGTAGCGCAGCAGGACCGCCGCCGTCTTGGCCGTGAATACGCCGAGGTGCCCTTCGGTCAGCAGCAGCAACCGGCGATGCGCGGAGAAGTCGTTCATGCCGACAGGATAGCGAAACGTGGCGGGCTACGCATCGAGGACGCTGCGGACACGGCGCAGCAGGTCGCCGGAACTGAACGGCTTCGGGAGCAGCTCGACGCCGTCGTCCACCAGGCCGCGCTGTCCGATCACGTCATGGGAGTAGCCGGATACGTACAGCACGCGCATGTCCGGCTTGCGGCGCGCGATGCTCTCGGCCAGTTGGCGGCCGTCCATGCCCGGCATGATCACGTCAGTGACGAGCATGTGAATCGCGCCGGCATAGGTCTCGACGATCTCCAGGGCATGGCGCGCACCGGCCGCCTCGAGCACGATGTACCCGTGGCCCCGCAGGGCGCGGCAGGTCAACTGACGCACGGCCTGGTCATCCTCGCAAACCAGGACGGTCTCGGTGCCGCCGGGAACGCTGCCTACGGGCTTGTCCGCCGCCGATTCGCGGGCCTCGTCGAGACACGCGGGCCAACACACCGTGAAGGTGGCGCCGGCGCCGGGCTTGCTGTCGACCTGCACGTGGCCGCCGGCCTGCCGCACGACGCCGTGCACGGTGGCCAGGCCGAGCCCGGTGCCTTCGCCCGAGGGTTTGGTCGAGAAGAACGGCTCGAACATGCGGGGCAGGACGTCTTCGCTGATGCCGCAGCCGGTGTCGCGCACCGTGAGGCGCACGTGGGGGCCGGGTTGCGCGTCGGCCTGCCGCGCGACGTAGTCCTCGTCGAGCGTGACGTTCGCGGTGGCCAGCTCGATCCGTCCGCCGTCGGGCATCGCGTCCCGCGCGTTGACCACCAGGTTCATCACGACCTGCTCGAGCTGGGCCACGTCGCCCCGGATCGGCCAGAGCCCGTCGGCATAGTGCGGCGCGATCATGACACTCTCCGGCACGAGGCGTTCGAGCATCTTGTGCATCTCGCTCAGCACCGTGTTGAGGTCGAGCAGCTCGGGCTTGGCGAGCTGCCGCCGGCTGAACATCAACAGCTGCCGGGTCAGCGCGGCGGCGCGCTGGCCGGATTGTTCGATCTGGTCGAGGCCGTCGTGCACGGGGTGCGTACTGGCAAACTCGTCCGCCATCGTCAACCGCAACAACTCGACGTTGCCCAGGATCGCCGTGAGGATGTTGTTGAAGTCGTGCGCCACGCCGCCGGCGAGTTGCCCGATCGCTTCCAGCTTGCGGGACTGGTGGATCTGCTCCTCCAGTTGCCGGCGTTCGGTGATGTCCTGGGTGATGGCGATGCCTTCGGTGATCGGCTCGCCCGGGCGAACCACGGGCACGACGTGGTTTTCGTAGAGCCGACCGCGAAAGCGCACCTCGTAATGACTGGAGCGCCCTTCGAACGCCGCCCGGCAGCCCGGACCGGCGATTTCATGCACCTCCGGCGGGAACACCTCGAACACCGTGCGGCCGATGATCTCCTCGCGCGTAAGGCCGGCGACCTCGAGCGCGTGGCCGCCGACGAAGATGTAGCGAATGTCGCGGTCGAACAGGAAGAGCGCACCATTGGGGAAGTTCTCGGCCAGTGTGCGGTAGCGCTCCTCGCTGCTGCGCAGGGCCTCTTCGGCGAGCTTGCGCGACGTGATGTCGGTGTCGGTCCCGATCATGCGCAGCGGATGACCCTGTTCGTCCCGGCTGACGACGCGACCGCGCCCCAGAATCCAGCGCCACGCGCCCGACTTGTGGCGGACCCGGAACTCGGCGCGATAGGCGTCGGTCTTGCCATCGAGGTGATCCTGAATCGCCCGGTGGACGCGCTCCCGATCCTCCAGCGCGATGATCGACCCGTGCGCCTCCTCCCAGGCCCGCAGCTCGTCCGGCGTATACCCGGTCAGCGCATACCACTGGGCGCTGCGCTCGTACTCGGCGGGCCCGACGCGCCAGTCCCAGACCCCGTCGGAGACCGCCTCCAGGGCGAGCCGCAGGCGCTCCTGCGTGTCGCGCAACGCCGCCTCGGCGCGCTGCTTGGCAGTGATGTCGAGACCGATCTCGACCGCGCCGATGAGCTCGCCCGCCGGGTTGTGCACGGGGTAGGAACGCAGGTCAAACGTGCGGCCGTCGGGGGTGCTCACCTGGTGCGCACGCGGCTCACCCGTCGCCAGCGTCTCCACCACCGGGCAGCCCTCGCACGGCTCGCTGCGCTGATGCCACAGTTCGAAACAGCGCCGCCCCACCATCTGCTGTTCCGTCAGCCCGACCGAGCGCGCCGCCGCCTCATTGGCCCGGATGATGCGGAAGTCGAGGTCGTAATAGGCAACCAGCTCGGAGATGCTCGCCAGGATGATCCCGGTTTCATGGTCAGCCGAAGCCGCGACGGGCGTGCCGGCGGCCGTGGACTGCCCGCGCTCGGGACGCATCGGCTGCGCTGACCCGGACGCGGGGCCGGAGGTGATCGAGGGGTCCGACACGAGGGCGTTTCCGTCGGCTGCTCACTCGGACCACCGGGCGAGGAGCCGGCCGACCACCAGTTAGTTTCACATGATCGACGAGAAATGCTGCCAGCATTCGGGCCCGGTGTCTCTAGATATTAACGGATTGAAACGTCCGGCACCAGCGGGATCGCAGCCCCACCCCCCCGGGGCCGCGCCGAAATTGCGCTTTCCCTCGCGCCGCGTCGCGGTCAAGATGCAATGAGTGACTGGTGACGCTGCCACCGAAGTTCATAGGAGCTGCGAGGACAGCATGAGCCGCCGACCCGAGCTGAAGCCGGAAACCGGCCGACCGGCCCCCGACGCGCAGGGCACCGGCCAGGTAACCGGTGACGTGCTCCGCTTCTTCGATATGACCGTCGGCTACCTGCTCGTGGCAGACTTCACGGGCGTAATCCGGCAGATCAACCCGACCTGGACACACGAGCTGGGCTACGGCACCGACGAACTGGTCGGCCGCCCGTTCCTCGACCTCGTGCACCCCGACGATCGGCCGGCAACCCTTGCCGAGATGGACAAGCTGCGGCGTGGGCAGCAGACGTTTCGCTTCGTCAACCGGTACCGCAGCCGCGGCGGCACCTGCCGCACGCTCGTATGGTCGGCCGTCTCGCAGCCGGCAGAAGGCCTGATTTACGCCCTGGCCCAGGACGTCACCGAGCTGAACGAGGCCAACACGGCGTTACAGACGGCCCACGAGCGCCTGTCGCTGGTGTTGCATGGCAGCAATGACGGTCTGTGGGACTGGGACGTGGCCTCGGGCGAACTCTATCTCTCGCCGCGCTGGCACGAAATCCTGGGCTACGAGCCGGGAGAGGTCGAGCCGCACATCCGGATGCTCAAGGACCTCAGCCACCCGGAGGACTACCCCCGGATCATGGCGCTGCTCGACGAGCGACTGCAGGGCGCGCACGAATCGCGCTTCGCCATCGAGTGCCGCTTGCGCGACCGGCGCGGCGCCTGGCGCTGGTTGCTCGCCCGCGGGGAGGTCACCCGCCGAGACGAGCACGGCCGCGCCGTGCGCGTCAGTGGAACGACCACCGACATCGATCAGCAGAAACGGATGCAGGAAACCCTGGTCGAGAGCGAACACCGCTACCGCCGGCTGTTCGAAGACGCGGTCCTCGGCATCTTCCGCTCGACCCTCGACGGGCGGCTGATCGAGGCCAACCCAGCCTTCGCCCACATGTTCGGCTACGCCGCCCCCGAAGAGCTCCTGCGCGACGTGAAGCACATCGGGCGCGAACTCTACGCTGCCCCGTCCGACCGCGACGAGATCGTCCGTGCGGTGCTCGCCGGGGAGGAATCCGCCGTCAAGGAAGTGGAATACCGCCGGCGCAACGGCGAGCGTTTCTTCGGCACCATTCACGCCTGGGCGACCACCAACGAGCGCGGCGAGGTGGCCTATCTCGAGGGATTCGTCGAAGACATCACCGCCCGGCGCGAGGCGGAGCGGGCCCTGCGTGAACGCACCGAAGAGCTCGATCGCCGCGTGCGCGAGCTCAACTGCCTCTACGCCATCTCGCGCCTCATCGAAAACACCAGTCTCGAGGAAGATGCCCTCCTGGCCGCGATTCTCAACGAGATTCCGACCGGCTGGCCCCCCAGCCAGGCGGTCACCGCCCGTCTCGCGATCGACGGCCGCGCGTTCCAGACGCCAGGCCATCTGCCCCACCAGGCCAAGTACCGCCAGGACGTGACCGTCTTCGGCGAACACGTCGGCGACCTCGAGGTGCACCAGCGTGCGGGGCTCGATGTCGCGAGCGGACCGCACGCCGATCCCCGCTATCATCGGCTGCTCGGGACCATCGCCGACCAGATCGGCCAGGCCCTCGAGCGGGTCCAGTCGCGCAAGTCGCTGCGCCGCGCCCACGAGGAACTGGGCAAGCTGGCCCGCATCGTCAACAACAGCCCGGCGGTGGCGTTCGTGTGGCGCAACGCCCCGGGGTGGCCGGTGGAATACGTCACGGAGAACGTCAACCAGTTCGGCTACACTGCCGAGGAACTGGTCTCCGGCCGCATGCGCTTCGTCGACATGGTGCATCCGGACGACGTTACACGCCTCGAGAGCGAGGTCAGCGCGCACACCGCCGCCGGGATCGAGGTTTATCGTCAGGAGTACCGCCTCGTGACCCGCGCGGGGGACGAGCGCTGGGTCGACGACCGCACATGGATCACCCGCGGGCCCGACGGCGCCGCCACGCACTACAACGGCATTCTGCTGGACATCACCGAGCGCAAGCGGGCCGAAGCCGAACTCGCGAAACACCGCGACCACCTGGCGGAGCTCGTTCGCGAGCGGACGGCCGCGCTGGAGGCCACCCAGGCCGAGCTGCTGCGCCAGGAGCGGCTGGCGGCCCTGGGGCAACTCATCGCCACCGTCAGTCACGAGCTGCGCAACCCGCTGGGCACTGTCCGAACATCGGTCTTTTCGCTCGGCGAGCGACTGACGGACACCGAGCCGGCGGTCCAGCGGGCCATCGCACGGGCCGAGCGCAACATCTTGCGCTGCGACCGCATCATTGAGGAACTTCTGGATTACACGCGGACCAACCGCCCCGAGCTCCAGACGCTGAGAATCGATGCTTGGCTGGCGGACGCCCTCGCCGAGCTCGACCTGCCACCCACGGTCCAGTGCACGCAGCGCCTGGCCACCGGCGCGACAGTCCGGGCGGACCCGGAGCGGCTGCGGCGGGCCGTGACAAATATCGTGCAAAACGCGCTGCACGCCCTGGAAGACCCCGCCGCCGTCGGCGATAATATGGGCATCGAAACCGGGGTGTCCGAGGGTCGCGTGCTCATCCGGGTGGTCGACCGCGGCCCGGGCATGCCGGCGGAACAACTGGAACAGGTCTTCGAGCCGCTCTACAGCACACGCAGTTTTGGCGTCGGCTTGGGGCTGCCGATTGTCCGGCAGATCATGGAGCAACACGCCGGCGGCGTCGAAATCGAGAGTGAACCGGGGCAGGGAACCACGGTAACGCTGTGGCTGCCACACGCGGATGTGGCGAGTTCCTGAGATGAACCGACTGCACATACTGATTGTCGACGATGATCGTGACTTCGCCGAGAGCCTGGCGGAGGTTTTCTCCTTTCACGGCCACGCCGTCGAGATCGCGGATTCCGGCGAGGCGGCGATTGATCGCTTTCGGGCGGCCCACTTCGACGTGGCCTGCGTGGACGTGCGCCTGCCGGGCAGGAACGGGGTCGAATGCCTCGCAGAAATCCGCCGCTTCAAACCTGAAGTGCGGGGCATCGTGATGACCGGCTACAGCATGGAGCAGACGCTGAAGCAGGCGGTGGCCGAGGGGGCATTGGGTGTTCTGCGAAAGCCGTTCCGGGTCGAGGAGGTCCTGTCGCTGATCGAGGACCTGCACCCCGTCAGCGTGCTGGTCGTCGACGACGACCCGGACATGCTCGAGAGCGTGTGCGAGATGCTCTCGGCCCGCGGCTACCACACGCGGGGGACCTCCGACGGACGGGAGGCCATCGAGCTGGCCCGCGGGCAGCAGGCCGACGTGCTCGTCCTCGACCTGCGCATGCCCCGCTTCAGCGGGCTCGAAACGTATCTCGGCTTGCAGGCAAGCGGGGTGTCGCCGGCGACCGTCGTCATCACGGCGTATTCGCACGAGGAGGCGGCGGCCATCGAACAACTGGAAAGCATGGATGTGCGGCGCGTGCTGGCAAAGCCGTTCGCGCCGGATGCGCTGCTGGCTGAGGTGGGGCGGCTGGTATCGCGCGGCAACAGGTAGGTTTGCCATGGCGGACATTTCCGAAGTGCAGCAGGAACCGGCAACAGAGAGCTCCCGGCGTATCCTGATCGTCGATGACGATCGCGATTTCGCCGAGAGCCTCGCGGACGTGCTCGAGCACCACGGCTACGAGCTGGCGGTCGCCGGCTCGGCGGACGAAGCCTGTGCCAAGGGGCGCGAGTTCGACCCGAATGTCGCGTTGCTCGACATCCGGCTGGGCCCGTCCAGCGGCACGGAGCTGATCGGCGCGCTGCGCGCGACGCGGCCCGGGCTGTTGTGTGTCATGGTGACGGCCTATGCCGAGCTGGACACCGCGGTCGAGTCACTGCAGAGTGGCGCCTACGACTATTTGCGCAAACCGCTGGATGTGCATTCGCTGCTGGCGGTGCTGGAGCGCGCTTTTGACAAGATCTCGCTGGAGCAGGAGAAGAAGCAGGCCCTGGCCGCCCTGCGCGAGCGCGACGCGCGCATCCGCCTGCTGCTCGACTCCACCGCCGAAGGCATCTGCGGCCTCGATGCCCGCGGCTACTGTCGCTTCGTCAACCGGTCGGCGCTGCGGATGCTCGGTCAACCGGACGAGTCCGCACTCGTGGGGCGCCACCTGCACGAGCTCATTCACCACACCCGCCCCAACGGCCACGCCCGCGACGCCAGCGATTGTTCCGTCTGCCAGGGAATTACCGCCGGCACGCCCGTGCACGAAGCCGACGAGTTGCTTTGGCGCGGTGACGGGACGGCCTTTCGGGCCGAGTACTGGGTGCACCCGGTCTTCCAGGGCGATGCCACCATCGGCGCGGTGCTGACCTTTCTCGATATCACCGCGCACAAGCGCAGCGAGGAGGAACGCGCCAAGCTCGAGGCCCAGTTCCGCCACGCCCAGAAGATGGAGGCTGTCGGGCAGCTCGCCGGCGGCGTGGCACACGACTTCAACAACCTCCTGACGGCGATTCTCGGCAACGTCGAGCTGCTGCGCGGCGAAGTCGAATCGGGCCGCAAGGACGACCAGAAGCTGCTGACCTCCGCCGAGGAGATCGAGCGCGCCGGCCACCGCGCCAGCTCACTCACGCGCCAGCTGCTCGCATTCAGCCGGCGGCAGATGATCAAGCCCGAGATCCTCAACGTGAACCTGATCCTCTCCGAGATGGAGCGCATGCTGCATCGGCTGATCGGCGAGAACATCACGCTCAAGCTGGCCCTGGGCGAGGGCACCCCGCCGGTGCGCGCCGACGCCGGCCAGTTCGAGCAGGTCATCATGAACCTGACGGTCAACGCGCGGGACGCCATGCCCGACGGCGGCACCCTCGAGATCACGACCGCCGCCACACACCTGGACGAGCGCTACTGTCAGGCGCGGCGCGACGTGCAGCCCGGTCCCTATGTGCAGATCACGATTCGCGACAACGGGCGCGGCATGGATGCGGCGACCCTGGAACGAATCTTCGAACCGTTCTTCACCACCAAGCCCACCGGTCGCGGCACCGGCCTCGGACTGTCGACGACGTACGGCATCGTGAACCAGGCCGGCGGCCACATCAACGTCGAGAGCTCCGAGGGTGTCGGCACGCGCTTCGACATCCTGCTTCCCGCGGCGCCGGCCAGCGCCCAGCCCGGGGCGCGTCCCGGCCAGGAAGGCCCCGTGCCACGCGGCACCGAGACGGTCCTGGTGTGCGAGGACGAGCCGTCCGTGCGGCAACTCGCCGAGCAGATGCTGGCGCGCACCGGCTTCAAGGTATTGACGGCCGAGAACGCGGCGAAAGCCATCGCAGCCGCCCGCGAGCACCCCGGCGCGGTCGACCTGCTCCTGACCGATGTCATTCTGCCCGACCAGAACGGCAAGAGAGCGGCCGAAGAGATCATGCAGCTCTACCCGCACCTGCGGGTGCTGTACATGTCCGGCTATACGGCCGACGTGATCGCCAAGCATGGCGTGCTCCAGGATGGCGTGGAGTTCATCGACAAGCCGTTCACGCTCCGCGCCCTGGTGCAGCGGGTGCGTGAAGTGCTCGACCGCTGAACGCCGACCACGGTACGCCGCCCTGGCGCGCAGCCGAGAAGACCGATCGCTGACCGCCCCTCAGTGCGGCCCTGTGAGATACCGACGGAGTTTTCGCTTATGCAGCAGGAATCAAGCCTGCCCAACGAACAGCAGAGCCCCCGCCATGCACTCGGCCAGGGATTCGCCGACCTGCTGGCGGCCATCGAGCCCGAGACGGCCCGCGCCTTCCGCTCGCAGGCCCGGACACTGGTCGACCGCGCGAGCGCTGCCCTCGCCCGCGACGCGAACATCGCGCAACTGACCGGCGGCCAGCCGGCGGACGTCCTGTTCGGCGACCAGGTCGGGCACGTCAGCTTCATGGGTTCGACGCTTCACGTGCGCAGCGCGCTCTGTTTGGTCGAGGTCCTGGTCTGGACCGCGGGGCGCTACGCCGCCCAGGGTTTTGGACCCGACCTCCTTCCGACGCAGCATCGCGCGTGGCAATCCGCCATCCGGGAGGTCCTCGTGCCACAGGTTCCGGTCGATGGCCTGCTCGCGCTGTACGACGCCATGATCGCCCGCAACGACGAACTGCTCGCCCTCGCCCGCGCACCGCTGCCCGACGTCGCGGTTTCGCCGGAGTTCGAGCAGGACGCCCGCCGCTTTCTCGATGCCCTGCTGCGTCCCAGCGAGACCGACGCCGAAGCCGTGCTGCCCGATTGCGGCAAAGCGGCCGGCGAGATCCCCGTCTGGTGGGAACAGGTCATCACGCCGGCCCTGCACAAGATGGGACGCCTCTGGTACAGCGGCGATATCACTGTCGCCCAGGAGCACATGGGCACCGCCATCGCGCAGCGCGTGCTCTCGCGCTGCTTCCCCCGGCTGCCCGACGTGCCGCGCCGGCCCGAGACGCTCTGCGTGGCGGCCGCGCCGAACGAATTCCACGACGTGGGCGCCTCGATGGTACGCGACACGCTGCAGCTTGCGGGCTTCGATGTACGCTATACCGGCGCGAACACCCCCGCCGACAGCATCGTCGCGCTGATCCGCGACGGCGGCGCCCGCGCGCTGCTGGTCTCCACGACCATGCCCTTCAACCTCTTCGAGACACGTGAGCTGGTCCGCGTCGTCCACCAGACCGTGCCCGGCATGCACGTGGTGGTCGGCGGGCAGGCCTACCGCAGCGACCCGGGCCTGTGGCAGCACGTCGGGGCCGACGCCTACGTGCCGCGGCTGTCACGCGTCGTCGACCACCTCGAACGGCAACTGACCGCGAACGCGCGCTGAATCGCACCCGGGCCAGGCGTCGCGCTGGACATCGGATGCCGCGTTCGTTATCTATCGAGAAACGCGGTGCGCAGCGCCGCACACGGACGGATTCCCCAGGCACGGATGGCCGCCACGGCCGGAGGTACGGAGCATTGTCACGTTTACGGCTCACCGGGGGTAAGGTGGCGCTCGGCTTGATGACCCTGATCATGACTGTGGCCGGCTGCACGCAGGTCAATGGCCCCACGGCCCACCGCGCCCAGCATATACCCGACGCAACCGAACGGGGCCCGGCGCCGCCCGCGCCCCGCGTCGACATCGCCCGTGACGCCGAACCGAAGGGGCCACGCTCCGTCATCGTCGGACGCTCGGTCGAAGGGGCCCCGATCGTGCTGCAATTATTCGGCGACGGCGCCGAGACCGTGCTCATCTTCGGGGGGATCCACGGCGACGAGCCCACCAGCGCCGACGTCGCCCACGCCCTGGCCGCCTACCTGCGCCGCAGCCCGTCGCTGTGGTCCGGCCGCACCATCGGCTTGATCGCGGAGGCGAATCCGGACGGCCTCGCGGCCGGCACGCGTCACAACGTCAATGGCGTCGATCTGAACCGCAACTTCCCCGCCCACAATTGGAAGGCCGCGGGCGAGGGCGCGCCGCGCCACGGCACCCGCCCCGGCAGCGAGCCGGAGACCCAGGCGCTGATCCGCGCCATCCGCATGCTTCAGCCGGGACGGATCGTCTCGATACACTCCATCCGTAACGGACGGCAGTGCAACAACTTCGACGGCCCCGGCGAGCTGCTGGCTTCGCTGATGGCCGAATACAACGGCTATCCCGTCAAGCCCACGATCGGCTACCCCACGCCGGGGAGTTTCGGCAGCTGGGCCGGCATTGACCAGGGCATTCCCACGATCACGCTCGAGCTGCCGCGCCAGACGCCGGGCGACGAAGCCTGGGAGACCAATCGGGACGCCCTCCTGGCATTCATCGACCCGGGCCCGACCGCGATCGGGCAGTAAGGCGGGGGCCGCACCGCCGCCAGCCGGACACTCTGGCGGGCTTGTCGATACGCGCCTATCATCTCCCGGACGGCCTCCGCGGACGAGGCCATCGGTTCGGGTACGGGGGCGAACAGGAGCAAGACATGGCAGGCAGCGCAAAGCCGATTCCGGACGGGTATCACACCATCACGCCGCACCTGGTGGCGCGGGACGCGAATGCGGCGATCGAGTTCTACAAGCGGGCCCTCGGCGCCGAGGAGCTCTGCCGCATGCCGGGGCCGGACGGCAAAAAGGTCATGCACAGCGAGCTGAAGATCGGCGACTCGACGATCTTCGTTTGTGACGAATTCCCCGACCACGGTGCCGTGTCGCCGCAGGCGCTCAACGGCAGCGCCGTAACGATGCACCTCTATGTCGAGGACGCCGACAAGGCCTACAAGCAGGCCGTTGAGGCCGGTGCCACCGGCACCATGGAGCCGCAGGACATGTTCTGGGGTGATCGGTACGGCAGCTTCGACGACCCGTTTGGCCACAAGTGGGCCGTCGCCACCCACAAGGAAGATCTTACGCCCGAGGATATGCAGCAGCGGGCGGCGGCCACGTTCGGCGGCGGCTGCGGCGAAGGCGGCTGCGGCTGCCAATAAGCCCCCGTCGCGGCGTAGCGGATCACGGGAGTGGGGCCGGCCGCGCCGGCCTCCCTTCCGGCGAGGATGCGCAGACGCATTCCGCGGGAACTTCCCCTCCCCTGCCGGCGTCCCATACCATACGGGCTCGTTCGTGTCGGGCCCCGACGCCGAATAACAGGAGGCTCCCCATGTTGTTGCCGCACACGCGCGTGTTCGCGCTGCTCACCCTGCTCGCCTGCATCCTGCCGGCCCCCGCCGCCGAGAAGATCGATCTCGACGTCACCCGGATCGCCCTGTTCTCCAGCGGCGTCGGCTATTTCGAGTCCACCCGCCAAGTCGCGGGCGACGCCACCACCGTCCTCCAGTTCCGCACCGAGCAGATCAACGACATCATCAAGTCGATGATCGTGCAGGACTTTGACGGCGGCCAGGTCGGCGTCATCGGCTACGCCTCGCGCGACCCGATCGCCAAGACGCTGGAGAGCTTCGCCGTCGACCTCACCGACAAACCCACCCTCGCCGAGCTGCTCGAGCAGCTGCGCGGCGAGCCGGTCATCGTCAGCGGCGTCCGCGACGTCCGTGGCACCATCGTCAAGGTCGAGCAGACGCAGGTTCACGACGCCGACCAGGATACGCTCGAGACGGTCGACTGGCTGACGCTGCTCACGGCCGACGGCCTGCAGCGCGTCCGCCTTGACGCGCTCAACACGATCGAGCTCGCCAACGAGAAGATCGCCGCCGAACTGCGCCAGGCACTCGAGACCCTCGCCGGCGCCCATGACGCCGACCGCAAGCGGGTCACGATCAACTTCGAAGGCAGCGGCCAGCGGCGGATCCGCGTCGCCTACCTGCTCGAGGCGCCGATCTGGAAGACCACGTATCGCCTGGTGCTGTCCGACGATGCCCAGCCGTTCCTCCAGGGCTGGGCCACGGTCGACAACGCCACCGAGGATGACTGGAACAACGTGCAGCTCTCGCTGGTCTCCGGCCGGCCGATCTCGTTCCGCATGGACCTCTACACACCGCTGTACGTCCCGCGCCCCATGGAGCAGCTCGATCTCTACACCTCGCTGCGGCCGCCGGACTACGAAGGTGGTTTCCCCGCCGACACACAGGCCTTCGCCCGCGGCCGGCCGATGAGCGAGCCGGCGTCGCCGGCCCGGCGGGGCGGTCGCGGCGTGCAGCGCGGGGAGATGGCCGAGTCCGCCGCATTCGGCGTGGCCGGCAAACTCATGCTGGACGATAGCGGCGTGGCGTCGGTCGCGACGGCCGAAGAAGCGGGCGAGCTCTTCGCCTACCACATCGACACGCCGGTGTCGATCCCGCGGCACCACTCGGCGATGCTGCCGATCGTCAACCGCACGATCGAGGCCGACAAGCTCAGCATCTTCAACCCCCAGACCCATCCGAAGCACCCGCTGCACGGGCTCGAGCTGAAGAACACGACCGGGCTGTACCTGATGCAGGGGCCGATCACGGTGTTTGACGGCGACACCTACGCTGGCGACGCCAAGCTGCCCGACCTCAGCGCGGGCGCGCGCCGCCTGATCGCGTATGCCCTGGACCTCTCCACCGAAGTCCTTATCGAACAGCAGCCCACGCCGGAGCAGATTATCGGGCTGCGCATCGTCAAGGGCACGCTATGGCACCAGCACAAGCACGTCGACAAGCGCGAATACCTGGTCAAGAACCAGGCCGACAAGCCGCGCACCGTGCTGCTCGAGCAACAGCGTGACCAGGGCTGGGAGCTGGTGCAGCCGAAAGAGCCCTACGAGAAGACCGCGCACGCATTCCGCTTCAAGGTGCCGGTGCCGGCCAATGACACCGTGAAGCAGGTCGTCGAGCTCGAGCGGGTCACCCGCCAGTCGATCGCCCTGACCAACCTCGACGTCGATTCAATCCGGATGTACCTGCGGGCGCGCGTGGTCTCGCCCGCGCTGCAGGACGCACTCGAGCGCGTCATCGAATTGCGCTCGGCCGTCGACCAGGCCCGCCGCACGCGCGAACAGCTCGAGCAGCAGCGCGAAGAGGCCATCGCCAAGCAGGCCCGGATCCGCGAGAACCTCCAGGTGCTCGACAAGAGCACCGATGCCTATCGGCGCCAGCTCGAGCAGTTCGACGAGGTCGACCGGCGGATTGCCGATCTCGAGCAGCGAATTCGGGACGCCCGCGAAACCGAGCGGCAGAAGCGCGACGCGCTCGACACGTATCTGGTTTCGTTGAACGTGGACTGAAGAGTCGGCAGACCCGGCGCCGCGCTAGCCGTAGCGCCCGCGCTCGCGCGGCGTCGACGCATCGAACAGCGGCTTCTGGTACGTCTCGATGTACCCCTGCTGCTGGAAGTGTGTCAGCAGCCCCTCCACGTCATCAAACAGCTTCGTGGCCGTCTCCGTAATGAACGGCGACGGCTCGATCTTCGGCTGCCAGATGACGTAGACCTCCTTGGTGCCTTCGAAGGCATGCTGCAGCTCGCGCTCGACCCCGGACGAGAGCCCGGCCTTGCCGTCGGGCAGCTCCGGTATGAAGCTCACGATCATGTCCGACTGGTCGATCAGCTTGAAGTCGCGGGCATAGATCTGGGCGTCGATGTCGCGCGACACGTGCGTCACCTCACTGACGCTGAACGTCACGTCGCGGCCATGCACGCGCGCCGTGAACGTCTCCTGCCCGGCCTTGATTGCTTCGGCCGCCAGCGACAACAAACGCTTCTCGTCCATGTCACCCGGGTCGAAGGTAATGAGCTGCTCGGCCATCGCCCGCCGGAACGCGTCGATCTGCGACAGCGTGTCAGGCATGCTCATGACATGCGTCATCGGGAACGACGGGTACACACGCTTCGTCTCGGGCTTGAAAATCAGCCGATAAAACGACTCCACCGTGCTGTCCTCGACACCGCGGGCGAAGACGAAGAAGCACCCGTGACCGCGCACCGCGCTGGCCAGCACCTCGGTGGCGAGGATCTCCTCCTCGCGCCAGACGAGGATGTCCTTGAGCGAATGTGGCACGTCGTGCTCCCGTGTGAGCCGCTCGTGCACCGCATCCACGTTGTCCACCAGGGTGATGTAGACGTCCGCGTCCAGGGCCAGCATCTGGTCGTGGTCGAACGCCGGGAAGAGGCCGTGCTTCCAGCGGAACGACGCGTGGGTGTTGACGATCACCGTGTCGTGCTGGTCGACCTCGGCCAGGATGTCCTTGAACACCGATCGCCGCAGCGCCCCCAGCCGGGCCAGCGGCAGGTCCAGGATCCTGCCCTTGCGGACGTCCTTGGCCTCGGCGTACATCATGTCGCCGACATGGAAGCGACGGACCGGCTTGCCGCGGGATTCGGCCAGGCGGGCCACCTTCTCGATAAAGGGCTTCTTGTCGACGCCGACCTGCCCCGTCACGACCACGCGGCGGCCGCGGTGACGGGAACGCCCGAACAGGTCGGGCTGGTGCTGCTCTGCCATGGGTGGTGTCCTGCGTCCTCCGCCCTGGGGGGCGGGGCCAAAGCGGAATTCGGATCTTGACCTCTTTACTGCATTGCTTATGATGACAGGTTCGCGGCAGGTTGACAACGGTCAGCCGTCGCTGCCCGCGGCTGTGGCGGAATTGGCAGACGCGCTAGGTTCAGGTCCTAGTCCGGATTACTCCGGGTGGAGGTTCGAATCCTCTCAGCCGCAATGGGAGCGCTGCCCAGGTGGCCCGTCTTCCTGGGACCACCCCCCGCCGACGCTGCGGTGCCCGTGGCCCGGCCATGGGCCCGATTCTGAATCGGTCGCCAGACCTCCCCGCTGGGGTGTAGCAACAGGGGTGGGCCGACCATTCAGCCCTTCTCTCCGGTCGACGGAGACCGTCATGGGACAAACCGAACGGAGAACCGCGGCTGCTGAACGCGACGTCGCCCGGCTGCGCCGGCGCATCGCCGAGCTCGAAGACCTGTTGCACAGCACCCGCCGGGACGACGTCACCACCCGT
Source organism: uncultured Planctomycetales bacterium (assembly GCA_964448675.1). GTDB lineage: Bacteria > Planctomycetota > Phycisphaerae > UBA1845 > Fen-1342 > CAYUZU01. The sequence goes on from CAYUZU010000015.1 coordinate 98,274, forward strand.
GCCGTCGACCAACGTTACCGGCTCGCCGCCCAGATCGCCCGGCTCAACATGTGGGACTGGGACATTCAATCCAACGAGATCTGGCGCAACGAGCGCTTTCACGAGACCTTCGGCCCCCCCGCCCCGAACGAAGATCCCTACGAGTACTGGCAGCAGCGCATTCATCCCGACGATCGCGCCGCCGTGGAGGAGCGCGTCCGGGCCACCCTGCAAAGCCGGGCCGACCATTGGGAGAATTCCTACCGCCTCCGGCTGCCCGATGGTGCCTACGCCCAGGTGCTCGACCGCGCCGTCGTCGAGCGCGACGCCGCTGGCAAGGCCATACGCGCCATCGGCGTCATGATCGACATCACCGCCCAGCAGCAGGCGGCCGATGCCGTCGCCGATTCGGAACGCCGCTACCGGGAGTTGTACGAACGCTTCGAGGACGGCATCGGCTCGACCGACCTGGCCGGCAACTTCCAGGACTGCAATCCGGCCTATGAGAAGATGCTCGGCTACACGATCGACGAGCTCCATACGAAGACCTACCCCGAGCTCACCCCGGCAGCCTGGCACGAAGCGGAGCGCCGCATCGTGGAAGACAAGGTCATCCCCGATGGCGCTTCGGGGCTCTACGAGAAGGAGTACATCCGAAAGGACGGCACCGTCTTTCCGGTCGAGCTGAGCACGTACCTGGCGCGCGACGCGCAGGGGCGGCCGGTCGGCCTGTGGGCCTTCGTTCGCGACATCAGCGAACGGAAACGCGTCGAAGCCTCCCTGCGCGAGAACGAGCGCTTCCTGCGCGACGTGTTCGACGCCATCCAGGACGGCATCAGCGTGCTCGATCGCGACCTGAACATCATCCGCACCAACCGCTGGATGCAGGCGCGGTATGGCGACGAGCAGTCGCTTGCAGGCCACAGGTGCTACGAAGTCTACCAGCATCGCGACGACGTGTGCCCGGGATGCCCGACGGTCGTGGCCATGCAGACCGGTCAGCCCACTTCGGCCGAGGTCCCCTATCCGGACGCCGCCCAACCGAGCATGTGGTTCGACGTTTCCGCCTTTCCGCTGAAGGACGACGACGGCGCGGCCACCGGCGTGATCGAGTACATCAAGGACATCACCTCGCGCAAACGCGCCGAGGAGGCCTTGCGCAAGAACGAAGCCATGCTCTCGGAGATGTCGCGCATCGTCCACGTCGGCGCATGGGAGGTCGCGCTGGACACGATGCGCGTCTCCTGGACGGATGAGGTGTTCCGTATTCTCGAGCTGCCCGTCGGCACGGCCCCCGGCTTTGATGACGTCATTGCCTACTTCCACGAGGAGGACCGCGCGCCGCTGCGGCATGCCCTGGCCCAGGCGAGCGACTTCGGCACGCCCTTCGATCGCGAGTACCGCGTCACCACGGCCCGCGACCGCCAGCGCTGGGTCCGCGTCGTCGGCCAGCGGGAATACGACGAGCAGGGCCAGCCCGTCCGCCTGGCCGGCACCGTCCAGGACATCACGCAGCGCAAGGTCGCCGAGGAAGAGCGACGCGAGCTCGAGGCCCAGATCCAGCACGCCCAGAAGCTCGAGAGTCTGGGCGTCCTCGCCGGCGGCATCGCCCATGACTTCAACAACCTGCTCGTCGGGATCCTCGGCTACTCGGATCTCGCGCGCGAGGAACTGCCGACCGGCTCGCCGGTCGCCTCGTACATCGACGGCGTGCAGCACTCGGCCCGCCGCGCCGCCGACCTGGCCCACCAGATGCTGGCCTACTCGGGCAAGGGCAAGTTCATCATCGAGTCGATCAACCTCAACATGCTCGTGACCGAGATGATGCATCTGCTCGAGGTGTCGGTCTCCAAGAAGGCCGTGCTCAAGTTCAACTTCGCCCACAACCTCCCCGCGATCGAGGTCGACGCCACGCAGATCCGCCAGGTCATCATGAACCTCATCACCAACGCATCCGAGGCGATCGGCAGCGCCAGCGGCGTCATCTCGGTCAGTACCGGCGCGATGGACTGCGACCGCTCGTACCTGCGCGAGACTTACCTTGATGAGGATCTCACCGAGGGACTCTACGTCTACCTCGAGGTGGCCGACACCGGCTGCGGCATGGACGCCGCCACCCAGGCAAAGATCTTCGACCCCTTTTTCACGACCAAGTTCACCGGGCGCGGCCTGGGACTGGCTGCGGTACTGGGCATCATGCGCGGCCATCGCGGGGCCATGAAGGTCTACTCCGAGCCCGGCCGCGGCACGACGTTCAAGGCACTCTTCCCGGCGCTCGACCAACCCGCCACCGCCGCCGAAGAGGTCCCCGCCACACGCCTGCCGGCTGGTACCGGTACGATCCTGCTGGCCGACGACGAGGAAACCGTGCGGGCCGTCGGGCGCCGCATGCTGGAGCGTGCCGGGTACACCGTACTGACCGCCGTCGACGGCCGCGAGACGCTCGAGGTCTTCCACGAGCACGCCAACGACATCGCCTGCGTCATCCTCGATCTGACCATGCCGCACCTCGGCGGCGAAGAGGTCTTTCGCGAGCTGCGCCGGCGGCACAAGGACGTGCGCGTGATCCTGTCCAGCGGCTACAACGAGCAGGACGTCACGCAGCGCTTCGCCGGCAAGGGCCTGGCCGGCTTCATCCAGAAACCCTACCGCCGGCAGGAGCTGCTGGCCGTGCTGCACAAGGTCCTGGGCTGACACCCCCGCCGTCGCGACCGCGCGTTCCCGCCGCTCGACGCGCCCGCAGCGCTTCGCAGCACCCGCCGCCGGCGGTACACTGGGCCCGTCGCCCGGTCACCGGACCGCGAGAGCAGGGAGCCGCACCGTGCATCTGCGTGAATTCCAGCAGCTCATCGACCGCATGTACTCGGACAAGGACCGCGCCCGCGGCTCGGCCAAGACCTTCCTCTGGCTGACCGAGGAGTTCGGCGAACTCGCCAAGGCCGTCGCCAGACGCGATGACCCCGAGAACCTCAAGGAGGAATTCGCCGACGTGCTCGCCTGGCTGGTCACGCTCGCCAACGTCGAGGACGTCGACCTCGAGGAAGCCGTCACCAAGTTCACCGGCGGCTGCCCCGGCTGCGGCCAGATGGTCTGCACGTGTGACAGCAAGTTGACTTGAGGCAGGTTCGGGGGAGCCGGGCCGCGGGGTGAACCATCAGCGCCATACGATCGGCGCGGCGGATGGCGGTCGACGGCACGGCGGCCGTACGCAGCTTGGACGCCCCCCAGCCGGCAACCGGACCGCTCAGCTCTCGGCCGGCGTCGCGACGCGATCGGCCAGGTCGTACAGCAGCGTTCGCCACTGGTCGCACAACGGCGGCATCTCGTAGCGCACCAGGTCCGCCAGCAGGACCATGTCCCGTGCCTCCAGCGCCTCGCGCACCTCGACCAGCTTGCCGACGACCTCCTCGAACCACGCCTGGATCGGCTGTCCCTCGTAGGGCCATTGCGTCAGGTCGTCCCCCAGCAGCCCGCTGCACTGCCCGAACACGCGGAAGCTCGTCTGCCAGAGCTGGATCACCTGTCCGACTTCCTGCACGCCAACGGACGCCTCGTTCGACCCCAGCCGGTCGGCGATCTCGGGGTGCTTCTGGCCGACGTTCTTGAACTCGATCGCCAAGCCGCGCAGCGCGTCGCGCGTCAGCGCCCGCGGGTCGCCGGTCTCGAGGTCGACCTGGGTCTCCGGGCTGATCGGCTGGGCCAGGGTCTGCTCGAGATCGGCATCACTGAGCGGGGTGCCGTTGACCGACACCGAGACGATCAGGCAATCATCGTGCTCGGCACGCACCTGCTGCACGACGTCGCCGAGGGTGGCCCCGTCCTGGGCCTGGGTTTCCACACGCTGATTGTCGAGTGTCACGATCATGGCATTGTCTCCCATTATGCGCCCTATCGGGGGTCCGCCGGGGGGCACTCCAACCGGGCGCAAATGTTGCTCCCCAATCGCCCCGGGGTATCATCCGCCGCATGAGCAATCCCCGCCCCCGCTGGCTCACGAACTGGCTCGAGCGGCACCAGCACCCGGTGTCGCGCGGTCTGCACTACGTCGGCATCCCGCTGACCATCGCGGCGGTCGTGCTGGCCGGCGTGCAGCTCTACCAGTGGCGCTGGGACCTGTGGTGGCGGCCGGCGCTGCTGCTGTCGGCGGGCTACGGGCTGCAGTGGCTGGGGCACGTGCTGGAGGGCAATGACATGGGCGAGGTCGTGCTGATCAAGAAGCTCCTCGGCCGCCCCTACACCGCCGTCGCGCCCCGCTACGCTGCCAGAGACCCGGATTCGAGCGAATCGTGACGGCGGAGCCGCGCCTACTGGACTCCACCCCACCGCGAGCCGCGCCCGCCATCAGCGCCGTCCGCGCCAGCGGTCGGTCCTGCCACCGGCTCGCGCCGGCGGCTCTGATTCGCCGCCTGCCCAAGACTGAAGCGGTGTGCCACGGCTCTGCGAGTCGTGCGGCTCGGACCCCGCCAATCGCCCGGCACGGCGCCAGTTCGGCAGGCGGAACACGCCTTCCGGCTGTCGAGGGATAACTGACAACGGAAAGCTGCCGGCTGACAGCGAACAGCGCCGGACAGCCACGAATCACCGTCGCTTGTCGAGTTCCTCACGCAGCGTGTCGGTGATGGGCGTGAACACCTGCCGGTTGCGATCGTTCACTCCCGCCAGGTTCTCGTGGGCGTGAAGCATGAACTCGATCGCCTCGGCGTCGGTTTCCTCGGGGTCACAGCAACTGATGCGGCGGGTCTGCGGCGGGGTGGGCGTGTCTTCGAACTCGAACAGGCTGGTCAGCCCCATCACCTGCAGGTTGGCCCAGCAGGTTTCCGGGCAGCGCGATAGGATCAGGCGCCCGTCGGCGTGTTTCAGCCGCTGATGCAGACGGATCATCCAGCCGGCGAACGTGCTGTCCAGGTAGCGGCAGGCGCCGAGGTCGACGACCACCGTCTCGCGCGGCAGGTTCAGCGCGATGAAGTCGGCAACCAGGTGCTCGCTGGCCAGCGAGACACGATGGGTGGCACTGCCTTCGAAGCCCAGATAAAGTTGGGCGCCGGTAATGGCATAGTGAATATGTTGCGGGCCGGAGGTCGGCATGTTTCGACTCTCTCGCAAGTGCGCTCACGCGAAACCAGACTACTGGTCCTATCGACGCGGGAGACGGCGTCCGCTAATCAAACCTTCACATGACTGCGAGGTTCTGCGATGAGTGCGAAAACCGTCGCGATCGTCGGGGCGTCCGCCGACCGCAACAAGTTCGGCAACAAGTCCGTGCGCGCGCACGAGAAGCAGGGCTGGACGGTGTACCCCGTGAATCCCGCCGGCGGGGAGATCGAGGGGCATCAGGCCTACCGCTCGCTGGCGGAGGTCCCCGTAAAGGTCGACCGGATATCACTTTACGTTCCACCCGCCGTGGGCGAACAGCTGCTGGAGACGATTGCGCAGCTCAAGCCGACGGAGCTCTTCGTCAACCCCGGGGCCGAGAGCGACCGGCTGGTGGAGAAAGCCCGTGAGCTGGGCCTCGACCCGATCCTCGCGTGCAGCATCGTCGACCTGGGCGAATCGCCCGCGTCGTTCGGCACGCAGGACTGACCGGGCGATTTGCCCGACGCGCAAACCGCGCGCCGCGGGCGTCAACAACGCTCAATAGCGGATGTCGAAGCCCTTTTCGCCCTGGGGCTCGACGGACGTCTTGTGGCTGTCCTGGATGTGACCGCTGAAGTGCTCGCTGACGTCCGCCAGCAACGCGTTCACCGCGTCGGGCGGGCCCTCAGCTTCGAGCTCGACCGTGCCCTCGGGGCGGTTGCGGACGTAGCCCGCGACGCCGGCGTGGCGGCGGGCCAGCTCGACGGTGGTCATGCGGAAGCCGACGCCCTGGACGCGGCCTACATAGACCACACGCTGGCGAATGACGTGGCCGCGATCGTTGGCGCTCATGTCAGCTCCCTTTCTTTTTGCGCAAGACCACGTGGCGACTGCCCTGGCTGACTTCGAGGCGGTTGACCTTGAGGACGGCGCCGTATTCGCGCTGGCCGCCCGCCTCCGGGCGCAGGATGAGCTTGAAGCCATTGAACTTGTAGGTGCCCTGCTGGTCGGCGGTCTGGCCCTCGAGCGTCACGGTGGCGTTGAAGGTGCCGTCCTGGCGGAAGTTGGCGTCGTCGATGCTGAAAACTTCGCGGCTGGGCTTCGCCTCGACCAGTGTCCAGTGGCCGACGATCGCGCCTTGGCAGCCGACCAGGACGGGCAGCGTGACGAGCAGGCCAAGCAGCGTGACGGCCTGGGCGGTGGTCCGGTGTCGTGTGCGTTGCATTGGCGCGTTGCCTCCGGTGCGGCGGTCTGTTGAATGGCCCGCGGCGCAGTATAACGTGCCTGCTACGGCTGGCACTGCGCCAACACGCGATCAATTCGTGCCAGCGTGCGCTCCTTGCCCAGCAGCACGAGCGTTTCGTCGATGCCGGGGCTGATCGTGGTGCCCGTCGCGGCGATGCGCAGCGGCTGGGCCACCTTGCCCATGCCGAGCTCGTGCTGCTCGGCGTAGCTGCGGATCAGGGCATCGAGCGTTGTGGCGGACCAGTCGTCGAGCGCCGCCAGTTGCCCGCGCAGGTCGCGCAGCACCGCCAGTCCCCTGCCATCGCCCTTGTGCAGCCACTTCTTCACGGCGCCGGGATCGTATGCGAGCTGGTCGTCGGGCTTGAACAACGCGCCGCACTTGAGCTCGATGTCGGGGAAGGTGCGGAAGCCGGCGCAGAGCTCGATCAGCTTGCGCAGCGTGGCGTCGTCGAGCCCGGTCAGCGGCCCGGGCTCGTTGACCGTCAGCCAGTCGCGCATGGCGGCCAGTTTGCGGTCGATGTCGGCCGCCTCGAGGGCCATCGTGTTGAACGCCAGCAGCTTGTCGCGGTCGAAGCGGGCGTTGGTTTTGCCGACGCGGTCGAGGCTGAACGCATCGCGCAGTTCGTCGAGGCTGAACCGCTCGCGCTCGTCACCTGGATTCCAGCCGAGCAGCGCGATGAAGTTGGTGAGCACCTCGGGCAGGTAGCCGCTGGCACGGAAGTCATGGATGTCGATTTCGGGCAGGTGGACGTCGAGCGCCCGGGCCAGGCGTTGCAGCGCGTCGCCCGGCAACTGCGTGTCGCCCTTGCGCCAGGATGCGAACAGGTCGGCATCGTCGAGCCCGGCGAGCTGCATCACGCGGGCGTCGTCCACGCCGGCCGCCTTGGCCGCCTCGCGGACGACCTTGTCCTTCTCGCGTTTGCTCATCTTGCTGCCGCTCATGTTGAAGATGATCGGCAGGTGGCCGAACTTGGGCAGCGGGTAGCCGAACGCCTCGAACAGCGCGATGTGGTTGGGCGTGTTCATCAGGTGCTCCTGCCCGCGGAGCACATGGGTGATCTGCATGCCGGCGTCGTCGACCACCACCGCGAAGTGGTACGTCGGCCAGCCGTCGGCCTTGACGATGACGAAATCACTGAGCTCTTCAGCGCGGATGGTCACGTTGCCGAGGATCTCGTCGCGGACCACCGTTTCCTGCTGCGGCATCTTGAAGCGGACGACCACCGGGCGGCCTTCGCCGCGCGCCTGCTGCGCGTCGGCTTCGGACGGGAACGACGTCGGGCGCGGATAGCGGAAGCCCTTCTCGCCGCGCTGCCGGGCCGCGGCCCGCATTGCCTCGAGCTCCTCGCGCGTGTCGAAGGCGTAGTAGGCCTTGCCTTCGTCGAGCAGGCGCTGGGCGTGCCCGCGGTAAAGGTCGAGCCGCTGCGATTGATGATACGGGCCGAAATCACCGCCGACCTCGGGGCCCTCGTCCCATTGCAGCCCGAGCCAGCGCAGGTCCGCCAGCAGCTTCTTGTCGGCGTGGGCGATATTGCGGGTCTGGTCGGTGTCCTCGATGCGAATGATGAACTGCCCGCCGGCCCGCTTGGCCAGCAGGTAGTTGAACAGCGCGGTCCGGGCCCCGCCGACGTGCAGGTAGCCGGTCGGCGAGGGGGCGAAGCGGGCTCGTACGGTGTCGGTCATGGTGGTCCTTGTGCTGACGGATCGTGGCACTTGCAGCCGCTCGGCGGCGTTTCCGGCCCATCGTACCGGAAACCGGGTCGCTTGGTGAACCGGCTCACCACCGGGCGAACCGCGACACGTTGGGCATGTTCAGCCGGAGCACCGGCCGCTTGCGCCGTACCCGCAGGTTCAGCAGCTCGACGAACAGTGAGAAGCCCATCGCGAAGTAGATGTAACCGCGGTTGATGTGCTTGCCCATGCCGTCGGCGACCAGCATCACGCCGATCAGCAGCAGGAAGGACAGCGCCAGCATCTTCAACGTCGGGTGTCGCTCGATGTAGTTGCTCACCGGGGTGGCGAAGATCATCATCACCGCGATCGCGATGACGATCGCCACGATCATGATCTCGACATGCTTGGCCATGCCGACCGCGGTAATCACCGAGTCCAGCGAGAACACCGCATCGATCACGGCGATCTGGGCGATCGCGCCGGCAAAGGTGGCCCGTTGCGGCGCGTGCGGCGCCTCGCCGCCGCCGGCCTCGAGCTTGTGATGGATCTCGAAGGTGGCCTTGGCCAGCAGGAACAGTCCGCCGGCGAGCAGAATCAGAGCCTTGCCCGAGAAACCATGCCCGAAGACGGCGAAGAGCTCTGCATCGAGCGAGATGATCCAGTTGATGCCCAACAGCAGCACGATGCGCGTCGCCATTGCCGCCAGCAGCCCGATCCGCTGGGCCAGCGGCTGCACGCGCTTCTCCAGCCGCGACGTGATGACCGCGATGAAGACGATATTGTCGATGCCGAGGACGATCTCGAGCAGCGCCAGCGTGACCAGCGCGACCAGCCCTTCGGCCGTCATGAAGACACTCAGGAACTCCGCCACGGTGCGTCTCCTGTATGCTTGGTCCCTCGTCGGCCCGGGCGAAACGGCGTCTGCGGGCGGCCCGGCGCGGTCAGCACTGCCAGATCAGGTAGCCCAGCGCAAACGCGAAGACGGTCAGGACCGCCAACAGCCAGACACGCCGGCGCCGAGCGCGCAGAAACTCGACCGCCGCCGGCTGGTCCAAGTACAGCCGCCCGTCGCCCGCGTCCACCAGCACCCCACACGCCACGAGACGCCGCAGCGCCCGGTCCTGCGGGACGCCGACGTCGGCAGGCGCACGGGCCGCCCCGGGACGGACCGCGCCGGCCTCCTGATAGCGGCGAATGCAGCGATTCTGGCGGATTAGTATGACCGCAGCAGCACCCATGCCCGGCATTGTAACGCGTTCGCGGCAGCATCAGAAGCCGCCGCGGCGTCCCGGCCCGGGGCGGCTCTTTGAGAAACGGGCGCCAGCCGATATCATCGCCCGGTCGTGGCGACGGGTGCGTGGCGGGCACACGCAGCGCGGCGCGATGACCCTCTGCTGTACAGGAAACGCGACCATGGCCGCAGATCACAAGACCGGGAACGCCGGCGCCGACGAGAGCACGCCCGCGCGTTCCGATTTCATCCGCGACATCATCCACGAGCACAACCGCACGCACCGCTGGGGTACGTGGCCGGACGGGCGGCCGCGGGTACACACGCGTTTTCCGCCGGAGCCCAACGGCTACCTGCACATCGGCCACGCCAAGAGCATCTGCCTGAACTTCGGTATCGCGGCGGACTTCGGCGGGCTGTGCAACCTGCGTTTCGACGACACGAACCCGATCAAGGAGGAGCAGGAGTACATCGATTCGATCACGGCCGACGTGCGCTGGTTGGGGTTCGACTGGGGGGACCGCCTCTTCTATGCGTCGGACTACTTCGAGCAGATGTACGCGTGGGCGCTGGAGCTGATCGACAAGGGCAAGGCCTACGTGTGCGACCTGACGCCGGAAGAGACACGGGAGCGCCGCGGCACGCTCAGGACGCCCGGGACGGACAGCCCCTATCGCGAGCGCAGCCCGAGCGAGAATCGCGACCTGTTCCAGCGGATGCGCGCGGGCGAGTTCCCCGACGGCGCGCGGACGCTGCGGGCGAAGATCGACATGGCCCACCCCAACCTGAACATGCGCGACCCGGTGATGTACCGCATCCTGCATGCGCCGCACCCGCACGCCGGCGCCAAGTGGTGCATCTACCCGATGTACGACTGGGCGCACGGGCTGGAGGACTCGATCGAGGAGATCACGCACTCGATCTGCACACTGGAGTTCGAGAATCACCGCCCGCTGTACGACTGGTTCATCGACGCCATCAACGAAGGGCGCGAGCCGCAGATTCACCACCCGCAGCAGATCGAATTCGCCCGGCTCAACCTCAACTACACCGTGATGAGCAAGCGCAAGCTGCTCGAGCTGGTCAAGGGCAAGTATGTCCGTGGCTGGGACGACCCGCGCATGCCCACCATCAGCGGCTTGCGCCGCCGCGGCTACACGCCCGAGGCGATTCGGCACTTCTGCACCCGCATCGGTGTGGCCAAGGCGGACAGCATGATCGACATCGCGCTGCTGGAACACTGCGTCCGCGACCACATGAACAAGGTCTGCCCGCGGGCGATGTGCGTGTTGCGGCCGCTGAAGCTCGTCATTGACAACTACCCCGACGGGCAATCCGAAGAGCTCGACGCCATCAACAACCCTGAGGACGCGAGCGCCGGCACGCGCAAGGTGCCCTTCTCCAAGGTGCTGTACATCGAGCAGGACGACTTCCGCGAGGAGCCGCCGCCGAAGTACTACCGCCTGACGCCGGGGCGCGAGGTGCGGCTGCGCTACGCCTACTTCGTCAAGTGCACGCACTGCGTGAAGGACGGCGCCGGAAACGTCACGGAGGTGCATTGCACGTACGACCCGGCGACGCGTGGCGGCGACGCCCCCGACGGCCGCAAGGTCAAGAGCACGCTGCACTGGGTTTCAGCCGAACACGCACAGGACGCCGAGGTCCGCCTCTACGAGCACCTGTTCACGACGGAAGACCCCGACGACGTGCCGGAGGGACGCGACTGGAAGGACAACCTCAGCCCCGATTCACTGCAGGCGCTCGACGGGTGCAAGCTCGAGTCGAGCTGGGACGCCGGCGGCGGCCCCGCCTGGCCCGACGGCATTCACCGCCTGCAGTTCGAGCGACACGGCTACTTCTGCGTCGATGCCGATTCGGCCCGCGACAAGCTGGTGTTCAACCGCACGGTGACGCTGAAGGACACCTGGGCGAAGATCCAGAAGCAGGGTGGCAAACGGGGCTAGCGCCGCGCCACCACGGCCTGGTACACGGCGACCGCCGCGTCGATGAAATCCGCGAGCTCCTCGGGCTTGCAGCGGCGGCGGGACTGATAGACCACGAACCAGCCGTTGGCCGCCTCGAAACAGCTCATTGGGGCACTCATCATCGCCTGGATCCGCGGCTCGGTGAAGTACCAGCGGATGGCCCCCCCGTTCGGGCCGCGCACCACGAACCGCCGCGAGAACTCGGGGTGGGCGGGGAAGTCGATGTCCTGGTAGCCAAACGCCGCGCCGATCTTGTGAAAGATGTTCTCGGGCCGCACGGCGAATTGCGGCACCGACTCGTCGGCGGGGAACGCCGCCACGCTCTGCTGATATACCGAGCGGTTCTTGCCAGTGCCGATCGTGTAGCGGTAATCGAAGATCAGCACGTCGACGCGACCGCGCCGACCGTGCAGGACATTGCCAACGCGACGATCGTGGCCCAGCGAGAACAGATGCAGACCAGCCAACGAGTCCAGCGAAACCACGTCCCCCGCGGCATCAAAGTCCAGCCCTATCGACCCGGCGACGTCGGCCAGCGCGTCGCGCCGCTTACGCTCCAGGTGCTTCCCGATCAGAATTGAGCCTATCACGAGGACTGCAAAGCCCCCGAAAAAGCCGATAACCACCATCAGTTCCATGCTCGCCATACGCAGCTCCTTATCGTCCGGTCAGAGGGCCGGGTTCGTCGATGCAGTCTATCGCGCCGACACTCACGGCAAACCCGCGACGTGGCGGTTTCCCGTAAGCCGCGCGGTTCGCTAGGATACCGGGATTATGTTCGAGAACACGCGTGTAATTCTGTTCGACTGGGGCGGCACGCTGGCGCATGTCAGCCGACAGCAAGACGTCTGGCCACGCGGCGTCGAGGCGGCGCTGAGCTTCTTGCAGCGGGCTGGCATCGACACGCCGGACGGCGCCATCGATACGCTCGGGGCGCACCTGCTGGGCCAGCTCGGGGCCGCGAACGAGGAGAACGACTATCGCGAGACCGACCCGCGGCAATTGCTGCGCGACTGGGCCGCCGCGCAGAACGTCGCCCTGCGCGATGGCGATTTCATGGACAAGCTGGTGGATGCGATGTGGCGGCCGTGGGTCGGCTGCCTCGATCCAATCGGCCCGGCGTGTGAGACGCTCGCGGCGCTGCGCGAACGCGGCTACACCCTCGGACTGGTAAGCAACGTCGCCACGCCAGCGCACCTGTGCGTCGAGGAGCTGCAGCGGCTGCGATTCGCCCCGTATTTCGACGTGCTGGTATTCTCGTCCGACGTCGGCTATCGCAAGCCGAACAAGCGCATGTACGAGCGGGCGCTGGCCACGACGCGTCACACAGCGGGCGATATCCAGCCGCAGCAGGTGCTCTTCGTCGGCGATACGCCTGACGCCGACGTCGACGGGCCACAGAAGTTCGGCTTTCGCACCGTGCTGCTGCGCACCGGCGTGTGGGACGGGTCAGAAGTCTGGCTCGATCGCCGGCCCGACCTGATTCTCGACACGGTGCACGAGTTGCCCGCCGCGCTGGACAGCGCCGCGCCGCGCCCGAACGGCTGAAAGCGACACGACCGGGGGACGAGGACCGCAACCATGAGAGCGCGATACTTGTGCAGCCTGTTGCTGGCCGGGGCGCTGCTGCCCGCGGCAACCGCCCAGGAACGATTGGATGAACGGACCGCGGTGCGCTTCGCGGAGCTGGCGCTGAACTGCGTGCACCGCGAGTACCCCAACAAGATCTCGCACGTGATGAACGACGACAGCGACGCCCGGCCGCCGCGAGCGCTGACGCCGGTCTTCTACGGCTGCTTCGACTGGCACTCGGCCGTGCACGGGCATTGGCTGCTGGTGCGGCTGTGTCGGATGTACCCGCGGGCGGCGTTCGTGCCGCAGGCGCGGGCGGCACTGGCCGAGAGCTTCACCGACGAGAAGGTCGCGGGCGAGGTGGCGTACTTCAGCGCCGAGGGCCGCGGGACGTTCGAGCGCCCGTACGGGCTGGCATGGCTATTGCAACTCTGTGCCGAACTGCGTGAATGGGACGATCGCCAGGCGCGGCAGTGGGCGGAGACGCTGCAGCCGCTGGAACGGATCGCCGCCGAACGCTTCAAGACGTGGCTGCCGAAGCTGACCTATCCGGTGCGCACCGGGGAGCACAGCCAGACGGCGTTCGCGCTCGGCCTGGTGCATGACTGGGCGCGCATCGCCGACGACCGCGAGATGGTGCGGCTCGTCACGGCGCGGGTTCGGCAGTACTACCAGCGTGACCGCGGCGCGACGCTGGCGTTCGAGCCGGACGGGCACGCGTTCTTGTCGCCGATCCTGGCCGAGGCGGACCTGATGCGGCGAATTCTCGACCCGGCCGCGTTCGCGGCGTGGCTGGGGGCGTTTCTGCCGGAGTTGAGCCAGGACGGGTCGGCGGACTGGCTGGCGCCGGCGGTGGTGACGGACCGATCGGACGGGCACCTGGTGCACCTCGACGGGCTGAACCTGTCGCGAGCGTGGATGCTCGATGGTATCGCTGCGGGGCTGCCCCGAGGTGATCCGCGGGCGGAAGGTCTGCGGGCGGCCGCGGCGGAACACCGCCGGGCGGGCCTGGCGGCGGTCAGCGATGAGCACTACGAGGGCGGGCACTGGCTGGGCAGTTTCGCGGTGTACCTGGTGACGCAGCGGGGGTTGTGAAGGGCCATCAGCATGTCGCAGGATTCGCGGCGTTACGGCGCGCCACGCGCGCATGACAGCGGGCGTGCCATCGTGTGACACGCCCGCCGATGATGGGCTCGTTCGTCCGGTACGAAGCCCGGACGCTGCGTCAGACCAAACCTAGCGGCGACGCAGGATCAGCGCACCGAGGCCGAGCAGCAGGAAGCTGGCGGGCTCGGGCACCGGCGCCGACCAGAGCTTGTTCTCGCCGTGGCCTTGCATGACGTACAACGTGCCGTCCATGAACGCCATGTCGTAGCCCTTGCCGTCAGCCGTAATGTCGAACGGCAGCGGCTCGGTGTCGATGAAGCTGCCAGTCGCAGCGTCATAGCGATAGATGTCGTGCACCTGGGTGCCACCAGCGAAGGCCGCCGGCATGACCCAGAGCTCGTCCGCACCGTCACCCGTGATGCCACCGGGGATGAACTCGATGGACGCATTGGTGTGGCGGTTGTGGTTGTCGTTGTTGGGGCCCTGGGCGTTGACCCACTCAGTGGCGAGCTCTTCCTGCGGATTGGCCGCGGAGAGATCAGCGCGACGAAGCTGGTTCGGGCCGCCATTGAAACCCTGCTCGTACAGATACATGTAGCCGTCGGTGCCGATGACCGCATCCTGACCCCAGTAACCGGTCGAGCCGCCGTCGCGGACCGACTCGTCGTAGTCAAAGGTGGCCTCATTCGTGACGGCACCGTAAGCGAAGTTGCGCGAGCCGGACCAGCGACCGAGGTAGGTGGTCGCGCCAGCATCGTCATAGACGCCGAACGCGTAGTTCATGGTGCCGTTGCCGTTGGAACCACCAACGCCAGTGCCATTGGGCGTACCAACCTGCCAGGTCTCGGCGGTCAGGTCGAGCCGGACCATCTGGCGCCACTTGGCCGAACCATCGACGCGAGCGACAGCGTAGAGCTGCCCGCCCAGGACGTTGCCCGCGGTACCGGCGTCGTCACCGCCGTAGATCAGGTTGCCGGGATCGGCAATGACACCCCAATCGGCGCCGCTGGTGACGCCGTAGTTGGTGGCGCCAGCAGCATCGATCTTGTAGGTCTCGTAGTGGTCGTTCCACTGGTTGTAGTACAGCATGTTCGTTGCCGGATCAGCGATCAGCCACGAGCGCAGGTGGTTGATGTTGTAACCCTGCTGGAGGCTACCATCCGCCATCGGCACGTAGTCCCAACTCAACTGGGCTGACGCCGTCGCAGCGACCGCCAACGTGACGATCAGTGCCACTTTCTTCATACCTTTTCCTCCTCGAGAAATGTTGATGTTCACCTTTCGACCTCCAGAGGTGCAGTCGGATACACACGGCGCACGGTCCCACGGCATGCTGGCACAACTATGCAAGACGTGTGCTTTGCGATTCCGCCTCCAGAGTGCTCCTCCACTATGAAACGTTACACCAATCATGATCCCAAAACAAGAACCAACGGTCGCGGGCGCGCTGCCTGAGCGTTATCGGACGTTCCAAACGCGTTTGCGTCCGTGCATTATCGATCATCGAGGGTTGATTGATGCAGGAGGGCCGCAGAGTCCTATTACACGCGGCCAGCCTGTCGAGTGCCGCTGGGGCCAACGGCGCCGTCACACCCCGCTGTACAGCCGCAGATACTCCGCCAGCATCCGGTGCGTGTTGAACTCACCGCAAACCGTCTTCAGCGACGCCTGCATGTACTTCACCCAGCGATGCGGCAGCCCGCTCGCGTCGCGGTTGTAGAACAGCGGCACGATCTGGTCCTCGAGCAGGTCGTAGATCGCGGTCGCGTCCTGCCGGTCGCGCGCCGCGGCACTGCGGGCCTCCCCCGTCGGCTCGAGCGCCCAGCCGTTGCGGCCGTTGTACGCCTCCGGCCACCAGCCATCGAGCACGGAGCAATTCAACCCGCCGTGGAGCGGCGGCTTCATCCCGCTGGTGCCGGACGCTTCCTGCGGCGGGACTGGGTTGTTGAGCCACACGTCACACCCCGCCGTCAGCATGCGGCCAACCTCCATGTCGTAATCCTCGAGCAGCACGACGCGGCCGCGAAAGCCCCCTTTGCGCGCCTGCTGATAGACGCGCTGGGCGAAGGCCTGTCCCTCGGCGTCGGCCGGGTGTGCCTTGCCGGCGAAGACCAACTGCACCGGCCGGCTAGGCTGGCTGAGGATGCGCTCCAAACGCCGCGCGTTCTGGAAAATCAGCGGGGCCCGCTTGTACGTCGCGAAACGCCGGGCGAAGCCGATCGTCAGTGCGTTCTCGTCGAAGGCGCGCAGAGCGGCGATGAGCTCGGTCAGCGGCTCGCAGCGTCGCTGGATTTGTTGGCGCAGGCGATCACGAATGAAGTGCACCAGCTTGCGCCGCAGCAGATTGCGGGCCTGCCACAGGTCCTTCGGCTTGATGCGGTCGACACGCTGCCAGCACTTGTCGTCCGGACCGCCGCCGACCCAACGTGGCTTGAGCACGCGATCATAGAGCGGCCGCAGCTCGGGCGCAAGCCAGGTCGCGGTGTGGATGCCATTGGTGATGTGTTCGATCGGAACGTCGTCCGGGTTGTCCGTGTCGTAGACGTCGGTCCACATCTCGCGCGACACGCGGCCGTGAATCTCGGAAACGCCGTTGCAGCGGCCGCTGAGCCGGAGCGCCAGCACGGTCATGCAGAACGGCTCCTTGCGATCGTCGGCATTGACGCGGCCAAGCGCCAGCAATTCGTCACGGGACAGCCGCAGCTTGTCGAGCAGCGGGTTGAAGTATCGCCGCATCAACGCCGGCGGAAAGCGATCGTGGCCGGCGGGCACGGGCGTGTGGGTGGTAAAGACTGTCGCAGAGCGAATCCGCTTGATGGCGGCATCGTGCGACCGGCCGGCATTGCGGTGCTTGCGCAACTGCTCGAGCACGCAGAAGGCGGCGTGGCCTTCGTTGAGGTGATAGGTGTTGACGCGCACACCGAGCTTGTCGAGGGCCGCCATCCCGCCGATGCCGAGCAGGATCTCCTGCTGGATGCGCGTCTCCTGGTCGCCGCCGTAGAGCCGGCTGGTGATGGCACGGTCACGCGGGCGGTTTTCGGGCAGGTCACTGTCGAGGAGATAAAGCGGGACGTTGCCGACCTGCGCCTGCCAGATGCGCACGCGCAGCTTGCGCGTGGCCAGCGGCACGACGATCGTCTGCCGCGTGTCCTCCAGCGGAAGCTGGGCGAAATCATGGTACGGGAAGATCGCGCGGGTGGAGCCGTCGCGGCGCAGCTCCTGGCGGTAGTACCCGTTGCGATAGAGCAAGCCGACGCCCACAAGCGGAATGCCCAGGTCGCTGGCGGACTTGAGGTGGTCGCCGGCCAGCACGCCCAGCCCGCCGGCGTAGATCGGCAGGCACTCGTGCAGGGCGAATTCGGCGCAGAAATACGCCACGCGCAGCCGCTTCTGTTTGGCGGTCGCGGTGCGCTGGAACCAGGTTTTGCTGCGCTGGTAATCGCGCAGTTGCCGTTCGCAATCCTGCAGCAGCTCCAGAAACGCGGGATCGTTGCGCAGCGTGTCGCGGCGGTCGTCCGACAGCCGCTGGAGCGTCAGCACGGGATTGTGCCCCGTGGTTTCCCAGATGGCGGGATCCAGCCCGGCAAAGAGCCGCTGCGGAGCGGGATGCCACGTCCACCAGAGGTTGCGCGCCAGCGCGTCCACGCGCTCGAGCGGGTCGGTTTGCGACTTGCGGCGTTGCGTTCGTTTGGCCATGCCTCGCCTCCCTTGGAAGTTCGTCCCGGAAGTGTAGCCCATGTCGGCGCGTGGCGCAACGCCCCGCCGCTGCAAGCCGCGCGGGCGCGCACGCTCAACGCCGGGCTGGCGGGATTCGCTCGTAGGTGTGCGCCATCTTCCGCACGCGCTCGGCTAAACGCCCTGTAAGCTGCTGCCTGCGCAGCCGCCAGCACCAGTTACCCGATGTCGTCGCCGGCGTGTTCATGCGCGACTTGTTGTCGAGGCCAAGCAGGTCCTGCATCGGCACGATCGCCGTCCGGGCCGGCGACAGCAGCGCCAGGCGGATGATCTCCCAGTGAATCTGCCGGCCGTCGCTGCCGGTATAGCGCAACACGCGGCGATAGGGGTTGAGCCGTTCACCCCGCTGCCGGCGCTCCACCTTCGCGAGCTGCTCGAACCAGCCGACCGTGGTGTCGTTGTCGTGGGTTCCGGGGTAGACGACGGCGTTGGGCGGGTGGTTGTGCGGCTGGTGGTAGCGATCGCCCTCGTCGTTGCCGAACGCGAACTGCAATAGCCGCATGCCGGGGAAGGCGTATCGATCGCGCAGCGCCGCGGCTTCCGGCACGAGCAGGCCGAGATCCTCGGCAATGACCTCGGGGCGGCCGAGCTGCTGCTGCACCTTGTCGAACAGTTCGCGGCCGGGCGTCTTGACCCATTTGCCCCGGCGGGCGGTCTTCGCGCGGCCCGGCACGGCCCAGACGCGGTTGAACCCGAGAAAGTGATCGATGCGCGTGGCGTCAACCTGCTCGAAAACGCGGGAAAACCGCGCGAGCCACCACGCGAAGCCGGTCGCCTTGTGCCGCGACCAGTGATAATGCGGGTGTCCCCAGCGCTGACCAGTCTTGCTGAAGTAGTCGGGCGGCACGCCGGAGACGGTCCGGGCGCGGCCGCGTTCGTCGAGATCGAACAACTCGGGGTGCGCCCAGACGTCGCTGCTGTCATGCGCGACGAAGATGGGGATGTCGCCAATCAGTCCGACGCCGCGGCTGTTGGCGTGCTTGCGCAGGGCAATCCACTGGCGGTCGAAGATGTACTGCAGGAACCGCTCGAAGTTGATCTCGTCGGCGTGCTCGTCGGCCGCGCGAGTGAGGGCGCGCTTCTGTCGGCGGCGCAGGGGCGCGGGCCAGTCCACCCAGGGCTTGCCATCGTGCGCCTTGCGCAGAGCACTGTACAGCGCGTGGTCGTCGAGCCAACCGGCCTGCTGCTCGCGGAACCGCTCGAACGCCTTGCGTTGCAGGCCGCCGCGCTTGACGAAACGCTCAAACGCACCACGCAGCCGCGCCAGCTTGTAGCGCGTGACGCTGGCGTAATTCACGCGGTCGGCGCGCAGGCCGCGGGCGGGTGACAGGTCGACCTTGTCGAGCAGGCCCTCGTCGGCCAGGCCATCCAGGCTGATGAGCAGCGGATTGCCGGCGAAGGCCGACAGCGCGCTGTAGGGCGAGTAGCCGGGACCGATGGGATTGATCGGCAGCATCTGCCACCAGGTCAGCCCGGCGTCGTGCAGGAAATCGACGAAGCGATACGCCCATTCGCCGAGATCGCCGATGCCGTGACGCCCGGGCAGCGATGTCGGGTGCAGCAACACGCCGGCAGCGCGTGTGTCGAGACGAATGCGGGGCTTTCTTCTGACGGCCATGCGCACGAGCCCTTGCAGCCTGGGTACAGTGTGGGCGGATTATAGCCCGGGACCGCCCGCGCCGCGCCCTTGGCGGGGCTGGGTATCTTCGATCCGCGCTGCACAAATGCACGACAGCGTCTAACATGCACGTTATGCGACAAAACCGCCGCCGACCGAGCACGGCGACGCACACGCCCGGTGAACTGGAGTGTTTCATGCGCTGGACGCCCTGCCCCCGCTACCTGTTGCCCCCTGTCGTATTCATGTTGGCGTATGCCGGCATACCCGCTGCGCCAGCCTGCACCAACCTGCTGCTGACGCCCGGGGCCACGCAGGATGGCTCGGTGATCATCACCTACACCTGCGATGGCGAGTTCCACCCGCGGCTGCGCCGCATCCCCGCCGCCGACCACGAGCCCGGCAGCCTGGTCAGTGGCGATCGCTGGTCGACGCGCATTCGCGAGCACGTGAAACAGGTGCCGCACACCTACGCAGTCGTCGGGTTGATGAACGAGCACCAGCTCGCCATCGCCGAGACGACGTTCGTCGGCCGCGAAGAGCTGGTAAACCCCGACGGCCGGCTGCACTACTGGGACCTGATGCGCCTGGCGCTGCAACGCGCGAAGACCGCGCGCGAGGCCATCACCGTCATGACCGATCTCGTCGCCGAGCACGGCTATCGCTCCAGCGGCGAGTCATTCTCCATCGCTGACACGAGAGAGGCCTGGATCATGGAAATGGTCGGGCCGGGGCCGGGCGGTGACGGGGCGCACTGGGTCGCGGTTCGGCTGCCCGATGGCACGATGTCGGCGCACGCCAACAAGGCACGCATCGGCACGTTCGCGCTCGACGATCCTGAGAATTGCCGCTACTCGCCGGACGTGATCTCGTTCGCGATCGAGCGCGGCTATTACGACCCGGACGCGGACGAGCCGTTCCAGTTTTGCGAGGCGTACTGTCCGGCGACGCCCCGCAATCAGCGTTACGGCGCCGCACGGGTATGGAGCATGTTTCGCCGGGCCGCGCCTTCGTTGAATCTGTCGTCGGACTATCACCGCGCGGTCGCGGGGGCCAAGCCGTACCCGCTGTGGATCAAGCCGGACCGCAAGCTGTCGCTGAGCGACGTGTTCGCGCTGATGCGTGATCATTATGAAGGCACGCCATTCGACATGACGCGCGGCATCGACGCCGGTCCCTACGGAACGCCAAACCGCTGGCGACCCATGGTATGGGAGGTCGACGGGCAGAAGTACGTATGGGAACGGCCGATTTCAACCCAGCAAACCGGCTTCACGTTCGTATCGCAGTCGCGGGCCTGGCTGCCCGATCCCATCGGCGGGGTGTACTGGTACGGCGTCGACGATACCTACTTCACCGTGTACGTGCCGCTGTATTGCGGCATCGACGCGCTGCCCGAATCTTACACGGTCGGCAGCCTGCAGCGCTTCTCGTGGGACTCGGCGTGGTGGGTGTTCAACTTCGTCGCGAACGTCGCAAACCTCCGCTATGCCGACATGAAGCCCGATATCCAGGCCGTACAGCAGGCGCTCGAGGGGCAGTTCCTCGCCTTGCAGCCGGCGGTGGAACAGACGGCGCTCGCGCTGCACAAGACGGACCCGGCGTTGATGACGCGTTACTTGACGGACTACTCGGTGTCGCACGCGGAAATGGCGGTGAAGCGCTGGCGCGAGCTGGGCGAGCACCTGCTGTGCAAATACAACGACGGTTACGTCAAGGACGAGCACGGCGGCCCGCAAGAGGTCGGCTATCCGGAGGCCTGGCTGCGGCGCGTCGTCGAGTCGCGCGGCGACGACCTGAAACTACCAGCTCGCCCCGCCGGCACGCCGGAATCGAGGCTCGTCGATTAGCCCGGATTATTCATCGGTAGGTTGAAGTTTGGGTAGTGCGGTTGTGCGAGG